>JBLWWJ010000003.1:0-469850 GCA_048268005.1 Ancylomarina sp.
ACATTACCGTTGATAAAGCAAATCCAACTGTGAGTGTGTGGCCATCGGCTAGTACAATTACTTACGGACAAGCATTAAGCGAATCAACTCTTACGGGAAGTACTTCCAATGTGGAAGGAAGCTTTGCTTTTGCGAACCCATCAATAACTCCTGAGACAGGAATAGAGTCGGTTGAGGTGATTTTTACACCAAGCGATGCGGATAACTACAATTCAGTAAGTGGAAATATTAATATAAGCGTCACCAAAGAATCTACTGTCGTTAACGATTGGCCAACAGCTGATGCCATCACCTACGGACAAGCCTTGAGTGAATCTACCTTATCAGGCGGAACAGCAAACCTAGATGGAAACTTTGCCTTTGCCAATCCATCGTCAACTCCTGGTGCAGGAACACAAGCTGTAGAAATCATATTTACACCAACAGATGCAGATAACTACAATACGGTAAGTGGAAATATCAGTATTAATGTAAGTAAGGCTGACCAGGTCATTGTTTGGAATCAGGAGTTAAGCTCTTTAAAAGTGGATGAGCAAGTACAGCTAACAGCTGTTGCTGAAACAGGCTTGTTCGTAAGCTACAGTGTATCTAATGAAAACCTTGCTCTTATCAATGAAGATTTGCTAACAATTCTGGAGGTTGGAGAATTTACACTTACAGCCATTCAAGAAGGAAACCAGAACTACAATTCTGTAGAAGTTAACAGAAACATTACCATTGAAGTTGTTACGGGCATTGATGATAGAATCACCGAGACAATTGAATTAAGTGCTTATCCTAATCCTGCTAAACACCAGGTAAGCATCAACGGTTTGCAAAGAGGAAATAAAATCGCACTATGCAACCAGTTGGGGAAAATAATTTTCATAAAAGAAGTACAAAATGAAAAAGAAATCCTTGACCTTTCGAACTGTAAACCTGGCGTTTACATTTTCAAAGTAATAGGTGGAAAAAGTATTAAGATACTTAAGATCTAAATAAATCGAACTTATCCCGGATTTCCAATTAAGAGATCCGGGATTTTTATAAAATTCATTCAATCTCTGTAATAAAAGATATATACCACACAAAAACCTAAACTCAAAATTAATATTCAATAATAGACGATATCCATTCTCACCCTCCCCATCCATCACGATCGAGACTACGATATTGAATAGCCTCTGATAAATGATCTGTTTCAATTGTTTCAGAGCCTTCCAGATCGGCAATTGTTCTCGAAACTTTTAGGATTCTATCATATGCTCTCGCAGAGAGTCCAACCTTTTCCATAGCAACTTTCAACAAGTTCATTCCATCCTCATTGGGCTGACAATATTTACGTAAAAGTCTAGAGCTCATCATGGCATTGGAATGTATTCCTTCCTCATTTACAAAACGAGAGGATTGAATTTCACGAGCAAGCTCTACCCTTTCTCTGATATGTGCCGATTTTTCAGAAAGACGTTCTTCTGATATTTTGTCGAAAGAAACGGGAGTCACTTCGATATGAATATCGATACGATCGAGAAGAGGTCCTGAAATACGACTTAAATATTTTTGAACCATACCGGGTGGACACAAACAGTCTTTATCAGGATGATTGTAAAAACCGCAGGGGCAAGGGTTCATGGATGAAATCAGCATGGTACTTGCTGGGTAATCAACTGTGAATTTTGCTCTCGAGATGGTAATGGTTCTATCCTCCAAGGGTTGTCGCATCACTTCGAGAACTGTTCGTTTAAACTCTGGTAACTCATCTAAAAACAGAACACCATTATGCGATAAAGATATTTCACCTGGCTGAGGAACAGTGCCACCACCAACGAGTGCCACGTCAGAAATTGTGTGATGCGGGCTACGAAACGGACGCTTCGTCATTAAGCCACTTTCCTTTTCTAGGGTTCCTGCAACGGAATGAATCTTTGTGGTTTCCAAAGCTTCTTGCAGACTTAAAGGAGGCAATATACCGGGTATTCGTTTTGCCAACATAGTCTTCCCAGAGCCCGGAGGCCCAATCATAATGATATTGTGACCACCTGCTGCTGCAATTTCAAGGGCTCTTTTCACATTTTCCTGACCTTTAACATCTGCAAAATCATGCTCAAAGTGATTCAGGTGAGAATAAAACTCAGCTCTGGTATCTACTTCGGTGATTTTCAATTCAGCATCCCCATTGAAAAAATCAATCAGCTCCTTTATGTTCTGAATACCATAAACCTTCAAATTATTTACAACAGCAGCTTCTTTTGCATTATCCAAAGGCAATATTAAACCTTCAAAACCTTCTTCCCTGGCTTTTATAGCCATGGGCAAAACCCCTTTTATTGGAACCAAACTTCCATCTAGCGATAGCTCACCCATAATCACATATTTTTGCAAATCTGGACATTTAATTTGTTCTGTTGCGGTCAATATCCCCACTGCTAAAGGTAAATCATAAGCAGATCCTTCTTTACGAATATCGGCAGGAGCCATATTAATAATAATCTTTTTGCCTGGGATCTTATAGCCAACTTCGCGCAAAGCCGAATCAATACGCTGCTGGCTTTCCTTCACGGCATTGTCAGGTAATCCAACTAAAGAAAAACGAACACCATTAAAAACATTGACTTCAATTGTAATGGTGGTGGCATGTATACCATACACTGCACTTCCGTAGGTTTTGATGAGCATTTGATCTAATATTTAAGTGATTAGATGATATAAGGACACTTTAATTTAAGAATTTATGTTGAGTTAAATAAAGAATTCGCTAAGTATTTCTCTTTGCGGGAAGACCCAAATCTAATTTTATTGATAACTAATAGAAGTTTTCAACATCTTGTTAATAAGTTGATGGCCGAAATATTTCTCAGAGTGAAACATTCTTTGAATGGAAAGTTTAACTTTAAACTAATTTTAAGAATAAACTTGAATAATTATGCGCCAATATCTCGAATTGCTGGAAAAAGTAACTCAGGAAGGGAACCAAAAAGGTGACCGAACAGGAACTGGAACGATTAGTGTTTTCGGTCATCAAATGCGATTCGACCTATCAGAAGGCTTTCCTGTACTTACCACCAAAAAGCTTCATTTAAAATCGATTATTCATGAACTATTGTGGTTTTTGAATGGTGACACCAATGTCAAATATTTACAGGATAATGGGGTAAAGATTTGGAATGAATGGGCAGATGAGAATGGCGATCTTGGTCATGTATATGGTTATCAATGGCGCTCCTGGCCTAAAGCAAATGGCGAACATGTTGACCAAATTTCACAATTGGTAAACGATATCAAAAACAATCCCAACTCTCGTCGATTAATCGTAAGTGCCTGGAATGTGGCCGATATTGAAAATATGGCCTTGCCTCCTTGTCATGCCTTATTCCAATTTTATGTGGCCGATGGCAAATTATCGTGCCAATTATACCAACGTAGCGCTGACATCTTTTTAGGCGTGCCATTTAATATTGCCTCCTATGCCTTATTAACCATGATGATGGCTCAGGTTTGTGGTTTGGAAGCGGGTGATTTTATCCATACTTTGGGCGATGCTCATATATACAACAACCATTTGGAGCAAGTTGATTTACAATTGACTCGTGAACCTAAAAAATTACCTCAAATGAAAATCAATCCTGATGTGAAAAGCATTTTCGATTTTAAATATGAGGATTTCAAACTAGAAAACTACGAAGCTGATCCGCACATTAAAGGTGCTATTTCGGTTTAGTATCGTTTAAATTGGTAAATTACTAATGAGTTAAACGGAATAAGGGATTTGGGTTTAAGAATTTAAGTTTTATATCACAAATTCGCCCATTCACTCATTAACTGACTTATACATTCACTAACCTATCTCTATCATGCCTATATCAATCATTGTAGCAGCATCTCAAAACAACGTTATTGGGAAAGATAATCAACTGATTTGGCGTTTATCTGCCGACCTAAAAAGATTCAAGGCTTTAACAACAGGGCACCATATTATTATGGGTCGTAAAACTTTCGATTCTATAGGAAAGCCACTTCCTAACCGTACCTCAATCATTATTACACGTCAGGAGGATTATAAAGCAGAAGGTTGCATTGTGGTTAATTCTTTGGAAGAAGCTCTTACTAAGGTTCCTGCCGATCAGGAAGCTTTTATCATTGGTGGTGGAACCATTTATAAAGAAGCAATCGATAAGGCTGATAAATTGTATCTAACAATGGTACATGGTAAATTTGATGGCGATACCTTCTTCCCTAAGCTTGATTCAAAAGTCTGGGAGAGCTTAAAACGCGAAGATCATATGCCTGATGAAAAGAATGAGCATGCTTATTCTTTTATCGACTATGTGAAAAAATAAAGGAAGTACTGTAAAAACAAGAAAAGTCTGGTGAATCACCAGACTTTTCTTGTATCTAGAAAAATAGCTTAAGCTATTCTTAAGTGTTTCATATTAGCTTTATCCAATTTACCAGCGGCATATTTAGCATCAATAGTAACTGTTTTTTCATCCGAAGATGGCAATTCAAACATGGCATCCATCATAATGGCTTCGCAAATTGAACGCAAGCCACGTGCACCAAGCTTATATTCCACAGCTTTATCAACAATATACTCCAAGGCACTTTCATCAAAGATCAATTCAATATCATCAATCTTAAACAACTTATTATATTGCTTGATAATCGAATTTTTAGGCTCTGTTAGAATATTTCTAAGCGCTTCACGATCTAGAGGCTCCAAATAAGTTAAAACAGGCAGACGTCCAATAATTTCTGGAATCAAACCAAATGATTTCAAATCCTGTGGAGCAATATATTGCAAGAAGTTTTCTTGATCAACCTTCTCAGCTTCCTTACTTGCATTAAAACCAACAACCGCTGTATTCAGTCGCTGTGCAATTTTACGTTGAATACCATCAAAAGCACCTCCACAAATGAAAAGGACATTCTTCGTATTAACCGGTATCATTTTTTGATCAGGATGTTTACGACCGCCTTGTGGTGGAACATTAATAATAGATCCCTCAAGCAATTTCAATAAACCTTGCTGAACCCCTTCACCTGAAACATCACGTGTAATTGATGGGTTATCGCTCTTACGTGCGATCTTATCAATCTCATCGATAAATACAATTCCTTTTTCAGCCGCCTCAACATCGTAATCTGAAGCTTGTAAAAGACGTGTTAAAATCGACTCAATATCTTCACCTACATAGCCAGCTTCAGTTAAAACTGTAGCGTCAACAATCGTAAAAGGTACATGAAGCATCTTAGCAATGGTTCTTGCCAAAAGCGTTTTACCAGTTCCTGTTTCACCTACAAGAATGATATTTGATTTTTCAATTTCAATCTCCTCGTCATCCTCCTCCTGCAGTAATCTCTTGTAGTGGTTATAAACAGCAACAGAAAGGTATTTTTTAGCTGCATCCTGACCAATTACATACTGATCCAGGAAAGTTTTGATCTCTGTTGGTTTTAACAACTGAATGTCAGTCAGGTTAAGATCTGAGTTGGTTTTAGCCTCTTCTTTAATAATCTCGTGTGCCTGATCGATACAACTATCGCAAATGTGACCACTGATTCCTGCAATTAAAAGATTGGTATCTTTTTTATCTCGCCCACAAAATGAACATTTATCCATAAGTAAAATATAGTCTTTTAGCTTGCCGATGTCAGATATTAAACATCATTAAACCAAGTTGTTTACAATTAAATAGGTCTTCGAATTTTTTAAATACGATTCCTTCTTATATTAGAAATGCAAAGTTAAGCATTTTAAGCTAAACTCTGCATTTCCAAGATTTTTATGATTTTTCAGGCCTTATTTCTTAGGCTCTCTCAACAAAACTTCATCAATCATACCATATTCTTTAGCTTCCTGAGCAGTCATCCAATAATCACGATCAGAATTTTTCTCAACCGTTTCGAATGGCATTCCTGAATGATCAGAAATGATGGTATAAAGTTCTTTCTTCAACTTCATGATCTCGCGAGCGGTAATTTCAATATCAGAAGCCTGACCTTGTGCACCTCCCATTGGCTGGTGAATCATAACACGTGAGTGCTTTAAAGCTGAACGCTTTCCTTTTTCGCCTGCAGTCAATAGAACGGCTCCCATAGAAGCAGCCATACCCGTACAAATAGTAGCGATATCGCAATTAATATACTGCATCGTATCATAAATACCCAAACCGGCATGTACAGAACCACCTGGCGTATTAAAGTAGATCTGAATATCCTTTGACGGATCAGTTGACTCAAGGAATAAAAGCTGAGCCATGATGATATTAGCCACATAATCATCGATAGGTACACCTAAAAAGATGATTCTATCCATCATCAAACGTGAAAACACGTCCATAGACGCAATGTTTAACTGACGCTCCTCGATAATTGTAGGAGAAATATATGAGTTACTAATAGAGGTGTATTTGTCTAATGTAAGACTACTAATGCCTCTATGCTTAGTCGCAAACTTTTTAAATTCGTCTTGTGGTATCATAGGATGAATATATTTTATTTGGGCTTTGGTTGGCAAAACCATCCAAAACAAAAGACTATTATTTAATATACTATATCAACATTTAAGTTTAGCTAAAATAGCTAAAAAAAATGCTTTAATTAAACATCAGTGAACAAAATGCTGAATAAAAAAACAACCACGCCCCTAAAAGAGCGTGGTTGCCTATATATTTATTCTATAAATGTTTATTCAAACATTTTATTGAATTCTTCAGTAGAAACTTCTTTCTCCTCAACCTTAATTGTATTCTTAAGGTATTCAGCAACTTTGTCATCTAACTTACGATCCCAGATCTTTCTAGCCTCGTCTTTGTTCTCTAACATTTGCTTAGCATAGTTAGTCAAGTACTCTTCTGGTACTTCCATCATACCATACTGCTGGAATTGCATTAAAGCTTGTTTCTTAGCAAATTCAACAACCTCTTCTTCTTCAACTTTAAGGTCGTTATCTTTTACCAATTTATCTTTAATTAACTGCCATCTGATATCATCAGAATAGTTTTCGAAATCGCTTTCTACTTGCTCAGCAGTCATCTCTTTGTTAGTAGCAATAATCCAACGCTTCAAGAAAGAAACAGGAAGTTCAATTTTTGCTTTCTTAACCAACTTCTCTTTAGCATCGATTAAGAATTTGTAATCGCTATCGTTAACCAATTGAGCTTCGATATCAGCTTTAATTTGGTTTTTGAATTCTTCTTCGTTAGCAACTTTTCCTTCACCAAATACTTTGTCGAATAACTCCTGATTCATTTCAGCAGGAATAAACTTAGAAATATTAGTGATCGTATATTGGAAATCAGACTCAAGAGTTTCAGCCATTTCTGGAGCAATACCCAACATAGAAGCTAAATCAGTTCTGTTAGGGAATGCTTTAGCAGGATTGAAAGTAATAATCTGGTTTACGTTAGCACCTACGAATTTTGCTTTAGACTCTTCGTCTTTCATATATTCCAATGAAATAGCTACATCTTCGCTTGCGATACCACCTTCAACAACATTACCTTCAGCATCAAGTTGTGCAAAGTTACCTTTAAGGATTTCTTTATCTTCAACAACTTCAGCTTCTTCGTTAGAACCAAAACGACGAGCATGCATATCTACACCATTCTGAATCATTTTCTCATCAACAGCAATTTTAAAGAAGTTGATTTTATCTCTCTTGCTTAGGTTTAGAGTATACTCAGGAGACATCGCGATATCGAACACAAATTCGAACTCAGTATCTTTCTCCCAGTTGATCTCTTTTTGCTCAGTCTCATTTGGAAGAGGCTCACCTAAGATATCCAATTTATTCTCTTCGATATACTTGTAAAGCTCTTGACCAAGAATTTTATTTACCTCATCAGCTAAAACAGGAGTACCATACATTTTTTTGATCAAACCCATTGGCACTTTACCAGGACGGAAACCATCAATACTTGCTTTTCTACGATGGTCCTTAAGCACAGAGTCAACTTGACTCGCATAATCTTCCTTTACTAACTGTAATTTAATTACAGCATTCAAATCATCAGTGTTGGTTCTTGTGATATTCATTTTTCAGCTATTAGAATGATAAAACCTTTTAAATTGCAAAAAACCGCCACAAGCATGATGTTATACATCTTCAGCAGGGCGGTTTAAGGTTATTTTTCTGTAGTGCGGATGAAGGGACTCGAACCCCCACGCCTCTCGGCACTAGATCCTAAGTCTAGCGCGGCTACCAATTACGCCACATCCGCGGGTTAATTGCGGTGCAAATATAAATGTCTTTTTTAACTTGTGCAATAGTAAATTTGAAAAAAACGAATATTTTTTACTCACCATTTCCAAAGTCCTTAAATATCAAATACACATCTCAAAAAAAAAGATCTGAAAATTTATTTTGCACAGTTTATTTTGGCTGTCTCAATTCGAAATTCTTCCCGAGATATACTCGACGTACATCTTCATCGGCAGCTAATTCTTCGGCTGTACCTGATTTAAGAATATTTCCTTCGAATAATAAATAGGCTCTTTCGGTAATCGAAAGGGTCTCCTGAACATTGTGGTCAGTAATCAGAATCCCAATATTTTTATCCTTTAATGTACGAACGATATCTTGAATATCTTCTACCGCAATTGGATCGACACCAGCAAAAGGTTCATCCAATAGAATAAATTTTGGTTTAATCGATAGGGCACGAGCAATCTCAGTTCTTCTACGTTCTCCACCTGAAAGCTGAATACCTAAACTCTTACGTATTTTCTGAAGACTAAATTCATTCAACATTTCTTCCAGACGCTGCTCCTGATATTCCTTAGTGAAATCAGACATCTGTAGAACAGCTTTAATATTGTCTTCAACACTTAATTTACGAAATACCGATGCTTCTTGAGCCAAATAGCCTACTCCCATTTGAGCTCTTTTATAAACAGGCTCCTTGGTAATTTCTCTTTCGTCGAGATAAATTCGCCCCCCATTAGGTTGAATCAAACCAACAATCATATAGAATGATGTCGTTTTACCAGCACCATTAGGTCCAAGTAATCCAACAATTTCACCTTGCTTCACTTCTACCGATACACCTTTAACAACGGTACGGCTTTTATATTTCTTTACTAAATTTTCAGCTCTTAAAATCATAAGAATTCTTTAGGTTTTGTCCCCGAGTTTTGCAAATATATGAAACTGTTGGGAATAGTCTTATGCTGATATGTTAATAAATCTTTTCAAAATGGATTTCATCTTTAGAAGGTCATCTGAAACATGGCACGAATTCCAAACTCTTCAAAATCCTGATTGGGATTGGGTTCCAAATGATTCAATCGCCACATGGCATCTACACGAAAAAATTTGAAGATATTTTCAATTCCCACACTCGCCTCAAAATAAGGATCCTTTACATCTGACAAGCCAGCTGGGAACAACATCGCAGCTTCGCTGTTTTCCAAAGCCCCATTATTTTTATCAGATAATGTTCCCCACAAACCTTTTGCTGTAGCCACAGCACGCCATTTTAATCTCTTAAACAAAGGAATACGATTCATGATGAAACCATGAAAATGATGTTCTAAGGACAAACTCACATATTGGTCACTGGCGAACTCAAAATAATTCATCATATTAAAAGCATACGGGTCAAATGCATAAGTCTCATTCCCTTCATGCAGCGACAATAATGGATAAGGAACTTTCCCCCATAGCTTTGAAGCTGTTGCCAAATAACGCAATTTCCCAAAAGGTGGTAGTTCTAAAGTATGATCAACACTCAAATCTGTTTTGAAATATTCATAATTAGAACCTAGCAAATCTTTAAATCCCATTGTTGTATAAAGCGTAACTATAGGTACAGGTCCTCCAAAATGAACCCTTTCAAACTCACCCATTACAACCTTCTCGTTTCTCGTCCAACGGGTTTTTAGTTCAATTTCAGACGCTTTAATACCTGAAAGAGCCGTACCATTGGGTTTCGTAAAAGGCACAATAGAAGTTGGTGAGATATCACGATAACGAAATTTCAATGTATTCATAAATCCCTGAAACCATTCCTTTTCGTAATGCGCTTCAAACTGATTCATCATTGTCAGTTTATTATTAGGATTTCGTTTCAACAAAGAAGCCAGAATATTTCCTTCGGTAAAAGCATTCGGACTCTTTCCCAACTGATGAATATCGTGCTTCCACTGCATCCCAAAACTCTCTCGAGGCAATTTATTAATCATGTATAAAAAACCCAGACCATACTTAAACCGATTGTCTTTATCACCATAGGCGAGATGCGCATTATACATGACCTTCGTACTAAAATCATTCGATGTTCTACCGCCAAACATGAATCGATTTCCTTCAATTTCGTTAAATGAATACAATTTATAATAAGGCCCATATTCAAAATTTCCCTCCGTATAGTATCCCGTCACAAAAGTTTGAATCACATCAACGATATTTCGATACAACGGAACATTCTGGATAGAATCAACCATGGAGTAAATTCCCGATTCACGTTCCGAGAGTTTAAAAGGGCGAGCATTATCCCAATAGGAAGCCTCTTTTCCCAATGCATCATCATTGACAATGACATTATTTTCAAGTTTTACTATCTCTTTACGAATAGGCACATTCAATTTCACATCACGATATGAGATTGTTTTTCTTCCAAAGAATCCCATTTGATCTGTAGAATCCCTATTAGTCAACATGAAATCAACAAACAAATCCTGTTTTTTCAAGAACCAGGTCGAATCATTTACCTTTTGAAATTCATTCGTACTCACCAAATCGGTTACCCAATTCAGATTAACATCTTTGGTGATACGCATTTTCATATTATCAATCGCAAAGGTTGTATCAGCCACCCAAAAATCACCAACAAAACAGGGATCCAATTTCCTTTTAGGCTTAAATGACATATGGTAAGACCAATTGCCATCACGATAAGCACTATCTGTCAAATAATACTTATAATAACTTAGTCCACCATCTGCAATTGGACTTACAAATCCCTTATTAAATAAGTCTATAAAGTTATCGTAGATATTAATATTCTGATGTAACTGTCCTGTAAACTGAGCTAAACTGGCATTATCCTCTACTCCTGACATTTGAGATGCTTTAATAATTTCTCGTTCAAGCTTAGGACTTTTTCTATAATAATAATCAGATAGAGATTCCGTAATAAAAACAGGTAAATAGGATTTCCCTGTCACAACAGACGTATCCACATAATCGAATACAAACTGAAACTGACGCATGATTTTTTTATTCTTAAAATCATCTCCAATATTATTCAAATCCATCTCCATTTTCGTATAAGTTTCATACTGATACGATTCTAAACGCGCTGGATTATTTTTCTTTTTACGAGCAATAATTTTCCTCAAAAGAATATGAGCTGGATTCTCACCTGGCAATACTTTAATTTCCTGTAAGGATACAGCTTCGGAGTGCAGTTCAACATTTAAGGTTTGAAAAGTTCCCTTTTGTATTTTAAGAGCTCTCTCTTTATAACCAACAAATGATATATATAAGGAATCTGTCGGAGTACGAGTTTCGAGAAAGTAATTCCCATCAAAATCTGTAGTCGTACCAATAGTTGTTCCTTTAAAAGCAATATTAACAAATGGTAATGGCTCTTGAGTTTTCGCATCTACGACTTTACCTCGAAGTTTTGTAACCTGAGTAAAAGCAGATTGATTTATTCCTACCCCCATAAGAATAAACAAAAGCAATATGAATCCTTTAAACAATTTTAGCATGTATACATTAAGTAAGTGAACATGATAGATATTTCTAATAAATAAGAAAATCTCAAATATTAATTGGTATTCAAAATTAACAATAAACACCTCCTGATAAAAGAACTAATCTAAACAAATTTTATTGCTTAGTAAGTTTTATTCAAAAGCTTTAGCTTGTTGTTTCTGAATACGCTTAGAAATACCAATCCCGACTTCATACAAAACCAGTAATGGCATACAAACTAAAACCTGAGAGAAAATATCTGGCGGCGTTATAATCGCTGATAAAATCAATATTAAAACAATAGAATGCTTTCTGTATTTTCTTAAAAACTCAGGACTTACTAAACCTATCTTACTCAAAAAGAAAATTAAAATAGGCAACTCAAATATAATTCCACTTGCCAAAACAATGGAAGTAATCGTTGAAATATATGAGGTTAAATTAATCTGATTCATCACCTGAGAGGATACGTTATATGATCCTAGAAAGTGTACCGATAAAGGTGTAATCACGTAGTAACCAAAAGCAACCCCAAGAGCAAACAAAAAACTAGTATAAAAAATCGATCCTCGTGCATGCATTTTTTCTGTTGAATACAAAGCGGGTCGTACGAAGCGCCAGAATTCAAAAAACAGATATGGGAAACCTGCGATTAAACCAACTACTAGTGAAACCGAAATATGTGTTGCAAATTGCCCAGCCATATTAATATTAATAACCTGAAAAGGCTTTGTGTTGATCTTCAATGATTCTACTCCAGTATAATCAGCAAACATGGCAAACATCCTATTGGTGAAGAAGTCAACATTCTTAGGGGCCAAAATAATTTTATCAAAAATAAAATCATAAAATACAAAAGCCGCAATAGCAAATACTAACACTGCCGCGACCGCACGAATTAGGTGCCAACGCAATACTTCTAAATGTTCCAGGAAACTCATTCCATCTTCTTCTTTCTCTGACATATAAAACCGATTACAATTAAAGACTACTTATGAGGTGCTTAAAATGACACCAATCTACACAATACCTTCCTTCAATATATCGTGAAGATGAACTAAACCAATATACTTGTCATCTTCACAAACAACCAATTGGGTAATACTATTTTTCTCCATTAAATGAAAAGCATTAATTGCCAACTCTGCTTCGCCAATTGTTTTAGGAGACACCGACATGATATCTTTTGCTTTAAGATGTTTAACATCCTCATATTGCTGCATCATTCTTCGTAAATCACCATCGGTAATTATGCCTAATATCTTATTTTCATCATCAACAACTGCTGCTGCGCCCATTCTCTTTGATGAAATCTCAAGAATAACCGAACGGATATCGTCATCTAACTTTACTTGTGGAGCAGTTTGTTTAGCAACAAGATCGTTGACACGTAGATACAATTTTTTACCTAAAGCACCACCTGGATGATATTTCGCAAAATCCTGAGAACTAAACTGACGACTTTCAAGCAGTGATACCGCTAAGGCATCGCCAATTACCAACTGTGCAGTTGTTGAATTCGTTGGTGCTAAATTATTAGGGCAAGCTTCTTTATCAACAACTGCTTTAAGTACATAATCTGATTGTTTTGCTAAAAAAGAATCCAGACCAGCGACCATCCCTACCAGCACATTTCCCATATTTTTGATCAATGGAGCCAAAACCTTGATTTCGGGCGTATTTCCACTCTTGGATATACATATTATGATATCATCAGGCCTAATCATACCCAAATCTCCATGAATGGCATCAGCAGCATGCATAAACATTGATGGCGTACCTGTGGAATTTAACGTTGCAACTATTTTATTCGCAATATTTGCACTTTTTCCAATACCAGTTACAACAACACGCCCCTTACTATCTAAAATAAGCCCAACAACTTTAGCGAAGTCATCATCAATATAATCAACAAGTTGACCTATAGTTCTAGCTTCCTCTCTAATTGTATTTATTGCTATCTTTTTAATTTTATCTATCGAATTCAAAACTTATCAGTATTAAATTATTAATGTTCTGTTTACCCCTAAATCATTAGTAAAAAAAGAAGAATAGTTAAAAGCTGTTAAAAGACTTTAAGTTTTTGTTTTCTTCAAATGTTTATCTAAATTTAAAATACAAAAGTATTCATTTATTGAATAAAAAAGACTGAACTGAGGTAAAAATCACACCTTTAAAAGCTAAATCTGCAAAACATTTTTATTAGCTTCGCAGGTTCTCAGCTATATGAAAATAAGCAACGAATAATATTAAGATTATTTTTTACACAATTGGCACAAAGAATTTTTCTGTGCAAAAAAAAATCTTACATATATTTAATGACAACAAATTACAGAAGATGAAAACGGAGTTTGAGCTAGTTAGTCATTTAAAAAAGAATTTTGGTTTTGACACCTTTAAAGGAAGTCAAGAAGAAGTTATAAATAATGTCCTTAATGGTAATGATAGTTTTGTATTAATGCCTACTGGTGGAGGAAAATCACTCTGTTACCAGTTGCCAGCAATGATGCTGGAAGGGACAGCAATAATCATCTCACCACTAATCGCCTTGATGAAAAATCAAGTTGATGCCATGAGAAATTTTGGTGAAGATGATGGCGTCGCGCATTTCATGAACTCATCTCTTTCAAAATCTGCCACTCTAAAGGTTAAGGAAGATGTGATTGAAGGCAGAACCAAATTACTATACGTTGCGCCGGAATCACTCACCAAAGAAAGCAATATTGAATTTCTTAAAAACATTAAGATTTCATTCTATGCTGTAGATGAAGCTCATTGTATTTCAGAATGGGGACATGACTTTCGACCTGAATACCGTAAAATCAGACCTATTGTTGAAGAAATTGGGAAAGCTCCAATCATTGCACTAACAGCAACGGCTACCCCTAAAGTTCAACATGACATACAAAAAAATCTAGGGATGCTAACCGCAAAGGTTTACAAATCATCCTTTAACCGTGCAAACCTATACTATGAAGTAAAACCTAAGGTAGATGCAACAAAAGAGATCATCAAATTTATTCGCAAGAATGAAGGTAAATCGGGCATCATCTATTGTTTAAGCCGAAAAAAGGTTGAAGAACTAGCAGAGACACTTCAAGTAAACGGCATCAACGCTGTACCTTACCACGCTGGTATGGATTCAGCAACACGATCGGGTAACCAGGACAAGTTCCTAATGGAAGATATAGATGTTGTGGTTGCAACGATAGCATTTGGAATGGGAATAGACAAACCCGATGTCCGTTTTGTAATTCACTACGATATCCCCAAAAGTTTAGAAGGTTATTATCAGGAAACAGGTCGTGCTGGTAGAGATGGCGGCGAAGGCCATTGCTTAACATTCTACAGTTACAAAGATATACAGAAGCTTGAGAAATTCATGCAAGGCAAACCTATTGCTGAACAGGAAATTGGGAAACAACTTCTACTGGAAACTGTATCATACGCAGAATCTGCCGTTTGTAGAAGAACAGTACTACTACACTACTTTGGTGAAACACACTCTGAAGAAAACTGTGGAAGCTGCGACAACTGCCTACATCCTAAAAAAGAATTCCAAGGTGAAGAATATGTCGTTAAAGCTCTTAATGTTGTCAAAACAGTTAAGGAAAGATTTAAAATCGACCACCTTGTAAATATATTGACCGGTGAGTCTAATTCGTCAACAAAATCGTACAAGCACGACGAACTTGACATTTTTGGTTGTGGGAAAGATAAAGATCAGCATTTCTGGAATATGGTTTTCCGTCGCTCACTAATCAATATGTTTATCGAAAAGGATATTGAACAATACGGAGTAATAAAAATCAAGAAAGAAGGTCACGATTTCCTAGCGAATCCGACACCTTTTATGCTTACTGATGATCACGCTTTTGATGAATCAGACACTGAAGCACCCAAATCTTCGGGCACAGCTGCGGTAGACACTACTCTACTAAAGATGCTAAAGGAACTTCGTAAAAAAATATCCAAGCTTAAAAACACCCCCCCATACGTTATTTTCCAGGATCCTTCCTTGGAGGACATGGCTATTCACTACCCTATAAACATTGAAGAAATGTCCCACATTCAGGGTGTTGGTGCTGGTAAAGCAAAACGTTTTGGTAAAGAGTTTGCTGAATTGATTGCAAAACATGTCGAAGAAAATGACATCGAGCGTGCTCAGGATATGGTTGTCAAGTCAATTGCTGACAAATCTAAATTCAAGGTTTATATCATCCAAAGTGTTGACAGAAAAATGGACCTTGAAGATATTGCCGATGCTAAAGGAATGGAATTCCAGGATCTCTTAAGAGAAATGGATGCCATCGTTTATTCAGGAACCAAACTTAATATCAACTATTATATTGACGAAGTTATCGACGAAGACAGACAAGAAGAGGTCTTGGAATACTTTAACGAAGCCGAAACAGATAATATTGACGACGCTCTTGATGAACTGGGAGAAGAGGATTATACTGAAGATGATATTCGCCTGCTAAGAATAAAATTCCACACTGAATATGGACTCTAAATAAAATTTTAAAAAAGCTATCTCTATTGAGATGGCTTTTTTTTCAGTTATTAATTCTAAAAAAAAATACAAGCCTACCCAATAATAGGAGATCGAGCAAACTCTTTAGCATCATCAAAAAGTTTGCGATAGGTGATATGCGTTTTGTAAGCTGAAGCCCCTATATGATCCATCATATGCATCATTCTAGGATTAAAATCACCAATCCAATTCATCTCAAGTGTTTCGAATGGAAAATTTGAATTGAATCCTTGTTTTGAGAATTGATATATCATGGCAGCATCAATCCCCTTAGATTGGAAAGCTGGTACAACTCCAAATATTAAACCGATAGCATTCTTATTCTTCTTGATATATTTATAGTGCAGAAATTTCAATTTAGCCCTCCAACCAAACTGACCATTTAAGCCATGTAAAACCTCATTCATATCAGGAGTCATAATAAAAAAACCAATCGGCTCATCCTTATAATAAGCAAACCAAAGTAACTTTTCATTCAAAACCGAACTAAGAGAATCAAAGATTTCCTTTGCACTCTCCTCTGTCATAAAATCGACACCTGGAATAGTCGACACCCAAGCTGCATTATAAACATGAACAAAATCCAGAATAAACCGATCCTTCTGCTTTTTATCAAAATGAACAACTGAGTATTCAGAATTACGCTCAATTCGTTTTGCCTTCCAGGCAATCACCTCACTTAAACTATCGGTAGAAAAAAGGGTTTTGTAGGTATATTGTTTGAAGTAAGTTTTAAAACCATACGATTCGAAAAAGTTTTGATAGTATGGCAATGAATATGGCATATTGTATAAAGGTCTATGAAAACCTTCAACCAACAAGCCCCACCACTGATGACGCTCACCAAAATTTATAGGCCCATCCATAGCCTCAATGCCTTGATCCTTCAACCATTCAGCACAAGTATCAAAAAGCACATTTGCAGCTTGCTGATCATCAACACATTCAAAAAAGCCCATCCCCCCTGTAGGCTGATCGCCTAAATCACGGGTTTTATTATCAATAAAAGCAGCGACACGCCCAACAACAAGGCCTTTTGTATTCTTCATAATCCAACGGCAGCAGGTGCCACGCTGAAACATTTTATTTTTTTGAGGATTGAAGACAGCCTCAATATCATCATCAAGAGGGCGAACCCAATTCGACTCATTTTTATATAGACGCACAGGTAGCTCCAAAAACAATTGCTTAGATAGCTGATCGACTACCTCTTCTATTTGAAACTGCACTCCCATACAAATTTATTTATGAATTTTACTTAAGCTTTTTTTCTATTTACAAAAGGTAAAGCAATAACAGAAAGTGCTCCTACAATAATAATCATAGCAGTTTGAGAACCATGAACAACTAAAGCAAAACTTCTTGACAGCTTTTCAATATCCGGGGTACTTGGTAAATAAATCAGAAGCGTTGCAATAACCATAAAATGCCATGCGCCTATCCCACCTTGCACAGGTGCAACCATACCAAAACTACCCATAACAAATACAGTAAGTCCGGCTAAAGCAGGCAGGTTTGAAGTGAATCCAAAACTAAAAAAACAGATATAAGTCATTAAATAATACATCACCCATATAAATATGGTATGTAACACAAACGACAACTTATTATCCAATTTACGAATCGCTCTGAATCCATCCATAAAATTCCCAAGCGTAAACATGATCTTCTTATAAAATACAGTATGCTTAAACTTCTTTCTGAAAATGAAAATAACAATAGCCAGAACAATCATAACATACATGGTGATAGACGATGCAAAAACTGCTGATAACTTAGAACTAACTTGTGGGTTACGTGTCATAAAATCAGACAAAACTTCAAACTGAGTAATCATGGTTAAAAGTAAAAACAACAGAAGCATGACAATATCAAGTGCTCTTTCTAAGACCACAGTGCCAATTAATTTTGAGAATGACACATCTTCGTATTTACTCATAACACCACAACGAGATATTTCACCCATTCTTGGCAAGGCTAAGTTTGCGAAATAGCCCACCATTACAGCCAGAAAAGTATTAGTAAAACGAGGTTTTTTACCCAATGATTCTATCAACATATTCCATCGAATCGTACGACTAACATGACTCAGCAGTCCAAAAGTAAGAGAAGCAAGAATCCATGAATAGTTAACATCATTTTTCAAAACCTCAAAGATCTCAGATGTGTCTTGTCCTCTATATATTAACCAGAATAAAAAGGCACTTATAGAAAAGAAAAATAGAAATTTTATGCCTTGACTCAATGTTTTCTTCAATGTGATTAGTTTTTATACAACAATATCTCCCTTGAACTCACGATTACTTGAATTGTTTTCAAACAATAAAGCTCCTAATCTGATCAAGTCTTCAATCAAATTCAATTTTTAGGACATCAAATATTGCTGAAAATAAGTAAATCTAGGTTTTCTTGTCAATGAATTTTAAAATTTCAACAAGTAAACCCTGTTCTTATGGTATTTAGTTCTAAATTTGCCGTAATTTACGACAGGTGAACCGCAAAAATAATGAAATGTTTGTAAAATACTTTGGTTTTTAACCTAAGAATGGAAGCCCCTGTTAAAAAAGTATTGAAGACCAGAATATGGGACACGTTAGAGCAAAGAAAAATTTAGGCCAGCATTTCTTAAAGGACTTAAATATAGCCAGGAAAATTGTTGATAGCTTAAATGGTGAGCAAGTAAATAAAGTATTAGAAATAGGCCCAGGTATGGGTGTTCTCACTCAATACCTTCTACCCAATAACAATTTCGAAACACACGTTGTTGAAATTGATACAGAATCGGTAGCCTATTTAAAAGAAAACTATCCCGAATTAGATGGTCGAATTATTGGTGAAGACTTTCTTCGATTTGATTTATCAAAATTATTTGATGAACCTTTTTCTGTTATAGGTAATTTCCCTTACAACATTTCATCTCAGATTTTCTTCAGAGTACTTGATTACAGAGATCAAATTCCCGAAGTTGTTTGTATGATTCAAAAGGAAGTTGCTGAACGAATGGCTGCAGAACCAGGCTGTAAAGCTTATGGAATCTTAAGTGTCCTTATGCAAGCTTTCTACGATATCGACTACCTTTTCACAGTAGGTGAAAAAGTTTTTGATCCACCTCCAAAAGTGAAATCGGCAGTGATTCGCATGCGTCGAAACACCACCTCTGATTTAAAATGTAATGAATCTCTATTTTTCCGAGTCGTTAAAACGGGCTTCAATCAGCGCCGTAAAACACTTCGAAATTCCCTAAAAAGCATTCTTGTTGACAAAAAGCTCGACGATGAAATCATGGGACAAAGACCTGAACAATTGAGTGTTCAGGAATTTGTAGAATTAACTAATAAAATTGAAGTACTTATAACAGAATAGTTTTTTTCATTCTTAAATTTAAAGTACTTCTTAAAAAGAGTTTCTATTACTTTATCAACTATTTAACTATATTAGATGCTAAAGTATATTTGCATAAGATTCTTAATTTAAGCCAAAGCCTATTTTCATATAATCGAAACTATCATTCTGCCCATTTATTTATAGCAGAATAGTCACTCATATGTCAATTACACAAATAAGATCTATGCCTTAGAGAAATTCGTCACACACTCAAAAAAATAAGATGTTATGCAATTTGAATTAACTCGCGAATACATCGAAGATCTAAGAACAATTATAGATCAGAAAAATGAGACCGAAGCAAAAGCAAAAATCGAAGACCTTCATGCTGCCGATATTGCTGATATATTAGACGAATTAAATACCGAAGAAGCCAAATATATATTTCTACTTCTTAATGCCGATACAGGTGCTGATGTACTTTCTGAAATTGAGGAGGACGATCGTAAACGTTTCATGAAGGTACTGCCTATTGAAGTTATTGCGAAGAAGTTTATTGACCATATGGATTCGGACGATGCTGCCGACCTAATTGGGGGCTTATCCGATGATAAGCAGGAAGAAATACTTTCACAAATTGAAGATGTTGAGACTGCTGGAGACATTGTAGATCTACTACATTACGATGAAGACACTGCTGGTGGTTTGATGGGAAAAGAGTTGGTTATTGTCAACGAAAATTGGACCGTTCTCACCTGTCTTCGGGAACTTAGCCGACAAGCGGAAGATATTGATGAGATTTACTATGTATATGTTGTTGATGATGACAATAAGCTCATTGGGACTCTATCCCTTAAAAAAATGATTCTGAGTCCAACTTCAGCTAAAATCATAAATATTTTTGAGCCAGATGCCATGTCCGTTCACACCGACGAACCAGCTGAAGAAGTTTCTCTTATAATGGAGAAATATGACCTTGTAGCTCTTCCTGTTATTGATAGTATTGGGCGCTTAATGGGAAGAATTACCATTGATGATATTGTAGATGTCATCCGTGACGAAGCCGAGAAAGACTACCAAATGGCTTCGGGTATCTCTGAAGATATTGAAGCAAACGACTCCATTTGGCTACAAACAAGAGCTCGATTACCATGGCTTCTTATAGGCCTGGTTGGAGGTGTTTGTGCAGCCAAGGTGATTTCAATTTACGAGTCAGGATTGGATGAAACACCAGCAATGGCTTTTTTCATTCCATTAATAACAGCGATGGCAGGTAATGTTGGAGTACAATCATCTGCAATTATAGTACAAGGTATTGCTAGTAATTCATTAGGTATCGAGAGTACCTTTAGCCGATTAATGCGTGAACTTGGCGGAGCATTAATAAATGGGTTAACCTGTTCTTCACTCCTATTATTATACAATTATTTTTTCAGTGCATCCTATGCACTTACCATAAGCGTATCTGTTGCATTACTAGCTGTAATTATTTTTGCTGCTGCTGCTGGAACATTAATTCCATTAATGCTTAATAGAGCCAAAATTGATCCTGCATTGGCAACGGGTCCATTTATCACAACTCTGAATGATATCGTTGGGTTATTAATCTACCTTGCAATTGGAGTCTACTTTATGACTTAAAGAAACATCCCACATATTTTCCAGCAAATCAGAAGTCGTTTTGATTTGCTGGAATACACATTCCCTATCACAAAAAGAGCATTAAAAACTCAAATTCCCTAGATTTTACACCCAAGTTAGTCTTCGCAGCTAACATTGACTCAATACAGTTAATTCTCTCAATAACAAGCACTAGCATTTTTATTGACTTTTACTTGAAAAAAGCTCTATTTATAAGTCTTATTTTTTAGGCTTTTTCTTAACTTTGCGTGAGGTTAAAACGATTCACATAAAGCGCTATACAATAGATCTTTACGCCTGTCGGTTTTACTTGAGAATTATTTTAATATAAAGTTAATTTTCTACACACATAAATTACCCCAAAAAACAAATCATGAAAAGAGCTCTAATCAGTGTATTTGATAAGACAAACGTTGTTGAATTTGCTAGAGAACTTCACCAGTTAGGATGGGAAATCATTTCTACTGGCGGTACTTCTGCTAAGTTTAAGGCTGAGGGAATTCCTGTTATGGATGTTTCTGACTTAACTCAGTTTCCAGAATGTTTTGATGGTCGTTTAAAAACAATCCATCCACATATTGAAGGTGGTATTCTTGCTATTCGAGACAACGAAATGCACCAATCTCAAATGAAAGAGTTGGGAATCGATCCAATCGATATTGTGGTTTGTAACCTGTATCCGTTCAAGGAAACTGTCCTGAATCCGGAATCAAGCCACGAAGATATTGTTGAAAATATTGATATAGGCGGGCCAACTATGCTTAGAGCTGCTGCAAAGAACTATAATTTTGTTTCAGTAATTACTGATCCTAAAGATTACGATACGGTTATTGCAGAACTTAAAGAAAAAGGAGATACTAGTTTCGAAACTAAAGAGTACTTAGCTGCTAAAGTGTTCCAACACACAGCTCATTACGATGCTTTAATTTCAAACTACTTCAACACAAAACTGGATATCAAATCTCCAGACACAATTACATTGACATACGAGAAGAAGCAAGATCTTAGATATGGTGAGAACCCACATCAGCAAGCTAGCTTCTATGCTCAAATTAAAGAAACTGAAGGAACACTTACTGCTGCAAACAAAATTCACGGTAAAGAACTTTCATACAATAATATTGGTGATACTGATGGTGCCCTTGAAACACTAAAAGAGTACGACGAGCCAACTATTGTTGCAGCTAAGCATGCTAACCCTTGTGGTATTGGTAGTGCTGAAACAATTGCTGAAGCATTCAAGAAAGCTTATGAAGCAGATCCTGTTTCAATTTTTGGAGGTATTGTTGCTTCAAACCGTGAAATTGATGCTGCCACAGCTGAAATCATGAACACAATTTTCCTTGAGGTTATTGTAGCGCCATCTTTCAGCCCTGAAGCTCTTGAAATTTTAACTAAGAAAAAGAATGTAAGATTACTGGAGCTTCCAGAAATCTTAAAAACTGGATATTCAACCTTTAAAGCACGTACTGTGCTAGGAGGTCTATTGATTCAGGAACAAGATCAGAAATTGATTAATGATGAATTGAAAGTCGTTACTGAACGTCAGCCATCAGAAAAAGAAATGGAAGATCTAATGTTCGCATGGAAAGCGGTGAAACATGCCAAATCGAATGGTATTGCAATTGCTAAAGACAAGACTACAACTGGTGTTGGACCAGGACAAGTTAGTCGTATTTGGGCTTTAGAAAATGCAATTCGTCAAGGTGGTGAAAATATCAAAGGAAGTGCAATGGCATCGGATGCCTTTTTCCCTTTCGGCGATTGTGTTGAAGCTGCAAACGAAGCTGGAATTACAGCAATTATTCAACCTGGAGGCTCAATTCGAGATCAAGAATCAATCGATTTAGCCAATAAGTATGGTATTGCAATGGTATTTACAGGCATGCGTCACTTTAAACATTAAAATTATAATCAGATTCTTTGTTTCGAGCAGTGTATTAATCCTAATAAACTTGTTAACTTAGGATGCTTCTAAACTTAGAGGACAAAGTTCTGAAAATATAAAACGATAAAACCGAGATACACACGACTATATGGGATTTTTTTCATTCATGACACAGGAAATTGCCATCGACCTGGGAACGGCAAACACAATCATCATTTGTGATGATAAGATTGTGGTTGACGAACCTTCGATTGTGGCACTTGACCGACGCACCGAGAAAATGGTGGCTATTGGCGAAAAGGCACGCCAAATGCAAGGTAAAACTCACGACAACCTTCGTACAATCCGTCCATTGCGCGACGGTGTAATTGCAGACTTTAATGCTGCCGAACAGATGATTCGTGGGATGATCAAGATGATCAATAAGAAACCACGTCTGTTTCCTCCTTCGTTAAGAATGGTCATTTGTATCCCATCGGGTAGTACTGAGGTTGAAATGCGTGCCGTTCGTGACTCATCGGAGCATGCTGGCGGTAGAGATGTCTACATGATTTATGAACCAATGGCTGCTGCAATAGGTATTGGTATTGATGTTGAAGCCCCTGAAGGAAACATGGTCGTGGATATAGGAGGTGGTACAACTGAAATTGCAGTTATCTCACTTGGAGGTATTGTTACCAATAAATCAATTCGCATTGCGGGTGATGATTTAACAGCCGACATTCAGGAATATATGCGTCATCAACACAATATTAAAATTGGTGAACGTACAGCTGAAGACATTAAAATTCATGTTGGATCTGCACTTTCAGAATTAGAGGAACCACCAACTGATTTCCGTGTGCAAGGACCAAATCAGATGACTGCTCTTCCGATTGAGATACCAGTTTCATATCAGGAAATTGCCCACTGTCTTGAAAAGTCAATCTCTAAGATTGAGATTGCAATCTTAAGTGCATTGGAGCAAACACCACCTGAATTGTATGCTGATATTGTGAACCATGGTATTTATCTTGCCGGAGGTGGTGCACTGCTTCGAGGTCTTGATAAACGTCTAATGAATAAGTTAAACATTCCATTCCATATAGCTGAAGATCCATTGAGAGCTGTGGCTAGAGGAACAGGTGTTGCACTTAAAAATGTAAATAATTTCTCATTCTTAATGAGATAAAAATAGTAGATGGTATGATTTGATACCTTTTACGAGTTATAGCTTATTGATTAGTTGAGAAATCAGCTAATCAATAAGCATAAATTCAAAACCGCTTACCCCCATATAATTGAATGAAGAATCTACTCCAGATCATTGTCAGATTTCATTTCACAATTCTATTCTTAATAATAGAATTGGTCTGTTTTATACTAATTGTGAATAACAACAATTATCACAAAACAGTTTTCCTAAATTCTAACAATGCCATAAGCGGAAGTATATACAACAAAGTAACTTCATTCTCTGATTACGTCAGACTTACGACTATAAATGATCAATTAAGTCACGAAAACACATTACTCCACAATTTACTATCAGAAAACTACAAACTTTCTGCAGACTCTTTTTTCTTTTTCGAAGATTCGCTCTTCAAACAACAGTATGTTTATCGCTCAGCAAAAGTGATTAACAATTCAATAAATAAACAACGAAATTATATTACCCTTAACAAGGGTCGAAATCAGGGAATACTTCCTGAGATGGGAGTTGTTGCCAACAATGGCGTCATAGGTATTGTAAAATCCGTATCAGACAATTACTCAACGGTGCTCTCTTTATTGAATAGCAGATTGAAAATATCTGCAAAAATAAAGAAAAACAACCACCATGGCTCATTATATTGGGATGGGAAGGATTACCGTAGAGCAAGATTAATTGAAATCCCTTCTCATGTTGACATCAAACTTGGTGACACCATAACCACAAGTAGTTTTTCTTCCGTTTTCCCAGAAGGCCTTCTACTTGGAACAGCTGATGAGATTTTACCATCAACAGGTGGAAACTTCCGTGAAGTTATCATCTTAATCAGCAACGATTTTAATCAACTGTCCTATGTTGATGTGATTGGAGATTTACTTAAAAACGAACGATTAGAATTAGAGAAAGAAGTTGAAAAATGAATTTTATAGTTAAAAATATTATCCGCTTTATAATACTAATCTTACTTCAGGTTACTATTTTTAATAACATTCAGCTGAGTGGTTTCATCAACCCTTACCTATATGTTTTATTCATACTATTACTCCCTTTCGAAACACCTCCCTGGCTTTTATTGGCATTATCATTTTTCATGGGTCTTAGCATCGATGTGTTTTCCAATACCATTGGCATACATGCTTCAGCTTGTGTTTTCATGGGCTTTTTAAGACCTTTTGTTTTAAACTACATTTCTGTTCGGGATAATTACGAATCAAATATTGAACAAGGACTATATGTATATGGCTTTTCCTGGTTTTTTAAATATGCTCTTATTCTAATTCTTGCTCATCACAGTTTCCTGTTTATCGTAGAAGTCTTTTCTTTTAATAACTTTGGTGACACTCTAATTAGAATAATATTAAGTAGTATTTTCACTCTAATACTTGTCATTACAAGTCAGTTTATCATTTCAAAAAAATAAAATTGTCTGAGCCAATATGAATAACTATTCAAACCGAAGATTTATTATTGGAGGCATCTTTGCCTTTGTTATTCTAGTATTCCTAATCAGACTTTTCAATCTCCAAATTGTTAACGATCAGTACAAACTATCAGCTGAAAGTAATTCTCAACGAAGAGTAACTCAATATGCCGCACGTGGTTTAATTTACGATAGAAATGGTGAGCTCTTGGTATATAATCAGGCGGCCTACGACCTAATGATTATACCCCGACAGGTTAAAACATTCGACACGCTAGATTTTTGCACTTTGGTTGGTGTTGATAAAGAAGATGTGATTCGCAGAATTAAAAAAGCAAAAAAGCATTCCAGATACCGCTCTTCAATTTTCATCAAACAATTATCTTCAGAACGTTATGCTGTTCTTCAGGAGAAATTATATAAATATCCAGGCTTTTTTGTTCAAACTCGTACTCTTAGAAAATACCCTCACCATAACGCAGCACACACCTTAGGCTACCTAGGTGAAGTCAATGACAGACACATTAAAAAAGACAAATACTATACTCAAGGTGACTACATTGGCAAAAGTGGATTAGAGAGCACTTATGAGTCCGTTTTACGAGGCACTAAAGGATTAAAAGTCTATTGGGTAGATGTTTATAACAGAATCAAAGGATCTTTCCATGATGGCAAACTAGATAAAAATGCGATTGAAGGACAGAATATCACAACAACTCTGGACATTAACCTGCAAGAATATGCAGAAAAGCTCATGCAAAATAAAAAAGGGGGTATCGTCGCCATAGAGCCTAAAACCGGAGAAATCTTAGTTAAATTATCAAGCCCTGGGTACGATCCGGAAATGTTTGTGGGTAGAGCCATGTCTAAAAACTACCGTGAACTAGCCAATAATGATTCATTAAGACCCTTGTTCGATCGTTCGATGATGGCTACCTATCCTCCTGGCTCAATTTTCAAACTGGTTAATGCACTTGTCGCTTTACAAGAAGGCATCATCACACCGCACACAAGGTTTCAATGTCACAATGGCTATCATGTTGGTAATTTTACACAAGGGTGTCATCCTCACAAATCTCCTTTAGATCTAAAAGAGTCAATCCAACACTCTTGCAATGCTTACTATGCAAACACATTCCGAAATATACTGGATGCACCACGTTTTGGATCAGTTAGCGAAAGCTACACAAATTGGACTAAACATATACGATCATTTGGCTTTGGGTCGAGACTTGGGACTGATCTCCCAAGTGAATTAACTGGACTTATTCCCAAAGCTAGCTATCATGCTAAACAACTCAGAACAAAAAATTGGAAGTCACTGAATATTGTTTCAATGGCAATTGGGCAAGGCTCTCTTCTAATCACCCCTATTCAGATGGCTAATATGGTTTCTTGTATTGCCAATAGAGGTTATTACTACACACCCCATATTGTGAAGTCAATTGGAGAAGATAAAAACATTGATCCGAAATTCTTAAAAAAACACCAAACAACAATAGATCCCCAGTATTTTGAACCGGTGATTGAAGGTATGGATTTAGTTGTTCATGGCGGTGAAGGTAGCACAGGGCGATCGTCTGCTATAAAAGATATCCGGGTCTGTGGTAAAACGGGTACCGTTCAAAACCCAGGCATTGACCATTCGGTATATGTAGCCTTTGCACCCAAGGACGACCCCAAGATTGCACTAGTTGTCTATGTAGAGAATGGGGTATGGGGCTCAAGATATGCCGCACCTATTTCTGGCCTGATGATTGAGAAATATCTGAAAGGTGAAATTTCTGAAAACAAGAAATATTTAGAGAAGAGAATGCTTGAAGCGGATTTAATTAACGTTAAAGAAAACAATAAAGACCAATAGAAAAAGAGTAGTAGCTATGAATAGAAGAGTAAGCCTGATTAAAAACCTCGATTGGATGACCATTATGCTATACGCTATATTGGTGTTTTTAGGATGGATCAATATATATGCTGCTGTTTATAACGAAGAACATCAAAGTATTTTTGATGCGACGCAACGCTACGGGAAACAATTGATCTGGATAGGAGCTGCCGTTTTTATTGCCATTGTTATTCTCACCATTGAAAGTAAATTCTACTCCGCATTTGCCTATCCAACACTCATCCTAATGATTCTACTCCTCTTGGCCGTCCTGGTTTTTGGAGTTAAAGTTAATGGGGCGCGTTCCTGGTTTCAATTGGGGTCAATCCGATTTCAGCCCGCCGAGTTTGCCAAATTTGCAACCAATCTCGCAATAGCCAGGTATTTAAGCCAATACAATTTTAAGATTCATAAAATCAAATCCTTATTCATAACGGGACTTATACTCTTTACGCCTGCAGTTCTAATCTTAATGCAAAACGATACAGGATCTGCACTGGTTTATTCTGTATTTATTCTGGTTCTATATCGCGAAGGTTTATCAGGCTTTGTATTATTACTAGCTCTTTTAGCCGCTGTATTCTTTGTCTTCACTCTAATCTATTCTAGCTTCATGGTGGCTATCCTAATCGTTTTTATAGCTGCTATAAGCTTAAAGATGATAGGTGTTCAAATGAAACAAATTGCCATAGCATTTGCTTTACTAGGGGGTAGTTTTGGGACCTTGTGGTTAATTAACAAAGGAGCAGGTTTACAACTGGGAAATTTCTCTCTTCTTGTAATCTCTATTATTCTAAATACCATTCCTTTTTTGATTTATATCTACCGAAGTAAAATTAAGAATGCTGCACTTGTCCTCTTATTAGTTATTGGAAGTTTATTTTACACCTTTTCGGTTAGCTATATATTTGATCGCGTATTGGAGCCGCACCAACAACAAAGAATCAATGAACTTTTGGGTATCCAATCCGATCCATATGGTGCAGGATATAACGTTAATCAATCTAAAATTGCTATCGGATCAGGCGGATTCAATGGTAAAGGCTTTTTAAACGGGACTCAAACAAAATTCAATTTCGTTCCTGAGCAAAGTACCGACTTTATTTTCTGTACGGTTGGAGAAGAATGGGGCTTCTTAGGTTCTGCTTTAGTCCTTATACTGCATTTATTTCTTATCCTACGCCTTATTTTCCTGGCCGAAAGACAACGCTCAAGCTTTAGTCGAATCTATGGTTATGGTGTAGCAGCTATTCTATTTTTTCATATTGCCGTCAATGTGGGTATGACGATTGGCCTAGCTCCTGTTATTGGTATTCCTCTGCCCTTTTTTAGCTATGGAGGCTCATCTCTTTGGTCTTTTACCATCCTACTCTTTATCTTCCTTAGATTGGACGCTAACCGATTAGAACTGCTTAGATAAATATCAAGTATTATTTACACTTACCTCTATAGTAAGAATAGTGCAAAAACACATGCCACTATCTGTTGTGCTACCTTAACTTTTGATCTATCGACAGTGAAGCTGAGAATCGACCCTTCAATTACTCTTAAATCTATTGGTTTGTTAGAAAAAGTACTCTTAATAACATATCAATAATTCGGCTACGCCATAAGACGCCAGCGTAATCCATTCAACCAATCGGTTAAAAGATACCTTTTCACTTTCAAAGCGTTTTAAATAAGCTAAAACTTATAATCCAGGCAGAATTAGACCCAACTTTTACCGGTGATCCTAAACAAGTTTAAAACTTTTGAACCTGATCCCAGAATTAACTGAGATTGAGTCGAGATCGATATCCTTAAATAAGAAACAGTTAAACACACAAAAGCCTACTAATAAATTAGTAGGCTTTCATATAAGAGTTTATATAGTCTTACAACGCGTTAACGTGTGAAGCTAATTTCGATTTCAAGTTAGCTGCTTTGTTCTTATGAATAACGTTGATTTTAGCCAACTTATCTAACATAGCTGTAACTTTAGGTAGCAACTCAGAAGCAGCTTCCTTATCAGTAGTCGCGCGTAAATTTCTTACGGCATTTCTGGCAGTCTTAGCATAGTACTTATTATGCACTCTTCTAGCCTCAGACTGACGAATTCTTTTAATTGCGGATTGATGATTTGCCATCTCTTTATTGTATCAAATTATTTAAAACTGTAGTCCGTACGGGAATCGAACCCGTGTTACTAGAATGAAAATCTAGCGTCCTAACCCCTAGACGAACGGACCAAAAAAAATCTCCAAAAAGCAATTAAAGAATTGCAAAACTGTGTAGTCCGTACGGGAATCGAACCCGTGTTACTAGAATGAAAATCTAGCGTCCTAACCCCTAGACGAACGGACCATCAAATTTGGAGCTGCAAAGATAATTGAAGTTTTGAATAACACAAACACTTTGCAGTTTTTTTTTGCTTCTGAAAGAATGTTGAAAACATGTCTCGTTTTTCTCTCAATTGCGATGCAAAGTAAATTATAATTCTTCAATCACACAAGAGGGAAATGCAAAAAAAATCAAGTTTTCTGCAACAAAAAAGCTAACCCCTTATTCCTGAGGAACATTTTTTTTCAATTCCACTCAACAATTGTTCCTCTTTCTTTGTTCAAATATGCTGAAGGCATCATTTTTCGGATATGTTCACCCAATAAATTTAATAATTTATTCTTCGAATAATGTCGAGAATAGATCAAACTGACCTCTCGAAGGGGGTGTAAATTTGTAAAAGACTTCACTTGCTTCAACTTTTCTGCCGACATATACTGTGTTGCCAATTCAGGGATTAATGTAAATCCACCTTCACGATCGATAATTTTCATCAATGTTTCCAAAGAATTACTTTCAAACTCAAAAGGTAATTCCTGATGTTGCATACTATGCATCTCACAAAGGTTAATAACCTGGTTGCGGAAACAATGTCCATCACCCAACATCCAAATCTCCGAAGTTGCGATATCCTTAACCTCAACAATCTCCTTTTTTAGGATATCATGTCCTTTGTGTGCGTAAATCATCATCTCTTCAAAAAACAAAGGCTGCTCTTTTATCTTGTCATCCTTTAGAGGCGTCACAAAAATCCCGACATCTAAAAAATCCTTTTTTAAAGCCTCCACAATATCATCTGAGACCATTTCTTCAACTTCAACCTTAACATCCGGGTAGTTTCGAATATAGTCACCTATAAACATAGGAAGTAAAAATGGGGCCAAAGTTGGGATAATACCTATCTTTAAACTTCCCTCAACGGTTTCCCGATGATTCTTAACAATCTCATCTATCTTTTTCGACTCACCTAAAATAATACGAGCCTGCTCTATAATTTGGACACCAACATCAGTTGGAATAATAGGCTGCTTACTTCTATCGAATATGGTAATATCTAAAAACTCTTCAAGTTTTTTGATTTGCATACTTAATGTAGGCTGCGTAATAAAACAGCTATCTGCTGCAGTTGCAAAGTGACGGTGCGTATCTACAGCAACTATGTATTCAAGTTGAGTTAATGTAACCATATCTAATTAGTTTATTATTTGTTGATTTTGATCTACAAATATAAACAATATCTATTGCTTTATATACAATATTGATTTGATTGATGTTTAGAACTAATCTATATTTGTATTAAACTATTGTTTCAAGCTTAATTAAAGCTGTTAGTCAGCCTAATTAAGTCTATTAAACGACAACACACTATCTTAATCGATAAATAAACTAGATGTTATTTTTTAGATTAATATAGAGATTGAATTGGATGAAATAACCGCTATATTATTTCATTAATTAGAACAATATAATAGTTTGATAGTTTTTGTTATTTAAGTTTTATTAGATGTTTGGGTTAAAACAGTCAGGAGTTGGGTCTTCTGGCTGTTTTTTTATTTCAGAAATTAAAGCACACACTTTCAACATGTTGTTCAGCAATAATGCTACAGAGCAGTTTTAAGGCTTAAAAAATATACTACTTTAGCGTGCGAATTTGAAATTTATAAGCTCAATATAAACTGAATAACAATGCAACAAGGTATTAAAACAGTATCATTCGAAGAAGCTGCAAAGGTGATTAAATCAGGTGACAGAGTACACCTACACTCAGTTGCTCTAGCGCCACACAAGTTCATTAATGCAATGTGTGACCGAGGTCGTAATGGTGAAATTTACGATGTAACAATTCAACACATCCACACCGAAGGACCAGCTCCATATGCTGCAACAGAGTTTGAAGGTATTTTCAATCTTGAATCTTTGTTTGTTGGTGCTAACGTACGTAAACAAACTCAAGCTGGATATGCTGATTATATTCCTGTTTTCCTTAGTGAAACTCAGCAACTAATCCGTGAAGGTTACTTAAATGTAAACGTAACTGTTGTACAAGTAAGTCCTCCAGACAAGCATGGTTATGTATCTCTAGGAACTTCAGTAGATTGTTCACGTGCCGCGGTAGAAACTGCTGACACAGTTGTAGCTATTATCAATCCAAACGTACCTCGTGCTTTTGGTGACGCTATGATGCCATTAAGTTCTTTCGATGTTTTCTGTGAAGATGATTCTCCACTTATCGAACACCACAACGCGCCATTATCTGATATTGATATTGCTATCGGTAAAAATGTAGCAAACTTAATTCCTGATGGGGCTTGTCTTCAAATGGGTATTGGTGGAATTCCTAATGCTGTATTAGCTCAGCTTGGTAACCACAAAGATCTTGGTGTTCACACTGAAATGTTTGCTGACGGTCTTCTTCCTTTGGTTGAAAGCGGTGTTGTAAACGGGATGAACAAGAAATTAGATAAAGGTAAGATTGTAGCAGGTTTCCTTATGGGAACAAAAGAACTTTACGATTTCGTTGATGATAACCCAGGTGTTTTAATGATGGACGTTGCTTACACCAATGGTGTTCACGTTATCAAGCAAAACCCTAAGGTTTGTGCAATCAACTCGGCTCTTTCTATCGACCTAACTGGTCAGGTTTGTGCTGATTCAATCGGAACAACTCACTACTCAGGTGTAGGTGGACAGATCGACTTTACTCGTGGAGCTGCTGCTTCTGAAGGTGGTGTACCAATTATTGCCATGCCTTCTGTAACTGGTAAAGGTGTTTCTAAAATTACGCCAACTCTTTTACAAGGATCTGGTGTTGTAACAACACGTAACAACATGCGTTGGTTTGCTACTGAGCACGGTTGTGTAAACCTATTCGGTAAAACACTTCAACAAAGAGCTAAAGCAATTATTTCTGTTGCTCACCCAGACTTTAGAGAAGAATTAGATAGAGCTGCTTTCGAAAGATTCGGTTCTCACTACCACTTCGTAAACAAGTTGGTGAAGTAATCATGAATTGATTCTAAAATATAAAAGCTGCTCAAATTGAGCAGCTTTTTTTATACACTTTAATACACGACTATTTTTTAGATCGTAATATTTCGACTTGATGCATAAATACTAAGAGACGTTCATTGGATATTTGATTCATCCAAAAACCATTTTCTTTAAAGTGTGAACCTATTATAAACGCATCTGCATAATTCCAATATTCTGAAATATTATCAGCCGTAATACCGGAACCTATTAAAATTGACTTATCCACAGAATCTTTCAAAGCATCAAGTTCTCGAATATCTACAGCCTTTCCGGTAGACGATCCTGTTACAATCAAACCATCACTCAAGAAAAATTCTGCCGCATGCGCGGTTTCTACTATATCCACATCTGATGTTATAGCATGTGAGCTGTGTTTCTTCTTGATATCAGTAAATACTTTCACAGCATCAGCATCAATCATCTTACGGTAACGCATCAATTCCCCCGCACATGACTCGATATACCCCTCATCAGCCACATGTCCAAAAACAAAACCTTCCGCTCTAATAAAATCCAGATTTGCTGCTTTTGCTACCGCCAAGGCTTCCTTATTGGCTCCAGCAAGAATCTGAATACCTAAAGGCAAACATACTGCCTCTCGAATAGCCTGTGCCACAATAGTCATCCCAGCTGTAATCTCAGGACCAACCTGACCTTTCATATAAGGCACATCGTGCATATTCTCAATAATTATGGCATCGACCTGAGCAGTCTCGTACTGTTTAGCTTCCTTTACTGCTAAATCAGCAATCTCTTTCAAGCTCATTTTATGATTCGGTGTCCCAGGCAAGGCCTGAACATGAATCATTCCTATAATTGATTTGTTTTCTGAAAATTTCATCTTTTTTATTCCTTTATCCTTATTGACCCATAATCTGGAAAAGTTCGTCAAGCTTTGGCGTCAGAATAATTTCTGTACGTCGGTTTTTACTTCTTCCCTCTGCGTTGGCATTCGAAGCAAGAGGCAAATATTTACTTCTTCCTGCCACAGTCATTCTCTGTGGATTTATTCCTTTATTCAAACTTAAGATTCGTACTATTGATGTTGCGCGCTTTACACTCAAATCCCAATTATCCTTCAAATCACCACTACCCTTATAAGGTACATTATCGGTATGCCCCTCAATCACAATGTTAATATCTTTATTGGTGGCCAAAACATGTGCTAATTGTTTCAATGCTTGCGCACCTCGAACATCAACGGTATAACTTCCGGATTTGAAAAGTAATTTTTCGTCCATAGAGACATAAACCTTACCATTTCGATTAGAAATACTCAACCCTTTATTATCAAAACCTGTCAAAGCATTCATCACCTTATTCTTCAAGGCCATAACAGCTTCATCTTTTTTAGCAAGCGCTCTTTCCAATTCCAATAGACGTTTATCACGTCGATTGATTTCGGTTTGCATCGTATTTAACTTCTTCATTCTACGTTTCAAATCCTGCTCCAAACGCATCACTTCATCTTCACGCAAATTTAAATTATCTTGTGTTTTATGAATTTGATCTAACAAGCTTTTACTTTCTCTGGCACTCCCTTTTTGTTGTTTTGCCAATTGACCAAGCAAATGTTGTTGATTTTCCTCGCAACGCTTTAATTGCTGCTTACTCTTTAATAAACGCTCGTAACTTTCTTTATACTCTTCATTAGCTTTTTGGTATTTATCTTCCAAAACCTCCAGGCGTCCCTCCATCTCGGTATTGCTCTCGGTCAATATACGGTTTGCATCTTTAAGCTCATTATACTTCTTTTGGTTCTCATTTGCTCTGGCTTCTAATTTCTGATATTGACGAGTTGGCACACAAGAGAAAAGTAAACCTCCTACAAGAAAAACAAATAAATACTGACTAATTCTTTTCATATCTTAGCTATCAATCAATTAACAAATAATAATCTTAAATTTAACCCTATAGAAATCACAAAAACAAAGATAAAGAGACTAAAGTTAGTCCACAATATAAATCTTCTAATAGATTGAATATCTTATGTCAGATATCAAAACGGATAAATCAAACAAACACTTGACTATTTATACCCTATCCAGAAATAGCTTTGCTTTATGATTGCTCAATTTTTCCTATCTTCGTCCCCTAGACCATTTTTAAAAATCGGACACAAATCCGTACAACAATATACCATAAACTGATTAACAAATGACAAAGTCTGAAAAACCATTATTGGATCAAATCAACTTTCCATCCGACCTAAAAAAGGTTTCGGAAGATGATCTAATACAAGTTTGTACAGAACTGCGTCAGGAAATTATAGAACAAGTTTCCTGTAACCCTGGTCATTTTGGTGCCAGTCTTGGAGTGGTTGAACTAAGTGTTGCATTACACTACGTTTTAAACACACCCTACGACAATCTTATTTGGGATGTTGGACATCAAGCCTACGGACACAAGATTTTAACTGGTCGAAAAGATATTTTTCACACCAACAGAAAATATAAAGGAATCAGTGGTTTCCCCAATCGTGGTGAAAGTGAATACGATGCTTTTACCGTGGGACACTCCTCTACTTCTATATCTGCAGCTTTAGGAATGGCCGTTTCTGCACAATTAAGTGGAGAAAAAGATAGAAAGACAGTTGCTGTTATTGGTGATGGGTCGATGACGGCAGGTTTAGCCTTTGAAGGCTTAAACAATGCAGCGACAAACAATGCTGATTTATTGGTGATTTTGAATGATAACAATATGGCTATCGACCCCAATGTGGGTGGAATGAGTGAATATTTGTTAGATATCACGACTTCACAAACATATAATAAGGTAAAGAATGATGTTTGGCGTTTTCTTGGAAAGTTTAACCGAGTGAATCCCAATACACAAAAATTGTTTCAGAAAGTAGAACATGGTATTAAAACCATTCTACTGAAACAAAGTAACCTTTTCGAAGCTTTAAACTTCAGATACTTTGGACCTGTTGATGGACACAATGTGAACCATATGGTGAAAGTATTGAGTGATTTGCAAAAAATACCAGGACCCAAAATCTTGCATTGCATTACGAAAAAGGGGAAAGGTTTTGAGCCTGCTGAGCTAAATCAAACCTATTGGCACGCACCAGCTAAATTTGATGCTAACACGGGAGAGATTTTGAAGAAGGAACCAACTTCACCTCAAATTCCAAAATTCCAGGAAGTATTTGGGAATACACTTGTTGAGTTAGCAGAACAAAACGAGAAAATTGTAGGAATCACCCCTGCAATGCCTACGGGTTCATCATTAAATATCATGATGGAAAAAATGCCTGATAGAGCATTTGATGTTGGTATTGCCGAGCAACACGCTGTCACTTTTTCAGGTGGATTAGCTGCAAATGGAAAAATTCCATTCTGTGCGATATATTCATCATTTATGCAAAGAGCCTTTGATCAGGTTATTCATGATGTTGCTCTTCAAAATGTTGATGTCGTTTTTTGTTTAGACAGAGGTGGCCTTGTAGGTGCAGATGGTGCAACACATCATGGTGTATACGATTTAGCATTCTTCCGTTGTATCCCAAACATGACGATATCGTCTCCTTTGAACGAAGAAGAATTACGTAACCTGATGTATACCGCTCAATTGGGAGGTAAAGGTGCATTCTCTATCAGATACCCTCGAGGAACTGGTCGTGAATTAAACTGGAAAACATCTTTCAAAGAAATAGAAGTTGGTAAAGGACAAAAATTGAGAGATGGTAAAGATCTAGCTATCTTATCTATCGGACCTATTGGAATGCAAGCAAGTGATGCAATTGATGAATTAGAAAAGCAAGGGCTCACAATTGCTCATTACGATATGCGTTTCCTAAAACCTATTGATGAAGAATTGCTTCATGAAGTATTCAAAAACCATAAACATATCATCACAATTGAAGATGGATCTGTAATTGGTGGATTGGGATCAGCAGTTTTAGAATTTATGAGTGACAATGATTATGCTTCTAAAATCAAACGGCTTGGAGTTCCAGACAAATGGGTTGAGCATGGTACTCAGGAAGAACTTTATAAAGAGTGTGGTTTCGATAAGGACGGGATCATGAACGCATGCAAAGAAATACTATCCTAGAGAATAGGTCTAAAATACAAAAGCACCACATGTTAAATGTGGTGCTTTTTTTATCTCTTCAAAAGAAATTTATATTAACGTAAGTAAGAGTTCAACATCCAAAGTGTTTTTTCTGTTTCAGATATATAATCACTCATCAAGCTAACTGTACCTTCATCTTCAGCATCTCCTGCCAGACTAAGAATTTCACGCTCTTTTAAAATCAGTAAGGAGAAATTCTTCACAACAATCTCAACACCTTCTACTCCATTTGTAATTCCTTTGGCTTCTTTCAATTCTGATACCTTTAGGTAATCAGAGAAAGTATGCAATGGTTCACCTTCAAGTGTTAAAATTCTTTCTGCGATTTCGTCAACCTTAATCACCGCATCGTTATATAATTCTTCAAACTTTAGGTGTAGTTCAAAAAATTCACGTCCTTTTATATTCCAATGAAGCCCACGTAAATTCTGATAGAACATTTGATAATTTGCCAATAAGTCGTTTAATTTCGCACTTAATACTTTCGCTTTTTCTTGATCTATTCCTATTAAATTTTTCATCTTTCTCTTTTTTGGGTTAATAGTTAAAATCCTAATTCTAACTACTCTGTAATTGTTTATTTGATACAACAAAGATGCGACAAAAACCACTATAGATCAAATTGATTGTTTTTATATTTCCATAGATCCACACTATAACAATCCCCTAATCATCAATAAAACCAATCAAGCGATGAGATATATCACTCTATACATTATCTCTTCCCAATGCAAATTCTAAATGGTATACAAAAGTTAAGTCTGCTATATAATGAGGAACGCCATCGATTCCGCTCAAAAAATCTCCATTTAAGTTGAGGCATATCACTGTGATAGAATAAAATTCACTACTTTTGCGCCCTGAAAAAACAAAAATATAGATAAGATAGTATGGTAGAATTTTTCAAGCGGAAAGCCGCTAATTCAAAAGATGATATTCTTTCAGGTTTAACAGTGGCCTTAGCACTGGTTCCGGAAGCCGTAGCATTTGCCTTTGTTGCCGGAGTAGATCCTCTAGTAGGTCTTTACGCTGCTTTCATGATTGGTTTAATTACATCAATATTTGGTGGTCGCCCAGGAATGATTTCAGGAGCTACAGGTGCACTTGCAGTAGTTATGGTTAGTCTTGTAAAAGACGGTAACCAAATGGGATTGGAAATGGTTGAACCTATCCAGAACATGGGTTTAAATTACCTATTCGCGACTGTCGTTCTAGCTGGTGTTCTTCAGTTTTTAGCTGGTGTTTTCAAATTTGGTAAATTCGTTAGACTCATTCCTCATCCAGTAATGATGGGTTTTGTAAATGGTCTAGCCATTGTTATTTTCATGTCACAACTAGGCATGTTTACTCAGAAAATAGATGGAGAATCTGTTTGGTTAGTAGGCAGTGCGCTATATACAATGATCGGGTTAGTGGTACTAACCATGAGTATCATGTATCTACTACCAAAGATCACAACTAAAGTTCCAGCAGCTCTGGCAGCAATCCTAACTGTTTCAGCTATTGCGATTTTTGGAGCCTTAGATGTCAGTACGGTTGGTTCATTTATTCGCGATGGTGGTGGTGCTGGACTAAAAGGTGGTTTACCAACTTTCCAATCTCAACTATTTACAATGGTTCCTCTAAATTTAGAGACAATCAAATTCATCTTACCATATGCTTCAATTATTGCTGCTATTGGCTTGATTGAATCCCTAATGACCCTTAACTTACTCGATGAGATTACTGAAACTCGTGGAAATGGGAACCGCGAATGTATGGCTCAGGGAGCTGCTAATATTGTTACCGGTTTCTTCGGAGGTATGGGTGGATGTGCCATGATTGGTCAATCACTTATCAACGTAAAATCAGGTGGTCGTGGTCGCTTATCAGGTATTATTGCTGCACTTACTCTTCTAGCATTTATTCTTTTTGCTTCACCACTTATCGAGCAGGTACCTATTGCCGCTTTGGTTGGTGTGATGTTTATGGTTGTAATCGGAACATTTGCCTGGGCCACCTTTGGTATCATGAATAAAATTCCTCGTACTGATGCCTTTGTTATTATACTTGTAACAGGTTTAACAGTGATGTTCGATCTTGCTATTGCTGTATTGGCTGGTGTTATCGTATCGGCTTTAGTATTTGCCTGGCAGGATGCCAAACGTATTCGTGCACGTAAATCTGTAAAAGAAGATGGTACTAAAGTATACGAGATTTGGGGTCCATTATTCTTCGGATCAATCACCACTTTTAATTCGAAATTCGATGTTCATGGCGATCCTCAGAACGTTGAAATTGACTTTATCGAATCAAGAGTTGCTGACCACTCAGGTATTGAAGCCATCAGTAATTTAGTAGACAAGTATGAAAATGCAGGAAAAAGTATTAAATTGAAGCATCTAAGTGCTGACTGTATCACATTATTGCAACGTGCAGATTCTAGATTCGATGCTGTTATCATTCGCGACATTGACGATCCTCGTTACTATGTTGTAACAGATAAAGTAAAGATAGGATAAAGATTTTTTTTCTCTGGGGTGAAAATCGCAGAGTTTTTTTCACCTCTCCAACGCCTGTTGGAGAGGTGTTTTTTTTATTCGATTCTAGATCTTAAGCATTTCCTGAACAATTGGACGTAAGCCACTAAAAAAGAATTCAACAGCAATAACCATCACAATTAGTCCCATCAAGCGCATCAATATCTTGTTCCCCGTATCACCTAAAAAGTTAATGATTCGAGTTGAACTCCAAAGAATGATATAGGTCAACAAACAAGTCAAAAGAATTGCACCAACTAAGATTAGTTTAGATTCAAGACTCCCTGCTTCCTCCATCAAAACAATTCCATTAGTTATGGCTCCAGGGCCACATATCATTGGAATAGCAAGCGGTGTAATCGATACGTCGTTCACATATTCCGTTATTTCACTATCACTCACTTTAATCTTACTCAATCGTGCCTGAAGCATATCTTGCCCCATGATAAAGAAAATAACACCTCCCACAATCTTGAGGCTATTCACCGAGATTCCAAAAAATTGAAACAAGAGCTGCCCTGAAAATGCAAAAGCGACAAGTGTAAAAAACGATACAATGGTTGCTTTCCTTGCTGTTTTCTTCCTTTGTTCAGCATTTAAATCACCTGTAATCGTCATGAAAATTGGCATTACACCCAAAGGATTAATCAAGGTAAAAAACGATGTAACAGCCAAAAGACCAAAAGTCCAGTATTCATTCATATTTTTAAATTCAATTTATTTTAAACCTAATTTTTTCGCGATGTCCGTAGGAATAGCATCCTTATGCACCAATACGGATACACTTTTGTATTGTACATATGGCTTAGATGCATAGAAATAGCCTTCATGTGAATTCAAATCGGTTCCCCATGAATTTTTCACCAAGTAATATTCACTTCCATTCTGATCTTTTGCAGTTCCCACAATGTGCATCATATGATCTTCAGTCGATTCATAATTATCAAAAGCAATCTGGCGCATTTCCTGAGTAATTACTTTCTCTTTAACCGGATACTCTGTTCCATAAGCAGATTTTTGATCTCTACTCATATTCTGCCACTTTGAAATTTCGGAATCAACCATATTCTTTGACTCCGTTTCCGGTACAACAGCAACACCCTTTCTGAATGCAAACCCTTTTTCACTCACATCACTCCCCCATGCGATGGTGTACCCTTTCTCAATAGCAGTATCGACAATCTCCATCATCTCACCCATAGGCACATTTAACACCTCACCTAAAGACCAATTGTCTGCACCTTCGAAAATGAAACTTTCATAAAATGGGTGATGGGTATATGAAGTAATCGTCACATAATCGTCCATATTTAAACCTAAGTAAGTAGCGAATGATTTTGTTGTGAATTCTTTTCCTTTATACATGAATGATTCAGGGATTTCACCTAGATAAGCATCAAGAACACCATCAAAACCTTTTCTCCAAATTGGTGTTATTTTTTTGTTCTTATTCTTCACCACTGCATCCACATATGCTTTCAGTATTGCATCCATTTCCCCATGAACAGGCAATGTTTCATCAAAGGTATTACCCGTATAAGCTTCCTGAGGTAGAATTCCAAATTGCTTAATCACATTTAAGGCATCCCAACCTTCAGCACCTGCCGAGAAACTTTTCATCCCATGAAAACGCACATAATCTTTAGCTCTAAGATGGTAGTTTCTATTCACAATAAACATTTCGGAAAGATCAAACTCACCTTTTCCCATACGAATTAATTCAGACTCCAAAAAGGAATTCATGGCATATGCCCAACAAGTCCCTGAACGATGTTGATCCTTTACTTCGGTGGCTTTCAGTTGTTTTTCAATCGTAAACTCATAAGCTTTCTTTTCATCCTTTTTCTTTGCTGATAATGTGGAAGCAAATCCCAATATCAAGACGGCGGTAATTATAATTCTTGTGTTCATTATAAAAATAAATTTAGCTTGTATAAATATGCATAAGTATTGGTAATACAATTCTTTGCTTGTATTTTTGAAGACCTAAAGTACAAAACTAATGATTCCTGACATCATAGTTCTGTATTTAAAGTGTAGAAGGAAAAAAGTAAACATCAATAAATTAATAACACAAACAAATGAACAAGCTAGCATCCTTGGCCTTAATCGCCATTTTTAGTTTAGGATTTACATCTTGCAAGGAAAAGCAATGTTGTAAAAAAGAAAAGGTATCTCCTCTTCAGGAAAAAGTAAATGCTTATGCCGAAGTTGAGTTAAAAACTGACATTTCGGTACTTACAGAGAAGGAAAAACAAATGCTTCCTATTCTGATTGAAGTATCAGAGATAATGGAAGAAATCTTCTGGAAAGATGCAATTGGTGACAAAACAGAATTCCTTTCAAAATTGAAAGATCCTGCTGAAATTGCTTATGCAAAAATCAATTATGGCCCTTGGGACAGACTTGACAATCAAGCTCCTTTCATTGATACATATGGCAAAAAACCTGCTGGAGCGAACTTCTATCCAGCTGATATGACAAAAGAAGAATTCGATGCTATTAAAGATGAATTAAAAACGAGTACTTATTCAGTTGTTCGTCGTGACGAGAATGGAAAACTAGTTGTACTTCCTTATCACGTGGCTTACAAAGAACAACACGAAAAGGCATCTGCTTTATTATTAAAAGCTGCTGAACTAGCTGAAGATGCTGGTCTAAAAAAATATTTAGAGTTACGTGCTGAAGCTTTATTGACTGATGACTATTTAGCTTCGGATATGGCTTGGATGGACATGCAAGACAATACGATTGATTTTGTTGTTGGTCCTATCGAAACTTACGAAGATGCGCTTTATGGATACAAAGCGTCTCACTCTGCACAAATATTAGTTAAGGATAAGGTTTGGTCTAAAACACTTTCTCGTTTTGGAGCTCTTCTTCCTCGTTTACAAGAAAGTCTTCCAGTTCCTGCAAAGTATAAAGCTGAAAAAGCCAATGCAAATGCAGATATGAATGCATACGACGTCATTTACTACGGTGGTGACTGTAACGCAGGTAGCAAGAATATTGCCATTAACCTACCAAACGACCCAAGAGTACATCTTGCCAAAGGTAGCCGTAAACTGCAGTTGAAAAATGCAATGCAGGCTAAATTTGATAAGATTTTGGTTCCTATCTCAAACCTATTGATTGACGAATCTCAGCGTAAGAACGTTAAATTCGACGCATTCTTCGAAAACACTATGTTCCATGAGGTTGCTCACGGATTGGGTATCAAATACACTCTTGCTGACCAAAACCTAACTGTTCGTAAAGCTCTTAAAGATGCTTATACTTCTATCGAAGAAGGTAAAGCTGATATTTTAGGTCTTTATATGGTGACTAAACTAGCTGAGTGGGGCGAAATCAAAGACAAAGATCTAATGGACAACTACGTAACCTTTATGGCTAGTACATTCCGTTCTGTTCGTTTTGGAGCTTCAAGTGCTCACGGTAAGGCGAACATGATTCGTTTCTACCATTTCGAAGAAACAGGTGCTTTCACACGTGATGAAGCAACTGGAACTTACAAAGTTGATTTCGAAAAAATGAAGGCTGCCATGATCTCTATGGGTGAAATGTTGATGGTACTTCAAGGAGATGCTAACTACGAAGGCGCTAAGAAATTAATCGCTGAAAAAGGTAACATCCGCGAAGCACTTCAGGCAGATCTTGATCGTGTAAACAACGCTGGTATTCCTAAGGATATCGTTTACAAACAAGGTATGAAAGTACTTGGATTGTAATCTTCGGATTTTTAAATATACAAAAGCGGCTACTTCTATAAAAGTAGCCGCTTTTTAAATGGTCGATATCTTAAACCATTAAGCTTTTGTATTCACCATCCAAATGGAGAAAATATTCAAATAGTTCCAGAACGAAATAATGAGTTCTTCTGGTGCATCAAGTTTAGGTAGAATTTCTTTATATGCATTCAACCAAACAACACGCGCTTGAGGCGTTATTTTAAAATGAGCATGACGACTCACCAGCATCGGACTCCCCTGATTTTGATTAAAATAATCAGGTCCACCTAAAGCCTGAATAAAAAAATCAGAAGATCGAAGCTTTGCCGCTTCAAATTCCTTATCCCAACGTGGAAACATCTCACTGATCTCACTCTTACGCAGAATATCGTAATGCTCACTCACCATTTGCCTTACTCCCTCTTCTCCAATACTATCTAATAACCTGATATCGGGACGAGTAACCTGGGGGCGACCTCCTCCTTCAGGAACAGGTGCTATTTCAAATTTCATATCTAATATTTTCATCTAACAGCAACGATTAATTCAGAATTATCCATTCTGAAAAGGGTTGATTTAATATTTGCTTTTCAAATTCTATACAAATTAAATACTTTCAAGTCTTAAATTAGCATTTTATGGCTAAGATTTTTAATCTGACATATTTTTTATAGATTTATAAGATCAAATACTTACAACATAAACAGGTTTTCTTGTTTAAAAATGACACAAAATGGATACAAGCAAAGTTGATTTATTTCTAATGACCAATGCTAAATATTTTGAAAGTCATCAAATTCCTGCAATCAAAGGTATGATTCAAGATTTAGATGATGATAAATTCATTGTCTTACAAACATTAAATCTTAAAGATCCTACGGTCGCTCTTATTCTATCTCTATTGAATATTATCGCTCCTTTTTCTTTTGACCGCTTTTTTATTGGCGACATTGGTTTAGGTATCATCAAACTATTAACCTGTGGTGGCCTTTTTATTTGGATTATTGTGGATTGGTTTATCATTATGGAGAGAACTCGTCAGGTCAACTTCGAAACGCTTCAACGAGCATTAATGTATAATGCCTAAAAAACACCTATACCAGCTTGTCGCATCCCTCTCGGTCTTAGCATACGGCTGGCTTATTTACAATCTAATCTTCCTTAATTCTGGAAACGAAGGATTTATTGTGTGCTGGTTTAAAACCATAAGTGGACTACCGTGTCCTGCTTGCGGTTCAACATCAGGTATGATCGAAATATTTAAAGGTCATTTCCACAAAGCTTTCCAATATAATCCTTTTGCCTACAGTTCACTGCTTATCTTAGTCGTTGCCTCGACTTGGGTATCATTCGATATCATCGCCAAAAAGGATGGCTTCTATAAGTTTTACCTAAGAGTGAATGAAAAGCTAAAAAAAAAGAGAATAATCATACCGATCATTCTCCTGTTTCTTGTTATATGGGTTTGGAATATCTACAAAACGATGCCGTAATTATCCCAAAATTTAGTTCATAATATTTCGAGGCTTCCCCTCTAACCAAAGTTTGATATTATCCATCACAATATCGATACGTTTATCGAACGATTCGTTACTGGCAAATGCCAAGTGTGGTAACATAATTAGGTTGGGAGCCGTAAATAAGATATGATCTTTCTCCAATGGTGGTTCTTTTTCGTATACATCGACAGCAGCTCCTGCAAGTTCTCCGTTCTCCAGAGCTTCGCAAAGTGCCTGACTATCCACAACCGGACCTCTAGCCGTATTAATAAGTATAGCTGTTTCTTTCATAGCTTTAAATTCCTCGGCTCCGATTAAGCCCTTGGTCTCATTGGTCAATGGCGTATGCAATGAAATAATATCTGCTTCTTTCAATAAAGTAGATAAACTAACAAATTCAACACCCTCAATTTGTTTTTCTGTTCGACTATAAGCCAAAACTCGACAATTAAACACTTTGGCAATTTCTGCTACTCGAAGGCCAATAGCTCCTGCACCGATAATACCCAAGCATTTACCATTAAGTTCTGTTCCCAAAAAAGTACCCCGACTACCACCAAAACGTGTAATGGCATCACCTCCAACAATTTTTCTATACAAGGATAAAATCATTCCCAGAGTTAATTCAGCGACTGATTCTGTTGAGAATCCTGCGGCATTACTTACTAAGATATCTCTGGTGTTACAAGCCTGCATATCGATATGATCAACACCGGTAAAGGCTACAGAAATCATCGCCAAATTAGGGCATTTAGCTATGAAATTCGCGGAAACAGGTATATTGCTAAGCACAATAACCTCAGCACCCTCAGCTCGCTTAATCAACTCTTCTTCATTTTCATTTCGATCAGAGAAAAAGGCCAGTTCATGGCCTAATGCCTCAAAATCTTGTTTCAACTGATTGAATTTGCAGGTACTAATTCCAATAGGTTCAAGAATAGAGATCTTCATTTTGTAATAGATATAAGAATGGTAAAAGCCCGTTAATTGTTATTCATCACATTAAAAGTGATTTATCCTCAATATTTCTTAATTTTAGTATGACTAAAACCAATAAACATGTCTTCAAAAATAGAAATTATAAGGGAACTGCTAAACAATTTCTGCAACGAAGTCTTAAAAAGTCAGGAATATGCTCAAATATGCATGAAAGTATTGGATCAACTTGAACAGCATCCAAACAAACCACTGACTAGAGGTAGAGAGAACATATGGGCGGCCAGCATTGCACACGCAGTGGGCTCAATCAATTTCTTGTTCTATTCATCATCAAAACCTAACATTAGTCATATTGAATTCAATAATCACTTTGCTACAAACCCCAAGACCATAAAAATTAAATCCTTACTAATACAAGACTTATTACTATTAAGCTCATATAATCAACAATATTTAATCCAATCCGGAAAACATGAAAATCCTATAGATAAAATAAAGGAAGTGATTATTAAAAAGTTTGGTGTTTCTGAAGCCGACGTTGAAGAGATACTGAGGCAAGCTGGACATCCTGATTGTCCTATCATTCCCAAAACTGACTATAGTGCCATAACCATCGTCCCTAAACAAAAGTTCTGGGATTGGGTTGCAACACAAACCAATCTTGAGAATTTATCTCCTGATATAAAAAAGGACTTCAACGTCTATTTAATTCCTGATATTGAATTGGGGTCGGATCTTGAAGAAGAGATACATGAGAACTTCCAGGAAATATTTAAAATTGAACTCACGAGATATATCAATATCAATTCCAAATTTCCAGAAATTAATTTCTTGGAGTTTTTACAATGGTTCGACGTAAAATATTCCTCTCACGTTATGGATCTTACTGGCGAATTACTGGATGATTTTGATGACGAAGATTTCTTTGATGATGATCTTGGCCCTAAAGACAAAAACCAACCACCTGATTTCTCCCAGAACTAGCCTATCTGCACTTTCAACAAAATTCTAATTAAATCTATAATATATGTTTAAGAATAGACATCATATATAGGATTGAGAATGAAAGCTGTCTACTTTTGCGCCCAATTACATCAAAAACGATAATATTATGGCAGATTACACGCAAATGTGGACTGATCTTGGCTTAAACCATGACAATCACAATGCATTATTAGACAATTTAGGAAAAGCATACCAATCTACTTTCATGTCTCAAGAGAAGCGACCTGAAGGTATGTCATACTTCGACTTTGTAATGAGCGAAGCTCATGGACTAAGAATACAGGAGTTGCGTGAAGAACAAGAAGCTGGTCGTAAGATTATTGGTTCATTTTGTGTTTTCGTTCCGGAAGAAATTGTTTTAGCTGCCGGTTGTACTGCTGTTGGTCTATGTGCTGGTGCCGATTTTGCTCAAGAAGAGGTTGAAAAAGTACTCCCTCGTAACACCTGTTCTCTTATTAAATCCTTTTTTGGTTTCAAGCTTGGAAAAGTTTGTCCTTATATGGAAGTATCTGATATGATAGTTGGTGAAAACACTTGCGATGGTAAGAAAAAATCATTTGAGATTTTCAAGGACATGGTGCCTAACTTCTATCAAATGGATCTTCCTCAAACCAAAACACCAATGGCTCGACATATGCTTAAACAGGAGTTTAAAAGCTTTATTGAAAAGCTTGAAGAAATGACTGGTAAAAACATTAGCCTTGAATCTCTAAAGCAAGGTATCGCTACTGTTAATGCAAAACGACAAGCTTTACGTCGCTTATCGATGCTTCGTGCAGCTGATCCAGCTCCAATTTCTGGTTTAGATGCTCTATTGATCAATCAAATCGCCTTTCTGGATAATCCTGTTCGTTTCACAGAGAAAGTAAATGCTATCTGTGATGAGCTTGAGTCGCAAATCAAAGAAAGTAAAGGTGTAAAAACAAATAAAGCACCTCGTGTTGTAATTTCAGGATGCCCTATGGCAATTCCTAATTGGAAACTACCTTCAATTATTGAATCAACGGGTGCCGTTATTGTCGGTGAAGAATCTTGTATTGGAGAACGTGGTCAACGTAATTTAACCGACGATTCTGCGAATGACTTAAATGGATTAATTGATGCTATTGTCGATCGTTACCTTAAGATCGATTGTGCTGTTTTCACGCCTAATCAGGAACGTGTTAATCATATCAAGGAAATGAGCAAGCAATACAATGCTGATGGTGTGATTCATTACGGTCTTCAGTTCTGCCAACCCTATATTATGGAATCTTTCTCAGTAGAAAAAGAGTTAGAGAAACAAGATATTTCGGTACTACGACTTGAAACGGATTACAGTCAGGAAGATATGGGACAATTATCAACCCGTGTAGAAGCTTTTGTCGAAATTATTAAATAATTTGAGCTTATTGATATTTCAAGAGTGGGAAACAAATTCTGTTTCTCACTCTTCATGTTTCAATCTTAATAAGAAACAAAACCATGAAACATCCATACTAAGCTTTCTGCACACAGGGCAATGATTATATGGGAAGTTACATAGGGCAAAATTATAAAGTTAAAAACACATGAAATTAGCAGGTATTGATATTGGCTCCAGAAGTATCGAACTCATTGTTTTGGAAGATGGGCAAGTCATTCATAGTAAGCAAGCTGATTCGGGCTACAATCCTATAGAAAGAGTTAAAGAATTAACCGCAGACATTTCTTTCGACAAAATCATGGCAACCGGTTATGGACGAAGCATTGTAGAAGTCGCTTTCGATTACCCAACCGTTACAGAAATAAAAGCCTATGGTGCTGGAGCGACGGCATTGTTTCCTGGAGTTAGAAGTGTTTTGGATATTGGTGGACAAGACACCAAAGTCATTTCTATAAACGAAATGGGCAAGGTTGTTAAGTTTGAGATGAATGATAAGTGTGCAGCAGGTACTGGTAAATTTCTTGAAATGATGGCCACAACATTAGGCTTTGACTTACCAACACTTGGACCAGAAGCTTTAGAAGGTACAGAAGGAATCGAAATTAATAGCATGTGTGCCGTATTTGCCGAATCGGAAGTAACATCACTATTAGCCAAAGGCTGTCAAAGAAGCGATATTGCTTTGGCTATTCATCAATCGGTTTGCAAACGTGCCGTGGGGATGCTTCGACGTCAAAATATAAGCACGCCATTAATGTTTGCTGGTGGTGTTGCCAATAACAGCTGTATGATTCAGCTTTTACAAGATGAATTGGGTGAATCGATTATTATTCCAGAAAAACCACATTTTGTTGGAGCTCATGGTGCTGCAATTCTAGCTGGACTATCCTAATTTCCTCATCATAAAACCTTATTCTAACAGATAAAAAGAAAACTTGAATCGAAATTTAGGATGCAAGTTTTCAATTATCCATATTGTCTTTATTTTTTCGTCCTGATATACACATGTTTTATAGTGGCCCTGTCGGTCTCTCTTTCGTCAATATCAAAATGTTTTTTAAGAGATTTAATCAATGGGGTTAGCTTCTCAAAACCATAGTTTCGTGGATCAAAATCGGGTCTTTTCTTAATCAATAGATTCCCTACATCACCAAGAAATGCCCAACCATCCTCATCAGCTATATCATCTATACTGGAAGCTACTAAGTTTATAATCTTCCTATCCAGCTTAGATATCGGACTCTTTTTCACCACTTCCTGCTTAGGCGCTTCGTCAACTACTGAAGGCTCAGCAGGTGTCGAACTTTTTAGAATTTCAAGGTAAATGAACTTATCACAAGCCACAATAAAAGGTTTTGGTGTTTTTTGTTCCCCAAAACCAAATACCTTCATACCCGATTCTCTTAGCCTGATTGCCAATCTAGTGAAATCACTATCACTGGATACAATACAGAATCCATCAACACGTTCTGTGTATAAAATATCCATGGTATCAATAATCATGGCGGAATCCGTCGCATTTTTACCCGAAGTATAACCGTATTGCTGAATGGGTGTAATCGCATTCTCAAGTAGAACCGACTTCCATCCAGCCAAATTAGGTTTCGTCCAATCGCCATAAATCCTTTTAAATGTGGGAACCCCATATTTGGCAATTTCTTCCATCATACTTTTAACGTTCCTCGAAGGTACATTGTCAGCATCAATTACCACCGCAAGTTTTAAATCATCTTTTGTTTTCATCTGTTTTATAATAAAGGAGTCATGTCGCGTTAATCATTATGATTTCACACGCGACTAACTCTTAAAGTTAAATTTAATGGCTTATAATTTTTATCTAGCCAACATTTTGGAGCATATCATCTTCTAGATCAATATAATCATGCAAATAGTATGGATTTTTTATGAACTTGTTCCAATCAGCATGGAAAATACTAATCATCTGATCGAGCAATTGAGGATCGACATTAGCCTCATTTTTCTTTAAATCCATACAATATTTCAAAAGGTTATAACAAGCCGTAAATTGTCCACATGAAACCAAATTTTTAAGTCTGGATACTTCTCTATCCTTTTCTGTAAACCAAAGCGTGGTTTCCATTTCACTGGCAATTTTAGCTGAATTATAAATCAGTTCTCCAGGCTCATTTATAAACTCCTCTTTTATATCCATTCCCTTTTCATCAGAATCACCCCTCTGGTACTGATCTTTGGTTAATTCATAAATCAAAGTTGTAATTCGTCTATTTTTCAAACACTCGTCTTTATAAAGTAAGTCATAATTCAATCGTCTGATTTGTTTCAGGAAGATGTCACTAATCATCAACAGTGATGAGGTGCCACGTTCTTCAATCATTCTTTGAATCAAACGAAGTTTTAAATTCTGAAATCGTTTTATTTTATCCTTCATGAATTTTGGGACTATCCCCAACATCCAGGTCCATAATCGAATGGATTTTTCTTCCATTTTACCAATAAAATACTTAAGCGCAACTGCAAAAAGAGCAAACATAGCCATTGCGCCACCACCAATAAACAGCCAAACTGATGGCCTGTTCATATAACCGGAGAATAACAAAACAAAACTGATGATAAGCGGTAACCACAACCACCAACTAAGCTTTAATTTCTCAACTAAAAGATTAAATAATTGCTTTGGACTCTTAGACCATCCCAATCTAACCATTTCAATTCCTGAGGGCTCCCAGGCTTCCATAAAATAACTACCCACATCGCAAACCATAATCAGATCGTAAGACTTTCCCATATTCACACGTCTAACCTCAGCATTTATGATACTACCTATTCCTTGATTATCAACAATACCACCATCCATAATGCCAACACCCTTTTCATATTCTTTTTGCGCCTTTATGGCTATATAAGCTTCAGACTTGTGATCACTGGTAAAATCATCGGGCATTATAATGGGTTCAAAACCGATTGGGAAGCAGGATGAAGCAGCAATGGCATCCGAGATTTTCATATTATCAGCAAGCTGTTTTAGGTATGGCCCATTAAGACGGTAATTACCAAATCGTCCAGTTGTTTGGAATCTAAAGGCCAAACCAAATGAAAAGTCAGTTGCATTAAAACAGATATCTTCAAGATGTGATTTATTTTGCTGCAGAAACTTAAAATTCTCTTTGGTGAGCAAATCATTATAGGCTAGAGCAAAGGCATTTATTAACGAACGCCTTTTGTGCGATACCTTCCACAAGTCATCGGAGTCAAGTTTTTCAAGAGCAAGTCCCAAAAGCTTATCCTCATCAAGAACTTTGTAAAAATCTCTGTAAAATGTCTCGAATCGAGCTCCTTTTGCCATATTATAGGCATAAGTTGCTCCCATGAGTGTTCCACCACTAACCGTACTTAAACCTTTCACATGCTCCAATAAAGTCTTCTCCTTAAACTGGACTTGCTTTAGATAAGACAAAACACCCAAGCCAAAAGCTGAAGCACGATAACCTCCACCACTAAAGGTAACAGCGATATTCTCGAACAGGTTAATTTGGGGATATGAGTTTTTCTTTTCTTCTTCCATAGCAGTCTCTTTTATAAAGAATCCGACAAAAATTTAGGCTACGAGAAATGATAGACTCGCAGAATAAATTTAACAAGAAAAGAAGTGAGATCAATGAACTTAAACAGAATTCATTATAATTTTTTCTTATCCAAATTGAATCTTAAAAGACAATTAAGAAAGATCTATTTTTTCTTACTAATTAGATAGACCCCTAAAAGAATAAAGAGCATACAAGCCAAATGAATAACAGTAATCTTTTCATTATCGACTAGCCCCCACATAATAGCAAAAATAGGAATGATATAAGTTACAGACGAAGCATAAATGGCTGAAGCATGACGAATCAGACTATTCATCAATAACATGGCAATAGCTGTTCCCACAATACCCAGACCTGCCAAAGCAAGTAAGTGAATTGGCCAGGATGGATTCTCAAGAACTGGTGCAAAATCAGTCGTCAATAAATAAATCAAAGCTGCAGGCCCTGTAAAGAAAAAAGCAAGTGAGGTAATTTGCATTCCCGAAAGATGAGAAAGCCTCGCCTTTATCTCATTGATGTTTATAGCATAAAAGCAAGTTGCCAGAACAATAAACAAGGCATATGAATTAATATGTCCAATCTCCATTCCATTACCTGAAGCAATCAGACCAATGGCTCCCAACAAGCCCATAACCAAACCCAAGACCTGAAAAATTTGAAATTTTGTTCGATGGAAAAAAACACCCACAAGCAGTGTAAAAACAGGTGTCATGGAATTCAACATACCGGCTAAAGCACTATCTATTTGCGTTTGAGCTTTGGTAAACAAAAAGGCCGGGATAAAACTTCCTATAAAACCCGCTATCAAAAGACTCTTTATATCCTTCTTTTTCAGATATTTCAGATTCTTTATGGAATAAGGTAACAATACCAGAGATGCTAACAACATTCTAATTCCTGCCGCCTGATCGTTGGTAAAACTCTTCAAACCTATTTTCATCAGTATGAATGAGGAGCCCCAAACAAAGGCAAGAATTAATAGGATAGTAAACTGAAACCAAGGCTTTTTCCAAATCATAGTGCAGAATTTTTAGGTCCTGCAATATAGTTGGATTCTGAATTGGTATGACAAGTCACTCAAAATAAATAATGAATAAAGTCGTGAGGAAGAGATTGGATCGTCTTTTTTCAAAAAAAATTACCAATAATTGGCACATTCTTTCTATGATAGAACAAAACAATTAGGCTTAAGATAAAGGTTAAAACTCCCATATAGAACAGTTTTCCCGAGTCCCCATTTACCTCAACACCAAGCTGAGTCAAATGCATCATGATAGCTCCACCAATAATTCCTAAGACTAAACCAGCTCCTAACCATATCGTTCGCGGTATTAATATCAATAGACTAGCTATTAACTCCATAGCACCGATACCAATTCTACCATATGGTTCCATGCCGACTTGAGTAAATATATAAACACTATCGGGGTGAGCAGAGAATTTAAACCATAGAGTTTGAACAAGAATAACGGCAATAATTATTCGACAGACTAAGAGTAATTTCGATTTCATTATATTCTTTTTATTTGATAACAAACGACCTACATCTTAATAAATATACTGGTTTTTAAGCTGATAACAAATTTACATCAAGCACTTCCCACTATTCAGTTATCGTATAAAATTAACTGGAGCATAACACAGACTTAACCTTTAAGAGCCGTTTACAATCTAAATTTGAATAAAAAACAAATGGAACTATTTATTCTATCATTCGGTGCATTATTCTCAATTATGAACCCATTGGGCACCGTTCCTATTTTTGTAGGCCTAACCCAAAATAACAGTAAAAAGGAAAGAGCTGGTATAGCCTTTTGGACATCATTTAATGTCCTTATCATACTTCTATTCTCATTTTTTGCGGGAAAGTATCTACTTTCTTTCTTCGGGATAAGTCTTAATTCCTTGAAGATTGCGGGTGGTTTAATTATTGCCTCATCTGGCTTTGCCTTACTAACGGGTAAATTTACCGAGCACAAGGGAATGAAAAAATCACGTGTAAAAGATGATATTCATACCCGTTCGGAGATTTCACTAACACCTTTAGCTATTCCTATGTTAGCCGGGCCGGGAACGATATCCTTACTCATCGCCTACAATCAGGAATACACACGTATGATAGATTGCATAAGTGTTTTAGGGTCTGTTCTTGCAAGCAGTTTAAGCATTTACCTCATCCTTAAATCCTCACACTATATTGTAAGGATACTAGGTGCTTCAGGTATCAATGCCCTTTCGAGAATTATTGGATTTATTGTGATTGCAATTGGAATTGAGCTAATCGTTGTTGCCGTACTTAGTATTTTAAAGCTAGCTGGTTTTTAAACGACCAATAAACCATTCTCTCTAAGGATTAAGATCGGTTTGGAGTACCAGAATAATTCGAAGTTCTCAAATTCCGATTCAAAACTTGCTTTGAGTGTTGCAAAGGTGAATGTTTCTTCTTCATTTATCGACAATCGATCAAGAATATCAAGAAACCATTCGCCATATTCCCTTTCCATGCTCACATCTACAACACCCGTTTTGTTATGAAAACTCATTTCAAAAATTTCACGAGTCTGCCCTTTTTTCTTTTTCGTGTAAGATGAAACCAAAGGTAAACCTCCCAGCCAAATAACTTTAGCAGAAGCCTTACTCATAAATGGTTCTTCAGCCTGCAAGCAATTTTGAATAAAACCTCGATTAATTGTTGTACGTGGTATTTTAAAATCGAACCATTCTTGTAATGGCATATCAAAACCAATATCGTGCATGTAGTTATACAGCGATTTCTTCAACCCGAAACTGAATTTATCATGTTTGATTCCCGTCTTGTCCTTAAATTGGACATCATTGTTAGCGAAACTTATTTTCTCATAAAGCGGTTTCAAACCGTATCCTTCCGGATCAAGACCAATAGGGCTATGAGCCGTAAGGGCAAACTGATGCCAGAAGCCAGACTGCACAATACCGGCTTCGAACAATTGTCGAACCATCTCAAGACTATCAACCGTTTCCTGGACCGTTTCAGTTGGAAAACCATACATCAAATAAGCATGAACCATAATCCCCGATTCAGTGAGGTTATTGGCAACACGAGCCACTTGCTCTACTGTAGTTCCCTTATTAATCAACGCCAACATACGATCGGAAGCAACTTCCAAGCCACCAGAAACAGCGATACAACCTGATGCCTTTAATAAAGCACACATATCTTTGGTAAACCCCTTCTCAAAACGAATATTGGTCCACCAGGTTAAACTCAATTTTCTCTTAATTATCTCAATAGCCACTGCCTTCATTAAAGCTGGGGGTGCTGCCTCATCAACAAAATGAAAGCCTGTTTCACCCGTTTGGGCAATCAACTCTTCCATTCTATCAACCAACTTTATTGCTGAAGAAGGCTCAAATCGTTTAATGTAATCTAAAGAACCATCACAAAATGTGCACTTTCCCCAATAGCAACCATGTGCCATGGTTAATTTATTCCAACGCCCATCACTCCAAAGGCTGTGCATGGGGTTTGTAATCTCAATTACTGAGATGTACTGATCCAGCAATAAATCTGAATAATCGGGCGTTCCTATAGCTTCTTGTTTGTAATCTTTTAAAGGTGAATCATTCTTGTAGAGTACTTCTCCATTTTCACAGAAAAAAGTACGTTTCAGCTCACTCTTTAGGCTTGGATTTGAAATATGTTGCCATAACAAATCCAAAGGTAATTCCCCATCGTCCAGAGTGATAAAATCGACAAACTCGAATACACGAGCGTCACTCAAACTTCTCAGCTCGGTATTGGGGAAGCCACCTCCCATGACAATCTTTATTTCAGGATAATTCGCCTTGATAAATTGAGCACATCGAAAAGCAGAATATAAATTTCCCGGGAATGGAACCGACAAACAAAAGAACTTAGGTTGTATCTCCTTTAATCGCTCATCAAGAATCTGCAAACTAATTTCATCGATATACGTTGGTTCCTCTTGTAAACTTGCATATATCTCATCAAAATTTGAAGCCGATCGACCTAAGCGTTCAGCATAACGAGAGAAACCAAAATTATCATCTATACATTCTATAATAAAATCAGAAATGTCTTCCAGATAAAGCGTGGCAATATGCTTAGCTTTATCCTGAAAACCCATCATTCCAAAGGCTGTATCCAATTCATTCACCTGGTCGAAGCGTGAAGCCTGCGGTAAAAAATTATCCGTGCAAATCTGGCGTGCTAAACTTTGGTTCTTCCCCTGAACAAATGCAATAACCGCATCAATCGTTCTTAAATAATCACCCTTTAAAGCATAAATACGTTGTGCATTTTCCGAGCTGATATTATCCTGCTCAAGAGCAAAGTCAAAAACATCTTCTAAGCTTTCTCCATTGAAAAGAGCCAATATGACTTCTATTCCCAAATCCATCTGATATGATGAAATCCCTTTGGTATTAAAAAAACCTTTAAGATAAGCTGTAGCCGGGTAAGGTGTATTAAGTTGTGTAAAGGGCGGTGTTACAAGGAAGATATCTTTCACGATAGAGATAATTAGATAAAGTGTCTGACAAAATTACAAGTATCTTTAGAAAGTATGCTCCTTTTCATCCTATATATTATTGCTAAAAAAAGGCCAACAATCTCTAATCATGCTTTTCAAACCCATTTCCATTCACAAATTAGCTCACTGGGTTTTCTATTAAAACTGCCGGTAAGGTAAAAATAAACTGACTACCTACGCCAACTTCGCTTTCTACCCATATCTTACCTCCCTGTTTTTCAACAAACTCTTTACAAAGAATTAAGCCCAAACCTGTTCCTTTTTCGTTCTCTGTTCCAGGTGTTGAAACATCTTTATCCATCAAAAATAAATCATCAATTATATCTTCCGGGATACCAACACCCGTATCACTTACCGATATTTCAATAAAACCCTCTTGTTTTGATTCTTTAGCTGAAACAATAAGGGTACCCTTATTTTCTGTAAATTTTATGGCATTTGAAATTAAATTACGTAAAACAGTATGCAACATGTTTTTATCTGCGAATACCATAAGACCGTCTTCTGCACTCTCAATTAATTCAATGTTTTTGTTTTCAGCAGCTGCCTGACACAAGAGAATGCTCTCTTTTATTACTAATTTTATTTCTATCTCTTCTTGCACAAATTCAATTATACCAGTTTGAGAACGAGACCATGTTAGCAAATTCTCTAATAATTGATACGTATTTTTTGAACTCGTATTTAATGAATCGATAATAGATTTTCGTTCTTCATCATCGAATAAATCGTAATTTTCAACAAGCATATCTGTAAACCCCAGTAAAGAATTAAATGGACTTTTAAGATCGTGAGATATGATTGAAAAAAACTTATCTTTTGTTGTGTTGCTCTCTTTTAATTTTAATTCACTTTCTATTAGAGCAAGTTCTTTTTCCTTTTGTATTGTAATATCTAAAACTGTTCCGAATGAGCGTAACGGGTGTCCAGATTTATCATATTCCGTAGTGCATTTTTCTGAGACATATTTAATCTTTCCGGATTTTAACAATAATCTATGTTCTATTTCATAAGGTAATTTAGTTTTTAAAGAATTCGTATATGCTTCGTCTACTGATTTTCTGTCTTCAGGGTGAATATTATTTAAGAAAGCTTCATAAGTTGCTTCAAATTCTTGTGGTTTTAAATTAAAAATACGATATATTTCATCAGACCAAGTTAATTTATTGGTTTCAACATCTAATTCCCAGTGCCCAATTTTGGCAATTTGTTGAGCTTGAATTAATCGCTTTTCACTTTCTTCAACTTTTTGTTTGGCAAATATTAGTTCTTGTTCGGTATTCTTTAGTTCAGTAATATCATGATGTGCTCCTAACATTCTTATTGGAATGTTCTTTTTATTACGAATAGCCAAGCCTCTACAACGTATCCAAACATTCGAACCGTTTTTATGCTTATATCTTACAACCTGGTCATAGGCATGATTTGGATTTTCACAATGCTTGGTGAAATTAACCAAAGCGATTTTTAAATCATTCTGGTTTATAATATCTTGCCATGCACTTGATTTATGAGGCATTTCTTCAGGATTGTAACCAAGAGTAGTCCAAAATCGAGCATTCATCCATTCATTTTCGGGGTTTTCTAAATCCCAATACCACATGCCATCAAGTGAACTTTCCTGAATAAAATCAAATATGCTTTCATCCTTCTTGATTAACTCATACAGTTCTTTTTTTAAGTAATTGTTGTTGGTATTGTTCTCCATATTACTATCGTTTTGTATAGTTGGTGCTAACATCTAAAAAACTACTTTCTTAAATATCGACGCCCAATATAGTTAAAACAAAAGCAATAATAAAACACACTTATAAACCTATGTAAAACAACAAAATAACATACACAGAATTATGTTTAAACTTTCATTATTCCCAATCTTATTCTCATAAGTTCAACAGACCTAGGTCCACTGCCGGGCTAGCTTTTACCCCTTCTTAGTTTAAAGAAAAAATCATTTGAAATTCGCAGTTACTAAATCTTAATTGATTTATAAATCATACCCAATCTTATCCGAAGAAGAAATCACGAAAGTACTGTTGAATCGAGTCAGGTATTCGAACTTGGAAAGCTTCTCCTGAATAAAATACTGAAAGGCATTCATATCTTTCACCATAATTTTCACCATGGCATCAAAATTTCCAGAGGTTATATAAAACTCCATGACCTCGGGCAATGCTAAAACTTCAGATTCAAATTTCTCTACCACATCACGGGTATGCTTAATTAAAGAAATAGAAATAAAAACGACCAGGTTTCGATCAATTTGCTCAGGATCGAGCACAGCCACATAGTTTTTGATAATACCACTGCGCTCTAGCTTCTTCACCCTTTCGTAGACCGGTGTATTACTTAAATGCAACTTCTCCGCTAACTCTTTGATTGTGATTCGACAATCCTGCTGAAGCAGTTCTAATATTTTTCTATCGGTACGGTCCAGATTTTCCATAAAAGAATATTTTTCTATTGATTTGGTCATAATACAGCTTTACAAAGATATTAATTCTTTAAAAACCGCAATCCTCTAGAACAGTTTTCTGTATTCAGGCCATATCCTAGTAAATAATTAGGCATTCAAGTAAATTTACAAGAGTTTTTAACCTGAAATTCAGGTTGAGAACACAAAATCAAAAATCAAAACACAAACAACAGATATGAAAGAAATTAGATGGCACGGAAGAGGAGGACAAGGTGGCTTTACCGCTTCTCGTCTTTTAGGTATTGCAGCCAGTGTACACGGGGGGAAACATGCTCTGGCATTTCCATCATTCGGGCCCGAGCGTAGAGGTGCACCTGTATTGGCATTTACAAAAATTGACGATACAAAAATTCACGATCGTAGCGAAGTTCAGGAAAGTGATTACGTCGTTGTGATGGATGAAACTCTGGTAACTCCTGGATTTGAAAAAGGAATCAGACCTGGAGCAACCATTCTGATTAACACTGAAAATGTTGAGAAATACCGCGAAGCATTAAAAAGCTTTCAAATTCTTGGTATTGATGCGACTTCAATGGCCATGGAAATCTTAGGGAGACCAATTACTAATACAGCCATGTATGGTGCCTTAGCTGCTGCATCAGGATTGGTAAGTAAAGAAGCTGCAATCGCTAGTATTCACACCGAGATGAAACCAAAACTAGCTGCTTTGAATGAAAAGATTGTAGAAAGAGCCTTTGAAGCGATTAATGCACAAACTGCTGTTTCTTGTTAATACCAATTCGTAATTAATTCCCGATAGCTATCGGGATCCTAATTCATAATTGAATATCATGGATAGACCTAAAAAAACGGAATTTACATTCCCAACACATATAAACGATTACCCTACCGGCCCTCAATATTCAGCTGGTTATCTACCAGAGACCAATGCCGGTTGGAGAACATTCCGCCCGGTTGTGAATCACGATGAATGTGTTTATTGCTTAAGATGCTATTTACTGTGTCCAGATGGAACCATTATTAAAGACAATGGTAAAATTTCATTCGATATGGATTATTGCAAAGGTTGCGGTGTATGCGCTTTTGAATGTCCAAAGGATGCTATTGAAATGGTAAAAGAACAACTATAAGTTGAAGGGTTAAAAGTAAACAGTTGTCTGTTATCAGTTTTCCGTTTAAACCGATAACTGAAAACCGACAACAGAATTAAAGGAAAAACAATGAAATCAAATAAAATATTCATATCAGGTGATGAAGCCGTTGCTCAGGGCGTGAGATTATCTCGTCCACATGTGGTAGCTGCTTACCCAATCACCCCGCAAACCATCACCGTTGAGCGTTTATCAGAAATGGTAGAAGCTGGCGAAATGGATGGCGAATACATGCACGTAGAGTCTGAGCACTCTGCAATTTCAGCAACTATGGGTGCAAGTGCCGTTGGTGCCAGAACATTTACCGCATCTTCATCACAAGGTCTATTGTATATGGCCGAAGGTCTTCACTACTGTTCCGGTGGTCGTTGGCCCGTTGTGATGATGAACGCTAACCGTTCGGTGGCTCTACCTTGGAGTATCTACGGTGATCAGCGTGACTCACTATCTCTACTAGACTGTGGATGGATTCAAGTTTATGTGGAAGATGCACAGGAAGCTTTGGATATGATTATCCAGGCCTACAAAATTGCTGAGCACAAAGATGTCTTAACGCCAATGATGGTGAATCTGGATGGTTTTATCCTGACTCACACCTACGAGTTGGTTGACATCCCTGATCAAGAAATGGTAGATAAATTCTTGCCTCCATTCCAGACTCCAAACAAAATGTCTTTCGAAGAGCCAAAGAACTTAGGTTTCAGCTCTAAGCCAGATGACAATACCGAATTCAAATACCAGCAGAACGAAGCCATGTTCAACTCGATACAGGTTCTTAAGGATGTGGATCAGGAGTTTGCTGATACATTCGGAAGAAAGTACCAAGGAATGGTTGAGGAGTACATGTGTGAAGATGCAGATGTTGTATTGACTGCTTTGGGTAGTGTTTGTGGAACCGTTCGTGTGGTGGTTGACAAGATGCGCGCCGAAGGCAAAAAAGTTGGTTTGTTGAAGATTCGTTATATGCGTCCATTTCCGGAAGCAGAAGTAAAGGATTTAGCACAACGTGTTAAAGGTATCGGTGTTATCGATAAGGATATTTCTTTCGGATACGAAGGAACGGTTTATACCAACGTGAATTCAGCCATTTCGAAAATTGACAAGCACGTTTTCAAGAGCAATTTCGTTGGCGGGTTAGGTGGTCGCGACATCACCAAAGCTGAGATCGAAGACATGTTCAATCACCTGTTCGAGGGTATTGAAAAGAAGAGTGAAGAAAAAGTAGAATTTTTTAGCCTTAACGTAGAAACAAATGACTAATCTAGTAGATATCCCTAAAGTGAATGCCAAAAACATGACCGAGAAGGAATTTTTCTATGGTCATAAAGCTTGCGCCGGTTGCGGTGGAAGTATTGCAGTACGATTGGCACTTAAAGTATTGGGCGAGCGCACCTATACAGCGCTACCAGCAGGATGTATGTCGGCCGTAGGATTTATTTATCCTCAAATGGCATTCAACTCCAATGCAATTATTACAACCTTCCCGGGATCGGCGAGTATGGCAGCAGGTATTGCAGCAGGAGCCAAAGCTTTGGGACAAAAAGATTTTAAAACCGTTGTATTTGCTGGAGACGGTGGAACTGCTGATATCGGATTCCAGGCTCTATCAGGAATGATCGATCGTAACGATGATGTTTTATACATCTGCTACGATAATGAGGCTTACATGAATACCGGTATTCAGAAAAGTGGATTAACTCCTTACGGAACCAAAACCACAACGACGCCTGCAGGTAAAAATATCCCGGGAACGGTAACTCACAAGAAAAACTTGTTCGAGATTATTGCTGCTCACGATATCGCTTATGCAGCAACGGCCAGTATTGGTTACCCTCAGGATTTCCTGAACAAGGTGAACAAAGCCAAGCATATTAAAGGTGCAACTTTCATTCATGTGTACGCATCATGTCCAACAGGATGGGGAACACCAACCGAAACATCGGTTGAAATTGCCAAGGATGCTGTAGATGCAGGTTTGATTTTCCTAGCTGAATACGAGGATGGTGAATACAAGTTGAACCGTAATCCTAAGGAATTCAAATCGGTTGAGTCTTATTTGAAAAAACAAGGTCGATTTAAGCACATGAGCGAAGCCGATATTGATTGCGTGATTGAAAATCGCGACAAAAAATGGTCTCGTATGCGCAAAAATTGGTTGTAGATAGGTATTTGTAAAGACGCAAAATTTTGCGTCTCAACTAAAAAATAAACAAAATGATCAGCGATTTAAAAGGAACTTTTTCCCAAATCAGCAATAACAACAAACGATCAGCTATTCGTGAAATCCTGAAATTAACTCAGAACCCTGAGATCATTTCATTTGCAGGTGGATTACCAGCACCAGAGTCGTTTCCAGTGGATGCTTTGGATAGCATTGTTTCAGATATGTTACGTGAAGAAGGTGCAGCCGTATTGCAATACGATGCAACCGAAGGTGTAAAAGAGCTTAGAGAACTGCTTTTAAAGAAATATGAAGCCGAAGGCACAAAAGCAGATTTAGATAATTTAATAATTACAACCGGATCACAACAAGGCTTGGACTTAGTCGGTAAAGTTTTTGTGAACCAAGGGGATGTGGTTATTTGTGGTCTTCCATCCTACTTAGGCGGTATTGGAGCTTTCCAGGGCTATGGTGCAAAAATGGAAGGTGTACCTATGGATGAGCAAGGCATGAGTGCTGAGCTTTTGGAGGCCAAATTAGAAGCATTGAAGCAGCAAGGCATTAAGCCAAAGTTCATCTATGTGATTCCTGATTTCCAAAACCCAACGGGTATTACCATGCCTGAATCACGTCGTTTGGAAATTATCGCTTTGGCACACAAATACGATGTTTTAATCGTTGAAGATTGCCCATACCGTGAAGTTCGTTTCGATGGCCAGGCTCAGCGCATGATGTACGATTTGGACAATGACGATCACGTGATTACTTTGGGTACTTTCTCAAAGATCTTCGCTCCGGGATTCCGTATTGGTTGGATTTTAGGACCAAAAGATGTGAACGAGAAAATTGTGATTGCTAAACAATCGGCTGACTTGTGTACACCAACTTTTGTACAGAAAATTGCTATTCGTTACATGAATTCAGGTGTTTTTGAAACCAACTTGCAAAAAACCATCGATTTGTATCACCAGCGCCGTGATGTGATGTTGGCTGAAATGGAGAAACAAATGCCTGACTGTGTGAAATGGACGCACCCTGAAGGTGGCATGTTCCTATTCATAACCCTACCAGAGGGAATGGATGCATTGGAACTTTTCCATAAAGCCATTGAAAAGAAAGTTGCTTTTGTAACGGGTAATGTATTCTATTGCGATGGTGGTGGAAAAAACACCATGCGTTTGAATTTCTCATACGTTAACAATGAAAAAGCTATAGCAGGTATTCAACGTTTAGCAGATATTATTAAAGCTGAACTACTTGTTGGAGAGAACTGCTAATCATTTAATGATTTAGGTCTTTACTTTAAAGGACATTTAATAGCCCGGGGCGCTACGTCTCGGGCTATTTTTCTATCGTATAAAACTGTACATCAGTCTATTTACTTGCAACTTATTAAGAATTAATTATATAGTTTTACATTACATATATCTTTAAGATCCTTATCTATATGAATACCATAAAATCACTTAAGGAAATGGTTTCACATCTTGAAAAATCAGGTGTGAACAAAAAAATAGCTGTAGCTGTTGCCGAAGACGACAATACAATTGGAGCCCTTATTTCAGCATCCAATGCTGGCTTTGCAACACCTATCCTAATTGGTAGTAAAGAAAAGATTGTAAGCCTACTTTCTGCTGAAAATGCAGATCCTAATCATTTCACTATTGTAGATATTCCTGATCAGCAGGAAGCCGTTACCGAAGCGGTACGAATGGTGAAAGAAGATGAGGCTGACGTATTAATGAAAGGTCTGATTGGAACAGACAAGTTTTTGAAAGCCGTTTTAAATAAACAAAAAGGCTTATTGCCTCCAAAAGCATGTATGTCGTACGTTTGTGCCTTGGATCTTCCAAAATACGATAAGCTTCTCTTTGTTTCAGACACAGCCGTATTGCCTTATCCGGATTTGAATCAAAAGATAGCTATGGTGAATTATAGTGTGGCAATGGCAAAGCGTTTTGGTGTTGAGAAACCAAAAGTGGCTTTAATCAGCGCGACTGAAAAACCCAATCCTGCTTTTTCATCATCCATAGATGATACCATTATCTGCAAGATGGCCGATCGTGGTCAGATTAAAGATTGTATTGTTGATGGCCCTTTAGATGTTTTCCTTGCTTGTGATAAGGAAAGTATTGCCATAAAAGGTGTCGAAACGCCAATCAATGGTGAGGCCGATGCACTGATTTTCCCATCGCTCGAAGCAGCCAACAGCTTTTATAAAGGCTTAATGTTATTTGGTGGTGGCGAACTGGCTGGTCTAATTCAAGGGACTATAAAACCTGTTGTTGTTATGTCACGAAGTGAAAGTCAGCAATCTAAATTTTATTGTATTGCCCTTTCTTGTTTAATGGCTTAAAACAAAATCTAATTAAAGCACCCCTCTGTCCTTCGGACATCTCCCCTAAAAGGAGAGAAAAGAAACCAAACTTTGAATGTATTTTCTCTGTTTAGACTTTAATTCTTTCCCTTTGAGGGAAAGTGTCGGCAGACGAAAGGGTGCTTTCTTGATAAAAAGGAGTCTGCTCAACTTCTTGTTAATTTCCACAAACATATTCTGAGGCTTAAAATTCTTGTGTAAATTGTCACCGCATTTAAGATCCCAATTCAATGAAACTAATCTCTTCAGCATGCCCTCGAAATTGCTACAGCACCTGTAGCATAAAAGTGAGAGTAGAAAATAATACCGTAACGGGTATTGAGCCACATGCCGAAAATCGTGCCACGCCAGAAGGCCCCTGTATAAAAGGCCTGGCCTATGTGGAACGAGCCAAGTCGAAAGATCGAATTTTGTATCCGCAAAAGCGAGTGGCAGATGGAAAGTATGAACGTATTTCGTGGGATGAGGCTTTAGATACCATCGCTGAAAAATTAAAAAGTTGCAAAGAACAGTTTGGCCCCCATTCGATCTTGTATTTTGCTTCGAGCGGCATGTCGGGTTTATTGAATGGGGTCAGTACATCTTTCTGGAAAATGTTTGGTGGTGCTACAACCACCTATGGCAACCTATGTTGGCCTGCAGGTTTGGAGGCAGCTCGTCTAACTATGGGTGCTAACAAGCATAATGCGCCTTGGGATTTGGAACATGCCAAGCTCATTGTTTTATGGGGAAAGAATCCGGCTGAGACCAATATTCAGGAGATGATGCCTATTGAAAAGGCACAGGAAAAAGGGGCGCAATTTGTTGTTATTGATCCTCGCAGAACACCATCAGGCGAACGTGCGAATAGCTTGTTTCAGCTGAAGTCGGGAACCGATGCCGCTTTGGCTTTGGGACTTGCACAAGAAATCATAAAGAACGATTGGATAGATCACGACTTTATAGAGAAGAACGTTTTAGGATTCGAACAATTTAAAAAACGTGTAGAAGCTTACACACCTGAAAAAGTTTCGGAAATCTGTCGCATATCCGAAGCATCCATTCGCGATTTAGCCAAACAAATAGGAACGATTAAACCCATGACTCTTATTCCTGGTTATGGTATGCAGCGTTACGAAAATGGTGGACAAACCACACGTTGCTTACTAGCCCTTTCGGTGATAACGGGGAATATTGGCAAACAAGGTGCTTGCTGGCATTATGCCAATTTGCAAAGCTATGTGTTCGACGATTTGAAAGAACCAGAATCCTATTTCCCAGGCTGTGAACACCCAAGCTTCCGAAGAAAAATATCAGTCGCCAAACTGGGTGAAGATCTTTTGAACATGGTCGATCCTGAAATAAAAATGATTTGGGTAGAGCGTGGGAATCCGCTAGCTCAGAATCCCGATACCAATGCCATTCGCAAGGCTTTTCGCAAGGCTGACTTTCGTGTGGTAGTGGAACAATTCATGACCGATACAGCTTACGAAGCCGACATTATTCTTCCTGCCAAAAACATGTTCGAGCAATCGGATATTATTGGATCCTACTGGAATCCATACGTACAATTAAAACAAAAGGTTCTTGAACCTGCGGGCGAAGTAAAACCCGAAACAGAAATTTACCATCTACTGGCAAAACGTTTGGGTATGGATGAAGCTGAAATCAGCAAAGAGATTCCTGAACCAACAGACGAAGCCATTGAAAACTATTTGAACAGCTTTCTGGATAAATTCCCTGAGCTAAGTCTTGAAGCCTTAAAAGAAGGGCCTAAATTGGCCAATTCGTTCGAAGAAATTCCCTTCGCAGATCACCAATTCCCAACAGCATCGGGAAAAATTGAATTATATAGTGAGCAAGCCAAAGAGCTTTGGGGTATCGATCCCCTGCCCGACTATGTCCCACTACCGGAGCAGAAGGATTTTCCTTTTCAGCTGATTTCACCCAATTCGAAGAATAGAATTCATTCACAATTTGGAAATCTGGAGGTGATCAAGCAATTCGAACCCGAGGCATATCTGTTTGTGCACCCCTTAGATGCTGAAGCAAGAGGGATAGCCAATTTGGAAACTGTGGAGTTGTACAATCATAAAGGACGAGCGGAAGTTAAAGTACAATTCGATTGGGGCTTGCGACAAGGCAATGTGGTGCTCACCAACGGACATTGGGCCATAAATGGTGCGGCACCTAACCTTTTCACTACTGGAAGAGAAACCGATATTGGGCACGGAACAGCCTTTCACAATACATGGGTTGACTTTAAAAAAATTACGATCCCGATAACTATCGGGAAGGAATTATAAATTACGAATTACTGAAGGGATAAATGGCCTCTCTTTATATTCGTAGTGCCTAGAGTACTTAAAATGAATTTGAGATTTAGGATTTAAGGTATGAGACTAATTATCAGCCGAAACGACTGGCCTTTTTTTAAATATTTTTCGTTTCACGAAAGCTTTAGAAAGACCGGGAAGTTGGTCCCGAAATAGAATTTGTAAGTATTTGTGAAGCAAATGCAACAAAATTCATAATCGGGAGTAAATCACCCGGCCGCACTTAAGCTTGAGGCAAATAAGAAAGATATTTTAAAAGCAGCCTTGATCTTTTTTGCTTCGTTTTTTGGATCAAGCCAAAAAATGAAGTTTAAAAAAACAAAGCAACAAGATAAAGAACAGATTTTTTAACACCGTACGATGCCAAAAACGTAAACATGAAAAAAAATGCATTCATATTTAACACGAACAAATGTGTTGGCTGTATGGCTTGTGTTGCCGGTTGCAGCATAGAGAACGGCACCAGCCTGGGCATGAATTGGCGTGAGGTAAATTGCCACAACAAAATAAAGCACCCCAGCTTACCCGTCTTCCATTTCTCACTGGCTTGCAACCACTGCGAAGAGGCGCCATGTATGAAGAATTGCCCGGCCCTCGCCTATACCCGCGACAAGAAAACAGGCGCCATCATCCATCATGCCGAGGCCTGCATTGGGTGCAAGTATTGTACCTGGGCCTGCCCTTACGATGCACCTAAATTTAACCCATCTACTCAAGTTGTGGAGAAATGTAATTTCTGTGTCGATCGAATTTCCGATGGCATACAACCCGCATGTACACAGGCCTGTCCGGTAGGTGCCTTGTCTTTCGGACAAGAAGAGGTGAATGAAGAAAACCACCTGACGCCCGGCTTTGTGAACATGGGCATCAAACCATCCATACAGTTGATTCCCCTGCGCGAAGAGCACAAGAGTCCAAAAATTGAAAATACTGATGCGGTAGGAATTGATGCCGAAAAGTTAGAAATATACCTACCAAAGGCGGAATCGAAAGTTACACTGGATAAGGAATGGACTTTAGTCCTGTTTACCCTTGCTGTAGCGGCTTTGGTAAGCTGGCAAGCCTCCTTTCTATTGGGTAAGATGGAGATGAAACTGATGCCCTTCGCACTTGTTTCTGTTTTAGCCATTGCCCTAACTTCCCTGCACATTGGGAAGAAATTTCGCATGTGGCGATTTATTCTCAACTTAAAAGGTTCCTGGCTAAGTCGGGAGATCTTTTCTTTTTCTGCTTTCCTGGGCTTAACCGGCTTACAGATCATCAGCGAAAATCAGGTGATTGGTTATGCCGCCTTGGCTTTTGGCCTGCTCAGTCTCCTATCCGTTGATATGGTTTATAAATTCCTGAAAAGAAAAGATGAACTGGTCCTGCACTCTGGTATGGTAAGCCTGACAGCAATTTTATTTTTTGCCTGGCTGGCCAACATCTCTATTTTAGTCGAACTCATTATTCTCACAAAAGGCTGTCTGTACATTTGGAGAAAAGGAGCCCTGAAGAAAAAAAACATGAACTATTTCCCAATGATATCATTGCTTCGTGTGCTTTGCTTACTGGTTCCCTATATACTTTGGGATATGGGTTTATTTATGATATTACCTGTTTGTCTGCTCACAACGGTGACAGGAGAATTAATCGATCGGGCTGAATTCTATTACGAATCGGACATCGTTACGCCCAAAGGCGAATTAAGAATGATGAATTAGGAATTATAAATTGATTCAATATCGTAGAGACGCAAAACTAATTACGAGATTAGTGCGTGTTTTGTCAGCCTGCCGTCAGGCGTGAAAATGTTTTAACCACAGAGAGCAGACAAGGATCAGGCTGACTTGATTTTTGATTCGCAGATATAATTTCTGGTGCTCATGAGCCCTTCGAGGTTGTTTACTTTTTGATCTAAGCAAAAAGTAAAAGCCTAACGGCTTGAGTGAAAAAATTAGTAATTACCCCAAACCCCTAAAGGGGCTAAAAAAATATAACAACCCCAAACAAGTAAGTCCCCTTCAAGGGATTTAGGAGTGATAAAATTACGACCATGAAAAAAATCAATGCTAACCACATGCCACTTTACCGCGAAGCTGGCTTTAATTTACAGAATTCGAAACGCACAAAGGAAGCCTTTGCAGCCGAATTGGATCATCCTCACGAACCTGATGATTATATCTATTCCAGATATCGCAACCCAACGATTGTAGCAACAGAAAAGCAAATCATGGCATTGGAAGATTGCAAATGGGCTTTGCTTGTGGAAACAGGAATGGCAGCTATAGATGTGGCGGTTTCGGTTTTCCAGAAAGGAAAAGAGACGCGTCCCTGGTTATTTTTTCATGAGATATACGGGGGTACGAATTCCTTTATCGATACCGTATTGATCAAGCGTCGTAATTTAGATGTGCATCGCTTTTATGCCAATGAAGGGCTTTACGATTTTGCTGAACTGGAGAGGATGCTAAAGGAGATTCAACCTGAATTTTTGTACTTCGAAGCGGTATCGAACCCCATGCTGATTGTGGCCGATGTGAAACGCATTATGGAGCTGGCAAAGCAATACCAGACCAAAATAATTGTGGACAATACCTTTGGAACCCCATATCTGTGGAAACCGCTTATGGATGGAGCTGATTTGGTCATTCATTCGGCAACCAAATACCTGAGTGGACATGGGAATATCACAGCCGGTGTGATTTGTGGGAACGATGAAAACCTGATGAAGGAAGCCATTGAATATCGCAAATGGGCAGGACACTTCTTAAGTCCGGACGATGCTTACCGACTGGGTACTCAACTAAAAAGTTTCGAACTGCGATTCGACAAGCATTGCAAAAATGCCATGGAACTGGCAAGCTATTTAGAGAATCATCCTCAAATTGAAGAGGTTTTGTATCCGGGATTAGAATCTCACCCAACCAGAAAGGAAGCCATCGATTTATTTGGAGATAAAGGTTTTGGAGGTATGTTAACCTTCGATATTAAAGGTGATTCTGATACCGATAAAAGAGAAAAGTGCAACCGATTCATTGCGGCCCTGGAAGAGACCATTCCTTTGGTACCAACACTGGGTGAGGTCGATACCATTCTGCTTCCCGTTGAGCCTGTTTGGGGTGCCAAATACCCACTGCCGGGTGTTATTCGTTTATCGGTAGGTATAGAGAATATCGATAAATTGAAAAAGCTAATTGGCGAGGCGCTAGAATCAATTACGAATTGATAATTACGAATTACAAGATTAATTCTGAATTAGAAATTATAATGATGCAATATCGTAGAGGCGCAATTCATCGCATCTTGAAAAAATTAGTGTTAATTAGTGCCAATTAGTGGTTAGAACTTTTTACTAGCACATGATCAAAATGAGAGCCTCACCATAAGTGAAGCTCTCATTATATCCTTGCGATATTAGATCTTGATATGTCTTATTCTGAAAATTCTGTAATCATGTGAATCCTCTTTGTAAATCTATTTCAACAAAATACCAATCTTAAGACCTCCTGTTATAGTCAGTGCGGTATTTGAATTTCCTCCCATGAAACCATAATGATAGGCTCTGTCTCCATCGTCATTATCTTTACAAAAGCCATACCCCAGGCCAAAGTACATATCCAGCAGGAAGATATCGTTAAAAATATATTGCTTACCTACAATAATATTCAAAGCAACGGCCCAATTTCTCTCACGTTCAATATTATCGCTATTAGTATTATTATAGTAATAAGCATAATCGTAATAATTCCATCGGTCATAAGAGTAGGACGAAAAAGCTATCTCTGGCTTCACATAGGTTCCCTTTAAAATATGGGCATATTTCATCCCTTTCAAATAAAAGTCAGGACTCTTTATAAATTTCATACCAAACTTGGCAAAAACACCTCGCGGATCTTCATCATCAATATCATCACCTAATCCTATAAGTCCCAAACTAACTTCCCAACTTCGCGACGGACGAATTAACCTCTCATATGAAATTGTACTATTGCCTGTCAAAGGGGCTAAAAAATTTAGCTTAAGGGCGTGTTTCTTTTGGTTCTCATAGGTTTTTTCGCCATAGAGCGAATGTGAAAAAGACAGCTCTTTCCCGTTTTCCAGAATAATTTTGATGATATCGTTTTTATCTATCCCAAAAAGAATGTCCATTGAAGTTTCAGGCAGGATATATTTTACCTCATCAGTCGAAATCTCCTTCACCTTACAGACAATTGTATCTCTATCTGTTTTTATAATTCTATCCTGAGCACTAAGCTGAAAAGATGAAAACAAAAGGATAACCAACAGGTATTTTAAACAATTCATAATTTGATGTATTAGTTCAATAAATATTTGTTCGAATTTATCAAAACTTACAAAATGCATGCCATTTAAAATGCATTTATTTTACAAAAAAAATCCCTCACTTGTAAAACTGAGGGACTTGACTACTCATGATGAATTATATCTGTCGTTTTTTATTTTAATTTTACAAAAGACTTTCTTCCACTTGATTTTCCCTGTAGATTTGGCGAGCCTTAACTCTGGTATTGACATCAGTAATACAATCTGATATGGCTCTAAAGCTTTTTCCATAAACTTCGGCTTTGGCTTTACTCATCACCTCCATATAAGGCAAAAGATCCTTGTTAAGAATATCCCGAACCACATGTTTCTGTATCGAGGCAGCAATGCCTTCAGCTTTGACTGTTTCGTCAGCTTTAGATTCCTCCAGGAGCTCACGAAGACGATCATTATGCTCTCTCAGAAGATCAACTCGAGCTGATACCCCATCCAAACTTGCTACAGCTGCTTTATTAATCGATCTATCAAGTTCATACAAGAGCGACTGACATAAAAAGATTTGTTGCTCATAACTCAGGCGATATAAATTGACATCGTGAGCCTCAATAATAGCCCAAATCATATCCGCATTCCGGCCTTTCTCACTAAGCAGAGAAAAAGTATTTGCCAAAACAAACTGCTTAAAACCAATAAAAACCTGATCGAAAATAGCATCTTGAACCATTAATTCTTGTGCGAAATCATTCCTTAAAACGACACCTAAAGCGGCAGTTAATACGTCTGCTTCAATGATCAAACGATCTAAACTTGCATTTAAATACAAATCTTTGATCCAATCTTTTTTTTGCAATTCATGAATAGTGCTATTTGCAATATCAGAAATCTCATTGGTATCTGCATGATTCAATATTTGTAATGTCATCACTCACATGGATTTTTATGATTAGAAAGCATACTGAAGATAAGAAAATTCTAGCAAACAATATAAATTAATGAGGTAAAATTCACACAAAGCACATATCCACATAATCAAACACTTACAATTAACCTATCCTTATACACCTGATAACATACAAAACTGACGGACGGATTCATAGAACACGAATATGGAAAATATAAAGACAAAAAAATCCCCCGGTTGCCATAACCGAAGGATTTCCAGTACCCACCAATGGTGGAGCTTGCGTGTAGTTTAGTTGTTTGTTTCTTCAGGAAGACTTGCGCTTTCCTCCTGGTTTTCGCTGCGTGTTTTACGAGCTCTAACCTTTATATTAATGCTTTCGACATAGGCAAAAATGACATCGGCCGTGGTTTTATACTCTTGTGGTTTGGCCTTCGATGCAATTTCCATATAAGGAAGCAAATCATTATTTAAGATATCTCTTACGACATTTTTCTGTGTGGATGGTGGTATTAATTGAGCCTTGGCCGCATCATCTTCTTTACTTTTGCGATAGAGAACTTTCAATGACTCAGCCGAACCTTTCAGCTTAAACAAGCAATCAGTCACACCAACCAAATTAGTTACTCTGGCCAAAACAGGCGCTTTATCCAACTCTGTCAATAGGGATTCAATAGACGAAATCTGTCTTTCGTAACCTGTCTGATACAGGTTTTGATCATGAGCCACTATAATTTTCCAAATCCAGCTGGCATCCTCAGCTACAGACTCATCCTGAGAATAAGTGTTGGCTAAAACAAACTGTTTGAAACACACAAAATCCTTATCAAAAATCTCATCCCTAATTGCTAATCGATGTGTAAAATCGCTACTGCGAACCGTTCCAATCGACAAAGACAGGGCATTATTCTGATCTTTCAGATTAGTTGCAATGACATGAATAAAGGCATCTGCACTCCAGTCCTTCTTCCCTATTTCATGAAGCGCATTTAAAGCAATACTGTTAATTTCTTTAGCGTCACTGTAACTTAATACTCGTTCATTCATAACTAAATAATTTTAAAGATTACCAATTAATGATATTGAATTTACAAAAGATTTATTAAACAATAAAATAAATACTTTCCTATAAATCATTTTATACCAACAAATAAGACAAAATAAAACCAAGAACACATCGATTGATTACCTGGTACTTACGCACGAATACACAGCAAACAAGGGGAACCTAAGAATAAACAAGAAGAACAAGGGAGACAAACAAAAACAAGAAAATAAATTGATAAAAAAAAATACACGCTGTACACTTAAAGTTCAAATGAAAGTGCGCCTTAAGTATTCGAAATCGAAGAGTCATTCCAATGGTTTGATGAGCAAATGCCTAAAATGTGGCTACTTGGAGGTCGAGTAATGAAAAATCACACAAAATGTGGCTACTTGGAGGTCGAGTAATGAACAAGCACAGAAAATGTGACTACTCGGAGGTCGAGTAACGAACATTCACACGAAATATTGACTACTCGGAGGTCGAGTAATGAAAAATCACACAAAATATTGACGACTCGGAGGTCGAGTAGTGAACAAGCACAGAAAATGTGGCTACTCGGAGGTCGAGTAACGAACATTCACACAAAATGTGGCTACTTGGAGGTCGAGTAAGCAACAATCACACAAAATGTGGCTACTTGGAAGTCGAGTAACGAACAATCACACAAAATGTGGCTACTTGGAGGTCGAGTAATAAACAAATAGCAAAGACATGTATAAATCAAAAACCAACTATTATGATATTTTGACTACCTTTATATAACCCAAATATAGATAAACAATAATAATGCGTAATAACTGGACACGAGAGCAACTCATACTTGCCTTTAACCTCTACTGCAAAATACCCTTTGGGAAGATTTCCAAAACAAATCCGCAGATCATTCAGTTGGCTGAACTAATTGGTAGAACACCTAGTGCCGTTGGATTAAAGCTATCCAACTTGGCGAGCTTTGATCCCGATCTACAAGCCAGGGGCATTAAAGGAATGAGTAACGCTGGTAAGGGTGACCGCCTAGTTTTTGAAGAATTTCAAAACAATAGAGAAGCTCTTGTATTTGAGAGTGAAAACATACTTGCCGACATGCAAGGCCTTACGCTTGAAAAGAAATACGAAACCCAGCTCCCCGACATAAGTACATTAGCAGGCGAAACACGAGAGCGCTACGTGAAAACACGAGTGAATCAAAATTTCTTCCGCCAAATGATTCTCACTAACTACCATAGTAAATGTGCGGTAACAGGAATCGATATTCCTGCCCTACTTATAGCCAGTCACATTTTACCTTGGGCAGAAAACAAAGAAGAACGCCTCAACCCCGCCAATGGCATTTGCCTATCGGCTCTTTACGATAAAGCATTCGACCAACACCTCATCAGTTTCGATAAAGACTACCGAATGATTCTATCCAGTAATTTAAAAGAACATTGTACCAAAGACTATTACCTAAGCCACTTTGGAAAAATGGAAGGGAAAGAGATGATATTGCCGAGTAGAGGTTTGGCGGATCAGGCGTTTTTGGGGTGGCATAGAAGTGAAATAATACAATAGACTTAAATAATAACAAATGGAACCATTAAGCTCAGAACAAATCCTTGAATTAAATACAAAAATTGATCAAATAAATAAATTACATAGTGATTTATTTGTTTCAACAGAAGATAGAATATCTGTAAAAGAGAATATTGATAATTATGGAAAAGAATTAACTAGGTTAACGAAAGAAGCCAAAATTAAGTTTGATTCTCTGAATGAGTTTTATGAGACAACTTTACTAGATAATGGAGATGTAAATTCAACTAAAACTGAATTTGGGAAGTTATTGGAAGAATTTGCAAGTCAAAAACAACAATTGATACAAGATATTGAATTAATAAGTAAAAAAAAGCAGGAACAGTTAGATTTAATTGAAGATCTATCCTCTTTTCATCATAAAACACTTGTAGGATCTGAAGAAGAAATATCCACGAAAGACAATATTGATGCGGTCGAGATAGATATCGTTAAGTTGAAAAATGATGCGGAAAATAAGGTCGATGAACTCAATAAATTTTATAATACAACCTTAATCGATGAAGATGATTTTATTTCAACTAAATCAGAGCTGAATAATTTATTAGAAGAATTCACAAATAAAAAGAACCGACTAATCGATGATGCTAAACTGATTGAAGAAAAAAAACAAACGCAAATAGAATTAATTGGAGAACTTTCCTCTTTTCATAATGAAGCATTTAGTGGATCTGAAGAAAATACATCCATAAAAGAACAATTAGATACATTTCTGGAAGAATATGAAGGCAAAAACGTAGAGATTACCGAAAAACAATCTAAGTTCAATGAGTTCTATTCTGAAATATTTAAAGGTACAGATGAAAAAAAATCTCTAAAAGATGATTTTAATTTCACTCTGTTACATATTAAAAAACAGCTTTCAGATTCAGAAAAAGAATTATCATATTTAAATGAGTTTCATGATAAAGTCATTGATAAAGAAGATCCTTTGGGAGAAACAAAAATTGGCTTATCAACCACTGTATCGAGATTAAAAGATCAACTTCAAACTCTAATAAATGATGCAGAAAAGAAACTTTATGCAATCACAGACAGTTCTCTACATAATGCATTTGCAGTCAGGGCGGAGAGTTATACAAAAGAATTCCAGAAGCTGCAAAAATATACTTTCTTTAGTATACTAGGGTTAATTATTGATCTTGTTGTATTCGGAGGTGTCCAAGTAGGTCTTAACATTGCAGATAAGCCTTTTAGTTATAATATCTTAATATATCAATTTAGTATAGCAGGTTCTTTACTTATAGCTATTTGGATGTTTAATCGTAATCAAAAAATGGCAAAAAAACTTGCGGAAGAATATCATCACAAGGCTTCTATTTCTGAAGCAATGACGGGATACAGATCGTTGTATTCATTAGATCATGAAGATGAAGAATACCAACAGTTATTTAATTCTATAAAAGATCAACTAAACATTAATCCGTCAAAGCACATTGATTCATTTCTTAAGTTAAAGTCACCACAAGAAGAAGTAACTGGCATTGCAAAAGAATTATTAAATCCACAGAATCTAGGAAAACTCGCTAAACAACTTAAACCATTAATGGATAAAGTCTAAAATAAACTATCAATCATCGTCATGGCTAAATGCTTTTCGTAGGAAAATAAAAGGAAATAGCTGCCACATTTAGGGAATAGAACTGAGTTTTTAAACAAGATTAATCTAATATTAACTTAAATTTTATCTTATGAGAATTTCTCATCGTAAACTTGAAGCTATCAGAAACAATCCGAAATTAGCTGCTCAAATCATCAGTAAAACTGGTGGAGGTAAATCTATTGCAAGATATTGGCAATTTAAACTCAAACATTTTCATACTGGCAAAATGACAATTGATGAAGTCGCCTCTGCTTTCAGTGATGATTGCATTTTAAAGTTTAATAATAATCCAGCTAATAATTCAAAAAGAGAGGAATATCTATCAAGATATCCTCATTACGTATCTGATTATAAATCTCAAAACTTATTTTTCAGGAGTTTTCATACGAGAGAAAGTTTCATGATAGACTCAGAATGTGAATTGTATGGTGAAATTTTCAGAATAGATAGAACAGCGAAAGGTAGTTATTCAATCACATTGTTTTGGAATAATCAAGAAAGTGAATTTTGGGCATCGGAACTTAGGTTCCCTATTCTACAAAAACTATTTGCTAATAAGTTCAATGTTTCAACAGATGAAATTCAAGTTGGTATTTTTGATTTTGAAAATCAATCGCATGAATATAATACATTTGATAAAGAAGCTATTGAAGATGCACTTGATGAGTTATCAGGAATTATTGAAGAGATTGGAACAATTATATTTTAAAATAAAACACATTTTATATATTAAAATTCACCCTCCCAAGTTAATCTTGAGGAGGGGTTTTATTTCTACCTTTTCAAAAAAAGTCCTATTTTTACACACTCTAAAACACTGTATGTTTAAACTTAAGAAGGATTTGGTGAAGTAAATAAGCTTTGGTTTCCTGCCAGGCTTATCCCTTATGTAACTCGGACACAATCTTGTCGGAGTTATTTCTACATCTATACATTTTTACTAATTTGAAAGCTAGCATGGAAATAATCCTTTCTTATGTACTGGCTTCAATACTTATATTTAAACATCATGAGTCAAGAAAATACTTCAATTCACGAATTCGATGTCAATTTAATCGTAGAATATTATTCAAACGTAGAACGTCAAGGGCCGGGTAGTCCGGAGATTACGCTTAAGGCCTTGAGCTTTATCGATAATCTAACAAGCAAGTCGCGCATTGCCGATTTGGGTTGCGGTACAGGTGGCCAAACCATGGTATTGGGACAACATACCGAGGGGCATATTACAGGAATAGACCTCTTTCCCACTTTTGTCGATCTTTTCAACCGCAATGCCAGTCAGCTCAATCTTCAGGAGAGAGTAAAAGGCGTTCTTGGTTCAATGGATAATCTTCCCTTTAAAAAGGAAGAGCTAGATCTTATCTGGTCGGAAGGAGCAATTTACAATATCGGCTTTGAACGGGGGCTAAACTATTGGCGAGACTTTCTAAAAACAGGAGGCTATATGGCTGTAACGGAAGCCTCATGGTTCACCGACGAAAGACCTAAGGAGATCGAAGACTTTTGGATGGATGCCTATCCTGGTATAAACAGCATTCCAAACAAAGTCGCTCAAATGCAAAAGGCCGGTTATATGCCTGTAACTACCTTTATTTTGCCAGACAGTTGTTGGTTAGAAGATTTTTATCTTCCGCAAGTTGAAGCACAAAAGGCTTTCCTAAAGAAACATGCTGGTAATAAAGCCGCCGAGGGTTTTATTGCCAATCAAAGGCACGAAACGCAATTGTACAACAAGTATAAAGCGTACTACGGCTACGTTTTCTATATCGGAAAGAAAATCTAAATAATTCAAACAAAAAAGTCCTCCCAAACCACAGTTTGGGAGGTTTTATTTATGGAATCATTTCCTAATAATTCCGATGATTTGCCGTTTCTGAATCAGTGTAGCTTATTCATATTTTCACTAGCAAGAACCTTCATCTGCGTTCTCATATTTTTAAAATCTGTGGCTACAGCCTGGCTCGATTTTGTTTCCGTATGTTGGTATTCCATATAAAGAACCATCAGAGAACCATCACCATTAAAGACACCCACCAGCAATGATATATCTTCTTCTTCATGCGCATTGCAATAAACAATTAGCCCATCTCCCTCTGAATCGAAGACAAAGCGTTCATCCATATAGGCAAGTAAATCATCTGAGTATATCTCGAGAACTATTACCATTGCACAAATTAAGGAATCTCCTTGGGTAAAAAAATAGGCAATGGTTGGAGCTTGATCAGAATATTCATCGTACTCAATAGAGCTCCCATAAGATTTATCAGGCTCTCCAGCTATTTCGATAAGATCGCTTTGTGATAAGCCCCAGTCTGTAATTGGGTCGGGATAGAGATTGTACCTTCCCATAACTTCAACGGGAACTTCTATAACACGGTCGTGGCTCGATACCTCTACACGTGTTGTTCCAACCTTATTGGCAGTTAGCAGACCTGTTACAGATACATCGGCTAAATAGGTATTGGTGGCGAGGTAAGTTATATCGAAATCCGATACAGCATCAATCTGTATCACATCCTCAGGATATAAAGAAACTTCTGTTGTTTTAATAAAGAGTTCTTGTGGATCATCCTCACTACAGGCGAAACACAATGAAGAAATAACGACAATGAATAATAGCTTTTTCATTATATTCAATTTAAAATGATTAATTATATCTGATCACTTTCTAATTATCTGAATCTTATTTTCGTAAGCCCTATTAAACTGTCATATACCCTAAATATGATGACTACAACCGTACTCGTGTTATTCCTTTTACATATTTTAAAGGTTAACTACACACTTTTCTACACTTATGCCGTTAAAATTCCCGGTGAAAGTTCATACATTCTTAGTATAGAAAAACACAATCTTTAGTAAAGCTATAAAATTCCACCTAACATCCATACTGTCAAGCACATTAAGTTTCGTAAAACAGATGAAGCATGATATGTTATGAATTAAAATCAGAATGACCTCTAAACAGCCTATGGGGAAGTTTTTTTTGTAGCCTTAAAAGGATTTCGTTTAGGAGGGGATTCATCAGCCTTGAATCCCATTTATTAATAGGGAATACTGGTCGTTCTGTTTATTTTATTTAAGTTTGGCTAGGCATCAATTTTCGAAAGACAGACCCTTTTAGTAATAGATAAAACTCCAGCTTGATAGACGTACAAAAATACAAGTCACCTGAAAATGAATCTCTTTTAAAAGGGGCTCATCTTATTATTTGGACGACACAGGCTAAGGGGACTATTAAGATTGATAACAAATCCTTTGATATTGGTCCGGGCAATATCATTACCGTTGGAAGCAGGCAAAGGCTTGAGTTTGTATCTGGTACTATTGAAGGCTATGCCATCTCCTTTGAAGATGCTGATTTTCCAAAATCATCCATCGACTCGGTTTGTCGCATTGTCTTGCTTTACAACTATTTTAATATCAAAAACCAGCTGATTATTTCGGAAGAGCAAAAACAGGAGTTTGAACAATTTATCATACTCATGTATAATGAGGCTGCTGCAAAACAAGAGAATAAAATCAATCCCGTTTTATCCCTATTGCTACAAACTTTGGTACTAAAAATGGAGCAAGTCATCCGAAAAGATATACCAGCTGATGCACCTAAAAACAATATAGAAGAAAAACTACTGATGGACTTCCTCGAACTACTGGAAGCGAATTACAGCAGCAAGCATAAGGTGATCGAATATGCCGAACTCATGTCCATCTCATCGAGGAAACTCAACGATATGATTAAATTTTATTTTGGCATCAGCGTTAAGGAACTTATCAGCACCAAGCTTTATATCGAGATAGCCCGTAAATTACAATTCTCATCCGAGTCAGTGAAGGAGATTGCCTACGAGATGGGCTTTAGTTCACCCTATCACCTCTCCCATTTTTTCTCTCAAACCAAAGGTCTTTCGCCTCAGGCCTACCGCGATCTCGTCAAATAATGGCGATTTACACATTTCTGTATCCTAATTACACTTTTTGACATTTTACAGTCTTTGCCGGCAGGCTAAGTTTGTGATATAAATTTTTCACAACATGTAAAACAAATAAAATGACAAATATGAAAAGTAATTTAATACACGGTGCTTTAGCTGGTTTATTGGCAGGTTTGGTTTCAATTGCCTACCAAATGGTCTATTCAACAAATATGCTTGTCGATTTCTCGGCCATTGCCATGCCCCTTATGATTCTTATCAGTACAATTCTGGGAACGGTAATAGCCTCTTTGGGTTATTGGTTTTTAAAACGAATGAATTGGTTTGGTTCGAAAACGGATCTGGTCTATTCACTACTCTTTTTTGCCTTATCCTTTCTTTCAATTTACGGCACTTTTGGTGCACCACTACCTGAGGGAAGCTCGCATCCTGAATTATTTGCAGGCCTGGTTATTCCCATGCACTTTTTCCCTATGATGCTTTGGTTAATGGTGAAGCCCGTATTTGACGAAAAGACAGCTAAATGAAAACGTTTATCCTGGCAGTCGTGATTTTGATGCAGATCAACTCATCCTATTCACAAAATTGGAAAGAAAGAGAGGAAAACATGAAAAATACAGATGAAAATTCAACAATACGCATCGAATTTTACCACGATGTTTTGTGCGCCTGGTGCTACGCCTTGTCGCCACGTATCAGAAAATTAAGTGAGCAGTATCCCAATGTGCAGGTCTCCCATCGTAGTTTCACCCTATCGCCTACAAAGGAACGAATCAGTGAAATGTTTGGTTCAAAGGCGGAAGGGAAACGTCAAATCATGGAACATTGGCGAGCTGCCAATATCAATGATGATGCGCATCGCATTAATACCGATTTGATGGCTAATAAGGAATTTGATTACCCCTATTCGATGCCAGCAGCTATGGCTTGTAAGGCTGCTGAATTTCAGAGAGGTCAGGAAGGGCATTGGGATTATTTCGATGCCGTGCAAAAGGCGCATCTAACTGATTGTTTAAATATCAATGAGCCTGAGATTCTGCTCGATGTTGCCAGATCTTTAAAGCTTGATATGGCGCAATTCAAAAACGATTTCACCAGCCGAAAAGCAAAGGACGAGGTGGAATCAGATATGAGAAAGGCTCAGGAGATGGGCGTTAGAAGCGTCCCATCAATTGTGATAAACGGTCATATGCTGATTAGTGGAGCTCTTAAATATTCCAAACTTGAAGAAGCCCTTGAGAAAATCATGCAGGCAAACTAAAGCAAGTACATCAAGTCAATAATATAAACACCTCTCAAACCAATGTTTGGGAGGTGTTTTTTTGGTAAAAACCTGATTTATTTAATGTCTTTGCAAAAGATTACTTTATTGATCACCCTAATTAGGACAGTCTGTATTTTTCTTTTTTTACCAATAACAAAAACAGGCCAGCACCTATAAGTAAAGCCACCACATGAGCTACCGTTGTTAGCATTGGGAATGTCATGAAGTAATACAATATTCCCCCAACTCCCATCAAAATGGAGAATAGCATCAGGCCATTTTTCTTGGCTGGTTTAAGGCCTCTCCTTTTAAAATCAATAAGCAGGTAACCTGTCATGGCACACCAAATTACCGAAACACCAACAACCCCAAGCAAAAACCAAAGCAAAACCTGTATAAGGCTTACAATACATAAAGCCAGTACCCAGGCTCTATTGTTTGTTCTTCTCACTGTTTCTATACAGTAGGGTAATACACTTATGGCGATTAAAAAATAATTTATTAGCATATGCAAGGCGGAACCATTATAGCTAAGTCCATTTTCAATTGTTGATATCCATTCGTTCATTCTGAGACTTTTTAGAGATTATTCCTTATATATTGAGACATTTCTGCTCTTTTTCTTATACAAAATGAAATCCTTCAGCTTCTTATCATAAACTAAAGTTAATTAAAATTAGAAAGGATACTAATTTCATAAGGCGAATAAAAATTGATCCGGATTATCCATTGCCACTGCAATTTTAATTACGCTTATCAAGCCTGCAAAGAAAACGCAACAGCACCGTATGGACATGCCATGGGTCTCCCAACTAAGCTAAGCTTACAAAAAAGAATCCATCTTCTTTTTATTTTTTCCTTACTGCACAATTTCTTAATTTTATTCATCTATCACACTGGGCCCCCACTCTCTCAGATCTTGTCCCTCGCGACATTACCATTACGACAGTCATAAGTAATCCTGTTTGCAAATATTTGCAAAACTCAAATCACTCCCATGAAACGAATTTTAAGTTTGCTGATTGCACTCGCTCTCAGCACAACATTGGCCATATCGCAAGATTGCACTCTTTACATACCGGGCGAGATCGGCACCGAACTGCATTACCAAATCACCAATGGTAAAGGCAAAATTGAAGGCAAGTACATCCATAAAATGATTTCGAAAAAAGAATCAAATGGTCAAACGAGCTTTGAAATGCTTCAAACCTTTATGGACCCCCAATCGCCCGAAGATATCCTGATGCAAGACACCATTCACTTTCGATGCAAAGACAATGCATTCTATATCGATATGGATCAATTCCTCAATAAAAACCAAATGGAAGCTTTTGAAGGGATGGAGGTAAAAGTAGTAAGCGAAGATTTAATGTACCCTCCTGTACTTTCGCCGGGCATGACTCTTAAGGATGGTTCCATCAAAATAGAAATGACAGGCGGTATGATGAATATGAACATGACCACCAATATTATTAACCGAAAGGTGGAAGTTCATGAAACTATTTCGACACCTGCAGGTGATTTTAAATGCTATAAAGTGTCTGAAGACATAGAGAGTAAGATGGCTTTTGTAAACACAAAAATTCACAATATTGCATGGATTGCCAAAGACATTGGGACCATACGCAGCGAAAGCTACAACAAAAAAGGTAAGCTTAATGAAGTTACCTTACTCGTGAAAATAGTGAAGTAATCCTGTCCTATTCAATTTTTAACTCCCCCTCCTGAGTCCGCTTTGGAGGGATTTTTTATGGCTAGGAAGTGGCTCCTCATCTGGGCAATCTCATCTTAATTAAACAACTTATCCAAAAAAAATAGAGTCGAAGCTTCATCATCAGCTTCTCTGGGCTAAGTTTCCAATTCAAGCCGGTCGGTCAAAATAATCTTGATTTACCAATGACTTGGGTGTAACTTCTATACTCTTTCAGAACAAGTAGGTATACAAGCGCTCATTTCCAATTAAAAACACACGCAAATGAAATCAAAGATTAGCTTATTACTATGCGTATTTCTGATCACGCTCCTTTCTTGTGAGAATAACAGCTCCGAGAAACAAAACCCGGTGGATGCAGAACCCATTTTCATGGATCTTTCATCTTACTACTCTCGCTCCAAACTTAAATCAGCCCCTGGCGAAGGGGTACCTGAAAACCTGCGTGTTTTTAAAGCCGAGTACCTGACCATAGGTGAGTCGGGTAAAATAGGACGAACCCTTTTCTTTTCTCATACCGGCAATAAGAAACTGCTTGCTGATTTTGTTCCGGAGCTTGCACTCGACGGCACCGCCGATATTTCCTATTATATCGATGAAAACAGACCTTGCCTCGATCTCCCTTTAGATATTACCACGCCGTCCATTCAAAGAGCCATGGCAACATGGGATGACCTGAGCTGCTCCAACCTGGGCATGCATCAACTTCCTTATAATGGTGGCAAAACAGGCTTTGTATCAGCCTTACTTGGCTATGGCGGCAGCTTCAATTATTTTGGAGATGTGACTCACTGCGGGTGGTTAGCACCTGATTTTTTCGACTTACTGGATGTAAATGGCGGCTCATTTATTCTGGCTGTCACCTTCACCATTATTTTCGACGGTGATTACGATAGAAATCGGAAAGCCGATGTCGCCTGGCGCGAAATTTACTACAACAATGGTTTTAGTTGGAGAATTGAAGATCATTACGACGTTGAAACCATTGCTTTGCATGAAGCAGGTCATGGCCTAAGTCAGGGCCACTTTGGTAAAGCTTTTTTAGACGCAGGTACAGGAAAAATTCACTTCAGCCCGCGATCGGTTATGAATGCCACCTACTCTGGCATACAAACAAGCATAGAAAAAACAGATCATGCAGGTCATTGTAGCATTTGGGCAAATTGGCCAATGAACTAAGTCATGTTTTTATGAATAATACAGTGACTTGCTTATAAATCGGCTATTCATATTTAATAATCAAGTTCAAAAAACAGGTTTTTGACATATTTGAGAGATCGGCTCATTTAACAAATTAAAATAGTCGAAAAATTTAGTCAACGGATATGCTTGGGCAGCTTTCCAATTTTAGTCTGCCTGTCAAAGATCCATTGACTTGTTAATGACGATTATGTAACTTATTATTTCCATATAATCATTCAGACAACTAAACTATATATATAACAATAATAAGGACCTGATTTTGTCATTGGGGAATTGTTAAAACAGACCTTGTTATTCTAGAGTAAAAAATCCTCTAAGCAACAGCTAAGAAGGTGCTTTCAACCCCCATCAATTCAAAAAAAACGCTCTTTCAATTCTTACTCTTGCAGAGTTTATGGTAAGAATAGCCTCATCTACAGCGAGTAGAACATACCTATCAAATACGATAGGTAGAAAAAAATTATAAATCATCTTTAAAACAAATTACAATCATGAAAAAACTGAACTATTTTAATCTGCGATTTGCAGTCATTGTCGCTTTAATGTTCGCATTTGCAGCCTGTGATAAAACGGAGACTGATCTGTTGTTGGAGGAAGAAGCAATCACTCAAATACGTTCTGTTAAAACCGGGCAAACTGATCCTTGCAAAATGGAAGAATCCTTTATGGAACTGTATACAAAGGATCATGTTGATGTTGGGCATGTCAGTATTACAAACGACGGTGACTATCTGTATGTGACTTATTTTGTTGATGAAGGATGGAACCTTAAAAAAACCTGTCTGTACATTGGGACAAAAGAAGGTATTCCATTGAAGGATGATGGTTCTCCTGACAATAGCAAGTTTCCTTACAAAGATAAGTTTGACCTGCCAACCACAAGTTTCGAATACATGATTCCTATTGAAGAAGGTGACGACTGCTATGTGGTTCTTGCCTGCGCTAAAGTAAACAACTGCGATGATCGGGATTGTGGCGAATGTGATGGTAAAGCTACTCAGCTAACATTGAGATATGATGGAGCAAGCGGAGCTCAAATTACTGTAGAACAGAAAAAGGATAATGTTGTTGTATTTGATGACTTCGTAGAAGCTAATGAAGAATTCACTTTTGTTGGTACTGATAAGAAAGGTACACTGGGCACTGAAATTATCGTAAAAGTAGATGGTAAAGTAAATACCAAGATACATACCTCTTGTTCTGAGCCTCTTTATATCGGCCTTGTGAAAGGTGATTTTACCATTGTAGACGGATACAGTCGAAATGGTGGTCAGTTTTGCGAGTCGGACAACCCACCTGGAGATGACAGAGATTGTGGGGATTGCGAAGGTAAGGTCACTAATTTGACCATGACTTATGATGGTGATACAGATGCTTTAATTACGGTGAAACAAAAGAAAGACAATGTGATTGTGTTTAATGAAATTGTTGAGGCAGGTGATGAGTTTTCATTTGTTGGTGCAGATAAAAAAGGCACACTAAGTACCGAAATATATCTAAGTGTTGATAATGAACTAAACGCATCCATTCATACTTCTTGTTCCGAACCAATTTACATTGGCATGTCAGTTGGAGATTTTACAATTGTTGATGGCTATAGTCGAAATGGTGGTAAGCTTTGCAGAAACAATTCCGAAGGATCCAGGACTAAGCATAAAGAGCATCGTGATGATGATGACGACGATGATGATGAAGAAAAATGCAAAGACAAGGTGGTCTGGGCTGATGGCGGCATGATGTTCAAAGATTATTTTGATACCCGAAAGTGGGGATATCTGGGTGAGTATTGTCTTGAAGATTGTGAGTTAGTCATTGCTTTCAAATCATATATGACAGAAGATTGGGCTGTTACCTCTGGCGGACCAGGTAATATTGGTTTTATAGCCTATTATAACTTTGCTCCTGATTATGTGGGAAATAAAGTCTATTATAACACAGATTATCTTAATTCAACTACCGATACCCCTGTTGGAAATATAATCGTATCAGATATAGATAATGATGGCCTTTGGGAAGTTACCATAGATAATAGCGACCGACCTGATTTAAAATTCAAACTTGGTGATGGTGATGGCCTTGGTGCTTTCCTATTTGTTGGAACATTAGAGGATTATCATACCAATTTCAAATTATATCCATATAAGCTATGGAATGATGCTGAGGTTGATACACTCATTTTCGAACTAGATTTCTAAACTATATTTAAGAATTTTAAAATGAGAAGGGTGCCTTATATGAGCTATAAGGCACCTTTTTTATATCAATCTTGTACAAAGATTCACTATGATACATACTGGTCGCATGAAGTATTCCTTGACACTGAAAAAATAAAATCTTTGAGATTTAAAACAAAAAATCCTCCTGAGCAGTCGCTTAGGAGGATTTCCTTTGGTAGCCCCAACAGGACTCGAACCTGTATCTAGTGTTTAGGAAACACTTGTTCTATCCCTTGAACTATGGGGCCAATGCGAAACAAAAGTATTTAAATCTGATTAATTAACAAAACAAAAATGAACTAGAGAAAAGATCTCAGCCTATTATTAATACGAAAGATTAAAAAGAGAGAAAAATAAATCGTGCCACTAATATTGCATTATATTAAACATATTTAGTAGATTTGATATAGTCACATAAACTAAAATGAATTTACCTATTTCAAGGCTTATTCATTCTATAACAGAATAAGTCTATAATTCTCAAACAGATGAAGAAATTCATAATTATATTACTTGTTGTTTCAGGCTTATCATGCCAGGCTCAAAACACTAAAATCATTGTGCTCAAACAGTTTCTATCCGACATTATACAAGTTGATGCCCTTGAGCTCAATAAACAACAGCCTATTATTAGTATCAATGAAATTGCACAGACCGAAGCTGAAAAAGCGATTACGATAGACCGTGAAAGCATTGGCTCCGCTTTGCTTGAAGCAAAGAACTATAAATACTGCCTGATTAGCGTTGATGCCCATACTCTGGTTAGAGTCATCAGTTTTAAAGATAGTAGCCCCAGTGGGGCCTGGCGTACTGCCATGCCACTTTGTAAAGGATATATTCAAAGATCTGGTGTTCTTTATGAGAAAAAGGATTACCTGAAGAATTTAATTGGAAGACCAGATTCTCAGGTTCGGACCATGTATTTATTCAACTAAAATAGAAAGTCTCGGTTTATTGTACGAGGCGTTATTCATACTATTTCTTAAAAAAATGAGCCCTGATCGTAAGACCAGGGCTCGTTTGATATATCATAGATAGGTCAATTATTTCGAATCGCTAGCTTTAATTAAAAAGCGATCGTAAAAGAATAATGAAATCACAGATAGTAATCCAATAGTGAAAATCACATACCAAATCTGTGAGGGATGATATTTATCCCAAAGGTGATGTGTTAACTCAATAGAGGTCATATTCATTTTCTGAGCTACCGCATCGAAATAAGCATTATTTGAGAGTCCCGTAGGAATAGATAAATCCATATTAGCCGCTTCGGCTCTTACAAATTCAACCTTATCTGAAACCTTCTGGTAAACATCACCCGAAATGATACCTGCTAATACATTACCTATGAATACAGGAATAAACGAGTAGCCCATATAAATGGCTTTCTTATCAGATGGTGCAATTCGACCAATATATTCGGTAATTTTAGGAGAACCCGCCATTTCACCTATTGCGAAAATAAACATGGCCCCAACGGTGAACATCACATTCTGAGTCATCAGGGTTAATGTCATACCAATGGCACAAACCAGAAAGCCTACCATCATTGAATTCAGAGGTTTCATTTTCATTACGATTGAAGAAACAACAATCTGGAAAATAATAATAAACAGGGCATCGAAATTGGTAATAAACTCTGCCTCCATCTGTCCGTTTGCCATGCCATAATTATCACTAAAGAAAGGCATATACTCACTAAAGAAAGTGTAAACACTTGAGGTATCAACCCACTGCGCAATAAATACAGGAAGGGTGAAAAAAAGCTGCAAATACATCGTCCAGAAACCAGCAACAATTACCAGGAAAGTAATAAACTTGATATCCTTAAAAATTCCGGTCGTATTATTAAATACCGATTTATTGGACTCACCAATAGGCAGTTTATTCACAAAATTCGCCCACCGGAAAGCCACTTGTTCACCATAAGGAAAGAACAAGCGCACGATAAATAAAGGGCGCTCAATCAACCAGATAATTAGAAAAACACCGAATAAGGACATAAAAATTAATGTGGATACAATCAGGGTTTGAATCAGACTCAAAAAGTTATGACTGGCTGCTTCCTTTTTCTCTTCATCCGTTTTAGGCTCGTTAAAGAAAAATAGCAAAAGGAAATTGACCAAAATCATGGCCGCTGAGATATAAAAAATCAGGTGAGATCCTTTAAATAATAAGGTAACCAATGGTCCGAAAAAGGCACCAATATTCACCATCATATAAAAGATACCAAAACCTATGGATGAATTTTCATCATTAGTTGTTTTTGCAACCGTTGCCGAAACAATAGGTTTAAAGAGTGCTGCACCCAAAGCTAAATACAGATAGGCAATAAAAACCCCTGTGTAAGTATCCAACTGGGGTAAAAGAATAAAGGCCGATGTATAGATAATGAATGATAGAAATAAAACACGTTTGTAGCCAAATTTATCGGCAATAGATCCTGTAATAACAGGCAAAAAGTAAAGGATACCCGTACCAACACCCATGATTATCCCCTTTTCTGATTGGGTAAATTCCAGCCCTCCTGCGTCCGATGATCCGGTTAGGTAATTGGCAAAAAGCATAAAGAAACCATACCAGGCCCAACGCTCAAATAATTCAATTGTATTCGCAACCCAAAATGTTCTTGGGAAACTCTTCATAACTCTAGCTACACTCATGTTTATATATTTTCGAAATTTTATTGATTTTATTTGTCGGGAATTTACACATAAGTTCTCACCTAGAACATGATATTCAACATTTAGAATTTAATCACAATACCATTGCCATTGAAAATAACTTTTTGATTCTTCCTTTTGTGAAAGTAGAGTCCGGCAAAGTAACCAATTCCACCACCTAAAACCACATCAGAAAACCAATGACGATTGCGATACATTCGTGCAAAACTAACACCAGCAGGAATCACATAAAACCACTTGCTATATTCTTCTGCAAAAGGGGTAAACACAGACCATGCCACAAATGCATGACCTGATGGAAAGGATTTGACATCATTTCCTCTCCCATTAAAGGCATCGAAATGCAGGGAACCTCTATTCATATCAGGACGCGAACGTCCTGCAATAAATTTGGTACTCTCCGTTAAAATCGCTCCACAAATCAAAGCTTTAGCTGAATTCATAGCTGTTGTTGACAATCTTTCATCATCAATGGCTTCCGCAATAGCCCAAGTAGCCAGAGTGGCTGGTGCCAGGTATTTTTTCTCACCAAACTCATTCGAGATATCTGTAAAACCGTCCAGAAAACCATTTTGATTATGAGTCATACCATCCTTAACCAGCTCATCAAGTATAAAGGCTGAGCCTAAAAGGCCACCAAATATTAAAAGATTCTTCTTAGAAAAGGTATCATTTCTTAATTCTAACTTTTTAAGATCTGCTTCCTTCTGAGCCGCTTGCTTTCGTTGTTCACAACTTACAAATTGCGCCTGAGCTTGGCTTGCAACCAAAACAAAGAGCAGGCTAAGAAGACTCCAACTTCTTTTTTTCGAGAGATTCATAAACATCATTTTTTTGAATCTAACAAAAGTAGAAGAATTTCAACGATGAACATATGCAAAGATTAAAAAGCTATCCTAAATTAACATCATAAAAACAACGGGACTCCACCTACTTCCAAGACTTCATTTCAAATAATACAATTCATTCTTAAAGCTTAATCTCTAAATCACTTTGAACAATGTAAAAACTAATAAAACAGACAGAAAGCAACAGTAAATAATTGACAATTGTTAAAATAACTTAACATTATAAATGCGTTTTGCTAACATATTATTATTGCATATCTTAGAAATGTTTTTCAATTATGTTATTAATTGAATCCTACTAACTCAAATAAATAAAAATCATTATGAATTTAATTAGCAAAATCTGCCTGGGGAGTGCACTCTTACTCACCAGCACAAGCATGCTAACGGCGCAAAAAGCACCTGCCCTGAACGGAAAAATCCCGATGGATCCCAATGTCAGAACTGGGAAATTAGCCAATGGCTTAACTTATTACGTTCGTCACAACGAAGAGCCAAAAGATCGTGCCAGTTTTTATATCGTACAAAACGTAGGGGCCATTCTTGAGAATGATAACCAAAATGGACTCGCTCACTTCCTGGAGCATATGGCTTTTAATGGAACCAAAAATTTTCCTGGTAAAGGCGTTTTGAATTATCTTGAAAAATATGGTGTTGCTTTCGGTCGAAACATCAATGCTTATACTAACGTAGACGAGACTGTTTATAACTTAAGTAACGTACCAACAACAAATGCCAATCTTCTGGATTCTGCCCTATTGGTATTGCACGACTGGTCGAACTACCTTAGTCTTGAAGGCGAAGAAATTGACAATGAGCGTGGTGTTATTCATGAAGAGTGGAGAACACGTCGTTCTGGAGGGATGCGCGTTTATTTGGAAAAAAACAAAGTTATCTATCAGGGTTCTAAATATGCCAAACGAGATGTAATTGGAGACCTTGATGTTATCGATAACTTCGATCACAAAGTCATTCGCGATTTTTATCACGACTGGTATCGTACCGATTTGCAAGCTATTGTAGTTGTTGGAGATATCGATGCTGAAAAATTTGAAGCAAAAATCAAGGAGATGTTTGCACACATTCCAGCGATAAAAAATCCAAAGGAAAGAGTTTATTTTGATGTTCCTGGCAACAAAGAACCTATTGTTGGCGTCGTTACAGACCCTGAGGAGAGTCGAATTAGTTTTGATGTTTTCTACAAGCACAAAGCCACTCCTTTTGCCGAAAAAAATATGAATTATTATCGCAATGATCTTATTGCATCTCTTTATTCAAGTATGTTGAGTAACCGCTATCAGGAACTCTTACAAAAAGGAGATGCCCCTTTTGTATTTGGATACGGGCAGTATTATAACAAAGCTCGAAAATTAGACGTCTTCCATAACGGTGCTAGTTTAAAAGAAGACAATATTCTTGGCGGTATAGAAGTATTACTAAGCGAAACAGAAAGAGCACATCGCTATGGTTTTGCAAGTTCAGAATTGGAACGAGCTAAAACTGCCATGCTTAGTAGAATGGAAAAGCTGTACAACGAAAGAAACAAGCAAAATTCAGATCGATTGGCCAGTGCTTATAAACGCAACTACCTAACCAACGAACCAACTCCTGGCTTGGCATTCGAATTTGATGCCATGAAAAAATTATTCCCAGGCATCACTGTTGAAGAATTAAATGCTCATACTAAAGCATGGATCACCAAAGAAAACATGATCATCACTCTTTCTGCTCCTGAGAAAGAAGATTTAAAACTCCCTTCAAAGGAAGATCTTCTTGCTGTTGTTGCAAAAGTGAAACAAAAGGAACTAAAACCATATGTAGACGAAGTTATTACAGAGCCACTAATTGCAGAATTACCAAAAGCAGGTAAGATTGTGAAAGAGTCGAAGCTTGATATTTATGGTGCTACAGAATGGACCCTTTCTAATGGAGCGAAAGTTATTGTAAAAACAACTGACTATAAGGAAAACCAAATTCTTTTCCAGGCTTTCAGTAAAGGTGGCCAATCACTTTATGATGTTAAGGATTTACCTTCTGTAGAATTAACAGCTAGCTTTGCTCCATTTTTCGGCTTAGGTAATTTCGATCAGACTAGCCTTAAGAAATTATTAACAGGTAAAGAGGTTCGTATTTCACCATATATCGGAGAATTAACCGAAGGCTTAAGTGGAAATTCATCTGTTAAAGATTTTGAAACCATGTTGCAATTGGCACATATGTACTTCGAGAAGCCTCGATTCGACAAAGAAGCCTTTACTGCACTGAAAGGTCGTTACAGAGCCTTAGTTGCCAATATGGGAGCTGATGTTAACAAAGCCTTCCGCGACTCTGTTTCGTTAACCACAACTGATCACAATGCACGTACCATTCTTTTTGATTCAAAAATGATTGATCAATTGGATTTTGAAACCATGAAACGTGTTTATAAAGATCGTATCGCTGACGCGAGTGATTTCACCTTTGTATTTGTTGGTAATATTGATGCTGAAAAAGCAAGACCAATGATTGAAACTTACTTGGGTAGTATCAAAGACATCGACAGAAAAGAGAACTGGAAAGACAATGGTGTAGGATATCCTGAAAAAGATACTTACAACCATTTCGATAGAGAAATGGAAACACCTAAAACAACCATCCATATTAATTTCCACGGTGATATTAAGTATTCTAAGGAAAACTCTATTATGATGGATATGGTAGCTGAACTATTGGATAAACGTTATACTGATGTTATCCGTGAACAAGAAGGAGGCTCTTATGGTGTGAGTGTTTGGGCTAATGTGGATAAATTTCCTAAAGAAGAATATAGCCTATCTGTTCGTTTCGATACTGATCCTGCCAAAGCAGACAAGCTTAAGGGAATTGTGTATAGCGAAATACAGGAACTCTTTGCAAAAGGTGTTAAAACAGATGATTTAAACGAAGCAAAGAAAAACTTTATCAAAGAGCGTCAGGAGAATCTTCGTAAAAATACGTATTGGGTTAATAAAATTAATCAGCACTACGTGTACAATAAGACAATGATGAAACCAGCTGCTTTCGACAACTATATCAATTCAATTACAGAAAAGAAAGTTGAGAAATTTGCTAAAAAATATTTTGCAAAACCTGCTAAACTTGAAGTTGTGATGTCTCCAAAACAATAGGATACAGAATCAACTTGAATAATCAAATTAAGGCCTCACATTGTGGGGCCTTTTTTTTTGCAATTCTAAAACAGCACATCCCTTATCGGAAATGAGCAGGAAGTTTTTTAGTGATCCAAAGTCAAGCGTATACTTCTTAATTAAAGCCTATAATAATAATTTAGACTTTTACCGGTGATCCGAGATAGCAGAGGAAATAAAACAAAAAAGCCGCTCGAAAAAAATCGAACGGCTTTTGCTCCCTCTCTAGGACTTGAACCTAGGACCCTCTGATTAACAGTCAGATGCTCTAACCAACTGAGCTAAGAAGGAAAATGCTGATATTTATTTTAAAAACCTCACAGTATCGGTCTTTTGCTCCCTTTCCTGGACTCGAACCAGGGACCCTCTGATTAACAGTCAGATGCTCTAACCAACTGAGCTAAAAAGGAATACAACTGATATTTATTTTTTAAAACCTCACAGTATTGGTTTTTTGCTCCCTCTCTTGGACTCGAACCAAGGACCCTCTGATTAACAGTCAGATGCTCTAACCAACTGAGCTAAGAAGGAGTATAATTGCCGATTTCATTTTGCTTATAAAGACACGCTTTATTGATGAAATTTGCGATGCAAAACTAAGCGCTTTTCCCCAATTATACAAGAGTCTCCCCTTATTTTTTTCAAAAAAAAGAAATAATTTTTTATTCACCTATTCAAATTTGCTTTTTATCAGGAAGATATGGATTCAAAAAATATCAATCTAAATATATTTTTTTTCCGCTTGCATTGAAAACAGGTACTTTCTAGCCTTTATATCGCTCATTAAAATTACAAATTTCTGTTGAAAAGAAAATCATTTATGAGTTTGCCACAGTGCCTTATTCTCCAGATTGAAATAATTGAAGCTCAAATAATCAGACTTACATGTCTTTATTTATTTTTAAATCTTAGCTTTGCACTACAACTATTCTTATTTATACTAATTTAAAGTAAATAATAGATGATAACTACTAATATCGCGGAACATCTTCCTTTTTCGGAATTTCTGAGCGCTATTAAAAAGACGATACACAGTGCTTTTTACGAAAAGGATAATATCGAAAAATTTATCCAAAAAAGAGGATTTCCTGCGCTGGTACTAAGAGACATCATGGCTAAAAACCCCTTATCAGTTGCTATTCCAAAAGAATATGGTGGACGCGGAGCTAAGGTTAAAGAATGTTTAGGGGTTCTGGATACCGCTTCATACGAGTCGCTACCATTAGCTTTAACCTTTGGTATTAATATCGCTTTGTTTCTTGAACCCGTTGCCAAGTACGCACAAGATACAGTAAAGAAAGGCATTTTTGACCGTTTCTTAACTCAACAAAACATGGGTGGTTTAATGATTACTGAACCCGATTTTGGTAGTGATGCATTAGGTATGCAGACTTCAAATATCAAGATGGGTGAATCTTACCATATTAAAGGAACCAAACATTGGCAAGGTTTAACGGGGATGGCAGATTACTGGCTGATGACTTCTCGCTCACAGGATCAGAATGGAACATTAGGTCGTGATATTGACTTCTTTATTTGTGACGTTCAACAACCTCAACAAACGATTAAGGTTGAAGAATATTACAACAATTTAGGTCTCTACCCTATCCCTTATGGGAAAAACTCAATCGATATTCAGGTTCCTCAGCAATACAAACTAGAGCCTGAATCTACCGGTTTAAAATTGATGATGGATCTATTGCACCGAAGCAGACTTCAGTTTCCTGGGATGGGAATGGGCTTTATTCGACGTATGCTTGATGAGTCGATTAAACATTGTACCAATAGAATTGTGGGTGGTAAGCCATTAATCAGTCTGGATCAGGTTCGCCATCAAATTGGACGCATACAATCTGCTTTTACAATCAGTTCAGCCATGTGTTCTCGAAGTTCACTAATTAGTGGAATTGAAAACAACTTGGCTAACGCCGCAATCGAAGCCAATAGTATGAAAGCATATATCACTGATATGATGCAAGAAGCTGCCCAAACACTTACTCAGCTAAGCGGAGCGAATGGTTATAAGGCCGAGAGTATTGGTTCCAGAGCAATTATTGATTCTCGACCGTTTCAGATCTTTGAAGGATCAAACGATATGCTTTATACCCAACTTTCGGAGATGGTTATGAAAATCATGACAAAAAAGAAGAATATGAATCTTTCTGATTTCTTTAAAAACCATGAACTAACGAAGAATGTTTCTGATCACTTTAAAAACATTGTTGACTTTACTCTAGATACGAAACTTCCACAAAGGAAAATCGTAGACCTGGGAAAGATTATCAGCAAAGTTGTTGCTGCCGATCATGTTGTTCAATTAGGAGCAAAAGGCTTTAGGTCTGATTTAATCAACGACAGTCTGGAGACTATAAAGCATGAAATTTCTATGCTTGTAAGCTCATATAAATTTCAAACGAACGTTTCTCCTACTGAAGAGTATAAGGATCAAAGCTCATGGCTCTCGTTTTGCTAAACGCAAGTGACAACTTATTTATTAATAGCAGTATGCTCCCCTTCTTTCTTATGAAGAAGGGGCATTTTTTTTAAGATAAAAAAGGGGGGAACATTGACCTGAAGTTGAAATAAAAGACGCATTTATTCGCAAAAGTGCAGAATTTCAAACTATTACCCTATCTTTGTCGCTTTTATATATTATACATGACATTCAAAGATTTAGGCATTATAGATCCTATCCTGAAGGCACTTGAGGCCAAAGGCTATACATATCCCTCACCTATACAAGAACAATCTATTCCAATCCTTCTTAAAAGAAAGGACTTATTAGGTTGTGCTCAAACAGGTACGGGAAAAACAGCAGCATTTGCTATTCCTATCCTGCAACACCTTTTCAACGATAATCACAACATTAAAGGTCAGCGTAAAATTAAAGCTCTAATTGTTACCCCTACTCGTGAGCTGGCTATTCAAATTGGTGATAGTTTTTCTGATTACGGTAAGCATACCGGAATTGTCAACACGGTTATTTTTGGCGGCGTAAAACAAGGCCCTCAAACACAAGCACTTCGACGAGGGGTCGACATTCTAGTGGCTACTCCAGGTAGACTTTTAGATTTAATGGATCAGGGCTATATCTCATTAAAGGACATTCAATATTCTGTTCTCGATGAAGCAGATCATATGCTTGATATGGGCTTTATTCACGATATTCGCCGAATTATAGCTAAGCTGCCAACTAGAAGACAATCTTTATTCTTTTCAGCAACTATGCCACCGTCTATTGTGAAACTCTCGCAGAAGCTGCTAGGTAATCCTGAGAAGGTAACCATACAACCAAAGCAAACCACAGCAGAACGCGTTGAGCAGGCTTTATATTACGTTAGCAAGAAGAATAAACCGAAGTTACTTGTTCACCTTCTTACCCGTAATCAAGTTGATTCAACCTTGGTCTTTACAAGAACAAAATATGGTGCTGATAAAATCGTCAAAGCTTTAAAAAAGGTTGATATTCACTCTGAAGCTATCCATGGGAACAAATCTCAGAACCAAAGACAGAAAGCTCTTCTCAACTTTAAAGATGGGAAAACAAAAGTTTTGGTTGCAACGGATATAGCAGCGCGTGGAATTGACGTGTCTGAATTGGCACTAGTAATCAATTTCGACTTACCTAATGTTGCAGAAACATATGTACACCGAATTGGCCGAACAGGTAGAGCTGCAGCTAGCGGCATTGCAATCTCTTTTTGCGATATCGAAGAAAAACCATATCTAAAGGATATTCAGAAATTAATTGCGCAGCAAATTAAAGTTATTGATGAACATCCATTCTTGAATTCTGGTGATAACGAGCCAGCTGAAAAACCTAAAAGGCCTCAAAGATCCAACAGACCTCGTCGTAATAATGAACGACCAGACTCTAAAAAGAAGGCTGATCCTGAAAACAAACATAAACGGGATAGAAGACGTAAGCCTTTCACTAGAAAAAGAGACTAGCTAAGACGTAAAAAAGGCACAAAAAAACTCATGATTAATTAATCATGAGTTTTTTTTATATCAGGCTTAAACAAATATTATTTCGTTTGTCGAATCTGCTTAAAACTAATATTTAAAGCTTTCTGGAAATATCTTATGCTCTTCATCTCTTTCGTTGTAACCAGAGATAGAGAAAGTCCCTCTTTCCCAGCACGAGCCGTTCTTCCGCTTCGATGTGTGTAATATTCTTCCTTATCTGGTAACTGATAATGCACCACATATGAAAGACCTTCAACATCAATTCCACGAGCTGCTATATCCGTTGCGACGATCATCTGCAAGCTTCCATTCTTAAAAGCACGCATCACTTTATCACGTTCTTTTTGTAAAAGATCACCATGAAGCCCATCTGCCGGAATATTTCTAGCAATTAGTTGCTTAGCCAGAGTTTGAGCAGCGACCTTAGTCTTACAGAATATCAGACCTCTATTAGAGCTTTGTGATTTAAGGAACTGAAGTAAAATATTCAATTTCTCTTTTTCATCACAAATCAGGAATTTATGCTCTATGTTTTTATTTACCACATTTTTGCCACTCACCTCTACGCGGTGCGCACCACTACTCAGGTGCTTATTTACAATTTGTCTGATTCCATGAGGCATGGTAGCAGAAAATAACCATTTATTCTGAGCTGTAGAAGTAAAGCTCAAGATCTGATCAAGTTCCTTTTTAAACCCCATACTCAACATCTCATCTGCTTCATCAAGCACCACAGTGCTCACATGACTCACATCAACCGCTTTGCGATTGATCAAATCGATTAATCGACCAGGTGTTGCAACAATAATATGGGTTGGACGTCTCAAAGCTGCAATCTGCTTTTCTATGGGTGCTCCACCATATACAGCTTCGGTGAAAATTTTTTCAGAGAACTTTGTGAATTTAAAAAGCTGCTTTGCAATTTGTTGTCCCAACTCTCTGGTAGGAGCCAAAATTAAGCCCTGCACAACCTTATGATGCGTGTTAATACGGTGAAGCATAGGCAGACCAAAGGCAGCTGTTTTTCCTGTTCCTGTTTGAGCCTGACCAACAAGATCAGTATCACCACTTAGTAATATAGGAATCACCCTACTTTGTATTTCAGTAGGTTTCTCAATATTCATATCACTTAAGCCCTTAAGAAAGTCTTTTCTTACTCCAAGTTGTTTAAAATTCTCCAAAACAGATATTTATTTAGTTTGGCCACAAAGATACTTATTAAATAAATGGAAGCAAATGAATAAAGCAATGGACCTTATCACATATAAGAACATTTTTTAAGAGAATCTATTTCAATAAAATCCCTCAGATTTGTTAAGTTTGGAATGAAAATTCAACAAGAATATTTTCAGACTTATTTCATTAGTCCTTTTCAACAATAGAATCCATTAGCATGCCGAAATATTCAGTCATCATTCCCATTTACAATAGACCTGACGAAGCAGAAGAATTACTTGCAAGTTTGGCCAAACAAACCTACAAGAATTTCGATATTCTCATGATTGAGGATGGTTCTACTCTAGACTGTTCAGAAATTGTAAAAAGTTACTCCAATAATCTTGATATTAAATATCATTTCAAAGCAAATTCAGGTCCTGGAGACAGCCGTAATGTCGGTATGAGCATGGCAACGGGAGACTATTTAATTTTCTTCGATTCGGATTGTATAATACCTCCACAATATTTTGAAGAGGTAGAAAAGCATTTGGCAGAAACACCCCTCGATGCTTTTGGTGGGCCAGATAATGCTCATCCCGATTTCAGCAAATTTCAAAAGGCTGTGAACTATGCCATGACCTCAATTATCACAACAGGTGGTGTAAGAGGTAAGAAAAGCAAACTAGACCAATTCCAACCTCGTAGTTTCAATATGGGAATTAGTCAGGAAGTTTATAAAAAAGTAGGTGGCTATACGGATGTGACCCCGGGTGAAGATCCTGATTTGAGTTATCGGATTATGAATGCCGGTTTCAGAGTTGGGTTGATTGAGAAAGCCTATGTATTTCACAAAAGACGGGTCGATTTTTCTAAGTTTATAAAACAAGTATATAAATTTGGTGTTATGCGCCCTGTGCTAATTAAATGGTACCCAGATAAATTTAAATTGACCTACACCATTCCAAGTCTGTTTCTTCTTTTCAGCTTATTTTTACTACTCTTAACATTTGTTATCAGCCCAATATTTTTAAGCCCTTTGGCTTTTTTAGCTGTCATTCTTTTTATTGAGTCGATGATTAAAACAAAGAGCTTATCTATTTCGTTACTAGCCGTATTAGCCAGTTTTATTCAACTCTATAGTTATGGTTATGGTTTTCTAAAAAGTGCCATACTAATTCTCGGATTAAAAAAAGAAGAACGAATCGTTTTCGACAATTTCTTTTTCGATAAATCGAAACGTCCTATAAAATAACATATATTAATCCCAAGCCATATGGTTTGGGATTTTTCTTGATCTCAAGTTTAAAGAACAATGTCCCCTTTTTTATTAATTTTAGGATAGAACTTTTTAAACGATTAGAATATGACTCGAGTATTAGTGAGTGGCGGTTCAGGTTTAGTTGGTAAAATGCTTTGTGAGAAGCTACAAGCGAAAGGTTATGATATCGCTATTTTGAGTCGAACTAAAAAGAATAGCACAGCATTTAAGACATACCTTTGGCATCCTGACAAGCATCAAATTGATCCCGAAGCAATCCAATCATCTGATTATATCATTCATCTGGCCGGAGCCAATATTGCTGAAAAAAGATGGACCAACTCAAGAAAAAAACTCATCCTTGATAGTCGAGTCCAATCTGCCAATCTCATTTTCAACGAGCTTAAAAAACAAAAAAAAGAACTGAAGGCTTTTATTTCGGCATCAGCGGTGGGTTATTATGGGGCTCTTACATCTGATACAATATTTACTGAAGAGCATTCAGCTTCGGATGACTTTCTGGGACAAACTTGCTTAGCATGGGAGCACGCCGCCAAGCAATTTGAAGAAATTGGAATTAGAACTGTCGTATTAAGAACTGGCGTGGTATTGGATAAACAAGCGGGCGCTTTATCCAAGATGATTCTTCCTGTTAAAATAGGTTTAGGATCGGCTATTGGCAATGGCAGACAATATATGCCATGGATCCATATAGATGATCTGTGTGAACTTTATATCAAATCCATTGAGGATAATCATATGAATGGTGTTTTTAATGCTGTTACTCCCGATTTTCAGACCAACAAAAGCTTTACACAGACTTTAGCTAAAACGCTTCAAAAACCTTTCTTTTTGCCCAATATTCCCGTTTTTCTATTAAGACTCGCATTGGGAGAAATGTCAATTATTTTATTGCAGGGAAGCAGAGTTTCTGCTGATAAACTAATCGAGCTTGGATTTACTTTTAAATTTCCAAATCTTGGATCAGCCTTGAAAGGTCTGCTAAAATAAAAAAGGCCATTTCAATTACATGAAACAGCCTTCTATATATTTTAGCTTATTCAGCTTATTGCTTTACACGCTCAACATATTCTCTGTTTCGTGTATCAACCTTAATAACATCGTCGGTATTCACAAAAAGAGGAACCATAACCGTTGCACCTGTTTCAACAGTTGCTTGCTTCAACGAGTTAGTTGAAGATGTATCTCCACGAAGACCTGGCTCTGTATAAGTCACTTTCATAACAACGTGAATTGGAAGCTCTACATAAAGCGGTGTTTCAGTATCGGCATGAATAACAGCCTCAACATGTTCCCCCTCTTTCAAAAGATCTGGTTCATTAAATAAATCTTCCTCTAAAGCAATCTGTTCATAAGTTTCAGTGTGCATTAGGTTATAACCCATATCGTCTTTATAAAGATACTGGTATGGACGACGCTCGATTCTTGCAACATCAATCTTTAATCCAGCTGTAAAAGTATTATCAATAATTTTACCTGTCTTTACATTTTTCAATTTAGTTCTTACGAAAGCTGGACCTTTACCAGGCTTAACATGCTGGAATTGAACAATCGTATATAAACCAGTCTTAAAATGGATACACATACCATTCTTAAAATCTGCAGTACTTGCCATGTTGTTATATATTAATTTAAAATTATCCTTTTAGATTTCATCGCAAAAGTAAGGGAAAGTATCCTCATTCAGAAATATTAGACAGATATTGTGCATTTTGCAACAAATCTGCATCTATTTTTTACTGCCGTTGAGTTAAAGATCGTTTGTATCAACGGTCATATGTGGGAAATTGACCAAATCACAACGCAGAGAGCCAATAAACAAATCAAACTGAACACGAACCGGCACCTTATTTTCATCAGCTGAAATCCAAATATGCATATCGTCTTCGTTTTTAAAAGCTCTTCCTGTTTCTACCACTGGAATAAATTTGTAACACTTGATCTTGCCTATTTTAGACCTTATGGTTTCGTAGCCCATGAACTTGAACTGTAATAGAAAAGGCTCATCTGAAAAGTAGGTATCAATCTTTAAATTTTGACCTTCTACCAAATCAGAATTAAACAATTTTATTCGTGCGTAATAAAAAGCAGATAAAATATCATGAACCCCTTTAACCACATCATGTTCACCAGATCGTTTACTATAGACCTTATCCTTTTCTCTATCAAAAATAAGTTCGTTATAGCGTTTATAACTCCCCTCTTTAATATTTCTGATTGCTTTTATTGGCAATAACGTTTCCTTATCAACAAAGCTCTCATAAGTGTTTCGAACACCAAATAAAGAATTCGTCAGTCCGGTAGTACGACCACTCAAAATCAAATGATGCACATCATGTCCTTTATATCGACCTGATTTAAGTTTTAAGCTAGCCTTCCCTCCTCGAATAAAGCCATAATGAATGACATATTTAAGATGCTCCTGTTTTTTCTTAAGCACGGTACCACCTTCCGCAAAAGTTGAAGCCGAAAAAAACAGAGTCAATAAGAGTAAATAGCATATATTTCGCATAAATAGTCGCTTTTAAGAATATCAGTTTCTCAATATCGCTATTTCAACACAAAAAAACGAATGCTTTTAAAAGATATTTTTCTTTGGAGTGGTTGCAACAAAGTCTTTTAGATAAAACGGTTCAAAGTAGGCAACATCTTCAAATAATTCTGAATTGAATTTATCTTCGGATAATTGAATCATACCAACAGCCGTAGGCGTCACATCGGCAACAAAAATCGCATTCTGACTTTGCAAAGTAGATTGACATTTTTCGGAACCATCTCCAAAAAACACAATTTCACTCTTCTCCAAGTCAGACGAAAAAGATTCCTCATCGATAATCTCCGCAGCAATTTCACGAATTTCTTCGTTTTTATACGAATAAAATGCCGTATAGACTTCCATTCTTCTTGCATCAATCATAGGGCAAAAAACACAAGATTCGGGATCACCTAATTGAGAAATAACATCTTCATTTTTTAATAAAGGAGCTGTCATGGCTTGCAAAGTACTCACCGCTATTAATGGCAGGCTACTACCATAACAAAGCCCCTTTGCGGTAGAAACGCCTATTCGTAAACCTGTGTAAGAACCAGGTCCCATACTTACAGCAATGGCATCAAGATCGCCAGGTACCAACTGGTTTTCTTTTAAGATGCTTTCGATGAAAACAGTCAGATGTGTGGCATGGTTCATGCCTTCTTTATTCTCTTTATAGGAAATTAATTCACCATCTTTTCCTAATGCAACCGAACAAACCGCTGTAGATGTTTCTATATTTAATATTAAAGCCATTGTCTTTAGTAATTACATGTGAATCTGGAATGATCCTCTCCCCTTATGATATTAAGGAAATTAATATTTATAAACACTTATAGATCGCAAATTTAAGTTATAAAAAGGGAATTAGGAAACACCTTTACATGAGTTCATCGAATGACTCCAATAAAAAAGAACTCCGATTCGAAATTCATCGAACCGGAGCAACTAAACTTACTTGAAAACTTGATTATAAACTGATTTCGATTCCGTTGTAGAAATCTATGATTTTTGTTCTAAAAATGTACTCGTATTTAGCTTGCAACAAATTTGATTTTGATTTCAATAAGTTGTTTTTAGCTTGATTATACTCGACAGAATTAACCAAACCTAAATTAAACTTCTCTTCGGTATATCGAAAAGCTTCTTCTGTTGAAGAAACAGCCGTTTCACTAGAAAAATATTTTTTCATCGCTGCAAGAGCATTCGTATGTGCCTGCTGAATTTCTTTGCGAAGAATATTCTTTGAGTTTTCCAAATTCAATCGAGAACGATCTATATTAATCTTTGCATTACTAATATTCCTGTTAACAGTTCCTCCATTGAAAATTGGAATGTTTAAAGATAATCCAACATATTTATTAACGCGATCTTTAAACTGATCACTAAAACTAGCTGCAGGAAAATCATCTAACTTCTGATATTCAGTACTCCACCCAGCATTTAACGATAAGCTTGGCATTATTCCAGACTTTGCTAGATCCAGACTCTTCTCTGTGCTTTGCAAACGCAAATTAGCCGCCTTAATCTCAGGTAAAGAAGTCAAGGCAAAGTCATAAACAGAGTTCGGATTCAACAATGAACGCCCTGAATCTAAAATTGGTAAAATTGGTGTTTCAATATCAAAAGCTTCTGTTGAACTAAGGTCTAACAACTGAGCCAAATCAAGTAATGACAAATTCAAGTTATTCTCACTGGTTACAACAGTTAATTCTTCTTGCGCTGCCTGAGCTTTCTGCTCCATTAAAGTTCCTTTTGGCAAAGTACCTGCCTCAACCAAAACTGAAGTACGCTCAATCTGTAATTGAGTAATTTTCAATTGATCTTTTGCTACCTGTAGAAGTTCTTTCTTGAATAAAATATCCAAATAAAAAGAAGCAATTCTTAAAGAAATATCATTACTGGTTTTCTCAACATCTTCAAGATAAGCCTGCAAGTCAATATTTGCCTGTTTGATAGAATTCCTCTTCTGGAATCCTTCAAATAGCGCAACACTAGATCTCACAGCAACATTCATATACTTAGAATTTATATCAGTATAAGTTCCTGTTTCTCTGTTTTCTGATCTACCCCAGTTACGGTTAAAGCTTGAACTTGCATTTAAAGTAGGCAATAAACTATATTTGGCTTGCTTGGCATTATTTTTTTGAATTTCTGCATCAAGCTTTCTTAACTGTAGAGATATATTATGCTCCTTAGCATAGTCAACACATTTCTTCAAATCCCATTTTTCCTGAGCTTGAGCATTCAGACCTAAGGAGAATAAGAGAACGATTAGGAATATATTTTTCATATGTTATTTCGTTTTTATTTATTTTCTTGACGAAAAGAAATTACAATTTAGTTATCCGTTTTTTTCTTTTTCTTTTTTTCCTCATCCTTCTTCCTCTTTCTCTCCTTCATCATCTTGACCTTAGACATTTTCTCGCCTTTAATCTTATCTTCTTTCTTTACACCATCTAAAATTTCGATATTGATTCCATCAGAAAGTCCTGTCTTAACAAATCGCTTCTCAAAAACCTGAGGCTCTGTCTCGATATTAATGAAACTAGAATCGTTACTGAACTCTAATAAACTTTCGTTTACTGCCAGTACCTTCTCTCTTTTATCAAGAACAATCTCCGCATTGGCACTATAACCAGAACGGATGAAGTGATCTTTGCTTAATTCTACCGATGCTTTAATCTCAAACTGAATAGCACCATTTTCTGCTACACCTTTAGGTGAGATGTATTCCAAATGAGCATTAAACTTATAATCTTCAATTGCACCAATCGTTAATTTCAGATTCATACCTTGCTTGATCTTACCAACTTCAGTTTCATCAACTTTACCCTGGAAAATCATTTCGCCCATATCCGCTACAATAGCAACTGTTGTTCCCTCATTAAAGGTATTACTCTGAATAACCGAATAACCTTCTTTAACAGGAATATCAAGGATCATTCCTTCTATAGTAGAACGAATAATTGTATTGGTAACAGCTCCTGATTTTGAAGTCACACCTTCTTTAATTAACTGAAGATTGTCTTTAGCTGATTTCAATTCTTCTTGTGCACTACGGAAAGCCAATCGTGGTTTTTGAAAGTCTGATTCTGAAATGACTTTCTTTTCGAAAAGTAACTTGTCACGATTATAGTTGATTTGTGCATCTTCAAAGTTGATTTGAGCTCTCTCAACTCTTGATTCTGCTGCATTCAAGTTTATCATATCTGGAATAATCTTGATTTTAGCGATCTTATCACCTTTTCTCAGCATTTGTCCGGCCTCAACAAATAGAGTCTCAACAATACCTGACACACCTTGTGGTTTAATCTTGATCTCTTTACGAGGAATCACTGAGCCTGTGGCAACAGTTTTCTTAATAATATCTGTAATCTCCGGAGACTTGGTATCATAAAGCTCTGGTTTCTCTTGTGACTTATTGTAAAGGAATGCTATGGTTCCTAAAAACAGGAAGATAAAAAATACGACCAATACAATTCTAAAAACTTTTTTCATATCAAATGTTATTTCAAGTGTTATATCAAGTGTTATTTATTCGTAACGTAAAGCATCAACGGGTTTAATTCTCATCGCTTTTTGTGCCGGCAATAATCCGGCAAAACAACCGAATATAACCAATACGCCAAGCGCGATAAAGGCAACTTTTATGTCGACATATGGATTTAAAATCATTTGATTAGAATCCCCAGCCATTTTACCAGCTGCTTCCACAATCAGGACTCCTATGACTAATCCCCAAAATCCAGAAAAAGTGGTAAGAAATACGGCTTCTGTAACAATCTGGCTAACTATAGATAAAGGCCTTGCTCCAATAGCTCGCTTCACACCAATCTCACGGGTTCGTTCCTTTACAACAACATGCATAATATTGCTGACCCCTATAATTCCGGTAATTAACACGCCAAAGCCAATCACCCAAAACAAGAAACCAATACTATTGAATAGTCCGAAAAGTTTGTTGAAAAGTTTAGCCAGATTAAAATGGCCGAAAGCTTCTTTATCATCAGGGTTAATCTTATGACGACGTGCAAGCAAGCTTATAATTTCATCTTCTAATTCCTCTACAGATTCTCCGACTTTTGCAGTTGCCATAAAGGCATAAAACTTATCGCCTCTATTATAAATTTTTTGAAGTGTTGTGTTTGGCATCTGAACGATATCATCGTTCATCCCCATTATTCGGCTTAGAGGTTTAACTGTACCAATAATTTGAAAGAAGATCCCATTAATTTTCAGATACTGTCCCAAAGGTTCCTCATCATCCTCAAACATCAGTTCAACTGCACGAGGACCTATCGTTATGACTTTTCTCATTTCTTTCAAGTCATTTTCATTGATAAAACGTCCTGTAAGCACTTCCACCGGAATTACTTTATTCATCTCAGGAGATGAGCCCTTAATTTTAAAATTACCTTTTTTATCGTTTCTAAAAGTATTATACGGATCTCCATTGCTCCAGGCATTAATCTCCGGTGCAACATTCTCAATTTCAGAAATAGATTGTTTCATTGCAATCAAATCTGAATTTTCAAACTGAAAACTGCGATTTCTAGGTAAACCTTTATAAGGTTTAGTCGTTCTTTCTGTCCAAAAAATAGTCGAATTCGTTGCCAGATTTCCCAGGTTTGATTTCATCTTATTTTGAAAACCCATTCCCAGCCCCAAAAGAGTGACTAAGATCAGAATTCCAAACATAACCCCTGAGCCTGTAAGAGCCGTTCTTAATTTATTTTTCTTCAGGGCAGACGTAATTTCCTGCCATTTATCTAAATCGAACATTCTTTTGTTTTTTTTGATTTTGAATCGAATCTCTTTGACACCTTTTGAGATAAGATCCCGTTCAATTACTTACCTAAAAAGAAACTATTCATCTCTCAATGCTTCAATTGGTTGAATAGAGGCAGCTCTACGCGCAGGAAAAAAGCCTGCCAAAGCACCTGTTACTACAAGAACAATTGTTGCTCCTACAGCTATTCCCATATCAACTTGTGGATTTAAAAAATAAATTGCGGCTGGAGGATATAGTTTTTCAATAAGATTAAATTGTGAAATGACCTCAAGTAATCCAACACCGGCGATCAAACCAATGTAGCCCGAAGCCGCAGTAATAAAAATGGCTTCCATTAAAACAAGAGATACAACTGAATATGGGGATGCTCCAATAGCTTTTCGAATACCAATCTCTTTGGTTCTTTCTTTCACAACAATCATCATGATATTAAAGACTCCAATAACACCCAATAGAATTGTAAAAACCCCAATGATCCAAACAAACTGTTCGATACCACTAAACAGGTCAGCAAATCCTTTAGACTGCTCAATACTATTCTGAATCCACATGGCATTTTTATCTTCCCTGCTGAAATTATGTCTTGCGGCCATTTGGTAGGTAATCTGCTTCTCAATTTCTTTACTTTCCTCAACAGAAACATCATTAAGGGTAAAAGAAATTCTTCGAACATGATCGTTATTATTGAAAATCTTCTGAGCTACCGTAATCGGAATATAAATATCCCGGGCATTCCCGTCAAAATTCTTCTTGGAAAAAACCCCAACAACCTTAAATTTGATCTCATTAATATTGATGTATTTACCTATTGAGGTTTCTTTGGGAAACAAGACCTTTTCTACTTCATCCTGAATAATCACAACTTTTCGATAGTCTTTAAGGTCTTTTTTATTTAGAAAGCGCCCTCTTAAAATATCGAAATTCGTAATCTCCTGATACGTATCGTGAATCGGTGAAACATTAAAGTTTCCAAAATTATCTTTATAGGATATAACCTCTGCACCTGGAATATAACTCATTGCTGAGATAGCATCCATCTTTTCTATGGATTTCTTTAGACTCAGCACATCGGCATTTTTCATCTGAATCCGTTTCCCTTCAGGCGTTCCCTTATATGCCTTAGTAGTTCGTCCACCCCATATCTGCATACTGTTTGTGGCATCCTGAGCGAAAACATCTTTCATCCCATTACGCAGACCTCTTCCAGCACCTAGGAGGAAAATCAGCATAAAAATCCCTGTTGCTACAGAAAATCCAGTTAGTAAGGTTCGGGTTTTATTTTTTCTAATGGTACTGAATATCTCGTTCCATTTATCTCTATCAAACATAGTCTGAAATTAAAATTCTCGTAAATTAGTCTGTGATTTTTTCTTTTCTGATAATCGATTCGAATTCATTCAATGAATGATTATGCTCAACGATAGATTCAATGATTCCATCTTTTAAGTTGATCACTCTGTCAGTCATCTCAGCAATGTCTGTTTCGTGAGTCACAATTATCACAGTAATTCCGGTTCTATTAATTTCTCTAAGTAGATCCATAACTTCAACCGAAGTTTGAGAATCTAAAGCTCCGGTAGGTTCATCAGCAAGAATGATCTTTGGTTTGGTAATCATTGCTCTGGAAATAGCGACTCTTTGCTTCTGTCCACCAGACAGTTCATTTGGCATATGCTCAGCCCATTCTTTTAATCCCATTTTATCGAGATATTCAACAGCTAACCTATTACGCTTTTTACGAGCTACTTTTTGATAATATAAAGGAAGTGCCACATTCTCCATGGCATTCTTAAAGGAAATCAAATTAAATGACTGAAAAACAAAACCCAACAGATTATTTCTAAGCTTTGCAGCCTTAGTCTCACTCATCGTTTTTATTTCCTGATCATTCAGAATATAAGTTCCTTCATCATGAGTATCAAGAAGACCTAGTATGTTTAGAAGAGTAGACTTCCCCGAGCCCGAAGACCCCATAATAGAAATTAATTCGCCTTCTTTGATATGCAAATCAATTCCCTTAAGAACATGAAGCTTATTCGCACCTGTAATATAGGACTTGTGAATATTTTTTAGTCGGATCATAATCGTTAGTATTTTTAATTGCTTCTCTTTTGAATCAAAATTTGGTCAGGATTTCGATATCTAATATTAAAGATTTAAGGTTTGTTTTCAAACAATTTTAGATGAACGTCCGATTAACTCGGTGAACGTCTCGTTAAAGTTAACGAAGTAAATCATCTTATTAAGTTAAAATAAATTAAATCATACATTTAGAACCTATTATTTTCAATAGTCGTGCCAACAAATATAATCATCTACATACCACATACATAACTTATTTGAACCATGCCATTTATCCTAATTACATGTCCGATATTATTACGCATGTGTTCGATAACGAACAACTCCTTATGTATATTAGTTTAAATTCCGAAAAAACTGTGAATTCAACTTAAATGATTAAAAGAACAAGAGGATTTAATGTAAATTAGCTTCGATTAAATTACCATCAGATTTATGATGATTAAATTCTAGTAGATATTCAATTAAATAACATGAACTGGAACCAACTATTATCTGCCAAACGCTTCGGTCAGGAAGATCGTGTCGCAATTAACGAACACGAAATCAGATCTCAATTTCAACGCGATTACGATCGTTTGATTTTTTCATCACCCTTCAGAAGACTTCAAAATAAGACTCAGGTTTTTCCTTTGCCTGGCAGTATCTTTGTTCACAACAGACTAACCCACAGCCTTGAAGTTTCAAGCGTAGGACGTTCCTTAGGTAATCTGCTGACAGAAAAGCTATCCAGTTCACAGAAATATGAGAATATTCCTTACCTGGATGGAATTGGTAATATTGTTGCCACCGCTTGCCTGGCTCACGACCTGGGGAATCCTCCTTTCGGTCATTCAGGCGAAGAAGCTCTTTCATATTATTTCACCCACGGTGAGGGGAAGACGCTTGAAGCTAAATTCTCAAAAGAACAATGGGCAGATCTATGTAACTTTGAAGGTAATGCTAATGCTTTCCGTCTGTTAACCCATGCTTTCAATGGAAGAAGAAAAGGTGGTTTTGCCCTTACTTATTCCAGTATCGCATCTATTATAAAATACCCTTGGGAATCCTATAAAATTCCTGAAGTGGGGAAGCGTAAATACGGTTTCTTTAATACCGAAAAAGAAAATTATCTGAAAGTTGCCAAAGAACTTGGCATTCCAGAAGTAAAATCTGGAATTTTTGCGCGCCACCCGCTGGTTTATTTGGTTGAAGCAGCTGATGATATTTGTTATCAAATCATGGATATTGAAGATGCTCACAAGCTCAAAATTCTAAGCACTGAGGAAACCAAACAATTACTGTTGAATTTTTACGATGAAACGACAGATATCAATGCAATTAATCATATAGCTGAAACCTGCGAAGAAGTTAGTGACACCAATGAACAAATAGCTTACATCAGAGCTGGTGTAATCGGGAAATTAATTAAGGAATGCGTTACTGTTTTTATTGACAATGAAGATCTGATAATGACGGGTAAGTTTACTTCAACACTTATTAAAGAAGTTGCAGAAAGTTCAAAACTTGCGTATAAAGAATGTACTAGGGTTGCCATATCAAAAATCTACAAGCATCGTTCAGTTCTCGAGATTGAGTTAGCCGGTTATAAAATTCTGGGAACCTTATTGCAGGAGTTTGTAGAAGCTATTCTTAATCCTAATAGTTTTTACTCAAATAAACTCTTATCGCTAATTCCAGAACAATACAGCCATAAAGGAAATGATGACTATCTAAAAATCATGTCAGTTTTGGACTTTGTTTCAGGAATGACTGATGTTTTTGCTCTCGATTTATACAGAACAATAAAAGGAATAAAACTTCCGGACACCTACTAAAAATACCAGAAATGAAACACATAAAATCTAAAGTTCTTATTTTTCTTGTTCTGTTCGGTCTTTGCAATACAATTCAGGCTCAGATTAATTGGACAAAAACCAAATCAGAGAAATCCAAAATTAGTTTCGAGCTCCCAGAGACGCCATACATCAGAAATCAACAACTAAATGGTATTAAATCCGAAGTCTTCTCATTTCGTGATGTTGCAAACATCTATGGGATTGTAGCTTCTGATTTTTCGGGTATTGATGTTGATTTCAATCACACAGATCCTTCAGAATATTACAAACAGATGAAAGAAGGTAGCTTACTGAGTAGCGATGCAATTTTGGTTTCAGAACAAAGCGTATCCTATCAGAGGATGTTGGGGAAAGAAATTATTTACACCATGTTGGTTGGGAAACACGAATATACCTATATCAAACGATTCTTTTTCAGAGGTAATTTTATCTACCAGATTACCATTGGGGGACCTACCAGAATGAAACAATTGCTGCTTGATAAAAAGCAGATTTTCTTTAATTCTATCCAATTCGAATAGCTTGACTTAGCATTCTTAAAAAAATAGCTTTTCACAATTTGTTTAATCATATCATTCCGTAAATTTGTTCTTTCAAAACGAACATCTTCGGATGAGCTCTTTTTGAAAACAGAATTCAAAAAATAAACCATTCTATAAATTCATTGAAACACCACCAGTTAACGGCTGGGAAGTCAAAATTTTGCACATGAAAGTACTTGTATTAGGATCAGGAGGTAGAGAACATGCCTTTGCATGGAAACTTGCTCAAAGCAATAAGTTAGAAAAGCTATATGTTGCACCAGGAAATGCTGGAACTGGAGAGATTGCTGAAAATGTCGATATCAACCCAAACGATTTTGAAAAGCTAAAGACTTTTGTTCTTGATAAGGCTATCGATATGGTTATTGTTGGTCCTGAAGATCCATTGGTAAACGGGATTCATGACTTTTTCTTAGCTGACGATAAGCTAAAGCAAGTTGCTGTTATTGGTCCTGAAAAAGCTGCCGCACAAATGGAAGGTAGCAAGGATTTCGCCAAAGATTTCATGGCGCGACACAAAATTCCAACAGCTCAATACAAAAGTATCACATCGGAAAACCTTGAAGAAGGTTACCAATTTCTTGAAAGCTTAAAAGCTCCATACGTGCTTAAAGCAGATGGATTGGCTGCGGGTAAAGGTGTTTTGATTATCGATAATCTAGAAGAAGCTAAGAATTCACTTAAGGAAATGATTGGTGGCATGTTTGGCTCAGCCAGTGCAACTGTCGTTATCGAAGAATTTTTATCTGGGATAGAACTTTCTGTTTTTGTTTTAACCGATGGTAAAAATTATAAAGTTCTTGCTGAGGCAAAGGATTACAAAAGAATTGGTGAAGGCGACACTGGCTTAAACACAGGTGGTATGGGAGCTATCTCTCCTGTTCATTTTGCCAATGAAGAATTCATGAGCAAGGTTGAGGAGCGTGTTATCAAGCCAACTATTAATGGTTTCCAAAAAGATAAGACTCCATTTGTAGGTTTCGTCTTTATTGGTCTGATGAAGGTTGAGAATGATCCATTTGTAATCGAATACAATGTGAGAATGGGTGATCCTGAAACGGAGGTTGTTTTACCACGTATCAAGTCAGATTTTCTTGATTTAATGACAGCTGTTGCAGATAAGAAACTGGATCAATTTGAATTGGAATTGGATGAAAGAACCGTAACAACCGTTATGCTAGTATCGGGTGGTTATCCTGAAGCTTACGAAAAAGGCAAGGGAATCAGTGGACTTGATCAGGTTTCTGATAGTATTGTTTTCCACGCAGGAACAACTAATGATAATAATGCCGTTGTTACCAATGGAGGACGTGTTATCGCCGTGAGTTCCTATGGAGATAACCTAACTGATGCACTTGAGAAATCATTCAGCAATGCTGAAAAGATCCAATTCGAAGGTAAATATTACAGAAAAGATATTGGTTTCGATTTGAAATAATCGAAGTGCTTACAATTGAGTTTGCAAATAAGTTGAATAATAAAAATCACAATAATGCTGTTAAAAGTTTTAAGAAGACGCTCACCTATTTATTTCATTCTTATTCCTATAATTGCTTTAGTATTGTGGTTAAATGCATTTCAGAATCCTGTTTTACTCGCAGAATATTCCATACAAATGCCACTCTATCAGGCTATACTTTGCATACTCAATTGTAATCCTTTATTCCTAAATATATTCGGCTATCTGATTATTTTAATCATATCTTATAGCTTGATTCAACTCAATGAGCAGTTCATATTCATAAAACAACGCACTGATCTGCCCTCTGCGATTTTTATCATACTTGCTTCGTGTGCTACGCTTGCTAACGGCCTTCATCCAGCCCTGATTAGTGCGCTATTTTTACTCTTCGCTCTCAACCGGATCTTTAAGATTTATCATGGTAGCCAGAGTATCGCATCTTCATTTGATGCAGGCTTACTTTTAGGTATAGCCACTTTATTTTACTTGCCTACAAGTCTGTTCTTTTTCTGGTTTATTTGGGCTTTAATTATACTTGGCTCATTTAGACTTAGGGAATTTCTTGGCGGCTTACTTGGCTTTATCACACCACTATTTTTTATTTGCTGCTGGTATTTTTGGCAGGGAAATTTAGAAAACTTTTTAGAACATTCTGAAATGATTTTCGCCAGTCATGAACATTTCGCCAATTTTTCACTTATTCAAATTTTATTCTGGGTATTTCTGGCTTTATTAAGTTTGATAACTATTTTCTTCACCATATGGGGCTTCGAAGAAAAACGTGTTCGCTCCAGAAAATATCTGATTATTCTGGTGGCTCTGTTTGTTACTAGTATAGCATCAGGTATTCTATTCCCGTCTGCTATATTGGCTCAAGTACTCATAGCTGCAGTTCCTCTTTCATATGTTTTCAGCTACTTCTTTGTTATGAACCGTAACACTAAGGTCTCTGAAATTCTATTTGCAATCCTAGTCGTAGGCTGCATCATTCTAACTGTAATGAGATAAAAAAAATAGAGCAAACAAAATTAATTGCTTGCTCTATTAACTCAATATAACCTCCATTGAAAAAGACCAAACTCAGGAGGCATGAGTCTTTCGTCTATCTCAATCGCCAACTCTTACCGGGCTATCTGGAAGTATTAAAGCCATAACTAAATAGGCTATTAATAAAAAAGGGTTGAATAAACAGCAGATTAAAAATATTGCTCTAACAATCACTGGATCTAGCTCAGGGTTTATATAGTGCGACAAGCCTCCACACACCCCGGCTACTTTTTTATCGCTTGATTTAAATAAACGTTGCATATCAACAGTTTTAAAGATTTACTAATCGAACTTATAACTCGAAAGTGATTTCAATTCATCTATATGGAAATCACCAAAAAATGAAACTAATGAAGTACGAGTTCCATTATAATGCAAAAGATGGAATTCACTGAAACGCTTTTTCTTACCCAGTGCAAAGAAGTAAACTTCATCAGAGTCATTATCCTTCTCAACATCTTCAAGAACTTGCTTATATTTTCCTGACGTCAATTCAGAAATAACATGTTTTCTGAACTTCGTTCCTCTTCCATCCTCATGCTTATAACTTAACAGCTTAATACCATCACAATCACCCGTAATGTTCTTTTCAATTTCATCCTCGTCAACATCAAAATCCAAATTATTTAGAAAGTTGCCTGAGAAACCAAAGCTGCTAAATTCATCATATTTCGAGTATTTCTCATGTATTTTTTCACCCTTTGTTTGTGCATTTACAAGCACAGGAAAAAGGATTACCATTAATATAATTGCTACTTTTTTCATTTTTCTATGTTTTAGATTAAAATCTAATGACAAGCATCAACTCATTTGACCAAAACAAGCTCATGCCTCGTCATTAACTAGATTAGTATTTATAAAATCACAGTCCTAATCACGTGATTTTGTCAAGCCTTCTTTTTTCATGATCCATTTCTTCCCGCCCATATCTCGATCATAAGTATTTGTTACATTTTTCACATCATCCAAAATATCATCAACTGCTTCATCTATAAACACAGCCTTCCCTTCTGGAACTTTTAAGATGATATGTAACTTCTGATTTCTCCACTTATCACCTTCTGGTAGGGTAAAATATTCGTCAAGAATTAATAAAGAATCCACCTGTTTCCATGAATATTTAATCTCTTCAGCATTTTCAACGGCATCATCGTGAGTTCTTCCTCTTGAATTTTTTTTCATGATAATCTCAAAATTATCAGAACTACTTTTTTTAATATCAAGAGTCGGTTCACCTAAAACTAGTTTTTCATCATCTTTCACTATGATTTTAACGCCATCTAAATCGACATTGGCATCGTGCCAATTAAAATCAATATTTTTCTCCGATCTTAGATAAAGTGTTTGTCCATCAAAATCATCGAGAATTTCAGTATCTGCATAAGTTGTTCCACTACTTATATATGATTTAGCCTGTGTAAGCCCTACCGAAATCATTAGAACAATACCTCCCAGCCAAAGAGCTAAAGCAGTAAGTCCAATCGCTTTATTATTTGTTTTAAATTTCACCAACAGCTTAATTCCTACAAAAATGAGTAGTATTAAAGGAATCCCTATAACCAGCATTAAGCCAAGAGAAAACAATTTAATTCCCATACCTGTGAAAAACATATCAGGCATAAAAGCTCCAGGAAAATGCATCCCTGCAAACGGGCCAACAACCGTTGTTGTGAAAATAAGAGATCCCAGGAATGTTAGAAGAGAAATAAAGCCTGCTATAATCAAACCTAGACCTAATATTATTAGTACTATTTTCAGAATTAAACGCAAAGCTGACCCAGCAAAATCGACACCTTTATCAAAACCATCTCTCACTTGAGGGCCTGTCTTTTCACGCATATTATCGAAGTTTTTTTTCACTTCCTGGTATTCATCCTTAATTGACTTCTCAATATTGGATATATTCACCCGCTCACCTTTCATCTCAAGTTTTTGGGCTGTCGTTGTAGCTTTAGGTACTACAATCCATAAGATGATGTATAAAAGGAATGAGAATCCATAACCGAAAACAAATAGGAGAACAAAAATTAAGCGAATTACGACCACATCGATACCAAAATAGGCTGAAATACCACTGGCAACACCACCAAATACGCGATGATCCGGATCACGAAATAATCGCCTTCTACGATAAGATCTTTTAGTTCCAGAGACTACTTCCTCTTCCTCACTATCCGTTTCAAAGATCTCCTCGGGTTTCCCCATAATTGTAATAACCTCATCAATCATCGACTCAGTTACAACCTGATCTTTTGAGCTCAATTTTTCATTGAAGATTTCAGAAATACGTGATTCAATATCTGCTATAATCTCACGTCCCTCTTCACTAGCACCATAATGAGCATTAATGCTACGTAGATAAACCTGGAGTTTTTCGTATGCATCTTCGTCTATATGAAAGATGCTACCACTTATGTTTATTGTGAATGTCTTTTTCATCTTTTTTTATTTTAATATTCAAAAACCAATACAAGAATTTGTAATTCTTACTCTGTTATGGCATTCTAAATAATTTCAAATACTCTTAATTATCTCGATGCTTAACCTTGAATGGTTGTAACTGCATCTACAAGTTCTTGCCATGAACCATCTAGTTCCCCAAGAAAATCTCTACCAGTATCGGTAATTCCATAATACTTACGAGGAGGTCCTTGAGTCGATTCTTCCCAGCGATAGCTGAGTAATCCGGCATTTTTAAGGCGAGTTAGTAATGGATATAATGTTCCTTCCACAACAATCATCTTCGCCTCCTTAAGCTTCTTTATAATATCGGAAGCGTAAGCGTCATTTTTAGAGAGTATGGAAAGGATACAATATTCCAATACTCCTTTTCGCATCTGGGCTTTCGTATTTTCTATCTTCATTTGGAATATGTTTTAAATTCTTGTTTGAATTATTACTGTCTTGTTTCTAAAAGTCTTCTTTCTAATTTTCTTTAAAGAGCTTCGATTCATTTGATTGGCCGAATCCTTAGAACTCTTCATCTTACTTTTAATATCAAGTTTGTTTTTTAAACTGTCTCCTTTAGGTGTATTGTTCTCATCTGATGACCAATCAGATTCAAAAAAATAATCTAAACTAAACCAGTTATTGAGTGTGTACTGCGTATCTGTTTCCAATAGATTAAGACATGGATAACCAGATTGAATCATTTGTGATTTTAAATTTGTTGAACTAATGCAGAATCCGATCAGCATGCTAATCATCAGAATTCTATTCATTCTCGTTTTCATTACAGATATATTTTAATACAATACCATCTCAAACACACTTGCTTGTTATACAAATATACGTATTAAAAATAGTAATATGCAATACATAGTACCATTAGAAACTAACACAAAACCCTGAAAAGCCCATTTAAATTGAGTTTTCAGAGTTTATTTTTTTTGAAAAAAATATTTAAAGGTTCAAATAAGTACTTTATTTGATGCCAATTATGAGTTTAAAATCATTCAATACGTCAAAAGATGAAAATAAAAAGCAAAAAAAAAGACCTAAGCAATGCTTAGGTCTTTAGATCTATATTAAATCAAAATTTACTCAACTTTGATATAAAAGGTCTTTGTTGTAGGATTATCAGAATTGTCTATTACAGTACAAGTCATAGTATATTCATTTGCTGGAGCACCAGCTAAAGTTTCTATTGAAAAGCTAACATTAGATTTAGACTTGTCCAAAACTGATGCAGAACCTGGCTTTTTACTGTTTAACTTTTCATTGAAATCTAAAATGAAATCATTAACTGTTTTAGCCTTTTCCTTAAGATTTGTAAAAGCAATTGACTTCATTTTTGCATTATCACTCAAAGTACCACTAAAAGTAATCGTTCCTCCTGCTGTAATAGTAGTTGGAGCATCAGCGTTTGTACTTGGACTTGTGAAATTTACCGTTGGAGCAGTTGTGTCAGGGTCACTTCCACTGCTCCCACAACTTAACATTCCTAGTGCAAAAAGAAGTACTAAAGCGTAATTTAAGAATCTCATAATTAATATTTATTTAGTAGGTTAGATTTCTATTAGCAGAACATAAAATTACACTATATGCATCATATTAACAAGCTACAATCAAGAAATAATTCTTTTTCCCTTTCTGAACAAGTAAATACTTATCTGCGATAAGGTGCTCTTTTGTTACGACTAATTCTGCATTAGGTTCCTTCTCCTTATTTAGACTGATCGCATTTCCTTTGAACAAGCGTCTTAATTCACCTTTCGATGGAAAAACTTCTGCCTTAACCGCTAGCAATTCTACAACATCAATCCCATTTTCAAATTCTGATTTATCAACATTGAACTGGGGTACACCTTCGAATACTGAAAGAAAGGTATCTTCATCAAGCTTACGCAAGGCATCAGCAGTAGCACGACCAAATAATATTTGAGATGCCTCAACAGCCATATTATAATCCGCTTCAGAGTGAATCATGATGGTTACTTCTTTAGCCAAACGCTGTTGTAATTTACGTAAGTGCGGAGCTTCCTTATGCTCTTCAACTAAGGCAGCCACTTCTTCACGTGAAATAAGAGTAAAAATCTTAATATATTTCTCTGCATCAGCATCCGTTGTATTCAACCAAAACTGATAAAATTTATATGGTGAAGTGTATTTAGGATCAAGCCAAATATTTCCTGATTCTGTTTTACCAAACTTACCTCCATCGGCTTTAGTAATCAAAGGACAAGTAATTGCCCAAGCCTGACCACCTTCTTTACGACGAACCAATTCTGTTCCTGTGGTAATATTTCCCCACTGATCAGATCCACCCATCTGAAGTTTACAATTCTTCGATTTATATAATTCTAAAAAGTCATTTCCTTGAACCAACTGATAAGTAAACTCGGTAAAAGACATACCTGTTTTCGACTCTGAAGACAATCTCTTCTTCACAGAATCTTTACTCATCATATAATTCACTGTGATATGCTTTCCAATATCACGAATAAAATCAAGGAATGAAAAATCCTTCATCCAATCATAGTTATTCACCATTTCAGCTGCATTAGCAGCATCTGAGTCGAAATCCAGGAATCCTGAAAGTTGATTTTTTAAACAGTCTTGATTGTGACGCAATGTTTTCTCATCAAGTAAATTTCTTTCTTGTGATTTTCCTGAAGGATCGCCAATCATACCTGTAGCACCACCTACCAAAACGATTGGCTTGTGACCCGCTACCTGAAAATGCTTAAGCATCATAACACCTACTAGGTGTCCAATATGCAAAGAATCAGCAGTAGGATCGATTCCCACATATGCCGATGTCAATTCTTTCTCCAACTGTTCTTCTATACCCGGCATCATATCGTGAATCATGCCACGCCACTGTAATTCTTCTATAAAACTCATTTTGCTTATTATTTTTGACCGAATTGGTACGTAATATTCTATAATTAATTTTGAATGGCAAAGATAAGAATTTTACCCTCTTATCATCCTGATATCTATTATCTATTCTACAGCCATGGAAATCAAACTATAAAGAACTCCTGAAATGAGTAAAATATTGTAAAAAAAAGAGAGCAATAAAAATTTGATTAAGGTCTTAAACCAAGATTGTCTGTAATAAAACTTTAGAGCTAGAAACAACTGTAGTGGTATCAGTAAATAGAGATAAAAGGCAAATGGATATATAGCCTTAATTCCTGTCATAATAAGTAATTCACTCACGATCACCACAACAAAAATAAAGGAGTGGAAGTTTAAAGATATTAATAGATGTTCCAGTAAGTAACGTTTTCGTCGGATATAAAACAAGGCTAAAAACAAAGCAAAAAGAGGCAGTATCAATAATAATGTCTGGGACAATTTTTTAAAGGCATTATCCATCATTAATGTGGGATTTAAACGCCACATATTAAGCAAGTTCTTTAACTCTGCATTTATAACTTTATTTCCATTCTTCACATATATCGGAGAAGGTGTTGTATCTATCTTAGAAATCGAATCTGTATTTAATGTCTTTACCTTAGTATTAGAAAGTATCGCATCTACTTTCGTAACCGAATCTATATTTAACGTAAGCACATCATTCTTAAATAAAAAATTTTTAGTCAGACTATCTCTAACTAGACTATCATCTTCTATATTGTCACCATCGAGTATCTTATCAAAATAAGACAAGATTTGAACCTCCTTACCTTCATCATTCTTAAAGGTTAAGTTTTTTTCAGAATCCGTTTCAGGCTTGTGATTATGAGAAAGTAATAAAAATGCAAAAAATGTTAGAAACAGATATAAGCGAAAAGGTGGTGTGTATCGAGCTCTTCTTCCTCTCATAAATTCCTTTGTCAGATAACCTGGCCTTACAAAAAGAGGAACCAGTGTGTGAAAGAATTTATTATCCAGAGATAATGCGTCGCCTAAAGATTCTGAAACAACACTAAAAAATGGTCTATGAAAATCTTTTGCCGATTGCCCGCAATTGGTACAAAATTTCCCATCTACCGGATAGTCACAATTACTACAAAGACCAGTGAAATGAAACTTCTTTCGAACAGGAAGTTTTTTGATATATTTTGTAATCTTGGCTCCTTGTTTTTTTATAAGATTGGTTTGCATTCAAATATCTGTTAGATGTTTTTCAAACTATCTGTCCCCTGCTTAATCTTATCCTCAATTTTTTCCTTTGTCGATGAGAAATCTGAATCGAAGAAATCAAAAATAGAATCAGAAATATAGGTCATGGGTTCATACAAAAGACTCTCTTTTTTCTTCTCCTCAGAAATAAAACTAAACCTATCATTCACATAATTAACCAGATGCACAACAATACTCAGTATCAAAATTCCTTTCAACAAACCAAAAGCCAGACCCAAAAGTCGATTAACGAAGCCTAAAGCAACAGCCTCAACAACTTTATCCATCACTCTACCAATCAAATTAACTCCAATAACGATAACGATAAAGGTCACTATAAAGGAAATATATTCCATATAATGAGATTCATATTTAAAGGTATCTTGAATGATTTCAGCTGTAAAATCGGAAAAATGAATGGCTCCATAAACCCCTAAAATAAGAGCGACTAAAGTTGCTACTTCGTATATGAAACCTTTTGTAAAACCTTTATACATGGCATAAATCAAAGGAATACCAATAATAATATCGAGTACATTCATTGAAATGAGATTGAAATAAATACAAGTGATCGTTTAAACAGATCAAATATATAGAAAAAGTAGACATAATGAACAGGTTTTAAACTCGTAGAAAAAATAGAGAAATGAAATATTTTTAAAATTTCTTTTTGTGACTAAGGTTTCATAATTTTGCGTGATTAATTAATTTTTCACAGCTCACAGAAGAGCTATTAACTTAATATTAATATGAATACAGTAGTAAGTGGAATCCGATCAACAGGTAATTTGCACCTGGGGAACTATTTCGGTGCCATAAAGAACTTTGTGCAAATGCAGAATGACAACAATTGCTTTTTCTTTATTGCAGACTGGCATTCCCTGACTACACATCCGACTCCTGCCGATCTTCACAATAATGTAAGAAACGTATTGGCTGAATACCTTGCTTGTGGAATCGATCCTGAAAAGGCTTGCATCTACGTACAAAGCGATGTTCCAGAGATTACTGAATTGTATCTTTTGATGAATATGAATGCTTATTTGGGTGAGTTGGAACGTACAACATCATTTAAAGATAAAGCACGTAAACAACCGGAGAATGTAAATGCTGGTTTGTTGACTTATCCTGTTTTGATGGCAGCTGATATTCTAATTCATAGAGCAAAACAAGTCCCTGTTGGAAAAGATCAAGAGCAGAATCTAGAGATGGCTCGCAAATTCGCTAAGAGATTTAATAACACCTACGGTGAAGAATTATTCCCTATTCCACAACCTTATTCATTTACAGGTGAATTTATTAAGATTCCTGGTCTTGATGGTTCAGGGAAAATGGGTAAATCAGAAGGTAATGCAATTGGTTTGATTGAAGATCCAAAAACGATTCGTAAAAAAGTAATGAAAGCTGTTTCAGACAGTGGTCCAACTGAAATGAATCAGGAAAAACCTGAGGCGATTCAGAACCTGTTTACTTTGATGGATGTTGTATCAACAAAAGATACTTATGATTTCTTCAACGATAAATACAACAATTGTGAAATTCGCTATGGCGATTTGAAAAAGCAATTGGCTGAAGATATTATCAACTTTAATGCGCCTATTCGTGAGCGATTCTTAGAAATTTCTCAAGATGATGAATACCTAAGAAGAGTGACTAAACTTGGTGCTGAGCAAGCTCGCGAGAGTGCTGCAAAAACCTTAGCAGAAGCTAGAAGACTAATGGGTTTTAGAAAATTCTAAATCGATTTTAGATATGATTTTAAGAAGCGTTATCCTTATCGATAGCGCTTTTTTCGTTCCTATTCTTTTATTCATCTACAAAAAAAGGCCTCTGACACTAATGCATCAGAGGCCTTCTAAAATTGTATTATCAATTAGTCTCTAATCTCATGTATCGATTGAGAGATATTGATACAGTAATCACCAATTTTCTCGCATTCTGAGAAAATATCGTTATAAATGATTCCTGCTTTATATTCGTATTTCTTTTCTTTCACATCACTTAAGTGTTGCTGCTTAAGAATGGTACGGAATTCATCAATTTCCTTTTCAGCTTCGTAAGCTTTCTTAGTTAAAACTTCTTCAAAATCTGTTTCAGTATTATTGAACATGATTATTAAAGCCTCATCAACCAATTCGAACATTTTATTCAAATTATCACGAACTTCTTGAGGAAACCAGGCTTTTTGCTCTCTCTTACGATGCAAGGCCTTTGTAATATTAAGCATAGAATCACCCATACTTTCAATATCATCAACCATCTTGAAGAAAGCACGAACTCGTTTTGAACTCACAGGACTCAAACGTGTTTCAGAAACCTTAGTTAGGTAATCTGCAATCTGAATCTCCATATCATCATTCTCATCCTCTAGCTTATCAACCTTTTCGTAAAGCTTATTGAAATTCTTATCGTTGGTTTCGTTAAAAGCATCTTTCACATAACTAAACATTTTTTTAGTATGCTTGGCATAAAGACTAATTTCCATTTTTGCCTGGAATAATGAAGCTTCCGGAGTGGACAACATACCTGTTTTAATATGTTGCAACTTGAACTCCTCCTCTTCACTTTCGTCTGTAGGGACCAATTTTGTCACAATCTTAACAATGAATCTCGCGAACCAAATCATGATCAACACATTCATTACATTAAAAATTGTATGGAATAATGATAATGATACCGGTACAGCTGCGATTGTTTCTTTAGCCATAGCAGGATCTGTTTCCAGTGGGTTTCCACCACCAAGCCACATATTAAGAACTGCTATCCCTTCAAGGAAATATGGAAGAATCATCAACATCCAAAGCACACCTACGGTATTAAATATCAAGTGAGCACGGGCAGCTCTTTTTGCAGATGTATTAGCTACCATGGCAGCAAGGTTAGCTGTAATGGTTGTACCAATATTCTCACCAAGTACCATGGCCGCAGCCATTTCAAAACTAATCCATCCACTGTTACACATAACCAAAGTAAGTGCCATTGTAGCCGATGAAGATTGAATTAAAACAGTAAGAACGGTACCAATACCTGCAAATAGTAAATATGATCCAAAACCTAAATCGGTATAAGCTGTTAAGAAATTTAAAATTGCCGGGTTGTTTTTGATATCTGGCATGGACTCCTTCAAAAACTGAAGACCAATGAATAGTAAAGCAAAACCAATAACCAACTCTCCCCAGTTCTTTCTTGAACGGTTACTTGAAAATAATAAAGGCAAACTCAAGCCAATTAATGGTAGTGAGATTGCACTCATACTCACTTTAAAACCAAGCAGAGAAATCAACCAAGCTGTAATTGTGGTACCAATATTGGCTCCCATAATCACACCAACAGACTCTACTAATGAAAGTAAACCCGCATTTACAAAACTTACAACCATTACGGTTGTGGCCGATGATGACTGAATAAGCGCAGTAATTAATACGCCCGTCATAACACCCTTCACTCGATTTGATGTCATCGCTGACAAAATCGATCTCATCTTCTCTCCAGCAACTTTTTGTAAAGCCTCACTCATTAATTTCATTCCATAAAGGAATAATCCTAAGGACCCTATGAGTGTTAGGAAATCACCTAAACCGTAATTCATAATTAGTCTAAATTTATTTGTTTTTCAATTGATTAGTTCACTTTTTCAGCGTGGCAAAAATATACCTTATTTGGAAATCTCCTAATGTTTCAAAACAAAAAAACCATTTGTTAACATTAACTTAACCTTGGCTTGAAGTTTAACTAATTTTAAATATTCATCTTTTCTGTTTTTCAATATCACAAAGTCAAACTATAACATTTATTACCAACAACTTACCAGTTTGTCAAAATAAATTCATTATCAAAAGGTCTTGTATTTTAAAGACTTTAAATTTTTAAGATTCATTCACTATCGATAAGCCAGATAAGCTTTTGAAATAAAAATATTAAGTCGTAATTTCGCCTCTCAAGTGTTTGCTCATTTAATATGACTAATATCAAACTGACAACCAGTCATATAAACAAACACTAACATCATCAAGAGTAAGATTCAAAGATAGATTTAGGTATGTGGAATAGAATTGCGGGAGTTATTCTCAGGAATAGAATATTATTATTGGTATTAGTTGGGCTTATTACAGTCTTCATGGGCTATAAAGCTCAGTTTGTAGAAATGTCCTATCACAACGCAGCTCTCCTTCCCTCTGATGACATTGCTTCTATAGATTACGAAAACTTTCACAACACCTTTGGCCAAGAAGGTAACGTCATGTTTTTTGGAATTCAAGACAGTAATTTTTATCAACTAGATAAATTCAACGATTGGATTGCTTTAGGGAATGATTTAAAGAAATTAGATGGTATTGACGCTGTCGTTTCCATTGCACACACTTATAATATCACGAAGAATAAGGAAAAGAAACGATTTGAATTTGAATCCATATTCCCTGAAAAAGTAAACTCTCAAAAAGAGTTAGACAGTATTGCTGCTATTGCTGAATCACTCCCTTTTTATAAGGGAAGTTTGGTCAATCATGACACAGACACTTATCTAATGGCCATCACGGTTAATGGGAAAGTGATCAATTCAAAGGCCAGAGAACCTATGATTAAGAAGGTTCACAAAAGATCAGAAGAGTTTGCTCAAAAGCATAACCTTCAAATGCGATATTCAGGACTGCCTTATATTCGAGTTGTAGTCGCTCAGATGATTAAAAAGGAGATGAATATGTTTATTCTACTTTCTCTTTTGGTTACTGCGATTATCCTATTTATGTTTTTCCGCTCGTTTAAAGTGGTCTTCTTTTGTATGCTGGTTGTAGGATTGAGTGTTATCTGGGCCGTTGGTTCTATGGTTCTCTTTGAATACAAAATTACGCTATTGACTGCCATGCTCCCTCCTCTTCTGGTGGTTATAGGTATTCCAAATTCAGTCTTCCTGATCAACAAGTATCATGGTGAGTATATGCTTCATCGCAATAAAATTAAAGCCCTTCAACGCGTTGTAACCAAGATTGGTAATGCGACATTTTTAACGAACTTAACAACCGCATCGGGTTTTGCTACATTTATCATTACTTCAAGTCAAATTCTAAAGGAATTTGGGGTAGTTGCAGCCTTAAATATAATGGTGGTCTTCTTTTTATCACTGCTTTTAATTCCGATCATTTTCAGTTTCATTGCTCCACCAGACAACAAAGCCACTCAACACCTTGAAAATAAATTTATTAACAAATTTGTAAAGGCTCTCGAAAAAATCGTCCTTAATAACCGTAAGGCCGTATATCTAATTACAGCGTCTCTAATGCTTGTTGGTGTTATTGGTATCAGCAAAATTAAGAGTACCGGCTATATTGTAGATGACCTTCCTCATCACAATGTCATTTATCAGGATTTAAAATTCTTCGAAAAGAATCTGGATGGAATTATGCCACTTGAAGTTGTGGTTGAAACCAAGAAAAAAGGTGGTGCACTTAAATTATCAACGCTTAAACGTATTGAAAAATTAAATGATTCACTGAAACAATACCCTGATATTTCAGCTTCTCTATCATTGGTTGAAGGAGCTAAGTTTGCCCATCAATCCTATTATAATGGGAAAGAGAAATATTATAAGATGCCCAGCGGCAATGTTAAAAACATCCTTCTTTCCTACCTTTCAAAAGCGGATGTAAAAGGCGAAGTGAGTATTTTTGACTCCTTTATGGATTCGACTCAAACTCAAACTCGAATGAGTTTTAGAATTAAAGATATTGGGACTACCAGAATGGAAGAAATGGAACAAATAGTTCTTGGTCATGTGGATCAAATATTCCCTAAAGAAAAATATAAAGTCACTGTAACAGGTTCGAGCATTGTCTTTTTTAAAGGGACTCAGTATTTGATTAAAAATCTATTTTTAAGTTTAGCCTTAGCGGTTCTTCTTATCGCCACTTTTATGGCCTGGATGTTCTCTTCCAAAAGAATGGTTTTAGTGGCATTGATACCTAACCTGGTACCTCTGGTTATAACAGCCGCATTAATGGGCTATTTCGGCATTCCCATAAAGGCTTCAACCATATTAGTCTTTAGTATTGCCTTCGGAATCTCTGTAGACGATACCATTCATTATTTAGCAAAGTACCGTCAGGAACTTAAAATCACGAAATGGAGTATTCGATCATCAGTTATATTAGCGCTTCGTGAAACAGGACAGAGTATGATGTACACATCTATCATTCTTTTCTTTGGTTTTGGAATTTTTGCTTTATCCGATTTTGGAGGAACAGTTTCTCTGGGTGTACTGGTATCAGTTACACTGTTATCAGCAATGCTATCCAATCTAATCCTCTTACCATCATTACTACTGACTCTTGAACGCTTAATTACGAATAAGTCCTTTAAAGAACCTCTACTGCAAATCTACAATGAGGAAGAAGATATTGATTTGGATGCTTTAAGAATTGCTGGCTCTGAAATCAAAAAGGAAGAAGTCGTCGTAAAAAAAGAAAGTGTCATAAAATAAAAATTGACCAGAAAAACAAGAAACCCGATAGTAATTACTATCGGGTTTCTTGTTTTTCTGCGTTTTGCAAATCATGATATATCAGGCACATGACAAATATCATACTCCTTATTTAAAATCTTTCTTAATTTAAACAGATTAAATAAGGATAATATTTCGAAACCAATAAACTCAAAATATCATGACAGATTTTGGAATAAAGGAAAGTCTTAAACGATTAGGTATCTCAGAAATCAATTCTGGTGTAACTACAGGAACTAAGTGGTTCGATTGTAAAGGCAATACAACAAGTTCTCATTCTCCAATTGACAATTCGGAGATCGCTAAAGTTGTAAATGCCGATATCAACGATTATGAAACGGTGTTGAATACAGCTCAGGATGCTTTTAAAGTTTGGCGTAAAATTCCAGCTCCTGCTCGAGGAGAAGTTGTTAGACAAATTGGGAATGCTCTTCGGGAGAATAAAGAAGACCTGGGAAAATTAGTCAGCCTCGAAATGGGTAAAATTTACCAGGAAGGTTTAGGCGAAGTTCAAGAGATGATTGATATTTGTGATTTTGCGGTTGGTCTTTCACGTCAGCTTTATGGTTTCACTATGCACTCTGAGCGTCCAGATCATAAAATGATGGATCAATACCATCCACTTGGAGTGGTCGGTGTTATTTCAGCCTTTAATTTCCCGGTAGCCGTTTGGGCATGGAATGCTATGATTGCTGCCGTTTGTGGTGATGTGGTTATTTGGAAACCAAGTTCAAAGGTGCCTCTTTGTGCACTGGCTTGTCAGAATATCATTCAAAAAGTATTAAAAGATAACGACGTTCCAGAAGGTGTTTTCAACCTGGTGGTTGCTAAGTCATCTGTAATGGGAGATAATTTCATCGAAGATAAACGTGTCCCTCTTATTTCTGTTACAGGTTCTACTGCAATTGGGAAACGTGTTGCTGAAAAGGTTGGCGCTCGTTTGGGAAGAACCATTGCCGAATTAGGTGGAAACAATGCCATTATAGTTGCACCAACGGCCGATTTAGATATTGCAATTCCAGGAATTGTATTCGGATCGGTTGGTACAGCAGGTCAGCGATGCACCTCTACGCGTCGATTAATTATTCATGAAGACATTTACGATGATGTTAAGAATCGTCTATTGAGTGCTTATGCACAAGTTGAGAAAAAAATTGGCAACCCTCTTAATCCAGATACCCTTGTTGGTCCGGTTATCGATAAAGATGCTGTTGAGGTTTATAATAATGCTATCGCAGAAGTTAAAAAAGCAGGGGGTAAAATCGTTTTTGGAGATAAAGTATTAGAAGGCAACTACGTTCTGCCAAGTTTCTGTGAGGTTGAAAATCACTGGCAAATTGTTCAGGATGAATCTTTCGTTCCTGTTTTATACATCATGAAATATAAAACCCTTGATCAAGCTATAGAATTACACAATAATGTCCCTCAAGGTTTATCATCATCTATCTTTACTATGAATATGAGAGAAGCACAAACTTTCCTCTCAGCAGTAGGTAGCGATTGTGGTATTGCCAATGTGAATATTGGAACCTCTGGTGCTGAAATTGGTGGCGCCTTTGGTGGTGAAAAAGAAACTGGTGGTGGACGTGAGTCGGGATCAGATTCCTGGAAAACTTATATGCGTCGACAAACCAATACGATTAATTATGGTACTGATTTACCTTTAGCTCAAGGTATCAAGTTCGATCTTTAAAACTATTCTCTAATTAATAAAGCTCCTATCTTTTAAAGGTAGGAGCTTTTCATTTTTAAATATAGTTTGTGCTAATTAGCTAATTCTTTATAGCCGAATAAAGCTTCTTTTCGCATATCATTCTTTTGCTCAGGACTCAATCCTCTTTGTCCTTTGAAAGCAACTCTCTCCCATGAACCGTACATCGGATTTGGCAAAATAATAAAACGCTTTCCAAAATCAGCCTTGTGAGCATCTACAGATTCAAAACCAAAATTCTGTTTTCTATCTTCGAATAGTTCGTCAAAATCTCCAATATTATCGCCTGCCAAGATGAGAATATCATGTGTCTCTGAAACTTTGTTTCTACGAACAGTTTTAACACTGCTATCTGTTTTCAATAAAATATGAGCCTCATCAGCAAAAGGAAAACCAAGTGCCTTAAGGTTTTGAAGTGTTACTGCCGTTTCACTTACTGAACGATTAGAAATATAAAAGGTCTCTACTCCTTTTGACTCGGCAAATTTTAAAAATTCCAATGAACCAGGAGTCGCTTTAGCAGCAGCTTTACCCGTCCATTCATGCCAAAGATCTTTTGAATATGGCTTACCTGTTCTAACAGAATAGGCTTCAAAAGGGCTATTATCTAAAACTGTCTCATCAATATCAACAACAACAGCTTTAGGTTTATCATTTTTAGAATCAGCCAAATTTACTAGCAAAGAGTGTTTGGCAAAATTAAATGCCTGATAGTACAAAGCTCTGCATTCTGATGCTCGTTGATACCAAAGAGTCGACATTGTTAAATAATCATTCTGCGTATTTTGGGATTGAGTTGAAGAAGTATTGGAATCATTACAAGAACCTAAGGCTAATGCAAAAACAAGAAAGGCATAAATTTGCTTTTTCATATCAATTGAAATTTTATGTTTAAATTGGGATGAATTTACAAAATGGTACTGCATGGCGAAGATAAAAAACAAAAACTGACCAAAATTGATGCCTGCAAATTAATTTCTAAAATTTATTTAATAAGCCTGTAACTTTTAAATGAGCTATTCGTTTTAGAGAAGAATACCTATGAAACTAGAAGAGTACAATATAAGCGTCGATCAACACTCTGATGGAGTATTTCGTTTTATCCTAAAAAACATAAAAGATGAGGATAAAGCGCGTGATATTGTACAAGATAGTTTCGAAAAACTTTGGCGAAATGTCGAGAACATCAATTTTCTGAAAGTCAAGTCGTATTTATATACAACTGCCTATCGCACTATGATTGATCTCATTAGGCGAGAAAAAAGAAAAGAAGATTTTGATCAGGTTGATGTCAGTGCCTATTCACATTCTGAACATTATACCGACTTGAAAGAAGTACTCGATCAGGCATTAGAGAGATTATCTGACATTCAACGATCGGTAGTTTTGCTTCGAGATTACGAAGGCTACAACTATCAGGAAATTGCAGATATAACAGAACTAAGTGAATCGCAGGTTAAGGTTTATATTTATAGAGCCCGAAAAAAAATGAAGGAGTATATCGGCCATATGGAAAGTATCATTTAAACAGAATTAAGACTCAAATAATAGAAGACAGGAAGTAAATCATGACAATCATTACACGAAACAACTACGAAGAATTCTTTATCGATTATATCGAAGGAGAAATCAATGCCCAGGATAAGGTCGCATTGGAGTCGTTTCTTGTTCAAAATCCTGATTTGAAAGAAGAATTGGAAGAAATGATGGATCTTGATTTTAAATGTGAGTCTGATACAACTATAAAAGATTCCTTTACACTGAAAGATATTCCTTTTGAAGCAAATTTCGATGATTTCTGTATTGCACAAATTGAAGGTGATTTAGATGCATATGAGTCGAATGCCTTTAAAAACTTTATTGATTCACATCCTGATAAAGAAAAAGATCTGGCACTTTATAACAAAACGAAACTTGAGCCTGATGTTTCCATTGTATTTAAGGATAAGAGAAATTTAAAACAGAAAAACAAAGCTATTATCTTCAGACAGTTTGTTTTTACTACTCTTGCAACAGCAGCCTCTATTGCCATTCTATTTAGTGTTTGGACAAGTGAACTTGAGAATAATCCAACTGAATTAAAACACGAACGAGTTTCTCAAAATACGGGCATACAAATTACAACTCCCGATTCGATAAAAACACCTATCCAGAAAGAAATTAACACTGTAAAAAGTGAGACTGAAGACAAAAAGCCAGAAAAAACTAAGAAACCTTCAAAATCAAAGGTCAAAGTTCAAAACAAAAGGATTATAAAAATCGATGTACTTCCTGTAAGAGCAGATGTTTCCACAAATAAACCTATAGATAAGATCGAAGTGAAGCAATTACTTGCCGAAAATAAAGTACTTCCAATCAGAAATGTGGATTTGCCGGACGTAAATGTTGAAATCATTGAAAAAACAAGCTCTGCGGAAATTCAAAACTCTGGATTGGCTATGCTTGGTCTATCATGGAAAGCAAGCAAGACAGAAGATGTAAAAGAAAAATCAACATTGCTTAAGATTGCTAGCTATGGCGTTAATCAAATTGGAAAACTTGCAGGGAAAAAGATTAATCTTGAGAAAAAATATGATCCTAAAACGGACAAAACAAGAGTCGCATTCAATACTTTGGGCCTTGGTTTTTCAGCACCGGTTAAATAATTTAAATATTCCTACACTTACCTGTAACAAATCTTATCCCTATTCGTCTTATTATTGATTTTAAACTTTATAGAAGTATAAATTAAGATCTGATCAGATTACAATCAAATAACTAAGACAAACATCAATTGATAAAAAGAGTCCCTTTTAGATCCTCTTTATTAAATAAACGAAAGAAATTTTAACGATATGAAACGATACCTACTTTTAACATTATCATTGATTTTAGCATTGGGGAGTCAAGCACAGGTGGCAACAGACACTCTAAAAAATGACAGCCTTAAAAAGAAGAAAATTATTATTGAGGATAACTGGTCGAACAAAAAAAAGAAGCCGGTGAAAAAGCCGGAATACCGTGCTCCTAAATCTTATAAGAAAACGAAAAGTACTTTTTCGGACACAACTGAAGTAAAAGTTTTGAACAAGGATTTCCTTAAAGTTGTAGAAAATTCGAAAGGCACTAAGGTGTCCGTAAGAAACTTTGCTGATTTTGAAGATGATTCTGATACAACAAAAATTAGAATTGGACGTAAGCAGATTAATATTATTGACGGATGGCACGGTACTCGAATTAGAGTTGAGAAGGTACGTCAATGGGATGAGGAAACCCAAAGCTACAAGAAACCGAAATTTAGAGGTCACTGGTCGGGATTCGAGATGGGAATCAATGCTTTTGCCAATGAAGATTATTCAAATTACCCAGCCGGATTGGATGATTTTATGGATTTAAATCTAGCGAAATCAACAGCCGTGAATCTAAATTTCCTACAGTACGATATTAGCTTACAAAAGAAAAAAACCAATATTGGTTTAGTAACAGGTATGGGTTTGGAGTGGAACAATTATCGTTTCGATCAGAAAATTACTTTAAAAGAAGGCGAAGATGGTATGATTTATCCAGATCCCATTGACCCTGATTGGAGTGTGAAAAAATCTAAATTAACTTCTCTCTACTTAACTGTTCCCTTATTAATGGAATTTCAAATCCCTGTGAAAAATGATCATAAGATTCATATGTCTGCTGGTTTAGTTGGAGGTTTACGCTTAGGAACCCACACAAAGATTAAATACAAGAGAAAAGGGAACACGCATAAGGACAAAGATAGAGACGATTACAATCTGCAAGCTTTCCGATACAGTGCACAAGTTCGCCTGGGCTATAGAGCAATCAATCTATTTGCAAGCTACGGTATGACTGATTTATTTAGAAAGAATAAGGGACCAGAATTAACCCCATACACAATAGGTTTGACCCTGGTTCGTTTTTAATTAGAAATGCCCTTTTACATATTCAAGAGTGCTAAGCAAATTGCTTAGCACTCTTTGTTTTTTTTGTGAATTACCATATTATACTGATGAACATCAAAATATGTCAGATTAATATTATATATTGCAATTTAAAATTTAACTTTTAGTTCTTTATCTTACTTAAACACAGCATCAATAACTTAACTGATCAAGAAAAAAGTTTGATTGAACTAATATAAAAGATGCATTCATATTTGTGAAAAGAATTACCTACATACTCATCATCCTCTGTCTTTCTTATAAGGTAAGCATTGCTGATTCTGGAAGCCAAACAAAAATTGACAGCCTCGAAAATCTAATCTTAAACACCTCAGACCGTGACAAATTAGAGAATTTTCTAGAATTAAGTCGTGCCTATTGGGAGACTAACCCTCCACATGCCATTCAACTAGCCAATGAAGCACTTGCTTTAGCTAAAAATCTCGACTTCCACGAACAGGTTGCAAAAGGTATGTATTATTTAGGTCGGGCCTATCACATCAATAATCAATATGATCAGTCCTTAAAATTTCTTCTCGATGCCAAACGATTTTCCGAACAATATGAATTCTTAGAGATAAATGCAGAAATTACTCTTCAATTAGGAATCGTTTATCATCAACTAGGTAATTATAATAAGTCTCTTCTATTCTGTGAAGAGGCAAATTCCACATTCAATCTTTTAAAAAACAAAAAAGGTTTAGCCAGATGTACAAGTCTTAAGGGCTTGTATTACAAATCTAAAAATCTTGACACTTACGCTTTAGATCATCTTAATAGAGGATTAGAATCTGCTAAAGAATTAAATGATGATGAACTTGTTTGTGATGCTCTTAATAACCTGGGAACCTATTACACTGAAAAGGGAAATATTTTAGAGGCAATTAAGGTATATAAAGAAGCTGTTAGTTATCATCGAGACAATAGCTTAAACTATAATGTTGGCTTATTTGAGTTGAACCTGGGAGTTCTTTACCTCAAGCATAATGAGAATGATAAAGCACTTACTCATTTGAAAGAAGGTTTTGCTATTGCTAAGAAATTAAAATCACACCGTCTCTATAGTTCTTATTACGATTTTCTTTCTCAATATTATACGAACAAAAAGTTATACTCTGAAGCTTTAAGCACCTATCAAAAAGCACAAGCTTACAAAGACTCTATTATTAGAGATCAGCAAACAAATAAGATTACCGATCTTGAAGTTCAACAAGCCACCCGAAATAAAGACCTCGAAAATCAGCGTCTTGTAGAAGACATTCAAGCAAAAGACATCAAAATATTCCGCCAGTATACCATTGGATTATCTCTTTTACTGGCTCTCATTGTTGGTTTTTTTATCCTTTTTATTCGAATAAGACACAACCGTAAACAAAGCGAAATTCTTCAACTTGAAAAAAGTATGGCCGATCAGCATGCTGATGAAATGTTCGAAAAGAAAGAAGCTCTGCAAAGAAGCGAGGAAGCATTAAAAACAGCCAATGAAACTAAAGATAAGATGTTCTCTTTAATTGCCCATGATTTAAGAGGGTCGGTTGGTAACATTAGTAACGGACTTAGAATGTTATTAACAGAGGAAGACCTTGTTCTTTCAGAAAAAGAGACCAAAGAATTCTTGGGATCCTTATTCCACTCAGCTGATAATTCATACGAACTTTTAGAGAATCTATTGGCTTGGGCCAGAAATCAAAGTCATTCAATTACACCAAGCTTAGAGATGGTCGATATGGAATCCATCATTCAGTCAAATCTGGAATTACTTTCTGAGTTAGGAAAAATTAAATCCATTAAAATCTTTACATCAACCGATAATAAAATTGACGTATTCTGTGATAGAAATATGGTACACACCATACTTCGAAACTTCATTTCCAATTCTATTAAATTCACTAACAAAGGTGGAATTATCGAGATACGAACTGAAGTAAAAGAACACTTTGTTAATGTATCGGTTATCGACAATGGTGTTGGTATGCGTAAAGACCAAATTCAAAATATCCACAAAGGCTTCACAACTGATGGAACTGCCAACGAAAAAGGGACTGGAATTGGCTTAGCTCTATGTCGAGACTTTCTTTCAAAAAATAATGGTTGGTTTAATGTCCAAAGTGAAGTTGATAAAGGAAGTACTTTCACATTTACGGTTCCTCGTCGTCCTCTGAGCAAACGAAAATTTTCAGAATTAGTCAAAAAAGAGACCAGTTTTTCCCTGCTAAATATTTAAATTTAGATTTTCGAAACCTATTCTAATTCATTTCAGAAAGATATTGATACTAAAATCAAAGTATTCAAATTCCTTCATGCATTAGATTTGTCCGTTTCTTGTTCACAGAAATACTTAAACTAAATTTAAAATAATGAGACTATTATTAATTAGTAACTCAACCAATCCAGGTGAAGAATATTTAGATTACCCTAAAAATAATATCAAAGAATTTTTAGGTGAAAAGCCGGTAAAAGCTCTATTCATTCCATATGCTGGTGTTACCGTTTCCTTCGATGACTATGAAGCCAAAGTAAAGCATCGTTTCAACGAAGTGGGACATGATATTGTTTCCATTCATCATTTCGAAGATCCTATTAAAGCAGTAGAAGAAGCAGAAGCGATTGTAGTAGGTGGTGGAAGCACTTGGAACCTATTACACATGGTTCATAAATTTAATTTAACTGATGCTATTCGTAACAAGGTGATTAATGATAAAACACCTTATATTGGTTGGAGTGCAGGATCAAACTTAACTTGTCCAACAATTAAGACAACCAACGATATGCCGATTATCGATCCACTCGGATTCGAAGCTCTTAATTTGATTCCATTCCAAATCAATCCTCATTACCTGGATAAAAATCCTGAAGGTCACGGTGGAGAGACTCGCGAAGATAGAATCAATGAATTCTTAGTCTTAAATCCAGATATGTATGTTGCTGGTTTACGCGAAGCAACCATGTTTTTAGTTGAAAATGGGAAGATCAGTCTAGTAGGAAATCGAGAATGTCGTATTTTCAAAAATGGTATTGAACCACACGAATTAAAAGCCTCTGACGATTTCAATTTCTTGATGAAATAAATTAAATCCACTTATATTACGAGCGACTTTCCGATTAAGAAAGTCGCTTTTTCTTTATACTTCTAAATAATTTATTAGAACAGTAGAAATACAATACAGACCTACCTCTCCTATTAGTAAAAAAACTATTATAACTTTGCAGCCGTAAAAAACAACTCATATTATCAAACCCCATGGATTTATTATCGTCAAGTTATTTCGTTCTATTCCTTATCGTAGCAATAGGTTTCGTCATTGGCAACATCAAAATTAAAGGTATCTCACTGGATGTTTCAGCTGTTATTTTCGTCGCTCTGGTTTTTGGACACTTTGGAGTAAGTATTCCCGTTGATATTCAGAAAATTGGATTAACCCTTTTTATTTTCACAATTGGAATTCAGGCCGGTCCTGGTTTTTTTGAGTCATTTCAGAAAAATGGACGTCAGCTCATTATCTTAGCTTTTGTACTAATCTCCAGTGCATCCCTAATAACTGTTGGTCTTGCTTTTGCCTTTAATGTCGATCTAAAAATTGCAGTAGGTCTTCTTACTGGGTCATTAACAAGTACACCAGGTTTAGCGGCGGCTATTGAGAGTACTGGCTCTACACTTTCATCAATTGGTTATGGTATTGCTTATCCTTTTGGCGTTATTGGCGTTATTCTTTTTGTGCGTTTGTACCCAAAATTGGTTGGCGTTGATATTGATTCTGAGGCTAAAAAACTTGAAGACGAAGATCTCAAAAAACATCCTGAACTATTCAATAGAAATTTTGTTGTTGAGAATGAAAAAATTGTTGGAAAAAGCATCAGAGAACTTAAGGTTCGTGCCATGACTCAAGCTAATATCACACGTATTATGCATGGGGGGAAAACCATAGTGCCTAGTCCAAGTACAATTCTTCACAAGCATGATATTATTAAACTCATTGGAACTGATCAAGCTCTGGAAAAAGCTAAAATTTTAATTGGTGAAGAAACTCAGGAAAAAATCCCTCTTAGCATTGATTACGTTGTTGAAAGTATATTGGTTACTAATAAAGACGTTGTAAATAAAACCATAGGTCAACTTAATGTTCTTTCAAATTACAATGCAAGGATCACGCGAATCAGAAGAGCAGGAATTGATATTGCTCCAAGTTCAAAATCCATCATTCGATTTGGCGATAAGCTAATTGTGGCTTGTGGAACAGGAAATATCAATAACGTTCGTCACCTCTTTGGTAATGACGTGAAGAAATTATCTGACACAGATTTCTTCCCTATTGCAACGGGTATTGTTTTAGGTGTATTAGTAGGAAAACTTAAGATTTCATTTTCTGATGATTTTACCTTTTCACTCGGTTTAACAGGAGGTGTTTTAATGGTTGCCCTCATTCTTAGCCGAATTGGAAAAACGGGACCTGTTTTATGGACCATGTCCGGTACCGCCAATCAATTACTTCGCCAATTAGGTCTACTCATGTTTTTAGCTGTGGTAGGTACTAGCGCAGGTTCTAAGCTTGTTGAAACCTTTCAGGAATCAGGTATGCTCCTTTTCGGAATTGGCATTGTTATAACGCTTGTCCCAATGCTAATAACAACATTAATTGGTCACTTTTGGTTAAAAATGAATTTACTTAACTTATTGGGAGCACTCACCGGGAGTATGACCAGTACCCCCGGATTGGCGGCAGTAGATGGGATGACAGATTCCAATGCACAAGCCATAGCTTATGCAACGGTTTATCCTATTGCAATGGTGCTTTTAATCGTTTGTGTACAATTTATAAGTATGATTTAAAGCAATGCCTTTAAATATAAAAACAGCGCTTATCCATGAGGATAAGCGCTGTTTTCGTATTGTCAATTAGCCTAGTATTAAAAACCTCTTTGCTGAGCTTCCAATTTTTGCATTTCAGCTTCATAAGTCTCTTTGAACTTATTATAATCGTAATCAACTTTCAATTTCTCATCCTGAGATAATTTTTGCTCGATTGCTTTCTCCAAATCATCACCACTCATTTCAAGAGCGATATAAGTTTTATATTTATTCTGAGCTGTACGTGTTTGCTTCTCACAAATTACCTTGATATTATTCAATTGCTGATTAATAACCTCGCGTGTTAAACCTTCAAAGCGTTCCTCAACTTGCTCAACATTATTCAATTCAGTTGAATTGATATAATTATCAATGGTTCCCTTAATTGTAGATGCCACTAAAGAAGCCAATTCGGCACGTGCATTGGTTCCCGCTTTTTTCTTAGAAACCATCTGATCTAAACTCTCGCCAATAGCTGAAGCTCTAAAATGTTTTTTGTCACTCTGATAATCAGGACCAGTACAATACACTTCAATTAATTCTTCTCCCTGAGATTTTGCTGAAGCTACTTTTTCGCTAGATCCACATGAACTTAATCCTGCAGTCATTATCATTCCTAATCCTAGGATAAATACTTGTTTCAATTTATTCGCTTTCATCTTTTTAAATTTATACTTCAGTGTTAAAATACAATCTGTGTATAGGTTTAAGACTGAATGATTTTAATATTCAAATTCCTTATTATATTCAGATCTTATTAAAGATCAAGTTGATTCAGTTTTGGAATGATGGTATTATGAATTTCTTCTACAGCTTGCTCATAGGCTTCCTTCACTGCATAATTATAACTCACAGGCTTCATCCCTTTCACCTCATAAATAGCATCATTAAAAATTTCAAAACCTGATTTCATATCTGTCAATGAGAAAAAGCAATCCAAATAAACAATGTGGACTTTGTAATTACGCCCTTCTTTAATTTCGCCCTTAGTTACATTTGTTTTTACATCAAGAATCACATTAGCACTATCTTTATCTTCAGTAAACGAAAAGAAATTCTCTGATAATTCTTTTTTAATTGCATTTTTAAGAATAGATCGCTGAGAATCCTTACCAAAAATTTTCTCACTAAAAAGCATATAGGCTTTCAAACGCTCTACATTTAAAATAATGAAGCATTTAGGTGCTAAGTCTGGAGTTAGAAACATTTTAATCAGTTCATAATCTTCATCATTTTCATCCAATATAGACGATAAATCAAGAGCAGCTTCAACTTTCTGAAGCTTCAGCTTTGAAGTCACACGAGTCAATTGTGATGAAGCATAACCAAATTCATCTGTATTGACCTGCTTATTCAATAAACCTCCTCCAGCAACAAAGTCGAAACTTAAGGGCAAGTTGACGAGTTCTTTTTCACCCTCATTAGACGCCCAATTTGCTTTAATCAAGAAAGGATCCTTAACTGATGTAGAGATCTCAATCCTGATATTCTTATTTACCGGCACCAGTTGAGTACGTGTGTAGATATTCTGAATTCGTTTATAAATTTCAGTTCCCAGATTAATCGATCCATCAAAAGTCATTACCGATAAATCTTGATCAAGGTGCTTCTTTAAAGCATCTACTGATTTAGCGTAATAATTCAGGGCCTTAATAAGATTCAACTTATTCTCATACATTTTTGCTTCTTCAAAATAATTCTGAGCCAGTTTCTTGGCCTTATTCAACTTCAGTCGTTGAAGCAAAGCATGTTGTTTCTTGGATAAACGATAGTATTCCCAATACTCATTCCCTCTTTTATTATTCCAGGAAGAAACGAATTCATAAGCTTCTAATTCCTGAACCAAAGAGGTTCTAACTTGAGATTCAAACTCTTCTTTGAAACTCGTGTTATCTTCAAATTGATGCAAGACTGAATTTGATGAAATATTAATAGAAATTTGAGAAGCTAAATCTTGCAGAGCTTTGTTTTTAGCCAACTGCATATAATTATCAACATCTTTACTTACAACCGATACACCAATATAATACTCAGATGAAATAGGTCTGTTCTTCACCCATTTTGGAGGACGACGACCAGCATAACTAGCACTAGAAAAAACGAGTATGATTAGCGATAGACAAGAAAGTTGGCGTAAAAATTTAATCATATTTTTTTGTTTGGATGAAATTTAAAGGTAAAAAATTCTTAGCAAGAAACATGCCATTCATTAAACGTTTATTATTCTTTATGTATTAAATCTTCGATATTCCTTAGAATTAAATTGGACTCAAAACCTCTTGATTGAGCAAAACGAAATAGCTTAGCTTTTAATTTATATGGATCTTCTTCACGCGTACTTCGTAGTTTTGAGGACAGAATCTCTTTAAGATTTTCCTCATAAAGCTCATCTGAAATACTATCAAATGCTTCCATGATGATATATTCAGGTATTTGCTTTTGTTTTAAATGATGTGATATTTTGATACGTCCCCATTTATTAAACTTGTATTTATCACGAACATAAAAACCTGTGTAACGCTTTTCATCAATAAATTTATCATCTATCAGAGACTGAATAATATTATCCTGATCATCGTAAGATAAATGCCAATTCTCAAGTTTTTTTCTAATATCCGAGCAACATTTTTCCTGTCGACTACAAATAAATTGCATTTTTGAAAGCGCTGAAGAATAACTAACCTCTTTTACTTTTTTATCTTCTGAATACATTGTCGAGAACTATTTAATATTTTGAGACTTATTCACCTTACAACTCTGCTGAAGTCATTCGATCTCTGCCATTCAAATCTTTCATTAATCGAACAGACGTGAAACCAAGAGATTCTTGTAATTCGATCATTTCACAACCTAATGCTTCATTTATTTCGAAATAGAGTTTCCCCCCTTTTTTCAAATGTGATTTTGCAAATTCAGCGATGCGTCTATAAAAAATAAGAGGATCCTTATCATCTACAAAAAGGGCCGTATGCGGCTCGTAAGCAAGTACATTCTGGTCCATTAATTCTTTTTCAGATTCCTTCACGTAGGGCGGATTACTAACAATAATATCAAAATCCTTATCCCAGCTATAATCTTCCCACCTCAAGAAATCACGATGATAAAACCTAATGGCAGCTTCATTTATTAGCGCATTCTCTTTTGCTATTACGATTGCCCCTTCTGAAACATCTACAGAACTAACATTCGCACCAGCGATATTGTGAGCTAAAACAATCGGAATACAACCACTTCCCGTTCCAACATCCAGTATTTTAGGACTAACAACACTATTGTTGTTGATAATAGCGTGAACCAACTCCTCAGTTTCTTGTCGTGGAATCAAAGTGTGCTCATTCACTTTAAATCTTAGTTCGTAGAATTCAGTCTCTCCAATAATGTACTGAATTGGTATTGATCTCTTTAAATCTTCCAAAGCCTCACTAATCCTTTCAAATTTATTTTGTTCAATTTTTTCATTCTTATTCAATTGAATCTCAATTTTTGAGTAATTTAGTAGATGTTCGAGAAGAATATAGGTGATGCCTTCAATTTCTCTTTGAGGATAAACTGCTTTAAGCTCCTCCTTGAAAAGAACTTGAACTGATTTTATTGTATGATCCGAATTCATTTTATTGGAATTTTAAGCAAATATACAAATCTTCTCTCTATACATTTTGCTAATATTTTAGGCTTAAAAAAACTTATGGTTTCTAATTGGAACGACATATGGCTTTATCTATTCGGACTGTTAGGTGTAATTTACATTCTAACTATCGTTTTTACCCTCATTGTTGTCATTCTTGAGAATAGAAGTCCACAAAAAACAATCTCCTGGATTCTTGTTCTTATCCTATTACCCATTATAGGCTTAGTGTCATATTCAGTATTTGGTCAAAGCTACCGAAAACAAAAAATGTTTAGCTTAAAAGAGCTTGGTGACCTTAAATGGCTGCAAATATTAAGTCAGGATCAGAAAGGAAAACTAGAAAAAAGTAAATTCTTAAAAAACGAGCGAATTCACGAGAAAAAGAACGTGATGACACTACTTCTAAACAACTCTAAAGCACTGCTTACAGGACAAAATCGGGTTAAAATTCTTAACGATGGCGAAGAAACATTCTCTGAAATATACAAGTCTCTTCGTAAAGCAAAGGAACATATCCACTTAGAGTACTATATTATTGAGGATGGAGAATTGGCTGGAGAACTCCATGAAATTCTTTTAGAACGTGCTCAAGCTGGGGTTGAAATCAGAATTATTTACGATGGTGTCGGCAGCTGGAAACTCAGTCAGGAATATATCGATAGCTTAAGAGAGGTAGGCGTAAAAATTCATGCTTTTTTACCTGTTCGCTTTCCCATATTAACCAGCCGTATCAATTATCGTAATCATCGAAAAATTATCGTAATCGACGGGAAGACAGCATTTGTAGGTGGTTTGAACTTTGCGGATCGTTATAAAAATGGTATTCCAGACATTGGTATCTGGCGAGATACCCATTTGAAGATTGTAGGTGAAGCGGCTAGTAGTTTGCAAATTGTTTTCTTAATCGATTGGTATTTTGTCCGTCAGGAAGTCCTGCTTGATGAAAAATACAGACCAAATTTCAAAGTTAAAGAACACTGTCTTTTGCAGATTGTATCATCAGGAGCTGACTCTGACTGGGCCAGTATTTTACAAGCCTATTTCTCGGCGATTGCCTCTGCTAAGCAAAATGTTTATATATCTTCGCCCTACTTCATGCCTAACGGGAGTATGCTTATGGCTCTTAAAACAGCAGCTATGAGTGGTATTGACGTTAGAGTTCTAATTCCAAAAAAATCTGACTCTTCAATGACCTTCTACGGAACCTTATCTTATATAGAAGAATTACTGGAAGCTGGCGTTAAAATCTTTTTCTATAAAAAAGGTTTCAATCATAGTAAAATTATGATGGTAGATGGGGTTATATCTACAGTGGGGACTGCTAACATGGATATCAGAAGTTTTGAACAGAACTTTGAAGTAAACGCTCTTGTTTACGATGAGAAGATCACTTTAGAGCTTAGAGAGCGATTTTTAAACGATCTTGAGCATAGTGATGAGATAGATTTAATAAGCTGGCAAAAGCGCTCAAAAGGCCAGAAAATGAAAGAATCTTTAGCTAGAATATTCGCTCCATTGTTGTAGAGAGCATTATTTTCCGGGACGTAAGTGATTTTTAAGCGTTTTAGTACTATCCCCCATAGCATAATCATATTCTCCCTCAACGTATTCCAAGACAAAAGTCGCATAAAGAGCTTTCACCCTTTGTTGTATATAGATGTCAGAAGTTTGATAAGTAAAATGTTCTCTCCTTCTAATATATTGCATAAATACTTCAAGTTTTTTCCCTGAGACCTGAGTTATCTCCTGTACAATTTGCTTATTAAATTTAAGTTTCAATTTATCTATTTTGTCTTCTTTGGCTTTCAGGTTTTGCAGTATTTTCTTTCTGTTTGGGTATTTTCTTCCTGAGGACATGCTTAATCCAAACCCTCCTCCAGGTCTATTTAAAGCTATTGCTTCTTTCATGTAAAGTTTCATATTCCCAAAATTCCAACCACCTGTGACGTCCATTTCTTTTGGAAGTTCTGTTTTTACAAAATTGTGTTTAAACTGCTCCCATGTTCCCAATGAATAGATATCTACTTCCTCAAGCATAAAACTCATCCTTTCTAAAGATAATTCTTGAAATGCAGATCCATCCGTCACTTCACTTGTAACGGGAATAATTTTCTCAGCAAAACCCAAAGAAGATACTTTTAAGTTTTGATTAGGCTTAACCGTAACTTTAAAAAATCCTAAGCTATCACAAATAACGCCCCAATAAGTATCATCAATCTTAATATGTGAAAATGGGATACCTTCGAGAGTGGCGGCATCTATAACTTTTCCTGAAAGGATAAAGCTTTCATCTTCTTTATTATTTTGGGCATTAGAAACAAGAGTGCAAAGCAATAAAAGACTAAATATAGTGAGGATAGAATAAATTGATTTCAAGGCTAGTTTTCTTTAATGATGCTTAAAGATATAATTTGAAAACCTTAGATTATAAGCTTATTACATTTTTTAACAGAGATTAACCTCCTTTATTATTATCAATAAATATAATCACAAGGCATAAAAAAAACCGAATCAAAGACTCTTGATTCGGTTTAAGAATATATTTAAGTTAGACTATTACATCACAAAGTTTCTGAAATGTTTCATAAACTGAACTCTTTCAAAGGCGGCAGGATCATTCGATTTATCCTGACTCAATTTACCCTGAAAATCCTTCAGGTTTTCAAATCCTTGATCTTCCATCCAAGAGTAAATCTCTTTCGTTAAAGTATCGATATAACCTGCTCCTTCTTTATAGATAATTGATGCCAGTTGTACCGCATCAGCCCCAGCTAACAATTGTTTAATGATGCTTTCTGATGAATGAATACCAGTGGTTGCAGCAATAGAGCACTGAACTCGATCACGAAGGATACCTACCCATCTAAGCGTATTTTTAAAGTCATCAGCTCCTGACAAAACTTGCCCGGTATTTAAGCTTAAATTATGAATATCAATATCAGGGCTATAGAAGCGATTGAACATGACAATACCTTCAGCTCCTGAATCATCTAACTTTTTAACCATATGGGCCAAATTAGAATGATAAGGACTTATTTTTAATGAAACAGGCAAAGCAACTTGCTCCTTAACCACTTTTAAGACTTCGTAGTAGATATTCTCATTCTCATCAACAGAACGATTCAAATCAGTAGGTAAAACAAAGAAATTAATCTCTAAAGCATCAGCTCCCGCCTTCTCTATTTCACGCGCCAGATACGTCCATTTTTGGGAACTAACACAATTGATACTAGCAATTACCGGAATCGAAACTGCAGCTTTTGCTTCTTTTATTAATCGTAAGTATTTACGAACAAGATCCTCTTCTGGTTCATCGTTCATATAATCAAAGGTTTCTGGGTAAATGTACGGACGACTTGTCATATTCAACATTTGCTCATCCATCTCCATAATAATCTCTTCCTCGAAGATGGATTTAAGAACAACTGCTGCCGCACCATTTTCTTCTAGTTCCTTAATTTTTTCAACAGAATCAGTAAGACCTGAACTTGCTACAATAATTGGGTTTTTTAATTCTAGTCCTAAATAGTTTGTGCTTAAGTTTGGCATAAGATTTCGTTTTAGTAGATGTTTATTGTTTGGATTTTGTTTTTTTTGATTGAATCTCATTCACATACATAATAAAGTGAAATGCAGATCTGAAATTCTCGATAAAACAAATTTAAGTCAGACCGTCCTATAATTCAAATCGATAATCTTTATATAAATATAGTTAAATCATATCAGTAATTCATATCAAAAACATAGCCAAACAAAAAGGCTTGCCGAAAAACGACAAGCCTTTATAATATTATGAAACTTATTAGCCTAATCAGCCAAAACCGTTACGATATTCTTTTTACATTCAACGACTCCTCCATCTATTTCGAACAATTCTTCTTGTCCGTCTGTGGTCTTAATTCTAATAACACCACGATCAAGAGTTGAGATTATGGGTGCGTGATTTTTAAGAATCGCAAAAGAACCACTAATCCCAGGTAATTGAATAAGATCAACTTCACCCGAAAACATTTTTTTCTCAGGCGTTACAATTTCTAAAAGCATAAGATATTACAATTAGTTATTTGCTTCAGCTAATAATTTTTCACCTTTCTCAATAGCTTCCTCAATATTACCCACAAGGTTAAACGCAGCCTCTGGGTATTTATCAACTTCACCATTCATAATCATATTGAAACCTTTAATAGTTTCTTCGATTGGTACCAGACAGCCTTTCAAACCTGTAAACTGCTCGGCAACGTGGAATGGTTGAGATAAGAAACGCTGAACACGACGTGCGCGGTGTACAACCAATTTATCCTCATCTGAAAGCTCTTCCATACCCAGAATAGCAATAATATCCTGAAGTTCCTTATAACGTTGTAGCAACTCTTTCACATTGGTAGCACAATCGTAATGTGCATCACCAACAACATCACGTGTTAGAATACGAGACGTTGAATCCAATGGGTCTACCGCGGGATAAATACCCAACTCAGCAATCTTACGATTCAATACCGTTGTTGCATCCAAGTGAGCAAATGTTGTCGCTGGAGCAGGGTCAGTCAAGTCATCGGCAGGTACATATACCGCTTGTACTGATGTAATAGAACCTCGTTTTGTGGAAGTAATACGCTCTTGCATAATCCCCATCTCAGTAGATAGAGTTGGCTGGTATCCTACTGCTGAAGGCATACGACCAAGAAGTGCTGAAACCTCAGAACCTGCTTGAGTAAAACGGAAGATATTATCAACAAAGAAAAGAATATCACGTCCGCCTGATTTCTCATCACCATCACGTAAACTCTCTGCTACTGTCAATCCTGAAAGAGCTACACGAGCACGTGCCCCAGGAGGCTCATTCATCTGACCGAAAACCAGTGATACCTGTGACTGATCTAAAGCATCTTTATCAACTTTAGATAAATCCCATCCCCCTTTTTCCATGTCTTTCTCAAACTCATCGCCATAACGAATAACCTTTGATTCGATCATCTCACGAAGCAAGTCATTCCCCTCACGTGTACGCTCACCTACACCTGCGAATACAGATAAACCATCTTGTCCAATTGCAATATTATTAATAAGCTCCTGAATCAATACCGTTTTACCTACACCGGCACCACCAAACAGACCAATCTTACCACCTTTGGCATAAGGTTCAATAAGGTCAATCACTTTAATTCCTGTAAAGAAAACCTCTGATTCAGTTTTCAATTCATCGAATTTAGGAGGTGTTCTATGAATAGGATAACCACCTTCTTTATCAACTTGTCCTATCCCATCAATGGTTTCACCCACCACATTCAAAAGACGTCCTTTTATCTTATCACCTGCTGGCATAACAATAGGAGATCCGGTTGCAATAACATCCATCCCTCTTCTCAAGCCATCGGTCGAGTCCATTGCAATAGCACGAATGGTATTTTCACCAATGTGCTGTTGACACTCAACAATTAAATTTTTACCATTTTCAATAACGACCTCTAATGAGTCGTAAATATCAGGAAGTGCTGTGTCCTCCTTTTCGAAACTAACATCGATTACAGGACCGATTACCTGAACTATTTTGCCAATATTTTGTGACATTGCGTTTGTTTTATTGGAACATTCATTATCGTGTGATGACAAATTTAGCATTTTTCCGCAAAAAGGATGAATTTATCTTATATTATTAAAAATCTTAAACGGAACGATTTATCAAGCGCTTTACAAGCAAATTTAAGTTCTCTTTTTTATCCTCTTCAACCTTCACAGATGCCAAATAATCTAGACATAAGTCGAAATATTTATCAATTTCAACTTCAGCCAAATCACGAACATTTAAGTCTTCGTAAATCTTTTTAACAGCATTAATTTTTTCTTCTGAATTAAAATTTTCCAGACGAATCCATTTCTCAAGCTCAATTTTTGTTTCACCTTTGGCTAGTTCCTGAGCTTTAATCAGTAAAAATGTTTTCTTATTACACAGAATATCACCACCAATTTTCTTTCCAAAAACAGCTTCATCGCCAAAACTATCTAACAGGTCATCCTGAAGCTGAAAAGCCATTCCCAGATTCAAACCAAATTGGTACAGAGCATCGGCATCTTCCGCATCGGCATTACCCATTATGGCACCCATCTTTAAACTTCCTCCAAGAAGAACGGCAGTTTTAAGACGAATCATATTTAAGTATTCTTCAACACGCACATCGGTTCTATCCTCAAATTCCATATCGAATTGCTGGCCTTCACAAACCTCAAGTGCTGTCTGGTTGAAAACTTCTAATACCGAACTTAAGTACTGATTTTCGCAGCTAACAATAAATTGATAAGCCTTTATAGACATCGCATCGCCTGAAAGAATAGCCACGTTTGAATTCCACTTTTCGTGAACTGTAGACTTATTTCTTCTAATTGGAGCATTATCCATCACATCGTCATGAAGAAGAGTGAAATTATGGAAAACCTCAATTCCAATTGCTGGCAAATAGATCTTTTCAAGATCATCCTTATAAAGGTTTGCAGCCATTAGAACAAGAATAGGTCGTAATCGTTTGCCTCCAATAGAAAGGATATATTTCATTGGCTCAAAAAGCCCTTCAGGAGGAGTAGAAAACTCCAAATTGTCAATTCGCTCTTGAATATCAGTTTGAAGCTCGTTGAAAGTGTACATATGAGTTATTTATAATTCATTTTAAGAATGCACTAAAATAGAAAAAAAATAAGAGCTGAGACTCTCCTTTTTGAAATCTTAACAAACAAAAAAGCAGTTGACCAATCAACTGCTTTATATGCTTAGAAACTTAATTCCATACCTATGGTGTAGGTTTTGGGTCTGGGGTAATTATCGTAATCTATACCATCAAACGTGTCTGGATTTAATCCTTTATAGGATGTCCAGGTTTTTAAGTTTTGTCCAACAAGAAAAAACTTAGCACTTATATCTTTTGAAAACAATCGATCGACATGATAGGTTAAACTGATATTTTCAAGATGTGTAAATGAGGATTCTCTCAAATAATAACTAAAACCACTTTGGGAATACAAAAAATTAGTCTCGAGGTAATCGCTACTAATGGCATACTTTCCTTCATAGCCTAGATTTCCCCATTTAGAATCAAATTCATTGTAAGAATATTTACCACAATTCCCCCTTAGGGTGAAAGCAAACTCCCAATCTTTATATTTCAAATTTGAACTTAATCCCCAAAAAGCATCCGGAATACTGCTTCCTTTAAAAACTCTATCACTTGCGTAGTCTGGATCTTCAATTGGCTTTCCATATCTGTCATACAAATGATCTCGCAGATAAAAAGTTCCAATATCTTCCCCGACTTTAAAAGCCTTCCTCCCATTATAATACAGCTCCCTTCCATTATATGGTTTCGTGAGCTCATTACTACATTTTGTTAGGTTTACACCCAGTCGCCAATACACATCATCGTTTTTAATCAAAGTACTTACTAAATCAACTTCCAAACCTTTATTTTCTATTCCAAATAGATCATTAGTACCCCGTTGCGCATAATAGACATCATAGATTTCATCTGTTTCCCTTCTGAAAAAAGATATGGCGCCTCGTAATTTATCAGAGAATAAGGAAAAATCGGTCCCAAAACTGACTGATTTTACTTCATCAAGATAATGAATCTTAGAGTACCCCCAATAATTATCCTTAAAGGTTCGTCTATAATTTTCAGCCTTACCAAACGATGCCCTTAATTTCAGAGCATTAATCCACTCAAGCTGATCCACACCAAACATATATTCCACATTAAAATTCTGACTAGAGGTCCAGTCTCCCTCATAATAATCAAACTTTTGTCTTTCTTTTCTATAAGCAAAATCTAAAAACAATCTTTGCTTATAATGGTAACTTAAGGCTAGAGATAAAGCCTCTTGCTCACTATTAATCGAATTCTCTCTTTCAACCCTCTCTTCATGGTAGTCAAAATCATCCTTTAATTCGATAAAATCATAATAGAAATTTGCAGACAAGCCTGAATTTAAAAATTCGTAGGTGTAATTCAAGCCTAGCTTAAAGTTATTATATTTTTTTTCCTTATTACTTAGCTCATAAAAACCACTCTTATATCTGGCTACATAATTACGATAATCATAAAACTTTTCTCCTTTTATTTTATGACTCTTATATCGTACCAAGAAACCTAGGTCGGGTAAAAAGTGCAACTTATAATTCGCAGATAAATCCACATGAAAATCCTCAATCTCCGATGTGTTCTTTACCTGTCGGAACTTAGCTAATGGATTAAAATTAAAACCTATTGTCTCAGCAAAATAGGATCCATCTTCATTATACAAAGGGAAAGTTGGATTAAAAATTAAAGTCTCTGAAAATGCTCTAGGGGGTGCTAAATTATTTTTTGATTTTGCCCCACCTAAATTCAAACCAAGCTCAAGGTGTTTATCAAAGAGTCTCCTTTTAATATTAAAATTATAAGTATTACGCTTAAAATCGGTTGACTTAAAAACACCATCTCGTTTTGTATAACCAATTGATGCACTATAAGCTGTATTCTCTATATTACCAGATACATTTAAATGCTGATTTGTACCATATGCTGTTTGATCAACTGCATCTTGAGCATCCGTATTGGCTTCACCTAACCAAGCTAGATTATTTGGTTTTCTCTCTTTTACAACTTCTCTTAATTCATCAGCAGAAAGCATGTCTACTTTGTTAGATCTCTTACCTATTGACACCATGCTCGAAAAACGAAGTCTGAGTTCTCCTTTTTTCCAGCTTCCTGTTTTTGTCTTAATCAGAATGGCACCATTACTAGCTGCACTTCCGTATAATGCCGCGGCAGATAAATCTTTTAACACTTCAATACTTTCGATATCATCAGGATTAATTAAGCTCAATACATTATTGTATCCATCTTGATCGGTATAATATAAAGGCATCCCATCAATTACCATTAATGGTGTTACAATTCTATCAGGAAAATCACTTGTTACAATAGAATTCTCACCTCTTATCGACATTTTGGTTTGTTGACCTGGCTCTCCATTCTTAGGTGTTATCAATAAACCTGAGAACTTGCCATATAGCAAATCTTCAAGGGTGATAAAACTCCCTATATTAAATTGATCCGATTTTAAGATCAATTTTGAAGTTTTAAGGACAGAATCTTGTTCTGATTTTTCAGAGGTTAAGTTATTGGAAGCAACAATGCTATTCGCAAGAAAAAAAAAACCAATAAATAGGGGGAAGTGTTTTATATTCATCACACAAAAATAAAAAAAGCCACTCCTCAAAAAAGGAGTGGCTTAAATTTATAATTGTTATAAACAAATAGGTTTATCAGATAATCAAAATAGCATCACCATAAGTTCCGAAACGGTACTTTTCTTTAATTGCAACTTCGTAACATTCCATCACTTTATCGTAACCTCCAAAAGCCGCTACCATCATCATTAAAGTAGAGTATGGTAGGTGGAAGTTAGAAATCATAGCATCTGGAATACTGAAATCGTATGGTGGGAATAAAAATTTATTTGTCCATCCTTCAAAAGGCTTTAATGTACCCATTGTTGAAACCGAACTTTCAAGTGTTCGAACAACCGTTGTACCTACAGCACAAACTTTACGTTTTCCCTCTTTAGCTTTATTTACAACTCTTACCGCCTCATCATCAATCATGATTTGCTCAGAGTCCATTCTATGCTTAGTCAAATCTTCAACATCAACATCTCTAAAGTTACCCAAGCCAACGTGAAGTGTAATTTCAGCAAAATCGATACCTTTAATTTCAAGACGTTTCATTAACTCACGACTAAAGTGCATGCCTGCAGTTGGTGCAGCAACGGCTCCTTCGTGTTTCGCAAAAATGGTTTGGAAACGCTCAGCATCTTCTGCCTCAACCTCACGATTGATAAACTTAGGAAGTGGTGTTTCTCCAAGACTATAAAGAGCTTCTTTAAACTCATCGTATGGACCATCGAATAAGAAACGAAGTGTTCTACCTCTTGATGTTGTATTATCAATTACTTCAGCAACTAATAAATCATCATCACCAAAATACAATTTGTTACCAATACGGATTTTACGAGCAGGATCAACTAAAACATCCCATAATCTTTGCTCACGATTTAACTCACGTAACAAGAATACTTCGATCTCAGCTCCTGTTTTCTCTTTATTTCCATATAAACGGGCAGGAAAAACCTTGGTATTATTAAATACCATAACATCTTTATCATCGAAATATTCGATAACATCTTTAAAAATACGGTGCTCAATCTCTCCGGTATCTTTGTGAAGTACCATCAATCGAGATTCGTCACGATTGTAGGCAGGATGTAAAGCAATAAGTTCTTGAGGTAAATTAAACTTAAACTTAGATAACTTCATAAGGCTGACTTTAGATATTTTTGATGATAGATATGAGTTCAAAAGAACCCTAAATTATACGGACTGATGAGATTCAACTTAATTGCATCGCACAATCACACAAGCTTTTCAACTCACATACAGCAAGTTAATACAAGTGCACTTTATCCCAACAGTGAAAACTTTACGAAAATGGCTGCAAGATAGTTATAAATTATCTAAATAACTTATAAAATCTTCTATTTCAAGCGCCTCATCTGTTTTAAACTCTCCTATTCGGGTTCGTTCTAAACCAATTAGATGCGCTCCACTATTAAGACGACTCCCTATATCACGAGCTAGTGCCCTTATATATGTTCCTTTACTACAAACCACTCTAATTTTCAGAACATCTTCTTCAAAACTTAGAACCTCAATTTCATCAATGACAAGAATCTTCTCTTTGATTTCGACTTCTTGTCCTTTTCTTGCATACTCATAGGCTCTTTTTCCGTCAATTTTAATTGCGGAATAAGCTGGTGGACGTTGTTTAATCTCTCCTAAAAAGCCTTTTAGAGTCTCATCAATCAAAGCTCTGTCGATATGTTCTATTGGGTAGTTTTCATCAATTTCGGTTTCCAAATCGAATGAAGGTGTGGTAGAACCCAATTTAAGCGTTGCTATATATTCTTTTACTTGTGCCTGATAAGTGTCAATTTGCTTGGTATATTTTCCTGTGCAAACAATCATTAAGCCCGTTGCCAAAGGATCAAGGGTACCAGCATGACCAACCTTTATCTTTTTAAAATCGAATTTATGCTTTACCTTGAATTTGACTTTATTCACTAAATCAAAAGATGTCCACTTGTAAGGCTTATTCAGCAGGATGAATGCCCCTTTCTGAAAATCTTGATCTACTTCAAATTTAATCATGCTCTTATTAATAGTTTAAGCGAGTTCCTAATTTACTAAATATCTCACACTTATTCCAAAACTAAGCTCCTAGAATTATAAAATTCTAGGAGCTTTATCCTATGTCGTTTAATCAGATGTAACCTGATTTCAATTCTCTGAAATTTTAGGATGCAAAAATGGCAATAAGCCCGATAATAAAACAATAAATTGCAAAATAAATTAGCTTCCCTTTTTTCACCAGCTTAATCATCCAGCTACAAGCTAATAAGCCTGACACAAAAGCACCTATAAACCCAACGACTAAGACCGATGTGCTAATACTTGCCGCTTGTGAAACATCTGTTTTAAAAATACTTAAAATATTCTCACCTATGATGGGTACAAGAACCATCAGGAATGAGAATTTTGCAACTTCCGCCTTTTTATTCCCTAACAATAATCCTGTAGCAATAGTAGATCCTGAACGCGAAATACCTGGCAGAACGGCAAAAGTTTGAGCCAGACCTATAATTAAAGCATCTCGAAAACTGATATCTTTCTCTTTTTGCTTGGCGTAAAAAGTAAAAGCTAAGAGAGCAGCTGTAACCAAAAGCATGCATCCAACTAGAAATAAAATCTTATCGGTATTAAAAATTTCTTCTACTTTATCCTTAAAAAAGAGTCCAACAATAGCGATTGGCAGCATGGAAAAGGCAATTTTTGCGATATACTGAGTCGATTCGTTCCACTTAAATTCAAATAAACCTTGAAACAAAGCCAATATATCTTTACGGAAAACAATCAGCGTACTCAAAACGGTAGCACCATGCACCACAACGGTAAATCTCAAATTATCTTCAGCATTTACACCCAAAAGAGCTTTCCCAATTTCCAGATGACCACTTGAACTTACAGGTAAAAATTCTGTTAATCCTTGCACTAATCCCAATATGAGGGCTTCTATCCAATCCATTTCTTCGTTTTAAATATAAAAACCGACCTGCCTAAGCCGTCGGATTCTATTAAAGTTATTATTTATGTCTTATCTCTTTGTGGTCATGTAGGCTCAAACAAAATGAAACCGTAACCAAAACAAATGGAAACGGTATATTTTATAGCCTTAGCTCATTATAAGATCTATTTTTCCTTTGGTCGCTTCATAATGGCATAAATTTCGAAAGCGAATCCGAAAAGTACAACCATAGGCGCTAAAGTGATTCTACGAAAACTAAAAATGTCTTCATCAAAAACAGTTGGATCTTCAGAACCTCCACCCATCATCAGCATAAAACCAATAATAATTATAGCAAAGCCAATTAGCAAAAGCTTATAATTCTCTTTTGCCAAAGCAAATTCAAGTTTTTTATCCTCCTTGTTCATATATAAATGATATTAATCCTAATTAGACTATTAATATAAGTGTCTTGTGTCAATTCTTAAAAATTTATTCACGGCTAAAAAAGTTGAAATCCAGGTAATCACAATCCCAATCAGAATAATTAGTATAAATAATAGACCCAGTATTTCTACGTTTTCGAAAGTAATAACCTCCCTCAATTCTCTTTGAGATAAATAAATTACACCGCTTAGAAGTAAATTAGCGATGATCGCTCCTAGTACACCGTGCCAAAAACTTCGGCCTACAAATGGTCGACGAATAAAACCTCTGGTTGCACCAACCAATTGCATGGTTTTAATCAACATTCGATGAGAATAAATCGACAAACGAATGGTGTTATTGATCAGTGTTACGGATATCAGAAATAGCAAGCCACTAAATGCAAGTAAGATTAAACTGATCTTTTTCACATTCTCATTAACTAAATGCACTAAAGATTTCTGATAATAAATCTCTTGAATCTCATCATGCTTAGCTAAGTTCTTTTCTATTTTAGCGATACTTTCAGGATTGGCATAATCAGCGTATAGTTTTACATCGATAGTTGCTAATAATGGGTTATAACCCAAAAATGAAATAAAATCTTCTCCTAAATCTCTCTGTAATTCCTTAGCAGCCGTTTCCTTATCGATAAACTTGGTTGATTTCACAAAAGAACTGGCATCCAAAATTTTCTGCAAACGACGAATTTCTACCTCTTTTACATTATCCTTTAAGACAACTGAAAGACCAATATTCTCTTTCACGTAATTGGATAATTGCTTAGCATTAAGAACTAACAACCCCATAAGTCCCAACATAAACAGCACCAGGGAGATACTAATTATTGAGCTAAAATAAGAAGTTCTTAAACGACGTTTAGAAGCTTTATTGCTTTGAGCCATGCGACTAATTTTATTATGAATGTAAATTTATGGCAACATGCGAAAATACAATTTTTAATGAGAAATAAAGCCTTAGATTCCGAGTAATTTACTCAATAATTTCACCTCATAAGACTTCAGCCCTCAAACCAATAGCAAGTTTAGGTTCCATTTTCATCTTTAACAGAAGCCCCAATATTCGATAAGCATTTTCTCTTTAGTTTTATTACTTTTGATTAGTCATACATCACACTAAAGAAAAACAGCTTGGGTATTATTCGAAAACAAACCATTATTGGGTCTATTTTTTCATATGCAGGAGCCTTAATAGGACTCGCAAATATCGCTTATCTATATCCCCGTATTCTTTCTACCGAAGAAGTTGGCCTGTTATCCTGGTTGATTGCAACGACCATGATGGTTGCCCAATTCTCTAGTTTAGGTTTCGGTGCTGTCATTTCAAGACTGTTTCCTTATTTCAGAAATGAGAAAAATCAACACAATGGTTTCATGTTTATTCTATTCTGTGTTGGGATTATCGGTTTTATCATTTCCTTATTGGCTTATTTTGCCTTTCAACCCTTTGCTGCTAGTTACTTTGATGGTGATTCTACTTTGAACCTGAACTACTTGATTTATCTAATCCCTTTGGTATTTTTCAGTCTCTTTTTCAATTTATTCGATGCATACAACCGGGTTCTTTATGATGCTGTTTCGGGAACTTTTTTCAGGGATATTATTTTTAAGCTAATTGTCTTAGCATCTCTAGTCTTGTTATGGGAAGATTATATCAACTTCAATCAACTTGTGTTCATCTATGTTTCTGCCTATTGTTTGCCAGCAGTCTTACTATTTGCTCTCCTTATCAAACGCAAACAAGTTTCATTTAAACCGAAGCTAGACTTTATTAAACCAAATCTGAAAAAGGTCATGATTGACACATCACTTTACGGCCTTCTGAATAATTTTGGAGATAAAATTGCCTCTCAAATTGACAAACTAATGCTTGCCGGTATGTTAAGTCTTAGTCCTACCGGAATATTTACTGTTATGGCGAATTTTGGCATCTTAATTTCAATGCCATCCCGCACCCTCAATAAAATTTCAAGCACTGTAATTGCTGAAGCTTGGAAGAAAAAAGATCTTGAAACCATATCAAAAACTTATGCACAAAGTGGCTTACACCAGTTTATGGTGGCCTGTCTTCTTTTTGTAGGTTTGTGGGTCAATATTGATAATGTCCTTCAGATCGTTACACCTGAATATATTGAAGGAAAGTATGTGGTTTTCTTTATCGGTCTATCCAATGTGGTGCTAATGCTATCTGGCATTAGCGGCGTGGTTATCCAAAACTCACCTGCTTATCGTAAGCAATCTCTTTTTCTGGGGATCTATGCCATTATCATCGTAATCAGTAATGCAATCATGATTCCTCTGTGGGGAATTATTGGGGCTGCTGCGGCATCATTCGCTGCCAGCTTATGTTTTAATTTGATGAAATACCTTTTCTTATTAAAGCAATATAAATTCCAGCCAATAAACTACCGCTATTTGTTGGTGATTATTTGTGCACTTGTTTCCTATTATATCGCCTATTTACTCCCCAAGCAAGATTCTTTTATTATAGATATCATTGTTCGGGGAGCTATAGTCAGCTTTATTTATATCACCTTATCATTAAGCTTCAGTATTTCGAAAGATCTTAATCAGTTCGCAATGAAACTAATCAAACGATAACTACTTCTTAATAATCTCGATAATTTCTGTTGTGGATACGGATGGGGTTCGTGGTAGGTAGACCACTTCACACAAGTCTTTGAACATATCGAAACGACCTTCCCAATCGTCACCCATTACCAATACATCAGCCTTATATTTCTTGATGTATTCGCCTTTAAGCTCTAGCGATTCCTCGAAGAAAACCTCATCAACAACCTTAAGTGCTTTAATAATATCCATTCTATCCTCCTGGCTATAAATAGGATTCTTCTGTTTCTTAGAATAGTTCAAGGCATCTGTTGAAATACCTACAATCAGGTAATCGCCATTCTGCTTAGAGCGCTCAAGGATACGCAAATGCCCAATATGAAATAGGTCGAATGTTCCGAAAGTAATAACTCTTCTCATGCTGCTATAAGTATTTTGCAAACTAGATAATTAATTTTCTTCTATTAGTAGAGAGAACGAAAATACAATTATTATTCAAAGAAAGAGAACTAGTAGAACAACAAGCAATTTAATTCCTCTGAAAAGTAATCTAAGGCATACTTCCAAAACATATTCTATCATTATTATGTCCACATAATAACAACATCTAGATTTTAGAGGTAATTAAAAGCAACTTTATTGTTAAAACATTATCTTTATTCATTCTCAAATTTAATTAACATATAATGAATTCAAATTTTTCTTTTAAATTAGTTATTATACTGCTATCTCTTTTTTCAATATCATCCTGCAAAAAAGATGAAGAACAAAGGATTTACAATGGACATCTTGAAATTCTTATAAGCCTTCCGGTTCATAAGGAAATTACAAGTGCTATAGTAAGTATAGTAAAGAAAGATGGTACAGTCATTTACGATCAAGAAGAAATAAAAGTTAAAGAAATGAATAAGCTCTATATATCTAACCCTATTAAATTAGGTGTTGGAGATTATTTTTTAACTGAGTTCCTTTTAATTGATGATTCGAATACAATTATTTACGCCTCACCCAAAGAAAATTCCATAAGATCTGATTTAGTTAACAATCCTTTATCAATGGCATTCAGAATTGAAAAAGATGAAGTTTTTAAGTTAGCTCCAGTCGTTATTAGTGTTGAAGAAAGTACTCCTGCTGATTTTGGTTATACTAGCCTTGATTATAAATTCATCAGTATGACTAAGTTTTTTATAAACACCTTTACACATAATAATTCAATCCTAAATTTTGAATTAAGTCCGTCTAATCTTGAAATAAAAAATCAAGATAAAATTTTATTTTCTGGAGAACTAGGAGCCATAACCAATAAAATTAAAATCAGAAATGATGTTTCGGAATATGAATTGACGGTCACAAAAGATGGCTACAAAGCTTATCGCTTCAATTTCACTCCTGATTCTCTTGAATACTATGATATCAAAAAAAATAATGGACCTCTGGAAATTGTTCTTATGGAAGACATTGATATTTCCACACCACCTATCGAATTTATAAGAGTTGAAGGAGGTACATTCACAATGGGTAATAATGCAGGTCAATGGGATGAACAACCGGAACATTTAGTGACAGTAGATGATTTTCAAATTAGTAAATATGAAATAGTTCAATCTCAATTTATAGAATTCTTAAATGACATTCATTGCAATAAAGACGGTCGTTTTAACGATCCTGAATATGGCAATATAAAATATATAGTTGATATAAAAGCCTCGTATTGTCCCATTACTTATATCGGGGGGCAGTTTTATTTCAAAGGTTCTGAATCTGCTCCGACTACTAATTGCCCAGCAATTGGAGTCACTTGGTATGGTGCCAATGCATTTTGTAAATGGGCAGGAGGACGTCTTCCTTATGAAGCTGAATGGGAATTTGCTGCTAGAGGAGGTAACAATAGTAAGAACTATATTTATGCTGGTAGTAATAATTATTCAGAAGTTGCTTGGTATTATTACAATTCAGGCTTAATATCTCATCCTGTAGGTCTTAAGCAAGCCAACGAATTAGGTATATACGATATGAACGGGAATGTATGGGAATGGTGTGCGGATTGGTATTCGGAATACAGCAGTGAAGATCAAATTAACCCCCAAGGTCCAAGCACAGGGATCTATCGGGTAAATAGAGGAGCTGGTCATCGAAGCAATCAGAATTCATGTCGAATCACGAATCGTCACGATAATGCACCTGGATACTACGAGACTCATGGTATCCGTATTGCAAAAACAATAGATTAATTCTTAGAACAATAAGCTTTCTACTGTTTTTCTTATAGTTATAAAACAAAAAAACGACCAATAGCAGGTCGTTTTTTTTATTTTGATTCCGTCTACTTTGACATTAAGACTCAAATGATGACTTATCAGGTAGTATCTCATTTAATTTTGGGTTCAATAATGCCTTACAGTAATCAAAATCTGAGTTTGTTAAAAGATTATCATTCGCACATACAAATCGTTTGTTCGCTATTTTTTCAATATTATTTTCTAAAGACTCTCGGGTTTTAATATCGAGGAGCAGGTGATCCGTGAAATAATGTGGGACAAAATTTCCTTGTGCTAAATTCCAAAACCTAAATAGATATTGAGTGATGTTGTTGCGATCTCTGAATTTTGACGCCGATGTTTTATCATATATCTCCTTACAAGCAGATTTCACCTCAAAGATTGTACTTTTAAGGTGAGGCTGAGGCTGATGATTTATAACCATAACTTCAAAGTTCCTACTGATGAAATTGACTATTCGATTTTTGAAATTAAAAGCCCAGGGATAGGTCTGATTATAAAAGAACCGCTTATTTTTTTTAAGCAATTCCTTTTTTCGAAAATTCCCATTAAGTTCACAAATATTGTTCACCATTGTGTCCATAAAAACGGTGTGTTTTCTTAGCTTATTGTATAGCCAACCCCGATGGGGAAAACCAAGAGCCAAAAAATCAACTGGAATTCCATTTTTGAAAAATCGTTCTGGCTCTGTTGCTTGAACAACAAAGGTGTCATCATTAAACAAAATAAACTTTTCAGACAAATCAGGAATTCCAACAAGATTGAATTCAATTGCATTAGAATTAAAAGTTGGCAGGTGATCTAAGTTGTAAAAGATATCTTTGTGGCTATGACAATGTAGTTTAGGGTGATTCACATTTAACCAGCTCGGTTTATGTCCACAAGTTATAAAATGTATTTTTCGAACCCACGGCATAAATTGTTCAATACCACGAAAAATATATTGAAGATTCTCCCAGTCCTGATATCTAGCAATTGAAGTTGCAAGAGGGTCTTGATCCTTTACTCGTTGTTTGTATTTAGAATACTCTTTTTGCCATTCTGGATCGTTACCATCAACCCATAACAGTACAACATCAATATCATTCATGCTTTCTACCTCTTTAAAACTTCACTTAAGATCTTATTATAAATGCGTTCGCAGCTATTATCATCCTGATGAGTGTGATACATATCGCGTATCTCCTTTCGCCAATCGGCATGCTCTTGTGGCTTATTCAAATAAGTTTTGATTTGACTCTCGAACTCTTTATAACTAGCCGCCTTAAAACCAGGCGTATTCTTCTCAAACTCTAAAAACAAGCCTTTTGTTCTCAGATATTCCTCCAGATCGTAAGGAATATAAACGATAGGCCTGTCAAGTAACAAATAATCAATCCAAATGGATGAATAATCCGTTATCAAAACATCGACGTAAGGCAAAAGCGTGTATACATCAGGAAATAAATCCTGATCAGCTTTTAAGACGCGTTTCATTTTCGACACATCGAAACGACTCAACTCATCGGCACGTTTGATATCTTCTTTATGACCTCGCAAAAGGATGTAAGCTTGTTCCTTCTCAAGAAAAGCATCCAACTGGTCCGCATCGAAATCCTGAAATGGGAAAAACTCCGCAGACTGGGTTTCTTCGCGCCAGGTTGGTGCGTAAAGAATCACTTTCTGTTTTAAATAAGGGTGTTGTCTTAAAAAAGCCTCATCTTTTTTTGCCGACAATAAATAATCGTTACGTGGCAAGCCACTCACCCACACATCATTCACATCCATAGCGAAACCTTCCTTATGAAGCTCCTGCTCGAGAGGCGAACAGGCCGACATATAGCTGTATTTTTGCATCTGATATCGCTTGCCATACTTTTGCCAAACTTCAGTTTGAAGTCCCATCTTTTTCATTGGAGTACCATGCCCCAAATAGATCACGTGCTTGCACTTCTCGTGCAAATAGTATGGGAAGAAAGGTGCAGCGCTAATGCCATATGATATGATAACATTTTTGGTGCGTAGAAATAAAAAGAAACCTTTCAATGACCAGGCATAAACCGCCTCGTCTGGAAATTTGGCATGTAATTGTTGGTACAAGCTTTTGTTTGCTGTGAACAGTATGGATTTAAAATCATCCCTTTTTCGCATGTACTCAAACAAATATTTCGAATTGTCGTAATAATACTTCTCTGTCAGGAAAAATAGGGCAAGTCGCTTATCCTTCCTCACCAGTTTTTCTATCAGAAAATAGAAATTACGAAGGACAAAGATGAGTACATGCAGAAAAACAATTTTCTGCATAAACGCTAGGAACTGCTGTTTCTTAGTGAGTTTATTACTCATTATGAGACGCTTTTCTATTTATTTTTAAAGTCCAGCCCAAAGCACCTAAAACCATCGCAAAGAAAAGAAGCATACTAAATAAAGAGATCTTCTCGCCCACAAAGAATGCTTTGGGTTCAAATTTGAATTCTATTTTGTGCTTGCCCGCTGGTAATCGCATTGCTCTCAACACGTAATTGGCTCTAAAGTGAGGACTCAACTTCCCGTCAACATAAGCATTCCAACCAGGCTGGTAATACATTTCAGAGAAAACGGCCAACTGCTCATTAGCTGACTGATATTCATATTGAATACCATTAGGTGAATACTGTGTCATTTTAATGCAAGCCAAGCTATCAACCGATCCAACAAAACCGTTTACCTGATCAGCAAAACGTTTATCTAAAACCAGTTCTTTTGCAGGGTCGAAAGCATTCAAGCTCATAATCTCTTCATCAGCATTATCAACCATATTGTAGTTTGAAACCAACCAGCAGTTACCCATCGCATCAGCATTGAAAACAGCTTGCGGTCCTTTTTCACTTTGAGTAATGAAGTAGCGCGTATTAAGCATGTTTAAAACCTTAGTATTTCCTTTTTCAATATGGTAGTCATATAACTCTTGAATACGACGTAATTTTGCACCATGATAACCACCAATTGACTTATGAAAATAAGACGTTCGTGCGCTTTGAAATGGCGACCCAAATTTTTCAAATACTCTATAGTTCGTATTATAAGTTACAGCCCAAATTTGCGCAGCAACTTTTTCATAATCACTCGCTCTTTTATGCTCTTTACCATACTTAACAACCGCATCACTAGCTATCTTTTGTAATTCTGGTTTACTCTTAATTTCAGATTGTAAAACCTGATAATCAGCCATAGTTGGCATGTATGCCAAACTAAGATTTTTCTTCTCTACAAAATTGTCGTTGGTGGTAAATCGTTTGTTTATTGGATATAAATCAGCTGCTACCAATACAATTAAAATAGCAATGAAAATTTCCGTTTTAATATATTTCTTAAAATAAACATACAAGGCAATTAGGGCCAAAGCGATAAATACAATTGTTCTTAAGGCATCAGCTCTAAACACATCAATTCTGGCATCAATTAAGTCATTTTGAATTTGAGTGATAAGAGATAAGGCATTGGGATTTGCTTGAGCTATTTGCTGAAAATAATTTTGTTCCAGTTTACTCATAAAATCCAAACCAATATTCGGAATTAAATAGAATAGTAAAGCTAGTCCTCCTGTTAAGGCAATCGGAATAACTAATACATTCAATTTTATGGAAGAAATGGCTATTTTTCTTTTTAGTACTTCAGGATTTTCAATAATCTTTTTAAGAGCGAGAATAGCTAATAATGGCATACAGAGCTCAACAATAATCAATATTGAAGATACAGCTCTAAACTTATTATACAGTGGAACATAGTCGTAAAACAGTCCTGTTAATAACTGGAAATTATGTCCCCAGGAGAGCATTATTGCGAGAATAGTAGCCGTTAATAAGCCCCACTTTAATCGACCACCAACAATGAACAAGCCCAAAATAAATAGGAAAAGAATGATAGCACCTACATATACAGGTCCAACAGTAAAGGGTTGATCACCCCAATAATGATGATTATCAACCTGTTCGAGATCATAATAATCAGCAACACTTTTCATTTGTCCACTGCTGATATAGTTCAAGACTTGCATGCCTTCTTGAGGTGATCCACCGCCACCTTTCACATTTGGAATAAGTAAACTTAAAGTTTCCTGAATACCATAACTCCATTGAGTTCCATAATCTCTATCAACTCCTGCTGTTTTGTTCGCTTTGTCACCTAAAGTCAGTTCGGATTCACCACGAATGGTTGATTTCGTATAATCGTAAGAGTTGTAAAGATTGGTGAAATTAACTCCTAATGCAATGATGGATGCAATGGAAAGAACTCCAATAGCTTTAAAGAAATGAGTAAGATTTTTCTCTTTGTATTGGTGATAAAACTCAAATACGATAATACAGAAAACCATTATTACAAAATAATAAGTCATCTGAATATGATTGGAATACAGTTCCATAATTAGGAAAAGGGTTGCCAATAATCCTCCCCATAGATATTTTCCTCTTAAAACCAGCAATATTCCGGCAAGGGCTGGCGGAATAAAGGCCAATGCATTTACTTTCCATAAGTGACCTGCACCAATAATAATGACAAAATAAGTTGAAAAAGCATAGGCAATTGCACCTGCTATTGAAAGCCAGGGATTTACTCGTAAACTAATGAGTAGAATATAAAAACCTAACATATACAGAATAAGGAACTTAACAGGATCTGGAGTATACAATTCCATCATTTGTTTAAATGTATACATATCTTTAGCCTGATAGTCTACATTGATATGATAAGAAGGCATTCCTCCAAACATCGAATTGGTCCACAAGGCATTATCACCTGTTTGATTACGATAATCAATAATTTCTTTTTTTGCACCCCATGCATTTATGGAATCACTTTTTTTGTACACTTTCCCTTCCAATACAGGTTGAAAATAGATGAACCCTATAATTAAAAAGATAATAATTGAGGCCAGATGTGGTATTGCAGATTTAAATATCGACTTAAAATTCATTTTTCAATTACGAATTACGATCCCAATAGTTATCGGGGATGAAATTATGAGTGAATCAGTTCATAATTTATCATTAATACTTTCATTTTCAATTCAGCCCCTAAAATACAAAAAGCACAGAACAAACTTGTCCTGTGCTTCACTTAATATTTTCAATTGTATTTTCGTCTACTTATCCATAAAAGACTTTACATCAAGTATTTCATTATAAACACCAATCGTATATTCATTTAAGGAATTATAGAATTCTTCAATTTCTTTTTGATCAACTTTATTTGAGCGCCATTTCTTTTGATGAACCTCTGTGTTTTTGAATAGTATTTCTTCAGCTTTTTCCAATTTCTGGATAATACCCGTTTTGTCTGAATTAATCAATTCTGAAATTTTCAAATACTTGTATCCGGCTGAACGACTGATAGGATAACATTTGTTTTTTAATTCCATTGCCATTGCATTTAATGGACAGTTTTCTTCTCCTTTAGCTGTTAAAACTAATGGCAATTTTTTTCCGCCTTTTACCCAAACTGGCATTGCAATTGAAGTGTTTGGAAATCCAACCTGTGTCCAAATTGTGTTCATATCCACTTCTTCTCCTTTTTTAATTCCTTCAATTAAGATCATAGATGAAGATCCATGTCGAGTAATTAAATCACCAGAGTTCACAAAGTTCTCACCATAAGGAACAGTTTCAAACTCTTTTCTAAAATCTCTTTTCAACACAGGATGTTTCAAACATCTGGAGAACTTCTGAATGATTGTTTGCGCACTCATATCACCACAAGCATCGGCTTGATAGAAGATATCCTGAGCTGTTTGAAGACGGATAAAACCATATCCTATATCTTTTTTACCTGTAAAGGAATGATTGGTTCTTAAAATATATCCATTGGGTGCTTGAGCAGGATCATTCGCATCGAATTTGGTGAAAGTTTGATTGTTAACTTCATAAAAAGCAACATTACCATCTGCATCTAAAACACCAAAATGCGCCGCTAAGCCCATGGGCTTTTTTCTGGCTTTTAATAATTGTTCGAACTCTTCTAAGTTTGCACATTGCTGAAGAGCCAATTTCATAAATCTTCCTTCTTGATCTTTAAAAGAAGTGGTATCCTTCATATTAACATTGAATGAAGCAGAATTCATAATGGCAAAACCAACAGAGTTGGAACCTCCCCAAACTTGTTCTCCTTTTTCGTCATTGGAGTTGATCATACCGATGTAAGGGTATTTTCCATCAGTAAAATACTTCATTTTATTTTCAAAACTTTCCGTGTCGCGTAATTTCCAAATCATTGGACGACCATCTTTAGTATGTTTTCCTGAAATAACAGCAGTTGTACAAGCATATGATTGCCATACTGATACTATCAATATTAATAGTAGACTTAGTAAATTTTTCATTAGTTAATAGGTGATTTAATGTTAATTGTGTTTAAGTGAGGCTAAAGTAATATTTAATTATACACGAATCAATACTATAATAGTGGATGTTAAACATTGAACTTTCCGACCAATTTCCGGCTTAATTATTCTGCTTAAACCACTTGATCTCTGTCTTTTCTGAAGTCGAGAAAAATATTAAAACTCAAATCGCACAAATACATTGGGTGTTATCCCTAGTGAATAACTCTTAATCTCGTTCATTTGGTAGGTCTCATCGTAATAGAACATGTATGATCTATCCAAAACATTTTTTTTATCGTATATGTTTTGCAAACTAAAGCCAAGTTTTAACTGTCTATTTTTTGAGTTCGACAAGCCTAACTTATAAGTCGATGAGAAATCGAGTCGATGATAATTTGAAATCCGACGGCTATTCATCTCTCCATAATCAATTTGACCATTCTCGGGATCAATACTATTAGCTGGTGTGTACGGTTTTCCTGTTCTCCATTTCCAATTCAAAGAAAATTCGAAAGACCGCCAATGATAGGTGTAGGCAGCAGCTAAAGCATGACGAATATCAAAATTACCCCTAAATGTTTTGCCTTCGTTTAAATCGGGAAACCTATAATTGGTTCTAATGAGAGAATACGATAATAAGGAATTATAATTCGTCCCTCTTTTTCTAAAAAGAGCATCAAAGCCCCAGGTCTTACTTTTACCTTCGGCATAGAACACATCTCTATTAATGAAAGCTTTCGAGACTGAAGTTAATCCCTCATCCTGTTTAAAATAAGTTTCAAAACCTATATTCAAACCACCCTTATCCCACTCTAATCCGCCTGATAATTGCTTACTTTTTAAAATTGGGATATTCAATTTATCCGCCAATCCCCAAACCTGATTCTCCAGTCCAAAATCGCTGGTTTGAAACTCCAAAATCTGACTAATATTCTGATTCTTGATACTGGCAGCAAGTTTAAAATAGAGAGGTTTAGCTAGTTTTAATTTGGCATATAAGCGAGGTTCCAGAAAAAACTTATCTGTCGATTTCAAATAGTTAAGCCTTATACCAAGATTGATATAGTAGTTCTTTTTCTTATTAAATTGCAATTCGGAGAATAATGCAAATGAATTCTCTTCACCTTTATTATTATAAGTAAAGTTATTCTCCGAGGCATCAAACTCTCTCTCAAATTGGTAATCAACAGTTTGAGAAGACACTTGAAATCCCGTTCGTAATTTAGTCAGGGGGCTAAACCGCACTTGAATATCGGCATCAATACCAAGTTCCTTAATCGTATTAGTCTTGGCATTTTTACCCTTTTCACCATCAGTAATCTGTCCCTGATACACATAATCAAGATCGTAGTAGGAGTATTCTCCTTTTAGGCTATGCCTAACATTTCGACTCCATCTACCTTCTGATATCAGACTTAAACCCTGATTGATAATTTTCAATCTATCTTTACTTTTATAATAGTCATCGATAGAAAATGTATAGTCCAAATCATTAATCGAGTACAAATAGTTCACATACAATTTATGATCATCTGAAAATTTAACTGTGGTGTTTAATGACAAATCCTTAAAATAAAAATCCGTATTTGTTTTAGTATACTCAGGGTCAAAGGCTTCATTTTCTGATATGATGGTATTCTGAAAAACCCGATCAGAATAATTATTAAAGGAAGGCGTCTTCAAGAAGTCATTATACGACCTTCTAAAGCTGACACTCATTCCAATCTTATCCTTCTTAAGGGGCAACTTGAGTAAAGCATCCATATAATTAAAATTGGCCCCAAGGCTCCCTCCTACTTGCTGGGGAAGCCTTCTATCAGATTTCATATCGATAACGCCCGATATCCGATTACCATATTGTGCACTAGCTCCACCTCTAAACACCTTCACATCAGAAATTTGATGAGGATTCAAGGCCGAAATCATGCCAAAAAAATGAGAATTGTGATAAATGGTGATACCATTCCATAAAATAAGGTTCTGATCTGGTGTTCCTCCCCTAATATATAAATCTGAAGTTGACTCCGAAGGACTTACAATCCCAGGTAATAGCTGAAGGGTCTCAAAAACATCAGGATCAGGAGAAGCAGTTACCGATCTGATATCATTAGCAGAAAGAATAATAGATCCATCGTAGTTGTTGCCTGTTCCGTCACTAATCTGATCAATCAAAACTTCGTTAAGTTGCTCATGGGATTCGTACAGTTCAACCTTTATTGGGATGTTATTCTTGATGATATCAGCCACAAACTTTATTGTCGCGTATCCAATATATTGAATCAATATGGTATCTGTAGAGGCATTTTTCTTCAATTCGAAATACCCATCCTGATCAGATGTGCACCCTCTGTTTTGCGTACGGTTAATAATAGTTCCGCCCCAAAGGGGTGTTTGAGTCATCTTTTCAACCAATCGACCTTTTATCGTGATTAACTTTTCAACATCGCTCTTTTTTACGATGATGTACCGGGAACTTATCTTCTCAAAAATCAATTGGGTTTCCTGCTGAAGTCTTTCAATTACAGCATCAAGTGATGCATCAGACATCTCGAAGCTGAACTCATACATACTTGCAATATCATCACGATATGAAAAACGAACATCAAATTCAGATTCAATCTCATTGATAACCTCTTTCAAGCTTACATTTTCGAATCGAAATGTTCCGGTTTTCTCCTGCGATAAAAGCGGAAATGTGATAAGAATGAAGAAAAATAAAATTAGACATCTCTTCATTTACGAAATAGTAAGATCGTTTTTTTTGCTCTTATTTTATACTTAATGCCCATTGGATAAAAAACCGACTTTAGAGCCAATTCTAAATTATCATGAGTAAAACTTCCTGTGAATCTTTGATTCAAATCAATTCCCTTAGCCTCAAACCGAACTTTATAATGGCGTTCAAGAGCCAGAACCACCTCTTTAAGTGGCAAGTTTTCGAAAGTACTCTCTCCTTTTGTCCATGATGGCGATTGTTGAGAAAAGTTCCATGACTCCTTATTCTCATCCATAAAACGAACTGCATCACCTGCTTTAAGAATAATACTTTCACCACTAAAATCAACTTTCACACATCCTTCAAAACACTGTATTTCGAAATATTTTTTACGGGCATTAACATTAAACTCAGTCCCCAAAACACTCACATCACCTCGATTGGTATGAACCGTAAATTTCGATCCGGGAATCACTTTAAAATAGGCTTCGCCCTTTAGGTTCAATTCTCTTTTATCATCCCATTTTTTCTCATGAAAAGAGATTTCAGATTTTGAATTTAACTTGACATTTGATCCATCAGGTAAGTTGAATGCTAGTTGCTCTCCTCCTAAACTTTTATAAACAGATTCCGAAGGCCATAAGAAGAAAACCCCCATAATTATAGCGATAGAAGCCGCTAACCAATATGACCAAAGAGTAATAACAGGTTTCTTTTTAGAAGCCATTCTGTTTTGCAATAGTTTCTGAAAAGCTTTTTCCTTATCAAAGGACGGCTTTTCAAGTAAAGATGAAGTTTCCGCTATTCGTTTATAAGCATAAAAATCTTTCGTCTTTTCAAAAGCTTTCACTTCTTCATCAGACAGCTCATTATTAAGCCATCTTGCCAAAAATGTTTCATCAGTGAAATTATTCTGCATGAGTTTATTGTTAAATCCTGAATCTATCAGGTAAAATTCTAATCTTAAATTACAAAAACAGCTAAGTCGATTTAAACCAAGCATTTCTGACATCTAAATTTTATGGTGTATCTACAACTATAACAAGTTAAAACTCAATCACCCTACCTTAAAACTTAAACATCTCCAAGTTTTTTTCTCAATGTTGTCAATGCTTTATGCATTCTCTTCTCAATGGCTTTTACCGATACATCCATCATCTCGGCTATTTCCGCATATGTTTTCTTATCAATTCTATTCAAAAGAAAAACAACACGTTGTTTTTCAGGCAAATCAGCTATAGCGTCATTTAAAATCACTCTAAACTCTGACTCTTCCATAATATATTCAGGACTTTCAATATTTAATTCATCAGGACTTTCACTATGGTATTTCAATCTAACTTTCTGATGTGAGACATGATTGAGAAATAAATTTTTTGCGACTGTGTAAACAAAAGATTTTGCTTTTAGGAATAGGACCTTTTTACAATTCTCCCAAAGTTTTACGAAAGCTTCCTGGACAATATCATCAGACATGTCAGAGTCTCCACATTTATAATAAATAAAACTATGAAGCAAGGGGGCATGTAGATTAAACACCTTCTCGAACACCTTCGTTTTACACAAAGATAAATTTGTATTTTCCTTATCTAATTCTTCCACAATTTTCTTTCGGTAAAGCAATAAGCTTTGTTACACAAACTTTCTGATAGCAAACAGGGCTCAATTTAAATTAAATTTTATAAGAATTTACGATTTCCATATTTTTTTTTAGCTCGCATAAGAATCTGTTCTAATTAACAAAGTAGTCGATATGGTAAATGCTTTTATAAAAGCCTATTCTGCCAAGGACAAGAATGAAATCAACACATTTTTTGAAAAAAAAAAGTAGGGTATTTAATTCAAGGCTTGTTTTAGAAGTAGAATGAAACAGAAGTTAAACTAAATTTTGGTACGATGCTACTTCAAAAAAGATTGAGAATTCTCATCATCATACTTCTTTCACTACTTGTTATCAACACATTCAATTCTTGTAGTAAGGATGATGATGCCATAGAGCCTGATAAAAAAGAAGCGCCTGATAAACCTACTGAAGACAAAGATGAGTCGACTGATGGCCCGACTAGTGAAGAAGGTGGTCTTACACTTTATTCGGTCAATGGATATGATATAACTAAAAAAACAGATTATAAGGTCGCTGATAATCTTTTAGAACTACAGAAAGATAATCAAAAACACACCGAAATTTGGGGCTTAATCAGTAAAGTTATACCCAATAATTACATAACATTCTTTAACGAATATATTGTTATTACGGGTGAAGAAAGTGGAATTGCAGGCTATGTTGTTCAAACAACAAATGATCTTACGAAATGGCAGATAGGGATTGCTATAGACTTAGCTTACTATGGTGGTTTTAACAGAGATGGTGAGTTATCCTATACCATTATTCATGAATTCGGACATGTTTTAACGCTCAACGATACACAAGTAAACTCGAACAAAACTGAAAATGATTGTCAAAACTATTTTCCAGGAGAAGGCTGTGCAAAAGAAGGCTCGTATATCAATGCACTCTTTCAAAATTTCTGGAAAGATATTCATGATGAATTCCAAAATATTGGTGATGATGAAAGCGAAAAACAAGCTTTTTACGAAAAATATCAAGACAGGTTTGTAACACAATACGCTTCCACAAATCCTGGTGAGGATATCGCTGAATGCTTCACTCACTTCGTCATCTTCGACAAACCTACGGGCGATACTTATGCGAATAAGAAAGTTCAGCTTTTTTATAATTACCCTGAATTGGTTGAAATAAGAAATTACATCCGCAAGTCATTAAGCATTGGTACCAAGTCCAAATCGGCACCTACAATTAAAGTCTGGAAACGTGGAGCTACTTTCGGTAAGAAAGGGCAAAAAAGATCTTGAAGCAAGTATTAACCTACTCTTCAAATTTGATTCTTTTTTTAGGGGATTAAGGATCATCGAAGTTATCATCCCAGTTTCTTAACTGGGATGATTCTTCTTTTTAAGTCAAAAGCATTTTCACCACAACTTTTAAAAGATTCTTATGAAAACGATAGGAATAATACTCGCAATTCTGCTTTTCAGTTGTTCAGCCTATCAAAAGGCAGAATATTCAAAACAATCAAATCTGATTACTTTAATAAAATCGAGATGTAGAGGCAAATGTCCGGTTTATGAACTCAACATCAACACAGAAGGAGAAGCTTTTTATCATGGAATTTCAAATGTGAAAAAGAAAGGTGTATTCAAATTCAATCTGAGCAAAAAAGAACTCGATGAACTACAAGAGCTTTTTGCTGAATTAAAATTTCTAGAGATTAAACTCCATCATAAAACTAAATATCGCGATGTGCCTTATACAACATTGAAATATAAAGGAAAATCTCATTATTACCGCTCCTCTTGGGAATCATCCCCCTTTAAAAATATTGTAAAAAAACTAGACTTCTTAATCAAGGAGAATGTTAAGACTCCTAGTATGAAAAGGCATAACAAACTGGCCTTGAAGTAATCAAATAACAATCCATAATTTTTATTTGATTAACATGCGATTTATTTAGCATTTCACATAAATTTGCACAAAATTAAGTCAAAAATCAATCTGTATCATGCTTAATCAAAATTTACTTACCCTAATTATAAAGGGTATTCAGAACAATCCCGATAGGAATGCATTTTTCATTGATGGAGAACATTATACATATAAAACCTTAGCAAAAAGAATATCCGGAATATACAATATTGTAAAGCAACATACTGGTTCCGCTTCACAATGCATTGGAATTCTTGAAGGTGATAATATTGAAACCTACGCCAGCATATTAGCTGTTTTATTCTCAGGAAATACTTACGTCATTTTAAATCCTCATAATCCCAATAGCAGGAATAGAACCATAGTTGAATCAACAGATATTCAATTAGTTCTTTACTCATCAGGAAATGAGGCTTCCTTAGATTTCCCGAAATACGTTAATTCACTTTGTACCACAGACCTTGAATCAGAAACGATATCATATCAGTTAGATCCACAAATAAATAAGGATTCATTAGCCTATATCATATTCACATCAGGAAGTACCGGTGTACCTAAGGGTGTACCAATTTCCCATGGAAACTTAACTGCTTTTTATGATGCTTACTCTTCATTAAATTTTAATTTAAATAAAGAAGACAGGCTGCTTCAAATGTTTGATCTTTGCTTTGATGTATCTGTGGTATCTACTCTTTACCCCCTTACATTAGGTGCCTGCATTTATACCGTTCCACAAAATGGTGTAAAATACACACATGTTTACGAATTATTAGAGGATGAAGAATTAACATTTGCTGCTATCGCACCCTCATTACTTTCCTACCTTCAACCCTATTTTGAAGAAATAAATCTACCTAAACTTAAATATCTAATTCTAACGGCAGAAGCTTCAAACTGGGATTTAGTATCTCAATTTATCCCTAGCATTCCCAATGCTGAATTAGTTAACCTTTATGGGCCTACAGAAGCCACTATTTACTGTACTTCATATCGTGTGAATCCAGATTGTGTTGACACCTATAATGGCATGTTAGCAATTGGCAAAGCATTTCAAAGTATGCACACCATAATTGTTGACGAAAACTTACAAGAGGTTCCTAAAGGAACAAAAGGAGAAATGTGTGTCGCTGGAGCGCAATTAATGGAAGGCTATTGGAAAGATTCAAATAAATCAAAGGAAGTGTTTGTCGAACTAGATTGCTATGGCGTACCAACTCGTTACTACAAAACAGGTGACATTTGCTTTATGGATGAAAAAGATTGTATACACTATTGCGGACGAAAAGATTACCAGGTTCAGATTCAAGGCTTTCGTGTTGAATTAAATGAAATAGAACATACCGTAAGACAATATCATTCGCTAGGATCTAATGTGGTTCTTGCCAAGCCCAACCAATTAGGTAATCAGGAATTACATCTCTTTGTCGAAAAATACCAAGGGGAACAAGCAAGCTTAATCGATTTTTTAAAGGAGAACCTTCCCCTTTATATGTGTCCTAAAAACATCTATGACATGAACGAATTCCCACTAAATTCAAGTGGTAAAGTGGATCGTAAAAAACTCTTAGAATTAGTATAAAAACAAATATTACGAATGGAAATAGATCAAATTTTAGACGAAGTCAATAGCATCTTCCGTGAAGTGCTTAATAACTCAACCATTAACTTAACAACAACATCTACAGCCGAAGATGTTGATGAATGGGATTCATTAAATAACATTAGACTCATCACTGAAGTGGAGAAACATTTCAAGGTCAAGTTTAAACTTAGAGAGATAATGAAACTAAAAAACGTTGGTGAATTGTGTACTGGTGTTCAAAAAAAATTAGCGTAAAAAAATCATGATTTTTAATTCTTGGGAATTTGCAGTACTCTTTATTGTGATTACAGGCATTTTCTATTTTATTGTCCCGCAATTAAGAAAATGGTTGTTATTAGCTGGCAGCATCGTTTTTATAGGATTCAACCATTGGGGGTATCTTGCTCTTGCAGTATCAACGGCATTATTAACTTATGGTTCTGGTATTTGGATTGACAAACAGACTAATGACAAAACTCGACAACGATTCTTCACAATCAGTCTAATAGCTCACCTGGCAATTCTTGTTTTCTTTAAATATTTTGGATTTCTAGAAGCCAATATGGGCTTGTTTATTAAAACGATAGGAGGTCATTGGAATTCCACAATCACGAGTATTTTTTTACCGCTGGGGATATCATTCTATATATTCCAATCCATTTCTTATCTTATCGAAGTTTATTGGGAAGAGCAGGAAGCTGAAAAGAATTTAAGCGACTTCATGCTTTATATGCTATTCTTCATGAAATTCTTATCAGGACCAATAGAACGTCCAGGAGAATTTCTACCTCAAATTAAAGAGACGAAAGTATTTGATTACGATAAAGTAAGCTATGGTCTTAGATTAATTGCTATTGGTTTATTTAAAAAACTGATTATCTCTAATTTATTAGCGACGGTAGTCAATGATGTATTTAGTTCGGTACAAGATTATTCAGGAGTGCAACTTTGTGTTGCGACCTTAGTTTACCCTATTCAGCTTTATGCTGATTTCTCAGGCTATACCGATATTGCAATCGGTGGAGCTGCCATACTTGGTTATCGATTATCTCCAAATTTCAACCGTCCCTTTATTGCACAATCCATCACCGATTTTTGGCGACGTTGGCACATGAGTCTGTCATTTTGGGTCAAAGATTATATATACGAACCAATTGCCTTTAAAAAGAGAAACTGGGGCATTTGGGGCATCTCGTACGCTTTGATGTTAACTTTTATTCTTCTGGGCTTATGGCATGGTGATAGCTGGAATTTCATCATTTATGGTGCCATTCAGGGCGCAGTCATCATTTACGAAATGAGTCGTTCAAAATGGTGTTCAAAATGGAACAAATACCTTTCTGGCAGATGGTTCAAAGCTTATAACATCATCAGGACATATCTTATTTTTTCTGCATCTCTTCTTTTCTTCAAAATTGAAAAATTTAGTGATGTCGTTTATGTGTACAATCATATTTTTGATGGAATAAAAGCCACATATAAGGAAATAAATTTAGGCATGAGCGATCATAATATAATCGTTATAGCTTTTGCAACTACTCTATTATTCTTTTACGAGTATGCTGACAGTAAATGGGATATTTGGGGGAAATTGAGGCAAAAACCTATAGCCTTACGATGGAGTGTTTATTACCTGATCATTTTTATCATCTTTTCTTGTGGTGATTTTGGAGCCACTGACTTTATCTATCTGCAGTTTTAAAATATGAACAAAAAAAATCTATCAACATTCATAAAAAAGATATTAATCTTTCTCATTCCATTATTAGTTATAATTACGGGATATATAATTTCTGACCCATTCAAAGTAACTCGTACGTACAAAAAATACGAAAATAAACCTGTATTTCTTAATCAAGGCTATATCTGTTGGCAAACTTATTTGAATCATAGAGATAGTTTAAAATATGACTCATACATACTTGGTAATTCATGCACTGTAGCCTTTCCTACAGATTTATGGAAACCATTTATCAAAGATGCTACACCAATTCGTATTTTTGGTGATGCGGAATCTCTATATGCAATTCATAAAAAAATTAAACGATTAGACCAATCGAATGTTCCTATAAAAAATGTACTTCTTTTATTAGATAATAATACCTTACAAAAGGTAGATAAGAATAACTCACACTCGCGTATTTTACACCCAGATATTAGTAATATTGGCATTATCGAATTCCAAAAAGAATTTATAATAGCCTTCTTCAATTTAAAGTTCTTACTACCATATATAGATTATCGTATTTTTCATTCATATCGAAAATACATGAAAGGAATTCTAACCGATAAAGACCTGCATCGCAACCAATTAACGAATGACTTCCGCAACCCAAGAGAAGATGAAATTTTAAAAACAAAAGAACAGTACTGGATTAAGCATAAAAAAGAATTTCCCAAACGAGATCTGATTGTAGATCCCTACGAACAAACAATCTTTAATAAACAAAAGAATATGCTCTCAGAAATTGGTGAAATATTCAAGAGAAATAAGACAAATTATCAAATCATTATTAGTCCTGAATGGTCACAAAAAGAGATTAATAGCAAAGATTTAATTGAACTAAAGAGGATATTCGATTTAAATCGCATTCATGATTTCTCTGGTAAAAATAAATACACCCAGAATCAAAAGTATTTTTATGAGAAGGGCCATTACAGACCCCTACTAGGCAAGATCATTTTGCAAGAGATATACAAGAATTAAACTTATAGGTTCATTCTATTAAATCAAATAAACCTTTAAGTTAGACAAGTGTAAAAGGGAAAGTTAAGCTTTCCCTTTCTTTTTATGCTGCCAGCAAAAAGAAGAACCTGAGCTAGCTTTTCGTTTACATTGTGAGCCATTCTTTGTTTTGCCACAACATTGCCCGTTAGTAAGCTTTACGGTCTTTGTTTGAGAGTGATTTTTTGCTTTTACTAAAAAAGGAGCTGTTTCTTTATGAACTCCGAAATTCCAATTCTGTGAGCTTTGATTAGCTTCCAATTTCGTTTCGAGTTCATCTGGCAATTGTCGAAAAAAATTAATCCCAGTCAACCTTTCCAGTTGATCAACACTTACAACAAAACTAGATAAGGGTTGTTCCGATTTTTTATTCGCCAAGAGGAATGCAATCATATTTGACTGACCTATCTTTTCGCGAAAAATTATCTTGTAATATTTTTCAGGAACAGCAACCCTATTCTTCCCAATTGTTGGTAAATCTGGTTTTAAAATAGAACCGGTTACGACATAAATCTTATCGTAAGCTTTTGCCCAATTTCGCACCTGAGTCTCTAATTTTTTCCAGATTCCACGATTAAAAGATGGGCTCTGAGGTGACATATTCGACATATAGAAGCTCTCTGACATAGCAGCTTCCGAAAAACCCATATCAGCGGCAGGAGCCAGATGTCCTCTATCGTAACCACTCCCCTTATAATCGTTTAGGTCTGCTGAACCTGTTTTTACATTAGGATCAGGTCTAAAATTATCATCTCGCTTAAATGAACTTATCGCTTCACTCGCATTTAATTCATATGCCACCCATTGGGCTTGCTCAAACTTTTCACTATAAGAAAGAATGTAGTGCTTGTGTTTGATAATTTCACCTGTATGAGAAGGTAGATATTTGTAATCTTGTGAAAATCCGATTAAGGATGTCAAAAGAAATAAAGAGAGTAAGATTTTTCTGGTCATCGAGATTCAAAATAGAGAGCATAAAAAAATCCTCTTGATTTCTCAAGAGGATTCTCGCGGTACCCAGGGCCGGGATCGAACCGGCACGGGTTGCCCCACTGGTGTTTGAGACCAGCGCGTCTACCAATTCCGCCACCTGGGCATTGCTTTTGATTGCGATGCAAATGTATGGAAATGTTTCATTCCTGCAAAACAAAAACAAGCTTTTTTTAAGAAAAAAAAGTCAGAGAAATGGCCCACTACAGGTACTTCTCTGACTGTCATTATTCTATAATTTATATTGAAGGTGAAATAAATTTCACTTTTTCATCATTTCTAGTTAGGCATGGTATATTCCAAGCCTGCTCCAGGTCCCAATGGTAAACCTAGCAAAAGCCAGCCCATTAATAAAATGACCCACGCCACAAAGAATGCCACTGAGTACGGTAGCATGGTTGCAATAATAGTTCCTATACCAGATTCTTTGTCATATTTCTGCACATAAGCAATAATCAGTGCAAAGAAACTCATCATTGGCGAAATCACATTGGTTACAGAATCACCAATACGATAAACGACCTGAGATAGCTCTGGCGAATAGCCCATCAACATAAACATAGGGATAAAGATTGGTGCCATAATGGCCCACTTTGCCGAAGCCGAGCCCATCAACATATTAATAAGGGCCGATAAGAGCACAAATAAAATCATCAAAGGAATCATACCAATATCAGCAGTCATAAGTGCTCCAGCTCCCTTAATAGCCATAATAACACCAAGATTTGACCATTTAAAATAAGCCACGAACTGAGCCGCGAAAAATACAAGAACGTAGTAACTTGCCAGAGTTTCCATTGACTTACCCATACCTTTCATGATATCAACGTCCGATTTGAAGACTTTCGCTCCAAAACCATAAGCAATACCACAACCACCAGCGCCTAAAAACAGGAGTGCCACAACCCCTTTAATCAGTGGAGATGTTAAGAATCCTCCATCAGGACCTCTAAAAAATCCATCCTCAGGATATAAACCCCAAACAGTTAAGGCAGTTAAGAAAAGCACAACATATAAAGCCCAACGCAAACCACGTTTTTCCAAATCAGTTAGCTGATGAATTTCTTCCTTGTGCTCAGCCGCATCTTTATAGACCCCTAAACGAGGCTCAATTAATTTCTCTGTTACTATTGTACCAACAATGGCAACAAGGAAGGTTGAAACCACCATAAAATAATAATTGGCCGTTGGATTTACAATAGCCGTAGGATCAACAATACGAGCCGCTTCCTGTGAAAGACCTGCCAACAAAGGATCTATAGTTCCCAATATAAGATTCGCAGAGAAACCTCCCGAAACACCAGCAAAAGCAGCTGCCATACCAGCTATAGGATGGCGATCAACAGCAACAAAAATAATACCTGCCAATGGAATTAATAAGACGTAACCAACATCAGAGGCTGTATTGGATAAAATACCTGCCAATACAATCACAAAAGTCAGCATATTTTTAGGTGCTGACAAAACCAGTTTACGAATCAAAGTTCCAATCAATCCTGAACTTTCTGCAATACCAATACCCAACATAGCGACCATCACAATACCTAAGGGTGCAAAGCCAGTAAAATTGTCCACCATATCAACTAAGATGCGATGAAAGCCTTCAATTGATAAAAGATTTACAACTTTAATTGTTTCTTTAGTACCAGGATGAACTGCTTGCCAATCGAAAAATGAAGCAACACCAGATAATAAGATAGCCATTAAGGCAAATATGGCAAACAGAGTTGCCGGATGTGGGAGTGCATTCCCAAATTTTTCAGTCACATTCAGAAAACGATCAGTCCAGCCACGTTTCTTAGTCAATTTTTTTTCCATAATTAATGTTAGTCGGTTGAGTTATAAAGCTTGAAAATCTGTCCGGAACTTTCAAGATCACAAATATACCAATATGTCGCATTTTTCAATGGGGAACTTCCCTACCGGAATGCAATCTCATTCAGATCAGTACAAAAAAAGAGGCATCCATAAGGACGCCTCTTTCAATATATAAGCTTATAAAAGTTTATTTAAGTTGCTTGAAAAGATTCTTCATGCTCACTTCTGACTTCAAAATTTCATAAAGTTTAGAAATCTCAACACGCTCCTGAGCCATTGTATCACGGTGACGAATCGTCACTGTGTTATCTTCTAAGGACTGATGGTCTAAAGTTACACAGAAAGGTGTTCCAATAGCATCCTGACGACGGTAACGCTTACCGATAGAGTCTTTCTCGTCATACTGACAGTTGAAATCGAATTTCAAATCATCAATAATTTCACGAGCTTTCTCTGGTAAACCATCCTTCTTAACCAAAGGCATAACACATAGCTTAACAGGTGCTAATGCTGGTGGTAATTTCAATACAACACGCTCATCAACCTTACCATTCTCCTTCTCTACTTTTTCTTCTTTATACGCCTCAGACATAATCTGAAGGAACATACGGTCAACTCCAATTGAAGTTTCAACTACGTATGGTACATAGCTCTTGTTCAACTCAGGATCGAAGTATTGAATTTTCTTACCTGAAAATTCCTGATGCTGTTTCAAATCAAAATCGGTACGAGAGTGAATTCCCTCTACCTCTTTAAATCCAAATGGAAATTTAAACTCAACATCAGTTGCTGCATTAGCATAGTGAGCCAACTTATCGTGGTCGTGGAAACGATACTTGTCATCTCCAAATCCAAGAGATTTGTGCCAGCTCATACGTGTTTCTTTCCACTTGTCAAACCATCTCATTTCGTCACCCGGACGAACAAAGAACTGAAGCTCCATTTGTTCGAACTCACGCATACGGAAAATAAATTGACGAGCAACAATCTCATTACGGAATGCCTTACCAATCTGCGCAATCCCGAAAGGAATCTTCATACGACCCGTCTTCTGAACATTCAGGTAGTTTACGAAAATACCCTGAGCTGTTTCCGGACGAAGGTAAATCTTACTAGATCCATCAGAAGTAGAACCCATATCGGTTGAGAACATCAAGTTAAACTGACGAACATCAGTCCAGTTCTTAGTTCCCGAAATAGGACAAGCGATCTCATTATCGATAATGATTTGCTTCAACTCTTCTAAGTCATTTTTATCTAAAGCTTCAACGAAACGAGCATGCACAGCATCCATCTTTTCCTTATTAGCCAACACACGAGGGTTAGTAGAACGGAATTGAGCCTCATCGAAACTCTCACCAAACTTTTTCTTAGCTTTAGCAACTTCCTTATCCATTTTAGCCTCATACTTAGCCATCAAGTCTTCAATCAAAACATCAGCTCTGTAACGCTTCTTCGAGTCCTTATTGTCAATCAAAGGATCATTAAAAGCATCAACGTGGCCCGATGCTTTCCAAATGGTAGGGTGCATAAAAATAGCAGTATCAATACCCACTACATTTTCATGCAGTTTCACCATTGAATCCCACCAATACTTTTTAATGTTGTTTTTTAGTTCAACACCCAATTGTGCGTAATCGTAAACCGCAGATAAACCATCATAAATTTCTGATGATTGAAATACGAATCCGTATTCTTTACAATGAGCTACCAGTTTTTTGAAAACATCTTCCTGAGCCATAGTTTTTTATTTAGATTTTATTTTTTCTGATTTTGAAACACAAAAGTAGCCGTTCATCTTAGAAGGAACAAATTCAAACACGCAATGTGCCTAAGAATCACTCATTTTCTAAAACAAATTAGTCGTCAACTTCCTCGAAATCAACATAATCACCTACATCTTTAGTATTGTGCTTATTTTTTTGAGTCGTATTTTTTTCAACAGTCACCTCACCTTCAGGCTTTTCCTGATATTGCTGTTGATTCTGTTGTTGCTGCATTTTATCGAAGGTTTTCTTTACTATAACAGGAAAGAAAGCTCGAAATAAAAATTTGATCAGGTAATAGATACCCGCCGCAACTAATATAAATTTTAATAAAGCCATATTCTCTTAATTTGAAGGACAAATATAAGCATTTCATTTTTTTTAATACCCTTCTTCATTTTTTGCTTTTGGCTCTTCGTTATTAGTCCTTTAAGTGAGTTAACGAATTAGCTCTCATTTTTCATGAAAATAACTTGTTTTTTAAACCGAATCTATTTCAAATGAATCTTTTTATTCTCCCCTATACTTCCTTATATTCATAGCCTGAATTTGGTTCAGAATCTATTTTGAAAAGATATGCAAAACATACGAAATATAGGCGTACTTGCCCATGTGGATGCTGGCAAAACAAGCATAACCGAAAACTTACTTTTTTTAGGTGGTGCAACACGAAAAATGGGAAGTGTTGATTCGGGAAATGCGATTACTGATTTTCTGGAGGTAGAAAAAGAACGTGGTATCTCTGTGCGTTCTGCCTGCACCTCATTTATATGGAAAGACACACAAATCAATTTAATTGACACACCAGGCCATGTCGATTTCTCGGCCGAAGTGGAACGAGCTCTTAGGATTTTAGATGCTGCGATACTTGTTATTTCTACAGTTGAAAGTGTACAGGCACATACACACACCTTGTATGAAGCCCTTCGTGAACGAGGAATTCCTGTTCTGATTTTCATCAATAAAATAGATCGTTCAGGTGCGGATATACTACAGGTATTTAATGACCTTCAAAAGGAGTTAAAAGCCCCGGTCTTTGCTCTTCAGGCTTGTACTGATGAAGGAAGGATTGAAACAGAAATACTTGATTTATGGCAAGACAGTAGTAAGGAACTGGCAAAAGATTTAAAAGAAATATCACTTGAAACTTTGGCAAATATTGACGAAGAAGTACTCGAAAAATATTTGGATGGAGAAGAATTACAGACGGCTTACTGTATTTCGAAAGCGGAGCAATTGTGCAAAGAATCGAAATTAAATCCAGTATTATTGGGCGTTGCTAAAAATGGCACCGGAATGACTGAGTTGCTTGATGCTATTGTGACTTATTTTCCGCAAGCAAAGATTAATTCTGACGAAGAAACATCAGCTCTGGTATTTAAAATAGAACATGACAAAACCTTGGGTCGCTTGGCTCACATTCGCCTGTTTAACGGAATTTTAAAAAATAGAGATAGCATTCGAAATGTGGTCGCCAGCAGAGATGAGAAAGTTGCACAAATTCGAAAAATATACACCAATAAGCATGTTGATCTTGGCATATTACAAGCCGGAGATATTGGCATTGTAAGCGGCATGCCTGAAGTTCAGGTAGGAGATGTATTAGGAAGTAAAAAAGACATTCCGGAACTCACTAGTCTGCAAATCCCTTTACTCACTGTAGGAATAAAATCAAAAAATGAAACCGATTATGCCAAGTTAGCGGAAGCCCTTCAGGAGCTTTCAAGCGAAGACCCTTTATTGCAATTTGAGTGGTTTAAAGAAGATAGAGAGATGAATCTTCATATCATGGGAACCATCCAAATGGAGATTTTGGAAATGCTACTCAGAAATCGCTTTGATTTAGAGATTAGTTTTGATGAACCTAAAGTTGTTTATAAAGAAACACCAGTAAAAGAAATTGAAGGCTATATTCGCTACACCATGCCAAAGCCTTGTTGGGCCGTATTACGATTTAGAATAGAACCCGGAGAAAGAGGAAGCGGTGTTATTTACGAATCAAAAGTTGGTGTAAACGATGTACTTCAAAAATATCAGAACGAAATAAAACGAACCATACCCAAAGCACTTGAACAAGGTGTAAAAGGATGGGAAGTTACCGACATTAAATTAACACTCATAGCGGGAGAAGATCACGAGATGCATTCTCGTCCTGGAGATTTTATGATAGCGACCCCAATGGGACTTTTAAAAGGATTGAAAGAGGCAGGCACCAGACTTTTGGAACCCATATTAAAATTTAGAATATCCGCACCTGAAGAGTTTCTTGGAAAGATTGCTGGTGAGTTAAACCAATTACGAGCTGTATTTGCTAATCCTGAATTCGATGATGGGAAGTTTCACCTGGAAGGAGAAGTTCCAGTAGCAACTTCCATGGATTTTAATATCCGATTGAGTTCCCTAACCGGAGGTAAAGGCAAAGTGAAATTTAGTTTTTCTGGTTATCAGGATTGCCCAGAAGGAGAAGGATATGAAAGAGAATTTAAAGGTGTTAATCCTCTTGATGAAAGTCAATGGATATTGCATGCCCGGGGAGCCTTTAAAACCAATGAGTGGCGACTATAATTGAAAAATTGCAACTAAAAAAAGCGCTTGTCATGAATAACAAGCGCTTTTTTTAATATCTAAACGAAACTACTCTTCCATTTCTTTTTTCGTTTCTTCTTTAATTTTCTCCATATGCTCAAGAATTAAATCTTCTTGAATTTTACAAACATCTTTCTTTTTTGTCTTTTTTCTGCAACCAAACATCATATTCATACCAAATCGCAGATTAGCTGTTTTAGCTGTATTAGGGTTCATCGCAAGAATATTATCACTTACAGCATAAATCTGGAAAGGACCTAATTTAGCGGCAATACCGGCTCCTACATTATTATAAGAGTTATTCACCATTGAATAACTCACCGAAGCTGAAAAATTACGAATCACTCGTGTATTAGCTGATAAACTTAATGATGGACGTAGCTTTCCATTATAAATCTCTGTACGACTAACTGCACCAACATTCACACGCTCATTAAGCTTATAACTACCACCTAAATAAACTTTACATGGTAAGGCTCTTGAATATGAACCAGCTTTGTCTTTAAATCTAAATGCATCAGTAATCGAATCTGTTAAATCTTCCATTACATCTTCAATCTCTCGATAGTTCGGATCATTTGAATTTCCAGATTGAGACCAGTCTCCACCCTGCCAATCAAAACTTGCATCCTGAGATAATTCATAAGTATCATTCCATTTAATACCCCCAATATCAAGAATACTAGCGTAGAATGTTGTTCGATCATCGAATTGATATGTCGCTCCTAAATCAAAGGCAAAACCTTTGTTATTAGTTCCCGAAAAGAAAGTCGCATCCAAATCATCATCAAGCACCTCAATATCGTCAATATAACCATCAGCATCTTGAGTGACAGCTAGTGGCATAGACACTTTCATCAATTGTTTAGAACGTAACTGAACTAAATCGCCCGATTCAGACGTATATACCGACAAATTTGATTCATCCATATGCATATTAGCAACCCCAAGGAGCATCTTAGCTTTCACACCAACAGTTAACTTCTCAGTCACTTGCTTTGATACGCCTAATGCAATTTCGTGATAAGCCGTTCCATCTAGTCCTATAGCTCCCAGATCGGCCGTACGTCCCATATATGATGCGTTCCCATTCTTTAGGAAAGACACAAGTCCTTTATCAAAACCCAATCGATTGTCTATTTTAGAGCTTACATCTAAAGTGAAGAACATTTTTTTAGCGCGAATCCCCAATGAGAAAAAAGTATAATCAAGTTGATTAACTATCGTATTGGTCGATTGAAGCGCATCATGAAAACTATTGATATCCACAACTAAAGAGTCCTTCTGCAAACCCGTGCCATCCTTAATAATGTCATCATAAGTAAAACCATTATTCGCATAGTTCAAATAAATTGAACTTAAACCAGGGAAACCAAGAAATACTTTACATTCTGGCTGTATGGCCGGATTCAACTGATTGCTTTGAGGCACATTCTGCATCAAGTACAGCGTGTTGTTCATTTTTTGTGCTGAGATCAGATTACTCATCATTAATCCGATAAATAACAGCAGGCTATATTTTAGTATTGTTTTGTGCATTTGTAGAAAAACTTTGGGTTATTTGGATAGATCTAATTGAGCATTGACAGAAATTGAGAACTTCAATTTATCATCACCTTGAAGTTTCACGGATTGTTTCCCTTCATCATAAGTACTAAGCATCGCTTTAATAATGATATTTTCTGTATCGTTAAGACTCTGTATTTGATCTTCTGTCAGTTCAATTGTATTTACTACTTTTTCTATTGTAGCAGGATCAACCTCCCCAGTTGCAGTCACTCCAGCCGCTTTTATAACACTCTCGTTTGATAGTGTTGAAAGCACAGTGTAATCCGCATCAGTAAACAATAAACTTTCAATTTTCACATCCAGTGGCAAACCATTCTCCGATGTGATAATAATAGCTGCTTTTATCATTTTCTCCGCATCGTCAATATCAATATCATTAATGGTATCCGAAATACTCAAATTATCAGCCATGAAATCCATTGGGATATCCATTTCTAAATCAGCCGATATAAATGATTCACCTGAAATAATATTGATATTATTTCCATCTGCTAAAGGATCATAAGAATTAGGGTTGATAGTAACACTTCCAGAATAAGTAATATCCCCTGATGGAGGAAGTGCCATAAGAGCAACGATATCAGAATTATTTCTATCAACGGTCATCGTACCAACGATACCTTCTTCGACTTCTAATTCTGTAGTTGGATATTTATCCAATGATAATGGAGCAGTAAGGTTCAAATCCTGACTGACACCTTCCGAATTAGATCCAGTCATATTAGCCATTAATTCAAATGGAACACCTACCCCATTATTCAGAATTAAATTAATTTTAGGATCAGCAAATGTAAATTCACCATCAATATCATCCCAAAAATCAACTCCCATATCAATAGTTCCGGAACCGATATCTATCGTTTGATCACCAAAATCTCCCTGAGCCAGTTTAAATTCAAGTCCACCAAACTGATACCCGATATTAAGATCGTTTCCATTACTTACAATAGTACCAGAAGCATCAGCAAGAATAGTCACTCCAAATTTGATATTGAGTGTATTATCAATTGAAGGATCTGGAAAAGTAAATGTCAAATCTGTTAAATCCCATTCTATAATTTGACCATTTGCATTAGGCAAAATTGTAAAACTTACATGAAGCGGGTTCACACCATCAGTACTTCCTTCTTCTAAAGTCACATTTAGAGATATGGCTTTGTCAACAGGATTAGACACCGTAAATGTAACCTTAGTATCAAGTTTTAATTTAGTCAAAATCACATCTGTATCATCCGCTTTAATATCAAAACTCTCTGGTATATCCACAAGGGTTACATCAGTAGGAAATGGAACCGTAACAGTTGGGTAGTCCGACATATCAAATGAGGTTGAATATGGATCCTGTGCAGGAAAATCCAAAACTTCACTGGCTGCGTAATTGAAAATATCTTTCTCCATATATTTAATATGAATCAGACCATCTTCACCAAGAACGATTGTTTGATCTTCTTCTATTGGTTCATGTTGGTTTAACAAATACCAAAGACTATATTCCCCATAACCTATAGGAGCAACAAAGTCTGGTTGTACATCAATTTTTTCAGATAATTTATCGAAATCATAGTCATCAGAATCAACACATGATTTAAAAGGCATGGTCAGAAAACAAATTAAGACCAGCAAAATGGGGATTCTAAATTTTCTTTTCATTATAGTATTGCTTTAGGTAGTTACAGATTTATTAAACGACAAATTTACGTATCATTTTCAAAACATAATAGTATCAGTCATTAATTATTAATAGTAGAATATACGCTTTTTATCACTACAAATCACTATTTCACGGAATAATTAAGTAGGAAGTTACGATTATCACAGGCAAATAAATAGAAGCCTTTTTGTGTTCCTTTTGAAAATGCGATTGAAAAAGCGGTATTGCCTTTTAAGGGGAATCCTTTGTGATTTTCACCCTTACTGTCGATGAGGTATAGCTCATTATCATTCTTTAAACAGATTCCAATTTCACATTGCTTTCTCGAAAACTGGTAAACTGCAGGAGCATCTGATATAGGTGAAGAAAATTCCTTTCCCAAAATCTCTTTACCATTGGTTTCGTATATGTAGAGTTTATTCTGATTACTAATAATATACTCCGATGCACCATCAGAATCAATATCTCTTGCTACAAAATGATGCTGATTATCTAATCCAGAAATAGACGTCATTTCTACATTTCCATTCATATAGAAATAATGAATATTCCCCTCATTATCTGTCGTAACAAGTCTATCTGTTTTATTTCCGTTAGCAGCTTCCAGATAGAAAATATTATGCTTCGATTTCGCAATTTGTTTCTTAGGCTTCAATCGAACCTGCCCCCTTCTATTAAGGATGTATACGCGATACTCATCTGCAAAAACAATATAATCCTTACCCTTTATTCTAAAGTGTTGCACTTCACTAATAATAGGATTTTCAGCTTTTTTAAACTGCCATCCGTCTAATATTTTTCCATCCTTAGAATAAGCATAGATCTTTTGATCTTTACCCGGTACAAAAAAGCGATAATTTCTATTTTTACTATAATCAAAAACAGACAAACCTCTAACCGCTTTAGATCGCAATAGAACCGGATAGTTTCTTACATCTTTTCCATTTCTATCGACTAGGTATAATTTGTCTTCCGTAACAAAAACATACTGCAGCTTATTATTCTTAAATAAATCTACCTGACTCACATTCCCAACAATAGGAGATGATAAAGGTCTTTTCCATAAAATTCGACCCGAATTGGGGTTGATAAGGTAAAGCTGATTATTTAAATCCTGAACCAAAATTTCCTTCTCTTTAGTATAATGATTCTTCACCAGAAAAGGTTTATGAGTGAAAGCTGTATCAAGACGAGATTCCCAAACAGTTTGTGGAGCAAGTTCCAATACAGGGTTATGTTTCATGAAAATATTGTTGTAAATCAAGTCTTCATTGGCACTCATTTGCAATCCAATAGCTTGAAATTTATTGATCGTTTCTCGTTGTTCAAGAATATCAGCTCGAAAGTCCTCACTCAAGAAACTAGAAATAACCTTATTGGAGCGAGGCATGGAGGTGTAAAAAAAGAAATTCGCCTTATTCGATAAATACTCCTGACTCTCATCATACACGGGATCTTTATCTAATGTCTTTCGTAAAAATGAAGCATGAACAAATTCAGACAATTGAGCTTTAGTCTTTCCAAAAATCAAATAATTTTCAAAAATAGTCAAGTAAGTAGATGGAGCCCCCTTAAACATGCGCCCAAAAATCTTCTCAAAAATCAAATCATCCGGCATTCTAAAAACATCGAATTTTGTTGCACCATCTAACTTTAAAGTGGTCGAATAATACGACAAACTTCTCTTGTTTTTTTCAGCATAATTCGAGAGCATTCTTACCAACTTTTCTTTGGCTGCACTGGCTGATTTTGTTCGGATAATCGAAAACTGCTTATCAATCTGATTATCCAAATAAACAAGAGCGATCTCCTTATGAATTATAGAATAAAACAAGTCCTCGAAATCCACTCCTGTCTTATTTTTCAATACTTGTAATCCCCCTAAATAATTATCTAAACCATCATTCCCCTCTAAAAATTTTCGATAAGCATTTTTGTGTTGATTGGGATCATTTAGTCCCAAGATTGCAACTAAACCAGAGTTTGCCGGTAGAATAGACTCCATTTCCATTTTAACAGCATCCTGATTCATGAACACGTTCAAATAGTTGTTTTCTTGTTGATTGGAAAAGGTAAAACCATTTAGCAGAACCAGATGATCGCGAAAACTTAAGTCCAGCTCCACCCAGTTTCCCAGGTGAGAATAATGACTTATATGAGATTTAATATCCTTATCAAATAAGCTTGCAAACTGATTTTGGCATTTCTTAAGGTTGAAATAAATATTAGCATCTACATTTTCACCCTTGGTTTTAAAAACCTGATCAAACCCCTTTGATTCACTTATTGAACCTGATTCATCCAACTGTCGAACAGAATTCTCAAGGTAAATCATAGATGAACTGAGCATCATTAATCCCTTTGAAAAACAAAAATGCAGATACTTCTTTTCAGAATTAAATTTAGGAAGCGTATATAAACTAACGCCATTGTATTTTCTACTAATCAATTCTTTTTGAGAATTGAACTTATCTTGAATAAAAGATTGAATTCTTTTCTCTTCCAGATAACTTCGAACTGGCAACACATAAAGGTATTCAACTTCATTTTTGCCCATAATCTGACTTGCAATCGTCAATGAACGATCCAAATCCAGTTCCGACTCAGAAGCTGAATCATTTATCAAACTTGAAAAATCCTTTAGGTTTTTATCGATAGCACTTAAAGTTTCAAACTGACAAAGCTCTTTCCATACCCCTTGATTTTCTGATAGTTTGAAAGTCAACTCTTCCAAATCATCAAAATGTATCATCATTTCGGAAGAGGCTGGAATAGCTAAGAAGTGATCGCTAGTCTTGTATTCTTTCTGTTTTTGCATAAAGAAATAGGCCACTGTAAGTATTCCTACAAAGAATATGGCCAATAGGGGGATCAAACTTTTTTTTAACATACAGACAGGTTTTCTCAGCAGATTAGAACATTAAAAACAAAATTAACAAATTATACTAAATTACATTGTTCATTTTTGCTTGCTTTTAGTTAAAAAACAGATGTTTCTATAAGCCTATTTTTAATTTAAAGATCTGTTATATCTTTGCAGTCAAATAAAAAAGCATCAATATTGATTTTAGTTGGTCTGAATTAAGGATTTACAGCATGTCAACATGGCGTTTTTTTATCAATTGTGCCAGCTCTTAATATAGGTTATAAAGTGAAGATAGGAAATTTAGATTTAGGGAATCAGCCAGTATTACTGGCTCCCATGGAAGATGTGACCAACCCGCCATTTCGTTTATTGTGTAAGCAATATGGTGCCGATTTAATGTATACCGAATTTGTGTCTTCTGATGCTCTCATTCGTTCTGTAAATCGTACCATGAAAAAACTGACGATTCTCGATGATGAACGTCCGGTTGCTATTCAAATTTATGGGAAAGAGGTTGATCCTATGGTTGAAGCTGCAAAAATTGTCGAACAAGCCAACCCCGAATTTATTGATATCAACTTTGGTTGCCCTGTGCGTAAAGTTGCTACAAAAGGTGCTGGTGCCGGAATGCTTAAGAATATCCCTTTGATGTTAAAAATAACTGAGGAAGTTGTTAAAGCTGTTAATATTCCAGTTACCGTTAAAACGCGATTGGGCTGGGACGAAGATTCAAAGATTATTGTTGATCTTGCAGAACAGTTACAAGACACGGGTATACAAGCACTAACCGTTCATGGTCGTACACGTTGCCAAATGTATACGGGGCAAGCCGATTGGGACTTGATTGGAAAGGTAAAAAACAACCCACGCATGCACATCCCTATCATTGGGAATGGGGATATCACCAACCCAATTGTAGCCAAAGAAGCTTTTGATAAATATGGTGTTGATGCTATTATGATTGGACGTGCAGCAGTTGGTAAACCTTGGATTTTCCGTGATGTCAAACACTATCTTGAAACGGGTGAATTATTACCTCCAGCTACAGTGGCTCAGCAAGTAGAAATGCTTAAACAGCAGATTGATGCTGCTATTGATTGGATTGATGAAAAACGCGGCATTCTTCATATGAGACGACATATGGCAGGTATGTTTAAAGGGCTTTACAATTTTAAGCAAACTCGTATTGCCATGCTCCGCTCTGGAAACTACGACGAATTGATGTTAATTCTTGATGGTATTTCAGATCAATGGGGAGAAAACATATCTGAAGATTAAATATTCAAAGTCTTACAAAAAATAAAAGCTGGTCAAGTCGAAAGACTTACCAGCTTCTTTTATATTATTTAATTAAGGCTACTTGATTAATTTAGGTAGTTCATTTACAAAGTAGGCAGGGTTTGAAATTTTATATTCCTCACTACGCTTACTCCAGGTCATAGTTGCTTTTGTAACAATACTAGACTGTAATAATATGATCTGTTCCAGACTCAAATTCAGTTGTGTTTTATAAGTTGAGAAGCCATATTTCTCATATTCCTTTGGCTCAAATTCATCGGTATAAATCAAGTCAACAACTTTACCTCCTATTAATTCAAGACTAATTTTCCCGCCTTTTTTAATATAACCGAAATAGGAATAGGCTTCACCAGTCATCACCTTCCAATCAATCATCAGACTCACCTCTCCCCCCTTGGAAACAAGATTTAAGTCAGCATTTACGATGTTTTTATGCTTGAAATATTTTTTAAGTTTAGCACTTGGACCATTTAAGAAATTCACCTTCATGGTTTCTGCGTCCTTGAGCTCTATTTTAGCATTGATTACCTTAACCTCACTAGTAACTGCCTGAACTGCAGATCCAGTTTTCACATTGGGCTTTTCATCCACATATTTCCAGGTTCCATTATCAAATAAAACCACCACTCTACCCGAGTTTGTTTTCGCAATTTGTTGAGCATGTAGACACATACTTACTCCAACAAAAAATAAAATAAAAAGAAAAATTCGATACATATAACTTAATTTTTAGTTCAGATTTCCAATCAATATAACTAAGGCTAAGGTACAACTTAAATGGGCTATGGAGATTTATAATTTGAAAAGACTATACCCAAAAACTATCTTAACCTACATTTAAAAATTTTCTGGTAAGGTAACGAACAGGTAAACGAGAAGCCAAATAACCGATGATAACAACAGTTACAAAAACAACCATCACATCGAAGAATACAATTTTAACAGGGTAATCTGAGAAAATAAAATTATCCGCACCGGTTATCTTAATTAAACCAAACTTAATCTGTAACACACACACTAAAATACCTAGAACAGTTCCTATCACCGCTCCTGAAAGTGAAATTAACCAACCTTCTAACAAGAAAATTCGTTGAATTAAAGTTTTATTTGCTCCAATACTTCTTAGTGTTTCAATATCGCCTTGTTTGTCGATAATGAGCATACTCAGCGAGCCGATAATATTGAATGAAGCGATAACCAGAATAAAAGCCAGAATGAAAAAGATGGCTGTCTTCTCTGTTTCCATCATTTTAAAAAGAACATCGTGCTGCTGAAACCTGTTTTTCACCACATAATTTTCTCCTAAAAGAGTCTGAATTTGCTCCTGAACCTCATCAGAATGGTCCAGATTTTTAAGCTTTATTTCAATGGCACTTACCGCCTCTTTCTTATCAAACAAACGACGTGCGAATGCCATTGGAACCAGCACATACTGAGAATCGAACTCTTCCTGAATAGTGAAAATACCCTTTGGAAAAAGGAAGTCCACATTAAAAGCATCCATAGGGTTATGCCCTAGTTTTGCCTTTCGGCGGGGGACATAAAATTTAATCGGGTCAATAAAATTTAAACCAACCCCCAAATTTCCTGCTACATTATAACCTAATACCGCATATTGCTGATTCTCCTGCTCCAATACGAATTTCCCATCTGATAACATGGTGTCAATACCCGTCATCAAAGCAAAATCTTCACTTACTCCTTTTACAATAGCCGGTCGTTGACGATTACCATATTTTAAAAGGGCATTATCTTCCAAAGCTTCGGCATAAAACAGAACCTTATCCATCTTTTTTATCTGATCAAAGTCCGAAGAACCAGGATTAAAGGTTTTTCCTACTGCGGGTAAAATCTTAAGATCAGGGTCAAAACTCCCAAACAAATCCCCAATCAAAACATTGAGACCATTAAAAGCCGATAATACAATGATTAATGCCATGGTACCCAAACTCACACCAATCACCGATATCATGGAAATGATATTGATCACATTCTGTTTCTTTTTAGAAACCAGATAGCGTTTAGCTATGTAAAAAGGTAAGTTCAAATATTTAGCTTATAGTTTGACAAGTCAAATCCTATGTATCAAAACAATTATTTCTCCAAAATAGAATCAATATTTGCAATATAATCCAGTGAATCATCAACGAAAAAGGTTAATGCCGGCACAACTCTCAATTGCTTTCCTACACGATTCCCCAATAAACGACGCATGTTTTTTGTTTGAATTTTCACTTCTTTCAAAACGGCTTCTGCCTGATCTGAAGGGAAAATACTTAAGTAAACTCTTGCTAAGCCTAAATCAGGACTGATTCTAACACGGGTAACTGAAATCATCTTCCCCTGAAAAAGATTACGTGATTCCATTTGAAAAATCTCACTTAAATCCTTTTGCAACAATCTTGATATCTTACTCTGTCTGGTTGATTCCATTATATATAATTTTCTTTGTTTCTTATTTATCTTGACAAAGATAGGGATTAATCTAGAATAGATAGTATCGCTTTAATATTGAAGGATTTTATTTTATGAAATTTCTATGAATAGCCTAATAATGACATCCAATTTAACAGGATTCGCATCGATTTTGGACAAAAAGTCAAGTTTTGAACAAAATAAATTCCCTATATTTAAGCATATAATTTACCTGTTAATCTCTAACGATAAGTTTACATATGCCTCTAATAAACTCCATTGTATCCTGGTTCAATACCAAACGTCTTTCGGAAATTGATTTTACGAAGGAGCATCCCATTGATACCCAGCACGAAGTCTTAACCAAACTCCTAGACAATGCTAAAAATACAGAATGGGGAAGAAAATATGATTTTCAATCGATTAACTCACTAAACAGTTTCAAGGAACGTCTTCCAATTCAAACTTATGAAGATATTGAAGCCCACGTAGATCGATTACGTCAAGGAGAACAAAATATATTGTGGCCTAGCGAAATAAAATGGTTTGCAAAATCGTCAGGCACAACAAATTCTAAAAGTAAGTTTATTCCGGTAAGTAAAGAGGCTATGGAGGATTGCCACTTTAGAGGAGGAAAAGATATTCTGACTCTTTACACATCACTTTTCCCAAACACCGGATTACTTAAGGGCAAAGGGCTAACTTTGGGCGGATCTCACCAAATAAATAATCTCAGCAATGAGTCTTACTATGGTGATTTATCAGCAATTTTAATTCAAAATTTACCATTTTGGGCAGATTTCATTCGTACTCCCGACTCATCCATCGTTCTTTTAGAAGAGTGGGAGGAAAAACTCGATAAAATGACTGAAGCTACCCTTAAGGAAAATGTAACCAGTCTTTCGGGTGTACCCTCCTGGTATTTGGTATTATTAAAACATGTTTTAAGCGTCAGTGGGAAAAGTAGCATTCATGATATTTGGCCGAATCTCGAATTATTCGTTCATGGTGGGGTTTGCTTTGATCCATATCGGGATCAATTTAATTCACTTCTTATCCCCGAAAAGATGAATTATATGGAAACCTATAATGCTTCAGAAGGTTTTTTTGGCATTCAAAACGATCTTGATGACAAAGCCATGTTACTTATGCTGGATTATGGGATTTACTATGAATTTATTCCACTTGAAAATGTTAATGACGAAAACCCAAAAGTTTTAAGTCTTGAAGAGGTCGAACTCTATCGCAACTACGCCATTATTATTACTACCAATAGTGGTTTATGGCGCTATCAAATTGGCGATACAGTGCAATTCACATCCCTTACACCTTATAAATTCAAAATATCGGGGCGAACAAAACTCTTTATTAATGCCTTTGGAGAAGAGATTATTATAGATAACGCAGAAAAAGCAATGCAAGTGGCTTGCGAAAAAACCAATTCTATCATAAAAGATTATATGGGTGCACCTATTTTTATGGACAATAATACCAAGGGGGCACATGAATGGCTGATTGAATTTGAGAAGGCACCTAAAAACATTGATGAGTTCAATTACCTATTCGACAATGCACTCATGAGTCGCAATTCAGACTATGAAGCTAAGCGCTATAAAAACATCACTTTAGATAAACCCCTTATCACAATAGCCCGACCTGGACTATTTTACGATTGGTTAAAGAAAAAAGGTAAATTAGGCGGCCAGAATAAAGTACCCAGATTAGCCAATAACAGAGATTTGATTGATGAAGTTTTAAGCATGAATCAAATTTAAAATGGACTCAATGAAATTTCTTATTATCATCTTTTGTCTGCTTAGTTCACAGCCTATTTGTGCTCAAAAGAATCATCGAATTCTGGAAGTTGATCATCTCGGTAACAGCTACACAATTGAGGGCAATGAACTAAAGAAATTTTCATCTGAAAAGAAACTTGTCTCTAATTATTCGGACCCCTTATTAGGTGAAATTAGCTCTATTGATGTGTCAAACCCACTTCGTCTACTTTTATTCTATAAGGAGTTCAATCAGGTTTTGTACCTAGATCAAACTTTAACAGCAATATCCGATCCAATTGATTTATACACCTATTCTGATAATGAAACACAGCTTTGCTGTAATGCATCTTCGGGTGGCTTCTGGATATTCAACAAAGATGACAATCAAGTCTTTCAAATTTCTAAACAAGGTGAAGTTATTAATAAAAGCAGTCTTTTATCTTCTTTCCTTAAGGATGGATTTCCTTCTAAGATGATTGAATTTCAGGAAAAACTATACTTACTAAGCCCATTAGAAGGACTCCTAGTTCTGAATAAATTTGGACGCTTTCTGCAACAAATCCCCTTAAGTGGGATCCGTGATTTTTGCTTTAATAATCACAATCTTTTTTATCTAAAGAACAAAACTTGGTTTGCCTATACTCCATTCGAGCAAACAGATTCTATCATTTTTGAATTGGATAATTTAAATGATAGACCAAGTAAAATTTGGACCGATAAAATTTATATTTTTTGTGGAGATCAAATCTCGATAAAAAAGCTAAAACACTGATATAAAAGCCATCTAATTTCAATCAAAAAACAAGAAGTTGCATTCCTGAAAATTATTCTTAATTTTAGTTGATTTTTTCAAGAATAAAACTAAACATAACAATGCATATTGCTGTTGCAGGAAATATTGGGGCTGGCAAAACAACTTTAGCCGGTTTGCTTTCGAAACATTACAATTGGGAAGCTCACTTTGAGGATGTTGACGAAAACCCTTATCTAAACGATTTTTATGAAGATATGCAGCGTTGGTCATTTGCTCTGCAGATTCATTTTCTAAATTCTCGCTTCAATCAAGTTTTAGCTCTGCGCAAAACGGGGAAAAAGATTATTCAGGATAGAACCATTTACGAGGATGCTCATATTTTTGCGCCTAGCTTACATGGTATGAATCTAATGCCAGAAAGAGATTTCAAAAACTACCTTGCTCTTTTTGATGTTATGAGCGACCTAATCCAAGCTCCTGACTTATTAATTTACCTGCGAGCTTCTATACCTACCCTTGTAGAACATATCCAAGCCAGAGGGCGTGACTATGAAGAAACCATCCGTTTGGATTACCTAAAAAATCTAAACGAACGTTACGAAGCTTGGATTGAAGGATATGATAAAGGTAAATTATTAATCATTGATGTAGACAATATAGATTTCCTTGGAAAGCCTAAAGATTTGAATGAAGTAATCACAAAAATCGATGCTAACCTTCATGGACTATTTGCAGACAGTTTAGTTTAAATATTTTTTGCACTTTATAAGAGAGCAAAAACCATTCTATTCCAATCGGAACGACACTCAGAAAATAATATCAATATGCATATTGCAGTTGCAGGAAATATAGGCTCAGGAAAAACAACACTTACAGAATTACTTGCCAAACAATACGGTTGGGAAGCGCATTTCGAGGATGTTGATGAAAACCCATACTTGAATGACTTTTATGAGGACATGCAACGCTGGTCCTTTAATCTTCAAGTCTATTTTCTAAAAAGTAGATTTACCCAGATTATGGACATCCGTAAATCTGGCAAAAACATCATACAGGACAGAACCATTTATGAGGATGCCCAAATATTCGCTCCTAACCTTTTTGATATGAGTTTAATGAGCGAGCGTGATTTCAATAATTATTGCAAGCTATTTAAATTAATGAGTTCGATGATTCAAGCTCCTGATTTATTAATCTACTTACGATCATCAGTACCAACACTTGTTAATCAAATTCAAAAAAGAGGTCGCGAATATGAAGAATCGATTCGTTTAGATTATTTAAAGAATCTCAACAATCGCTACGAAAACTGGATTAAGGAATACACCAATGGAAAACTCCTTATTGTAGATGCTGATAATATCGATTTTCTAAAAAACCCAAACGATCTAAATTCAATTATGGACCAAGTTGAAGCGCAGATTCACGGTCTTTTTTAAAATTGAACCTTCTATAACATAAAAGCTCCAATATCAACAAGAGATATTGGAGCTTTCATTTATACAATTTTATCTAAAATTCATTTAAGTCTTCAAAAATGCTAAGTGATTTTAACTTTGTAAATCCATGACTGTGCAAGGCATAGAAGTTTAAAATAGCCCTAAGCAATGTTTTTAGATCTTCTGAAGTCCAATTAATTTCATCGACATGACTGAGTTGAGTCTGCAAGAGTGTATGCAGTAAACCACTTATAGAACGATTCAAGCAATGTGCATGTTTAACCTCTAGCCCAACAAAAACAGCATTGTCTAAATCAAAAAATTGATTCTTATCAGACCAGTTATTACGTGGATAAAAACCTAAGAATCGTGTTAGGTTTAATAAAAAACTAAGATGATAAGCTTTAGGTATTTCATCAACCTGAATCATATAGGCTATATGGTCACTTAAAAAGCTAAACAACTGAGCATTTCCTTCCTCTTCTTTTAAAACTTTTGAAAGAATTTCTGCTATAAATAAAACAAGATGATTTTTATGCGTTTCAAAATTCAGATGAAGTGTTGATTCTCCAAACTGAGCCTCCTTAATAATTTGCAGGTTCTTTCCATCTCGATGAGATACGTTCATATCAAGAATAAAAAGTGATTGAAAAAGATTTGATTTGGTTCTTGATTTCTTCGATCGTCCCCCTTTCACCATATAACTTTGCCGTCCGAATTTTTCGGTATAAGCATGGACAATAAGGCTTGTTTCACCGTATTTTACCAAACCTAATATGATAGCTTTCGTTTTGTGAATCATAGGATAAAATTAAATTCAGAGAATACCTGATTTTCGATTTTAAAACAAACCAATAAGTAAGCTAATTAGTTAAAGTTAATCTTTAGTTACACCTTATTAATCAAAAATCACACTCAAATACACAGAGAATCAATACAGCGAAATAAAGCTCTATCTATCAGCCACAAAAACATCCCTACTTAAGTAAATATTCAACTAATTTACGTACCGCATTTCCTCTATGACTGATCTTATTTTTATCAGAAAGTGACATCTCTGCAAAAGAGACATCATATGATACAGGTTGAAAAATTGGATCATAACCAAAGCCATCTTTTCCTTTTCTTTCATTCAAAATATCACCATTCACAATACCTTCAAACTGTTTTTCCTCTCCATCAATAATTAAAGAAATAACGGTTCTAAATCGTGCAGATCTCTCATCAACCCCCTCAAGTTTATCAAGCACTTTCTGCATATTATCTTCTGATGAACGTGAACTTCCTGCATAACGTGCTGAATATACGCCAGGCTCATTATTCAAAGCGACAACCTCCAAGCCTGTATCATCAGCAAAACAATTCACACCAAATTTCTCATAAATATAGTGTGCCTTCTGACTCGCATTTTCTTCAAGGGTTTCATGATCCTCAGGAATCTCATCATCACATTTTATATCGGCTAAGCTTAATACCTGAAATGAATTTCCAAGCATATTTTGAATCTCTGAGAGTTTGTGTTGATTATTAGTTGCAAAGACAAGTTTCATATATTCAATTTTAAATATTTATAGGCATTATAACCTTATTCAAAGATAATGGCAATCTTTAAAAATCTCTAATCTAGACAATCTTAGATCAACAAAAAAAATCCCGATTCAAAAGAATGGGATTCACTATAAAATATCTTCTAAGCTTATTTGAAAGGGAGGTACTTCCACATGGTACGTGTAGGTGTTATACACATAACTGGAATTTTTTCATTATTTGCGATTAAATAGTGGCTTTTAGGCGTGGTAAAAAAACTTCTGTAATCCAATTCCTTTTTAGTTAAATTCAAGATCAAATCAATCCCACGTTTACGTGAAAAGCTAACGATAGAGTTATTGAAATCGAAAACACTAAAACACTCACTTTCAAAATTTATTTTTTCATTATTCAAGAAATTCTTAGCAAAAGCTACATTTCTAAAGATCCTCTTATTCTGCCCTGCCTCTTGGAATTCGGGATATACCAGATAAACTTTTAGTGCTATATATCGAGCCAGGAAAGCAATCCACCTTAGTAATAACTTACTCTCTTTTCTTTGATCAATTGGACAAATAAGTGAAAACGTACTTCTTGATCGCTTTGGTCTTTGAACTACAATTGATGGAATAACTGCCCCAGACAGAACATTTAAAATAGAGGTTCCAATATATTTCTGAATGCCTTTAAAACCATCTATACCTACAAAAATCATAGCTGTTTGATTTTCATCTGCAGCTGCTTTTAAACCTGAATGGAAACTTCCTACCTTTACAATAGTTCGCACTCGCTTCCCCTTTCTGGCAAAAACATCAGCCGCAATTTTATCCAGCTTGCTTTTGGTTTCTTTTACAAGAGACTCCTTCTTTACAATATATATTAAACAAACGTCAAGTTTGCTTTTAGATGAATAAAACAAAGCATGATCTAGTGCATACTCAGAAACGCCCTTAAAATCCCATGGTACAAATATTGTTTTCCCGTTTTCGATCATCTTTATTTTTTTGACAATTAATCTCTTATCTTATTTAAACCCAACCTTTTCTCATTTGAAAGAAAAATTTGATTAGCCTAAAACTAACAAAACAAAAGTATAATTCAAAAATTTAAGTTCATCTTATTCATTAAATTAAGCATAGCAATACTCTCATATCGAAAGTATTTTGATATGTTTATAATTAAATAGGATCATGATATAGACATCATAATCCTCTACTATTAAAAAAGAATTTTACTTATAGGCCCCATATAGCCATAGGTCCTTACGAGGATTTAAACACAATACAGGAATTTTTTCCTTATTGGCAATCAGGTACTGAATTTTTGAAGCAGAAAACAAGTTTTGAACCTTGGGTTGACGATTGGTTATGGTCAATATTAAATCGGCATGTTTTTTCTTTGCGTATTCAACAATAGCATTATTGAATCTTTTTGCGCTTAATTTGACCTCCTCATACCTAACTTTATTTTTAGCTAAATAATGTTTGGAGAAATTAATATTCGCCTTGGTTCTGAGAATTTTAGTTGACGTTTTATACTCAGGGTAAACCAATGAAATTTTTGCACCAAAGATTTGAGCAAAAAAAGCAACCCAGTACAAAATTTCCTTACTCTCTTTCCTGGCATCAACCGGACAAACCAAAGAAAAATGGGTATGCTTCTCCCGAGGAGCCTGAACAATTACGAATGGTACAGTCGAATACAAAATTGTTTTTAGAACATGACTCCCAATATAGTTTTGAATCCCTTGTACGCCATGAGTCCCTATAAAAATGACAGCAGCAGAAATTTCCTTAGCAACAGACCTTAGCCCCTCAGAAACACGCCCTGACCGAACCATCATATCAATATGCTTACCCGTTTTTTGGTAGACTCTTTCCACCTCTTTTTTTAGCTTAAGCATATAGGTCTCCTTATCAGATTCTCGCTTGACAATATGCACCAAACAAATCTTCATATTGGTTTGATATGAGTAAAACAAAGCATGATCTAAAGCAAGCTCTGAATATTCTGAAAAATCCCAACCAACAACTATTACTTCCCCTCTCTTTTTCATCTCAGTAGGATTTAATGGGTAAAATTTTATTAAAGCCTATATCAAGATGTCCATTAAGAGCCCTTATCAAATCACTACCATTCTCAAAAGTCAATCTGCCACGAACCCTTCACCACCCCACCTTAAGCTCTGATATATAATTTACTAAGACTATCTCTATTTCCAATATATATTTTGACGACTGCCCTTTTAAAATCAATTAAAATCATTAAAACTAAATAATCAATGCGATCGCCATTATACTTTTTTCTTTTTTTCATCTATTTGAATTCCAATAGCAGGACTAGAATTAAGCTTTTGACAAAAAACTTTTTAATTTTGTCTTTCAAGCTAAAAACAGAATCCATGCCTAAAAAATTCCTCATCATACGCTTTTCTTCAATCGGTGATATCATTCAATGTATGACTGTTGTTGATGGTATCAAGAACCATTACCCAGATGCTGAAATCCACTGGATTGCCAGAAAAGACATGTCCTCCTTTCTTGCAATGGACAACCGTATCACTAAAATTTGGGGATTTGACCGAAAAGCTGGTTTTAAAGGACTATGGAAGCAAGCTAAAGAATTGAAGAAAGAAAAATTCGATTATATTTTCGATGCCCATAGTAATATCCGTTCCATTGTTCTAAAAACTGTATTAGTTCCTAGATGGAAACGCTGGTTTGGCATTGGGCCAAACTACGCACTTCGTAGTAAAGACAGAATAAAACGAATCCTTTTATTCAAATTTCGAATCGATAAATTCCCGATGCCATTCAAAGGGATGCTTTCTTTTAGAAAACCGCTTCAAAAATGGGGAATTACAGATTTTTCAATCAATAAAACAGATTGGTATTTCCCAAAGGAATTAAAAGAGAAGATAGATTCAAATATTCTTAATTTCAAAAGTGAAGAAGACTTAAAACTGATTACAATTGTCCCTTCTGCAGCCTGGCCCATGAAACGATGGCCAGTTGGACATTGGCAGAAACTGATCTTAAATCTTCCTGATTATAAATTTATGATCTTGGCTGGGCCAGACGACTTATTTTGTAAAGAGATTGAAGATACAGCTCCAGGCCGGGTTCTTAACCTAATGGGTAAAACCAATCTTTTAGAATCCTGTTACCTGGTACAAAAATCACAATTGGTTATTTCCGGAGATACGGGTTTTCTGCATGCAGCAGATAAATTTGACATAAAAGCCTTATCACTCATGGGACCAACAGCTTTTGGATTTACCAGTGGCGAACAAATAAAAACCTTAGAAGTTGATCTAAAATGTCGTCCATGTACAAAAGATGGCTCGGGTAAATGTTCTCAAGATGTATATCAGAAATGCATGATTGATATATCACCAGAATGGGTCGCCAAAGAAGCACTCGAAATGATTTAATATTAAGATAAAACTGAAAAGAAAAGACGCTAGCAATATGGCGTCTTTTTTTTTGCATTCTGACTAAAAAATTAGGCATAAAAAAAGCTCCGATTAAAAATCGAAGCTTTTATAATGGTTGTCCCATAAGGACTCGAACCTTAAACGTCTGGACCAAAACCAGATGTGTTACCATTACACCATGGGACAATACCCTTGCTCATTTTTGTTAGAGCACTGCAAATGTAAACATTTTTTTCATTGTGCAAATAAAAAAAATATTTTTTTCAAAGCTTAAGGATCTAGGTGCCTAAAAATGACTATTTTCAAGCCTTAAATATTTTTGCAGACAAATCATGCTGTCAGCTAAAGTCGGTAATTGGGAAATAATTCCATGGAAAATATGCCATCTTTGTTTATCTAAATTCAAAAAAAACATAAAAAGAACTCATCGTTCCAATAAATTTTTAATAAAATATGTCGGGAAACAATAAACTATCGAATACAGACTATAGTCGGTTTAATATTATTCTAGGTTGGTTGGCTTTTGCTATTGCGGCCATAACCTACGCTTTAACCATGGAACCTTCTGCCAGTTTATGGGATTGTGGTGAATTTATTACAACAGCATATGGTTTAGAAGTTGGACACCCTCCTGGGGCTCCACTTTTCATGATCTTAGCGCGTTTCTTCGCCTTATTCGCTCCCGATCCGTCATATGTGGCTCTCATGGTTAACCTGATGTCTGCACTTGCTTCAGCATTTACCATCATGTTCTTATTCTGGACTATCACCCATCTTGCTAAGAAGCTTTTCATAAAAGATGGAGAGGTTAGTTTGGCAAATGGCGTTGCAGTTCTTGGTGCTGGAATGGTTGGTGCACTTGCTTATACTTTTTCAGATACCTTTTGGTTTTCTGCCGTTGAAGGTGAAGTATATGCCCTATCCTCACTATTTACAGCTGTCGTTTTTTGGGCTATTTTGAAATGGGAAAATGTTGCCGATGAGAAATACGCTAATCGCTGGATTATCCTGATTGCCTATTTGATGGGACTTTCTATTGGGGTACACCTTCTGAACCTTTTGGCTATTCCGGCTATCGTCTTTGTATACTATTTCAAAAAATATGATACGACCAGAAATGGTGTTCTTGCAGCTCTAGGAATCTCTCTAGTGATTTTGGGTGCTATCATGTATGGCATCATTCCTGGAGTCATAAAAATGGCTTCCTGGTTCGAATTAGCTTTCGTTAATGGAATGGGAACACCTTACAATACGGGAGTTCTAATTTACGGCATTGCCATGATTGCTCTTGTTGTTTGGACTATTAACTATTCAATTAAGCACAATAAAGTCATCCTAAACACCATTGTCACTTCATTTGTTGTGATCATGATTGGGTATTCATCTTTTGCCATGATCGTCATCCGTTCTTCGGCGAATCCTCCTATGGATGAGAATAATCCCGACAATGTTTTTGCCCTCTTATCATACTTGAACCGTGAGCAATATGGCGACAGACCACTTGTTTTTGGAGAATATTATAATGCTCCGGTTAACGATGTGAAATACACGACTCCGGTCTACATTCAAAAAAATAACAAATACGTGATCGCTTCTCGCAAGCCTGCTTACGAATTTGATTCTCGATTTAAAACGATTTTCCCTCGTATGTACAGCTCCAATGCGGGACATGTGCGCGATTATGAATATTGGGGAGGGCTCTCAAAGAATAATCCGATTACAGTGGACAATGGGAATGGGCCGGAAACCATCTATAAACCAAGCTTTGGCAACAACCTAAGTTTCTTTTTCCGCTATCAATTCAACCATATGTACTGGCGTTATTTTATGTGGAATTTTGCCGGTCGTCAGAACGATATTCAAAGTCATGGTGGCATTCGTCATGGAAATTGGATTTCAGGCATTCAGTTTTTAGATGAAATGCGACTTGGAAATCAAGATAAATTGTATTCTGAACTCAAGAATAAAAAGTCACGAAACGCCTATTTCTTCTTGCCTTTCTTATTGGGATTAATCGGTATTTTCTTTCAATTAAAGGCGGGAAAAGAAGGCAAAAAGGATTTTTGGGTGGTCATGCTACTCTTCCTGCTTACCGGATTAGCTATTGTGGTTTACCTGAATCAATACCCACATCAGCCTCGTGAGCGTGACTACGCCTACGCAGGATCCTTCTACGCCTTTGCTATTTGGATCGGCTTTGGTGTCTTGGGGCTTTACAATTTCTTGCAAAAGAAGATGCCAGCATTGGCTTCTGCAGGTTTAGTTACTCTAATCTGTTTTGTAGCCGTTCCTGGTCTTATGGCTCAGCAAAACTGGGACGACCACGATAGAGGTGGCCGTTATGCAACCTTAGCATACGCAGAGAACTATTTGAACTCATGTGCTCCTAATGCCATTTTATTCACCTATGGCGATAACGACACCTTCCCTCTTTGGTATGCACAGGAAGTAGAAGGTATCCGTCGAGATATTCGTATCGTTAACATCAGCTTATTAGCCGGAGATTGGTACATCAATCAGATGCGCAGAAAAGCTTATGATTCCGATCCTGTTCCAATGAGTTTAAGTGCTGAAAAAGTAGAGCCGGGTGTGCGAGACCAAATCCCAGTCATGGATCGCCTATCTAAACCTGAAAATCTTGCTGATTTAATTGAGTTCGTCGGGAGTGATAATAAAGCGACTCGTTTAGAAACGCAATCTGGTAAGATGATGGATTATTTCCCTGGGAAAAACATCTATTTACCTGTCGATGCGGATAAAGTGCTTCATAATGGAACGGTTCAGAAAGAAGATGCTGAGCTTATCGTTAATCGATTAGATTGGTCATTGAAAACCAATTACCTCTATAAAAACAGCATGATGATTCTCGATATCATCGCATCTAATAATTGGGATCGACCTATCTACTTCTCAATTGGAATGGGGCCTGAAAACTATTTAGGTTTAGAAAAGTATTTCCAATTGGAAGGGGCAACTTATCGTTTGGTTCCAATTGAAGCTGAAAATTCTTATGGGGAGTATGGTCGTATCAATACCGATCTTCTCTACGACAACATGATGAATAAGTTTGAATATGGCCGTATTAAAGAGCCAGATGTGTACATGGATCAATTCCATATTATTACATGCGGCATCATGTCATTCCGTTCGAATCATGTTCGCTTAGCTGCTCAGTTAAATGATGAAAACAAACCCGAAAAAGCTATTAAGGTTCTTGATAGATGTATGGAAGAACTACCTATTGAGAAACTACCTATAGACTATGCTTTAGTTGGCTTTATTCAAGAATATTACCGAGCAGGTGCAACGGAGAAAGCAAATGAGTTACTTCTTCGCATTGCAGAAAACTCTTACGAGAAAATGGATTACTTCCTTTCTTTGGAACCCGTATACTTCGCAAGTATCGAAAATGAACAACAACGAGAAATCAGGATTGTTCAAATGCTACTAGGACTAGCAGAATCAGGAGGTCAGGAAGATATCAAAACTAAAATTCAACGAGACTTTGAAAGTTTATTTGAAACTTTCAAAAACGGTGGAGGATCAAACAAATAAGTATAAAAGGCTGCGAAATTCGCAGCCTTTTCTTTTTAAAACAGCCTCATCCTTAGATTTGAATAAAGAGTTCATATAATTTCTTATTTTTATTCAATCAACAAATCATGTCACCTATAGTAATCACATGAAAAAAATAAAACGAATTCTTTTAGCCATTGCCATCATTGGCTTGAGCTATTTTATCTACGATACAAGTGTTAAGCTTCCTGTTGTCACAGGTTATTCAGCAAAAGATGTGTGCTCAGGACTTTTCATAGCCAACAGAAGCTTAGAATCCTTACAGAATAATGATATCAACTACTCATTCATGAGTAAAACCAGTATTAAAGTCAATAAAGAGGAGAAATCAGTAACGGCAAGCATCTTCGGGTTGTTCCCACGCAAAGCCATTTATCGCGGTGCATTGGGATGTTGCATTACAAAGGGCTACAATGAGGAAGAACTAAGACAACAAACTTTTAATAGACCTACAATCGAGAATATACCGCTGAACACAGTGCTTAATGACATCGAAGGTGAAATTGATTTTAAGCTCCTAAATACAGCACTTGATTCCGTTTTTGAACATGAAGAAAGAACCCGAGGTGTTGTCGTACTTTACAAAAATAAACTGATTGCTGAACGATATGGAGCTGGCTTTAACCAGTCGACTCCCCTTTTAGGCTGGTCAATGAATAAGAGTATTATCAATGCATTGGTTGGTATTATGAAAAAGCAGAATCGTCTTGACCTTAGCGATAAGGCTCTTTTTGAAGAATGGGAAAAAGATGAAAGAAAAGACATTACGCTCAATGATCTCATGCACATGAGCAGTGGTCTGGATTGGAATGAGGGCTATGGCGGCCTTTCGGATGTGACCAAGATGCTTTACAAAACAGGTACAGCTTCAGGCTATGCTATCAATAAAGAATTCTCAGTGGAACCTGATTCAAAATGGATCTATTCTTCTGGAACCTCAAATATCATCAGCAAATACCTACGGGATAAAATCAATCATGATGAAGAATACCACAATTTCCCTTATCTGGAATTGTTTAAGAAAATTGGTGCAAGCTCATTTTATTATGAAACCGATGCTGAAGGCACATTTGTTGGCTCATCTTTTGGTTATGCGACCACTCGAGACTGGGCTAAGTTTGGATTATTGTATCTAAACGATGGTATAGCTAATGGAGAGCGAATTTTACCAGAAGGTTGGGTAAAGTATTCCCAAACACCTGCTAAGGCTTCAAATGGTCGATACGGAGCTCAATTTTGGCTCAATGCTGATTCCGAAATTGATGAATTCAATTGCATCGGTCACCATGGACAGATAATATCTATTATTCCATCAAAAGATCTGGTTATTGTACGTTTGGGTTTATCCATAGACAAGCGTTTTAACACCAATAAGTTTATTCAAAACGTTGTGAATTCTATAAAGGAATGAATTTCTGACGATCAAGTTATCAGATGATTCCCCTTGATGATCATTATTCATCTGATAACTCCAAGAAAGAAAAAATAAACAAAGGGGTTAATTTTTGTTGAAGGAATTCTACTTATTGTAATTATCTACTATGCTATTACATCCCCAATGGTTTCTATGGTAAATCGTATTAATGGATAAAAAGCTAACAGAAATAAAGAAATCGTTAATACAATATCAATACGAACCCACGTCTTTCTATTCACAAAACTCATGCTATCCACCTTAAGTGATATCAATCGATAAAGGAATTGAAAACAGAAGAATGCAAAGATATTCATAACATATGGGTTAAACTGATTAGCCAAAGCCAGATCTCCTCTTATAAGTGCTGAAAATGCCCTTGATAATCCCAGCGAAGGACTAGAATTCCCTGTTATATCCGTATAAAAGGAAGGGATAATATGGCTGCCATTCTCAGGTAAAAAAAGACAGGAGTAAATGAACACCAGTCCAATTACTCCTGCAAATATGATATTGATGATTCTATAGGAATCAATAGGCTTCATCCGAACTATTCTTTTTCGATATGGATTTTAATTTTCATTGAGTCTGTCTGGATATGAATTGTTTCCTCAATCTTCATACTATCCATTTGCATTTCCAATTGATCCAATTCATCTTGCAATTCAGTATTACACGAACCTGTTCCTCGAACAACTTCTTCAAGTACATCCTCAACTATTCCTTCAATCTGATCTTCGTCCAATGAGGCGATACCAACAAAAACAAATAACCAAACACAAGCAATTAGGGTTCCTAAAGCTGAAATGATAATGGCGGCAATATTAATACCCTTAGCCCCATCATACTTATTGGCTTGAACCAAGCCTACAATCGATAAGACAATCGCTATAATACCAGGGCCAATAGCAATGACACCCACACAAGGAATAAAAGCCATAAACAAACTTAAAATTCCCAAAATTAAACCAGCCACGCCTAAACCATGACCTGCATTTGTTTTTATCTTTTCCATATCAACTCTTTTTGTTCTAATTTGTTAGAATCCTGATAAAGATAATAAGTTTTTTTGTCCCTAAAACCCTTGAATAAAATAGACTATAAAAAAAGACCCCCAATTGCTTGAGAGTCCTTTTACCGTTTCGCTAATTTACTTGAAAATTAATATAAATCGATTTGATATGGGATTCTGGCTTGAACGCCACCCATATTCATAATGTCTTTTGTTTTTTCGTAATACTGGTAGTTAACACCCAGCTCACTCTTAAGAATTCGCATCTTCACATTACCTGTTAAATCATCAAGCAATGCCTGGAATGGATCTTTTTCTTTTGGTAAAGAAGTCAATCGATACTCCTCAATACCAGCCTTTTCTTTTGCAATTGCAATAGCTGTTTCAAGACCTCCTAAAACATCAACCAGGCCTGATTTTTGAGCATCCATAGCGTTCCAAACACGACCCTGAGCGACTTCATGAATCTCTTCAACTGTCTTATGACGTCCTGCAGCAACACGGCTTAGGAAGGTATCGTAACCATCGTTAAGAAACTCCTGAAGAATCAGACGCTCTTGCTTATTAAACTTACGAGATGCAAATGGCATAAATGGAATTGGATAGCCACCTCCAAAGGATGAAAACTTATGCGTTCCGATAGGATCTGTAGTCAAACCAAGTTTATTCTTAATCAAATCTTCACCTGAGAAAAATAAGCCATAAATACCTATAGAACCAGTAATTGTATTAGGATCAGCAACAATCGTATCAGCAGCACATGCGATATAATACCCACCTGACGCCGCAACATTACCCATTGAAGCAATAACCGGCTTGGTTTGTCTTGCCAAATCAACTTCTCTCCAGATGATATCTGAAATTAAAGCACTACCTCCTGGTGAGTTGATACGCAAAACAATCGCCTTAACTGCCGTATCTTTTCTAGCCTTACGAATCGTTTGTGCCAATTCCGGACCAATCGCAGTTGATGATTGCTCAAAGCCAATTGCTCCAGTTGCATACACGACTGCAATCTTGTTTTTTGAATATTTTTTATTTGCGTTTGGAGCCTTAGTATACTTTTCAATACTAATTTTATTTAGCTTCTTCTTCGATTTTGTCCCTACAAGATCTTTCAGCTTAGCCTCCATTTCATCTTCATAGATAATACCATCAATAAGCTTATAATCCAAAGCATGTTGAGGCTTACGCACAGCCAACTCATTGGTTAATTTGTTAAATGCATCAACCGTAATATCACGCTCCTGAGCAATACCTTCGGCCATTTGATTCCACATAGCTGAAGTATAAGCCAAGTTCTGCTCGCGAGAAGCATCACTCATCTTCTCCAGAAAATAAGGTTCTGTTGCTGACTTGTATTTACCAACTCGAACAACTTGTGCTTCAACACCAATTTTCTTCAAAAAGTTCTTATAAAAAGTCATTTCACCACCTATACCTGTAAACCAAATATTTCCTAGTGGATTAATGTAAATACTATCTGATACAGAGGCTAAATAATAAGCTTTTTGGGAATATCCCATATTATTATAAGCCACAATAAACTTACCTGAAGTTTTAAATTCTTTCAGTTTAGTGCGGATTTCCTGAGCAACAGCGTAACCTCCAAAACTTGAGGAAATATCATACACATTCAGATAAATACCTTTAATTTTATCATCTGTTTTTGCTTTTTCAATACATTCTAAAATATTGTCTAATCCTAATTTCGCCTTAGGTTTCATACTCATGAAATCAAAACCATCCATAGGATTCTCCGAACCTCTATCCATAACTTCCTTGTTCAGAGCGATTTCAAGAATCGAATTATTCTTTACTGTAACAGGCTTATCACCACTAGCAACTATCGCTCCTATTATTCCCATACCAATAAACAGCAATAGAATACTGCCGATGATAAAGGCTAAGAAAGAGGCTAAAGTGATTTTAAAAAAATTCTTCATAAATGCTTAATTTGAAAATTAGTTTTCCTTTGGTGCTTAGTTTTAATTTAAAATTCGAAATCAATAGAAAGTATTAATCTGATTCTCATAACAAATATATCTATTTTGTAAATGAAGTCGATCAATAAGACTTATTTTTCGATGTATATTTTGCTGAGTAAGATTTCTTTAGTTTTTTTGCCGTTCAAACAGATAATTTATGACTAGAATCTATTTTTTATTAGGTGGTAATATTGGGAATCGTGAAGAATTACTGTCTGAAGCAGTCAGAAAGATGACAAATCAGATTGGCAGATTCGTTCAAGCTTCGTCACTTTACGAAACTGAGCCTTGGGGCTTCAGCCATGAACAGAACTTTCTAAATCAGGTTATTGCTTTTGATTCAGAATTATCTGCTTTGGAAATACTGGATAAAACTCAGGCTATTGAAAAAGAATTAGGTCGCATTCGCAAAACCACACAATACTGCGAGCGAACCATTGATATCGACATCTTATTTTTTGGCAATGAATTAATCGAAAATGAACGATTATCTGTTCCTCATCCCAGAATTCAAGAACGCTCCTTCGCACTATACCCACTTGAAGAACTCATACCTGATTTTATACACCCAGCATTAAAAAAGAGTATCAAAACACTTAAAGAAGAATGCCCTGACAAACTGAAAGTCAATAAATTTAATTAATCGTGAGTTGCTTTAGCGTAATCTAAAGCATGATTGAATGAATCGAAGATATGATCTTTTCCAATCTTAGAAATTAGATCATACTTCTCCATATCTAGTAATACCGATTCATTTACGCCAGACAGTATAATTCTAACATTAGACTTCTGAAGCGAATCAATTACTGCTTTAAAGTTATGGAAACCTGTGGCATCGATAAATGGAACATGTCGCATTCGAATCACGATGGTTTTACTTTTTAAACCAATTTGCTGAATCAGTTGAGCATACTGCTTCGCTGATGCGAAGAAGAAAGGTCCGCTAATTTCGTAAACTGATATTTCCTTAGGCAAGTCACTATAATCCTCTATTAAATCCACATTTACATCCTTTTGAACCTGCTCGCCTTTGTCAGCCATTCTCTTCATAAAAAGAACGGCTGATAAGACTACACCGACTTCAATCGCGATTGTTAAATCAACCAAAACAGTCAAGAAGAAGGTAGCCAGAAGAACCAGAATATCAAAACCTGAACTCTTTAGGATAGATCTAAAAACACGCCACTCACTCATATTGTAGGAAACGACTATCAGCACACCTGCCAAACATGACATAGGAATCAGCTTGGCCCATTGCCCAAAGAAAAGCATAATCAGCAATAGGGTTACCGCATGTACTATACCCGCTATTGGACTTCTACCTCCATTTTTGATATTCGTAGCCGTACGTGCAATAGCTCCAGTTGCGGGAATTCCACCAAAGAAAGGTGTTACGATATTGGCTACCCCTTGAGCAATCAACTCCGTATTCGAGCGGTGATTACCACCAATCATACCATCAGCCACTACTGCCGAAAGTAAAGATTCGATAGCTCCAAGCAGAGCAATTGTAATTGCTGGTGCAATATACTGTGTCAGGTTAGCCCATTCGATGGCTGGGAAACTAAGACTAATGGTCGTTGGAATCTCTCCAAAAAATGATTCAATGGTTGTAACAGGCAAATCGAATAACTGTACAGCTAAGGTTATTGCAATAATAGCAATAAAAGAACCAGGTATCTTACTCGTAATTTTCTTTGAGTAGACACTAATTAAGATAGTAGCTACAGTCAATATTAAAGCTGTAGGATTCAATGTATGAATATGTGAGAAATACATTTCCCATTTTGCTAAAAAATCTGAGGGAACTTTATCTATATCCAGACCAAAAGCATCTTTTATTTGGGTCGAAAATATAACCAAAGCGATACCGCTGGTAAAACCAACAATTAAAGGATGCGGAAAATACTTGAGAAGCGTGCCCAATCTTAAACAACCAAATATCACCAAGAGGACCCCGGCCATAATGGTTGAGATAATTAATCCTCCTATGCCATGTGTTTCTACAATACCATAAACAATAACAATAAAAGCACCTGTGGGTCCACCAATTTGCACACGGCTACCTCCCAAAAATGAAATAAGTAAACCTGCAACAATAGCCGTTATCAAACCCTTATCTGGAGATACCCCCGAAGCAACAGCAAAAGCAATAGCTAGGGGAAGAGCAACGATACCAACAACAATACCAGCCATGACGTCATTCGAAATTTGCTTTTTATCAATTCCGGCTTTTAAAAGGCTAAATAGTTTAGGGTTGAATAATTTTGACATTGGAGTGTTTATTTTGATTTTCAGGCAGCAAAATTAGTCATAATCAAAGCACATTATTCTCAAAATGATATGTTCTTTAGACTATGGCTACATCAAAAACAGGGGTACAAAAAAAGCTCCGAATGAATATTCGAAGCTTGAATTGTGTTGTCCCATAAGGACTCGAACCTTAAACGTCTGGACCAAAACCAGATGTGTTACCATTACACCATGGGACAATCATACTGTCTATCATTTCTGACTAAGACGCTGCAAATATATGAGATTTTTCTTTCTCAACAAAGCCTCTTGCTGGAAAAAGATCGTTTTTTTTCCGCATTGTTTTGTATCTTACTGAGAGTAAAATATTTTGAGTCAAATAAAAATTTCAATTGTTTTGTATGGATAGTCTAAGTGGGAAATGGCTCTATGAAGAAGACTATAGCTTTGGGAAGGCAAAAGGCGAGCTCTATCTAAAACAGATAGGGAAACGACTTATTGGAAAAATCATTTTCCTGGAGAATATTGATTCATCCAATTCTGTGATGGTTCAAGAATTTCTCGAAGGAGAAATAAATGGTAGTCGGATTATTTTACAGGCGACAGAATACGATATTATTCATTCAGAGGAAACTGTTTTTTATGAACTCGACTGTTGGAAAGGTGTACTTTTAAACGAATTCACAATTGAAGGAGAAAGTTTAGACAAACAGGGAATCTACGGGAGTTTTGTTTTTCAGAAAGTCCAATGAATTTCTAAAAAGCTAATCCACAAAAAAATACTATTTTTGCTGAATTATCAAGATTGAGATCTTTCAAACCCATATCTGAAAAATCAAATCACCTATCAATAAGCAAGATCATTGGAAAGCGCGACTCAGCCTTTTCCAAAAAACAAATAAACTGTGAAAGAAGGATTAGTCATAAAATCAACAGGTAGCTGGTACACCGTTAAAACCGAAGATGGAGATGTTCACGACTGTAGAATTAAAGGTCGATTTCGTATGGAAGGTATTCGTACGACCAATCCTATTTCGGTAGGCGACATTGTTCAGTTTAACCAGGAGAAAGATGCCAATGTTATTGTAAAAATTAACGACAGAAAGAATTACATCATTCGCAAATCGACTAATCTCTCGAAGAGTAGCCAGATTATTGCAGCTAATATCGATCATGCTTTCTTAATTGTGACCGTTAATTACCCGCTTACAACAAGTACCTTTATTGATCGTTTCTTAGCAGCAGCTGAAGCTTACAACATTCCTGTTAACCTGGTCTTCAATAAAATTGATCGTTATAGAGAAGATGATCTGGCTCAATTGCAAGAACTTAAGAACATATACCAAAAAATTGGCTATAAATGTTTCGAAGTTTCAGCCAGAACAGGCTTAAATATGGATGTGCTTAAAGCCGAGATGACAGATAAGATCAATCTTCTTTCAGGACACTCGGGTGTTGGAAAATCAACCTTGATCAATTCCATACAACCCGGCTTGGAACTAAAGACAGGTGAGATTTCAGAATCGCATTCTTCCGGGAAACACACCACAACTTTTTCTGAGATGTTCGAACTGGAATTCGGTGGCTATATTATCGATACGCCTGGAATTCGCGGTTTTGGAACTTTCAATATGGAGAAAGAAGAGATGTTTCACTTCTTCCCGGAAATTTTCAGAATCTCAAACAATTGTCAATTCCATAATTGTACGCATATGCACGAGCCCAAATGTGCCGTTAAGAAAGCTGTTGAACGAGGCGAAATTGCAGAATCCCGCTACGATAGTTATCATGGGATGATGTCTGAAGACGAAGAATTAAAATACCGATAGGCCTAAACATTTGAATAATTAACGAAAGTTAAATTCTTAATCTGGACTTCTCTCCTCTTTGAGTTTAAGCTAAATCCTTATATCTTGAACCTTTATTTCATAAATTCTAACATTTAAAAATATGCGTTCACACGAAATAGATTATAAAATATACGGTAACGACATTCAATTGGTCGAAGTTGAATTAGATCCAAACGAGACTGTAATAGCCGAAGCTGGAGCCATGGCCTATATGGAAGAAGGAATTCAGTTTGAAGCGAAGATGGGTGATGGATCAGAACCTGAGGCGGGTTTATTTGGCAAATTATTGTCAGCGGGATCACGTATGATCACCGGTGAATCATTATTCCTGACTCACTTTACCCATAGAGGTTATGGAAAAGCAAAAGTTGCCTTTTCAGCACCTTATCCAGGTACCATTATGCCGATCGATTTAAAAAAATCTGGAGGAACATTAATTGTTCAGAAAGATGGCTTCCTTTGTGCAGCTCTTGGTACTAAGGTTAGCATTGCTTTCAATAAAAAACTTGGAGCAACCTTCTTTGGTGGTGAAGGTTTTATCTTACAAAAATTACAAGGCGATGGTAAAGCTTTTGTTCATGCAGGAGGTACCGTAATCGAGAAGCAGCTTAACAACGAAACATTAAGAGTTGATACAGGTTGTGTGGTAGCTTTTGAAGAAGGTATCGAATTTTCAATAGAAAAAGCTGGTGGTTTAAAATCTATGGTTTTTGGTGGTGAAGGGCTTTTCCTGGCAACATTAAGAGGAACGGGTAAAGTTTACCTACAATCGATGCCAATTAGAAAACTGATACAAGCCATTTCTCCTATGGGAAGCAACACCCGAAAAGGCGGCAGTTCGCTATTAGGTGAATTCCTTGAAGGTTAAAACTTCCGGTTCATAATCCGATTAAATTTGCCTAAACATATACTTTATTTATAATCCCGCTCCTCACTAATCGAGGACGGGACAATTTTTATCTAAACACATGATCACTAAATTATCAGCACAAGACTTTCTTGAAAAGGGAAAAACAATTCCAATGATAGACGTAAGAACGCCTGCTGAATTTGAACAAGGGCACATTCCTGGTGCCATCAACATCCCAATTTTCACCAACGAAGAACGCGCTCAGGTTGGAACAAAATACAAGCGTTCAAGCAAAGATGCCGCTGTCCTTTTAGGTTTAGAGCTGGTTGGACCAAAGTTGTCTGTGTTTGTAAGAAGAGCAAAAAAAGTAGCTGTTGATGGTGAAGTCTTGATTCACTGTTGGCGAGGTGGCATGAGATCTGGTAGTATGGCCTGGCTTTTTGAAACGGCAGGCCTTAAGCCTAGCCTACTTGTTGGAGGCTACAAAGCTTACCGTCACTTCATCCGGGAAGCCTTCTCTCAGCCCACAAAACTGGTGGTTATAGGGGGTTATACCGGTAGTGGCAAAACTGAAGTGCTTCACAAGCTTACCGAGATGAGAGAGCAAGTTCTCGACCTTGAAGGTGTGGCCAACCACAAAGGTTCTGCCTTTGGAGCCTTAGGACAAGCAGATCAGCCCACAACTGAACAGTTTGAAAATGATTTGGGAAAAATCTGGCTTGATTTCGATCATTCTAAACCCATCTGGACTGAAGATGAAAGTCATTCGGTTGGTTCCGTTTGGATCAACGATGCACTTTTTGGACAAATGAGAAAGGCACCTCTATTGGCTATTATCGTACCTAAGTCAGAACGCATAAAACGATTGGTTAAGGAATACGCCTGTTTCGAAATCGATTTACTGAAACAAATGTGTAAAAAGATTGAAAAACGACTGGGTGGCTTAAAAGTTAAAAAAGCATTTGAGAGTTTAGAGCAAGGTGATTTTGCTACCGTGGCAGATATAACACTTGACTATTACGATAAAGCTTATGGACACGGGCTTAATACTCGTACCACACAGGAGATTTATCGTATAGAGATTAAAAAGGATGAGCCTGAACAGAATGCCCAATACCTTATTGACTATTATAAGAAGATAAAATAGGTCACCGATAGATATTATGAGACTGATACAATATTAAAAGCCTAAAACGGTTTTTAACTGTATCAGTCTTTTTGTAGCTATAAATGAAGAACGATATCAAATAAAAATTAGCATCTTTAAATACGAATTGCGATCATCGTCTGCCTTTTAAGAAAATCAAATATTGATGAATATCTTTTTAAAAAAACGCCAGTGGAAAATTGGCTTTCTATTCTTTGCAGGATTTATTGTGCTGGGGTCTATATTCTATACCAGTAATCTTGTTAAGAAACTGGCCTTTGAAGAGGAAAAAGCCGTTAAATTATGGGCAGATGCATTATCCAGCATCAATTCCGATCTTAATCAGGATATTACTCTTATCACAAAAATTCTAGAACAAAACGAAACTATACCACTAATTCTCACAAACGAAAAAGGTGACATTACAGAATATCGTAACCTTAATATTTCAGGTAAAATTACCGATCTGAAGTTAGCAGAGGAACTCCGAAAAATGAAAACCAGAGGGGTCTATTTTAAGATCAAATCCGAAGGTGGAGAACAATCTCTTTATTACGACGAGTCCAAACTCATCAAGCAACTCGAGCTTTATCCTTTCATCCAACTGGGACTTATCTTTTTCCTGGTTCTTTTGGCTTACCTGGTTTTTACATTCTCGAAAAAAGCCGAGCAAGATCAGGTTTGGGTGGGCATGTCGAAGGAAACAGCGCACCAGTTGGGAACCCCAATAAGTTCATTGCTGGCATGGATGGAATTACTTAAATCTTCGGATATCGATAAAAGTTTGACGCAAGAAATGGGCAAAGATGTGGAACGCCTTGAGGTGATCGCTGAACGATTTTCAAAAATCGGATCGAAGCCCAATCTTATTCCTAACGATATCAAGCAAATATTAGAAGACAGCATTAACTACCTGAAAAAAAGATCATCCAATAAAATCGAATTCTCTGTTCATATTGACGAGAGTATCGACTTTAAACCGGCCATCAACAAGGAACTCTTTTCCTGGGTAATTGAAAATACCACAAAAAATGCCATCGATGCCATGAGTGGTGCAGGAAAGTTGAGTTTTAATCTAACAAAATCACAAAACAATTTATGCCTGGACATTAGCGATACGGGGAAAGGCATACACAAAAAGCAATTTCAAACCATCTTTAAACCTGGCTACACCACCAAGAAACGTGGCTGGGGCTTAGGCCTTTCACTGGCAAAGCGTATTATAGAAGAATATCATGGTGGAAAAATATTTGTGCACCGCTCCGAATTGGGCAAAGGCAGCTGTATTCGCATACTATTGCCTACAAATTAGAGCTTTTGCCTATTAAAACTTCTCAAAAAATTTTTGAATCGGTAATTTCTGACTATTTTTGCACCCCATTTGAGCGAGAAGAAGCCTCTGTTTACAGGTTTTAATTTCGAACAAATGGCTATAATAAATCCATCAAACTGAACACTAAGGCATTTCACCGAAATCTCTTTAGTCAAAAATCCATACTTTTTGTAAAAAAAGATGTTCGAGTTTGAGGATAGCTATTAGAAATTATATACTTTTGCAAAGTTTTATTTGAGCATTTTGGATTATTTAGCAAAATACACGATTCCTTACAAAGGATTAAAAGATGGCAGTCATGAATTTCAATTCACTGCTGACGAAAAATTCTTTGAGCATTTTCAATTTGAGAATGATTTTCAAGGTCAAGTTTCTGTAAAAGCAACGCTTTTAAAGAAAACCCTTGTTATGACTCTTGATTTAGAAATTGCAGGAGAGATTAGTGTGGTTTGTGATCGTTGTTTAGATCGTTTTCCTTATGAGGTTGAAGGAGCTTCTACTCTTTTCATCAAATTTGGAGAAAATTACGAGGAATTGGATGATGACGTTATTGTTGTCCCTGAATCAGAAAACGAGATCAAAATTGCTCAATACATTTACGAGTTAATTTTGTTGAGCTTCCCTATCAACTTCACCCACCCGGATGACGAAGATGGTTTCAGCACTTGTAACGAAGAAATGATTCAAAAACTTAATGAGCACTCGGAGAAAGAGGAAGTAGATCCGAGATGGAGTGAATTAAAAAAATTGATTGATAATAAATAGTTTAATAGGTTGAAAAATGGCACATCCAAAACACAGAACATCGAAGCAGAGAAGAAATAAGAGAAGAACTCATATTAAAGCAACTCCTGCTACTTTAGCATCTTGCTCAAACTGTGGAGCAACTGCTAAATACCACACTGTTTGCCCTGAGTGCGGATACTATAGAGGCAAATTAGCGATTGAAAAAGAAGTTACAGCATAACCTAATTCTTTCGGATAAGGTTTAACGCAATAGTAAATTTGCTCCTGAGAATACTCTTTGGAGCAATTTTGCTTATTAGTATTTTTGTGTTTAATTCTTTTATCCCCTATGATTGTGAGCTTTGCAATTGATAGTCATTTTGATTATAATTGTAAGCTATTTTGATCAAAAGAATAATAAGTAAGCATAGTAATGACAAAGATAAACGCAGTAATTACGGGAGTTGGGGCTTATCTTCCTGACTATATTCTTACCAATGAAGAACTGAGCACCATGGTTGATACAACCGATGAGTGGATCATGACCCGAATTGGTATTAAAGAAAGAAGAATTCTTAAAGGTGAGGAACAAGGATCTTCAGTATTGGGAGCTAAAGCAGTTGAAGAATTGCTACAAAAAACCAATACCTCTCCTGAAGAAGTTGATTTGGTGATTTGCGCTACTGTAACACCGGATATGCAATTCCCTGCTACAGCAAACATTATTAGCGATAAATTAGGCATAAACAATGCTTTCAGTTTCGACTTGAATGCGGGTTGTTCAGGTTTTCTTTTTGCTTTAGCAACAGGTTCTAAGTACATCCAGTCTGGTATGTATAAGAAAGTTGTGATTGTTGGATCTGAAAAGATGTCTTCAATAGTTGATTATACTGATCGTCAGACTTGCGCTATTTTTGGCGACGGGGCTGCAGCGGTTCTTCTTGAGCCAACAACTGAAAACGTAGGTATTATCGATGAGATGTTGCATACTCAGGGTTTTGGTCGCAAGCATTTGCACCAAAAAGCCGGAGGTTCTTGCAAACCAGCAAGTCACGAAACAGTTGATAATCGCGAGCATTTCATCTACCAGGAAGGTAACCACGTTTTCAAACACGCGGTATCGAATATGGCTGATGTATCGGTTGAAATGATGGAAAAACACAACATGACTGCCAATGATTTGGCATGGTTGGTTCCTCATCAGGCAAACAATCGTATTATCGAAGCCACTGCCAAGCGTATGGGCTTAGCTAAGGAGAAAGTGATGATCAATATTGAGAAATATGGCAACACAACTTCAGCGACAATTCCATTGTGTTTATGGGAATGGGAAAACCAACTGAAAAAAGGCGATAACATTATCCTATCAGGATTTGGTGCCGGTTTTACTTGGGGCTCAATCTTCCTTAAGTGGGGATACGATCCTAAATAAACCCAATCTATACCATATACAAAAAGGACTTCCCAATAGGAAGTCCTTTTTTTATTACCATAAACACGGCGTGTTCTAAGCGATAAAAACACCCGTCAACAGTCACTAAATATGGCAAATATCTAGTATTATAGAATTAGGAAACCGCTTCTTCAACAAGGGCTTCCTTTTTCACTTCTTCAACTACAGGCTGAACCTTCTTTTTAACAACAGGGGCTAGCTTAGGCTTACGAACCTGTTTGATAATATGAGTAAACATATAATCTTCACTCTTTTGTTTATTCGCCTTCATAATCAACTTACCCGTCTTAGATAGATCAGCCATCATCGTCCACAGCTTATTCAGCTCTTCATGATTATTTAAAACCAATTCTTTCTTTTCTCTCATCTTTTCTTCCTGAATCAAATTCAAGTCATAAGCCTTTTGGGTCAAAGTTGAAAGCTCCTTACCAAGCTTCTCCTTATACCCTCTTGCTTTTAATGCTTCAAGATTGTTGGCTATATTTTGCTCAACGACTTTCACTCTGGTGCAATAGCCCTCAACATTCTTTTTCTTGATATCCTTTTTAGCTTGCTTAATCCCAAAGTCAGCTACTTTTATAATCAATGCTTTGTTTGCACGTTGCGCATAAGCTGCAATCAAGTTGAGCTTAGGAACAATTCCATCAAGACAGTCGTAAAGTTCTTCTGTTGTTTTCTTGATCTCGGCAGTTAGTGTGGGTGCTTGAGTCAGGTCATTTACTTTTTTGATCTGCTTACTCACCTCTTTTAGGTATTCATCGTTGTACTCAGCTGAAAAATCTTCGAAGGCACTACGATCTCTTGTAAACATTTGTAATAAAAGTTCTCCCACTATAGGAAGCTCTTCCTGTCTAAACTTAAAAAAAGTACTCATCTTTTAATGATTAGTTTGATTTATACTATGATGATTAAAATTAATTTCAACCTAACTCTTAGTCCTTAATCCTCCTTACCAACATGTTACTTTGTCATCCTATTCCTGAAAAGAATAGTTCTTAAATTCATTCCAGTCTTTCTCTCATTCCCCTTATCAATTTCAGCATTCCCCTGAAAGTTTTCAGCATTCCCCAGAAGAATTTCACCTTTCCCCTGAGGCTTTTCTGCTTTCCCTTTCGTGTTTCCAGCTTTCCTTTAGTCAATTCCAGTATTCCCCCGCTCTATTTCAACATTCACTTTGGCGATTTCCGTATTCCTTCGAAGTTAATTGCCTGACCCACGAGATAAGGCTTTGGAAGCTTTTAAAAGTAAAGAAATGAAGAGTTAGGGAACCCTTCACTTCCTTGCTTAGAATTAACTTATTTAACTAAAATCACAATCTAATTTAATTAAATATTATTTAATATGTAAATTTTTTATTCCCAAAACATGATTTACTAAAATCCAAACAAGTTCATTACTATCGCATTAAGCAATAACAACAGGCCTTTCGTGAAAATCAAATTGGGAAAATAAATTTATTCAATTGTAAATTAAATGTCAGAAAAGCATTTAAGTAATTGAAAAAAATAAGCAAAGAAGTGATGAAGAAGAGGGAGCTTATTTTGAAGGAAAAACAAAACTTCCGCATATAGGATAATGGTCGGAATAACGCTTTCGTATCCGTTCGTATTGGGTACACCTTATATCATCGGAATAAAGAAGGTAATCGATACGGAATGAAGGGAAATCACCAGAATAAGTCGTACTAATCCCCTTCCCTTGTTGGACAAAGGCATCCTTCATGCCCTTGGATAACTGATGGTAAGTATATGAATTCGGCGTATCGTTAAAGTCTCCACAAACCAATGTCGGATTTGGTGATTGCTTAATGTGTTCCTTAATTTGAAGGGCTTGCTCAGCTCTTCGAGCAAATGCCTGACCCAAACGTGAGGAAATATCTTTAATTTCATTCAGATCTTCTTCGTTACCTTGATACTCATCTTTCTTGATAAACTTATAATTCTTACCAACAAAACGATTGGATTCCAGATGAAGGTTATAAACTCTAAACCGTTTGCCTTTTAAGGAAATATCAGCAAAAATAGCTTTACACAAATGCTCGTTCCCAAAGGATAGACTTGCCTTTTTAACCATAGGGTGCTTGGAGAAAATAGCAACTCCACTTCTTTTATTACTATAATGCACATATTTCATCCCCAATTGCTTTTTAAGATTGCTTAAAGATAAAAAGCCGTTGGTGGTACTGCGGTATTCTTGCAAACAAACAACATCGGGTTCTTGAGAGTTAATCAACTTGATGATGTTATGAGGTGTATTGGGGTCTTTAGTCCACTTATATCGATCGAATGATCGTACGTTATACGAAAGAATATTTACTTGCTCAGAATCGACAGAAATAGTCTTATCACCCCCACTTAACTGAAAGAAGTCACTGATACTTCCATAGCCCACAAGAATGACGATTAGAGGTAATAAAAAGCTCCACTTGCGACGGAACATCCAATACAGTACAAAAAGAAGGTTAATAACTAAAAGATAAGGGAAAGCAAGACCAAAAAAGGCCGGAAAACCAAGCATGCCGGGGTTGATATAAGCTGCTGAATAGGATATCAGAAGTGCTCCTGAAAAAATCAAGCTAAATACAACCAGGCCTTTGTGCAGTATTTTCTTCAATTAAATCTGTTGTTAGTTCTCTGTTGTCGGGTTCACTTCAACATATAAGGGGATTATAAATCCCAAATAATTAAACTGCAGATTACAAACTGCAGTAGCACCATTAGGTTTCAAGAATTGGCTTAAAAAATCTCAGCCCTTTTTTACTTTTATCCTTTAACCTTTATTTCTCCTTATTCATCTTTACTGGACTTAAAAAGAATTTCTTTCTCCTCTTTAGATAAACTATCGTAACCCGATTTAGAAATCTTTTCCAGAATTTCGTTCAGATCTTCCTGCTTTTGTTTTTTAGCTTTATTATAAGCTTTATCATCAGCCGTTCGAGCTCGTTTATGTGTTACCTTCATTTTTTTCTTCGACTTAAACCAAGAAAAAACGGTGTCCATCATCTGGTTAAAGCCAGAAGAGATATCCTTCCCCTTTCGCAATTGCGAAATAAATAACCAACCATAAAAAGCACCTCCAAAGTGAGCCAAATGCCCACCAGCATTTCCGTCAGGTAGTTGAATGATATCGGTAAGAACAAAGAAAAGAGCAATATATTTGATCTTAACAGGTCCTATGAAAACTAAATTTACAATATAATTTGGGGAATAACTAACTGTAGCAAAAACGACCGCCATAACAGAAGCCGAAGCTCCCAGAGCAACAGAGATGGGTAAGATATTTTCAAAAACCGGAAAAAGATTAAAAGCAAAAACAAAAACAGCCGCACCAGTTAATCCACCAATCAAATAAATACTCAACAACTTTTTCTGATCAAGAAAACTCAGAAATATTTTTCCAAACCAATATAGCCAAAGCATATTGAAGAGAATATGAAGAAAGCCCTCATGCAAAAACATATACGTAAATATGGTCCAGGGACGATATAAAAGTTCTGATGTATCTGCCGGAAGCGTTAACCAATTCAAAACAAAATTACCTTCTTCAGGAGCTATTCCAAAAAGAAAAATAACAGCCGCTGTCAATTTCACAAGTATAAATACAGCCAAATTGATATAAATTAACTTACTAAGATGACTTCCCTCTTTGAAAGAATTCTTAATGCCTTCCCAAATACTTTGATGAGAATAAGATTGATATGGGTTGTTAAAATTCATGCCTATATAAGATATCAAATAAGTCAATAAAAAACCAATAGAAAACTTCGCTAACCTTTATATGAACGTCAATTGTTGGTTTATCGTATTACCATCGACTAATAAAATCGATTGGAATGTTTTTGCCAATACTTAATTAGTATAAAACCAAAGAGCATACCGCCAAGATGAGCAAAGTGAGCCACATTGTCACCAGCACTCTGTTGAAAACCTAGGAAGAGCTCTAAAGCACCATATCCAATCACAAAATATTTGGCTTTGATTGGAATAGGTGGAAAAATAAGCATCAGTTCCGTATTTGGGAACAACATTCCAAAAGCCAATAGAATACCAAAAACAGCACCCGAAGCACCAACGGTTGGTATATTAATACTTTCTGTTATTGCCTGACGGGCAATCTGGATACCTTGGTTGGCGTAAGCTATACTATCAGGGTTATCAGCCCATTTATCAGCAAATTCCAGCACCCAGGCTGCAGGTCTGCCCAATGAATCTTTTATAATTGCAGAAAATAACTCGGGAGTTGGTGTGTTTGAAAAAGCCGTGAAAGCCTTCATCGCTGATGTATAGTCTAACCAAAGCACAAAGGTATGTAAGGCCGCCGCACCAAGACCGGTTAGCATATAATAGAGTAAAAATCGCTTAGGTCCCCACACCGACTCCAATACGCGCCCAAACATAAAAAGGGCAAACATATTGAAAAACAAATGTGTGATATCACCATGCATAAACATATGCGTTACAAACTGAAAGGGCTTAAAATAATCAGATGCAAAAAAGTGAAGTCCTAATATCTTAGATAAATTAACCCCTGTTTGTCCTAAAACCCATGAACCCAAAAGCATTAATGCATTTATAATCAATAGGTTTTTAACTACCGGAGGCAGATTTAATAATGATGATCTAAAGTTACTCATATCAATATTTTTAGTTGATGCATGCAATTCCAGCTTACCATATCGATTTAGTCGCATTAGTAAACTTGTTTCTACAGCCGATCTTTATGCTTACAAGAGCCATACCAAGAAACAAAATATTGGAATTAAAGTCAAGTTGTCAGTGTTTACCTGAAACGTTTGTCAAGTTCCTGAGTTTCCAAGACCGAAACTATAGTTTTTCCGTCAGGTGTATAATTGGGAGTTTCACATGCAAAAAGTTGATCGATAATGGCACTCATTTCTTCCGAGCTAAGGGTTTTACCATAATTCACAGCTGATGCCTTGGCTAAGGCTTTAGCCAAATTCTCACGTACTTTCACCTTAACATCCAATTGGTTCACTTTATAGTTCTCCAGAAGATTCTCAAGCAACTCCTTAGGATCTCCATTTTGGATATCAGCCGGTGTTCCATTAATCACAAATGTTTTCTTGCCAAACTCTCTGATATCAAAACCTAATGCCTTAACATCTTCGATAATCACTTGCAAAAGTGTATAATCGGACGCGTTAAACTCAATGGTTTGAGGGAAAAGAGTTTGTTGTGCGACTCCCTGATTATTCTCAACCGAATTTCTAAATTTCTCAAATAAAATACGTTCGTGCGCTTTTCGCTGATCAATAATCATTAAACCTGATCGGACAGGGGTCAGAATATATTTATTTTTTAGCTGAAAAAACCCTTTGGATTTCACACTGCTTTCTCTCTGAAAGATTTTTTGTTGTATCTGGTTCTGTGGTGCTTCCTGATGCTGAAAATAATCTGGCATAGGCGGTCTTTTCACCTCTTTTTGTCCTCCAATTGGATAGTCGGGAACCAAATCGGGCTCTCTATCCTGATAAAGTTTATCCCAATCTTGAGGAACCTCTTTTTTTGTTCTTGGGCTAGAAGAAGGTGCTGGGCTGGGCTTTGACTTAAATTCCTGATAAAACTGATTGTTCTCTATAGAGTTAGTCTCTTGCTCGAAAGGATTAAAAGATTTTTCAGCGTCAAATGGATTAAATGAAGTATCAGCCTCAAAAGGGTTGAACTCATGATTCACCTTAATCATCGGCATTTCAACCTCTGAAGAATCCTGATTAGCCACAGGAATTTCCAGACTGGTATCCTCATCAAAATCGATAGAAGGGACAATATTGAATTTCCCAAGAGCTTCACGAATAGAAGCCTGAATAATCTGGAAAATAGCCTGTTCATCCTCAAACTTAATTTCTGTTTTTGTAGGATGAATATTGATATCGATAATCTTAGGATCCACTTCAAAGAAGATGAAATAAGGTGGTACCGTATCAGGGGGCAATATTTTATCGTAAGCCAATAAGACAGCCTTATGAAAATAAGGGTGACGCATGTAGCGGTTATTCACAAAGAAAAACTGCTCATCGGTTTTTTTCTTAGCATTCTTTGGTTTACCAATAAAACCCGTTAATTTAACGATACTGGTATTAGTATCGATACTGATTAATCTGGTGTTGATACTACGCCCAAAAACATTTACAATTCTCTGACGTGTATTACTGGGTGTTAGATTGTAAACCTCAACATCATTATGAATCAACTGAAACTCAATATCCGGATTCGTTAAAGTAATTCTTTGAAATTCGGTTATGATATTTCGAAGCTCTGTGGAATTCGCTTTTAAGAATTTACGACGTGCCGGAACATTAAAAAATAGATTCTTAACACTGAAATTACTTCCTGATGGGCATGCAACAGAATCCTGAGAAATCAGTTCAGAACCATCAATAACAAGATGTGTTCCAAGCTCATCTTCCGTTCGTTTCGTTTTAAGCTCAACATTAGCAATAGCTGCAATTGAAGCCAAAGCTTCACCGCGAAAGCCCATGGTACGAATAGCAAACAGATCTTTAGCAGCTTTAATCTTCGATGTGGCATGACGTTCGAAAGCTAATCGGGCGTCAGTCGCTGACATTCCACAACCATTATCTATAATCTGAATGAGAGTTTTCCCCGCATCCTTTAGGTTAATTTTTATGGAAGTACTCCCTGCATCAATGGCATTTTCTACCAATTCCTTTACAACAGAAGCCGGACGTTGAACCACCTCTCCCGCAGCAATTTGATTCGCAACTGAGTCTGGAAGTATTTGTATAATATCGGACATATAGAATTAAATGTGAGATAAATATTCCTTAATTCTCAAAAGTTAAAATGGAAATAAAACAAAACGAAGCTTCAATAATAAAGTTTCGTTTCAATTAGCTCACTACATTTTAAGTATTGAGAGATCCCAACCGAAGACATAGCCATAAGCTATAATTAGAAGAATGATCAAAATTATGAACAGTCGAATATTTGATTTCTTATTCGATGATCTCACATCGGCATTCTTGTGACGAAGAGAACGTCTCAGCTGTCCCTTGATATTGGGGATATACTGACCATTATCATCTGTCATTCCCAACTCGGACTTAATGCGATTTTCTCTCTCTTCACGCTCTTCTTTAGCTGGATCCCAATAGCGAGGCTCGATATTAAACCTCTTATGCTCCGGCTTTTTAAAAAAACCTGGTAATGCCATAATTCCTTGTGTTAATGCTTTTTATATTTTCTTCGATTGTATGGCAAATATAGCTATAAATACTGAATTACGGTCTAGAAATACAATTCAGACATGCAGGTATTTAGGATATATTAACAAAGTTCTTGCTGTTCAATTCTTTATTTATTATTGACCTGAAAAGCGCTCCACTAATACTTATTGAAATTTCTCTCCACAAAACCTACAGTACTGATCATCTTGATCAAGCCCTTCTGATAAACAGTTCTCACAAACCAGACCTGATGGTAGGGCTTTGCTTGGTTTCGATAATTCTGCCGTAACAATCCCAGTTGGTACAGCAATTATAGCATAACCGGTAATCATCACAAATGAAGCTATAAATTGTCCCAATGCTGTAGTCGGTGAAATATCTCCATATCCCACAGTCGTAAGGGTTACAATTGCCCAATAAATACCTCTTGGAATACTAGTAAAACCATTCTCTTCTCCTTCAATCAAATACATGGTCGTCCCAATAATAATAACCATAGTAAGCACTGCAAAAAGAAAAACTGAAATTTTATATCGACTTTGTTTTAGTGCTCTAATGATAACAGCCCCTTCGCTCATATAACGATTCAGTTTTAAAATTCGGAAGATACGTAGCAAACGTAAAGCACGAATCACCATTAAACCCTGTGTTCCCACAAAGAATAAACCCAAATAACTAGGAAGAATGGATAGGAAATCAATAATTCCGTAAAAGCTTAAAATATAGACCTTAGGCTTTGATACGATCCATATTCTTAAACAGTACTCAAGACTAAAAATAATGGTAATACTCCATTCCAGAATGATCAATAAACTGTGATAATTCTTCTCAATAGATGGAACACTCTCCAGCATGACCAAAAGAATACTCAGCACAATAACAATCAATAATAAAACATCGAATAGTTTTCCATCTCTGGTATCTGATTCAAATATGATTTCGTAAAGTTTTGATTTCATTGACAGGTCGGTTTATCAGGTAAGATTATGAAATTTACCCGAAGTTAACTAATTCATCTTATCTTCACTAGGCCCTTATCTAAAATACCCTTTTCAAAATACGATTTTTCCTTTCTTTTTGTATGTTGCCAATTGTTATTGTAGTTTTGAAAAAAATTGAACCTTATGATTCTTGAAGATATAAAAAGTAGTTTTAATGATGCTCACCAGGTATTGGAAGCATTTATCAACAAAGAAGAGAATTTTATTGCCATTGAAAAAGCAGGGGCTGCCATGTCTGATGCCATTAAAAATGGTGGGAAAATTATTTCATGTGGTAATGGTGGATCTATGTGTGATGCCATGCATTTTGCTGAGGAACTAACAGGTCGCTTTAGAAACGATCGAATGGCCATGCCTGCCGTTTCAATTTCAGATCCAAGTCATATTACCTGCGTAGGTAACGATTATGGTTTCGATTATATTTTCTCTCGCTACGTTGAAGGAATGGGACAAAAGGGCGATGTCTTTTTGGGGATAAGCACTTCTGGTAATTCTAAGAACATCATTAATGCCATAAAAGCTGCCAAAGAAAAAGGCATGACTGTGGTGGGCTTAACCGGAAAAACCGGAGGCGAAATGGCTGAGCTTTGTGATGTAGAAATTCGAGTACCCTGGACAGGTTATTCCGATCGAGTACAGGAAATTCACATTAAAGTGATTCATTGCCTGATTCAGTATATCGAATCGCAATTTTAGATTCAAAAACTTCAAGCAGCACTATAAAATACAAAAGATCCAAACCTCATCAGTTTGGATCTTTTTTATGACTTCATATTTTAATTATTTCTAATTGATTTTACGCGATCTGCAAAACCAGCATCTTCTTCAATTAACATCAGGCGTCTTACGCCACTTCCGCATTTGGCACATTTTCCTTTCATCAAGACCTCATCGGCATCTGTTAAAACCGTAACGTGGTCAACCACGCCTTGCGGACAGATATTACTGCAATTGGGACAGAATACCGTATGCTCTAACAAATAGTTAAAAGCTTCTTTTTGTTCTTTATTCAATAAATTCTCGAACTGTACACTTGCTAATTCGATTTCTTCGTCTTGTGGCATTTTTTTTAATCTTAAATTACTGACTCCTTGTTTTCTGTTAATAGGGTTTATTTTTCACCATATAACAACTCATACTCACGCTCTTTAGCCATCTGCCACCAAGCTTCCGGACTAACATTCCAATTCTTATTACAAGTGACTTCAACCACTTTTTTTTCTTCAATCCACTTCATTAGATAAAAGCGTAAATCTTTTGTTGTTGAATTAATCAGTCGCTTACTAAGCTCTTCTTTCGAAAGTCCAGCACCTTCAGTTAAATGACCACCACCACCATTACCACGGTATGAATTCAATGCTACTTTATAGGTTTTATTCAAATCAAAAGGCTGTCCATTACTCATCTTAATTATGCGAATTCTATTCCCTTTTTCTTTTCTCAAGTCCAGCTCATAGTCGATACCTTCAGCCGAATCGTAATTAAAAAACATGGTACTTAATCGACTTCTTTTTTGCGAAGTTTCAATAAACAACATCGGATCGGTCTTCTTTTTCATTTGTCGAAACCACTTATCGTAACTGTATTCTAGGAAATCTTTAATCTCCTGACCACTTAAATTCATGGTGTAAAGCAAGTTCTCGAATCGATACAGTTTAAACAGATCCCTGACTTCCAGCTTTCCTGAATCGATACTCGCATTGAAAGACAAAGGCGCGGTAAATGAAACCTCAGCATCAGCCAAATCGAGTTGAATATTGTGAATCAAATCCACAAACGGAGAATCACCAAACATAGCCTCGGAGGTTTTAATACTCTTTGTGAATTCTCCCACTGGTCTGGAAACATAAGCCTTAACCTCATCAAAAGATGAATAAAACCGCTCCTCGAAAGCTTTAGAAACGGGTAAAGCTTTTACATCTACCAATTGTGGGCTTAGTTTCTTACTATAGGTCTTTTTATCTCCATTCAACTTAAACGAAACTGATACGTCAGCCAGGAATTGTACTTTTGATTTCGGATTAATGATCAAAACCTTCTGATTGTTGGTATTCTCCACCCACTTAATTGCTTCTTGATGATCGTGTCCACAAACAATCATATCAAAGCCTGGTACATTTTTGGCCACTTGCAAAGCTGCATTTTCTTTTACCTCCAATTCATTATTCCCAAGATCACCCATTCCTGAATGCAACAAACCAATAACAAAATCGGGCTGTTCTTTCTCCTTGATAATTGGCATCCATTTCTTAGCTGAAGCTTCTATTTGCTCAAAATGCATTCCTGACCATATTTTCTCTGGCAACCACTTAGGAATTGCTGGTGTTACAAAACCTATAACAGCTATTTTAACGCCATCTTTTTCAATTATTGTATAAGGTTTAAAATAAGGTTTTCCATCTGTATTATTAATCGCATTGGCACCCATCCAAGGAAAAGCGAATTCTTTTACTAAGCGATCATAAACATCGTGACCGGGCTCAATATCATGATTACCAACTACACCTGCATTGTATCCCATAAAATTCATCACCTCAGCACAAATATGCTTTTGCTCAGTTTTCTCAAAATTGGAATAATACACCATTGGATCACCTTGCAAAATATCACCATTATCGAACAACAATACATGTTGATTGCTTTTACGACGCTCTTGTGATATATGAGAATAGGCCTGGGCTAGTGAACTGCCAGCTTTTCTATCATTCACCAAATTGTAAGGAAAAATAGCACCATGCACGTCAGTTGTAGCTATTATTTTAAAAGTTACTTCTTTCTTTCTGTCGGATTCACAGGAAAACAAAAAGGGAATGATTATCAGGAGATAAAATGCTAATTTCTTCATATAAATTGTATTGAATCTCCAAAAATAGAAAAAGGTTTCGGAAAACCGAAACCTTTACTGAAGTGCTAATTCTAAATTTAATATTAAAAACGCTTGTGCATTTTTGCTTGTCTATGTTTATTCATCTTGTGTGATCTTGATAAGAATAGAACCAACTGATCCTCATCTAAAATATTACGAATCTCTTTCTGACTGACAAATCTTTCTTTCGCCAATTGATTTTGAATAGACGAAATACGATCTAAATTCGAAAAGATTTCGTTCTTATTAGGCTTTTCATCGTTAAGTAAATGTTTTTGCTTTAAACGAAGCTCCTGCATTTCTTCTCTTAAATTTTGAGTCACCTTTTTATGCTCAAGCTTTAAGCTTTTCATTTGCTCTTGTTGCGTTTCAGACAAACCTAATGCATTCACAGCTCTTTGCTTTCTTCCTTTATCAATAGCTTTTCTCTCTCCTTTATGCATTTGCCCCTTTCTACAGTTTACCTCTGAATTTCGCATTCCCGAACAATCAGCTCGCCTACCTCTAAGATTACCACGCATTTCTCTATGCATTCTCTGATCTTCATCTAATAAGCCTGAAGTTGCTAGTCGCATATTGATTCGTTCTTTCATCAACTGCTTTTCTAAAACTGTCATCTTATCGATATTTTCAAAAACCTTCTTTTCGTTTAGGTTCTCAGCGGACATTAAGGTTCTTTGATAAGCTTTAAGCTCATTCAATTCATTCTTTACATCAAGTGTTGCTTTTGCAAATTCAACTTTAGCAGCTTTCAATTCTTCTTTTTGAGCATCTGTCAATTGAATCATTGTATTCTGCTTTCTTTCGGCTCTTTTTCTTTGTTGTGCCTGACTAATTCCGCTGAAAAGCATTAAAGTCATTAGGATACATACTGTTATTTTAGTTTTCATATCTTCTTTTTTTTAGACAGAAATTCTTCTTTTACAAAAAATTAACTGACGTGAAACATTGAGTTAATCTATACTGATTCAAATGAGATTTCATTAATTTGGATCCACTCCCATTTTTAAATCGCTTTCGAAATTTAGACGGGTTGCTCTTCGAAAGGTTTAATTCTATGTCAAAAAAAAAGATCCACCCAATGGGTAGATCTTTAAGATATACGAATATTTCAATCCAATTATTCCTTCATATCGATCACATAATCAATCGTTTTGTCTAATTTTCTAATAATAGGATAAAAACCATCATCATCAATTAAATCTCGAGCGATATAGGCTCTAACTTGAGTATCGATGATCTCTAAAGAGTTATTCAGCCCTTTCTTATTGAGTTTTACACCAGCATCCTGACAATATTTCGTTAGGCCCTTAATCAGTGGCTTATTCTTTAGGTAAGCTAAGATCTCTTCAACTCTAGTAAAACCTTTCATTTCAGCTCTATTCTTGTCAACATAGTCAAATGCATATCTATAGATCAAACCTTTACGGCTTATCTCTCTAAAATAATTTGAATACCCTGTTGTATCAACAGGAATAAAGACATCAGGCATAATTCCTCCTCCACCATATACAATATTTCCTCCAGGGGTTGTGAATTTTAAAGAGTCTGCAAAATGAATGGAGTCTCTCTTTTCAAATTCGCCATGAACAAAGCGTGTATTGATATCGTTATTGTAAGCCTCTTTACCATTGGTATATGGTTTTTGAATGCATCGACCTGTTGGTGTGTAATAACGAGCTACGGTTAGTCTCATAGCTGATCCATCTGGCAACATTCGTTGCTCCTGAACTAAACCTTTACCAAATGACCTGCGACCAACAATCTTTCCTCTATCATTATCCTGTATAGCACCGGCAAAAATTTCACTGGCTGAAGCTGAAAATTCATCAATCAAAACGACTATAGGTAAATCCTGACAATCTCCTCTTCCTGTAGAAACGTAATCCGTCTTAGCTTGCGATTTACCTTCAGTATAAACAATCATCTTGCCTTCAGGCAAGAACTCGTTAATCATATTTGTTGCAGCTGACATATAACCACCTGTATTGCCTCTTAGGTCTACAACCAATCTTTTCAGGCCTTCACCTTTCAGTTTCTCTAATCCCTTGGAAAATTCATGAAAAGTTGTTGCTCCGAATCGACTTACTTTGATATAACCCAATTCATCATTTATCATATAAGCAACATCAACACTAGCAACTGGTATAGAGCCACGGATGATATCAAATTCAATCAAGTCTTTTACCCCACGTCGGGCGATACTGACCTTAACACCTGTTCCTTTAGGCCCTTTTAGCTTACTCATGATAAAATCTTCTTTCACATCAGCCCCAACTATAGGAATGCTATCAACTTTTACGATTCTATCTCCAGCAAGAATTCCACCATGTTCAGATGGACCTCCTTCAACCACCCTGACAACCGCGACTGTATCGCGATAGCGGATGAATTGAACACCAATACCTCCAAAATTTCCCTTTAAATCTTCGTTAAATCCCTGCAAATCTTCAGCAGAAATATAAACTGTATGAGGATCAAGATCCTTTAGGATAGCTGGGATGGCCTGTTCAACCAATCTCTCAACAGAAACCGTATCCACATAATCCTCAACAATCATATCAAGAACCGCATCCAATTTATGACTTGCCGTTAAGGCAGGTGCATTAAAGATACTGCTTGTTGAATTTGGCTGAAAAAAAGAATTAATATACATACCCAAGATAATAGCCATGGCTAATAAAATGGGGAGAAACATCTTCGTTTTATTATTCATCCTATAAGGTTTTATAAGTTCTTAATATCGATAAATTTAACCTCTATTCCTGCTCTGATTAAAAGATCCTTTCCATCGTTACAGTGATACGCTTCAGAATAAACAACTCGATTAATGCCTGCCTGAATAATGAGTTTTGCACATTCAATACAGGGTGTTGCTGTTACATATAAAGTTGCTCCCTCACTACTATTACTTGATTTTGCCACTTTTGTAATGGCATTCGCTTCGGCATGAAGAACGTATGGTTTTGTTTTGTTATCATCATCCTCACAGATGTTTTCAAAACCCGATGGTGTTCCATTGTAACCATCCGAAATAATCATCTTATCTTTCACAATCAAAGCCCCTACCTGACGCCGTCTGCAATAAGAGTTTTCAGCCCAAACAATAGCCATTCTTAGATATCTACAATCAAGCTTCTCTTGCTTTTCCAAAAGTTCTCTACTTAAAATCTCTTGCATTTTATTGGTTTATTTAGAGGTATTAAACAAAAATATAAAAAAATAAAGCTAACTGAATTTATTAAGCATCAAGTTTCATATTTATTTCAGAAATATAAATAGATGAAAGTATTTCAAAAGCAATTTAGGACATAAAATCGACTACCCTATTAATCATTGTAGAATCATAAGTAAAATCAAAATTCACCTACAAAAAAAAGGCTGGTTGACAGAATTAATTTTAGATGATTTTAATTATATTAGCCAATCCGATCTTCAGAAAAACACACTTTTTTAGAATGAAAATCGTCCCCTATATTCTTTAAAATGTGACTCGATTACGATAATTTTGAGCTTTAAGCATGCATTGGGGATAATATAAAATTCATTAATATATGCCCAAACATATACCCTTATCGTACTTGATTAAGCTCTCCATATTACTTTTCACGCTAAGTCTATTAATAACTACAACAAAAGCCGGTCAGATTACACCTTCGACGGCTATCCTTGTCTCAGCAAATGACACTAAACTGTGCTCTGGCGAATCTACAATTGTAAGCCTAAGTACGACAGAAATAGGCGTGCAATATCAAATTAAAGATAATGTCTCAGGGACCTTTGTATCGAATACGATTACTGGAAATAATTCCGAAGCTAGTTTCAATCCAATATTTCCATCTACAAGTTCAAGTTATACCGTTGTTGCAACTCACATTGCCAGTTCAGAGTCAATCAACCTGAATCCAAATATCTCAATTGAAGTTCTTCCATTACCTAAAATAGATTTAAACATCAATCCAAGTCATAACTCATTATGTGTTGGTGAACACACTAGCATTAGTATAGATAATAGTGAAGCTGATGTTTTATACCAAATTGAAGGTGGTGCAAATACCAGCGAAAATTCGTTCCCTGGAAATGGATCAAGCCTGGTTATAGACAATTTTGAACCTTTCAGATCGGCAACCTATCGTATCAATGCGATAAGAGAGGCATGTTTAACAAAGGTTGCTTTAACTGAAGAGTTTAATCTCGATGTTAGACTTCCACCTGAAACTCAATTGCATATTTATTCTGACAAAAGGGTTATCTGTGAAGGTGAAGATGTCCTTCTTTCGCTTTCTCCTTCAGACCCAAGCGTTGAATATCAACTTCTCGACGGAGAGACGGCAATTGGGAATGAGGTGACTGGTAATAGTGGTTTTATCGATTTTGGGCTTATTAATCCACTTGTAACAACAACATACAGTGTAGATGCAAAAGGTCATTATTGTATTGATCCTGTAAGAGTCGATTTTACATTTAAAGTGGATGTCCATCATCCTGCAAATACCAGTCGACAGTTAATCAGTAATAAAACTGAAGTTTGTGAAGGTGAAGCTGTCATTATTAGTGTAGAAGATAGTCAGGAAGATGTTATTTATCAACTTCACGACGGAACAAATTTTCTTGATGATCAGATTATTGGGAACGGTGAAAAAGCCAATTTCCCAGAAGTATACCCCGATAATAATAACACCTATTTTGCTTACGCCAGAGAGATGATTTGTCCTGACAAAGTCAAACTGGATAATCAGATTGATTTAAAACTGATTAAAACTGACGATTTCCCAATAGAAAACTTTGCGACTCCAGGAGAAATCTGTTTTGGTGAAACAGTTGACATCGAATTACCTCTTACCCAGAATAATGTCACCTATCATTTATACGATAAGAATGTTAGTGTAGAAAGTATAACAAGTGATGGAGGCTCAATCGTATTTGAAAATCTCTTTGCAGATATGGATTCAGAGTATAAAATACTAATTGATAACTGTGTAGATGAAGTAATAGCTGCTGAACCTAAGTTAGAAATACATTCTACACCACATGTCGATATTATTACAACAGATGAAATGAATGGATCTGATGGTAAAATTAATGTCCTCGTACATGGGGGTAGAGCGCCCTTTACCTATATTTTCGAAAATTACAAGACCATCGTAAGTGAAGATCATTTTATTGAATTAACTGAAATAAAAGCTGGAGATTATAAACTTGCAGTCGTTGATGCAAACTCTTGCAAATCATCTTTAATTGGACATGATTTCAAAATTAATTTTAGTAATTCGAAAGATTATGCCGTGAACGGTATTTTAACGCCTAACGGGGATGGGAGAAATGACAGTTGGGTCATCAGCTATAATCCAGAATGGGATGCTCCCGAGGTTAGTGTATTTAATATCTATGGTCAGAAAGTTTATCATTCTAACGCCTATCAAAATGATTGGAAGGGCACCTTCAACAGCTCTCCACTACCCAATGGGTCCTACTTTTATCTAATCGAATTCAATAGAAATAATATCAAACCTATTAAAGGCATTATATCTATTCTCGGTAAATAAAAATAAGACTAAAGCATAAACAAATTGATTTAAACACAAGCCCTCTTTTATGAGAAAACGCTATACCACAAACAATCTATTCCGATTTTTATCGATAAGCATTGTACTCTTATCTTGTTGTTTATTTAAAGCTCAAGCTCAGCAGGTTTCATTAGTTGATCAGTATTATATCAACCCTAGTGTATACAATCCGGCAGCCGTTGGTTACAATAACTTATTACAGGCTTATCTAGTCAGAAATGAAAAATTCAGAGATTTTGATGGAGGGCAAGTCTTTCATTCATTCACACTGGGAGCAGGATTAAAAGAGGGGAAATATGGTATAGGGATAAACCTTTCGAATAATAGTGTGGATATCTTTAATACCACACAGGCCGATTTTGCATATTCCTACCGAATTAAAATAAATGAAAAGGAATCGCTGCGTTTAGGATTATCAGCTGGAATATCAGATTTTCGTTTAAATCTAAACAAGACAAATACTGATATGAATGATGACCTTCTGCAAGCAAGTCATTATACTAACACCGAATTTGTGGCAAATATTGGAGCTTATTATACCAATAAGAACCTTACCATAGGTTTGGCAATACCACAGCTTATCAATCAATCAAATCTAACCCAATACGATGGTGACGATTTATACAGACAATCTCGTCATTACCTTCTATCAGGAAGTTACGAAATTCCTATTCCAAGTATTAAAGATCTTTCTTTTGTGCCAAATTTTATGATGCGTTTTATTAAAAATACGCCTTTCCAGTATGATATCAACGCCTTATTAAAACTCAAAAACAAAGGTTGGTTTGCCGTTAATTACAGAAATAAATATGCCATAGGCTTGAACATAGGTGTAAATGCACTGGAAAACTTCAAAGTGGGTTATTCATACAATGTAAACACACAGAATACGGCACATATTTCAGCTACTAATCATGAGTTACTTATCGGCTATTCGTTCCGTAAATCAACTAAGAAAATTGATAATAGTCAATTGGAGGAATTAAAGTATTTGAAAGATATTCTCGAAGATAAATACAACAAGATTAATCAACTTGAGAAAGAACTTGAGAATTATGCAACTGAAAGTAGAATCAATGATCAGGATAGAGATGGTGTACCGGATAAAGATGATATTTGCCCCAATACACCTCCATTTTATAGAGTAGATGAAAGAGGTTGCTCTTTAGATACCGATAATGATGGCATTGTAGATAGTGAAGATATGTGTCCTGAAAAATCAGGTAGCATTACTAATAATGGTTGCCCTGAACTCACAGAAAGACGCATTGCTTTAGATAAAAAATTACAGAATTTATTCTTTGAGTTCGGTAAGGCTAACATGACACAATTATCAAAAGAGAAAGCTGACAAGATTATCGAAATAATGCGCGAACATGAAGACTATGTTTTAAAGCTACACGGACACACCGATGATATTGGCTCGGCCAAACTCAATAGAGAACTGGCATATAAACGTCTCAACACAATTCATGATTATTTGATTCAGAATATCATCCCAGAATCGAGAATCGTCATTCTCCCTCATGGTGAAGATTCCCCATTGGTTGAAAATACAAATGAAAAAAGTAGAGCCTTCAACCGAAGAGTATATCTGGAAATATTCTCTTATGAGGAGTACCTAGAAGACGAATAAATTCATACTGAAGAAATATCTAACCCTATTTTAAAATTTCAAATAAATCAGCCTCAAGACTAAGTTTAGGACTTTCAATAATTCGACCTAGCTCATTTTCTCCCTTATAAACGATAAGGGTTGGAACCAATTTCACATCTATGGCTTTTATATCAACGCCTGGAGCTTTTTTATAAGTATCCATTGCAAACATTTCCAAGTTTGCCATTGGAAAGCTCATCGCCTTTAACAATTTGATCATTCTTGGTACTTGTAGGTGACTGTCGTGACACCACGTTCCCAAAACAAGCTTCATTTTAAGTCCTGAGAGGTCCTTTTTCTTTAAGTCTGACAGTTTCTCTACGTCTACATTATAAGCTTCGAATTCAGGCTTAAACCAACCTGAACAGAGTGAATCTTTCAGTCCTTCTATGTTTATCTCACCAAACAAGATCTCGCCCTCAACACGATCATCAATTTTTATTTGATTCAGTTTTTGTGCAAATCCACTTAAATATATTAAGCTTAAAGCAATAACAATTATTGTAGTTTTCATTATTTCTAAAATTTAATTGTCAGTAATTGGTCAGGCAGCAAGGTAATTAAATCTATAAAAAAACCTGTCAGAAAACTGACAGGTTTAAAAGCTTAGAAATTTAAATTATATATTATCCGCGCTAATATAGCTCAGGGTCGTTCTTATTCGCTGTGATTCCTCCACCGTACCATCTTTTATAATTGTTTCATTTTTCTGAATTATAACCGGATAATCTGAAGAATTATAAGTGCAAGCGTAGCTGATTCTGCTTATTTCCTCACCATTTGATGTTATAATTGTCCTTAAAATATTGTGATCGGAATATAAGCAAGGCAAGATCATCCTTAAATAATCAACCGATTTTTTTTCATCAAAAGCAAAACTATAGCTTGTTAGAGAGTGCGTCCAATCGGAACTTAAAGTGTAATCAACAGCAATAAAATCATCGTTTGATCTCTTTAAAGTCATGACCTGTGATTTGCCCTTATAATTCCAACTTATCTCTTGAACAAAACCATCATTACCCAATTTGTAGGTTTTGGTATTATCTACATCATCATTATCAGTTACTGTCAGCTTGTTTATATCGTATTGAATAGAATAATCAGAAGGTAAATGTTCATTCAATATTTTATTTTCATGATAATAGTAATCCGATACCGACACCGAGCGTTTGCATTCAATTAAACGGTTTTGATCATCGTATCTAAGCTTAAGATCATATCTCTTCACCCCTAATTTAAATAGATCGATCTGTTTTAAACGAATCTTACCATCTACTCTTTCGTAAGAATACATATTCTTATAACCTCCTTGCTCTGCCTCCGAAACATAAACAGGATGATTTATTTCTATTGTCTCTTCATTAAATATCGGTTCTTCCTCTTTACTACAAGCAATGAAAGATAAAGAAAGGATTACAGAGAAAATCCATAAGCTGCAATTAAATCTTGAATCCATAGTCATCATTTTTAACTATTACTTATGAAAATAAAGTTACGGCGTTTTTCGGAGAATGTCCATTAATAGTACAAAACAACCTCTTAATCAAACAAATAGAATGATTTATGGAAGTTGGGTGATCTGGTTTTGTATAAAAAATGACATTGCAATTAGGAAATTTAATGCATAAAAAAAACCTGCCAGAAAGCTGACAGGTTTTTATATCGTAAATCGAGATTAGATTACTCCTGATTGTTTTCAATCAAAAGTTCCAACATCTGGATAGCACATCTTGATACTTTGGTACCAGGACCAAATACACCAACAACACCAGCCTCATATAAGAAATCGTAATCCTGAGCTGGAATAACACCACCTGCAGTAACCATGATATCTTCGCGACCAAGTTTCTTCAATTCCTCGATAATAGCAGGAACCAAAGTCTTGTGACCAGCAGCCAATGAAGAAACACCAACGATGTGTACATCATTTTCTACAGCTTGCTTAGCAGACTCTTCTGGAGTTTGGAACAATGGTCCCATATCCACGTCAAATCCTATATCAGCAAAACCAGTAGCAACAACTTTACCACCACGGTCATGACCGTCTTGACCCATTTTTGCAACCATAATACGAGGACGACGTCCTGACATTTCTGCAAATTTATCAGCTAACTCTTTCGCATTAGCGAAGTCAGCATCTTGTTTTGATTCTGATGAATACACGCCTGATACAGTTCTAATTACAGCTTTATATCTTCCACATACTTCTTCACATGCATCAGAAATCTCACCCAATGATGCACGTAATTGTGCAGCCTTAACAGCAAGATCCAATAGGTTACCTTCGCCACCATTTGCACATGCAGTAATCGCTTTAAGAGCAGCTTTAACAGCAGCCTCATCACGATTAGCACGAAGCTTGTTCAATCTTTCGATTTGAGCAGTACGTACAGCAGTATTATCTACTTCAAGAATATCCAATGGATCTTCTTTCTCTAGACGATACTTGTTAGTTCCTACAATAGTTTGAGTGTTAGCGTCAATCTTAGCTTGAGTACGAGCAGCAGCCTCTTCGATACGAAGTTTTGGAATACCAGACTCAATTGCTTTAGACATACCACCTAATTTCTCAACCTCTTCGATATGAGCCCAAGCTTTGTCTACTAACTCCTGAGTCAATGACTCAACGTAGTATGAACCAGCCCAAGGATCTACCGCCTTACAGATTGTAGTCTCATCTTGAATATAAATTTGAGTATTACGAGCAATACGTGCAGAGAAGTCAGTTGGCAATGCAATCGCCTCATCCAATGCATTTGTATGCAACGACTGAGTGTGACCCAATGCAGCAGCCATAGCCTCGATACAAGTACGTCCAACATTGTTGAAAGGATCCTGCTCAGTTAATGACCAACCTGAAGTCTGTGAGTGAGTACGCAATGCCATTGACTTAGGATTCTTAGGATTGAATTGTTTTACAATCTTAGACCATAGTAAACGACCAGCACGCATCTTGGCAATCTCCATGAAGTGATTCATTCCAATCGCCCAAAAGAAAGACAGACGAGGCGCGAAAGCATCAACGTCCATACCTGCAGCAACACCTTTCTTCAAGTACTCAAGACCATCAGCAAGGGTATAAGCCAACTCGATATCTGCTGTTGCACCTGCTTCTTGCATGTGGTAACCTGAGATAGAAATAGAGTTAAACTTAGGCATCTTCTGAGAAGTAAATTCGAAGATGTCAGCAATAATTTTCATAGAAAACTCTGGTGGGTAAATGTAAGTGTTACGCACCATGAATTCCTTAAGGATATCATTTTGGATGGTTCCTGAAAGTTCTTCCAACTTAGCTCCTTGCTCCAAACCTGCAACAATATAGAAAGCCAATACTGGAAGTACAGCACCATTCATAGTCATAGAAACAGACATCTTATTCAATGGAATTTGATCGAAAAGGATCTCCATGTCAAGAATAGAGTCAATAGCAACACCTGCCTTACCAACATCACCAACAACACGAGCATGATCTGAATCATATCCACGGTGAGTAGCCAAGTCAAATGCTACAGAAAGACCTTTCTGACCAGCAGCAAGGTTACGACGGTAGAATGCATTTGATTCTTCAGCAGTAGAGAAACCTGCGTACTGACGAACTGTCCAAGGACGCAAAGGATACATCGCTGAATAAGGTCCACGTAGGAATGGTGGCAAACCTGAAACATAGTTCAAGTGCTCCATACCTTCTAAATCTTCCTTGTTAAAAGCTGTTTTAACCGGAATTTGCTCTGGTGTCATCCAAGATTTTTCAATGCCGTTTTCCTTTTCCCATTCCTGAGAAGTAGCAGCAGCTCTTTGAGATGACTTGATATTTATATCTTTAAAATTTGGTTTCATTTTCTTCTTTTTTGTAATTAGTGTTTCCTAAAAATTAAAATTCACTAATTAAATTCCTAACTCGGCTTGATATGCTTTTAAAGTTTCAAGAACGTTAGATTTAACATTAACGAAGTTCTCTATACCTTTAGCTTTTAACTCGTCAGCACATGCAGGAGCACCTGCTACAACAAGAGTTGCGCTACCTTTAAGTGCTTCGAAAAGCTCAGGAGCGATAGTTGCGTACTCATCATCTGATGAACAAATAACAACGATCTTAGCGTTCTTCTCTGTTACGAATTTCACACCTTCTTCTACTGAAGTAAAACCATTGTGGTCTTCAACATCGAATCCAGCACAAGCGAAGAAGTTACATGCAAATTGTGCACGAGCCTTACGCATATTCAAGTTTCCGATAGGGAACATCATCACCTTAGGACGACCATTTTCCTTAGCGTAAATATCAGTTTTATTACGAAGAGTTTCGAAAGCCTGAGCACCACGGTATGGCTTCAATGTTTCGCATACTGCATCTTCAGCAGTTTTATCTTCTGGAGCAAGAATTGCTTCTGGAATTGTTTCAAGAACCTCACCGAAGTTAGGGAATTGGTTTGTGCCCAAGAAGTTTTCTTTACGAGTGGCAATAGCTAAATCTCTTTTCTGAGCAGTAGCTTTAATTGTATCCTGAACGAATCCAGCTTTGAAAGCAGCAAGGTATCCACCTTTGTCTTCAACAGCTAGGAATAATTTCCAAGCCTCATCAGCGATTGATTCAGTTAATGACTCAATATAGTATGAACCAGCAGCAGGGTCAGCAATCTTACCCAAGTGCGATTCTTCTTTTAGTAATAATTGTTGGTTACGAGCAATTCTTTCAGAGAATACTGAAGACTCAGCATAAACAGAATCGAAAGGCTTAACTGTAAATGAATCCAAACCTCCTAAAACAGCAGACATAGACTCAGTTTGAGTACGCAACATGTTCACATAAGGGTCATAAACAGACTTGTTCCAATCTGAAGTTTCACCGTGTACGAACATTTTACAAACAGTTTCGTTTGAAGCACCGAATGCTTTAACGATGTTTGCCCATAGCATACGACCAGCTCTTAACTTAGCAATCTCCATGAAATACTTAGAGCTAGTTGCAAAGTTGAAACGCATTTTAGGAGCAACCTCGTCAACTGAAAGACCAGCTTCGATCATTTTTCCTAAATACTCAGCACCTGATGCTAATGAAAAACCTAATTCTTCAACAATTGAAGATCCAGAGTTATTGAACAAACTACCTGTTACTGCAATAACTTTGTAGTTAGGAAGAGCTTTAGATGCTTCGATAGCTTCTTTCACGTAAGCGAAAGCACTCTCTTCAGTCTGACAATAGTTTCCTACTGTACTAAACCCCTTAATAACATCGATAGCAACACCACCTTGAACTTTATCTAAAGCAACACCTCTTTCAGTAGCTAATGCTTGTAGATTTTGAAGAAGTTCAACAGAAGAATGTGTTTTCTCGAAGTTGATTTCAACACAATCCATATAGATACCATCTAATAAGGTAGCTAGCTCTTCTTTGCTGATTGATTTCCAGTTTAAAACGAATCCTACTGAATCGATACCTTTGTTTAAGATATCAAGCGCTTTTTCGTTAGCTGCTTTTACATCTTCAACAATAATATCCTGACGAACTAACCAATCATTATTATCCTTCTTGTTTCCACGCACATATGGGAAATCTCCAGGATAAGTATTCATGAAGGCTTTGTCATCCATGTTCTCCAGTCTGTAGAAAGGCTGTACATTGAATCCTTCATTTGTTCTCCAAACTAACTTTCTATCAAAGTCAGCTCCTTTAAGGTCTTTAGTGATTTTGTCAATCCACTCTTGTGTTGATTGAGGAGCAAAGTCACTAAAAAGTTTATTATCTGCCATAACTGTAACTGTTAATGTAACTGTTTTAAAATTAGAGCCTAAAAATAAGGCCTTTTTATCACTTAGGGAATTAAAATTTTAATGTTTTGCATCATGTTTAGTAATGAGTTGATTTGATGTTATGTTGATGTGATAATTCTGTCATGAGTATAACACCGACCACCCAATCATCACTAATTATTGAACCACAGATTTCACAAATTTTCACAGATTATTAAATCCAGAAACGATACAATCGAAATCTACACAAGCCTATTTAGAGTTTACAGAACCATAAAAGCAATTATAAATACGACTCGATAATCAGATTGTACACATCATCACATTCTTTTATCTTCACATTACCACATCACAATAATTGGTGCATGATCCGAAGCCTGCATCCAATCCTGAATCGTTTCTCCTGAACCAGAAACGAAGTGTTTATTGGTGAAAATGTAATCCGTTTTTCGATTCCAAAAGCCATCTTTATCTGTTGTGTGGGTAAAATGACGGGCATTATCATTAGAATATTCGCCCAAACAAATTGCAGACTGATAGCTTTCATAATAAGATAACATCCAACCGGTTTCAGCACTATAATTATCCGCATCAAAGTCTCCATCTTCACAAACAGAATCATCAAAATTCTGAGTCTGCCTTGTATTTGGGGGCAAAGCATTAAAATCTCCTGCCAAAATAAAAGGCAGTTCTTTAGAGTTTAAAGAATCAGCATATTGTTTAATTATCTCGAGTTGCTGTTTCTTTGTGTTGTCCTTAGCATAAGCCGAAGCATGTGTATTGAGCAAATTCAGTTCCCCATCAGAATTTTTCAATTTAGCATGTAACAGATTACGCTTCAAATAAAAGTAACGAACAATAGCATTTTGCTCAGCTATCAATGGAAGTCCAATTCGTTTTGCACTATTAAGCTGCCATTTACTTAAAATTGCATTTCCCGAATCCATTCTTCCAATTCCGTCACTTGGAATATATTTCGCTTTCCATTGAGAGGCATAAACCCCAAAATTAAGCTTCGTATGATCCAATAAAAATTGAACCTGATTCACAAAAGCTGAACGCTTGGCATCAATATCCACTTCTTGCAAAAAAAGAATATCCGGATTCACTTCACGAATCTTCTCTGCCAACAAATTCATGTTTTTTTCTACCTCTTCCTTTTCCATAATTACTCTATCCCCATGGCAATCGAAAAAGAAATCAATTCGTCCGCCTCCAAACTTCACATTCCAAGTCATCACTTTTAATGTATCTGGAGAAGGTATACTCTCTGGTTCAGCCGCCTCAAAATAAGTCACCTCATCCCCTAGCTTCGTTCCGAAAGGGTCGCATGAAAATAAAATTAAACTATTGAATAATATGGATAAGAAACGAAGGATCTTCATGGCACAAATGGTTATCAGTTGACAGTTATCGGTTATTAGCTAACAGATAACTGATAACTTGATTAAATTCTTAATTACAAAATAACGTCCATTTCTTCGGCAGGAACAGCAAAAATAGCCTTGTGATTATTCACAATTATAGGACGCTGTATCAATTGTGGTGACTCTAAAAGAATCTTAATCCACTCATCATGATTAAAAATCTTACCCTTATAATCTGTTTTATATAGTTTTTCGTGTGTGCGAATAATCTCCTGTGGTTCCTTATTCATTCTCTTTAGAACATCTTCCATTTCTTCAACCGTATAGGGCTCTTTCAAATACAGACGCACTTCAGGTTTTAGTCCCTTTTCTTCCAAATAGGCAAGTGCTGCACGTGATTTAGAGCAACGTGGGTTGTGGTAAATCTTTAACATACTTCGTTTTTAAGGTTTGAATAACAAAGTTAGGCATAAAGTTTTGCTTGGGAAATAAATACTTTGTAGTCTGTTAAAAACTATTATTAAGAAATAGAAATATTTTAAACACTTGCTATTCCAGAAATAACAACAACATTTAAAACTCACCACACCTATTATGATTAAATAATTGTTTTGATTAGTAGGTTTTTCAGCTATCTTCACATAAGAATATTATGAGACACCCTTATGAATCGATTTTTAGTTGTTGATGATGAAGATAAAGCTCGTGAAGTAATAAGTAAATTACTTTATCGAATTGAACCTGACTGCCAGGTTGCCCAAGCGAACTCTGTTGAACAGGGTATTAAACAATATTTAGAATTTCAACCTGATCTGATTTTTTTAGATATCGAAATGCCACATAAAAATGGATTTGAATTGGTTCATGAACTCATACTGATGGGAGAATCGCCCAAAGTTGTTTTTGTAACAGCTTTCAATCAGTATGCGATCAAAGCGATTAAAGCTTCAGCATTAGATTATCTTTTAAAACCCATAGATGAAAATGATCTCAAACAATGTATCAAACGAGCCAAATTAATTACTAACAACAATAAAGAAGAAGGTAAATTAGGCGAGCTAATATATCGTCTCAGTTTGAACAATCGACTTAAGGTAAATACTCGCACAGGCTTTGAGATTATAAGACAAGACGAAATCCTTTATTGCGAAGCAGATGGAAACTACACCAATATATACCTAACTAATAAGGACAAACTCACAACAGCTACGACTTTAGGAATTATTGAAGCTCAATTAATCTCTGATTTATTTTTCCGAGTAAGTCGTTCTATCCTAATCAATCTCGATTTTCTAAAATCGGTGAACAGAAAAGATAAGGTCTGTCATTTACAAATTGAAGATGAATGCATTCCCCTTCCACTTTCTTATAGTCGAGTTCAAAAACTCGCCGAAATATTTTAAGAATGCTAAATAAACTAGCTCAGAAATGTAAAGTTTTTATAAGCTCCCCATGGGGCTTGGCTTTAATATTATCGATTCCTCTTTGGTGGTTAACCGTAAATCATACCAGTCAATACGAGATAAAAAAGATGGATGAAGGTATGCTTAATCAAAACTGCATGACGTTTTGGACAGATCTTGACAGTGATGGTATCTCTGAGAGATTATATATCTACCCCTTCAAAAAAAATTTCCAATCCATACCCATCCATAGGATTAATAATGAGATATTCGTACAGTACAACATCCGTGGTAGCTTAAGTTATACCCCTAGGAATTCATTTTCATTTGGCGATTACGATGAAAATGGCCTCAAGGAATTCTATACCATCTCAAATTATGGTGATAGTCTCTTCCTAAATATCATTGAACCCTTAGGGAAAGGTGAAGTTATAAAAGAACGATTTATGGGTTTAACCCGTAAAGGGAAAGCTGGCTACGACTACGAAGTCAATGACTCTCAATTATACGATGTCGATGGGGATGGTAAAAAAGAATTTGTGACAATGATTTCGGGTGGTTTTAACCTTTACCCAAGGCACATGTATATTTATGATATTGCAAAAGATCAAATAACAAAATCCGACTATCTAGCCTCCAAGGTGTGGGGTTATAAAATTAGTGACATCAATAATGATGGGAGACCTGAATTCCTGATAACGAATTCCGCTTCAGGTAACATGCACCCACCACTACCCAAACCTAATGATTACAATGTCTATTTATATATTCTGGATCACAATTTAAAGCCATTAATTAAACCCAAAATTTTTGAAGGAGAAACCCAATATTTACAACTATTACCTGTCTCTTTTGAAAACGACAATTATTGGTTGGCTTATAACAGATGTAGTTCAAAACTTAAAAAAGTTGGATATAACTTATTTCTCTATAACTACGAAGGTGAAATCCTCAAAGAAAGACATTTCTCACATAAGGATCCAACTTCATATTTTTCTTTGAATTATGCTAAAATAAAGAATAAGTATGAGTGCATTGTACTAAAATCAGATGGGTTTATTTATCAAATAGACCAAAATTTGAACATGTATAAAATTGGAAGAACTGATGAAAGATTATCCTCAAATTACTTATCATTTGATCTAGATCAAATTGGCATAAATGAGCTTCTTACCATAAATCAAACTGGGCAAAAGTTATATATTTTCAGGAATGGCTTTAAACAGTATGAAACAGTTGACATCAACTGTATCCCCGCCAGACATTATGCCTCTCCAATTCTCGGAAAATATAAGTATCCCGCATTTTATTTGCAAGTAGGCAACCATTGGTTCGATTTCATCTATCGGAAAATTTCATATTACTTTCTCAAAGTTTTCGTCTTAATTTTAGGGAGTTATGCAGGAGTTTTCCTATTGGTGTGGATAATCCAACACCTAACTGCAGGACGCGATAGAAGAAGAAAACGATTAGCTGAATTACAACTCACTAACTGGAAGAATCAATTAGATCCTCATTTTACTTTTAACACTCTAAATTCGGTTGGAGCAGTTATTCTAAGTGAAGATCGGGATAAGGCTTACGATTTCTTCACACGGTTCTCTAAGCTCGTTAGGTATGCGCTTGAAGCTTCTAATAAGGTATCAGTAAGTATCGAAGATGAAATCCATTTTATAGAACTTTATCTTCAATTAGAGCAGTTTCGATTCAATGACAAATTTGACTATACAATTGACGTTTCAAAAGAAATAAATCGCTTCACCCAAGTTCCTAAAATGTTACTCCAAACCTATGTTGAAAATGCGGTTCGACATGGTTTAATGGATCGAAACGATATGGGCTTATTAAAAATCAACATCTATAAAGAAAAAAGTTATCTCATATTCCAGGTAAAGGACAATGGTATTGGACGGATAGCTTCAAATCGTAAAAGAAGATTAAGCAATGGTATCGGCATGAAGGCGATGACAGATTATTTTGAACTTCTTAACAGCATCAATTATAAAAATATTAGTCTAGACATCAACGATTCTGATGATAACAACATTAAATATCCGGGTACCATCGTGACCATCAAAATACCTGAAGATTTTTCATATGAACTTTAGATGCTTATAGCTCCTGTCTTATAAATTAGCATCACTTTAACATTCATATTCCATTTTCTTTGCTATGTTTGAACTATCAAACATATAGATATGTAAGTATGATACAAATAATAAAAAAAAGAAAATTTGAACTAATAGGTGGCATAGTTGGCATTATTGGCGGTTACCTTTACTGGAAATATGTGGGCTGTATTAGTGGTACCTGCCCTATTCAGGCTAACTGGTACTCTATGGTTCCATACGGCTTAGTGATGGGTATTCTGCTTGGTTCCATGTTTCGATCAAAGAAGCAAAAGTCGTAAATAAACTTCAATATTGTTTATAGAAAATTTTGAAACTATTGCAGTATCTTTTTTCATCATTAGCCATGTAAGGCTATATCTTTCAAACGCTTTGAATCAAGAATCCTAACCTGTTTCCCTGAACTTTCGATTATTTCATCTTTCCGGAATTCAGCTAAATTTTTCAAAACACTCTCCTTCGAAAAACCTATAATTCTGGCCATCTCTTGTCTGGTAAGTGGTATTTCGAATACCTTCTGCCCTAAACTTTTCTCAAATTCACAAATGAGGAAGGCTAGTGCACCTGCCGAATTCTTTTCTTTGAGCTTCATATGCCAGTTGAGAAAATTCTCGTTTACCATGGAAATATACTGAATAAAAGCCATGGCAAAATCTTTATTGCGTTGCAACAGATCTGAAAAAGTATCCCGATTAATAATTTCAATGGTACTTTCGGTTAGTGCTTTCGCCGAAAATCGATAACTGGCAGTAGAATAAACACAGTTAATTCCTATAAAATCTCCTTGAAAAAGAAGATTTAAAGCCTGCTTTTTTGAATCCTGATTGAGTGATAATTCCACAATCCCGGATTTTATAAAATAGAGGTTGTGGACAGGCGTACCACTTTTCACAACAAGTTCCCCAGCTTCAAACCTTAAGATTTTACTGGATTTATCTAATTCGTCTTTTTCCTCTTTGTGAAGAGTTGATAGGCATGTTTTTCCTGAAGAATGAATCAATTCCATAGCTTTAAAATTATCCTATGGGTGTAAAATTACACCCTCCTACATTTCGAACTACAATTCGGATTAGCAAATTACAAGCAAGTAAGCTCTTAGTTTTACAAATGTATAATTAAAAAGAAATATCCTATGGAACAAATGGAAATACAAAAAATTGAATTTGCTGTTCAATCAGAAACAAAGTCAAAATCTCAATCAGAGATAAGTGTTCGAAATTTTAAAGTAACAGTAGATGAGCCTGAGCAACTAGGGGGAACTGATTTAGCTCCGAATCCGGTAGAATATATGCTTTGTGGCTTAGCTAGCTGTGTTCATATACTTGGCTTTAAAGTTGCACAGGAGATTGGAATGGACTTGAAAGATTTAAAAATTAAAATTATCGGAGAGCTTAATCCTGAGAAATTGTTCGGCATGAAAACAGAAGACAGAGCCGGTTATCAGGGTATTAAAGTTCTACTGGAACCAACTACAGTTTCCAATGAGGGGTTACTTAAACAATGGTTGGATATCATGGCAGAAAGAAGTCCTGTTCTTGATAATTTATTGAACCCAACACCTGTTTCTATTGCATTAATGTAAGCTTACAACTCTTCCAATAATTCCAGTTTCAGAGATCTTTAAATACAAGGTCTCTGAAACCAGATTAAAACTGTATTCTATACTCTGATGATTATTTCATAGTTTTGCAGTCTTATTATCAGACTATGAATTGCAATCACAAAAAGAAAATACAAATACGCTTTGGCGATATCGATATTATAGGCCATGTGAACAATGGCATACAACTGAGTTACCTCGACCTAGGGCGATTGGATTATTTTGAACAGATTTATGGACAAACCATCGATTGGAATGATGCAGCTCTTATTGTTGCGCATCTTGAAATAGATTACTTATCTCCGATCCTATTAAAAGATAAAATCGAAGTACACACCTGCATTCACAAAATTGGGAACAAAAGTGTTGGGCTCAGACAAAATATAGTGGATTCTAATACTGGAGAAATCAAAACCACAACCAATCAGGTTATGGTCGCTTTCAGTCCCAAATTAGGTGAAAGTATTGAGGTTCCTGAAACACTTAAAATTCGAATCAGAGAATTTGAAGATACGGTTGTTGGATAATACCATCGAATATAGAAATAATAAAAAATGCGCTAATCTACATGCTGAGATTAGCGCATTTTTTCAAGAACTAAACTGAAACAGCTTCTTCTTGAAATATAGCTTCTTTCTCCAGTAACAAGGTTTCCGATGGTGCGTCGCAAACCTCGCCAGGTCCAAAATATTGAATAGGTCCGGGATAAATATAATCTGTATTATTGGCCCACTCTTTTCGTTTTGAACGGAACATTAGGAATGGATTTCCTTTTAAATCGACAAGTGCTTTTTGAATAACTGGTTTTTCATGTCCATGACGTCTCTCCATATTCATCATCATAGTAATGGGCACTCCTCCCGCTAACCACTTATCAGAATTCTCCGATGTGTTTTTAATGAAAGCCATATAGCCCGTTTTACCCGAATTAATCAATAATGCGGCCGTGTAACCAAGCGAGTAACAATAATCCGCATCGAAGTTAGATGGCGCTGCACAACGCCCCTCGTAGCCAAAGAAATGATTTTGAGCATTGAACTTACCATGGAAGGATTGATCTTTAGCCAAACGATCTGAAACCATATCAATCAATAGTTTCTCTGTTTCAATTTTAGAAACCTGAACATTTCCATGTGGGTCTCTATCTAAAGTCAATTGTTTTGCAAAGGATGCTGGTAAACTTGAATACACCTTAGCAGATTCTTCACTTAGAAGCTGAGTTATAAATTCTCTTTTTTCCTGACTTGCTGCTATCTGATGATATTCGGGTTTCGAGGCTAGAATATCGTTTAGTTCTGCTATCAACTTCTTTATGGATGGCATAAATTCAACCAAACCTTCCGGGATAAGCACTGTTCCAAAGTTTTCACCCTTATTCGCTCTCTTTTTAACAACCTCAGCAATTTGGCCAACAATTTTATTTAAGGTCAGCTTATATTTCTCAATCTCCTCGGATATAATAGCAATATTGGGTTGTGTTTTAAGCGCACACTCAAGACTAATATGCGAAGCCGAACGGCCCATTAACTTAATAAAGTGCCAGTATTTCTTAGCTGAATTGGCATCTCTCTGTATATTCCCAATCAGTTCGCTATATACCTTACAGGCGGTATCAAAACCAAAAGACGTCTCTATGAAATCATTTTTCAAATCACCATCAATGGTTTTAGGACAACCGATAACCTGAACACCTGCTTGTTTCTCTTTAAAATATTCTGCGAGTACACAGGCGTTTGTATTGGAATCATCCCCTCCTACAATAACCAATGCATTTATATTGTTTTTTATGCAGTTAGCAATCACTTTATCGTATGATGCCTCATCTTCAATTTTTGTTCTTCCGGAGCCTATAATATCAAACCCACCTGTGTTTCTATATTCGGAAACGATTGCGGAATCTAAATCAATAAAAGAATTATTTAGCAAGCCATCAGGACCACCAATAAATCCAAACAATTGATTTCGATTATTCATTTTTTTGAGAGCGTCGAAAAGTCCGGATATCACATTATGCCCACCTGGAGCCTGTCCTCCCGAAAGAACAACACCAACATTCAATATTTGATTTTCAGATATTTCACCGGGCTCGAATGTTACCAAAGGTAAACCGTAGGTATTGGGGAACATTTGCTTGATGGCCTCCTTGTCAGCTATTGCTTCACTGGGATCACCCGTAATTAATACAACATTTTCTTCTAATGATTTGGGTAATTTGGGCATGTACTTAGATCTTGCCTTTTGAAGTGGACTCTTAATCATTACTCGAATTTTAATCTTGAATCAAAAAATGGTTATGAATGTCTAAATATTTAAACTGAACAGCTCAAACACCTATTTCAAACGTTTGCGGCAAATGTCGGTAAAATTAATCTATCAGACAAGATAAAACTAAACTGTTTAGCTGTCAATCATAATAACTCAGATGAGTAATCACAGATTAGGCTTAAACACTGCTTTTTCAAGTATATAAAATCAGTCTAAATATGAATTTAGATTCTGAATGATAAGTAAAACTGATTTGAGTAAAATAAAGGCTTAATCTTCCAGATAAAGATCGATTAAACCTTCAGGGGTTTCCATCGTGATTGATTTCTCAGCCTCATCAATTTCGATAAAGTTCTCATCAGCGAATGGAATTAAGACTTCCTGACCTTTAAGTTCTAATACTAATACAATATTGCCAGAATAATCCTGAATATCTTCAATCGTTCCTATTTCTCCACGCTCTTCATCGATATAAGTAAAACCAATTAAAGCACTGGCTTCAATCTCTTCCTTATCTTCAAAATAATCGGGAGCGTCCTTAAAAGGAACATAGATTTCGCAACCAATAAATCGGGTCGCTTTTGCCTCGTTATCCATATCCTCCAGAAGAATACGAACGGTGGCATGGTTTCTTGGGGTTAAACCATTGGGGGTAATGAAAAAAGGAACCAGTCCTCCGTCTATATCGACAAGGACTGATTCCAATTTATATTTTTCGAGAAGATCGCTAGATTTCTTTGCTACAAGTTCACCTTTTACTCCATGAGTTTTGACAAAACTCCCAACAAAAAAACAATCCTCCTTCTTAAACATGCAATTTGAATTAAGCTTCAGTAGATTCTGTTCCTTCTTCATTTGCAGCTTCTTCTGGAGCATTTGCAGCAGCTTCTGCAGCAGCAGCCTCAGCGGCAGCTTCAGCAGCTTTCTTTGCAATAGCTTCAGCTCTATCGTTAGAAACTTTTTGCTCAGCTTCTAAACGAGCTTTAGCTGAATCAGACGCAGCAGTAGAAAGACCTTCTTTCTTAGCGTTGATTTTAGCTTCTTTCTCTTTCTTCCAAGCTTCGAATTTTACTTCTGCAGCAGCTTCGTCGAAAGCTCCTTTTTTAACACCACCTTGTAAGTGCTTCTTCATCATTACACCTTCGTAAGATAAAATTGCTCTTGCAGTGTCAGTTGGTTGTGCTCCTGTGTTTAACCAAGTCAATGCTTTATCAAAGTCCAGGTTAATAGTAGCTGGGTTTGTATTAGGATTGTAAGATCCAATACGCTCAATGTACTTACCATCACGTGGCGCTCTGCTATCTGCTACCACAATGTGGTAAAATGGTCTACCTTTGCGACCATGTCGGGCTAATCTAATCTTTGTTGCCATAGCTTTTTTTAATATAAATTGTTATAAACTTGCTTTTATTAAGCGCGACAAAGATACATGTTTATTTTTGATATAAAATAGCTTTCTCAAATATTTTCAATCCCTTAAAAGTGAGAGAGATTGTGTCAAATTAATATTGGCTTTAATTCAGCATTTGAAAAACTATCCTACAGGATGATCCAAACGAAGTAGAATTTCCTTAGAAATCCATATTTTTGCTTAACATCTAATTTAAAGATACAGGTATGTTAAAAGGTCGTTTCTCTCAATTGTCAAGTTTTAATCAAATTCTTTTAAGCCTATGTTTAGTTGTAGGGACTAGCTTTATCCTTCTTTTTTTGGGTTCAATACTTTGCTATCTATTTTTCGGCATCAATATCATGACGGATACCACTGCTCTTGATATTAATGGAGCCAATCCAAATATCTCAGCACTAAAATTCTATCAAGCGGTCTATTCAACTGGCATGTTTATTATTCCACCCTTTATTATTGCTTACCTTCTCTCGTCTAAAGTGGGAGAATATCTCAAGATTAATCAATCTGCGAAACTATCAAGTTTTATTCAAGCCTTTTTGCTTATTATCGTATCTCTCCCTCTCATTAACATGATGGGGGAACTAAATTCTCAAATCCATTTCCCTGACTTCTTAAAAGAAATGGAGCAATGGATGAGAGACAGTGAAGAACAAGCAGCACTAACCACTCAGAAATTCTTAAAAATGGATCATTTAGGTGATTTATTTAGTAATCTCCTTCTTATTGCAGTCATCCCTGCTTTGGGTGAGGAACTGCTTTTTAGAGGTGTTCTTCAGAAACAGCTATCGAAATGGACAGGAAGTGTTCATTGGGGTATCTTTATCTCGGCAGCCCTTTTCTCAGCTCTACATATGCAGTTTTTTGGTTTCTTCCCACGTCTTTTCCTTGGTATGTTATTTGGATATCTTTTGGTCTGGACGGGCTCTCTTTGGGTACCGATTCTTGTTCACCTTGTAAATAACGGCGTGGCCGTAACAGCCAGCTATTTTATTGGACAAGGGCAACTACCAGAGAAGACTGATAGAATTGGCTCTTCTGATATGATGTGGGAATTAAGCCTTATTTCTTTATTCCTGTTCTCAATATTAGTCTATCAATTATTCCGAACTAGAGAAAGGCAAATTAAGAGTTGATAGTTCAACAGATTCCAGCTGTTTCTGTCGTTCCAACTCCGATTTTCTCCATACGTAGACTAGACCATAACGAGCACAAATTTCCCGGCGTTCATCTTCTGGCATCTCTTTATAATGAGATTCTACTTCGTTCCATATATCCAGAATGATTTGATCGGCCTCATGGCGTCTCTCAGCCACCTGTTCTGAAAAACGTTGTGTATTACTTTGTAAAGTCTTTTGATGGTTATACGCATCTTTAAACTTATCACAGTTTACTCGTACCAAGGCAATAGAAGGGCTATAAATTGGATTCCCGCCTGCACTAACTCTCAGGCGCTCTCCTTCAATCAGTTTTTGCCCCCATTCAATCAACTCAACATCCTTAACCAAAGATGGAATACTTTGAGAACCGACATTCAATCCATAGAATTCTCTCACCTCTGGTTTTAATTCCTCACGAGCAATTGTGAAATTAAGGACCTGAATAAAATGTGAGACGTAAAGCCTAGCCTTTTTTTGTCGTTCATTATATTCTTTACTTCTCACAGATTGTTCAGAGACAGCTTGACGATGATTCTTAATGGCTAATTCAAAGTGCGGTAAAAAATCATGAAGCTTTCTGAGAAGAATAAAAGAAAATCCAAGTTCAGAAGACGATAGAATCTCTCCCATATCTTGCGCAGAACGCAAAGCTCTAATTCGTGCTAAATCGGTATTAGGTAGTCTACGGTAGGGCATCTTCGAGTATCTTTAGGGTTGATTTATACGAAGGTATGAAAAACTTATCAATTCAAAAATCTTATTTCAACTCAACATAAGTTAATTTCATGAATAGCATTTAAACTTTTACCAAAGAAGCTTCTTGTTAAATAAAAGACATAAAAAAAGCTGCCCGCAAAGGGCAGCTTTTAATATAAACGTATTTTGAAAATTATTCTCTTTCAGGTAATCCCTCAATGTAAGTAAATTCAGGAGATGGACCTGATTTAGTACACTGGAATTTAAGTGTATATTCTCCATCTACATACCCACTATCACCTTCTTCAAAAGTGATAACAGTTACATTATAAAAAACATCAATTCCGTTAACCTGAGTTGTTGCATCAGGAAATTTCTTCTCTAACATGATTGCAACTCCTTCTGCCATTCTTTCATCCATCAATGCAATGGTTTCTTCATCAGATAATCCATCATATCCAGCAATTTTATAATCCGGATTTCTTCTATTCTTAATTCTCAAGTCAAAATTATCGTAATTTGAACTAGATCCATAATAATATTCCGATGTGCTATATTTCGAAGTTTCGCCATGCTCAGCAATTGAATAGACAACAATTGTATGGTAATCATCCTTTGACATTTTAAAGCTAACTGTTGGATCAAATACCCATCCTAATTCACCAGCTGCATAAATGTACTGCTCAGATTTTTCAGGCATTGTTGACCAAGCACCTTCCTTATATGTATATTCAGATGCAATAGTTTTAGTTCCTCCTGAATAATACTTATATACCATAACCATCATATCACCTTCTTGGGCATATGGGTATTTCTTCATTAAGAAAGTTGGCAAGTAATCCTCAGGTGCTACACTACTAGAGAAATTACCATATTTTCCAGGACCTGATCCCATTTCAGTATAATCACCTCTTTGTAGATTATAAACATTCTCAGGCATTTCCCAATCACTACCATCAAAAGCATAAAATACCTTAGATGTTTCTCCTTCTGGACGACCGAAACCTTTAACACTTAACTGAGAAATTTGCCAAGTTGACGCATCATCTGGAGCTGCTGATTTGTAAACAAAAGCAATATGAATTTTCTTACCATTGTATGCTGATAATGAAATATCACCAGATTCAACGTAAGAATAACTGTTACCAGCTGGCTTATTTTCATCAGCTAATACAATTTCATTCCAATCAGCTACATCAAGATCATCTCCTTCAGTATAACCTTCTCTTACATAGATAAAAGTTTGTTGCCAGTCACCTGTTTTAAAATTTTGTGCTTGCGAGAAGTTAAGAATTGCATCAGGAGTTACAGTTAAATCAATTTCAGAAGTGATTAACCAATCTTCGTTATCATGTCGAGATCCACTACTATATCCACTCATTTTTGCATATCCTGCCCCATTATAAGAAGATTGATACCACTCTTGATCTCCAACAATTGAACGGGTTTCAAATTGATTTAGGTTATCAGAAAAATCAGCTTCAAATACGGTTACCACATCTACTTCAGATGGGTCGTAATTTGTTTCTCTTGAATCATAGCTTACTAGCACAACATCACCATCTACTGCCTCTGTATACTCAGCTTTCAAGATATCATTCAAATAATCGTTAGCCGGAAACTTTGGAGTGAAAAAACCAGCTTCTCCAGTAGTAGCATCTACTGAGTTATACTCATCATCTCCTAGCTTAAAGTATTCTGAATCTGTATATTTCAACAAATACTCAGCATCTCTGGTATCATAACTAAACGTTACATTAGCAGAAGATGTTTTGTCAAAATTTTTATATGTATCATTTAAAAAAGCAGGAATATAATTTGCTGCTGGTCTATCATCACTAAAACTTAATAATGAAGCAATAGCCTTAGCCTTTGTAGAATCTGCTTCATTTTTAGCGCTTTTCAAAGCCAATTTACTAATTGCTGAATAATCTTCAGCTGATAATGTACGCTCTAAAGCTTGAGCGTTCTCAGTTCCCGTTTTAGCGGCATCTAATTCGTCGTAAAACTCATCATTCACATCACATGATGAAAAAACACCAAGTCCGAAGAAAATGAAGGCCCCTAATAATATTTTTGAGTATTTCATATTTTCAATTTTATATTTTACTTATTTCGCTTTCAATAACTATGAAATTTGAAATCCTTAAAATTTGAATTTTAAACTAGCTGTCCAAGTTCTTCCGAAGCCATAAAATACAGTTGCATCTTGCCATCTGTTAGTTGTAGCATAAGAATCTGCAATATATTCTGTATCGAATAAGTTCATAACCTTGGCTGAAGCAATTGCTTTAAATGGACCTACTGCAAATGTATATTTCACATTAGCATCAACAACACCATAATCAGGCACTTCCCAAGTATTTGATCCTGCTAAGTCAGTTACATTAATTGGATTAGAGAATAAACGAGCAAAATAATTATAATCAGCTCCTATTTTAAGATCCTTTGTTAACTGATAATTGGCACCAATTGCAGCTGTAGTTTGTGCCGCATCACCAACACTTACGTTAGCAATATTCGCACTCACTTTATTTTGCTTATCAGAACCCGCTTCTACTACATTACCATTTTCATCAACTGGCTTACCATCACGATCGAAAATTAAGGCTTCTGCATCATCTTTCCATTTCCAGTCACCGATAGATAACATAGCATAAATTGACAACCCTTCAGCTGGCTTAGCTTTTAAATCAATTTCAATACCCTTATGTAATGCATTAACACCTGTCATATTATAACTACCAGCATCTGGATCAGTTCTGTCAACCAAACCTGTAACAGCCTTATCATTCCACATAGTATAATAAGCGTTTACATTTGCTGATAAAACTGAAGTTTTAAAACCATAACCAACTTCAAATGAATAAATCTTTTCATTCACAGCATCTTCATTAGCTACATTGCTAAAGTCTTTTGCAGTAAAGACATTACTAAAATAAGGAGCTCTAGAAATAACACCTACATTAGCAAATACGTTATGATATTCATTGATATTGTAGTTAGCACCACCTTTTAAGGTACCACCTAAGAAATTATGAGAATCAGATGTTTTATCATCATAGTAAAAACGATCTCTACGCTTGTAATTTGTATTAGAAACAGCTCCAGATACAAATGAACTTAGATTACCCGTTGTGTACTCTAACTGACCGAACACACCACTTGATAAAACAATACCATCGTAATCTCTACTAATTACATCGCCTTCTTTTAGCTTTTTATCATTTGCTAAAACATCAGAATCTTCTCTATCTGGATCAATAAAAAATGCTCCACCTAATAAATCTCCTACTGTTCTGGTATGCTCACCTACATAGTAACGCATATCAATACCAGCAGAAAGGTTCAGCTCATCACTTAAATCTTTATTTATAGTAGATAATAATCCATACCATTGGTGATTATTATTTGATATACCAATAATAGCCTGAGAACCATTTGGATCTACCGCATTTTCTTGCTGAATTCTTGCATAATCCTTATAACCTTCTATAGTTCTGTATTCTGTATCAGAGCCATATAAGCGACTTCTTTCATTTCCTCGGGCACTCCATCCTCCACCAGTTGCAATAGATGCATACACTGCTGTTGATACTGAAGTTTTATCATCAATTGTCCAGAAATGGTTTAACGACATCTGTGGTTTATGATAGAAGTTGTGAGAAACATTCATGTACTCTCCATTAACATCGAAACCATATGTAGCGTTGAATTTATAACCATCTTTGAAATCTCTCCACTCTTCAATTGTACGAGCATCATAGCGACTACGCTGGTCATGCCATTGAGGTGCTCCAAATGCAGTAAAAGATAATTGATGATTATCATTGATTTGCTTTGAAACGTTTAGGAAATATGAATAACCTTCAAATGGTGTTCCCTGTACATAACCATCACCTTCTGTTTTTGACCCAGAGAAAGTAATTGCATAACCATTATCCATTAATCCAGTAGATAGAGTAACCGCTGTTTTTTTATAACCATTATTACCTACACCTGAAAAGACAGAACCACCTTTTTTCATATCGGTCGTCTTAGTTAAGATATTAATAGATCCACCTACAGATGGAGCTGCAATTTTAGCTGCTCCCAAACCACGCTGTGTTTGCATAGAACGTGTTACATCAGAAAGTCCTGCCCAATTTGACCAGTATATACCTCCCCATTCCATATCATTAACAGGAATACCATTAATCATTACAGCTATATTTTCTGAAGCAAAACCACGCATATTGATACGTGAATCTCCAAATCCTCCACCTCGTTTAGAAGCATAAACTCCAGGTGTTGATTTTAAAACCTCAGGGAACTCTTGTGTACCCAATTTTTCTTCGATTAATTCCGGAGAAATTGTTGAAACTGCAACCGGAGTCTTACGCTGGATGGCTACTGAAGCCATTACACTAACTTCGTTAAGACCAACAGCATCCGATTCAAGCTTAATTGTACCAAAATCTTGCGTTCCGTTTAATGTAAGTTCCTTATCTAGAAAACCTACAAAACTCACTAAAAGTGTTTTCGTTCCATCTGGCACCTCAAATACAAAGGCTCCATCAAAACCAGTCACTGTTCCTGTTGCTGTACCAGGAATAATAATAGAAGCACCAGGTAAAGTTTCATTGGTACTACCATCTACAACCACCCCTTTCACAGTGGTTTGAGCAATAGCTGCAACAGACAACATCATAAGTGCTGCCATTGACAAAATACTTCTCATCGCTTTTTTCATAAAATGAATTGTTAGATTAGTAATTTTGTGGCGGTTAGTCCACAGAAAAACGTTTCACTCTCATTAAGAGATTTGGATCACAAAAATGGTTGTGAATTTAATTGCTCTCGCAATTAAATTCGTTGACAAAAGTCGTTAGTTAAAAAGAAATTAACAAAAATTAAGAATTCTATTTTCGCTCATTCATCCTTTTTTTTCAATGGTTCATCGAAAAAAAAAGCACACAGTCATCTATTACAGACTTTCACCTCCGATTTACAGATCTACATTGGGGAATTGAAATCTCCAAAAAAGGGATTTTTAAAATGGGTGACTGAATATAGTGATTTTTAGCAAACATAAATGTATCATTTTGATTTAAAGAGTATAGACTTGTAAAATCACAAAATTGATTCGCACTGAAAGTGCTATTAAAATTGGTATTTAAAGCCTTTTTTTAAAGCTTCTAAATATGTTTTTAAAATTCATATTACAATTTTATCATTCAGAAAATCCATTTCGTCAATTCGTAATTCAAAAATTTCAATTTCAACTCATATTTTTAGAACTTCTACACTGCAAAACAATAGAATTTATCAAGCATTTGTGTTAATTCAATCTTAAGATATTAAACAGAAAACGTTTCCTTAAAATTTAATTTGACAGAATTGGTGTATTCAAAAAAATAAACTGTACTTTTGCAGCCGCATTAAAAGTAACGCAATCAATTATAAAACAATGATTTTAATTCGTTTATTGATTGCTAAAAATGCTCAATATTGATTGTAAATATATCCTGAAAGTATTCGGGTGTCTAACATTATACAATTGGTATTAAACATCATCATGGAGATAAGTTGTGATATAAGATCTGAAATTTGTGATTATCTCCTTAGTTAAGCCAATAATAACATGAGAAAACTAAGAAACATTGCCATTATCGCCCACGTAGACCATGGGAAGACAACATTGGTTGATAAAATGATAATGCACAGCGACATTTTCAGAAAGAATGAAACTCCTGGTGAGTTAATTCTAGACAACAACGATTTGGAGCGTGAAAGAGGTATCACCATTCTATCGAAAAACGTTTCATTAGAATATAAGGGTGTTAAAATTAATATTATTGACACACCGGGTCACTCCGATTTTGGTGGAGAGGTAGAGCGTGTTTTGAATATGGCCGATGGGGTGCTACTTTTAGTAGATGCTTTTGAAGGAACCATGCCTCAAACTCGTTTTGTATTGCAAAAAGCTTTGAATTTAGGTCTTAAGCCAGTCGTGGTTGTCAACAAAGTTGATAAACCTAACTGTCGCCCTGAAGAGGTTCAGGAGCAGGTATTCGACTTGATGTTTAACCTTGAAGCGACTGAAGAACAACTTGATTTCCCAACGATTTATGGTTCGGCAAAGCAAGGTTGGATGTCAACTGACTGGCAAAAGCCAACAACTGATATCACTGCGATTCTTGATGCGGTTATCGATTTCATTCCTGAGCCAAAGATGTTGGAAGGAACACCTCAAATGTTGATTACATCTCTTGATTTCTCGGCATATGTTGGTCGTATCGCTGTAGGTCGTGTTCACCGTGGTGAGCTAAAAGAAGGTATGGATGTGAATTTGGTTAAGCCTGATGGTAGCATCAAAAAACAAAGAATTAAAGAACTACACGTGTTTACCGGTCTTGGTAAAGAAAGAGTACAATCAGTCGCTTCAGGAGAACTTTGTGCTTTAGTGGGTATTGAAGGTTTCGATATTGGGGATTCAATTTGTGACCTTGAGGAACCAGAAGCTCTGGATCCTATTGCAATTGATGAGCCAACCATGAGTATGCTATTTACCATTAATAATTCTCCTTTTTACGGACAGGATGGTAAATATGTAACTTCTCGTCACTTAATTGATCGATTAAATAAAGAATTGGAAAAGAACCTTGCTCTTAGAGTTGAGGCTACTGATTCAGCTGATTCATATAACGTATTCGGACGTGGTGTCCTTCACTTGTCAGTATTGATTGAAACCATGCGTCGTGAGGGGTATGAACTTCAAGTGGGGCAGCCACAAGTTATCATCAAAAATATTGGTGGTGAAAAATGCGAGCCAATCGAACTCCTATTCATCGATCTTCCAGAAGAAGTATCAGGAAAGGCCATTGAGTTGGTAACTCAGCGTAAAGGTGAGATGTTGACTATGGAACGTAAAAATGACCGTATTCACCTTGAATTCCAAATTCCATCACGTGGTATTATCGGACTAAGAAACCAGATTTTAACGGCTACTGCAGGTGAAGCTGTGATGTCACATCGTTTCCACGAATACATGCCACATAAAGGTGAAATTCCTGGACGTATTAATGGTTCATTAATCGCTATGGAAACAGGTCTTACTTTTGCTTACGCTTTAAACAAACTTCAGGATAGAGGAACTTTCTTTGTTGCTCCTACAACTGAGATTTATGAAGGACAAGTAATTGGTGAGAATAACCGTGCAGGTGACTTAGTACTAAATGTAACAAAGACTAAGAAACTAACTAACATGCGTACTTCTGGTACTGATGATAAAGTTAGATTAGCTCCTCCAATTATTCACTCACTTGAGGAAGCATTGGAATACATTCAGGGAGATGAATATGTAGAGGTAACACCTAACAATATTCGTTTAAGAAAAATCATGCTTAAGGAAACAGATCGTAAAAGAGCTGGTAAAGCTTAATAAGATCTTAGTTGAGATATAAAAAGAGCCTTTGAGAAATCAAAGGCTCTTTTCTATTTATATGGTTTGATCATTTTGAAATAATAATCAATCTACTTCTTAACTAACTTACGAGCAACTCGCTTGCCATCCTTCATATCAAAATTAATGAGATACATACCTTTAGCTAAATGGCTTAAATTAATATTTTTCTGAGGTGTTTTAATATCAATAAGCGTTCTTCCTGTTAAACTAATTACGCGTATACGAGTTACATTTTCCTGATTTGTGAGGTTTACAACATCTCTTACAGGATTAGGATAAAATCCAGGTTCTTTCTTTTTAACATCATCCAACTGATCTGAAGAACTATTTATTGAACTAACCCAATTTACAGTATCAGAATCACAAAAAGGGGCACAAACTGGCACATCTGCATTAACAAAGGAATTCGATGTTATAAGCAGAACAAGTAATAAGAAGAGATATTTTTTTACGAGTAAAAGTCTCAGCATATGTTACTTTTTTGAAGGCAATTCAAATGGTTCAATAAAATTGCTAGTGTCTAGTTATCTTTTGCAAGATAATAATTAAAAGCTGAGCATTTCTATTATTTCAACAATTTCAAACCTTTTAATATTCAACTTGAGTTTATAACTTATTGGTAAGTAGGATTATTAAATATAAAAACCTTAATTTTAGTATACTGTTTTTTTTGAGAAAAAATTAATTCTATCCTACTATGAATGAATATAAAAGTCTCAGTATAAAAAATTGGGCTTTAGAAGATCGTCCACGCGAGAAGATGATGTATAAAGGCTCTAAGAGCCTCTCTAGTGCCGAACTCCTCGCCATTATAATTGGTAGTGGTAATCGAAGTCAATCTGCTGTAGAGGTAGCTAAAATGCTTTTGGCCGATAATAAGAATGATTTAAATGAGCTCGCAAAAAAAACAATCCGGGATTTAATGAAAACACCCGGCATCGGTTCGGCTAAAGCCATCAGCATTATCGCTGCCCTGGAATTGGGGAGTCGCCAAAAATCATTCCCTTCGAAACAAAAACTAAAAATAACAAGCAGCATAGATGCCTACGAAAGGCTTCAGGCCTATGTCGAGAATTTAAACCACGAGGAGTTTTGGGTGGTTTACCTCAATAGGGGCAATAAAATTCTAGAGGTGAAAAATGTGTCCTCAGGCGGTATTACGGGAACAGTATTCGATATGAGGTTGGTTTTTAAGGAGGCTATTCTATTGGAATCAACCAATATCATTTTATGTCACAATCATCCATCAGGCAATTTAACACCATCTGAAGCTGACAAAGATTTAACCTACAAAACAAAAGAAGCAGGAAAATTAATGAGCATTGACGTACTCGATCATCTTATTATTACTGACCAAGGCTATTACAGCTTTGCGGATGAAGGACTACTGTAATTATCAATTAGTGATCTTTTAATTGATAATAATTAATTCATAATTAGGCTAAAAGCGATAGTACAAGCCCACAGTAAATGAGGCCGAAGATATTTTATCAAATCCCAAATATCTATATTTTTGAAGATCGGTTAACTCAATTCCTTCTTCAGGGCGAGGTTTAATCTTCTTCTTTTCGAGCTTCTCTTCGAAATTGGGAATATAAGTCAACTTCAAATTTACATCCACAGCCAGTTTCTTACTTAAATTGTACATGAAACCCACATTGGGCATCAGACCAATTTTGTTGGTAGAAACCGTATATTCCGATTTTATTGGTGTGAATGTATTGGTTGGAGTTGATTCAACATGATTTCTATAGAGGAAGTAACCAAAACCAAGAGAAGCGTAGGGTCTAAAATCTAAGTCGTAAGCTTGAATAAAATAGGTCGCTGTAAAAACAATTGGGATGATCTGATAGTTAACATCATTTTTGACACGAGTATCTCCTGCCCATAAATCATCATTTTGTCCAAAATTCAGATAACCTACAGAAAGTCCAACCGCTAATTTTTGATTCAAAAGCAACTTAGCATTCAAACTCAAATCAGTTCCTAATTGACTCTCATTGGCAAAATCGCCCATAGGCTTTACCACTCCCCCATTTAGGCCCACAATAAATCGGTCCTCTTTATTGTAATACTGTGCAGAAAGCGAAAAATTTAAAAGCAATCCAAGGCAAACAAATAGTAAAGGTCTCATAACTATCAAGTTAAAACCTGTCAGGTTTAATAGGCGGGATGGAAATAAACCTGACAGGTTGATATATGACCTGTCAGGTTTTTATAATAAGGGATTATTCAATCACTTTTAGTTCTTTACCTACTTTGATGAAAGCAGCTAAAGCTTTATCAAGATGCTCTTTAGTGTGAGCAGCTGACAATTGAATTCTAATACGAGCTTGCTCCTTAGGAACAACCGGGAAATAGAATCCGATAACATAAATACCTTCTTCAAGCAATTTGGCAGCAAACTGCTGAGATAAAACTGCATCGTAAAGCATTAAGGCATTAATTGCAGAATCAGATGGTTTTACATCAAAACCAGCTTCACGCAATTGTGTGCTGAAATATTTGGCATTCCACATCACCTTATCTCTCAACTCAGTTGACTCACTTAGCATATCGAATACGGCGATTGAAGCACCAACAATTGCCGGAGATAATGAGTTTGAGAATAAATATGGACGAGAGCGCTGGCGCAACATGTCAATGATTTCTTTCTTACCTGTTGTGAATCCACCTAATCCACCACCAAGCGCTTTACCTAAAGTACTTGTAATAATATCAACACGATCCATGCAGTTGTGATACTCGTGAGTTCCACGACCTGTTTCTCCAATAAATCCTGAAGAGTGAGAATCATCAACCATTACCAAAGCATTATACTTATCAGCAAGGTCACAAATTTCATTCAGTTTAGCGATATCGCCATCCATAGAGAAAACACCATCAGTAACAATGATTCTGTAACGCTGAGCTTGAGACACCTTTAATTGAGCTTCCAAATCAGCCATATCAGCATGCTTGTAACGGTAACGAGCCGACTTACATAGACGCACACCATCGATAATTGAAGCGTGGTTCAATTCATCCGAGATAATCGCATCTTCTTTAGAAAAAAGTGGTTCGAATACGCCACCGTTAGCATCAAATGCTGCAGCGTAAAGAATGGTATCTTCAGTACCAAAGAACTTAGCAATTTTAGCTTCCAGTTCTTTATGGATATCAGTTGTTCCACAAATAAAACGAACCGAAGACATACCATAACCATGAGTATCTAAAGCTTTTTTAGCTCCTTCGATTACTTTTGGATGAGAAGATAATCCCAAATAGTTGTTGGCACAAAAATTTAATACCTCGTCACCAGTTGATACTTTAATTTCAGCACCTTGAGCAGAAGTAATGATTCTCTCGTTTTTATACAAGCCCGATTCTTTAATAGATTCGATCTCACCAGCCAAATAGTCTTTGAATTTTCCGTACATAAGTATTTGTTGTATAGATTGAAATAACAAACCCGAAACTTATCGGGCATGGATTGAAATTTAGAATAAGGATTCTCAATCCGGATCAAAATTACAATAAAAAACTTCACGTTTATAAATCTAAGAACTGATTTTAAACATTTTGTGAAAATCTAACAATATCTCAAAAGTAGAATCCAGAAAAAAGCCCCGATATCTCAAGGACTTCAGGGCTATTTCTTACCAGATATATTCAACAAATTCGGGATGATCGATAAATGGGTTTCGATTACCCTGAATCTCAAAAATAGTTTGATTTCGTTTTTTCTCAAAATCGTCAGGCAAATCTTGTTTATGCCATTCAAGTAAAACAGATAATTTACCAATATGAGGACCTGATTTAGACACTTTGTCATTCAATTCCAAATCAGGATTACCATTATACCCTTCGTAACGTACCGCCATATAAAATAGCATTCTGGCCACATCGCCTTTTACAGCATCCCGTGGTTCCCAGGTAGAAGACGTATAATAACAATCTGTAGCTTCTCCATGTCGGCTACCACCTTCACCAAAATACTTATTTAATCTTGCTGTATTCACCGATCTATCAGCAGGACGTAAGTGGTGAATATCGGTTGATGCAGGTTTTGATACATCAGGATCGCCACCAAAACCAAGCGATTTTGCCCATACGTGCTCACGATTCCATGAATTACCATCATTCTGTCCATGATCTTTATACGACTTGGCTTGAGAGCGACCTGTATAAAGTAAAATCACATTATGAGGAATTTTAGGATCCTCATCTGTTTGATCTAAAGCATCCCACACATCAAATCGAGAAGATGAATAGGGTAAAACTTTATTTCCATCAATCAAATTATGAAGTTCTTTTTTCAAATCTTCCGAATCGATTCCATCAATATTTTCGTAGTAATAGTCATGATCTGAAACACTCTCAATATGGATAGTACCCGACTTCGTTGCCTTTGGCTCAGAAGGCGTATCATTTGCTGTCGTGCAAGACAAAACAGTCAAACTTATCAGTATAAAATATAGTATTTTACGCATAATCCTATTGTAATTGATGATTAGTAATTAACGATTTTCAAGAAAGAATTATTACTAATTATTAATCGACCATCGTTAATTGATTTAGTTATTCCAAACAGCCGTTTTCTTATCTCCAAAAATGTATTTTACAAGCTCAGGGTGATCAATAAATGGATTACGATTACTCTGAATGCCATAAATCACATTGTTTCTTCTGATTTCGTATGGATCAACCGGATCCAACTCGTTCCATTTTAGCATATCTTCTAAATCTGCATTTCTGTCGATTGAATAACCGTAGCGTAAAGCCATATAAAAAACCGATCGAGCCACATCGCCTTTAGCACTCAATGGAGGCTCATAAAAACCACCACCTCTGGTTCTAGGACCAGAAACGTCAGCAAAATGCAAGTTCCCTCTATTACCATTTTCTTTGGCATCAGACGCTCTTATATGATGGATATCGGTTCCAGGCCCAGCACTAGTATTAAACCCGCCATTTGATTGTGCCCAAACATGCTCTCTATTCCAACCATATGACACTCTACTCACTCTATCGTTTTTATTTATTCCACTTTCTAAATAGATTCTGTATACTTGAGAAGCATCAGCTGGATTCTGATCAACATCTTCACAGGCATTATAAACTGCACTGTATGACAGTTTATTTGCACCCGATGAGATAATTGACTTAAGTTTATTTCTCAATTCTGTACCTGATAAGGTAGAAGCTGAAGTATAATAGTTCTCAGGAATGCGAACCGACATCATGTGCTGCCCTTCGTCTACTTGCTGCACATATTCCTTTGGAGTATATTTCACAATGATCTTTCCTTCTGAATCCACGTCAGGAGTCAGGTAATTGACATGATCAGAATTTCCGGTATCACCTCCAGTGTTATCGCCATCATCTCCACCATCTGGCTGTTCTGTATCAACAATTGGGTCATTACCTGAATCACAGGAGTAAATAAAAATAGATAGAAAGAATAATAAATAAAATGCTCTTCTCATATTGTAAGTATCAACACCCCAGTTTTTTGGGATAAGTTATTAGTGTCCAGATTCTAAAATCGAAACACAAGTAAATTCATTTTGGAATTTCATAGAGGGGATACATTGCACTACGGATTCATAGTACATCTGTCATAAAATGGTGGGACAAAAATAGAGAAAATCACCTGATTTTCAAGGGATGTGTCAACTATTTGAATGTTAAAAAATATAGATAACAAAAAAGGCACCCCGATGTGGGATGCCTTTAATATCATAAAAAACAATGATTATTGTTTTTCAACTTTTACATCATCAATATAAAATACTAAATCAGTGGCATTATATCCTCTAACTTCAAATTTGAACGAATCGGTTGTTACTGATTCGAAAGTTGCTTCATATAAAGTCCATTCTGTTTGCACATCAAGCTTTTTATCTTTTAATGTAGCATCAGCATATTCATCACCAACTTTACACCATAGTTTAATACCATTAGAACCTGGAGTGCCTTCCATTTTATACCAGAAACTAACTTTATAAGTATTGTTATTTTCAGTATCAAATAAAATATTAAAATCTTCTCTGGAATCAAGAGCTACTTTCATAGCATAGTCACCTTCTTTTTTATCAGTCACCTTTGTAACGGCTTCACCTTTATTTCTTGTGAAAGTCCAACCATCAGGCAGACCGTCAGTCCAGTTTTCAAAATTGTAAGATGGTACTACTTCAACTGGCTCTTGAGGAGTAAAGTTGAATTTCACATTATCAATCTGGTAAGTCCCCGTAGCAGTTGTTGCGTTACCTACATACTTGAATGCAACATGAACAGTACCTGAATATGAAGAAAGATCAATAACACCAGAATTAACCCAAGCTGCAGAATAACCATTAGCATTAGCAGCAGCAAGAGTAACAGTTTGTTTTACCCAGGTTGCAGCAGTAACGCCAGTATTGAAATCAAAATCAGCAGAAACATAAACCTCTAATACTTCTCCATTTGATTTACCTCTTTTAGAATCGAAAGAGAAATTCTTTTTGCTGTCAGCAGCATCTAGATTTAATCCAGGAGTCACAATCCACGAAGTAGCAGCGTCAAGTCCTGTATCATAAGCAGAAGCTTGCATATATTGATTTGAGCTATATTCTTTACCCAACCATAATGATGTACCTTCAGTAGCTTCTGAAAACCACCCTTCAAGGCTAATTTTCTCACCATAGGCAGCATCAGCGAATGTCTCATCCATTGTGTCTACAGTTTTATCGACAAATGGAATAACTGGTTCTACAATATCAAAACGCGATTCAGTCATAGCCACTTCATTGATATCGCGAATATACAACTGATAATCGTCATTATATTTGCTAATAATAGCAGTTATAGTACCAGAACCTTGCGCAACAGTCGTTTCTGCAAATTCAGCATACTGAGATGATCTTACTATGATCGTTTCTCCTTCAGAATTAGTAAGAGTTCTGTTAGCATTAGACCAAAAAGAACCATCTTCCTTCTGATCCTGACCATAGTTTTTAGCTAAATCACCCTCTACAAACTGAACACCTTCAATTTTAACTAGTGTGTTAAGGTGAGCATCAGTAATTTCAGAAAGTTTTAAGGTTTTAGGTGTAACATCAGCACCACCTTTAGCTTTGAATAACATATTTCTTAAATCTTTATCAGCGATACGACCAACAGTATATTTATCATCGGCACCTTGACCTAAAATAACAGCTCCTGATGCTAACCCAATATGAAGTCCATTAGCATTTACAATGACTTTTTGTCCAATTGTAAAATCTTTGTAAAAAGAATCACCTGAGTCAGCTTTAGCTACACTCATTAAAACACCTAAATCTCCATTTTGAATATATAGCTTTGTATAGAAGTTATCAGATTCTAGATCATTAGAAATTACGACACCTTCAAAAATCACGTCTTCGGTAATTCCAAAAGCTGTTTCAGCACCAGCTAGAGCAACAAGTTCAGCCATAGTTTTATTAACCACTGGCAATTCTGGAGTAGGATCAACTGGATCAACTGGAGCAAGTGGTGAATCGTTGTCACTACTACATGATGTGAATGAAACAGCAAGTCCCATAATCATGGCAAACAATAAATAATGTAATTTTTTCATTTTACAGTTCTTTGTTAGTTTAGTAATTGGATTGAAAAAAAAAGAATTTGCTAATCTGGTTGATTAGCTATTGTATAATATTATAAACGCTTAATCAAGCATTTCTAAATCATCAAGACTATTGATTACAAATTGTGCATTTCCACTATGAACACTCAAAACACCAGTGATATTAAACTTACCTGATGGAATTAGCAAATGTGCAAACTTAGAATAATTGCTAGTAAACAAGGGTAACTGATTACCCTCACTATCAATTATCTCAACATCCGTTTTAAATGGGAAATCTGGATTATGGTCGTCACCTAATAACCCCCAAGTTTGATTAGGTTTCATAAACTCAACATTCTCAAACTTAATATAGGTGAATTTATAATCTTCATTTTTCAATTTAGCCTTTGGTGACTTAAAGTAGTCGTAAACTACCTCATATGCGACCTCATCAATTTTTCTAACTACGGGTAAAAGAGTAAAAGGATATCTATCATTAAAAATATGAGCATCGATAGATGGAGATGGAATAGGTGCTAATCTGTATTCCTTAATTCTATCTTTATCCTTGTACTTATAAAAATAAAAAGATCCCCCAAGTTGAACTTCGTCACCATATTTACCAAGAGTTAAGCCTTTACATTTCACATAAACTCTTTGACCTATGGCAAATTTCGTATATAATGAAGATTCTCCCACAGAAATACTTATTCCTTGTTCGCTCCCTGTAAGATCAGACTGAATAACTAAGGCCTTATAAAAGTTCCCGTCTTTATCATCAGAAATAACATAACCCGAAATATAAACATCCTCTTCAACAATCATAAAATCATCAGCACTCAAATATTTGCCTGTTGATCCGATTTTATCTGTATATTTTTGCTTTAAATCTTTAATCGAAATCAAGCTAGCATCAGCTGGAACTTCAAAAGACGGTTCGGTAAATGTTGGTTCTGCATAATCTTCTTCGTCGCAGCTATTAAAAAACAGCAAGCCGAAAAGTGCAGCAATTATATATAATGATACTTTTTTCATCGTGTATTCTTTTTTATTCAACTGTTAAAATCTAAAACTCATGTTTAAGAAGAAGTTTCTTCCATAGGCATAATATAGTTTTGGAGGGAACTGAGAAATATCGTATTCACTCTCAAATTTACTATCCGTTTTAATTCTAGACTGCTCATAACCTCCAGTAATGAAGTCTGTATTGTCTAAAACATTAGAAACCGACAAGTTGATATTAATGTAATACTTATAGTCAATTCTCCATGATTTTCCAATATTAAAGTCTAAAGTAAACTGATCATCCAATTTGGTTTGATTTGTTACTTTATTTAATAATCCCGAAAATAATTCAGATGAATCATTTTCGTCACCATAATCGACAGAATCTTCATATCTTTCGAATGCAGCTCTTGTTCTACGTAATGGGTTGTAACTTAAATACATTTCACGGTAGTAGTTCGCATTTACACCAACCCACCAATATTTATCACTAGAATATTTTAAACCTATGGTGTAAGCTTGTTGAGGATAACCCGTTTCTTTAAAATCAGTCACATATACTGGAACTGCATCTTGTACTGGTTCGTCCTCATTATCAGCAATCATCGTTAGCAATGGGCGAGAGTCATACTTATGCTCACCTACGGCAATTGCACCAATTAATGATAATTCATCGAGTAATTTATAGTCAAACCCAATCTCAACACCCATATGTGTTTTATCAACACCTGACTGAATCGAGTTGACAAAAGTTCTATGTTCATCATTATAAAAACCCATGGTTTTAATCTGATCCATAAACTTGGTGTAATAAGCGTTCGCTTTTAATTTGAAGTTAGGAGAACGATAAGCATAACCTAAATCAGCAGTCATAATTTTCTCATCGCTGTACTGTCCCTTATCATTCAAAGAAGTATGACGGGTACGTGGTGAAAGAAAAACGTTACGAAAAGACTGCGCTTTGGTCATATAACCCGCATTGGCTGAGAAATAATTTTTACCATCTTTTTTATAAGTCACACCCACTTTTGCAGCGTAGTTAAAGTAATTCAGCTTTTCACTTTCTCCTAAAGAGTTATCCTTAAACAGACCTTTTCGTACTTTCGAATCTCTCCACATCGTGGTTTGAACCAAACCTAATGAAGCATAGTAATCGAATTTATCGTAAGAAAAGTTCGCCTGAGCGAATCCTGAAATTTTATCTACATGCGCATCGTAATCATGTCCATAAACATCCCCCTCTTTTAGCTTCTGAGCTTCGCCGTGTTCAGCATAATAATCGTAATCATTTTGAATTCGGTCGATACGCTGTTGTTCATCTAAGATAACCTTTGGATCTTGGCGGTCGGCGAATTTATCGATATTCCAGATAAAATCAGCTCCCATCAAATCATCAACCAAGGTATAAGTATGTGCTTTATACGAGTTGTAGTTGGCTCCACCTACCAATTGAATATTTTTATTTAATTCATGTTGAACATTAATGTCTGCAATGATCTGCTCTACATCACGTCTACGATCCTCTAGCATATAACGAGCATGCTTACCATGGTTTTTACCATCAGCATCAACATAATCAGGATTGTTATATTGGTTTGCTTTATACATTCCATCCCAATCTAATTGAGAGTTATTTTTAAAATGTTCATCAACTTCTGTATTACGAACATTAGTAGGATAGATGCTGAAATTACGATAGTAATCCGGACGAGGATCAGCAGCGTCAATCCAGTTTAATGCAGTACGTCCACTTTCACCATTCATATAGGCCAAACTCGTTTCAATCTTCGTTTTTGAGTTTAGATCCCAATAATGCTTCAAAATAGCAACTGGTGTATGTGACTTTTGCATTTTAGCATTACGCTTCTTTCCATCTTGCCATCCCCAGTTTGGATTGTAGTAATTAGAACCTACAATATCGTAAGCAGCTTGAACTGAAGCTCCAGAACCACCTCTTGTGCTTGGTGCTCCAAATACAGTTAATCCAATACTATGCTTTTCGTTAATCTTCTTCAGTGCTGAAAGGAAATAACCGTAGGCATCGTAAGAGGTGCCTTCAATATAACCTTCATCTCCCCATCTCTTAGAGCCAGATACCGTCAATGCCCATCCGTTCTCCATCATTCCTGTAGAATGTGTAATCATGGTACGATTGCGGTAAGAACGATTCGATCTTGAATAAACAATCTTAGTTCCTTTACGATAAGAGTCTGCTTTTGTGTTGATATTGGTATTACCACCAAAAAGTCCAAAACCATGATTGGTTGGAGTTAAACCATCAGTTACTTCCTGATCACGCGTTACGTCGTTAAGACCTCCCCACAGGTACCAGTAAGCTCTACCATTCTCCATATTATTCATAGGAATTCCATTGAAAAACAGCCCCGACTCCTCTGAACCATAACCACGACGACGAAAACGAGCCGAACTAAAAGTATAAGCAGCAGCGGCGTTAAAAGGATCTTTTGAAGAAGACAAAATACCTGAAACTGCCATATCTCCAAGATCTGCATCAATTTCTTCATCAGATATTGAAGTCAGATCCAGCTCATCAAGTGATGGTAAAAATTTATTAACTTCCAGTACCAAAGTTCCAACAGACGTGTTTTTACCCTCTGCAACATTTATCGTTTCAGTTAAACTGATAAAACCTTCTTGATTTAATTCAATTAGGTGTTTACCTGCAGGAACATCAACAATCGAAAATTGACCATCCGCATCTGTATACACCATATTACTTGTACCTAGAACCTGAACTTGAACACGTTCAAGAAATTGTCCATCCTTAGCACTTTTTACTTTTCCGCTTACAGAACCGGTTTGGGCTTGTAAGGTAAAAGACATCAGAGCTCCTAGCATGAGGAACAGAAAAATCTTCTTCATAAGAATAATTAAAGTTTGATATAAATAGTCAGTGATAGAAATCAGTCAATCATGTTCATGTTTCCCCCGAAACACAATCGATTGCAAACACAATGACAGTTTGAAATTTTACTTTAAGTAAGTCAGCGGAGGTCGCACCCTCTGGATAAATGACTTTCATGCTTATGATGAAATACATAGGTGCTGTATACTATACTCTTAATTGTATAGCCTGTTCAAGAGTCGAACAGTATAAAATGGTGCTTAGGTTCGGCAAAATTAATATTTTTTTTCATTTTGCACGATACTCATGCATAAAATTCTATTAATATATAACTAAAAGAATTTCAACGAAATAATATAGATCTTCTAAAAAAAAGAGAGCAAAGCCAAAAGGATTAGGCTGTTCTCAAAATTTATTTTAATTTCGCCACTGGAAAACAATCATTTTTAGGAAAACAAACGCATAATAATTCGATCCCCCCGGGTTAAAACATTGTTTTTCGATCTACTCCTTTCGAAGAAAATCAAACTCAAATTATAATATTGAAAATACATTGTGATACTGCTCATCTCTATGGAGCGCTAAGTAGAACAAAGTAATTTTTAATTAGGATTACAATAGAAAAAATAAACACATGACGAATTTCAAATTCAAGCAGCTTGGCTTATTAGTTCTTTTAGCAAGTTTCCTTTTAAATGTAAATGGCGTATCAGCTCAGAAAAAACAAAAAGAGATTTCTTGTATAGGATTCTACAATCTTGAAAATTTATTTGACACGATTGACGATCCTGAAAAAAGAGACGAAGATTACTTACCAGAGGGTAAAAATAAATGGACTGAGAAAAAGTACAAGGCCAAATTATTCAATATGGCTCATGTGATTTCTCTTATTGGTAAAGAGGGATGCCAGGAAGGAATCTCAATATTAGGTGTTTGTGAAGTCGAGAACCGCAAAGTACTTGAGGATTTAATCGCAGAACCCGCTCTTATTGGTCGTAACCTTCAAATTGCACATGCCAGTTCTCCTGACAAGCGTGGTATTGATGTAGGTTTGCTTTACAATCCTAAACGATTTGAGCTAATCGAATCGAAAAGTTTTAGATTAAATGCCTTCAGAAATGATGGTGATACACTTTTTACCAGAGATCAGTTATTAGTAACAGGTTTACTTGACAAAGAGAAAATTCACGTTATTGTAAACCACTGGCCTTCGAGAAGTGGTGGTGAGAAGGTAAGCCGCCCAAGTCGTAATAAAGCGGCTCAACTTTGCCGTTCTATTTGCGATTCTCTTAGCAAAGCAGATCCTGCAGCTAAAGTTCTTGTCATGGGTGATTTAAATGATGATCCTTTCAATGAATCTGTAAAAAAACACATGAACACAAAGGCTAAAATTTCTAAAATGGGAAGTGATAATTTCTACAACCCTTGGGAAAATATTTTAGCTAAAGGCTATGGTACACTCGCTTATCGTGATACATGGAATCTTTTTGATCAAATTTTACTTTCTAACCCCTTAGTTGACAAAAAAACAGAGGGATACAAATTTCTAACTTGTAAGATATTCAAAAAGAAATTTATGGTACAGCAAGAAGGTCGTTACAAAGGTTATCCTAAAAGACGCGAAGGTGGCTATTCTGACCACTTCCCAGTCTATCTTTACCTGGTACGCAACAAATAAGCTATAACCGCTTAAACCCATTTAAACCACCTCCTAAGGGTGGTTTTTTTGTGTCAAAATTCTAATACTAAAAAAGCTACTTCAAAATAAATTGAAGTAGCTTTAGAATATAATAAAACTATCCTTTAGATAGTCATGATATCTTTTTCTTTAGCCTGGAATAAGTCATCAATCTTTTTTCCATAAGCATCAGTTAATTTCTGAACCTCATTTTCAGCATCTTTTTCAAGATCTTCAGACAATCCTTCCTTAACTAATTTCTTAAGCTCAACGATTGTATCGCGACGAGTATTTCTTACACTAACCTTAGCATTTTCACACTCTGCCTTAGCTTGTTTAGCCAAATCAGTACGACGCTCTTCTGTTAATGCCGGAATATTGATACGAATGATTTCACCATTATTATCTGGATTTAAACCCAAATTAGAATTCATAATTGCCTTTTCGATAGGAACAATCATAGCTCTTTCCCATGGCTGAACCGCAAGTGTTCTAGGGTCTGGTACACTTACATTGGCAACTTGTGTCAATGGAACCATGCTTCCATAATAATCAACAGATACACCTGCGATCATATTTACGTTCGCTTTTCCTGCACGAACTTTCACTAATTCAGCATCAAGATGCATAATTGCTGCATCCATCTTTTCCTTTGCATCCTCTAGATACATTTGAACTTCTTCATTCATAGGAGAAAGAGTTTTAGTATTTTGTTTTTATATAGATTACATTTCTTATGTCAGCCAAGAAGGCCTCACACAAAAATAATAAAAAAATCTATATCAGCTTATTTCATATTACTTGAGATGTAAAACCTAGACGTGAACCAAGGTTCCAATATTCTCACCATTTACAACTTTCAGCAAGTTACCTTTGGTATCCATATCAAAAACAACAATTGGAAGATTATTCTCCTTGCACATTGTTGTTGCCGTCAGATCCATGACGCGAAGATCTTTGTGATAGATTTCATCAAAGCTAATTTTTTCATATTTGGTAGCTGTTGGATCTTTTTCTGGATCAGCAGTGTAAACACCATCAACACGTGTACCCTTCAACATCACATCAGCTTCAATTTCGATACCTCGTAATGATGAACCTGTATCGGTTGTAAAATATGGATTCCCCGTCCCTGCAGAGAAGATTGTTACATATCCTTCTGTTAGGTAATCAACGGCCTTTTGCTTTGAATAGAACTCTCCTATTGGCTCCATTCTGATAGCAGTTAGAACTCTGGATTTACAATCAATTGCTTCAAGTGCCGAATTTAAGGCCAAACTATTGATCACAGTTGCTAACATACCCATTGAGTCGCCTTTAACACGATCAAAACCTTTTGATGCGCCACTTAAACCACGAAAAATATTTCCACCACCTATCACGATACCCACTTGCACCCCTTGGGCTACAATTTCTTTTATCTGCTCAGCATAGTCATTTAATCGTTGAGAATCGATACCGTATTGTTGCTCTCCCATTAGCGACTCACCGCTAAGTTTCAGTAGGACACGTTTGTATTGTAACATTTGTATTAAAGTATTTTATAGATATGAATTATAGCAACCGATAAACATCGGAGAAATAAACTCTATTTAAAAGCAATGTTCAAGATAAGAATTAAAAGCCTAATCTTTATACTCTTAGATAGATCAGAAAAATATAAGTCCAAAAAAAAGAGTTCCTAAAAGGAACTCTTTTTATATGTAATAATAATTGTATTAAGCATTCAAAGTGAAACGCATCATAGAAGTTGCTGTTAAATCTTTATCAGCAGTTGCTAAATATTGCTTAACGCTCATTTTGTTATCTTTTACAAAATCCTGGTTCATTAAAGTAGTCTCTTTGAAGAATTTACCTAAACGACCTTGAGCAATTTTGTCAAGCATAGCTTCTGGTTTACCTTCAAGACGAGCTTTTTCTTTACCAATCTCCAATTCTTTAGCGATAACATCTTCTGCAACACCATCCTTATCAACAGCAATTGGAGCCATAGCTGCTGCTTGCATAGCAACATCACGTCCCATTTGTACATCAAGTTCCTTGTTGAATCCAATTAGCGTAGCCAATTTGTTTCCAGCATGGATATAAGCGATTACAGCTTCTTCTTCAATTTTACCGAAATAACTTAAATCGATTTTCTCACCGATTACACCAGTTTGTTCAGTAACGTGCTCTTCAATTTTTCTTCCTTCTAGATCCATAGCTTTCAAAGCTTCAAGATCAGCAGGATTGTTTGCGATAGCGATATCAAGGATTTTACCTGCGAATGCAACAAAACTATCGTTCTTAGCAACGAAGTCAGTTTCACAGTTCAGGCTAATCATTGCACCTAATTTTCCGTTTTCAGAAACTTTTGCTAAAACAACACCTTCAGTAGCTTCTCTGTCAGCACGTTTGTTAGCAATAGCCATTCCTTTTTTACGGATTATCTCAACAGCTTTGTCAAAATCACCTTCGGCTTCAACAAGAGCATTTTTACAATCCATCATTCCTGCGCCCATTGCTTTACGCAATTTGGCTACATCTGCTGCTTTTATAGACATCTCAATAGAAATTTAAAAGTTAAATATTACTCCTTATCTTTTTTTACCTCTTCAGTAGCTGGTGCTGCTGGAGCTGCTTCCGCCTTAGGGGCTTCAGTTTTAGGAGCTTTTTTAGCCTTAGCTGATTTCTTATCAGCAGCTTCTTTCTCTTTTTCGTTCTTTCTTTCTGATAAACCTTCCTGAATTGCTCCAGTTACTTTATCAAGAATGATAGATACAGAGTTAGAAGCATCGTCATTAGCTGGAATAACAAATTCCACACCTTCTGGGCTTGAATTTGTATCTACCATAGCAAATACAGGAATTCCCAAACGGTTAGCTTCTTTAACAGCAATGTATTCTTTCATTACGTCAACTACAAACAAAGCTGCTGGCAATCTGGTCAGATCAGCAATGCTACCTAAGTTTTTTTCTAACTTAGCTCTCTGACGAGATACTTGTAGTCTTTCTCTTTTAGAAAGGTGGTTCAATGTACCATCAGCTTCCATTTTGTCAATAGTTGACATCTTTTTCACTGCCTTTCTGATAGTAGGGAAGTTGGTCAACATACCACCTGGCCAACGCTCAGTTACAAATGGCATGTTTACGTTGCTCACTTTTTCAGCTACAATACCTTTTGCTTGCTTCTTAGTTGCAACGAATAAGATTTTTCTACCCGATTTTGCAATTTGTTTCAATGCTGCAGCAGCATCGTCTACTTTCACGGCGGTTTTATGCAAGTCGATAATGTGAATACCGTTACGCTCCATAAAAATATAAGGAGCCATCTTTGGATTCCATTTTCTGGTCAAGTGACCAAAGTGACAACCTGCTTCTAATAATTCTTCAAATGTAGTATTAGACATTTTGTTTTTTTTAAAATTGTTTACATTCATCTTAATGGCAATTGCTAGGTAGTTCTATAGTTTATAACTGATAGAAGTCTTAACAATTTTGATACTAAACCTGCCACAAAAATATTAACGCTTGCTAAATTGAAATTTCTTACGAGCTTTTGGTTGACCTGGTTTCTTACGCTCAACCTCACGAGGATCACGTGTCATGAATCCAGCTGTTCTCAAAGCCGATTTATCTTCAGCGTCGATTTTAACTAAAGCTCTAGAGATAGCCAAACGAAGTGCTTCTGCTTGACCTGTAACTCCTCCGCCATCAAGGTTAACCTTGATATCATACTTATCAGCAACCTCAAGAAGGTTTAATGGCTGAGTAACGATGTACTGAAGAGTCCCGGTAGTAAAGTACTCTTTAAGCTCTTTTTTATTGATGGTAATCTGACCTTTACCTTCGCTAACGTATACACGAGCAACTGCTGCTTTTCTACGTCCAATAGCATTAATAACTTCCATACCTATTATTTAATAGTGTTTAAATCCAATTTCTTAGGCTGCTGAGCTTCATGCTTATGCTCTGAACCTGCATATACGTTAAGGTTTCTGTAAAGTTGGCTACCTAAACGGTTTTTAGGAAGCATACCTTTTACAGCCATCTCAACAACTCTCTCAGGGTGCTTTGCAAGTACAATCTCTGGGTTTGCAAAACGCTGTCCCCCTGGGTATCCAGTGTAACGTACGTACTGCTTATCAGACATTTTCTTACCTGTCAAACGGATTTTATCAGCATTGATAATAATCACGTTATCTCCACAATCAACATGAGGAGTGTAGTTTGGCTTTAATTTACCTCTTAGTAACAATGCTACTTTAGAAGCAAGACGTCCCAATACTTCGTTTTCTGCATCAATAACAACCCACTCTTTAGTAACGGTTGCTTTATTGGCAGAAACTGTTTTGTAACTTAATGTATCCACTTTATAAAGTTTTAATAATTAATACTTCAATACAATTATTCAATTTGGCCTGCAAAAGTATCTGTTTCCAATAAATACACCAATTTTTTTAACGATTTATTTATGAATAACTTAAACCCTGTGTGGATAATCGGGGCAATATTGGATTTTTAAGTTATTCCCACAAATCAAATTCGTGTACCTCAATCAAATTGATTATAATACTTGCTAAGGGTAGTAAAATCAGTTCGTTAAGATGAAAATACAGGACTGTTAGTAGCCACATTGCATAAATGCTCTGCAAAAGTATAAAATTTATTTGGGATAGAAACTTTATTTTTCTAATTATTTTATCCTGACAGAGTTGAGGAATTAAAACCCTGCGTGAATTAGGCTGTTTAGAGAAGAAAGAAAAATCAGGATAGAAATTTAAAACCAAAGTTGATTATTTCCAGTTAAGCTTTTTCAAGAAAAACTCGCCTTTAATTTTAACAAATAATGAGGCTGCATATGAGAAATCCTGATTCAAATTCGTCTCAAAGTAGGCATCCAACTGTCCTCCTAACATGATGCCTTTTGCAATGGATTTTTGAATACGGTATTTAGCCGTTAAAATCTCACGACGCTTTGCTATATAGTTATTACCAATGGTCGATACAGACTGAAATAAAGCAGAACCTCTGGAAGAATTAAATTGATCACCTAACCAATATCCAAGTTTAAGTTTAGAATGTTGTGTTTCTGCCCCAATACGAAAATGAAAACCATGTCCCTGATTATATACAAACTCTTTAACTGAAGAATCATCATTAAAAAGAAAAGCTAAGGCATCAACATCAATTTTTTTGATTGCCCCATGTTTTAAAGTTTTACTGTAAGTTAAACCTGTTCCGAAATGTCCAATTGTTTGCTTAAAGGAATCTGAAGAGTCAATTTCACCTCCCTTATGTGTAAACAGAACTTGAAATGGTATGGTAAAAGTATGCCTCGATGCCGAACTATTTAATCGAAAGCTTGATGTTAAGCCAAAGGTGAAAACTTCTTGAAATGGATCGTTCTGAAAAATAAACTGCTCCCAATTTATCCATGTATCAACATCAAGGCGTTCTGATTTAAACAATGCCTGCAGACCATTTTCTGCGCCGTCTGTATAAAATCTTTCAGGCTCAAATATAGCTTCATGCAAATGATGGTTATCATCTTGATTTAAAGTCCCAAGAATAAACGAAAACTTATCATTCGGTTGATAATGAATTGAAAAAACAGGCTCTGACTCAGGAAAATCAGAGAGTCCTGAATATTTATGTAAACGAACACCTCCTTCAATTCTAAAATCTGTTGTTGGATAATAAACTAACTTAGGCGTTGCTATATAACCGATATAAGTCACTCCTTCACCAAACTGCCCGTTATATTCATTATTCTTTGCAAAATTTAAATTCTCTAACCTAAAAAACAGTTGCTCCTTAGCATCTGATTTAAATTCGCCATAAAGAGAATAAAATGGGTTGTACTGCTGGGCCTGCGAGGAAAGATTAAAAAATCCCAATAAAAATAGTACGGTATAAAAAAATCTCTTCTTAAGCATAGTTATAATCAGTTTGGTCCCGACAATATATGAAAAGATCTGCACTTCTTTAAGATATTTTAACATTCAATTTTTAAACTGAAACTCCAACCTTTGTCAGAAAAACTCAACAAACTTAAGACTAAAGCGTAACAAAAGAATGAGTGATCATATCAGAGTTAATATATACCCATTATGAATTTTAAACAGAAGCTTATTACACACATTACCCTATTATACCAAACAAAAAATCCCCACTCAAAGAGTAGGGATTCAACAAAATTAATTGTCAGAATTTTATTGAGAGAGGGCATTTGCTCCTGACACAATCTCAAGAATTTCATTCGTAATCGCAGCCTGACGAGCTTGATTGTAATGCAACTTAAGATCTTGAATCAAATCACTTGCATTATCCGTAGCTTTATGCATTGAAGTCATCCTTGCTCCATGTTCTGACGCTACAGAGTCAAGCATAGCACCAAAGAATTGCGTTTTCAGAGACTTAGGAATCAATTCACTAACAATGGCTTCTTTTCCTGGCTCAAATATATAATCTGATTGAGCTAAATCATCTTCATCATCCTTAGTTACAATCGGCAAAAACTGTTCATTCGTTAAGATTTGAACACCTGCATTTTTAAATCGGTTATAAACCAATTCAACTCTGTCGTAACTACCTGCTACATATTCCTCCATTATGGAATTAGCAATTGCAGATGTATTTTCAAAGTTCATATCATCAAAAAGCTCATTGTGATGGCCAATAACATCTTGAACTTTAGATAAATCTTTAAATCCTTGCTTACCAATAGCAAGAATCTTTAGATTACCTTCAGATTTTTGCTTGGAATAAACACCTCTTGCAAGTTCATTGACACGCTTAAATACATTAGAATTAAAAGCACCACACAACCCCTTATTTGATGTTATAGCAACTAATAAAACTTTATCAGCCTTACGTTCGCCGCCATAAACATTATCTTCAGAATCACTTAAACTTCCTGATAAATTCCCAAGAATTTCTTGCAACTTATCGGCATAGGGACGAATTTGCACAATAGCATCCTGAGCTTTCTTCAGCTTAGCTGCCGAAACCATTTTCATAGCAGCAGTAACCTGTTTAGTCTTCTCTACAGATGATATTCGTGTACGTATTTCCTTTAAATTGGCCATTTCTATTTAATTAGTAATTATCAATTAGTAATTCATAATTACTAATTGATAATTTTTAATTAATACTATTTATACTTTTCAGATACTTCAGCAGCAACTTTGCGCATTGTATCTTGTGCCTGGTCTGTATATTTTCCTGTTGCCAATTCACTTAAAACATCTTTGTGTTTTAAGTCCATCAAATCCAGGAAATCTTTCTCAAACTCACTCGTTTTTTCAACGGGCACATCACGAAGTAAACCTTGACTACCACAGAATAAGATTGCAACTTGTCTTTCAACAGAATATGGCGAATACTGACCTTGCTTAAGAATCTCAACATTCTTAGCACCCTTGTTTAGTACAGATAATGTTGCAGCATCCATATCAGAACCGAACTTGGCAAAAGCCTCAAGTTCACGATACTGTGCCTGATCAAGTTTCAAGGTACCTGCCACCTTCTTCATCGATTTAATTTGAGCATTACCACCTACACGTGATACCGAAATACCCACGTTAATAGCCGGACGAATACCCGCATTAAACAAGTCCGATTCAAGGAAAATTTGACCATCCGTAATCGAGATTACGTTGGTTGGAATATAAGCCGATACATCACCTGCCTGAGTTTCAATAATTGGAAGTGCAGTTAAAGAACCGCCACCTTTAATAATTGACTCTCCATTTTCATCTTTAGCCTCAACCAAGCTATCTGGCAAGTCGTTCATTTGGCGAGCAATATCATCAGAATCGATAATTTTTGCCGCGCGTTCTAATAATCTTGAGTGAAGGTAAAATACATCACCGGGATATGCTTCACGCCCTGGTGGACGACGAAGTAATAAAGAAACCTCACGATACGAGACCGCTTGTTTCGATAAATCATCATAAATAATTAAAGCAGGACGACCTGTATCACGGAAGAACTCTCCAATAGATGCTCCTGCAAATGGTGCGTAAAATTGAAGTGCTGCAGGATCAGATGCTGTTGCCATCACAATAGTTGTGTATGCCATTGCACCATGATCTTCAAGCGTTTTAGCAATATTTGCTACCGTAGAACCTTTCTGTCCAATTGCAACATAGATACAATAAACTGGCTCTCCTTTGTCGTAAAATTCTTTCTGGTTGATAATGGTATCAATCGCAATGGCGGTTTTACCTGTCTGACGGTCACCAATAATCAACTCACGCTGTCCACGACCAATAGGAATCATGGCATCAACCGATTTCAAACCCGTCTGAAGAGGCTCTGTAACTGGTTGACGATACAAAACACCTGGAGCTTTACGTTCCAAAGGCATCTCATAAGTTTTACCTTGTATCGCACCTTTACCATCAACTGGTTCACCAATGGTATTGATCACACGCCCTAACATACCTTCGCCAACCTTAATGGAAGCAATTCGTTTAGTACGTTTCACTGTATCACCTTCTTTAATCCCTTGAGTATCGCCAAGCAGTACCGCTCCAACATTATCCTCTTCAAGATTAAGAACAATGCCTAAGACACCATTCTGAAATTCGATAAGTTCGTTTGATCCAACATGTGACAAACCGTAAATACGGGCAATTCCATCACCCACTTGTAGTACGGTTCCAACTTCTTCAAGTTGTGCTTCGGTTTTTAGACCTTCTAATTGCTGCTTTAGAATTTCCGAAACTTCAGCAGGTTTAATACTAGCCATATATTTTTTGCTTTTGTTACGATTCAATACTTATATATGAGATTCAAGACCTAGATTTACTATAGAATAAAGGCTTTAGTCCCTTATCTTGAATTTCAATATTCTAACTAAAAACTAGACCCTAATGTGTATAGTTTATTGTACTAATGTTCTCTTTATTTGATTCAACTGTGTAGACACACTCATATCTAATTCCTGATCATCAACACGAAGTACAAAACCACCAATGATATCCTTATCCAGAACTTCTTCTAGCTCTATTTTTGAATCGAAAGCTTTCTTAAGCATTTCACTTAAATTTGCTTTGCCTTCTTTACCGATCACACTTGCAGTTGTTAATTTCGCAGATACAACTCCTTTATCTTTTAGGTATAAATCCAAAAAATTACGGACCATATCTTTGATGAAAATTTCACGATGGTTTTCAAATACCATATCAAGAAAATTCAAACTAATTCCATCTAGCTTATCCGCTAAAACAGATTTCACGGTCTGTCTTTTCTGAGATGTTTTGATTACCGGGCTTTCAACCATCAACCAGAAATCATGCACTGTATTGCATAGCTCATCTATAAGCTTCATATCAGTCACAATGGTGTCTAATACATTCTTTTCTTTTCCTAGTTGAAAAAGAGCTTTTGCATATCGAACCGAGATTTTACTTTCGTTCATATCGTCTTATTAATTGCAATCCCCATGGGATAGATGTTCGATTTTCAGAGAATTAATTGATATTGACTTCTTTCATCAACTCCTGAAAATAATCCTTTTGTTGCTGATCTTCGTCGAACTGGCGACGCAAAATCTTCTCAGCAATCTCCACTGATAGAGTCGCTACTTGAGTTTTGATTTCACTCAGAGCTGCAGCTTTATCACTTTCAATAGCTTGACGAGCTGATTCAACCACCTTTTCAGCTTCTTCAGTTGCCTTGATCTTGGCTTCACGAACAATTTGCTCCCCAAATTCTTTAGCTTCCTTAAGCATATCTTCTCTCTCTCGTCTGGCTTCCTTCAAAATCTTTTGATTATCAGCCTGCAATTTAGCCATCTCTTCTTTTGCACTTTCAGCAGAAAGAAGCGCCTCCTTAATGGAATCATTGCGTTCTTCAATTGCATCAACAATCGAAGGCCATGCAAATTTCTTCAAAAGAAAAAACACACTTGCAAAAGCAATAAACATCCATATGAAAGTTCCCAATTCGGGAGTAACTAAGCCCATATTATTCTATATTAATAATTACAATTGTAATTAATGATTTAAAATTGAAATGTTGGTACCCACAATTTGCCGCCGACAACCTCATTGAACAAATTGTGGGATAGTACCTTTAAAGTACAATCAACAAACAAATAATAATTGCAAATAAAGCAACCCCTTCAATAAGAGCAGCAGCAACAATCATATTTGAACGAATATCTCCAGCAGCTTCGGGTTGACGGGCGATACTCTCAAGAGCAGATGCACCAATCTTACCAATACCAAAAGCAGCGGCAATAGCAGCTATACCGGCGCCAATAGCAGCACCAAACTTTGCAAGACCTGCAGTTGCAGCGGCCTGAAGAATAATTGATAATGTAATCATGATAATTTAGTTTAAAATGTAAAAACTATAATGTCTCCCTAAGGAGTTTGATTCAATTTCAAAGCCCAAAGGCTTATTTCTAATGATGATCTTCTACTGCCATTCCAAAATAAAGAGCAGATAAGAAAGTAAACACATAAGCTTGTATTAAGGCAACTAGGAGCTCAAGCACATTCATGAAAATAACGAAGCCAACAGAAAGAACTGATGATCCCATTCCGAGTGATGGACTCATTTCCCCAAAAATAAAGATCAAAGAGATAAAAGACAATACAATGATATGGCCCGCAGTGATATTAGCAAAAAGTCGAACCATTAGTACAAAAGGTTTTGTGATCATACCCATTAGTTCAACCAAAGGCATCAAGGGTACCGGATATTTCAACCACCAAGGCACCCCTGGTGTGTTAAAAATATGTTTCCAGTAATTCTTATTCCCATTAACTATTGTAATAATGAATGTGAACAGAGCTAATACCATTGTAATTGTTATATTACCCGTTACATTAGCACCTCCGGGAATAAATGGTACAAGTCCCATTAAGTTATTCAACCAAATAAAGAAAAAGATGGTCAACAAGAATGGAGCGAATTTTTTATATTTCTTTTCACCAATTGCTGGCTTTGCAATCTCATCAATTACAAAAACGATAATAGGTTCGATGTATGCTTGAAGACCTTTAGGCTCCTGCCCTTTTCTTCTGCGATAAGTTTTAGCGACTGACAAGAAAATCCATAATAGGAAAATCATAGAAATTAACATGGCAGTAACATTCTTTGTCATTGAAATATCAAAAGGGCGAACCTGCTGCCCATTTACCATTTCGACAACCTTACCTCTATATTCACCTTTTTTCGCCAACTCAAAGCCTTTATACGATGAATGACCATGGTGAAATTGACTCGACATAAAAATATGGAAGCCCGTATTTTGAGAATAAAGGATAACAGGGAGAGGTGCTGTAAAATGAAAATCACCATAAGAGAATACATGCCATTCGTAAGCATCCGAAATATGGTCCATTATAAAGTTACCCGTTTCAAATTTTTTCTTTTTTGTGCTTACCTGATGAGTTTTGTGTTCGGCATCATCACTAACTAAAGCAAAAGCTGGAGTTAGACTCGTAAAAAAGAATGCGATAAGTAAAAGTCGATGAATGTGCTTCATTCCATTCGAAAGTATCAGATTAATAAAACGGTAGTTTACTTGCTAATGACACAAGACGCAACCGGAAATGACTTTAAAAACTAACAAGGAACAATTCATGGTGAAAAATCAAGTGTTTCTCTCCCTAAAAGGCCTTTTTTTTAAGCCATCCAAATTTAATAAAAAAAGACATAAAATACCAATATGTCTTTTTTTCTATCACTTTGATTTAAGACTCTTCACTAATGACGTGACTTCGAACACAGTAAAGAAGATGTAACAAGTTGCAAAATAGATTACAAAACTTAAAGCTTCCGACCTATTCAATAGAACAAAGGCTATAATAATCGTCAGATTAAGAAAAAGCTTGATGGCAAACCATGCCATAAAAACTGTATTAAAAGCCATTGGACTTCGGTCTTTTTTCTTCAACAATGCTGAATGCTGAATCAAATTAAAGACAAAAAAGTATAGGATAAAGAATGGGAAGATTGGATTAAACCATGGGTTCAAGAAGTCATAAAATAAACCGATGGTTAGAATTAATAGAAATAAGGATAAAAGTCCCAGTTGGGAAATATGTTTTTTCATGTCTTAAGAATTGATTTAAATTTCTTGATTTCTCAAAATCTCCATGAAAATACAGAAAGTCTTCAGATATCAATCATCCTTCTTCAAAAAATCCTTTAGGGATATATACAAAGAAAGTATCACCCCCAGAAATGCACCAAAGACTGTAAATCCTGGAAAATCATTTTCCAAGTATTTATCAGCTTGCATACCTGCGAACAATACTAACAGTATAATGACAATCATTTGAAACGCCAGGCCCGAATACCTGGCTGTCTCTCTTAATTGTCTTTTTTTCTTTTCGGAGTCTAGCTTATTTGACGGCTTTTTTTTCATCCTTTACGCTAACTTCATTTCCCATTTTACATGTACCTGTAAATTTAGCACCTGGCTCAACAGAGATTTTAGCCGTATTAATATTCCCTAGTATTAAAGCCGATGATTTTAGACTAATAAGCTCACTAACGTGAATATTTCCTTCAATACGACCAGAAACATCAATTGTCTGACAATTGATATCGCCTTCAACTTTTCCAGTAGGTCCAACAACAACCTTACCTTTAACAATGATTTTCCCTTTTACGAATCCATCAATTCGAATATCTCTTGATGCCTCGATATCTCCAGTGATAGAAGTTCCATCACAAACTAAATTAACTGCTGCTGTTTGTACTTCGTTGTTTCTGCTCATTTTATTATTGCTTTTAAACATTTTGTTACCCTTTATTGAACCCATCTCCGATAATTCCCGGTATACGCCAGATCTCACAAAGAATGAATCTTATCCTATAAAAACAGAGGGCTTATCTATTTTGACCGTTTGTTAATCAAAATATAGCCTCTAATTATCTAGTCCCACAAATATAAAAAAAGCAAGCAGACCTACATCTTTTTTAAGCTTTTTTTAATATTCATTCCACACTTGGTACAATTCAAAATCAAATCATACATTTTCATGACTTTATTTTAACTATAAACCTTAACGAACTAATTGGCACTTTATTGGGTATAGATAAAAAAAAGATGCTCTGTAAATAAGAACACCTTAAACTCGATATATAAAGCAAAGGCTCTATAAATCACTTAACATTTCAGCTATATCATCTTCAAAATCTTTAGGGGCAATATTAGGCTCAATACGTTTAACCAATTGCCCACTTCTATCGAAAATAAACTTCGTAAAATTCCATTTGACACCATTCCCTTCATAGATCTCTGGAAATTTCTCGCTCAAGAATGCTTTAAATTTCTGACCAGACGCTGAATTGTCGAAACCCATAAATGGTTTTTGTGAAGTCATCATCTTATATAAAGGGTGGGCCTTTTCACCTCTGACCTCAATTTTTTCAAACATTGGGAAACTAACACCGTAGTTCTTTTGGCAAAATTCTGCTATCTCAGAAGAAGAACCTGGCTCCTGCTCTAAGAATTGATTGCAAGGCATTCCTAAAATAACCAAGCCTCGATCTTTATACTTCTTATACATGGCTTCCAATCCCTTGTATTGAGGTGTTAAACCACATTTACTAGCTGTATTAACCACAATCACAACCTTCCCTTCATAAGAATTCATCGAGATCTCTTCTCCAGATAAAGATTTAAGCTTATAATCGAAGAATTTATCTTGAGCCTTTAATGGTAGCGCAAATAAAACGGCCAAAATTATTGTGCAAATACTTAATACTTTCATACGTTCATTTTTTTTAGTTTCAAATCGCAAGTTATCAATAATCACGAAATAAAAGACACCGAAGTCTTAAAAAATTAAATACCTGATTTACAAGTGGAAAACACAATTCAAAAAAAGCTGTAAAATGCAGTATTCCAGGTCTGTTTGAACATTAATAAAAAAAGATATCTTTGTATTGTATTATAACTGAGTTTGAATAAGCATCAAGTCACAATATTATGGATAAAGAAGCATTAATAGACAAATATAACGTCCCGGTTCCTAGATATACAAGTTACCCAACTGTTCCTTTTTGGGGAAACGATAAACCTAATGTTGATAAATGGTTTAAGCTAGTGAAACGATGCTTTGACGAATCCAATCAAACAAAAGGTATTAGTATTTATATTCACCTGCCTTATTGTGAGCGTTTATGCACCTATTGTGCCTGTACAAAAGTCATTACTCGCGATCATAAAGTTGAAGATTCATATATCGATGCTCTCCTTCAAGAATGGAATATCTACCTGAAACAATTTGACGAAAAACCAATACTCAGAGAACTCCACTTGGGAGGCGGTACACCAACCTTCTTTAATCCAGAGAATTTAAAGCGACTGATCAATGGGATCAAGCTTCATGCTGAACTACATCCAGAATATGAATTTAGTTTCGAAGGGCATCCAAACAATACAACTCGTGAACATATGCAAGCTCTTTATGAGGTTGGTTTTAGAAGAGTTAGTTTTGGTGTTCAGGATTTCGACCCAGAAGTTCAGCGAGTTATCAATCGTCTCCAATCATACGAAACTGTGAAGGAAGTAACAGACATTGCCAGAGAAATTGGCTATCATTCTGTGAACTACGATTTGATTTATGGTCTACCTAAACAGAAAATTAGTTCGGTAAGAGATACTTTCGAAAAGGTTGCTGAGCTTAAACCTGATAGGATTGCCTATTATTCATACGCTCATGTACCTTGGAAGAGTAAGGGTCAACGTCTATTTACCGAAGAAGATATTCCAAACAGTGCAGGTAAAAGAGCCTTATACGATTTAGGGAAAGAGAGACTCGCTGAATTGGGGTACGATGACGTCGGGATGGACCACTTCTCTTTACCACATGATAATTTATATCAAGCAAAAATTGAAAAGCGATTACACCGTAATTTCATGGGATATAATACATCTCACACGGAGCTTTTAATCGGTTTAGGAGCCTCATCTATCTCCGATGCTAAATATGCTTATGCTCAAAATCCGAAAGAAATACACCTGTACAAGGCTGCTTCAGAAATCGGAGAACTCGATTTGGTTAAGGCTTGCTATTTGACTGACGAAGACTTAGAAGTTAAAAAAGCTATTCTGGATATCTCATGTAGAAGAGAACTGGTATTTTCAGATAATTTAAGACCCTATATGCCGGATACCATTGAAGATGAATTACAAATTATGGCAAAAGAAGGCATCTTAAGTTTTGATTCTGAAAAACTTGAAGTATCTGATTTAGGCATGACTTTCTTAAGAAATATCTGTAAACTTTTCGATAACCGCTTAAGAAATGCCAAATCAGGTGAAAGCAATATGTTTTCAAAAGCAATCTAATTTTGTAGCTTTACATAGCAATAGACAATTGTTATCTAAAATATCAGCATAATGATCAACAAAATTAAAATCCATTTCAATGACCTAATGAACTTTCTAAGTCAAGGCGTTTGGAGTATGCGATTAAAAGATTTATCAGGTTCTCGCTATTTTTTAATGAGACAACTGAGAATTTACTTATTGGCAATCAAAGGGTTTTATGAAGATAAATGTCAACTAAGAGCTTCGGCTCTTACTTTTTACTCATTGTTATCTGTTGTTCCGGTACTAGCTATGTTCTTTGGAATTGCCAAAGGCTTTGGCATGGAGAAACTTCTTGAAAAAGAGCTAACAAAAAGCCTCTCAGGACAAGAAGAGGTATTGACCTGGCTGATTGAATTTGCAAATAAAATGCTGGAGAATACCAAAGGAACATTAATTGCAGGTTTGGGTTTCGCAATCCTGTTTTGGTCTGTTATTAAAGTCCTTAGCAATATAGAAGAAGCCTTTAATGACGTTTGGCAAATTAAAAAGAGTAGAACCTGGGGACGCAAATTCTCAGACTACACATCCATTATGATATTCGGGCCAATTCTTCTTATTGGTTCCAGTGCTGCAACAGTTTTCATCAAATCAATGGTAAGTGATCTTATTGTAGGCAACTCTTTACTGGAGGCTGTTGGCCCATTCATATTTTTCCTTATCAATCTCATACCCTACATTCTCGTTTGGGTTTTGTTCACGGGTATTTATGCCTTTATGCCTAATACCCGGGTAAAATTCAAGTCCGCCATGTTAGCTGGCGTTGTTGCTGGTACAATCTATCAAATCCTACAAATTGCTTATATTGAATTCCAGGGTCATGTCACCTCTTACAATGCCGTTTATGGTAGCTTTGCTGCCCTCCCACTATTTTTAATGTGGTTACAACTCAGTTGGCTTGTGGTCCTGTTTGGGGCGGAAATTTCATTTGCTGAGCAAAATGTTGAGAGTTATGAATTTGAGGCTGAGTCAACACAAATCTCATACAACTTTCATAGGTTACTAAGTCTGATTATCATACATAAGATCGTACATAATTTTACACAAGGCAATAAACCATACCGCTCTAAAGATATTTCACACGAATTAGAATTACCTATCCGTTTAACACGAGAAATATTATTTAATTTAGTAAATTGTGGATTGATTTCAGAATTAACAACAGGAAGAGATAAGGAAACGGCTTATGCCCCAGCCTTTGATATTTCAGATATGAGTATAAATAGAGTGATAAATTCATTGGAAGAATATGGCTCAGATGAAATTCCTGTAAAAAAAGATAGGGTTTTTGACACCTTAACTCATCTTATAAATGAGTACAAGATAAATTTTGAACAACAAAGTGGAAATGTGCTGTTGAAGGATGTTGAGATGGTTTGATAATTTGTTCTACTATTAAAGTATGATGTAAATGGGAAAACTCAATATCTAAATTGAAACAACTGGACCCATCACATTTCCATCTGTTGATTGATTTGAGAAAATAAAGAACTATTAGTATCGTATTTATCCTAAATTAGATCTTCATGATTCGATTAATATCAGTACTCCTTACAAGCTTTGTATTAAACGTGGCATGCACTCAAAATTGTGAAAAACAGTCAAATGAAGATTGTTCTAAAAAAAATAAAGGCTGCCCGGAACTTGTGGAATTCAATTCACTCGACTCACTTAAAGTTTCAGCCCATCTCTATCAAATTGACGATAGCTCACCATTTATTCTACTTTGTCACCAGGCCCGTTTCAATAAATTTGAATATGCTGGCATTGCAGAACGCTTAAATAATATGGGATATAACTGCTTGGCTATAGACCAACGTTCAGGTGGACCAATTGGTGACAAACAAAACCTGACCTACCTCAGAGCAAAAAAGTTCAATAAAGGCGTCGATTACATCGATGCAGAACCTGACATAAGAGCTGCCATTCTATACTTATCAGACAAATTTAAATCCAAAATCATTCTTTGGGGAAGTTCTTACTCATCAAGCTTAGCTTTGTATTTGGCTGCTGATATGGCCGAAGTCAGTGCAGTTCTCTCATTTAGCCCAGGCAACTATATGGCGGATAAAAAAGGCAGTCTAATTGAAATTCTTAGTGATTTTGAGAAACCCATGTTTCTCACAAGTTCAAAAAGTGAAGCAAAAGGAGTTAGTCAATTACTCAGCAAACATGAGCTATTAGATAATCAAATTCAATTTATACCTGAAGGCTATGGGCATCATGGATCCCGAGCTCTTTGGATCAATCAAATTGGAGGGGATGAATACTGGATAGCCGTTGCCTTATTTCTAAAACAACTCAAATAAAAAAGAGGGAGTTCATAATGAACTCCCTCTCCTATTTTTATCTTATATCGAATGGATTAAAATTCGATGATAGTATTCCAGTTATGCTTGTCTTCAACCGTTCCGTACTGAATTCCACGTAGTGTTTCGTACAATTTGAAACTAGTCTCACCAGCCTCATCGCCAAAAAAGTAATCTACCTTATTGTCAGCATCAACAATTTTACGAATTGGAGAAATCACAGCAGCCGTACCACAAGCACCAGCTTCAGTAAAACCAGCCAACTCTTCAACTGTAATTGGTCGACGTTCTACAGCCATACCTAAATCTTCTGCAATCTGGCACAAACTTTTGTTTGTAATAGATGGCAAAATTGAATTTGACTTAGGCGTCACATAAGTGTTATCCTTAATTCCGAAGAAGTTAGCAGGTCCACACTCGTCGATATATTTCTTTTCCTTTGCATCTAAAAACAACACCGCAGAATAGCCCTCATCATGAGCACGTGTACCACCTCTTAAAGAAGCTGCGTAGTTACCACCTACTTTAATTGTACCTGTCCCCTGTGGAGCTGCACGATCGTATTCGCGATAAATCACATAGTCAGTTGGTTTGAAACCTTCTTTGAAATAGGGTCCTACTGGCATGACGAATACAGCAAATGTATATTCTGCAGCTGGACTAACACCTACTTGAGCACCATTTCCAAAAAGAACCGGACGAATATAAAGAGAAGCACCTGACTCATATGGAGGAACCCATCTCTCATTCAATTTGATTGCTTTGATAACAGCCTCTTCGAATAACTCAAGAGGCATTTCAGCCATCATGATACCATTAGATGAATTCTGAAGACGTTTCCCATTCTCATCAATACGGAATACTCTTACCTTTCCATCAGGACCTCTAAATGCTTTTAAACCTTCGAATGCTTGCTGTCCGTAATGTAAGCCTGTAGCAGCAATGTGTACATTTACTTGATCAGATGAAGAAACTTCTAATTCTCCCCATTTTCCATCACGGTAGTGACAACGAACATTGTAATCAGTTTTGGTATAACCGAAACCAAATTTAGACCAGTCAATATTTTCCATTTTCAATTCTGAATTTAGCGATTAGTGTTATTGTTTTTATGCAAGTATTTAATGCACAAGACAAATGTATCAAGAAAATTTATCTTTTTGCCTACAATTTATTTGATTTTTACTCAATCTACTTTCAATTCGACAAGATATCCATTGTGTTTACGAATATTTATAACTTGTCCTCCTTCAAAAATAAGATATTGTCCTTTTATTCCTTTCAGAATACCTTCATAAGAATCAAGCTTATCAAAACTATAACTTGTTATCTTCTCTGGATATTGTTCCACAGGATAGTTTAATTCGTAAGCTTCATCTTCTGAACAAATATACTGTCGCAATTCAGGATGCAATAATTCTGCTGCTTTTGATTTTTCAAGTTTTAAATCAACATCAATTTCACCCGAATTTTTCAGCATTGCTCTCCAATTGGTTTTATCAGCAAAATGTGCTTTTAAAGCCACCTCAATAATACCAGCAATATGTCGATTAGGTGTTTTAGCAAGTTTTATAGCTCCAACTGCACCTTGATCGATCCAACGTGTTGGAATTTGTGATTCACGAGTTACACCAACCTTAAGATTACTTGAAAAGGCCAAATAAACGTAATGGGGTTTCAAGGAGTGCTCTTTAGACCATTCCATATCACGCGAAATCCCCAGGTGAGATTCATCCAACTCAGGATTCATAATACTCACATCGGTTTGAGGCAAACTTGTAAAACAGGTATAACAATGCCCTTGAGAGAATGATGTTTTGGTTTTTTTACCACAATGTACACAGTTAATTTGCTTCAGATAAGTCCAGCTCAGTTTTTTACCGATGAGCGTGTTCATATCAACAGAATCATCACCTATGGGAAGTTCATATGTTATAACATCCTTAAGCTGTGTGCGCATTTTAAACAAGTTCCCTTTATATTGCATCCTTAAATCAAATTAGTTTTAAATCTATTCTTTTATTGCCTTTTCAATTATCATCATCATTTCATCAAGCTCTTTTTGTGAAAAGCCTTTTCCCTGAAAGATAATCTTACCTTCTTTGTCGATAATATAATTTCTTGGGATGTATTTTTCAGCATATTTCGCATAAACTTGACGTTGAGGATCTGCCGCTATCGGAAACGTAAATTTCTTTGCAGATTGAAACTTCTTCATCTCTGCCTTTGTATGCTCACGTCCGATTGAAATCATTTTAAAGTTCTCATTTTTAAAACGAGGCCATAATTGTTTTTCCAATTCAGGCAATTCTTTCATACAAGGTCCACACCAGGTGGCAAAAAAGTTAACAAGAACAACTTTCCCTTTCAAATCAGATAGTTTAAATTGTTCCCCATCCAAGCTTGTCACCCTAAAGTCGGGTGCAATTTGTCCTTTTTTAGTTAGGTTACCTTCATTCCCATCTGCCCATAAACTGGTCGTAAAAACCAAGGCAAGTGCTAGTAATACAAATCTTTTCATTAGTCAGTTATTTAGTTGTTAAGTGGTCGGCTTATTTCATTTACTATTGACGTAAATCATCATATACATCAACAATCTTATATAGTTTATCTGATCGTCTAATAACGGTATCCAAAGCAATAGAGAAACTATCCCCTTTTACGGCTTTCTCTACTGGCTTTAAATCCACACGAATCTCCTCTATGGTTGTCTCAACAACACCTGTTGTTGGGCCTGTGATCAAAATCGTATCACCAACACTTAATTCCTGAGATTCCAAAAGGAATTCTGCCACTTTAATTTTGTTGAAATAGTTGGTTCCTTTTCCAATCAGCATTTTACGTTTAGTTGCACGATTTCCGTATTCAGAACTCCATTCACCAATTTTCTGCCCCATATAATAGCCATCCCAGAAACCACGATTGAATACAGTAGATAATTCTTCCTTCCAAACGGCTATCTTTTCTTCACCATAAGTTCCATCAAGATAAGCATCTACTGCTTCGTTATAACAGTTTAAAACAGTTTTCACATATTCCGGAGAGCGAGCTCGGCCTTCAAACTTAAGGACACGAACTCCTGCATCGATTAATTTATTCACAAAGCCAATGGTGCAAAGATCCTTGGGAGACATGATGTATTCATTATCAATCTCAAGTTCATTACCTGATTCTTTTTCGGTGACCGTATATGCTTTTCTGCAAGTTTGCATGCAAGCACCTCTATTAGCAGATGACGATTTCTCGTGAAGACTTAAATAACACTTCCCAGAAACAGCCATACATAAGGCACCATGCGCAAACATTTCAATTTGTACCAATTCTCCCTTAGGACCACGGATATTTTGCTTGACAATTTGATGGTAAATATTAGCCACCTGATCCAAATTCAGCTCACGTGCTAAAACCACCACATCGGCAAACTGGGAATAGAATTTAACCGATTCGATATTGGTAATATTACATTGGGTTGAGATATGAACTTCCACATCAATAGAACGAGCATATAAAATGGCTGATACATCAGCAGCAATAATGGCTGTAACACCATTTTCCTTAGCCGAATCAATCACCTCATGCATCAAATTAATCTCATTATCATACAGAACCGTATTCACCGTCAAATAGGTTTTCACCTCATTCTCTTTACAGATCTTAACGATTTCACGAAGATCATCTTTGGTGAAATTATTCGACGAACGTGCACGCATGTTCAATTGCTCAATACCAAAATAAATGGAATTGGCTCCTCCCTGAATAGCAGCCATTAGGGATTCATATGATCCAACGGGTGCCATTAACTCTATATCTGTACGCTTCATTAATTTTTTATAAGAATTATCAGATTTTACTCTCGATAAGTAATGGAATAGGTATTCATGAATAATTCTATTCATCAACACCTTAGTTAAAATTTATTAATTACAACCAGATGAATTTAGCTTTGCACATACAAGTAAAACAGAGCTGAATTCCTGATTTTCAGCAAAAGTAATCTTTATCGGGCACTCATGCAATATATTAAAAGAAAGACAAGTCTTTTATTTTAGTGTAAAGCTCACATCTATATTTGTTTAAAGTTCCCAAATATCGTACATTCGCCGCTAGCTATTATTGATTCACGGAATTATCATCTTCCTTATTCAAATTCATTGAACCTTTTAAAGGAAATAATTCTACTTCAGTATTAAATACTGGAACCTTATTGAAATATATTCGTCCAAACAGATAGGACATATATCTTCACTATTGTTTTTACTGATAGCTTTTTAAGATTGTTTACGAGAACTTTGTTCTTGTAATAATTGGACTTTAATCCTAAAACAGGAATGGAAGCCCTTCACTTTAGGCTATTTACATTTCTTAAACAAAGGGATCTGTCTAACAGGTAAGATTATGAGAGAAAGCGAATTGCTGATTCAAGTTCGTTTTTCTCGAAGACGAATAAAAATAAGTTTACAACTAAAAACATATATTTTTCGATGAAGTATAAAGTTTATACACAAAAGACCTTTAAAAATATCTCTCAAATGCAGAAGTTGAGTGCTGCACAGATATTTGATATTGAGGTTTTAGGGGAGATTTTTCCTTTTAAGGTAAACAACTATGTGATTGACGAGTTGATAGATTGGGATAACTTCAGCGAAGATCCAATTTTTCGCCTGACCTTTCCACAGAAAGGCATGCTTTCAACAAAATATTTCGATAAGATGGCCCAGCTGATTCAAGCTAAAGCATCTCCAAAAGAAATTACTAAGGCATCAAACGAAATCAGATTAACTCTGAACCCTAACCCATCGGGACAAGCGCACAATGTACCTGAACTGAATGGCGAAAAATTGATGGGTGCTCAGCATAAGTACAATGAAACCATGTTGTTTTTTCCAACTCAGGGACAAACTTGCCATGCCTACTGTACTTTCTGTTTCCGATGGCCACAGTTTACTAATTTAGAAGGCTTAAAGTTTGCCATGAAGGAAATCGAACTTGTGATTGCTTATCTAAAAGAGCATGACGAGATTACAGATTTATTATTCACGGGCGGTGATCCGATGATTATGAAATCAAAAGTTTTCAAAGCTTATATCGACGCAATCCTTGAGGCTGATCTTCCAAACCTGAAGACCATACGTATTGGTTCAAAGACATTGGCTTACTGGCCATACCGTTATACCAAAGATGAAGATGCTAAAGAACTTCTTGACGTATTCAGATCAATTACTGATGCTGGACTTAGTCTGTCATTTATGGCACACTTCAACCATTTTAGCGAACTAAAAACGGCTGCCGTTGCTCTTGCAACTAAAGCAATTCGCGAAACAGGTGCTGTTATCAGAACACAATCGCCATTATTGAAGCATTTGAATGACGATGCTGATATGTGGGCTAACATGTGGCGTAAGCAAGTAGATATGGGTATGATTCCTTACTATATGTTTATGGCTCGTGAGACAGGTGCACAAGAATATTTCGGATTAACTTTGGAAGAAGCCTGGAATATCTTCCGCAATGCCTATTCGCAAGTGAGTGGTATTTGTCGTACGGTTCGTGGACCAGTGATGTCGGCTAATCCTGGTAAAGTTCAGGTTTTAGGTGTTACTGAGATAAATGGTGAAAAACAATACGCACTTAATTTCCTACAAGGACGTAACCCGAAATGGGTAGGACAACCGTTCTTCGCCAAATACAACGAGAAAGCACTTTGGTTAAGCGATCTTGAGCCTGCTTTTACAGACAAGTTCATGTTCGATTAATCGAAAGCACAACTTATAAAGAAAGCCATCGCTCTTAATAGAACGATGGCTTTTATTTTTTCAGCAGCAAATCCTGTTAATTCTCTTCCTTGCTGGTCTCTTCCTTAATCTCCACAATCTCTGGTGCAATCATATAATATTCCACATAATCCTGGATTCTCACATTCATCTCGGTTGTGAATATAATTCGCTGGCACTCCGGCACATTGGTGGTTAAACGATCAACCTGTGAATTAATTTCATGCTTGAAAACAAGATTCCCATCATCGATAATATACATTCTCAATCGATTTAGGTTCATGCCCGAGTTAGAATAAAACTCATTTAAAAACTTAGCAGGTCCTATAAGTACATCGCAACCCGCATAAACCCTATCCCGCTGAGCAAGGATATTTTCCCCCTGATAAACTGCTGTAACACGCAAATCAGTTTCCTCTCCCAATAGGTCAAACTGCTCTTTCATCGCTTCGGCCTTCGCCCTGTCTTCCACAACGATTAAAGCTCTTGGGACATCCTTAAAAGCCTCTTTTAGTTGCTGAATAACAGTAATAACAATGGCTGAGGTTTTACCCGATTTCTCAGGCGCAATAAAGAGGCCATCTCGCCCGCTTTTCATCTTACCAATGGTCTTTTTCTGTATAGGAGTTGGCTTTTCGAACCCCTCTTGTTCTAGGGCAACCAATAGCTTTTCGTCGAGTTTCTTTAAAAACATATCTTCTAATTAAGCATTGTCATCAATCGAGATCACATAAATACAACGAGTGATGTCTAATTCAGGCACAAAGATGGCAATTATCCCTAGCAAAGAGAAATTTAGTATGAAAATAGCTTCCTAACATTTTAATATTGATGTAAAAAACCAAAAAACATAACACTGAATTATCATCAACATTAAGTATTATTATAATTAATATAAAACCCTTATTTTTCTTTTATATTTGCAGATTACAAAACATAAAAAAGCAATAATGTCATTAAAACTTAAACTCTTCTTATTTGCAATTTTATTGCAACTGACTAGCCTGGCTCAACAAAAGCTTAATTTGGACGAAATGTTTCAAACCAGCCTCGATAAATTTGAAGCAAAACAATATAAGCAAGCCAACACAATTCTTGATTTTATTCTTGAATCGGATTCCAGTTACTTTAAAGCACATATAGTAAAAATCGATGTTTTAGTAGCTGAAAGAAAATACAAATCTGCGCTTTTGTATGCCAATAAAGCTTTAGCACTAAAGACCAATAATACCGATATTATTTGCAAACGAGCATTGGTCCTTTTTAAATTAAGACAATACAAGGAAGCAAAAGATGCATATGGCAAAATCCTGGATAAAGATCCAAAATCAGTTAAAGCCTTATATGGTTGGGCACATATCGAAAATAGAATGAAGAATCATGAACATGCCATTCAAATTCTGAATAAGGCTAAAAAAATTGAGTCTAAGAATTTAAATGTTTTGTACGAACTCGGGTATGCCTATTTTAATACCAGTGAAGATCTAAAAGCCATTAAGCAATTCGATAAGATTTTAAAAATGAACCCTAATTATCAAGCTGAAAGCATATATACGATGCGAGGTGCTTGTAAAAATGCAATGGAAAATCCCATAGGTGCCATTCTTGATTACCGGGAAGCTCTAAAGCTCAACCCTACTAACGCGAGCCTTTACAACAATATTGCGATGATTTATGCCTATCAAGGGAAAGATGAAAAAGCAATCAAATATCTAAATGCATCTATTCAACTCAACCATAAACAAGGCTTAGTATTCTACAACAGAGGCTTATCTCACTATCAACTTAAGCACTACGAATTGGCTTATCATGATTTTGAAAAAGCTTGCCAATTAGGGTGCAAAAAGAGAGAAGAAGCTTTAGGCTATTACAACAGCTTAAAAAAGAGATTGAAAAAATAATTAAACATTCTTCAAGTACAATAAAAGCAAAAATGGCCAACAATTACTTGTTGGCCATTTTCTGTATATAAAAAACGATGAGATTACTCTTTAATCTCTCGTTTAGTTTCTTGATGATGTGCTTGGCGTCACCAACAATATAATAAAGGTAAAATATATAGTTGTCATAAAATTTTACGTAGATTAAATACAATTATTCTTACAATTTACCTATATTAGACTCACATTCAATATAATAAGAAAACAACAAAATCCACAAATCTATCATATATTGAAAGACAATACCCATCTAATCTAAATCCCCTACTATGATTAAAACTTCTACCACTCTCCTCTTTCTACTCCTTTCCTTATTTGTAAATGCACAAAACATTTACATTCCTGATGCCAACTTTAAAAAAGCATTAGTTGATAATACTGAAATTAATACTAATGGAGATGCAGAAATCTCGGAAAGTGAAGCGCAAGTTTATACCGGTCGCATTGAGCTCCTTTTTAACAATATTTATGATCTAACTGGAATTGAATATTTTAAAAACATTACAGAGTTAGATTGCTGTTCAAGTCATTTAGAAAGTCTGGATGTGAGTCATAATATTGAACTCACATATCTAAACTGTGGTCAAAACCGACTAAAGAGTTTAGATGTATCTAAAAACATAAAACTCACAAGTTTATTATGCTTCAACAATCAATTATCTCAGATTGATCTGACTAACAATATAAATCTTATTACTTTTAGCTGTGGATTTAACCAGTTAACCTATATTGATCTGACAAACAACACAAATATTATAGACTTGGAGTGTGGCCATAACTTATTACCAAGCATTAATCTAACTAAGAACACAAACATCATCAACCTGGATTGTAAAAGCAATTTGCTATCAAGTATTGATGTAAGCAAAAACACGGAACTCAATTATCTGGATTGTTACGACAACTATTTAAGCTCAATAGATGTCAGCAATAATACTGAATTACTTCGTTTATATTTAGATTACAACAAGATTCCCTTTTCTGAAATATTAAAAATAAAAAAACAGTTTCCTGATTTGATAATCAATTACTCAGACTATATATTTTTAATGACAGGAAAAACTGTAGGTGATCAAATCGATTATTCTTCTGAATCCACCATTGATGGCAAGAATACCACTTTTGAATGGTACCTAAAAAATGGTGATAACGAAGACATCGTTAATGAGGACTATGTGAAGGAAGAAAGCAGAGGTGTTTTCACATTCCTCAAAACGGGGAAGTTTTTTTGTAAAATGACTAACGAAACTTTTCCTGAACTCACACTTAGAACGGAGTATGTTAATATTTTTAATGATGCAATTCTAGATATTCCTGACCCGAATTTCAAAAGGAAATTGATTGAAAACACAATGATCAACCTTAATGGCGATAATGAAATTACGGAATTAGAAGCAGGTGAATACACGGGGCATCTTGATGTTTCGAACCAAAACATATCAGATTTAACCGGTATTGAAGGTTTTCTGCACATCACCGATTTAAATTGTTCAGAAAATCAATTAAAAAATCTGGACTTGAGCAATATTCATACTCTTAAGAAGTTTGATTGTTCTAATAATCAGCTTAATGATTTAATATTTTCTCATAGTAATTCTCTAACCAATTTCAACTGTTCATATAATAACATAAAAAATATTGATTTTGAGTCAAGCTTAAACCTAACTGAACTTAATTGTTCACATAATAAATTAGGTGAATTGATAATTAAATTTAATCCTAATATTGTTGAGATTGATTGTTCTAATAATGAAATAGAACGAATAAGGATTTATGGAGGTCCTCACTATCTGAAAAAAATTGACTTTAATTCAAACCATCTAAATTTCTACAATTTAAGTTTAATTAAAATAACTGACGCTGATTTAGTGAAAATTACGAAAGAACACGCTGATGATATCTGTCTGCAGTACCCCCCTATTCCAGAAGTTCATACCTATATAAACACCGTGATTGATTACTACACTGAGCGCGGCTTTGAAGGTAAAGCAACCAAATTCAGGTGGATTGACTATGAAACTTCATCTGATGTTGATGAAAACACGGTAACTGAAAGTAGTCGTGGAATTTTTAAATTTATAAAGGAAGGCAAATTCTATTGTGAAATGACCAACGAAGCATTTCCCGATATTGTTGTTTACTCTTCAATTATAGTCGCTTCTTTGAAAAAGCAACAAACTATAAGTATCGAGAATATACCCGAAGTTGTGAGTATGTATGATGTCGTAGAATTAAACGCTACAGCAAGTTCCGGATTGGAGGTTAACATTGAAGTAATTGAAGGTGATGTGACCGTAAAAGGCAATAGCATTACCTTTAATAAAGAAGAAACTGTCATTATTAAAGCCATTCAAAAAGGCAATGATGAATATGCTCCTGCTGAAAAAATGATTGAAATTACAGTTGATTTTGCCACTGGAATAGAAGATATTTTGGACTCATCAACACAAATTTATCCAAATCCTGTTGAGACTGAAATGCTAATCAAGTTTGGTACAAGTGAAGAAAGAACCATTCGTATATTCGATCTTCAAGGTCGATTGAAGCTACAAAAGGAAACTTCATCCAGTTCAGTGCGATTAAACCTTTCAAACTTTAAAAGCGGTATGTATCTAATGAAAGTTCAAGCTAATAGTGAAACCTTTACTTATAAGGTTATCAAGAAATAAGAATTAAAACCAATATTTTACAAAAGAAAAATGGCCAACAATTACTTGTTGGCCATTTTCCATATCTAAAAACGATAAGATTACTTATTCAATCTCTCGTTTAGTTTTTTGATGATTTGCTTGGCGTCACCAACAATACCAAGGTCAGAAACCTGGAAAATAGGTGCGTCCTTGTCTTTGTTTACAGCGATAATCAAATCTGAATCTTCCATACCTGCAACATGCTGAATCGCACCTGAGATACCGAAAGCAAAGTAAAGATCCGGACGAACCGTTTTACCTGTTTGCCCTACCTGACGCTCGTGTCCGATATAACCGGCATCAACCATAGCACGAGAAGCTGAAACCTCAGCATCAAGCGTTTTAGCCAATGAATCCATCGCTTCGAAACCTTCCTGGTTACCAATACCACGACCACCTGAAACCAGGATACGTGCTTCAGTAATATCAATCAAATCAGTTTCTTCCTTAACGGTTTTAACCAACTTCACTTTAATCTTCGAGGCATCGAACTCTACTTTATAGTCAGTGATAATTCCTTCACGGCTAGCATCCGCATCCATAGCAAACAAAACGCCTGGACGAACAGTTCCCATTTGTGGACGGTGATTTTTACAAACAATCGTTGCCATTAGGTTACCACCAAAAGCAGGACGAGTCATCAATAACTCACGGTTCGCTCCTACTTCAATCTTAGTACAGTCAGCAGTCAAACCCGTTTTAACACGAGCTGAAACACGAGGACCTAAGTCACGACCAATAGTCGTTGCTCCGATCAATACTGAATCTGGTTTTCTATCATTGATAATTTTGCAGATAGCCTGAGTGTATGGCTCAGTTGTGTAATCAGCCAATTCTGGCGCATCAACAACCAATACCTCATCAGCACCAGCAGCAATAAGCCCTTGTGCCTTAGCAGCGATGTTATGCCCTAAAAGCATAGCATAAACCTTATCGTTTAACTCATCTGCCAATCGTCGTGCTTGTCCCAAAAGTTCCAATGCCACATTCTGAACAAGACCCTCGCGTTGCTCAATAAAAACATATATGCCTTTGTAATCTTCTAAATTCATAGTCTCAACGATTTATAGAATGAATTTCTCTTTCATCTTGTTAATAATGATTCCGACAGCCTCGTCAGTATCTACCTCATAAAGTTCGCCAGCTGGCTTCAATCCACGGGCAAATGCTTTGTGTACACTTGTTGGTGATCCCTTAAGACCCAATAGAGTCTCGTCTACTTCAATTTGATCTTTACCCCAAACCTCAACTTCTTTTTGGTAAGCATCAACAATACCTCCAACAGTCATGTAACGAGGGTTGTTTGCCGAAGCAAGAACAGTCACCACACATGGTGCTTCCACCTCAAGAATTTGGTAACCTTCTTCGATATGACGTTTCATGGTGAATGTTTTCTCACCGTCGAACTTCAAATCTTCTAAGTAAGAAACCTGAGGTAAATCTAAGTGCTCAGCAATTTGAGGACCTACCTGAGCAGTATCACCATCGATAGCCTGACGACCCGTAATCAAAAGGTCGAAATCAAGCTTTTTAAGCGCTCCTGCAAGAGCGTATGATGTTGCAAGAGTATCTGCTCCCGCAAATTTTCTATCTGTCAAATGGATGGCTCTATCGGCTCCCATTGCGAATGCTTCGCGAAGAATCAAATCCGCTTGTGGAGGTCCCATAGTAATCACAGTAATGTGAGCACCCTTTTCTTCTTTTAACTGTAGCGCCATTTCCAAACCACCCTTATCATCAGGGTTGATAATACTTGGTACGCCTTCTCTGATTAGAGTTCCTGTTTTTGGATCGATTTTAATCTCGGTAGTATCAGGAACCTGCTTTATACAGACAACTATTTTCATTTTCTTATTCTTTTAGATTCTCGTAACTAATAGCTATTATACCAATGCTTACTTAAGCATATTAGCTGAAATTACCATTCTTTGAACTTCAGAAGTTCCTTCATAGATCTCAGTAATCTTAGCATCACGCATCATACGTTCAACCGGGTATTCGCGAGTGTAACCGTAACCACCGTGTAACTGTACGGCCTTATTGGTCACTTCCATGGCAGTTTCAGCTGCATACAGCTTAGCCATAGCCGCATCAACAGAATAAGCTATTTTATTGTCTTTTTTGTAAGCTGCCTTACGAACCAACATACGAGAAGCCTCTGTTTTTGTGTTCATATCAGCCAACTGGAATTGTGTGTTCTGGAAAGCAGAAATGGCACGACCAAACTGTTTTCTTTCTTTCACATACTTTACAGTCTCGTTAATCGCACCCTGAGCCAAACCTAAAGCTTGAGCAGCGATACCAATACGTCCTCCATCAAGGGTTTTCATTGCGATACCAAAACCTTTGCTCAATTTTCCAAGCATATTTGTTTTAGGCAATACAACATTTTCGAAAATCAATTCGCAAGTTGCTGAACCTTTAATACCCATCTTTTTCTCTTTCTTACCGATTGAGAAACCAGGTGTGTCTTTTTCAATGATAAAAGCTGTAATACCACGAGTTCCCTTAGACTTATCAGTCATGGCGAAAATCACATAAACATGTGCGTATTCTGCATTGGTAATAAAGATCTTAGATCCATTAATGATATAGTTATCACCATCTTCAACAGCTGTTGTTTGCTGACCAGCTGCATCAGTACCCGCATTAGGTTCTGTTAAACCAAAAGCACCAATCCACTCACCAGAAGCTAGTTTTGGTAAATATTTTTGCTTTTGCTCTTCAGTTCCGTGCTCTAAAATAGGTGCTGCACACAAAGATGTGTGAGCCGAAACAATAACACCAGTTGTACCACATACTGCTGAAAGCTCTTCAACAGCCATAGAATACATTAGGTTATTTCCACCTGCACCACCATATTGCTTTGGAATTGGAATTCCCATGATCCCAATCTTTGCCATTTTCTCAACCGTTTCGATTGGGAAACGCTCCTGCTCATCAACTTCTGCAGCAAGTGGCTTCACTTCGTTTTCAGCAAAATCCCTAATCATTTGCTGGAACAACTCCTGTTCTTTTGTAAGGCTAAAGTTCATTAATGTATAATTTCAAAATTAAGTTTCAGATCAAGTTTGGGCTTAATCCAGAAAAATTTCTTTAATTGCTAATTTTCACGACAAAGAAAGCTCAGTAAAAACGATTTTCGATACAAGTTGATATGTTATATATCAGGAAATTAGAATTTTTCAACGCAAACGATACAAACTGTTTAATATTTAACTAAAACTTAAACTTATAACTCTATTGATAAAAAAAACGGATTAGATAATTATTCCTTTATATCCAAAAAAAATCGGCTGCTGGTTTTTTCAAACCAACAGCCGATAATATATTTATTTAAGACTAAAAACTTCGTCTTATTCTTGCTTAAAGTAGCTTAAACATTCTTAAGAATCAAAGCAGTACCCATACCACCACCAATACAAAGTGATGCTAAACCAAACTGCTTATTTGTACGTTTCATTTCGTGAATCAAACTTACAGTGATACGTGTTCCTGATGCTCCAATTGGGTGACCTAAAGCAATAGCTCCACCGTTCACATTATTTCTCTCCTGGAAGAATTCCGGAGCCACACCGTGATCTTCGCATAATTGCTTAACCACACCTAATGATTGAGCTGCAAAAGCTTCATTCAACTCCAACACTTCCATGTCAGTTAATTTCATATCTGCCTTTTTCAAAGCATTCGCAATAGCTGGAACTGGTCCCATACCCATAATAGATGGATCTACACCACCTTGACCAGTTGCAACAATCTCAGCAAGTGGAGTCAAGTTATGCTCTTTTACAGCCTCTTCAGAAGCTACTAATACGAAAGCAGCACCATCATTAATACCTGAAGCATTACCAGCAGTAACAGTACCATCTTTTTTGAAAGCAGGACGTAAACCAGCTAATTTCTCTTCGCTTGTTCTACGGTTGATGAACTCATCAGCATCAAAAACAATTGTTTCTCTACGTGACTTGATTTCAACAGGAACAATCTCATTCTTGAAATGACCTGCATCCTGTGCAGCCATTGCTTTTTGCTGAGAAGCAAAAGCAAATGCATCCTGCTCTTCACGAGTTAGGCTATATTTTGCAGCAATGTTTTCAGCAGTAATACCCATGTGGTAACCTTCGAAAGCATCCGTTAAACCATCACATACCATATGGTCAACAGCTTTAAGATCCATCATTTTATGACCTGTACGAACACCACCTGGCATTACGAAACCAGCAGCTGACATATTCTCAGTACCACCAGCAATAATCATATTAGCTTCACCAGACTTGATGTTAGCGTAAGCCAAATTGATCGTCTTCATTCCAGAACCACAAATCATGTTAATTCCATAAGCTGGTACCTCTTGAGGCACACCTGCTTTAATTGAAGCTTGACGTGCAACACCTTGCTTTTGACCTGCCATAAGAATATTTCCTACAACAACTTCATCAAGTTTAGATGCATCAATCTTTGTTTCTTCAATAATATTTTTGATAACTCCTGCAGCTAAATCAGCAGCAGTAACTGGAGTTAATGTTCCTAAAAATTTTCCTAAAGCCGTTCTTTTGGCTGCAACGATATATACTTTACTCATGATGTTTGTAATTTAAAATATGGTTGAATAGTTACACTAATTATTGGTTATATTGTTTTATGGCTAAATGGTTTAAAATATCTTCAAGAATTTCAACAATCTTTCAGTATAACAATGTAGCTATGAAGCAATTTATCAGTGTAGCCTTTAAACAGTTCTCATTTCAATTAAATCCTCCGCAATAATCAATTTTGCATCGGTCGCTTCCTGTACTTGCTCAACAGTAAACATAGGGTTAATCTCAGTTAGAAGAATTCCCTCTGGTGTAATTTTCATCACACCCATTTCAGTGATAATCATCTCTACCTGCTCAGCTGCCGTCAATGGCAAGTTACAAAGAGTCATAATCTTGTGATTACCTCTTGCTGTGTGTTCCATAGATAGGATAACACGCTTAGCACCTACAATAAGGTCCATTGCGCCACCCATACCTGGAGTTTTCTTACCTGGAATCATCCAGTTAGCTAGGTTTCCTTTTTCGTCGGCCTGAAGAGCACCTAAGAAAGTAACATCAACATGTCCGCCACGGATAATAGCAAAAGAAGCTGCAGAATCGAAACTACTTGCGCCTTCCTTATAAGTAATGTGACCACCACCAGCATTAACAAAATCCTTATCTTCTTCACCTTCGGCTGGTACAGCACCCATGCCAAGTAAACCATTCTCTGATTGAAGAATGACATTCACATTATCAGGGACATAATTAGGAATAAATGTAGGCAAACCAATTCCTAAGTTTACTACATCACCATCTTGCAATTCGAGAGCTGAACGCTTTGCGATAATCTCTCTGATTTCTTTTTTATCCATTGTGGTATGTTGTTTTGTTTACATTTTGGTAGAGATACAATATGCTGTGTCTCTACCAAAATTATAAGTCTATTGGTTGATTCTTCTGTCAAGTTCTTGAGCCATATAAGAAGCCACGTCGTCAGCATATTTATTCATACCGAAACCAGCATCGTACCCAAGCTCTTTTGCTAATTCGTGTGATAAACGAGGTCCACCACAAATCAGAATTACCTTATCACGTAAACCTTCTGCTTCCAGCATCTCTACAAGCTCAACAAGGTTTTGAATGTGAACATCTTTTTGAGTTACTGTTTGCGACACCAAAAGAACATCAGCTTTCATTTCGATAGCTTTAGCGATGAACTCTTCGTTAGGTACCTGAGATCCCATATTTAGAGCCTCTACCATATCGTAACGCTCCAAGCCATAGTGACCTGCAAAACCTTTCATGTTCATAATTGCATCGATACCTACAGTATGCGCGTCAGTACCTGTACTGGCACCAACAACAACTACTTTACGTCCGATGTTCTCTTTGATGAAATCATCAGTTTCGTGCATGTCCATAGTAGTCGATTCTACTTTTGGTACAACGATACTGGTAAAATCTACTGTATGAATTGAACTACCATAACAGTTGAAAAAGGTAAAACCTTCCATAAGTTCCTGCACAAACACAACCTGCACATCTTCGAAACCCATTTTTTTCATCATCTGCTTAGCGGCCTCAATCGCCTCTTCACCTTTAGCTACAGGTAGTGTGAAACTCACCTGTGTTTTACCATCGTTCATGGTATCACCGTAAGGCTTAATTTTTGTTAGATCTAAGGTCTTGTCGAATTCATTCGAACTGGTAGAATAAAGTCCTCCACTCATTTTGCTTATCTCCTATATTTTATGTGAGTCAATAGGTATTAACTATTGACTCCTGATCATTATCTAATAACTAGTTTTTCTTCATTAAAGCCACAAAAGGATTGAAGTAGTTGCTTCCTTTTTCCACAACACCATCAAGACCTTTACCACCATTGATTGGACGCTTAATATCAGCGAAAATTCCTTTTTCAAGTGCAGTAAACATACCCTCTTTCTCAATTTTCTCAAGCAATTCAATTGAATCGGCAAGAATCTTTTGAGCTCTTGTACGAATTAAACCACCTTCTTTAAACTCAACCTCATCACCAATATTCTTCATGTTGTTGAAAATGTATTTTGCATTCTCAAGAGAAAGGTAACGGTCAGACATGAAAGGTGTGTGAATCGCCTCAGTTAACATACCCAATAATTGGATTCCCTGTCCTGTCCAAATTGAAATCTGATTAAATAAAGCATCCTGAACGTTCCCTTTGAAGATATTACCTGTCATGAATTTTGTAGGAGGCATATACTTAAGAGGCGCCTTAGGGAAAATCTCACGAGTCATTTGTGCTTGTGCCAACTCGTAAAGGAAACCGTTCTCTAGTCCTGGCTCCATCTCAAAAGCGTGACCTAATCCCATTTGCTCCTCAGGAAGATCTGCGATTACCGCTAACTGCTCGTTAATAAAGTCAGAAGCCAATACCGTATGTGCTTCGTCGAATGCATCAGCAGTTGTTAGGTAGTTATCTTCACCTGTGTTGATGATTACACCAGCGAAACCATTCAATACTCTTGAGAAGTACTGGTCAACTAGTGTACGTTGCATGTTAATATCACGGAAAAGAATACCGTAAAGCGCATCGTTCAACATCACATCTAAACCTTCAAGAGCACCCATAGCTGCAATCTCAGGCATACATAAACCTGAACAGTAGTTACAAAGACGGATATACTTGCCTTCTTCCTCACCAATCTTATCAAGGTGAGTACGCATAATGCGGAAGTTTTCCTGAGTCGCAACAGTACCACCGAAACCTTCAGTCGTTGCACCGTAAGGTACATAGTCAAGTAATGACTGTCCTGTTGTACGAATTACAGCGATAATATCAGCACCCTGACGAGCCGCAGCTTCAGCTTGAACAACATCTTCGTAGATATTACCAGTCGCTACAATTACGTATAAGTAAGGCTTAGGACCTTCACCAATCGTTTCGATATAATTATCTCGCTTAGCTTTACGAGCCTTAATCTTATCGATACAATCGTTAATATATGGCTTAAGAGCTTCATGAGCCTCTTCAACAGAATGAGATGGCAATTGAGTGATATCCAACTCACCTGCAGCAATTTTCTCGGCCGCTTGTTGAGGATTTAATCCTGCTTCAATAATCGCATTTCCTAAGAAATACATCACCCCCTGGTTAAGAACACCTTTGTCCTTAATCTCATCCACTACAACATTAGGAAGTGGTACTTCGTTGTTATCAACACCATCAATCCCCAAAAGACGACACAAAGTACGCTCTACAGATACCGTTGTATAGCTATCCACAAACTCCTGAACGTTGTCAGCAATTTTTCTCGAAACGCCCTTTGCGTAGTTAACTTTATCAAAGTCAAGACCTAGTTTACTCCTTTGCATTTTTGTTCTATGTTTAGATATATGATTTTGTTTCTTCTTCTCTTATTTCAAACCCATCAGGTTTAAGCAAATTCTCATTCGCTTTCTCTATGATTTGTTGGTTAATTCCCAATATTCCAGCGATACGCAATGCCTCATGTGGCACTTTTGAAGCATCGTCTTCGATTAGAGAATAATCCATATAATCGTTTATATTATTCTTGTTAATCTCTCCTTGTTTGAATTCCTTATCCAAACCTTTCACTCTTAACTTACGACAAGCCTTATTCAGTCCACTATAATGGGTTGTGATAACCGATAAGGTGTGATTCTCGTTAAAGATATCAGCCACTGCGTTCACAATAGCTCTCCCCTCTGTTGGATTCGTTGTTCTAGCCAATTCATCAACTAAAACGAGAACATTCTCCCTCTTTATTGATGCCTCAACCATCTCATTAATCTTTACCATCTCCGAAGCAAATGATGATAATCCATTTTGCTCGGACTGATCATCGCCAACCGAAACTAAAATTCGATCGACCAAGGCAATATGTGCCGATTGCGCTGGCACAAAAAAGCCAAACTGCAATAGGTATTGACAAAGCGCTAAAGTTTTTAAAATAACTGTTTTACCAGCCATATTAGCACCTGTTATAAAACAAACCGACTGATTTAAGTTGATATCAATCGCTTGAAAATTTCTTTTTGATAAAGCCAGTGTTTCCTTAATTTGAGGATGAAACATGGCTTTATATTCGGTAGTCGATTTCGAAATTTGAGCTCGTGTAAAAGCCATTTTATCAGCAAGAACAGCCTTAGCTATAATCACATCAAGGTGTGCAACCTGATTTAGAGCACACTCCAAATCATTAGCATAAGGATATAACTTCTCACAAATCTGCGCTCTTACCTCAGCTTCGATTTCATCTGCCTGGCTTTGTAAAGCTTCAAGCTTCTGTCCGGCATTCATTTCCGGATCAGATTTAATTGCCGCCTTTAATTCTTTTATTTCCTTTCTAACTTTTGCAAGTTTATCCGAATAGGAATCATAGATATAAAAAGATGGTATCCTATTGTTTTCAGGGTCCAAAATAGAAATCATTGGATTCAAATCCGGAATCTCCATCAAAGTAATATCAAACTCATCTTGAAGTTTAAGTATCTCATAAGATACCAGTGCGAAAGATTTGATCTCGAAAAGCTCAATATCGTCTAAAACTAAGTTTGACTTGATATTTTTAACACTTCCCTTGATATCACGCACCTGCATGAGTTTGGTCTGAATTTTACTAATCAGTCCTGCTTTTTTTCCACCTAAAATTGAATAAATACGATTAACCAAATCAAGCTCTCTATTAATCTCATTAGCCAGATACAGCATAGGCATATCAAGCAAATAGCGCTTTCCTAAACTGGATTGCAGCTGCATACTCTCCACCAAATGTTGAAGACCCTTTACTTGAGATATGGCAGTTCTTAACTTCATTTATCGATCTATTCTTAACTCACTCTTCGACATTTCCACAGGCTCAATACAGCGCTCCGTTCCATGTTCACTTAATTCTCTTACATTATAAACAGGCAAGTTTAGCTTTTCTTCCATTGCTTGTTTTAACTCGTCTGAATTCAGACAATAACCATCTGGTGATACTGGGTTGATACAAACCGCAATCAGCTTGGTTTTCTGAAGCACTTTAATTCGTCCTCCACGCTTTATAAAAGCATAATACGTTTCGGGTGAGGCAAATATCCTCGTAAAATCCCTAACGATAATTTCAATGTCTTTAATTTGTTTTTGCACTCGTAAAAAGTTCAAAAACTTGTCGGTAATCGCACCATTTACAAAAATACGATTCCCTTGTTTAAAAAGTTTATCCTTGGCTTTTTCGATCAATAAAACCGATTCTATTTCCAAATCGATAAACTCTCCTCCTTCTGAAATAGCCCAAATGCCTTTTTGTATTGGCAATAAACGCTCTTTCAACTCTTCACCTACAGCCTTCAAACTAATCAGGTCGTAAGTGTAATTGGTTTTATAAACCAGCTGTGGGATATTTGCCGATAATGCAGCTCCAGTAGCCAAAATCATGGCATCGGTTACCGCTGGCGATCCTAAACTTTTACGTGATAAAGCCCCGTCAACCAGAGTTAAATCAACATTCAAGTTTCTCATTTGTGAGATAAGGTCCTTAATAGCTGCATTGCTAGCAGGACCCGATATCATCACTTTGTCACTAGATTTTGCTTTTGCCGTTACCAATCTCCCCAAAGAGGTTGATTGGGTGCTAACATCCAAAACTTCCGCAACAAGATTTTTCTTTTGATAATGCAATTCAGAAGTTACAAAAATCATCCCCTCATAAACCTCTATTTCAGGTTTGTGAGTTTGAGTCACCACGTCGGTATTCTCTCCATCAACACCAATGGAAGTAAGAGCAATTTGTTTAGTGCTGCCGCTTAAACGCGACAGCACATAATTCAAACACTCGGTTTTCCCGGTATTTTTTTCAAGTCCGACAATAGACAGACTTTTGTATTTTTCTATTTCCTTTATGAAAGGCATTCAGTTTTTTTATTTCTCTCTTTACGTTGCAATAAAGATGGCTCAATAGCCAATCTGCTACCTTCAAGTAGAGAAGCAACACCTTCTGGCTGCTTGTGATCAGTACAATCTGGGCAGTGACATTCTTCAACATAACCTTTAGGCTCTGTGTAAGTTGTGATAACACCTTCGAAGTTACGCAAAATCACTTTTGTAGGACTCTGAGAAACCACATACTGAGGCATAACCGGAATCTTACCACCTCCACCTGGAGCATCAACAACGAATGTTGGTACTGCAAAACCAGAAGTATGGCCACGAAGACTTTCAATAATCTCGATACCTTTAGAAACTGGAGTTCTAAAGTGCGAAAGCCCCATTGAAAGGTCACACTGGTAAATATAGTAAGGACGAATACGGTTCATCACCAAATTGTGAACCAATTTCTTCATAACGTGAACACAGTCGTTAACACCTTTCAACAATACAGACTGGTTACCCAAAGGTACACCTGCATTAGCTAAACGAGCAACAGCTTCTTTAGCCTCTCCGGTCATCTCGTCAGAGTGGTTGAAGTGCGTATTAACCCATACTGGATGGTATTTCTTAAGCATGTTTACCAAACCTTCAGTAATACGCTGTGGCAATACAACCGGCGTACGAGTACCAATACGGATGATCTCAACATGAGGAATAGCACGTAATGAGCTAATTATATATTCTAATTTATCATCACCGATCAATAAAGCATCACCACCTGAAAGAACAACGTCTCTAACCTGAGGTGTGTTTTTGATGTACTCAATTGCTTTTTCGATATTGTCCTGTGGTGTAGAAGCATCAGACTGACCTGCAAAACGACGACGCGTACAGTGACGACAATACATTGAACACATATCAGTAATCAAGAATAATACACGATCTGGATAACGGTGAGTTAAGCCAGGAACCGGAGAGTCCTCATCCTCGTGCAATGGATCCAAAAGATCCGCATCAGCGTGGTGAACTTCCAAACCTGTAGGAATAGCCTGCTTACGAACAGGACATTCTGGATTATTTACATCTACAAGAGATAAATAATATGGTGTAATTGCCATACGCAATGTAGCTAATGACTTCTTAACACCTTCTTCTTCATCAGCAGTAAGGTTGATGTATTTTTTAAGATCTTCTAAAGTTTCAATACGGTTTCTTACTTGCCATCTCCAATCGTTCCACTGCTCATCTGTAACCTGTGGAAACATTTCCTTACGTCCCTTATTTTCAATCATCATATTTTGTTTTAGTATCAAGATTTAGAATCAAGTATCAAGGAGAAATTCTCTGTTGTATCAAAAATTAGATCTTGATACTCGATACTCTTATCTCAATTCTATAATCTACACGTATAATTTTTCAAATAACTCTCTAATTCCAGCTGATTCTCTAACGATTTCAAGTGTTAGATCGGCATGACCAATTGCATAACCGTTTCCAACAATCATATCAACATCTTTACCAACTCCCTCAGCACCTAAAGCTGCTTTTGAGAAAGAAGTTGCCATAGAGAAGAAATACACACAACCACGATCTTTAGTGATCAGGATTGAAGACATTTCAGTAGAAGCAACATTTACATTGTTGATAACCACATCACAACCATCCTCGCCGCAAATCTTAGTCACCTCAGTGTAAACATTCATAACGTCAGTTGCATCACCAACAATAACATCAGTAGCCAATCCAAGATCAGTAATACGTTTTGCATTCTCTTCAGAATACTCAACAACAATAACTTTTCCTTTAGGGCCTACTTTTTTCATTGCCTGATAGCAGCAAAGAACACCTGATTTTCCACCACCACCGATGATGCAAACTGTGTCGCCTTCCTTAACCAAACGATCAACCTGAGCAGGAGCACCAGCTACATCAAGAGCAGCTAAAGCCAATTTCTCTGGTAAATCAGATGGAAGAACAGCGTATAAACCTGAAGCAAAAAGAATTGCCTGACCATCGATATCAACCTGATCGTTAGAAAGGTTAATATTCGTAATCTTATCGATTTTAAGTGGTGTAAGAGATAGAGAAACCAAAGTCGCTACTTTATCACCTACCTTAAGATTTTGATTTGGGAAATTTGGTCCAACTTCTTTAATTGTACCAATTAACATTCCTCCAGAACCCGTTACCGGATTTTGCATTTTACCACGTTCACCAACAATAGAAAGAATCATTTCTTCCATCTTAGCCGTATCCGCATCACAAGCTCCTTTTACCTGAGTAAAACTTGCTGAGTCGATATTCAAAGTTTCAACATCGATTAAAACCTCGTTGTCATAAATAGACATTGTGTTATCCAACTTTTGAGCTGGCTGTGGAAGTGTTCCTTTTGGTTCAAGGACTCTGTGAGTTCCGTATTTGTTTCCTGCTTTCATTCTATATTAATTAATGATTAGCAATGAGTGATTAACAATTCAATATTGATAATCAGTTGTTACTAATCGATAATTGTAAATTATCTTGCTTTTAAACCTAAAATTTCTCTAGCCTCAGCTGGAGTAGCGATTTCGCGACCAAACTCATTAGCCAAACGAACCACTTTTTCTACTAATTCACCATTCGATTTAGCAACAACACCTCTTGAGATCATGGTGTTATCTTCGAAACCAACACGAACGTGACCACCATCGATGATGGCTGCTGCAGCTAGAGGGAATTCGAAACGTCCGATACCAGCTACTGTGTATGTTGCATCAGCAGGAATACTGCCACGCATGAAGTTGAAATCGCGAAGTGTACCAGAGATACCACCGTTTACACCCATTACGAAATCGAAATGCATAGGCGATTTGATAAAACCTTTTTTACCAAGACGCAAAGCCATATCAATCATCGACTTGTCAAAAACTTCTAATTCAGGCTTAATACCTCTCTCGATCATTTTCTCACCGAAATACTTGATCGTATTCTCAGTATTTTCAAAAATTTCGTCACCACCGAAGTTTAATGTACCGCAGTCAAGGGTTGCCATTTCCGGATTCAACTCAGTAGGCTGAAGTCTCTCGTCATTACTCATTCCAACGGCACCACCTGTAGAAGGCTGGATAATTACATCAGGGTATTGAGCATGGATTGCATCCATTACTGTCTTAAAACGATCCTTATCTTGAGTTGGTGTACCATCGTCATGACGAACATGTAAATGGATAATACTAGCACCAGCTTTAATCGCTGATCCTGCTTCACGAACACATTCTTCAACTGTATATGGAACAGCAGGGTTATGCTCTTTTGTTACTTCCGCACCACTAATAGCGGCTGTGATAATTAACTTTTCCATGGTATAAGTATTTAAAATATGAGTCGAGAATGAAAAAAATAGTTAGTCGGTAGTTTTTGGTCGTCATTCCCGACTCATATCAATAGAATCAAATATTATTTACGTTGGCTAGCTTTTGGAGTTACACAAGTACCAACTGCACGACATGTTACGATTGGCTCTTCAAGTAAATCACAAGCAGAATCAGAGATGTCTGTTCTAGGAACGATAACCTTGCGCGCTTCGAATTTCATCTTACGGCTTGAGTTGCCTTCTTTGATAATCTCACCAACTGCTTCGATATAATCTCCAGCATAAACAGGAGCTAGAAACTCAACGCTTTCGTATCCTGCAAACAAACCTTCATCGCCATCACGACGAATCAATAACTCAGTAGCTACATCACCAAAAAGTTGAAGCATTTTAGCACCATCAACCAGGTTTCCACCATAATGAGCATCGTGTGAACTCATGCGTACTCTAATAATTGCCTGTTCCATAATTGTATTGTGTTTGTATGTTATATTTTTGATAGTCAGATTAATTGGCTCTTACGATGTAATCAACGTAGATTGAAGGTGTTTTTACCTCTTCTGGCTTGAATGTTCCAGCTTCAACGATTTCTTCCGCTTCAACAATTACCAGATCACCAGCAGTTGCCATCAATGGGTTAAAGTTTTGAGAAGTTCCTCGGTAAGTTAAATTACCTTGAGTATCACTCATGCTAGCTCCAATTAAAGAAACATCAGCGTGTAAAGGTTTTTCAAGGATAAATTCTTTTCCGTCAACCGTAATGATATCCTTACCTTCAGCCACCATAGTTCCCAAACCTGTTGGCGTTAACACTCCACCCAGACCAGCACCACCAGCACGTACACGTTCTGCCAATGTTCCCTGCGGGCTAAACTCAACAATTAGTTCACCATTATTCATTTGCTCAATTGAAGCCGTATTCGCTCCCACATAAGAGGTGATAACTTTTGCAACTTGCTTGTTTGCAATCAATTTACCCAAGCCCTTATCGGCAAATGCGGTATCGTTACAAACGATTGTTAAATTTTTAACATTCGAGGCAACAATGCCATCAACCATTTGGTTGGCAGTCCCAACCGATAAAAAGCCACCAATCATGATAGTCATACCATCTTTAATCTTGGCAACAGCCTCTTCAAATGAAATTATCTTGTTCATCACAGGATTCGTTTTTAAATTAATTGCAAAGCATTTCTTAACAGCTATTTACACATCATTAATGTGAAATAACAGAACAAATATAATCTTATTTTTCATGCTTGGAAAGACTTACAAATCTGCATTCTAGCCTCGCTTATTAGGAATAATTCTAACTAAGCACCTCTACTTGTATTTATTCTAAATAAGCACGAAAACCTTTTCGAAATCCGTATTGAAAACAAACCCGATGTTAATATTTAAACATTAAATCTTGTATTTCACAGCTCTGTGTTTTAAAACGGACAACTCACACCTGCTTAAAAACATGTGAAGCCATAAAAAAAACAGAATTTTAAGTGAAATTTAGAATGATTCTATAAAGGAAAGATGCTCCTGTGATCTATTTTTCAATGAAAAAGATCAATAGAGTTTTACATTTTTTCACACCATCCTTATAAGTGCTTCCTAATTATTTCCCTAAATTCGTTGACATAATTTAAACTCATCATTCCATGTCAAGATTTCAAAAAACAAATATAATTGGAGGCTGGTTCCTTTTTGCTGTATCTGCCATTGTTTATCTACTAAGCTTAGAACCTTCGGTCAGCTTCTGGGATTGTGGCGAGTTTATAACAGCCGCCTATAAATTAGAAATCGGACACCCTCCCGGAGCACCGGTTTTCATGTTACTGGGACGTTTGTTCTCCCTTTTTGCCTCCGATCAATCACAAGTTGCCTTAATGCTTAATACCCTATCTGCACTAGCTTCAGCTTTTACCATCATGTTTCTGTTTTGGAGTATCACACACATGGCTCGTAAGTTGGTTAAGAGTGATAAGGGGCAGTATAGTTTAATTCAAACGGGTCAAATAATGAGTGCCGGTCTCATCGGAGCATTAGCCTACACCTTTTCCGATACCTTTTGGTTTTCGGCTGTAGAAGCAGAAGTTTATGCACTATCATCATTATTTACAGCAGTTGTATTTTGGGCTATTCTCAAATGGGAAAGCGAAGCTGAATCACCACGTGCGAATCGATGGCTAATTCTGATTGCATACCTCATGGGCTTATCCATAGGTGTCCACCTATTGAATTTACTTGCTATACCGGCTATCGTCATCCTATTCTATTTCAAGAGATATCCTGTCACCCGAAAAGGTATACTCATCGCTTTATCTGCTGCTATCCTATTTTTGGCAAGCATCATGTATTTGATTATTCCTGGCGTTTTAAAGATTGGCATCTGGTTCGAATTTGCCTTTGTCAATGGTCTTTCTCTCCCATTCAACTCAGGCTTATTAATCTACTTGATCCTTCTTTTTATCGGATTAGTTTTCGCTATTCGATACAGTATTAAACATCAGAAAGTTCTTCTAAATACAATACTTACCGTTATAAGTGTCATACTCATAGGCTATTCATCCTACAGCCTGATTATGATTCGAGCATCTGCAAATCCTGCCTTAAATCAGAATGATCCTGAGGATGTTTTTTCTCTTCTTTCTTATCTCAACAGAGAGCAATATGGATCTAATCCCTTGATTTATGGGCAATATTTCAATGCCCCAACTGATGAAGAGAACCCCAGTAGCGTTTCAAAAAAGGTCTATATCAAGAAAAATGGGAAATATGAACTCTCCTATGAGTTAGAAAAAAACAATTATAGCTCGAGCCATAAAACACTTTTTCCTAGAATGTACACCAAAGGCATGTCGGGACGTGCACCCATTGAATACGCCAAATGGACAGGTCTTAACCCTAAACAACTGGAAAAACCGAGCTTTGCACAGAACTTAAACTTTTTCTTTTCCTATCAGATTAATCACATGTATATCCGTTATTTCATGTGGAACTTTGCTGGTCGTCAGAATGATGTTCAATCCTATGGAGATAAAACAAAGGGCGCCTGGATATCCGGTATCCCTTTCATCGACAATTTGAGATTAGGTGATCAATCACTGCGTTCAGATGATATGAAATCAAACAAGGCCAACAATACCTACTATTTCCTGCCTTTAATTCTAGGCCTTATAGGTCTGGTTTATCAATACAAACACAGTCAAAAGGGGAAGAACGATTTCTATGTGGTCCTTCTGCTCTTTCTCTTTACAGGATTGGCCATTGTTCTTTATTTAAATCAACCTCCTTTGCAGCCTCGCGAGCGAGATTACGCATACGCTGGATCCTTTTATGCCTTTGCAATTTGGATAGGACTTGGTGTACTAGCAGTGATTAATGGAATGCAAAAATACCTGACTCCTAAAGTGAGCTTGATTCTTGCTTCATCTGTTTGCTTCATAGCTGTACCTGTTTTACTTGCTCAGCAAAATTGGGATGATCATGATCGATCAGATCGTTATTTTGCTCACGACCTGGCCTATAATTACCTCAATTCATGCGCCCCCAATGCGATCTTATTTACCATGGGAGACAACGATACCTTCCCACTCTGGTATTTACAGGAAGTTGAAGGGATCAGAACCGATGTTCGGGTATGTAATCTAAGTTATCTCTCAACAGATTGGTATATCGACCAAATGAAACGAGATAATTACGATTCCAAAAGCTTGCCTATTTCTATGGAAAAGGAAAAATATTTGATGGGGAATCGCGATGTTGTTTATATTGTGGACGATCCACGATTTGAAGCCTGGGTAAAGAAAAATAAGGGTCTGAATTTAAAAGATGCCCTTGAGTATGTCCTGTCTGACAAGGAAAGTACAAAAACAATTTACGGATACGACCAGAGAATTGATCATATTCCGGCGAGAAAATTTAGACTACCCGTTGATAAACAACAAATTTTGGCCACACAAACGGTATCTGTAGAAGATTCAACACATATCGTGCCTCAGTTGGAATGGCAACTCAATCAGAATTACATGGAAAAAGCGGGTTTAGCGCTTTATGATATGCTCTTAACCAATAATTGGGAACGTCCGATTTATTTCTCTCAAACTGTACCAAAATCGGGTTACTACGGCCTTCAGGATTACTTTCAGCTGGAAGGTTTAGCTTATCGATTAATCCCGATTAAAACCAAGGATACAGCCAGCAACCTCGGACGAATTGATTCAGATATTTTATTCAAAAATATGATGACAAAATTCAAATGGGGCAACATCAATAAAGAAGGCATCTATAAAGATGAAAACATCAAACGAATGTGCCTGAATTTGAGAAACAACTTTCTAAGTCTATCAAACACTTTGATCTCTGAAAATAAGAATGCCAAGGCAATTGAGGTTTTGGACAGAAGCAGAGAATTATTGCCTAACGAAGTCAGTTCATACGACTATATCGCTTTATTAATGGCTGAAAATTATTTAAAACTTGGTCAGCGTGATACAGCAATGAAAATGATGAGTAAAATCCATACACGATTAACTCAGGAACTCGAATATTATAATAGCCTTGATCCAACAAGTCTGTCAGACTTTGTTCGGTCAGGAAGAAGAAACGAGGCTTTGCTTGGCGAGATGAAACGGATTGTTGAACTCTACAAGAAAAAAGAACTTGTAAAACGGGAATAAAAAAAATGAGGGGATGTTTATACATCCCCTCATTTTTTTCATACTCTTCCAAAATCAATTACAAGTCAGTCTTAAATCTGATCAAGCTCTCCAATCGATTTCAGATAAACGGAATACTTCTGCTGGCAAGTAATTTTTGCATCAATATAATTGCTGTAAGATGATTGCCAGGACACTTGGGCATCCAATACCTGAGTCACTGAAGCCACACCTACGGCGTAATTGTTTCGAGTGATTATCAAGTTTTCCTCAGCCTGTTCCAATGAAGTTTCAGTAAAGCTCATTTTCGAAATAGCGACCTTTAGCGCATACAATGATTGTTGCACATCAAGCGCAATGAGATCTCTATTTTTTTCCAATTCATTCACAGCCTGCTGATGCTTAATTTTACTACGCTTTACAGCCTGTCTTTTTTCTCCCCAATGAAATACTGGAACCGTTAGTTTTGCTGAAGCATTCCATGAAGTCTCCCCCTCATCAACTCCAAAATGATTTGGATTACCGTAATAGCTGTTCACACCAACATTCAGGCTTGGCAATTGATCTGCTCTCGTCATTTTAATGCCAAGCTCTCCCATATCAACAGCCAGTTGACTCATCTTTAATTCAGGTCGTTGAGCCAATGCTTTTTTGTGAGCTATTTCAAAATCAGGAAGTATGGCTTTATTCACCATGGAGTCCTTCAACTGAACTTTTTTCCAAAGAGGATACCCAATTAATCGACAAAGGGACATATTGGCTAAATCAACACCATTTTCGGCTTCAATATTGGCCAATTTTACATGATTCAGATTCACTTGAGCCTGTAAAACATGATTCTTTGTAGCCAAACCAACCTCATATCGATTATTAATATCCTTCTTAAACTCCTCAAGAAACTTGATACTCTCAAGAGTCAAAATAACTTTCTCCTTTAGGGAAACAATGGTCCAATAGGTATCATCGGTCTCCAATAAAAGATTCGATTTTTCCAGACGAAGGTTCTCTTTTGAAAGATCAACATTCTTCTGACTCAGCTTATTCAGGTTTCTCAGCTTTCCTCCCATATAAATAGGCTGAACCAGAGATAAATTAAGCCTATATAAGTTCTCTGGGCCTTCATAAAGCGTTCCGCCAGGGAAAAGGACTCCACTAGGACTTAAATCCACGTTAGGCAGCTGAAAAGCCGGCATTTTAGTAACCTGAGGATCCCCCAGGTGAGTTAAGCTAGCTGAAAAATCAAATTTAGGTAACTGATTGGTCTTATTTGATTTCAGATGACTTTCATAAATCGCAACATTTAAGGCTGCATTTTGTACATCCTGATTGTGTTCTTTTGCCAACTCTCTACACTTCTTCAAACTCAATATTTCTTGTGAAATAGAGGGTTTTACAAAGCAGATTGAAGCCATAAACACTAATAATATTTTATATCGCATTGTCTTATTTTTTAATTATTAAACCACCTCCTCCACTTCAAAAATTTGGAAGTGGATACTCCTCCCTGAAAAGGAGGAGTAACAGTAGGTAATATCATACTAATCAACAATCTTTATTTTGTAGAACAAACAAAAGAATAGTGGCACGACAAATAGTGTTAGAATGGTCGCGAAAAGCAATCCAAACATGATGGTTGCAGCCATAGAACCATACATCGCATCATTGATCAAAGGAATCATTCCTAAGATTGTCGTTAAGGCTGCCATCATCACAGGACGCATTCTTGAAATAGCCGATTCAACAACCGCTTCAAGTGGTGATTTCTCTTTTATCAGCACATTAATCTGATCAATCAGAACAACAGCATTCTTAATGACCATTCCAAGTAAACCTAGGAAACCAACAATTGCCATAAAACCAAAGGCTTTATCAAAGACAAATAATCCGTTAGCTACTCCAATAAATGAAAGTGGTAACATCAAGAAAATAATCATGGTCTGACGGAAAGAGTTGAATAATATTACAATGATTATCATCATCAGAATGATAGCCAGTGGTAGAAATGCACCCACATTTTGATTCCCCTCAACTTGCTTTCTATGCTCACCATCCCACATCATATAATAACCTTCAGGTAATGGAATGGCTTCAATTTTATCTTTTAATTTGGCCAACAACTGATCGCCCGTAATGTCAGAAGAAATAGGATCACATTGTGCTGTAATAGAACGACGACGGTTAAATCTACGAATCACAGGATCTTCCCAAGCCATATTTGAACCATCTAGAACCTGATCGAGAATAGTAGCAGAAGCACCACCACCCCACACTGGCAAGTATTGCAACTGGTTATTCTGATCATGGGTATCATCTACAACCTTTAGTAAAATGCTTTGGGCTTGATCACCATCGTAAAAGCGTCCAACCACAGCACCATCGTTTGCCGATTGTAATGCCATTGCCATTTGTTGGCGATTAACATTAGCACGTCTGCCTTTCTCCTGATTATAAACAGGCTCCCAAGTCATCACTTTCTGTCTCCAGTCATCGCGAACATTAATGGCCAACTCTTCATTTCGCATGATGTCCTTAGCTTGATCAGCCAAAGCGTGTAAAACTGCAGGATCTGGTCCCATAAATCGGGCCTCAATCTTAAACTCCAATGGTGGACCTCCCAGCAATAACTTTGAATGCTCATTTGCTCTAGGATAATTCTCCTTGATATAGGTATCAATTGTGGTTCTCACCTGAGCCAAATTATCAAACTCGTCAGCTCTAACCAAAAGTTGCCCATAAGACGAATTGTTCTTAACGACTTCAGCCATCAGGATATAACGCGGCAGAGATTCACCAATAGCCGTTGTAACAGATGTTACATGATCAATTTTCATCACATATTGCTCAATCTCCTTCAGATCAGCTTCAACCTCTTTTATATCGGTTCCTTCGGGCAACCAATAATTCACCGTTACTAATGGTTTTGTTAACTCGACAAAGAATGGCTTCTTAACTTTACCAAAAACCATTAAACTGCCAATCAAAACGAGTATAACTGCTGTTAGTGAAATTAAACGATGACGCAAAACCTTCATCAAAAGCTTCTCGAATATTTTGTACCCTTTTCCTGAGAAAGGCTCTTTATTTAAAGAGTTTTTGTTCACTTTTAGGAAAACATCACTAAAAAGAACATTTTGTGTTACAGCAAATAGCCAACTCAATCCCAAAGAGATAGCCAAAACCTGAAACATAGATCTACAGATTTCACCAACTGATCCTGGAGCCATATAAATTGGTAAGAAGGCTAAAATGGCAATCAGGGTCGCACCAAACAAGGGCCAAATCGTCGATTCCGCTCCCATCAGTGCTGATTTTCGCCTTGAATGTCCCCTTTGCAGAGCCACAAGCGCTCCATCGGTGACTACAATCGCATTATCAACCAACATACCCATAGCAACAATGATAGCAGCCAGAGATGTTCGTTGCAAAGCAATATCACCAGCTAACATCACGATGAAAGTGGCCAGAATTGTAAGAATCAAACCACTCCCAATAAGTAGACCTGATCGTAACCCCATAAACAAAAGAAGAATCACAACTACAATAGCAACTGACTCGGCAAGATTGGTCATGAATAAACTATTGGACTCTGCGACTTCATCCGATTGGAAATAAACTTTTTCAATATTCAAACCTACGGGTAATTGCCCATTCAATTCAGCAAGGCGTTTATCAATATCCTCACCTACATTCATCACATTTACACCCCAGGACATGGATAAACCTAGGCCAATAGACTCTTTGCCATTAAAACGCATTAAGTTCTTAACTGGCTGTTGATATGACTCTTTTATCTCAGCAATATCTTTAAATTTTATCTGTTGATTACTGTAATCCTGAATTACTAAATCACCAACTTCTTCAACGGTTTTAAAACTACTTCGATCGCGAATTTTTATTCTCTGTCCATCAACTTCAATCTGGCCATTATCCCACCTTGAATTCAAATCATTCAAGATGCCCATGACCTGTCCCGGATTAATTCCAAAACTAGCCATTCGAGAACTCAACAAATTGATCTCGATACTTTCCGTTTTTGTTCCGAAAAGCTTAACTTTTGCAACCCCTTTTACCATCAAAAGCTCTCGCTTCAACATAGCCGAATAATCATGAAGCTCAGCGTAACTATATCCTTCACCCGAAAGAGAAAGAAATACGCCATACACATCTCCAAAATCATCCAAGACCATAGGATAGGCAGTACGCGGCAAATAAGGTCTGCAGTCGTTCACTTTTCTTCTCAAATCATCCCAAATTTGGGGCATTTCATGAGTTTTCTTGCTCCCTTTAATCTCTACGGTTACAATAGACAGACCTTCTTTTGACTCTGATTCTATAAAATCAAGTCCTTTTGTGGCCTGAACTGCCCGTTCAATCACATCAGTCACTTCCAGCTCAACTTCATGAGGGGATGCGCCTTGGTAGGATGTAATAACCAAAGCTGTTTTTAAGGTAAATTCAGCATCTTCGAGCTTTGCTAACTTCGTATAGGAAAATATACCTCCAACAAGACTAAAGAAAACGGCAACCCAGATTACGACTCTATTGTTTACCGAATAATTAGCGATATTCATAATAGTCCTCCTATATTAGAATTGGTCTTTTGAGTCAATAGTTTAACTGCTTGTTTATCGATTAGGAAAGTGGCACCAGCAACAACAATTTGCTCACCTGCCGTTAACCCCTTACGAACCAAAATTCTATCATTAGCCAATAAGCGAATCACTTCAACTTCACGCTGATTCACCACTTGTTGCTTTTCGTTATAAACCCAAACAATACTCTTCCCTTTATAGTTAATAACAGATGCTAGTGGGAGTTCGAAGCCATCTTCGGTACTTGTTTCACTAATCTCAATATTTAAACTGGCGTTCATTCCCGGACGAAGGTTTTTCGCCTCATCCTTGTTTAGATATACTCTAATAGGATACACTTGATTATTGCCAGCCGTTTTTTTACTGATTTCTTTTAGTTTCGCAGCGATAACTCTTGTTTTACCATTCTTTACCGTACAGGTGAAAGATTTAAAATCATCAGAATGACTGGCAATACTTTCAGGCACACCTGCAATTACCTCAAGAACAGAAACATCTAGTAAGGTTAAAATTGGATAACCAGCGCCAACTTTCTCATAATTCTCAACCATTTTGATCTGCACATAGCCATCGAATGGAGCGAATAACTTCGTATCGTTTAGGGCATTCTTTGCCTTATTGTAGTTAGACTCTGCCACAGCTGCTGCAACTTCAACCTTTTCTTTGGTACTCTCTGGCACCGATTTTTTCTCAAAAAGTTCCTGGTAACGCTTGGCATCCAGCTTTGCATGTTCCCAGTTGGTTTTGGCAGCTTCCAAATTCACCTGAAAATCACGGGGATCAATCTCAGCTAATAAATCACCTTTTTTTACAAACATGCCTTCTTTTGCATTAAGCTGTACCAAAGGGCCAGGCACTCGAAAGGCCAATTTCACCTCTCTTGCTTCCTTTACTTTTCCAGGGAAAGTGTGGATAGATGAGTTGTTCCTACTCTCTACTCGCACTACTTTTACAGGTCTTACGGTCTTTTCAACCTCTGTTTTAGCTTTACAGCCAAAAAGGAATAAGGATAAAATTAATCCGGCTCCCAATAATCTTATTGATGTCATCAAATTATTATTTAAATATTTCATTTTAGAATTTCGACTCATTAATTAAACGTTTGTTTAATCCGCAGATGTAAAAAAAACACGCCAATTTCTTCGCGGTTTAATCACCTAATGTAACTTACTCTTTTCCCAACTGAAGAGTTAAATAGTCCTGAACAAACAGGTGTAGATATCTTCTTATTTCACTTTTATTATTACTTGAAAAACTCTGATTATCCAATGCTGTATCTAACGCTCTTGGAGTAGATAAAGCCTTATTAACCATCCCCAATATCATTACCGGGATCATCTTGCAAACCGTTTCATCAATATCAGGTTTACATGCCTTGATGCATTCGTAAGTATATTTATGATTTTTTGAAACGATAGATAAAATCAAATCAACAATGTTTTTGTTCCGATTCAAAGACAACTCTGTTCCAAATACATAACTCACCATATCGTGCTCAATAAAATGGTCGATAATGGTTATAAACAATTTTGAGACTCTTTCACGTGGTTCAAGATCAAGTGATTTAATCTGATCCGTCTTTTCTTTTAATTGCCTGGCAGTTTCTGAGATCAAATCAATCAGGACACCTTCCTTAGATTTGAAATAATAGGAGATCATCGCAATATTAACACCAGCTTCTTTTGCAATTTGTCTCACACTGGTTCCGTCATAACCATTCTTTACAAACAGTTCTGCTGAGGCATTCAAAATTTTAGATCTACTATCTTCCATATCAATTAATTTGATGCAAAATTAAACACTTGTTTAACTCTCGCAAGAGAATTTCAAACTTTTAACATCTGACGATATGAAAATCAGCTCAAATGCAGCTAAATCATGAAAACTTATCTCTTCATTTCTGTGAATTTCTCTTCAAGACTTATACTTTTGATGGTTCAATTCAATTTATGTTATGCGATTCGTAAGAATACCTCAATTATTAAAAAAGATCTTTCCTGGTCTCATATGGGATTACAATACAGGCGAAAAAATAGTTTACATCACCTTCGATGATGGTCCAATTCCTGAATCGACGGCTTGGACTCTAGAACTTCTAAAAGAGAAAAATGTGAAAGCGACTTTCTTTTGTGTGGGCGATAATGTGAGAAAATACCCTGAGATTTACCAAAAAATATTAAATGAAGGCCATGCTGTAGGTAATCACACTCACAATCATTTGAGAGGTTTTACGAATCAAACACAAAGCTATGTTGATAATGTAAAGCTAGCGAGCCAATACATCGACTCCAAGCTTTTCCGTCCCCCATATGGGATGATTAAACGTTCTCAAGCCAAAGAACTTTTAAAAGATTATAAAATCATCATGTGGGATGTTCTAAGTGAAGATTATCGTCAGGATATTACGCCCGAAGAATGCTACCAAGCTGTTCTTAAAAGCATCCGACCGGGCTCCATCATTCTTTTCCACAATCACATCAAATCAGAATCGAATATGCGGTATGCCCTACCTCGTTTGATTGATGAATTAAAGAGTAGAGGATTTGAGCTTGGGGTTTGTAAATAAAAAAAGAGCAGAACCCCACAAGACTCTGCTCTTCATGTATCTATTTCAACGAACAGAATTAATCGTCTTTACTCTCACCACCAAATTCCATTAAGTAGGCTTTGATGAAACCATCCAAGTCACCATCTAAAACGGCTTGTACGTTGGAGGTTTCGTGGCCAGTACGCACATCTTTAACCATCTTGTAAGGTTGCATCACATAAGAACGAATTTGAGATCCCCACTCTATCTTTTTCTTAGAACCTTCGATCTTATCTATCTCTTCCTGACGCTTACGCAATTCAAGCTCATAAAGCTGCGATTTAAGCAAGCGCATGGCATTCTCTCTATTTCCGAGTTGTGAACGGGTTTCGGTGTTCTCTATGATGATACCAGTGGGTGCATGTCGCAAGCGAACACCTGTCTCCACCTTATTTACATTCTGACCTCCTGCTCCACCCGATCGGAAGGTATCCCAGGTAATATCTGCGGGGTTTACAGTTATCTCGATAGAATCATCAATTGCAGGGTAAACGTAAACCGAAGCAAAGGTTGTCATTCGCTTATTGGCCGCATTAAAAGGTGACAGACGCACCAAACGGTGAACACCAGTCTCTGCTTTTAGAAATCCGAATGCAAAATCACCTTCAAATTCCAGGGTTGCGGATTTAATACCTGCCTCATCGCCTTCCTGGTATTCCAATTGACGAACCTTATACCCATTAGCCTCACCATAACGCAAATACATGCGGTAAAGCATACCAGCCCAATCTAAACTCTCGGTTCCACCTGCTCCAGAATTGATCTTAAGGATAGCTCCCATTTGATCTTCTTCCCTTCGAAGCATGTTTTTAAGCTCAAGCTCTTCTAGAAGTTTTTTACATTCATCATATTGAGCATCTACTTCCTCAGGCTCAGCTTCACCTTCTTTCGAAAATTCATATAGTACTTGCAAATCATCAGACGAAGACTTTACTTCATCGTAAGATTCAACCCAGGATTTCAGGACTTTTATTTTTTTCATCTGCAACTCAGCTTCCTTGGGATTATCCCAAAAACCAGGAGCCTGGGTTCGCAAATCTTCTTCTTGTATCTGAATTAGTTTGGCATCAATGTCAAAGATACCTCCTCAACGCTATCGTGCGCTCCGCTAAATCTTTTAGCTGGTCATTTGTTATCATATGTTCATCGTTTTATTATCGAAGGTCAAAGTTAACAAATTCAAAATAGAGTCGTAAACTTAAAGGATAAAGATTGTAAGCTTAAAGGATAATTCCGATTCTCGGGACCAGCAGAGCTGGAGGGAGAAAGGTTAAAGGTTAAAGGTTAAAGGAAATGAAGATGTGAAAATGTGATTTTAAGGCACTGGGTCGTGTCCGTGTCGACCCCAAGGATTACAGGAAAGAATTCGTTTTATAGCAAGGTAGCTGCCCTTGAAAGGACCATGAGTTCTTAGTGCTTGAATAGCATAGGTAGAGCAGGAAGGTGTATATCGGCAAGCCGAAGGCGTCATAGGAGAAATAAACATCTGATAAAACCTAATCGGCAGTATCATGATGAAGAGAATCCCCTTTTTTAATGTTCGCAATATACTTGTCATATTCAGGTCCTATTCGCCTAAGAGCTTTTACGAGTTTCGTATCCATCTCGGCTGTTTTCAGAATGGTTTTAGGCAAATATACAATCATAAACGATATTTGCGCTTCTCTTTCATTCAAATCCTTATAAAGCAAATGCTTATTCAAGCGATATATCTCACGAATTCTTCGCTTCAATAGATTACGTTTGGGTGCTTGCTTAAAACTTCTTTTGGTAACCGTAATAGCAACTTGAGCGGGAAAATCAACATCAAGGGGTGTACTTTTCCATACAATACGAAAAGGATAGCATGTAAAACCCATGCCATCGGCAAACAAACTACTGATTCGCTTTCTATGACACAGGCGCTCATCTTTTGTAAAGCTATATCGTAAAGAATCGGTCATAAATGATTAATGCTTGAGACTTAAAATTACTAAAACATCTAAATATTAAAGATGACTTTAGGATAATAAAAAAGGGGAAAGTAGCTTTCCCCAATTTTTTTGAAGAGATCTTTAGCAATACTAAAGATCAACTTGCAATATTTTTACTTGTCCTTATTCTCTTTATTGTACGCTTTAATGTACTGATCCAAGGCCATAGTCATTGATGGAGCCTGTGGCATAGGCGCCTGAATATCAAGACGAAGACCTGCATCTTTCACGGCCTTTGAAGTTGATGGTCCAAAAGCTGCAATTACAGTACCGTCCTGATCGAAATCAGGGAAATTCTGTAATAGAGATTTAATTCCCGATGGACTATAAAAAGCTAGGATATCGTAATTTACATCAGCTAAATCAGACAAGTCACTGCTTACAGTCTTGTAGAGTATAGCTTTTGAATATTTAATCTTATTCTTATTCAACAAAGCAGGAATTGATTGCTTGTGAATATCAGATAATGGTAATAAGAATTTTTCTTTCTTGTGCTTAACGATTGTATCGATAAGATCTTCGAAAACCCTCACACCAAAGAAAATTTTTCTTTTACGGTATACGATGTATTTCTGAAGATAAAAAGCTGTTGATTCTGAAATACAGAAATATTTCATATCATCCGGAATCGTAACACGCATCTCTTCGGCAATTCTAAAGAAATGATCAATAGCAGTCCTACTGGTGAAAATAACAGCAGTATGGTCAAGAATATTGATTCTTTCTTGTCTGAATTCTTTGGCACTAATACCTTCTACTTGAATGAAAGGGCGAAAATCAATTTTTAGGTTGTATTTTTCTGCCAGATCGAAATAAGGCGATTTTTCCGTTTGGGGCTTCGGTTGCGAAACTAATATTGTTTTGATTTTCAAGGCGATATTCTTTAATTAAAACATTATTTTCCACTCTACTATTCCTACCCTACTAATAATTTGTAGATCATCAGCAAAGGGAATATTTCCAGTGCGCAAAGATATAAAATCATATAAAATATTGAAACATGTTTGCGGAATAATATTTTCAAGCCTCTCGCAATTCTTAAAATGAAAAAGAACAAAATCATGAAAACCCCAATATACATCAGCCATTCCACAGCATAAAGCTGCACAAATGGGATCGCTATAATCACAGGAAAAAGAAATAATCCAAGGTTTTTGTTGTATAAAAAAGTAGTGAAGACGTACTCTTTACTCTCATTATTTCCCTTAAAAACATATCCTAAGCTCCTAATAACGACAACCTTTCCTAAATAAAGAAAGAGAATTGCTAAGAAAATCAGGCAAAATTCTTTGAATCCATACTTTTGAACAGGTGAAATTAAATTATGATTTATAATGCTTACGGCAAATAAAGAAATGTTGACAACAAATAAAAGATTAACCAAAGCAGACCCTTTAATCATGTTGATATTTTTCTCTAAAAAAAGATTGCTTGCCGTATGATAATTAAAAATCGACTCAACCAGCTTAGCCAAATATTTACCAAACATGAACTTAGACGCAGCCAGTAAAAATGATGAAAACAGAATCACCCCTACTAACCAGTCATTTCCTAATCCTATATTCTGAAATCTGGAGATCTCCTTTCCTCCATACTTAGGTTCCTGTTGTACGACAATCTTCTGTAACGTATCAGCACTTTTAATTGAATCGTTGACGATTACACCTGAATCCCTTGAAATTGAATCTATAACTTGTCCCCTTGCCTCTTCTTTGACCAGAGAATCTTTAAATGCCGCTTTAATGACAGCCGACTGATCCTTCTTAAGATTCTGCTTGGAAATATTCCCTGTCGACTTGGAGACATGAACAAGTGTGTCATTAATTACATTAAAATCAGGGGAATAATTGGTCTTCATATTTTATTGATGTCGTTCTGAATTATTTTTCACAAAGATACTGGAATAAAAGAAATCTAAATTTAATCATCGAATGACTAGTCTTTAAAATTTCATCATTAAAATAAGCTCTCCAGTGTGAAACTTCTTTTTGGCTTAACACCTCGCTCTGTTTGCTCCAAAGAGCAACACTCGTTCATAATATCGTGCTGAAAAAAGAGGATGAATTTCTTTTCTACCGCCTCTTTAAGGAAATCTACTTTTTCTTTAAGTACAACAGTTGGGAACAAATCATAAGCTGCCACCCATTTCACATTTACATTTGCCATAGTTGGAATAAAATCTGCTGTAAAAGCGATGGTTTTATCCTCATCATGAACTAAAATGGCCATCAAGCCATCCGTATGTCCATTAAAAATTCGAATTTCAACATTTGGGAATAACATACAATCTTCTTCGACGAAATTTAGATTCCCCGATTCAAAAACTGGCATTATATTTTCTGGATAAAAACTATCCTTTTCACGAACGTTCGGATTCAAATAATTCTCCCATTGTGCCTTACTCACCCAATGTTTCGCATTAGGAAAGACCAGTTCCAACTCTTTTGTTCCCTCCTTATAACGAGTAGCCCCACCACAATGATCAAAATGGAGATGAGTATAAATAACATCCGTAATATCCTCAAAAGCATATCCTAATTTCTTAAGCGAATCTCTAAGATTTTTATCGGCAATATAATTATGATGATTAGCCTGAGACTCCGTCAGCTTTTCACCCACACCATTATCAATTAGAATGCAACGATCACCATCTACAATTAACATGCTTCGTAAAGCACAATCGCAAAGATTATTTTCATCTGAAGGATATTTTTTGCTCCACATAAATTTTGGAACAACACCAAACATGGCACCTCCATCACATTTCAAAACGCCTGTTTCTATAGAATAAATTTGCATAGTATTAGCCATTATTTTTGAAGATTAAGGAAGCACATGGTCAACCCAAAAATTTTCTTTAAAAATCACTTATCTTAAATATTAGAGCCTAAAGTAATAAAGAAAAAAGAATACTGCCAATCACAGTAGATTTGATTATATTTAGCTTTCATATGTTTTTAATAGTTCAATCTTAGTTTTCAACAATATTTCAGCTGCTTCAATACGCATAATATTGAAAGTTTTAATTTAAACAAGCAAAGCTATGTCGCTGAATAAGAACACATAAAACATCAACTAATAAAATCACCAACAAATTGATCCTTCTACGATCAATTGTAGCAAAAATAATATAAATGAGAGTCCATTTTATAGCCATAGGTGGGGCCGCAATGCACAATTTAGCATTGGCCTTACACAAAAAAGAGTTTCACGTTTCAGGATCGGATGATGAAATATTTGATCCCTCTAAAAGTCGATTAGAACAATATGGTTTACTACCTGAAAAATGGGGCTGGTTTCCTGAAAAAATCACAATGGACATTGATGCCATTATTTTAGGTATGCATGCTCGAATTGATAACCCTGAACTTTTAAGAGCTAAGGAATTGGGCCTAAAGATTTACTCCTACCCAGAATACATTTACGAGCAAACGAAAGATAAGACAAGAGTTGTAATTGGTGGATCCCATGGAAAAACAACAACCACATCAATGGTTATGCATGTTTTGAAATCCAACAATATCGATTTTGACTATATGGTTGGTGCACAGATAGAGGGTTTTGATACTATGGTTAAACTGAGTAAAAATGCTAAAATTGCTGTTTTTGAAGGTGATGAATACCTCGCCTCGCCTATCGATCCTCGTCCAAAGTTTCATCTTTACCATCCTCACATTGCCCTTTTAACAGGAATTGCATGGGATCATATTAATGTTTTTCCAACCTTCGACAACTATCTAAGTCAGTTTGAAAAATTCATCAACCTAATTAAGCCTAATGGTACTCTCATTTACTTCGATAATGATGAACATATCCACCCCATGGTGAATAAAAGAAGGAGTGATCTCACCTATTTGCCTTACAGTTCTCATCCTCATAAGGTGAAAGAAGGTATCAGTTCGTTAATCACCAAGAATGGCGATATTGAATTGTCTATTTTTGGGGAACACAACCTTCAAAACCTGCAAGGGGCACATTTTATATGCAAAGAGCTAGGCTTAAGCGACGAGCAATTTTATTCATCAATTCGAGACTTTGGTGGAGCAGCTAAACGTCTTCAAACCTTGGCTAAGAATGAGCTTACTATCGTCTATCAAGACTTTGCTCACTCCCCATCCAAACTCCAAGCAACCACAAAAGCTGTTAAAAACCAGTTTAAAGATAGAAAGCTTATTGCCTGTATGGAGCTGCATACATTTAGTAGTTTAAAAGAAGAGTTCCTACCCGAATATAAAGACAGTATGGCTCTAGCTGATATTGCCATGGTCTATTTCAATCCTAAAACGGTTGAACACAAAAAACTAAAGGCGATCTCTTCCCAACAAGTTAAAGAGGCGTTTGGTGGAAATAATTTGAAAGTCTATACAGATTCTCAAGTCTTATTAGATGATTTAATGCACTTAAACTTCGAAAAAACAAACCTACTTCTTATGAGTTCAGGTAATTTTTCTGGCTTAAATCTTCAGGAATTGGCTGATAAGGTAATTGAATAAGAAGATCTAAATATTTTAATTTAAAATTTATTAGAGGTGCTTAAAATGGCACCTCTTTTTTTACCTAACAATCAAACTCTCATATATTAAGTTTATAAAACCAACTATCCACCAGAGGCTAACCAACTCAAAACAACTAAATACCAGAGCTTTAAAACACATCCTGCATATAAAGTAAACATAGATTAAGACGTGCAAAGCTAATTTATCAAATCTTGAATTATGAAACCTTCAAAGACTCAAAACATCAAACACTTATAAAAAAGAGCTGAAGAACATAGAGAATATTTCTCCGGATATACTTACATTTGCGCTCAGCTAATTTTTAAATACGACATCATGGTGCATACTATTGGGGATAACAATTCCCTTTTTAACCAATTTATAGCTGAAATCCGCGACGTAAAAGTTCAAAACGACCCTTTACGATTCAGAAGAAACCTAGAAAGAGTAGGTGAAATCTTTGCTTATGAAATCAGCAAAACTTTTAATTACTCTGAACAAGACGTTCAAACTCCCCTTGGAACTGCAAAAATAAATCTTCCTGAAGATGAAATTGTAGTTGCTTCTATTCTTAGAGCTGGATTACCATTACACAATGGTTTATTAAACTACTTTGATCGTTCTGAAAATGCCTTTATTTCTGCATACCGTAACTTTAATGAAGATGGCGAATTCGAGATTAAATTCGAATACATTGCGTCTCCTTCTATTGATGGGAAAGTTGTGATTTTAGCTGATCCAATGCTTGCTACAGGTTCATCTATGGAATTAGCATATAAGGCTATACTTACAAAAGGAACACCTAAACATGTTCATATTGTTTCTATTCTAGCTAGTAAAGAAGGTGTTGAACTTGTAAAGGAAAAGCTTGCTGGTGAAAATATTACACTATGGATGGGAGCTGTAGATGCTGAGTTGAACTCTAAATCATACATTGTTCCTGGATGTGGTGATGCTGGTGATTTAGCTTTTGGATCGAAACTATAAAAAAAGATAAAACTACCTCATATAAAAAAAGACCTGCTATTGCAGGTCTTTTTTTGTATCTGTTCTCAAACTGTTTGAGTTTATTTCTTCAATATCTCTTGATACTTCTTTGGATCTTTGAGTGTCGTCATTGCTTCTTTTAGGACCTTATCATCACGAAGAGCGTACATGATTCCTCCAACTTGATAATGATAACGCTTCACAATTTCGTGAGCTAATAAAGTCTTAATCTCCTTCTCAAACATTTTTATATCCCTATCAAGGTTAGGTGTGAGTTTTGCGCTAATATTATCAAACTCCTCCTTAGCAATCTTAAAATATTTTTCCTCCTTGGCTGCTTTCTTAAGCGCAGATAATATCTCTGTACTCTCCGATTTATACTCAAATTTTTCAGCTTTCAAAAACTGCTTAAAGTCCTCGTAATCCTGATCTGACAATTCAAAAGAAGAGGCATCTGCAATTTCCGCATGCTTATTGGTGTAATATGTGGCAAAATCAAAGATTTTATACTTGCGAATTAAACCCACTGATAAACTACTGAATAAATCCGATTCAACCTTTAAGTCAGGCAGAATTCCCCCACCATCACGAACGATACGACCATTCTTTGTTTTAAACTCACTAATCAGAGTATCGGGCACTTTTCCAACACTACCATCATCATTTCGATGGCTATAATCCAAGGCCTGAATACATCTTCCACTTGGAATATAATATTTAGCTGTTGTCACTTTTAACTTGGAGTTGTAGCTTAAATTTCGTGTTGTTTGAACTAAGCCCTTTCCAAATGTTCGTTGGCCTACTACGATTCCTCTATCAAGATCCTGTATAGCACCAGAAACAATTTCAGAAGCTGAAGCTGAGCCTCTGCTCACTAATACTGCAATCGGTATTTCAGTATCCATCGGCACTTTTGCGGCTTTATATGTCTTATCCCATTGGCTAACTTTACCTTTTGTACTTACAATATCTTCACCCTTGTCCACAAATAGATTGACAATATCAACAGCTTGATCTAACAAACCTCCGGGGTTTCCCCTTAAATCAAGAATAATGGACTTGGCATTTTTTTCTTTAAGTTCACGCAAGGCATTCCGAACTTCTCCTGATGCCTTATTGGTAAACTGATTCAAATTAATATAACCAATAGAGTCTTCTAACATACCAAAATAAGGAACTGACTTCAACTGGATTTCCGCTCGAATAACTTCTTTTTCAATCAACTTTTTTACACCTGGTCGACGTACTTTTATGATCAGTGGCATATTGGCCTGTCCCTTAAGTAGGTTACTCACATCACTGGTTTCCTTCTTATTGATTTTTATGCCATTAATCTCAACAAAAATATCTCCGGCTTTTAAGCCAGCTTTATCCGCTGGAAGATCTTTATAGGGTTCAGCAATTATAATATCATCACCATGCTTACTAATTAATGATCCGATACCGGCATACTCTCCCGTTGTCATTAACTTAAAATCCTCCATTTCCGACTCAGGAATATAGGTTGTATATGGATCAAGTGATGACAACATCGCATCCATGCTTTTCTTAATTAAATCACCAGAATCAATCTCATCGACATAGAACATATTAAGCTCTCTGAAAAGCGTATGATAAATGTTTAAATTCTTACTGATTTCGAAATTTTTTTCATCCCTGTTGAATCCATAAAAAGCACCACTACAAAACAATAGAGCAGCTAAAATTATCAGGATTCCTTTCTTCTTAAATAACTTCATATTTCGAGATTTGAATTTATTAGGTTTCTAAAAATAGAACATGGGTGTTTAATTTATTGAAATTTTGATATGATCAATTCAGAGAGATAGTCCCAAACACCTAATTCCACAGCTATAGAGAGAGCTGTAAGTCAAAGATAGGAAATATGATTTAAGCTTTAGACTTTTATTAACATTTATTAATGAAGGGTATTATGCTGAAAAAGTAATTTAATGACTTTTCATATTAATTAAACTTAAGTCTTTCACCAATAGACTTTTAATTTTCATCAATTAGATAAAAAAAATAAACTTTTCTTCAATCAAATATAAATACCCGAAAGTCTTATTCTTAAAGGGATCATCTAAAAATAAAGCCTTTAAAAAACTCCTAAAAGCCCAACTACCAGATAATTATATTTTTTTTATTCAATATTATTATTTAACTTTTCTATAGAATTAGATCCAAATCTAATTCATTGGGTTAGTATTTATTAACTCCCTTCTTGTTCGGCAGTTAATAACGGTTAGTGGTTACAAAGCGATGAAGTTTCTTCATCGCTTTGCTACTTTATGACAGTCAGGATCATTTTTCGCAAGAAATAATTAATTTTAGAGCAAATTAATTCCTATAAATTAATCTATGCACAAAGCTCTGTCCTATTTTAAATTCTTGCTTTTTCCTTTTACTCTAATCTATGCAAGTATTCTATCTATTCGAAATTTAATGTTCGACTGGGGCTATTTAAAGTCAACTTCGTTTGACTTACCCATCATTTCGGTTGGAAATATATCTGTGGGCGGCACAGGAAAAACACCACATACCGAATACTTAATTAAGCTTTTACAGGATAAATACCGTTTAGCAAGCCTAAGCAGAGGTTATAAACGTCAATCAGAAGGTTTTATTCTAGCTGATGTCAACTCAAACTCTTACGATTTAGGTGATGAACCCATGCAAATGAATCGAAAATTTCCGAATCTCAATGTGGCAGTTGATGCAGATAGAGTCAATGGTGTTCAGGAATTGCTTAAACCAGACAAAGGTTTAAATCTGGATTGTATTCTACTTGATGATGCCTACCAACATAGATATATCAAGCCTGGCCTTTCCATTCTATTAATTGATTACAATCGTCCAATTGCCAAGGATTTTGTAATGCCAATGGGGCGCCTAAGAGAAAGAGCTGCGGGAAAAAAAAGAGCTGATATTATAATCGTAAGTAAATGTCCCGTTGATTTAAGCGATTCTGAGGCTGAAACACTTAAAAAAGATATCAATCCGCTACCCCATCAGAAATTGTTCTTCACTAGCCTGGATTATGCTCCTGCTGAACCTGTATTTAATACAGACCAAAAACCAGTTAATTTGAAAATCACAGATAAAGACTCCTTGGGAATTTTATTGGTGACCGGTATTGCCAATCCAGCCCCATTAAGAAATTACCTGAATGCTTTTTGTAACGAATTCAAGGAAATTCAGTTTCCGGATCATTACACGTTCAAAGACAAGGACCTTGAAAAGATTGAATCCTCATTCATAAACCTAAAGTCAGTCAATAAAATTATTATTACCACAGAAAAGGATGCCATTCGTTTTCTTGATATGAAGATCGAATCAAAATTATTGAAAGATAATATGGCCTATATCCCTCTGCAAATCAAATTTCAAAATCAATCAAAAATACAATTCGATAAGCAGATTCTTGATTTCATAGAATACTTCAAATAAAAATCCTGAGCCAACCTAAATCAAGATAAACGTACTTTATCTAAAAATGAGAGGACTATGTCTTTGAATTAATAAAATAAATCAAAACTCTTTCTTAGCTTTGTCGCAATTAATCAAAATTCAGACAATCTCTTGGACTTTAATGTAGTACAAAACCAAGTAATACAGTGAAGATTATCATCGAGTCGAAGAAGTAAAAAAAACGGGTAAACATGTACAAAAATTTAAAACAAAGCATTGAATCAGCTTGGGAAGATAGAAGTCTTCTAAAAACTACTGACGTTCAAGCTAATATTAACGAAGTTATCGAACTGCTTGACAAGGGGGTTCTTAGAACTGCTGAGCCAGTTGAAAACGGATGGCAAGTTAACGAGTGGGTGAAAAAGGCGGTTATCCTTTATTTCCCAATTCGTAAAATGGAAACCATTGAAGTTGGGCCTTTCGAGTTTCATGATAAGATGGCTTTAAAAACCAATTATGCTGAGCTAGGCGTTCGTGTTGTTCCTCATGCTGTTTCTCGTTATGGTGCTTTCATTGCACGTGATGTTGTGATGATGCCCTCATATGTAAACATTGGGGCTTACGTTGACCAGGGCACTATGGTTGATACATGGGCAACTGTTGGATCATGCGCACAAATTGGGAAACATGTTCACTTAAGTGGAGGTGTTGGTATTGGTGGTGTTTTAGAACCTATTCAAGCTGCTCCGGTTATTATTGAAGATAATTGTTTCATTGGATCACGCTGTATCGTAGTTGAAGGTGTTCATCTGGAAAAAGAAGTGGTTTTAGGAGCCAATGTTGTTTTAACCAAATCAACTAAAATCATTGATGTTACAGGTGACGAGCCTGTGGAGTATAATGGTTTTGTTCCAGCTCGATCCGTAGTAATTCCTGGTACAAGAACAAAGAAATTCCCTGCTGGTGAATACCAAGTTCCGTGTGCCTTGATTATTGGTAAGCGTAAAGCTTCAACAGATCTTAAAACATCATTAAACGACGCTCTGCGCGAGTATGACGTTGCGGTATAACTCTTAATAGGAAAAGATGCATAACGATATAAAAAAAGCTTTAGAAGTCCTTAAAAACGGTGGGGTCATTCTTTATCCTACAGATACAATTTGGGGCATTGGCTGTGATGCGACCAATGCCGAAGCTGTTAAACGCGTGTATAAGATAAAGCAACGTGAAGATTCAAAGGCCATGTTAGTTCTTATGGAGAATCCCAATCGAATTAGTTCATATGTGGATGATGTTCCAGAAATTGCTTTAGATCTGCTTGAAGTCACCAATAAACCAACAACTATAATTTATTCAGGAGCTAAAAACCTAGCCAGTAACCTGATTAATTCTGATGGTAGTATTGGTATTCGAATTACAGATGAAGCTTTTACTCAACAACTGATTCAGCGTTTTAGAAAGCCTATTGTTTCTACTTCTGCCAATATTAGTGGTGACGCTCCAGCTCAAAACTTCATCGAAATCAACCAAGACATAATTGATGCGGTTGATTATGTGGTTGAATATCGCCAGGATGATATGACAAAAGCTCAGGCATCGAGTATTATTAAGATTGGAGCCGATTGGGGGGTTCAGGTTATTCGAGAATAAACCAAAAGCTAATCCTATAAAATAAACAAGCCCTTAACTCCATGAAGTTAAGGGCTTGTTCTATTTTCAAATAGAGCTTAGTCCATTTTAATCAGTTTAATTTGTTGCTTTTTTAAAGAAATGTTTAAATCTTTCGTCATCAATCTGGGCTCACCATCAACATGATAGGTCTTTGAATTAGATTTTATCACCATTTCACTGGCCCTCAAATAAGTCAGGTAGCGGGAGTTCTTAAACTTACCCCTAAACATCTTATAAATAACAACAGGTGCTAAAACCAATGGGTATTTTTTCATCAACACCACATCGAGTAAACCGTCATCGTATTTAGCCTCAGGAGCAATAATCGCATTGTTACCAAACTGCCGGGTATTAGCCAAATACACCCCCCAGAAATTCCCTGTTAATTTAACTTGTCCAAGATACAATTCGACATCTATTGGCTTGTAGGAAAATAAGCCTTTAATCGTACAATAAATGTACTTTTTAAGCCCACGAAACTTACTCCCATCAAAGAGTGAGGCTACATAACTATCAAACCCCAGACCAGCCACATTTATCGAATAATCATCGTTAATCTCTGTTAGATCGACTTTCCGAATTTCCCCCCTAAGCATCCTTGAAATGAGCTTTGCAACATCATTGGTAAAGCCAAGTTCACGAGCGAAACCATTTCCAGATCCATTGGGTAAAACGGCCAATATGATTTCTTTTTTTGCCACCAAATGCTTGAGCGTGCAATTCACACTACCATCACCACCACAAATCACAACGACTTTATAATTATCAATCTTTTCAAGCCATAAATTATTAAACTCCTCAAGACTTCGCGTCAAGACAAAATCAATGTCATGTCCACTGTCCTTTATCTGTTTAATAATCGAATCAGGCTTTTGTGATCCTGAATTGGGATTGATTATAAAAAGAATATCGCTGGCTTTGATCTGCATTATAGGTCTTTTCTAATGTTTGTTAATCTCTTTTTCAAGAGTTTTAATAAGAGCATTATTTCTTGAAAATGAAACTCCAAAAATAATGAAATATTATAGCCCAGATCTTAATTTTTTGCAATAAGAGATTAGAAATTGAATTTTGAGAAAATAAGCCTTTAAAGAACTCGTATTATTTGTTTCTGATGCGAACTTTTTTTTGCCCAACATAGATATTATGGCATGAGGTTCTATACTTGGCTACTACATTAACAACTGTATCCAGAACTTGTCCCTTAGAATAAAAGAAATCTATCTTACCTGATCCTTTTTCGGCTGAAATGACCTTTGCTCTAATGGGTATGAATTGATTCAGAACCAAAGGTGTGACATAAAACTCCACATTCTTGGAATAATTATTTAGAAACATCTTCAAATTGACACGATCGGAACGTACAAATTGTTGACATTCTATTGATGGGAAAATCTTTCTTAATCGACCATTTCGCTTATATTCCTTTAGGCCGATTCCTGGCTCTCCTCTTTTATAAGGGGTTTCAGCCCAAATTTTACCATTGGGATAGAATTTTTTTTGGATGCCATCCTTTTTATCATTCACATAAGGTGTTAAAGCATAAACCTGTCCATTCTTGTGGAATTTTTTTGCCATTCCATGTAATTCATCACCAACATAAAAAACCTCATCACTCAATTCACCAGAATCATAATAAACGCGAGCAACACCTTCTCTAATTCCATTTTTATAGAACGTCTCTGACTTTAATTTATTTCTATTATCATACCGCTTTACCCATCCTTCCAACACTTCGCCTTCCTCATTTGTAATGACGGTTTCTTTTGTGTTTTTAGAATCACAAGCAAATAGTAAGAATAAAGAGAATATGAAGAGTAGTCGTTTCATTGTATCAAGTCCGTTATTCTATAAAAATAAATAAAGCTAGTGAATAATAAAATTTAGTGCTGGAATAATAACTTATCAATAATGGAAATAGATTTAGAATAACACAATTGGGCATAAAACACGTTGATTTATGGGAATCAACCCATTTTTTTTCGTTTGATCAGATAAGCTTCTAAAACGGTTTTAAAAGGTTGGCGTATATCGGCCTCAACAAAATCGATGGCAAATTGAGAACAAAGGAGTTGCATTTCATTATAAAAAGCTATTTGTTTTTGACTAAAAGCCTCTCTCACCTCAGATGGGTTCAACTTTAATGTTTCGCCTGTTTCCATATCGATAAACTTTGAGGGGCGATTGGCGAAATTGAATTGGTTTTCCAGATCATGATCAGTAACCGCAAATAAAACAACTTCATGCTTATTATAACGCAAATGCTGCAATGCTTCTAATATTTCCTGAGGGCTGTCATCGCCCATTAAATCAGAAAAAATAACAATTAAAGAACGCTTATGTAAGGCCTCGGCTAAATGATGTAGATTATCCGAGAATTTCGTACCCCTGTTCAGATCAAGTCCTTCTTTATTGTAAATTTTCAATAACTCGGCATAAAGGCGGTGAGCATGTGTTAAAGATAATTTTGCTGGAGTTAGAAGTTCTATTTTATCTGAAAAAGTTGATAAGCCCACAGCATCGCGCTGATTGCGTAACAGGTGAATTAAAGCGGCCGAACAGAGCACAGAAAACGCCATTTTAGAGACTTTCTTATCTTTATAAGGGAAAAGCATAGACGAAGAGGTATCTAGTACCAAATGTGCTCTTAGGTTGGTTTCCTCTTCAAATTGCTTGACAAAAAGTTTGTCGCTTCGGGCATATAGTTTCCAGTCGACATGCTTGGTAGATTCCCCCTTATTATACAAACGATGCTCTGCAAACTCAACCGAAAAGCCATGGTAAGGGCTACGATGCAAGCCAAGAAGAAACCCCTCTACTATTTGCTTGGCCATAAGCTCCAAATTATCGAAAGCTTCGAATTCTATTAAGTCGGATAATTGCTTCATTATTTTGCTTGCATAATTGTGATAAGCTGAACGATTTTGTCAGAAAGACTTTTACAAATTTGACAAAAAAAAGGCATAGAATAGAATTCTATGCCCTAAATATGATAACATGTTTTACTATCTACTATAGTAAAGCATTCATTTTTTCAGCTATAGCTGTTTTAGGCACAGCACCTACTTGCTTATCAACAACCTCACCATTTTTTAGGAAAATAATGGTTGGAATGTTACGGATACCAAATTTAGCAGCAGTTGCAGGACTTGAGTCAACATCAACTTTAGTTACTACAAATTTGCCATCGAAATCCTGAGCTAGTTCGTCTACGATTGGTCCAACCATACGACATGGTCCACACCACTCAGCCCAAAAATCAACCAATACAGGCTTATCAGACTTCAAAACTATCTCCTCGAAATTAGTATCATCTACTTTAATAGTCATGGTTTTTTTATTTTTTGGTTTATATGCGCTAGATATTTCCGAAAGAAACATTCATATCTAGCTATCTAAGAATGTTAATTTTTAAAGACGCAATTTAGTTAATTTTGAATTCAATTTCAGGATTATTTTTAAAATATTCTATCAAATCACCAGAAAGTTTTACTTTACAAGTTCTTGAGAACATTTTTAGCCTCATTTTTCCCTCATCAACAATCACAAAATTAACCAATAAATTGCCCTTATTATCTTCATGGGTCAGGCAATTTTCCATCTCGTTTACAATCTCCTGGGTTAAATTCATGACGGGTATTGTAATCGTAATTTGCTTAACTTTTTGTTCCAGAACATCAGAAAGTAAGCCAATTGACTTGATTTTATACTCTAACTCAACAGAATCTTTGGGCCATGTACGTTGTTGAACACGCCCATTGATGAAAACAGAAAGACCTTCAACAAAATAATTGTTAAACTCAACAAAATCTTTCCCAAAGAATGGCAGTTCATATGAATCGGTAAAATCTTCGATGTTAACAATTGCAAAAGGATTACCGGTTCGAGTTATCCCCCTTCTAACGGCTGTCACCATTCCAGCAATATTAATCTCCTTATCCTTAAACTGAAGCATATCAACTGAAAGTTCAGACAGAGATGCATTACAAAAGGAATCAATTTCCAGACGATAATCATCAAGTGGATGCGCAGAAAGGTAAATTCCAATCAGGGCCTTTTCCTTATTTAAACGCTCAAGCTTGCTCCATTCTCCTGAACTTGGCACCTTAGGCGGTGTTACAACATAGTCTTCTACTCCACCAAAGAGTGTTTGCTGAGCCATGGCCTTTTCAGCTTGCAACTTATTTCCATACTTGGATAAGAGTTCAATAAAAGTCGTATCAAATTCGTCTGGAGCAAAATACTGGCTACGATTAAATTCAAAACTGTCGAATCCTCCCGACATGGCCAGGTTTTCAAGGGTTCGTTTATTTACAGTTCTTAAATTTACTCGCTCTACAAAATCAAAAATATCCTTAAAATCGCCATTCTCTCTTTCCTTGATGATATCTTCTACCGCGGCCTCACCGACACCTTTAACAGCAGCCATACCAAAACGCACGGCACCTTCCTTATTCACCGTAAATCGAAGGTAAGATTCATTTACATCAGGACCTAGTACAGGTAAACGCATACGCTTACACTCATCCATAAAAATGGTTACTTTTTCAATATCCGAAAGGTTACGGCTTAAAACAGCCGCCATAAATTCTGCCGGATGATGCGCTTTTAAATAACCTGTTTGATAGGCTATATAGGCATAACACACTGAATGAGACTTATTAAAGGCATATTGTGCGAAAGCCTCCCAATCTAACCAGATTTTATCGATCAGATCCTCAGCTTTTTCAATTTTACGTGTGACTTCTTTATCATCGGCGACCTTCATCTTAAAGGTTTTTCCTTTGCCTTTTACTTCCTTATCAAAGCCTTCCATAAATTCTTCGTTGGCTAAACAGCCTTCGATAAATTTAACTTTCAGCTTATCCATTTCAGCGATTTTCTTTTTACCCATCGCCTTACGCAAGGAATCGGACATACCACGAGTAAATCCCCCAAGTGCTCTCGACTGGAGCATCACCTGCTCTTGATATACCGTAATTCCATAGGTATCCTTCAGGTATTTCTCCATAATAGGATGGTCATAGACAATTTCCTCTGCCCCATGCTTACGATTCACAAAATTGGGAATATATTGCATTGGACCCGGACGATAAAGGGCATTCATGGCCACCAAGTCTTCAAAACGGTTAGGCTTCAGACCTTTCAAGTGCTTTTTCATTCCTGGAGACTCAAACTGGAAGATACCTGTTGTTTCACCGTGTGAAAAAAGCTCAAAGGTTTTCTCATCATCGATAGGAATCGCATCAATATCAATGTCAATGCCCTTAGAAAGCTTCACATTGGCTAGCGTATCTTTGATAATTGACAAGGTTTTCAGCCCCAGAAAGTCCATCTTAAGCATCCCTACATCCTCTACAAATCGCCCATCATACTGAGTAATAAGCAGATTAACACCTTTTACTTGCATAATAGGAATATGCTCAGTCAAGTTATCACGACCAATAAGAACACCACAAGCATGTACACCCGTTTGGCGAACAGATCCTTCCAGGTTTTCCGCAAAGCCCAGAGTTTGAGCTACCAATTGATCATCAGATGTTCTTTCTCTTTCCAATTCCGGCTCCTCCTTGAAGGCCTTTGCAAGACTCACTTTAGGTCCATCAGGCACTAACTTAGCCAAACGGTTGGCCTCTGATAATGGTAATTTCAGAACACGTGCCACATCCTTAATGGATGATTTGGCTGCCATGGTTCCAAAAGTTACAATGTGTGACACTTTATCGTGTCCATATTTTTCTGTTACCCAATCCAATACCTGCTGACGTCCATCGTCATCAAAGTCGATATCGACATCGGGCATGGAAATACGATCCGGATTCAAAAAACGCTCGAACAGCAAATCGTATTTAATTGGGTCAATATTGGTAATTTTAATACAGTAAGCAACAGCTGAACCTGCAGCCGAACCACGACCAGGACCTACAATCACTTCCATATCTCGAGCCGCTTTAATAAAGTCCCAGGTAATCAGGAAATAACCCGGAAAACCCATTTTCTTAATTGTTTCAAGCTCAAAATCCAGACGCTCAATAATATCAGGCGCCAATTCTTTTCCCCAACGTTCATAAGCCCCTTCATAAGCTAAGTGACGCAGAAATTCATCCGCATCATCAAACCCCTCTGGTAGTGGGAAATCAGGCATCAAAGGTGGAACATTCAGCTCATAATTCTCAACCTTATCTGCAATTTCCTGAGTATTTGATATGGCTTCAGGCACATCAGCAAAAAGTTCACTCATCTCAGCAGTTGTCTTCAAAAACTCCTGTTTGGTGTAACGCATTCGAGTGGGATCATCCAAGTCCTTTCCTGTATTCAAACAAATCAGCAAATCATGAGCATCGGCATCTTCTTCGTTCAGGAAATGGGAGTCATTGGTCGCAATAATCTTCACATCATGCTTCTGAGATAACTCAATAATCTTTTTATTACACAACTCCTGATTATCGTATATATCGGCATTCTTAACAGGATCATCCGTTTTGTGACGCATGATCTCCAAGTAGTAATCTTCACCAAATATTTTCTTATACCAATTAATCGTTTCATCCAACTCATCCCAGCGTTCATTCATGATATGCTGGGGTACTTCCCCACCCAAACAGGCCGTTGAAATAATCAAGCCCTCACTATGTTTTTCAAGTAACTCTCTATCAATACGAGGTTTGTAATAAAAACCATCGACATAGCCCAGAGAAGCCAAACGCATTAAATTGTGATAACCAACCTTATTTTTTGCCAAAATAATCAAATGATATCCCGATCTGTCTTGTCTCTCATTCTTATCAAAACGCGTACGTCGCGCAACATAAGCTTCAATTCCCAAAATCGGTTTTACACCACTTGATGTTGCTGCTGCATGAAACTCTTTTATTCCAAACATATTGCCATGATCAGTCAGGGCGATAGCAGGCATTCCATCTTCTTTAACCTTATCAATCATACGCTTAATTTTTGAAGCGCCATCGAGAATAGAGTATTGAGAGTGAACGTGTAAGTGTGTGAATTTGGTCATCTTTACGAATTAATGATATTATAAGTACGAGTCAATCAATAGGCTATCAAATCATTACAAAATCAACCTGCAATGCCTATTATCCATGTCGTACCCTGACAAATTTAATCTTTTCTTCGGTTATATTCCTGTGAAGTCAATCGAAAAAATCAATCTAATGATAGTCGTTATTTTAATGAAACTTCCACTCTATAATTCGGTGATTTCAATTGTTCAGGCATATTCCTTAAATCGGCTGTTTTTACCTTGAAGGAATCCTCATCCAAAGCCAAACTATCCTTCATAAACGTATTTAAAACCGTATTTCGAGTTTGAAGTAAGTCCATAAACATTGAATCGAGTTTCTGTTTTCCAACTTTTTGAATACAAAGGGTAGATAAACTCTTCCCCTCTTCTGAATTAGAATTCAGATAAGCCATAAAGTCAATATTTAAACTTGCCCAATTTATCAGTTGATCATCTGCAACATCAGGGTACGAAATGCTTTTAGAAATACAGAATGTTTCTATAGAATTCTTAAGAGCCAAAAGTTCCTTCTCCTTATGCAAACTGGTTTCCTGAATAAAAGAAAAAGCTAACTCATCCTTTTTAGTTAAGATCGTTGCAATCTTTCTAAGGTTTTTCTTCTGTGTTGCATCCAAACTATCTTGCAAAAAATGAAACGGGATAGTCTTGATACTTTCTGGGTCTCCTCCAGCTAAATTCCCAAGAATATTGAATGGTTGGCTGGCTGTTTTAATCAGGAAATTCATCAATGTTTTCCAAATAACCTTCCCAATTCTGAAGTCAGGATCTGATGGATTACCAAAAACAGGCAGTTCAAATTCGATCTGATCATCCTTGTCTTTCAGCAAATAAAGAGCCAATCGAACAGGGGCTTTAATGGTATTCTTATCCTTCGTTTTATCACCAAAATCCAATTCAGAGATATGAATATGGTTATCATTCTTTAGCTTGTCACCCGATATCTCAAGGCTGGTTTTGTAATTGAACTCTCCTTGCGTAATTGGTCGAGCAATGTAAAACTCAGTATATGGCGAGAAACTCATCATATCCAGATTTTCAAGATGATTTTTAAAACTAAGAGAAGAAAAGTCTTTCAAACTAAAATTACCCTCACCTTCAGATCGCCCGGATCCATGTAAATGCATTGAATAGGCGATTGGAATTGAATCTACTTTCTCTGAAAGCGTTCCCATCTTAAGGACAATGTTTTTTAGATCGTAAACAAAAGGACGATTTAAGGAGTTATCTGTGAAATTTACCAAACCATTATCTACTGAAATACTTTTGATTTGATAAAACAAAGAGCTCGAATCGGCTTGAATATTTAAAGTATCACTAGCTAAAGAATCGGCTGCTTCATTAAGACGATCTTGTGCCAGAGAGTCAGCTTTCATATATGGAGCCAGCATACGCTTGAAGTTGCTCGATTCTTTGTCCAAACTGGCATATATTTCAGGTGAATCGACCTGAATTGCTCCAATTTCGTAATGAGATGTTCCTACATTTAAAGAATCCAATGCCACATCAATTGTTTTAGCAGCAAAAAGCTTTTTTTCATCCTCATCCGTCATTTCGAAGTCAGACACGTTGGTTAAACCTGAGACAACTAATTCCATCGGATTTTCCAGACTTCCTTTAAGTTGAATGGTCGTGTTTAACTGCCCTGATATAGCAGAAATTGCAATATAATCGGTCAAATAAGCTTTAATGGGCTCCAAATCGATAGATTGAGTAGCAAGGTCGACAACATAAGCATTCTTTGAATGATCTATATCAGCAGAAATTTGCACACGCCCCTTATCTCCCATTGCAAAGTCAACACCCATTTCCGATTTCTGATTATTCCATGCGATAAGTGGCAATTCCAAATCCATTTTTTCAAAGGCAATCGTATTCTTTTTCACCTTATCAATATAACGAACGGCACCATTCTTAAATTGAATATTCTTAATGGAAAACTTTAAATCCTTTTCCTCCTCCGGCTTCTCAACAATAGAATCCTGTTTAGGAATCATACTATCGAAATTGAAGCCAAGGCTATCCTGAGTCACCCTTACGTTCAAACCATCAAGATATATCTCAGAACAAGCATACTCGCCCACCAACAAATTCCATGGCGAGTAATTCACATATAGCTCGTTAAACGCAACAAAACTTCTCGTTTTATCAGCTTCAAACAAATTGAATCCCTTAATTCTTAATGCAACCTGTGCATAATTAAAATGCAACTCCGATATCTCAAGTTTACGTCCAACCAATTCATCACTATTCTTAACCACCCAATATTTTATGAGCGATGATAGAAAGAAGAACAGAATAAACAAGAATGCTAAAATTGAGATCAGGATCTTTTTGCCCTTGGATAAATGATATTTCATATGGATAGAATTGGAAATGTTTTTTGTAATAAAATCAAAGTTAATGATTTATACAAATTAACTTTATCGAAAATCAGCGCTATAATTGGGGCACAAATTTAGTTTATTATTTAGGTTTCCTGTTGTGTTTTGATTGAAAAAAGTGATCAACATATAAAGGAGTATTTAGAATATTATCATGAGAAAGTTAGGATCAATAAAAGCCGCCAGAATTAATATTCTAACGGCTTTCATTTTGAAATTTTTTCTATTGAATTAAGCTTCTATTTCAACCACAACAGGACAATGATCCGAGTGAACCACATCAGCAAGGATTGAAGCTCCTTTTAGCTTCTCTCGCAAGCTTTCGCTGACCATATGATAATCGATGCGCCATCCCAGATTTTTGCCTCGAGAACCCGCTCTATAGCTCCACCAGGAATACTTCTCTGCCGACTGATCGAAAACTCTAAAACTGTCGATAAAACCAGAGGCTATAAATTCTGAAACCCATTCCCTTTCTTCAGGTAAGAATCCCGATACTCCCTTCTTCTTCTCAGGCTTGTTGATATCAATTGGCTTGTGACAAATATTGTAATCACCAGCAATAATCAGATTCGGAATTTTCTTTTTTAACTCCTGAATGTAGCCATGAAAGTAATTTAACCAATTCATTTTATAATCCTGACGGGGACCTCCTGTGGTTCCCGATGGATGATAAGTTGACATCACCGAAAAGCCATCGAAATCGGCACGAATGGCGCGTCCTTCCACATCGAATTCCTCATTATCAACACCAATATAAATGTTATTGGGTTTAATCTTAGTCAGAATACCCACACCCGAATAGCCCTTCTTCACGGCTGAATGCCAGTAGCAATGGTAGCCTAATTCTTCGAAAAGGTGAGATTCAATTTGCTCTGGCTGAGCTTTGGTTTCTTGAATGCATAAAATGTCAGGATTTTCAGCCTTTAGCCAGCCTACCAAATCTTTTCCAATAGCGGCACGTATGCCATTTAAGTTATAGGATATGATCTTCATAATCGGATAATAGTTTTAAAATGAGAGACTCACAATTGAATCTCAGCTTGTGTTTACAAGATCTAAAAGTAAGCAAAATAGATCGAGTTCGAAATACAAATAGTGAGACAAGTTCTATCTCCGCTTTCTTTACTTTCTTTGTGAGATGAAGTCAAACCAATACCAAATGATTCTTGATGCCATAGAAAAAATGGGCATCTCAAAAACTGATATCACCCGAAAATACACGTCTTCTTTCGATGAATTTCATGTGAGAGGAAAGGTGGTTAGTGAAGAACTTTTTTCAAAGGTTGAGATGAATCGTGATTCTCAGATTCTTGATTTAGGTTGTGGTTTGGGTGGCACTTGTAGAATGATAGCCGAGAAATACGATTGTATGGTCCACGGGGTTGACTATTCTGAGTCGCATATCAAAACGGCAAATTCACTATCAAAGCTAGTCGGTTTAAGTGACCAAACTTTATTTAAACAGGGTGATGCTAGCGATCTTCCCTACCCTTCTGATCAATTCGATTTGATTATCACCCAACATGTACAGATGTGCATAGAAGATAAAAATAAGCTCTACTCCGAAGTCAAACGAGTCTTAAAAAAAGGTGGACGTTTTATTTATTACGATGTGCTTAAAAAGAGCGGGAATTCATTGAACTATCCACTCCCCTGGGTGGATGATCAAGCCAATAATTATCTTATAAGTTCTGATCATTTAAAAGATCTATTGCATTCACTTAATCTCAAAAAGATCACATCTGAGGATCAGACACAAAAAGGCATCGCTTTTCTTAATAGCTTTCTAGCTAAGGCTGAAGAAAAACCAGCTATTCTCACAGGACAGAAAATATTGATGGGTGAGAATGCTCTTGAGAAAATCACAAACCTGCATCAAGCTTTAAAGAATGGAATTGTGAGTTTGGAAAGTGGGACTTATGAATTATAATTTATGAATGTGAGGATGTGTTAAAATAATTCTTCCGACCTTTTGACCTTTAAGACTTTTCGAACTTAAATGAAAAAAGTGGTGCCTGCACAAAGCAAACACCACTTTCAAATTTCCTTATTTAATTGGATCAGTGAGCTTCAAGCCAGTTCTCTCCCACTCCCATATCCACAGTTAGTGGAACGCTAATCTTAACGGCATTCTCCATTTCCTCGCGAAGAATAACTTTCATTTGATCAAGTTCAGACTTTAAACAGTCGAAGTTCAATTCATCATGTACCTGAATGAGCATTTTAGACTTCATGCCTTCTGCTTTCATACGGTTACTTATACCAATCATTGCCAGCTTAATCACATCGGCTGCAGAGCCCTGTACCGGTGCGTTTATGGCATTTCGTTCAGCAATAGAACGCATCATACCATTACTCGAGTTGATATCCTTAAGATAACGGCGACGCCCTTTAATTGTGGTCACATATTCATTCTCACGAGCATCAGCTATTGATTGATCCATAAAGGCTTTCACTTCTGGATAGGATTCAAAATATCCTGTTATCAAAGCCTTACCTTCCTTACGTGATATCTTCAAGTTTTCAGCTAAACCGAAGGCAGAAATTCCATAGATTATACCAAAGTTAGCCGACTTAGCCTGAGAACGCATATCACTGGTCACTTCCTCAACTGGTAGTTTAAATATCTTAGCCGCTGTTGCCTGGTGGAAATCTGCTGCATGATTAAAGGCATCAATCATCGCTTCATCCTTACTCATATGAGCCATCAAACGTAACTCAACCTGAGAATAATCGGCTGATAAGAAAGTATGGTTTTCATCAGATGGAATAAAAGCTTTACGTACATATCTTCCTTGTGGTGTACGAATTGGAATATTCTGAATATTCGGATTAATCGAACTCAAACGACCTGTAGCCGCTTCAGCCTGCTTAAAGGATGTATGAATACGACCCGACTTCTCATTGATATATGTTGGTAGCGCTTCCACATAGGTTGAAATCAACTTTTTCAAACCACGGAAAGTCAATATCTTTTCAATAATAGGATGCTTATCCTTCAACTTACTCAAAACGGCTTCTGATGTAGAAAATTGTCCCGATTTGGTTTTTTTCGCTTTGGGATCAAGGGCCATCTTTTCAAATAAAACCTCTCCCAATTGCTTAGGCGATGCCACATTAAATTCATGACCAGACATTTCGATAATCTCCTTCTCAATACCTTCGACTTCGGAATTTAGTTCCACAGCATATGACTTAAGCATTGGCACATCAATCTTCACACCTGTGAATTCCATATCAGCCAAAATTAACAGAAGTGGCATCTCCATATTGTAGAATAAATCCAGAAGATTGGTATCGGTCAGCTCATTCTCTAAAGCTTCAACCAATTCTAAATTCACCAAAGTTTCTTCACAATATTTATCGTGTTTGATAGGTTCTGGTTCCAACATCAAACTCAATTGCGCTTTCTTTTTCTTCTCAGGCTTTTCCTCCTCCATCAGTTTATAATGGATACTTGCTTTAGCAATCGTCTCCAAATCATGCTTCAATTCTGGCTGGATTAAATAATGCGCAATCATGGTATCGAAAATCGCACCTTTTAATTCTACCCCACACCAACGCAAAGCCAAAATATCTCGTTTGATGTCGTGAGCAATTTTCAGAATATTTTCATCCTCGAAAATAAATCGAAATTCCTGAGCCACTTTTTTAGCTTCTTTGGCATCCTGAGGAAAAGGAACGAAAAAGGAGCGGTTATTTTTGTAAGCAAAGGCCAATCCTAAGATTTGAGACTGGTTGGGATCAACATCGCTCAAAATTGTTCTAAATGAAAAAGATTTTTGCACACATAAATCAGCTCGTAAATCTGCCCTAACTGCCGCATTATCAAGCACAAAAAATTGTGTTTTTAAGTCTTTAAGCTCTCTTAGAATAACTTCTTTTTCTTTTATCGTACTCTTACCCACAGATTTCGAACTGTCAGAAGCACTCTTATCGGCATTATCTATGGCTTTTTCATTTGCATTAGATAAAACCTTTTCTCTTAAAGAAAAGAACTCCAACTCAAGAAAAACACTTCCCAATGAGTCTTCGTCAATTTCTATTAATTTAAATTTTTCATCAACATAGTCGATAGGTGCATCCAATGCAATTTTTGCTAATTCCCGAGAAAATAAAACTTGCTCTTTCGAATTCTCAATATTTTCTTTCTGCTTTCCTTTTAGCTTATCCGTGTTCTCATAAATCCCATCAATCGATTTATAAGCGGCCAATAATTTTTGAGCCGTTTTCGGACCTATGCCTGGACAGCCTGGAATATTATCGGCAGAATCACCCATTAAACCTAAATAATCAATAATCTGCTCCGGGTCCTCAAGACCAAAATTGGTTAAGATTTCGGGTACACCTAGAATTTCTGTTTCATTACCCGATCGACCAGGCTTGTACATGAAAATATTCTCACTCACCAATTGAGCGTAATCCTTATCCGGCGTCATCATATAAACAGTGAATCCCTGCTTTTCTGCTTTCTTTGCCAAGGTCCCGATCACATCATCGGCTTCATAACCTTCAACCTCAATTTCAGGAATATTAAAACCTTTAATTATTCGCTTGATATAGGGTAAAGAATTTCTCAGATCATCCGGCATAGGCGGTCTATGAGCCTTATACTCTTTAAACATTTCGTGACGGAAAGTTTTACCGGCCGGATCGAAAACTACAGCGATATGAGATGGCTTTTCTTTCTCAAGTACATTTAAAAGCGTATTGGTAAATCCCAACATGGCCGATGAATTGATACCGGTAGAAGTATATCTGGGATTCTTGATAAAAGCATAATAAGATCTGTATATCAAAGCAAAAGCATCGAGTAGAAATAACTTTTTCTTAGGATTACTGTGTGATGAGTACATATTGTGTATCTGTGTTAATGACTATCTATTCTCTTTTAAGACTAACAAAAGTACGAGAATTATTTTGTGGCTTTTATTGTGACTGAAATATTATTGAATGTCTTTCAACCAAGCTTCGATTTCCTTTAGCATTTCATCCTGCTTTATTTCTTGCCTATGAAACTGACTGGCAAACAAAACCAGCTTTTTAGAGTTTGATAATTCAAGATCAGCTGCACAAAAATTTCCAAAACGAAAGGCATCCAAAGCTAAAGCATCTTTCAAAATTTTGAATAACAAAATAGCTTCTTCTCTATTCACCATATTAAACTGTTCCAATTTATCATCAAGCTTACCCGAGTCTATTGATTGAAAAAGAAAATGAACCAATTCATTTTTAAAAGAAGCTTTACCAAGAAAATCTAGTCCACTTAGTTTCTCATATGATTTAAGCCCAACCTTAGAATTCATTTGGTTCTCTTCTCTACTAATATCAACAAATAGAGCACAAAACTTCAAAACTTGACGAGGGGCATTTTCAAGCTTTTCAAACTCAGCCAGCCTCTCAACCAATTTAAATATTCTAAAGGCATGCTCGATACCATAATTCCCTGTTGGGAAAAGTGCAAGCAAGGGATTAACTGGTTTTATCTGATCGAAATTGAAAGGGCCTGCCATTATTTTGAATTTTTAAAAGTAGGGGTACAAAAAAGTCCGGAAAAAACCGGACTTCAATTTATATATTTTCTTTCGAATTAGTTATCCTCTGCGAACCATTCAGCAAAAGAAGTTGCTGTCTCGTGAAGTTTTAAAGAATGTAATTTTACATCTGCTGGTAAACGCTTGATGATGCGATCGGCAAAATCTGCAATCATATTCTCACAGGTTGGTTGATAGTCGAAAACAAAGAATCGTTCGAACATCTGAGGAATATTCAGCTGTTCAAGCATGGGTGTTCTATCACTAAGAACAACGGCATGATCCAATTTGTCAACGATCTCAGCATTGACGATTTTTTTCAAGTCTCCAAAATCCATCACCATGCCCAGCTTAGGATTATTTACGTCAGCAATTGGTTCACCAATTACAGTGACATACAGAATATATGAGTGTCCGTGAATATTCTTACACAAGCCATCATAATTCCATAGCGCATGCGCCATTTCGAATCGAAACTCTTTGGTTAGTCTAACTTTTGCCATTCTTTAATATCATAAAAAAAACCAGTATTAACCGGTTTTATATTTTTATCCATGAGTACAATTGCTGATACAATCAACGATATTACTTAAACTGCAATGTTTTAAGAAATAGTATGTATTCTTTCCTTCACGTTTAGATTGTAAAACACCTTTATCTTTTAGAATACCTAAATGATGTGAGGTTGTTGATTGTTCAATATTCAACAATTCATGTATTTCGGTAACAGTCAGCTTTTTACCATCATCAAGATAGCCTAAAATTGCAATTCTCATTGGATGAGCAATCGCCTTTAGCATATTGGCTGCTTGTTCTAATTTTTCCGGTTCTAATTCGCTAATCTTCATACACTAAACTTAAACTTGTATTTAATAACTATGCAAATATATAAATATATTCCATTAAGAAAGAGAAGTCTCATATCGAAATAGTTAAATTTGTTACTTTGATCCTAATTTATTGGTATTCTGAATAGAATTTAGTCTAAAATATGTTGAAGAATATCTTTTTGTATCAAAAACTCGTTTTCTCGTTTCAATATAAACTGGATACAAAAGCTTAATTCCATTTTCAGAATATTGCTGCCCATTTAAAGACTAAAGCATCTGAAAATTTATTCTTTTTTTAGCCATTAAAAGTTCTAAATTTTTACCTTTGGTTGCTATGAGTAAAGCTTCTAAATTAAACACCATTAAGGCTCCCATTGAGAAAGAGTTAAACGAATTTGATCCTTATTTTCGTAATGCCATGCGAACTAAAGTTCGCCTACTCGATGTCATTAATCGATACATCATCAAACGAAAAGGTAAGGAAATGCGACCTATTCTGGTTTTTTTAGCAGCCAAACTTTGTGGTGAAACCAATCAGTCTACTTATACCGCTGCCACCCTTACCCAGCTCTTGCATACGGCTACTCTGGTACACGATGATGTGGTTGATGAAGCCTATGAAAGAAGAGGGTTTTTCTCGATAAATGCACTTTGGAAATCAAAAGTTGCTGTTCTGGTTGGAGATTTCCTTTTATCTAAAGGCTTATTAATTGCTCTGGACAATAATGAATTTGATCAGCTTAAAGTGGTTTCTGAATCTGTTAAGGAAATGAGTGAAGGTGAACTCTTACAGATTGAGAAGTCAAAAAAACTAAATATTACTGAAGAAGTTTATTTTGATATTATCTACAAAAAGACGGCTAGTCTTATAGCCGCTTGTACACAATTGGGTGCCCTATCGGTAAATGCAGATGATGAGACCCAGGAAAAAATGAAGCAGTTCGGCGCGTATTTGGGAATTGCCTTCCAAATAAAAGACGACCTCTTCGACTACGACAAGCAAGCTGCCATTGGAAAACCTACAGGTAATGATATTAAAGAAAGGAAGCTAACTCTTCCCCTGATCTCGGTATTAAAAGATTGTTCACCTAAAGAAAGAAGATGGGTGCTTAAAAACCTTAAGAAACACAATAAGGATAAGGATAAAGTTCAAGAGATCATCAAGTTTGTAAAGGATAAGGGTGGTATTGAATATACCCGAGAAAAAATGTTGGAGTATAAAGCTAAAGCGGATGACATATTAATGACTTTCCCTGATTCTGATATTAGAGATGCCATGGTAGCCCTGGTTGATTATACAATCGAAAGAAAAAAATAGACGACTCTTATTTCTTGGGAACGGTGAATGAAAAACAACTTCCTTTACCGACTTCGCTTTCTACCCATAACTCGCCGTTATTCGTATTAATAAATTCCTTACACAGAATTAAACCCAGACCGGTTCCTGTTTCCATAGATGTTCCTACACTGGAGTGCTGATTGTCTAAGTCAAAGATTGTAGTCTGATGTTCTTTAGATATCCCTTTACCGTCATCTTTTATGGAAACACAATAATTTTCTTCTCGCTCGCTTAATAGAATGTCAATATTCCCATTCATATAAGTGAACTTAACTGCATTTGCTAACAAGTTTCTGATTATAGTATCAATCATATACTTATCAGCAAAAACATAATGGCTTTTATCTGTTTTAAAATTAAGCTGAATCTGTTTTTTATGAACATTAGCCTGAATTAATTTGATATTTGAATCAATTAAGCCCGACAGGTCAAATTCCTGAGGATCCCATTTTATATTACCACGTTGCGATCTTGACCATTCCAATAGGTTTTCAAGCAAATCATATCCCTGACATGCTGAAGTATGAATAATCTCGGCAAACTCCTGTATTTCCTCCTTGGTAAGATCCTCATTATTTAATAAGTACTCCGATAGTGTTCTTAAAGATCCAAAAGGATTTCTAAGATCATGAGCAATAATTGAGAAAAACTTATCTTTTGTTTTTAAGGCTTCTTCAAGAGCTTTTTCACTCAAGGTTCGTGTTGACACATCTCGAGCAACCGCCAATAAATAAGGGATTTCATCTTCCGTATCGAATTCTGGAATAAGTTGCCATTCAAAAAAGATTTCATTCCCTTTTGCATGTATGGAAAAATCAATAATATCAGCAATTCCTGAATCAAAGACTTTATCCATTTCTTCTTCCCACAATAAGCATAAATCTTCAGGAAAGCCCATTTCCTGATGTGTTTTGCCAATAAAATCTTGTGGTGCAATACCCAAAACTTGCTGAGAAGCAGAATTGACAAACACGTGACGATGATCTCGATCGAAACGCATGACCAAGTCGTTGGCATTTTCAACTAAAGAACGAAATCGAATCTCACTTTCAAAGAGTTCTCTCTGAGCATTTATACGTTCTTCAATATTTCTGAATGTTACGAAGAATACCGTTTTACTACCATATCTTATGGGGGACGAACTAGACTCAACAGGTATTAGTTTCCCCGACTTAGAAATTAAATCTGTTTCGAAAACAGCCCCTTTATCCCTTTTTATTTGGTTTACTCTTTCATCAAAAGGAAGGGAATGGGTTGGGTCATCGATATCAAAAATGGTTAATCGTGAAAACTCTTCTTCAGTATATGAGAGCATCTCACATAACTTTCGTGTAAATTTTAAGATACGGCCCTTACAATCAACAATTAGTAATGTATCTCCTGTCGATTCAAAAAGTTGTTCATAAAATAGATCCGTCTCTCTTAAAGTCAACTCAAAAGGGGCAAAATCATTGATAGAATTGATAACCTCCCCTTTACACGGCGCCCCATTAGTATTAATTTTTGGCTGAAGAAAATACCAAACTGATTTATTGGTATTGTTCTTTGTAATTGAACAATCTTCACAAGGCTGATTCAGTCCACAGAACGCAGAATAGCATTTCTTTCCTTGAAGATTATCTTGATTCTGCTTAAAAATATTAGGATATTGAGCATTTACTGAGAGTAAATTAAAATCACCATCAATGACTCCAAACAAATCAGAGGAATGCTTAGACTTCGATAACTTAAGAGTTCCAGCTTGTGCTATTTCCAGCTGTTGCTTGAGCTCAAAAATTTCATCCTCTAACATTCGGACTTTATCTTTTTTCAGATTTGTATCTAACTTCATTAGATGGGAAATTTATTCAAATAACTTAAATTCCATGATTTTAAACAGCTCATTCCTCTCTCAAAAAGTAGGGGTAAATCAATTAAAAAACATTGTAATAATTGCAATTTAACCCAAAGACAAATGTTCTATAAGCTGTCTAATTTTAAAGCTGAATAAACATATTTTGATGCTAAACAGTCTTTTCAATCCAAAACTAAAATTACATAATATTTCTCAGGATGCAAGTTTTTAAGTTTAATTATTTTGTTAAAACATAAAAAAAGCCGGAATTATCCGGCTTAAGTTTCGGTATTATAAGTATCAGAATTAGAAATACTTAATTTCCTTTTCTTCTCCTGTCTCCAATTTATGAATTTCAGTCAGTAAACTGTTTGCTAGACTTGAAGCTCCAATTCTAGACCATTTGTTATTTAACCACTCCTCCCCCAAGTTGCTCTTCGAAATCGAATAGAACTCAATAGCATCTTTGGCAGTTGATATACCACCTGCGGGCTTAAACCCAACCATACGGCCAGTTTTCTCAAAGTATTCAGTAATTGCCTGAGTCATGATATAAGCCGCCTCCAGCGTTGCATTTACAGGAACTTTTCCTGTCGATGTCTTGATGAAATCAGCTCCAGCTTCCATTGCAATAATAGATGCTGTACGGATGTTCTCTGCAGTCTTAAGTTCTCCTGTTTCAAGAATTACCTTCAAATGTGCATCGCCACAAGCTTCTTTCTGGATAGCAATTTCATCAAACACCGTTTGATAATGTCCTTCAAGGAAAGCACCTATTGATATCACAATATCAATATCGTTAGCTCCTTTTTCAACAGCCATTTTACATTCCAATGCTTTAACTTCAACGTATGATTGAGAAGATGGGAAAACACCTGCTACAGAAGCAATTCTAACGCCCTCAGCTTTTAAGTTTTCATTTAATGTAGGTACCTGGTATGGATATACACAAATAGCAGCCACATTTGGCATGTCAAAATCATTCTGGAAGTTATTTACATTGTCAGCAAAACTTTTAGCCTTTGCGTGCGTGTCGGTCGAGTTGAGTGTCGTTAAATCGATCAAAGAAAAATTCTTCTTTAGATTCTCAATGGTGTACAAAGCATCAAAATCTTTGTCTACAATTGATTTGACATTTGCCTTAACTTCTGCATCGCTAATCTTAAGATCGTATGATTTTAAGATTTCTAAAATGTCTCTCTTCATAATGTATGTAAATAATAATTAACCAGTTGCGAATCGTTATTCGCTGATTTTTCCATTAATACTCTCAGCCTAAACGGCATAGAATATTGTCTTTCAAGTCACAAAAATAGAATAATTTTCACGCATCCCCTATTTCTATCCCATTAATTTATTAACACTTAACGAGTTTATTTAAGCTTATCGTTATCCAGATGTCTTGTTTTATCTCTCTGTGTTTTCTTTTCGATATTCTTTTGGAAAGCTTCAGTCAAATCCACCCCTGTTTGGTTGGCCAAACAAATCAAAACCCAAAGCACATCGGCCATTTCGTCTCCCAAATCTTTGTCTGCATCACTGGCTTTAAAGGACTGATCACCATATTTTCTGGAAATCAAGCGAGCTACTTCCCCAACTTCCTCAGTCAGAATAGCCATATTGGTCAACTCGCTGAAATAACGTACGCCGTATTTTTTTATCCAGGCATCGACCTGCTCTTGTGCCTCTTTAAGATTAATATTTTCATTCATAATTTTTATTATTCATACGCACTAAACAAAATTAAATGCAATTCCGATGAATCGAAACGCTAAGATTACCACAAAGGACACAAAGAAGGATGGCATCACCATCCCGATAGCTATCGGGACATCAAATTAACGAATCAACTCATCACCGCATCAAACTATTCTTTGTTTTTAGTATCAATGGTGATGGTCACCGGTCCATCATTCACCAATGCCACTTGCATTTCAGCACCAAACTTGCCTCTCTGTGGTTTCTTGCCACTCTCCTTTTCTAGGGCCGATAAAAATGATTCGTATAAGGGGATCGATATGTCAGGTTTCGCCGCATTAATATAGGATGGACGATTCCCTTTTTTAGTGCGGGCATGCAGTGTAAACTGACTAATGGCCAAAATATCACCCCCAATTTCCATAAGGGATTTATTCATAACGCCCTCATCGTCATCGAATATTCTCAGACCGCAAATCTTCTTGCAAAGCCAATCAATATCCTCTTGTCCATCGGCATTTTCAATCCCTACCAAAATCAGAAGTCCCTTCTTTATTTCTCCGATAATCTGGTTTTCAACTTCAACCGAAGCCTTATTCACTCTCTGTATAACAACACGCATTCTCTAAGTTTTAAATTCTCGTTCAGCAAAGTTAAATTTTTGCTGATTTCTAAATAGAAAAAGAACATAAACCTACTATTAAAATCAAATCTTAATAAAGACAATCCGAATTTATTGAGCATATTTGCATATAATGATTTAAGAATTAAGATTGCTGATTTCAGATTTTCATAGACAATAAAGCCTAAATCAGATCTCTAAAATTATAAATACCACATGTTCTACTATATCAGCAAAAGCAATCAAGCCGCCTTTAATCAAGCAACAGAAGAATACTTCCTGAAAAATTTCGATGAGAATTTCTATATGCTCTACCGTAACACAGCGGCAATTGTTATAGGCAAACATCAGAATGCTTTAGCTGAAATCAATCTGGATAAATGTGAAGAAGAGGGGATCGAAATTGTTCGGCGTCTATCGGGTGGTGGAACCGTTTTTCACGACGAAGGAAATTTAAACTATTGCTTTATTAACGAAGGTCAAAAAGGCGAACTCATTAATTTCAGAAAATACTCTCAACCTGTTATCGATGTTCTCCAATCTTTAAATGTGAACGCAAAATTCGAAGGCAAAAGTGATTTGACCATAAATGGCCTGAAATTCTCAGGTAATGCATCCCATATCTATCGCAACAAAGTGATGCAACACGGCACCATGCTTTTCTCGAGTGATTTAAGCCGCTTAAACAGCCTTTTAAAGGTCAACCCTCTCAAGTTTAAAGACCGAGGTGTTCGATCCATTAGAAGTCGTGTAACAAACATATGTGATCACCTCACCGCTCCTTTGAGCATTGATGAACTGCAAAACAAAATCGTAGATCACGTACGAAGACAATTCCCAGAAGTAAAAGCTTATGAACTGACTGAAGAAGATACTCTCGCTATTCAAAAGCTGATGGAAGAAAAATACTCGAAATGGGAATGGAATTTTGGTTATTCTCCCAAATACAAGTTTGAAAGACTCATCAGTTTCTCCAACGGTAATATTCTGGAAATTGAGCTAGATATAAAAAAAGGCCGAATTGTCAGATCTGAAATTCTGGGTAATTGCATTAAGATGGGACATATTACAGAGCTGGAAAATAAACTGATCAATATCCCCCATCACAAAGAAAGTTTACGCCAAGAACTGGAAAAGATCAACTTGAATGACTATTTCCTGGACTTAAACCTCAATGAGTTTATGAAAGCCATCTTTTAGCCAATTAATTATTGGCGTAAAATTTCATTTACTACTGCAATTATAATACCCTAATTAAAATAATTCCAGATCTTTAAGGCTTTTGAATTACCTACACATTTCTCAAGATCTTCCTGACTGGCTTTTTTAATGTTTTCTACTGATTTAAAGGTTGAAATCAAGCTTTGTTTGGTTTTTGGGCCAATTCCAGACACTTCATCAAGCTCAGAAGTAATAAAAGCCTTGGATCGTTTATCTCTATGGAAAGTAATGGCAAATCTATGGGATTCATTTCTTAAATGCTGCACCACTTTCAAACTTTCTGAGTTCTTATCCAAATACAAAGGGTAAGGATCGCCTGGGAAGAAAATTTCTTCGAGACGTTTAGCAATACCTACGATTGCAATCTTACCTCTCAAATCCAACTTCTCAAGAGCATTCAATGCTGCCCCCAACTGCCCTTTCCCTCCATCAATCACGATCATCTGAGGCAATGACTTCTCCTCCTCTAACAAGCGCTTATATCGCCTGTAAATGATTTCTTCCATGGAAGCAAAATCATTGGCACCAACCACGGTTTTGATATTGAAATGACGGTAATCTTTTTTGTAGGGTTTGGCATTTCGAAACACCACACAGGAGGCAACCGGATGTGCTCCCTGAATATTCGAGTTATCAAAACACTCCACATGAACAGGCAATTCCTGCAAGCGGAAATCCTTTTTCATACCCTCCAGAATTCTATCGGCATGTTTCTTGGGTTGTCTTTTTTCAAGCTGCTTCAATTTCTCCTGACGGAAATACTTCACATTCCGGAGTGATAAATCCAGCAACTTCTTCTTATCCCCTCTTTGAGGAACCGTAAACCCAACATTGTGCATGGATAAATCCAAATGGAAAGGCACAATGATTTCTTTAGCTGTACTGAATATCTTTTGACGAATTTCTACAATTCCCATCAAGAGAAGTTCCTCTTCACTTTCATTCAGCTTTTTCTTAATCTCTATGGTGTGAGCCTGAATGATGGCCCCATTCACAAGCTTAAGAAAATTGACATAGGCCGTATCTTCATCGGCCAATATTGAATAAACATCAATATTGTCAATCGTTGGACTCACGATAGTCGACTTACTTTTGTACTTCTCTAAAAGATCAAGCTTCTCTTTAAGTAATTGCGCTTCTTCGAATTTATAATCCTCAGCAAGAATTTGCATTTTTTCCTGAAGAAAATCAGTAACTGTTCTGATGTTTCCTTTAAGAATATGACGTATTTCAGCAATCGTTTGGCGATACTCTTCTAACGATTCCTTACCCACACAAGGGGCTTTACAATTCCCTATATGGTATTCCAAACAGACTTTAAACTTTCCCTGACCAATACTCTCCTCATTCAATTTAAGATTACAAGTGCGTAACTTATATAAAGATCGAATGAGATCCATCAGGGTTCTCACCATACGAACACTGGTGTATGGACCAAAATATTCAGATCCATCTTTCACCAACTGACGTGTAATATGTACGCGAGGGTAGGCTTCTTTCTTTATACAAATCCAAGGATAGGATTTGTCATCCTTGAGGAGGATATTATAACGCGGTTGATGCTTTTTAATGAGATTATTCTCCAGCAAAAGGGCATCCTCTTCGGTTTCGACGACCAAGTGTTTGATATCTGCAATCTTCTTTACCATCACGTTCGTTTTGGCAATATCATGCACCTTATTAAAGTAAGAAGCTACACGTCGTTTTAAACGCTTGGCCTTTCCTACATATATAATCTTTTCCTGCTCATCGAAGAACTGATAAACCCCAGGTTCCTCAGGTAAGGCAGCAACCAGTTCTTTTAAGCGAACAATGTGTTTGTTTTCTATCACAAATAATAGTTTCTAATGGATCAGCAAGCAATATAAACAAGACTATTCACAATACAAATCAATCAATTTAAATTGCTCAACATCAAATAAACCTTTATCTGAAAGTTTCAATTTAGGTATAACAAGTAAAGACATAAAAGCCAGTGTCATAAATGGAGAATGAAAATCACTTCCAAAGCTTTCCGTAAAACCAGACAATTCTTGATACTCCTTTAACAACTCTTCGCCCCTTTTGTTCGACATCAAGCCAGCGACATCAAGCTGAACTGATCGACACTCATTTTGATCACAAGCAACCATCCCACCCTTCATGACAATTAGTTTATTTAATGCTTTCAACAGATCTTCATCATTCGTTCCTACAGCAATAATGTTATGACTATCGTGAGCAATACTTCCCGAAATGGCACCCTTCTTGAAACCAAAACCTTTAGCAAAACCAACAACTGGTCTGTCATTACTATAACGGCTCATCACAACCATTTTTAGCAGGTCCTGATCCGTATCTGAAACAAATTTGCCATCTACGATTTGGGGCTGTCTGCTTATCCAACCCGTCAATAAATCCCCATCACTTACCGTCATCACATGCACATCACAGTCCTTTGCTTCAATCTGAATATCCTCAAGTTGTATTTCCTTGCGATAGAAATTATTCAGAAGAATCTCATTGTGGCTATCGAAGAACACCTCCCCCTCTTTGAAAATACATTCTCCTTTCATATAAGAAGACTTCACATTAAATGATTCAAAATTATCAATGACGATGAAATCTGCAGAGTCTCTCACTTGAAGTAATCCTAAATCTAAGCCATAATGCTTGATCGCATTATAAGAAGCAGCACGCAATAAATTCATAATATTACAGCCTTTCTCCAGACCCATACGAATAAGCTTATCGATATGCCCATTTTCGAATAAATCATCGGGATGCGTATCATCCGTGCATAACATGACGCGATCTGGATGCGATTCAATTAAAGAATATAACGCGTCAAAATCCTTAGCCGCACTACCCTCTCTAATCTGTATCATCATTCCTAGATGAATCTTATTTTCTGCTTCTTCTAAAGTCGAACACTCATGATCTGCAGAAACGCCTGCGGCGACATATTTCCTTAAATTCTCTCCATTAACACCAGGTGCATGGCCATCGATTTTCTTACCCAAACGTTTAGTCGCTACAATCTTTTTCATGACATCCAGATCACCACGTATCACACCAGGATAATCCATAACTTCAGCTAAGCAGACCACCTCTTCCCTTTTCAACAGACTTTCAACCTTATTGGGTCCTAATTTAAAACCTGAAGTTTCAAAAGGTGTAGCAGGAACACAAGATGGCACACCAAAACGAATCTCCAAAGGGGTCTTTGCTGCATCATTTATCATGAAATCAATTCCTATCTCTCCTAGTACATTCGCAATTTCATGCGGATCTGTCACAACACCTAAAGTTCCTTTTCTAACAACAAGATCAGCAAATCGACTGGGTATTAAAAGCGAACTTTCAATATGCACATGTGAATCAACTAAGCCAGGAAGGATATAACAATCTGGAGCATCATCAAGTTCCCTGATGGTGTAAATCACACCATCTCTAACTTCTATTTCTCCCTTAAATACTTTCCTTGCGACGACATCGACAATATTCCCAGCTACCCTAAAGTTTGATTCAGTCATATCTTTCAGTTTTCAAATTATAATACAAGATACTCAAGTATCCAGTTAAAAAGAAAAGGGATACCAATAAGCTTGAAACTTTTCACCCAAATCCTTGATACTAAAAACTCGAAAACACCCGTCTCACAATAAAGACAAGGCATTTTCGAGCTCTCTAAGGGGCTTTTGTTATCAAATCACCCTCTTCGTTCCACGTGGAACACTAACGCCCCATAAGGACTAATAACACGTTTATATCACTAGGTGAAACACCAGGTATACGTGAAGCCTGACCAATGGTTTCGGGCTTAATTTTATCTAATTTTTGACGCGCTTCTGTCGATAAGGACTGTAAGCTTGTATAGTCAAAACGATCTGTTATGACGATTCTCTCAAGTCGTGTCAACTTATCTGCGATTAGTTTCTCTCTTTCGATATAACCAGAATACTTGATCAACACTTCAGCAGCCTCAATAATCTCATCCCTCCTATTGGGGATAGATTCCACAAGTTCCTTTAAAGGTAGAATGCTATCCGTGAAATCCGTAATATGCACCTGAGGTCTTAAGATAACATCATAAAATTTCATTCCCTGCTTAAGCGGTGTCGTTCCCAAATCTTCTAATACCGTATTGATATATTTGGGCTTCACTCCGAATTCTTTACAAAAGTCAATAAGTTTATTTCGAAATTCGATTTTCTCAGTCAGCAAGTCCATTCGTTCCTGATTAGCTAATCCTAATTCAAAAGCACGTGGCGTTAACCTCATGTCAGCATCATCCTGTCTCAAAAGAATTCTATATTCTGCTCGGGAGGTAAACATACGGTAAGGCTCATCTACACCTTTAGTTACCAAATCGTCAATCAAAACACCAATATAAGCTTCATCACGTTTTAAGGTAAATGGATCTCGATTTTGCACTTTTAAACTGGCATTAATACCTGCCATCATACCCTGGGCTCCTGCTTCCTCATAACCCGTGGTTCCATTTATCTGACCCGCAAAATACAGGTTCTCAATCAACTTCGTTTCCAAAGTATGATGTAACTGCGTTGGTGCGAAATAATCGTATTCAATGGCATAGCCTGGACGATACATTTTCACATTCTCAAGACCCGGAACTTTTCTTAAACCATTCAACTGAATGTCCCAGGCCAAACTGGAAGAAAAACCATTGATATAATATTCGTGAGTGGTTTCACCTTCTGGTTCCAAAAACAAAAGATGCTCTTTTTTCTCTGCAAAAGTCGTCAACTTCGATTCAATACTTGGACAGTACCGAGGCCCTGTACTCTGAATGGTACCATCGTACATTGGCGATTCCTCAAATCCAAGTTCTAGTTCAGAATGAACCTCTGGATTGGTATAAGTGATATAACAAGGGCGTTGAATTAGCTCCTTGTCAACATGACCTGTTAAATAAGAAAAACGATGAAAATCCTCTTCCCCATCTTGCCTCTTCATCACAGAAAAATCGATACTTCTTCCGTCAAGACGAGCTGGTGTTCCAGTCTTCATTCGGCCAACTTCGAAACCAATAGATTTCAATTGCTCACTAATTCCAAGTGAAGCTGGTTCCGACGAACGACCTCCCATTTCCTGCTTACGCCCAACATGCATCAAACCATTTAGGAAAGTTCCATTGGTTAAAACAACCGTTTTTGATTTGATATCGATCCCTAGTTTCGTTTTAACACCAACAACTTTTTTATCTTCAAAAAGAAGACCAACTACGGCATCTTGCCACATGTCCAGGTTATTGGTATTCTCCACAACACTTCTCCATTCGGCAGAAAAAACCATACGATCACATTGTGCTCTTGGACTCCACATAGCAGGTCCTTTAGATCGATTTAGCATCCTAAATTGAATGGATGATCTATCGGTAACAATACCTGTATATCCTCCTAATGCATCAATTTCTCTTACGATTTGACCTTTGGCAATACCACCAATAGCAGGGTTACAAGACATTTGAGCAATCTTGTTCATATCCATGGTGATGAGAAGCACCGAGGACCCCAGGTTGGCAGCTGCCGTTGCAGCCTCACAACCAGCATGACCTGCACCAACAACTATAACATCATATTCTGCTAACATATACACTTTCAGTATTTTACACCTGCAATCCTCATCAAAACACAGGGTAATATATTATATATCAGCTCTTTAAACACTACCACAAGTTCGGTAAAAAGCTAATAATCAATTTTTTAATTAGAAAATTTCACAAATCTAATGAATCTTGGAAAGTAAAGCTAATGATTCATCTTCCTTTTGGGTCATTATTTCCTGATCCTCATCACACTTATCATCAATCCCAAGTAGGTGAAGTACACCATGCACAATCACTCTGTGTAATTCTTCAAAGAAATCAACCTGATATTCTTCGGCATTATCACGAACGGTATCCACAGAAATAAACAAATCTCCGGAAATTATATCCGCGATTGTATAGTCAAAAGTGATGATATCGGTGAAGTAATCATGATTTAAATGTTCACGATTCATCTCCAACAAATATTCATCTGAACAAAAATAATAATTTATCTCCCCTATTTCGCACTCGAAATTCTCTACGACTTGGGAGATCCACAAACTGACTCTATCCTGATTAATTTCAGGCATTTCAGTTTCACACGTACTGTAACTTATCTGCATTGATTATAGATTGAAAACCATTTTAACATGTCGGCCCTCGGCACTATAGTGGACAGAGTCGGCCAAATGATTCATCAAAAATACACCTCTTCCATGAATTTTCTCTAAATTTTCGGGAAGAGTTGGATCTGGAATGCATAAAAAATCAAAACCGTCACCTTCATCTTTAATAATGCAGGAGAGACAACGCTCACTAACCTGAAAACGGATGGTAACATTCTTCTTATGATCGAGTTTATTTCCATGGCAAATGGCATTGTTTACAGCCTCCAAAACTGCTAATGAAATTTTCTCACTAGCTTCGGGGCTGATTTTGTAATGTGAAGACAGGTTACTAATTAGGTTCTCGACGCGTTTCAAATAATGAATGCGAGAAGGAAGTTTTAATAAGTTATCTGCTTTTGCCATTGTTCAATCGAATAAGGTAGTCCAAATAAATTTTATTGTAGTAATCTATAAGCTTAACGTTCGAATCATTAAACAAGTCATCGAATTCAGCATCTATTTTCTTATACTTAAAAATTGCTTTAGGGTTACTCAATTTATGATTTTGCCCTGATTTACTCTCTCTCTCCTTATCGAAATCCTTCTCACGAGAAGCATTCTCAGCTTCCAAAAGTCGTGTCATTATCTTATTTTGACGAATGATCGTCTGTCTGTTGATGGAAAAATTTGAAATTTCACGTTCCGTTTGCTCCATCATTCTCATCACTTCCCTCAGAACCTTTTCGGTCTGTTCACCATGACCACCATGCTGAATCATTTCATTCATCTTTTGACGAAACATCTCTTGCTCGCGCAAGTACTTTCCCATCTTCTCACTCTGTTGACCAGCTTTACCTTTACCATCTTTCATGCCTTGAATCATCTGCTCAAGCATCTTTTTTAGAGATTCTTGTTGTGACTTCATTCCTGAAAAAGAAGGTTGTTTGCCCTTCTTATCTCCCATTTGGCTTCCTGGCATGCCATTAGCCATTTGTTCCATCAGCTGTTTTAAAGCTTCCGATAAGAAAACTGCCAGCTCATTGACTTCAGTCATCGACTTCTGCTGAGTTACCCTGGCCTGATAAGCTCTACGATTATTCAACTCGTCTAGACTTTGCCCCAACAAATCTTCCAAATCAAAAATTCTATTACCAATAAGCGCTGCAACCTGTGGTGTGCGACTTGATAATGACAATAGGGAATCCTGCAATAATTGATATTCTTCTATCAAAAGCCCCTGTCTATCTATAATGCTGACATATAATGGGTTCCGATAGTTGATTTTTTGCAATTCTAAAATAAGCTTTTCTTGTTGAAAAGAAAAATCAATCAAGTCATTTAGTAATTTACTTAACATATCTGTATCAACACTCGCTTGCATTGACATGCTTCCAGCCATAGCATTTGATAGCTTTTGTGCCATTTCAGATTGTTTCTGAGAAGAATTTTGCATACTCTTTTCAGCTTTCCCCATTTTATTTTCTCGAAGCTGATCCAAACTTTCTTGCATGCTCTTCTGAATCTCGTCTTTTTCATTTTGAAAATCACCAAGCTGATAAGGTTTTTGAATTTCTGAATTTTTCTTCATCATCTCATCCAAATCCTTTTCGATTCGTTCCCACTTCATTTTTGCACTAACCTGCTTTCGAATGGTCTCTTCCTTATCTTTTCTCTTAAATTGAGAAAGCGCTTTTTGTTCTTCAGCTAATTTCTCAATTCTGGAAGAAAGTTGCTTGACACTCAATTCAATTTCATAACGCTCCAATAATTGTAAATTTCGATCCAATTGTTTTTGGAAATCGTCCATCGACATTTTCAATTGATTTCCCAATTTATTAATCTTATCTCTATCTAGTTCTTCAGCCAATTTATTGAACTCATCAAAAAGATTTTTTAACTCATCATCTAAAATTTTCTCCATCAGCTCTTCAATCTTCTTTTGTTTGTCCAAAAGCAAAGAATCTTGCAATCCTGCCGCTTTCATAAGCTGATTTTTACGGGCATTATCCTTCTTAATCTCTTTTAAGAGATTCTCAAGATGGTTTTTTTGGGTTTCAATTTCCTGAAACATCTGATTTTGTTGCCATTGGTCACTTGAATTATCCAATAAACTCTTCTGTAATTTGTGCACTTCCTGCTCGATAGATTGGCTAATCTCCTTCCCCTTTTCAATTTTATTGGTCAAACTGTCCTGAATGTGAGAATTCAGTTCAAAAACCTGTTCAGCATTCGGTAAGTAGTAATTTAGGAAATCCGACTTCGTACTTTTGGGTTTGTTTATGGCATCATTATCGAATACTTCAAAATAATATTGCAAACGACTTCCCTGCTCCAAATCTGCGGAAGAAAAATCGAAGGCAAAATAAAATTCCTGATGTTTCAGCGTTTTTTGAATGACCACAGGTAAAAATTTAGGCGCAGCGCCGTCTATCTCATAAACGAATCGTAATTGACTAAAACCATAATCGTCTTTAATCACACCCTTAAAATAATAGGCAGATGCGTTCAAAGAATCTTGTTGAACACTTATTCCAATCTTAGGAAATTGATCGGGCATAACTTCCAAATGGTAACGCGCATATATAGAATTTTTGTACTCTGTATTTGCTAAAGCTATTTCGTAAGTTTCAGATTCATAAATGGATTTCTCCAGCTGAAATTTAGATCCAGCTTCAGAAAAAGACTCATCCATCTTCTTAAAATCCAAACGAATCATAGTCGCATCGTAAGCCTCTACAAGCCATTCTAAACTCGATCCGACAGGAATACTCACATCACCTATTTGGCTTTCTGTACGGGAAGGTAAGCCCGTATATGATGGTGGTTTTATCTTAATCTCTAACTTATCTAATACGGGTTTGGATTTCACATGTAATCGGTAAAGCGGTGATTTTGTTTTACCGGACTGAAGCGAAAATAAAATTTCTGAGTTAATGTTTCGAAACTCGTAAGTAAATTTGCCGACACCATCTGCAAGCATTAAATATTTTTGCCCTCCCAAAACCAATTCAACAGTTTCAGGAAAATATTTACCTTCCGTCCGAACACTCAATAGATAGTTCTCTCCTTTTTCGGCAACTAAATTGCTTTCAATAATAAACTCAAAATCGGCCGGGGCCTTAAATTCTTCACGAAAATAAATAAGTCGTTTCGCACTACTTGGGTAAAAATCTGGGAAAGCGATATAAATAAAGAACGAAAGGGCTAATACTCCCAAGAGGTACTTACAATATATATAAGCATCCTTAAAGGATATACTTTCTCGGAAGGACAAAAGTTTTAAACTCGAAATTCTTTGGTTGATACTAGCAATCAATAGTGCATTATCTTCAGGCTTATTCAATGCATCTTCACTTAATTCATATGTATTAAGCAATCGATCTTCCAAGTCTGGAAAATGAACTGATATGAGGGAAATGGCTTTCCGATATGAAATTCGAGATCCTTTATTAAGAAGTCCCCTCAAAGGGAGAATAATAAATGCAACTAAAACAATCAGCTGCAAACTACCACCAATAAGAACTAGAATAGTTTTAATTCGTACAGATAAATAGAGATGGTATTCGAAGACACTTAAACTTAAATAAAGCCCAATCAAGAAGAGAATGGTAAGAAGTACGCCTCTTAAAATTTGAAACTGATAATACTTCCGGATAAAATTATCCAGTTTTTCAATAAATATATCTTGATTGGATTCCATTTACTTGAAAATAGATAAAAATATTAAGAGCAGAAAATGATCTACTTCTTTAACAGCCAGGTAGAAGGATTCAGTTTATTCGTTTCTTTCCACATCTGAAACTTAAGAATTGTTTGGCTTTCCTTTTCATCCGTGTAAACCACCCCAATTTCTTCTTTGGCAGAAAGTAAGTCTCCTTTTTTAACTGTTACCTTAGCCAGGTTAGAATAAACCGTCATATAGTCGCCATGCTTGACGATAACAACCATATTCAATCCAGGCATGGATAGTATATGAGTGACTTCTCCTTTAAATATTGATCGACAAATAGACTTTGGTTTTGTTGTAATATCAATACCATCGTTATTCACCCTAACATGTCTCAGAACGGGGTGAGCATGCTGACCAAATTTCTGAGAAATAAAGCCAGTAGGTGTTGGCCAGGGTAATTTCCCTTTATTTTCACCAAAATTCTTCCCTAAAACTTTCTCTTCTGGTGTTAAACCATAGGCTCCACTGGTATTCTTTTTCTTCTTGGCCAGACGAGCAAGATCAGCTATGATTTTACGAATTTTTCTCTCAAGCTTTTTATCATTATTACGCTGAGTCGTTAGGTTTCGTCGAAGCGTTTTCTCCTTCTTTTTCAATTGAGAAAGCACACTCGTTTGTTGCTTCTTTTGAGAGGATAAATTCGCAGATGCTTTTGTATTTAAGGCCAGAAGAGTCTGCTTCTCTTTTTTTGCAAGTTTTAATCGATCAAGCTTTAAATCTAAATCTACTTTAATTTCAACCAATTGCTCACCACTCTTACGAGTAAATTCCGAGAATTGTTGCAGGTATTTATACCTCATGTAAGCCTGATTGAAATCTTTTGAGGCAAATAAAAACATGAGTTTATCCCGGGAATTTTTTTGACGATGTGCATACACAATAAGCTTTTCATACTGGATTTTAAGCTTATTGTACTTCTTTTCTAAGCTAGAAATTTCATTCTTAGTCACCCCAATTCTAGTAGCTGTATAATCCAATTCTTTTTGGATATTCTGGATCATATTCTCTTGTAACTTAATCTTCCTATTAAGTACTGATAAGAGACCCAGGCTGGATTTTTTCTTCTTCTGAGTAGATTGCAAAAGCTTCTGCGTATAAGCAATATCCTTGGCATTCTGCTCTTTCTGCTTCTTCAGTTTAGATATATCCTGAGCATTAACTGAACCATTCAGCAGTAGAAAAGTGATAATGAAAAATAGAATTGACTTCCGGCTTTTAAGAAATCCCATAGTTTATTCTGGATAGATTCTTTTAAATTTATTTGAAACCTTGAATGGAAATTTAAGTTCTTGATTCAAGACCAGTTTATTATATTTTAATTTACAAGATAAGGATTGTATTGAATCCTTCACCTTAAAAACCATTTCACTTGGAAATTTTTGTCCCTCCAAATATACGAAGTCACGATATTTTAAGGTCATGTCTCTTTCCACACCAAACATTCTAACCAAAACATCCGTAATCTTCATTAGAGATGGGTCAATTTCGAAACGTTGATAATTGAATTTATATAACTTTTCGTATTTATCTTTCCTCAGTTTTCTTTCAACCTTCGAAGCTTTATCAGAGATAAAAACATACTTATCGTCAATCACTTTTCCATGGAAGTTCCTAACAAAAGGACGACGTTTTTCATAAAGACCTTGCAATTGGAAAATTTCATTGGTTAAGATACTTTGAAGCGTAAAAAAGTCAATATCCATATTAAGTTTTTCCGATAAGAAAGTAAAGTCACTCGCTATATATTCTTTCTTTATACGGTCTAACATTTTTACAGAATCGGGCGTAATATACATACGAGCTGCTTCAATAATTCCAGTTGGCGCATTTATTTGCACCATGATTATGCTATCTCTTAATATTTTGATTGATCCCCTTATGTTTTGAGATTTCCCTTTCGATTCGTAGTGCGCTGAAAAGCGTTTTATCCAAAGTGTATTGTAGAATAAACTACTATCTAATATCTGATTATAAAGCTTATTATCACTCATTCCGTGTGCGCGTTTCCGACCAAGCTCATACGTCGATTTACAAGAGAATTGTAAGGTGACTAGTAATAGAAATGCAATGCCAAGAAGGCTATTTTTTATTCGAATTATTCTCATTATACTATTCTGGTATCACACCTGTTTTAATCTTTTCTGATAATTGTTTTGACCCTTCCCCAATCTTTTGCGCATTTTGCCACTCGGTCATAGCTGCTTCCTTTTCTCCCAGTCGATAAAGAATATCGCCATAATGTTCAACGATTACAGCAGATTCACGTCCGCCAAACTGAAGTGCTTTTTCCATCGCTCTTTTAGCATCTGAGAAAGAGCCTAATTTAAATAAAACCCAGGCATGAGTGTCCAAGTAGGTTGAATTCTCTTTTTCGATTTCAACACATTTAAAACTCATTTCTTTGGCTTTTTCCAATCTCAAATCAAGAACTGACAGATAATAACTGTAGTTATTTAAAACAATCACATTATCTGGGTCGAAGAGTAAAACTTCATCATAAGCCTTAAATGCTTTCTCTGTATGACCAAGTTCGTATTGTGCATCTCCCAGATAGGTCAGGAATTGAATCCTCATAGGAATATTTTCTCCCACAAATTTAAAGCCTGTCGTCAAAGACTTCACAGCCGTCTCATAATCCTTCTTTTGCGCTGCAGCGACCCCATTAAAGATATAAAGCATGGGTTGTGTCGGGAAATATTTAATCGCCTCAGCACTATCATCCAGCATGTTATCAAAATCAAGTAATTCATTATTAATAAACATCAACTCTTCCCATACAACGTAGTTACTTTTGTCTTGTTGGAGGACTTTTCGAAGAAGTTTACGTGCTCCTACACTATCCTTCTGACGACGAAGATAATCGGCATAAAGAGCATTAACATGAATGTGATCAGGATGCACTTGAAGTAATAAATCTAATAGTACTTTTAGGTTATCATCAGATAGTTTGTTTTCCGGATCTGCCATGATCACACCCATCAAATACTGAATCTTTTTTTCTGGCTTAACCATATTACTGGCAAAGGCCTTTTTTAGCGAAGTAAATGCCTTTTCGTCTTGTTTCTCTTTGCGGTAAAATTCCGCCAGATAGAAATGAACTAAACCATTTTCAGGTGCAATTTCCACAATTTTTTTATACTGTTCCAAGGCTTTATCATCCTCACCATCCTTAAGATACATATCAGCTAGGAGACCGTAGTTTTCGATTTTAAAAGGAAAATTCTTAGTCAACTTATTAAGCTCCGCGTAGGCATTCTTCCTCTTACCCAAACGTAGGTAAAGAGAATGCTTATTAATGCTAATCTGCTCACTTACCCCAACTTTCTTTTCCAGTTTCTGATAAACATCCAGAGCTTCTTCAAATTTCTCAACAGAAGCATATAACTCAGCTTGTATATGATAGAAATCATTTCGCTTAGGAAATTGGGAAGCCAAATTCTCATAAACATCACAGGCTTGATCGATCATTCCCTTTGCTTTAAAAATACCAGCAAGCTGAACCTGATACCACATATTTTGGGGCTGAAGCGCAACTGCCCCACGAGCCAATTCAAGCGCCGAATTAAAATTTTCCTGACTGATATAGATATTGGCCAGTTCATATCGAACCACAGCACTGGTTTTATCAAGCTTCAAACAGGTAGCAAACCATGAAATGGCTTTTTCATACTCGCCCAAAACAAGTGCTTTCTCACCTTCATGAAACGCATAATCAAACTCTAGGCGCTTCTGTTCAGTTAGCTCTATTTTAGTCTGCTTTTTGCCCTTACCCTTCTTTTGTCCCAATGCAACAGAAGAACCAAAGGTTAGTACTCCAGCAAGCATATAAACTAATAATTGTCTTCCCATCTTTCACTTTTGTATTTCAATTCGATAAAGCTGATCTATACAAATCGATTCTGAAACCTGCATTCACAGATTTCAGAATCTAAACTTTAATCCAATTAATTAGCAATTGGTATAATCACCAACGCTGTATTCTTTTGCTTCACCAGTAACTTCAACAAAATTCCCTAACATAGAATTTTTGATATTCCCACCAGCGATTTTTGTATTGGTTTGAACAATAGCATTCGAAACCAAAGAGTTCTCAACCAAAGAATTATCGCCTAATGAAACGTGAGGTCCCACGACAGAATTCTTAATCACAACATTCTCACCAATGTAGCATGGAGGAATAATAATTGCATTTTCATTTATGATTGAATCCGCTACCAATTTGTCTTCCTTGTGATACTCTAGTATACGTTGATTTGTGTTGACTGTTGCATCTTTATTACCACAATCCATCCACTCAATCACCTGACCTGGAACAAAGCTAAGCCCCTTATTTTTCATATTTTCAAGAGCATCGGTCAATTGATACTCCCCATTCACAACAACCTTATTATCCAATAAGTACTGCAGTTCTGATTTCAGATTTGCACCATCTTTAAAGTAGTAAATACCAATAATAGCAAGATCTGAAACGAATTCTTGAGGCTTCTCAACAAAGTCTGTAATACGATTGTTATCGTCCATTTTAATCACACCGAATGCAGATGGATCCTCAACCTTTTGTACCCAAATAACAGAATCTGCTTCGTTATCTAAAACAAAATCAGCTTTAAATAAGGTATCCGCAAAAGCAACAACAACCTTACCCTCAAGAGAATCTGCAGCACAGTGAATAGCATGAGCCGTACCTAAGGCTTCCGTCTGATAATAGATGCTTGCCTTGGCATTCAAATCAGAAGCGATCTCCTTTAATTGATTCTCAACTTCATCACCAAAGTGACCTATGATATAGGCGATTTCTTCAATTTCTTCTCCAGAAACCTTTGCAATCTCTTCTAATAAACGTTGTACAATTGGTTTCCCTGCAATAGGAATTAGAGGTTTTGGTACAGTTAAAGTATGTGGGCGCATACGCTTACCCATTCCTGCCATTGGAACAATAATCTTCATATTCTATTTTAGTTTTTTATAATGTCTTGATAATGCCAACTCCAAACCACACAAAACCGGAGTATTTTAAAGGCAGTATCAAAGTTACTGAATAAGTTCTAGTAAAATTGAGCATTAATATTTATTAACGCTTGGTTGATTAATAATATACGATTAATGATGAGCGATTAACAATTGGTAATTAGAATAAGACTGAGAGACAGCTGGATTGCTAAATAGTTCAATTGCTGGACTGTTTAATGGAAAAATGACTAAATACCTCACCATCCTTGGACCACGATCAAGGCACCGCATCCCCACATTACCACATCATCACATCCCTTAATCAACACATTATTCTTTACCTGTATGTCCGAATCCACCTGCAGCACGAACGGTTTCTTCAAGCTCTTCAACCGCTTCCCATTCTACAGTGGCATGAGCTGCAACCACCATTTGACAAATACGATCACCATCATTAATCTCAACCATTGAGTTAGAAAGGTTGGCTAAAATCACACGAATTTCACCACGATAATCTGCATCTATCGTACCAGGGGTATTCAAAACCGTAACACCTTCCTTCAAAGCCATACCACTACGTGGGCGAATTTGAGCTTCGTAACCAGCAGGCAATTCAATAAACAGGCCTGTAGGTATCAAGGTGCGCTCAAGTGGCTGTAGCATTACAGTTTCGTTAATATTCGCTCTTAAATCCATTCCAGCTGATAAAGCCGTACTGTACTTTGGTAAATCGTGCTTCGATTTATTAATGATTTTAACCTTCATCTTTATATTTGTTTAGTTTTTATTCAAATTGTAATCTTATTTCACTCTTTTAAGTTGTGAAAATTGAAAAAAGAGTTTATTTGATCTTAGTATCCCGATCGATACGGGGAATCCTTTATCCTTTATCCTTTATCCTTTATCCTTTATCCTTTATCCTTTATCCTTTCCCCCTCTTAACACAGTCCACAACTTCTCCTTTTGAAAAACGACCACTAAAAATAGAATAATTAATGGAGTTTTAGCTAACATTTTGAGCCAATGGTTTTCGAACTGAATATAAGTGCTGGCAAAATAAAGCAGCATACCTAAAACAAAATATAAGCCTAATCGCTTTAATTCGTATGGTATTGGATAATATTTCTGCCCTAAAATATAACTCGTTGTTGTCATCAAAACAGAACAAGCTAAGATAGCAATAGCTGCCCCATAATAACCGATTTTAGGAACCAACAAAACATTTAATGTGAGAGTAACTGCAGCACCACCAAGTGCGATATAAGCCCCAAAACGAGTCCTGTCTGTCAATTTATACCATAGAGATAGAGAAAAGAAAATTCCCAAAAAGAAATTGGCTAAAAGTACCAATGGCACCACATCAAGTCCGGCATGATATTTCTTATCAATTAAGATTTTAACAATATCAAGATAAAATATGACGCCCATGAATATTAACAGTCCAAAAATCACAAAATACTTCAGAACATCAGCATAAAGTTTCTTACTGTTTTCATCCTTGTTTTGTGAAAAGAAGAAGGGTTCAAATGCAAAACGGAAAGCCTGAATAAAGAGGGTCATAATAACAGCAAGCTTGTAGTTAGCACCGTAAATACCAGTTTGAGACAGTGCCACTTCTGGATCAGAAATCAGTTTAGGCATCAGCATTTTATCACCATTCAAATTAATTTGAGCGGCAATACTTACAATAAGAATTGGAAAAGCATATGAAAGAACTTTACGAAGAAGCACTTTATCAAAATGCCACTGAATCTTAATCAGATCGGGAAGAAGAAGAATCAAATTGAAAAAAGAAGCCACAAACCAGGCAATGAAAATATATCCAATACCAACCTCCGGGCTCCAGATTCGAGTCACTCCCAACTCAGGCAACCAAGTATTAAGCTTTGGACAAAGAAGAAGAAAAAAGAGGTTCAAGCCCAAATTTATTCCAATATTACAAAACTTAATCAGTGCAAATCGCAGCGGTCGCTTCTCTTGACGCAATTTAGCAAAGGGTAATGATGTTATGGCATCTAGAGCTAAAGTCGAAGCTAAAAGAACAATATAGTAAGATCTATCCGCTACATTTAAAAATGATGAAATAGGATCGAGAAACAAGAAAACAATAGCAAGAAAGACCAAGCTCGTTGTCAGTACTGAAAAAAACGTGGTTGAGTATACTTTAGCCTTATAAGTGGCATCATTAGCATATCTAAAATAGCCCGTTTCCAAGCCATATGTAAGCAAAACCAGTGTTATGGCGACATAGGCCATTAAGTTGGTTACAATTCCATACTCCTCAGTCACAAAAAGGATGGTGTAAAGAGGAACCAATAACCAATTCAATAATCGTCCGAGGATTGAGCTTACACCATAAATGGCCGTCTCGCCAGCTAGTTTTTTTAATGGATTCAAAATATATTCTTTGGAGTTAAAATCATCTTCATGTGTAAAAGGCAATGCCGCTTTCGACCAAATCAAGATACTGAACCTGATTATCTTTAGAGCAAGCTTTACAAGAATACAAATATAACGAAAATAAGGATTGAAGTCTATTGAAATGTTGAATTGACAGAGTGTAGCTCCTCCCCCTCTAAATTAAAGAGAAAATAGTTTTTTTTGATGTGGAAAACGAATACCAAAAACAAGAATTTTGTTCACTATAGGGCTTATCGTGATGATCTGAAAATTGCTCCACGTGGAGCAAAATAGAACAGTAAATCAGGTTTAGAGCTCCTTATTTAAATTTCATATAAATAACACCCCTTCAAACGTTTTCGAGAACACTCTATAACGTTTGCGCTCATATCTGCCTGAAAATCACTTTCAAGAACCACATTTAATGCTCATCTTTGTGGTGTACGCGTTTAAGGAACGTTTATGTTAGTGTTTGTTGTTTAAGTATTTTGTGAGCATCCCGATTGGTAACCCCAATCGGGATGTTTCAATTTATACCCCTTCCATTTCTAGCGAAAAAGGCCTTTTCTTTATTACTCATACCTCAAACTCTCCACAGGATTCCTTGTGGCAGCTCTATAGGATTGGAGCGAAACCGTTAGTAAGGCAATCCCCAAAGCAATGATTCCTGCCAAAGCGAAAATCCACCAAGAAAGCTCTGTTTTGTAAGCAAAGTTCTGGAGCCATTTATTCATAGCATACCAGGCAACAGGGCAAACAATTATAAATGCCAGTAATACCCACTTTAGAAAACTTTTATTTAGCATCAGAATAATCTCAGAGGTTTTAGCTCCATTTACTTTACGAATACCGATTTCTTTTATACGTCTTCGAATAGAAAGCCACACCATTCCGAAAATGCCCAAAAGAGCAATCATTAATGCCAGTAGTGAAAAAATCGTCGTTATATTCTTGAGACGTATTTCTTGCTGATATTCTGAATTCAGCATTTCATCAAAGAACTGATAGGAGAAATCTCTCTGATCACGATGCTTTCGATACACCTCACTGATAAATTTTATGGTTCCAGAACGATTAATTGGCGATATTTTGATATTCATGGTCATGATATCTTCAGGAGAATTCATGAGAACTAAAGGTCCAATACTATGATGTAGAGGTTGAAAATTAAAATCTTTAACAACACCTACTATAATATTATCACCTATTCGCTTCCCAATAGGATCGGTAAAACCAAATAATTTTTCAGCCGTCTCGTTGATTACAATTGGCAAAGATATCTTGCGTACATTCTCCTCAACCTCAGGATTGGACTTCTTTTTAATTTCCTTCCAATAGCTGTTATAATTCATTTGTAAAAAATGCCCCTTCAGTATTTCTAATTGGTAATTCTCAGCAAAATTTTCATCAACACAAATGAAAGAAGCATAAACACTGTCAATCATACCATTGTGATTCAAAACATATGCCCTTTCACCTCCGCAATTAATAGGTGCATATGTACTTCCTGAAACAGTCTGGACGTTGGGATTACGAAGTAATTCATCTTTAAAGGATTGACTATCGTACCATAAACCCGTTGGTACAATCACCATATTTTGGTAATTCAGGCCCATATCTTTAGATCTCATAAAATTCAGTTGTTTCACAAATATGCCGGAAACAATCATTGAGAAAATGGCTATACAGAACTGAATAATAATAAGAACACTGATAAATGTGGACTTACCCCCTTTTAAATTTCCCTTCTTAAGAACGTTTACAGGTTTCAATGATGACAAATAAAAAGCAGGATAAATACCTCCAATTATTCCCGTTAAAGCTAAAATGATAAGCAGATTAAAGATGAGCTTTAGGGATAGTACTATATGGAGATCCTGCCCAGTAATAAGATTGAACCACGGTAATACTAAATGGCTTAATAATAGCGCAAATAGTGCTGCAAGGAAAGTTTGAATAAGCGAATTACCCATAAACTGAGCCAATAGATGAATTCGCTTAGCCCCATTAACTTTTTGAATACCAATCTCAACCGCCTGCTCAGAGGATCTTGCAATAGTAAGAATTGAAAAATTAAACATGCCCATCAAAAGTACAAGTAATGCTAGTCCAGAAAATATCCAAATGTATTTGTACTGAGTTCGATTTTTATCAATAGAATTTGACTGATAATCAGAATGCAAATGAATATCTGCAATGGGTTGAAATACTAATTTGTCAGTTCGATTTGTATAACGACTAAGTTGATTGCTAACCCTTGTTAGAAAATGATCATCTATTTGAGCATTTTCAGAAAGTTTAATGTAGCTATGAACCCAATAAGATCTGTTCCATTGATGCAAGTTATACCTATTCTTCCGTTCAGAAATCAGGTAGCCAAAATCTAAATGACTGTGAGGTGGAATCCGAACTACAGCCGCAACGTTATAGACTTCCTTTTCGTATTTATCACTAATAACTCGTTTTCCAATAGCCGATTCTTTACCAAAAAGCCTTCGGGCTACTTTCTCTGACAATACGATATTATCAGGGGAATTAAAAACCAATTTAGAAGTACCTTCAAGAAATTTAAATCCTCGAAATATTTCAAAAAAATCATCGTTTACAAAACATGGTCTTGCTTCAATCTTGACATCAAAATCTTCCACGTAAAGCGGTGAATCTTCAGATGAGAAAGCCAGATAAGTAGCCGCTTCAATTTGCGGGTAGTCCGTTTTTAAGGTCTTCGCAATAGCTTGACATGAACTGGCTGATTTTATAATTTCATTCCCTTGTTTCGAAAGAGTCAAAACACGGTAAATCTTATCATATTCGGGATGGAATTTATCATGGTTTAACTCATTGAATACCCATAGGTATATGAGCAGGCTAGCTAATAAACCTATTGTAAATCCAAGAAAAGTGATTAAGGATAAAATCGGTCTCTTAACTAGATTTCTGATGAGTAACTTTAGGGTATAATTCATTGCTTATAACTATTTTACAACCATTAAGACATCATCTTGATCTGCACATCTATTTGCAAACTGACTTAGGGATTCTTTTTTGGACAAAACTGACTTCGAATTCTTGAATTCTGATCTTTTTATATGATCTTTTAGTTCCTTTCCTTTTAAAGAAACCATGATCTCTCCCCTTTTATTAATCATGTAAGCTTCAGGCCAAACTGAAACACCACCGTCAATATCATTTGTCAAAAGATTAGGATAATAATTCGTTGGTTCAGCCTTTACAATTTCGAATTTCTGATCCTTTTTGGAATACAAGGCATGATATATATTTACGCTCTTATCTCTTCTACTTCTAGGACAATGGTAATTATCCTTACTAAAAGTCAAGAAGATATAATCTTTAGCATCCGCCCAACTCATTGGAATTATTTTTCCTTTCAAGCTAACGTCTGGATCTACACCAGCCTGTTTATTAACTTTATACTGACCTAAATTCAACACATACACTGGGCGTAAACAATTTGGAGGAATCACCTGAAAGATGGTATCATTAAAATCAGTTCGTATGAAAAAGTTCCCTCCTTTTTCATATTGAGTTCCACAATCCGTCCCTCTCGTTAACCTTTTTGTATAGTTCTTAACTTGCTCCAACTTTCTAAAACTAGCTAAAGTATCACCTTTAGAGCTTAAAATCCCAAGCATCTTATCATCATCCAGTTTCGTGATATAGGTATTAATATCAGGGTTGAACACCTCAAACTCCTTATCGAAATTATCTATTGTAGACATGATCATACCATTGGGATAAATAGGCTTTTCAGGCTTATTAATGCCATTATTAACATCCACACAGACTTTACCTAAGCCAGTAATCGCATTGGGATGTTCCGGATCAAATTGAGTGTCTCCTGATATATGTTGAGTGGAACAATCAAAATCCATGATTAAGTTTTGCCCAGTCAGGCTATTTCTATAGTTGTAGAAAAGATGATCTCCACGAGCCCATACATTATTTCGTCCTCCTTTGTGTGAATAGCTACTGCAAAAAATACTAATTCTATTCTTCTCAACATCAAGCTTTATACCTGTTAACTCATTTTTCACAACAAGCTGAATATATTCGCCTTTCTTTGAGTACAAGTGAATACCATATAGGTTAGAAGCAACAATATAATTATCCATAAAATAATACCTCAGCTTTAGATCTTTAGGAATTGTTGAATCAGGAATAGCTTGCATTCGAATGTATTCAATATCCTGAGCAACATCAGATAAACTAATATCACGAATACTATCTAAATTATTAGCAATATCGATTGTTAGGGGTGGGTTGTTGCGATCTATACTTCTATTTTCCTTAAAACGAAAACCTTCAGGAAGATTGGCTAATGAATCAGCCAATAATTTCTCCTGTTCCATTCGATCTTTTTCTTCCAAGGCAAGTTTCTCTTCTTCACTTAGAATCTTACTAACCAATTTTTTCTCATCAGTTTTCATTTTATTATTCTGACAAGCTCCCAATACGGAGAAAAGCAAAATTAAAATAAGGTAGTTTTTCATATTTAAGACAAGTATATGTGTACAATTAGTCATCATTATGTTTTATTCGCACCTCAAACTCTCAACAGGGTTTCTAGTGGCAGCTCTATAGGATTGTAGTGAAACGGTTAACAGAGTAATTCCCATAGCTATAAGCCCAGCTAAGGCAAAAATCCACCAGGAGAGTTCTGTTTTATAGACAAAGTTTTGCAGCCATTTACTCATGGCGTAATAGGCAATTGGACAAGCAATGATAAAAGCTATCAACACTAGATTAAAGAAATCTTTATTGAGCATTTTAATGATTTCATGAGCTTTAGCTCCATTGGCTTTTCGAACCCCAATTTCCTTTATTCTTTGTTTTCCAATAAAAAGAGATAAGCCCAACAGGCCAAGACTAGCGATTAATATGGCAATAAATGCGAGCATCCCAATTGTTTTAGAAAAACGGATATCTGATTGATACAATTCGTTTAGTGCATCATCAGTAAAAGTTATTTCGAAAGGATTACCATTTTCGAATGATTCCCATGTCCTTTTTATTTGAGCAATGGTGTTGTGAATATTTTTTGTTGAGATACGAATAATCATTTGTCTGCCTGAAGAAGGAGATAAGCTCAACAACATAGGCGGTATTTCTTCTTTTAATGAGAACATATGAAAATCGGCAATAAGCCCGTGTACGATCCCAAAGCTTGTTTTTTCTCCAATAATATCGGTTAGTCCCAATGCTTTGGCAGCAGATTTATTCACCAAAACTCCTGATTGGTGCTTGTTTACCTGAAAATCTTCGCCCATAAGTAGCTTAATTCCCATAGCCTTTGCAAAATCATAATCTACAAATAATCCAGAAACAGAAACGTCCTCATCTGGTCGATCAACTCGTTTGATACCAATAAACATTTTGTTGTTTGTTGGGGGAAGCCACATGGCAGAACTAACAGATTTTACTGAAGGAATCTTCAGCAACTTTTGCTTTAATATGTCTTTATTACGGTTTCCAATATCTACACTTACCAATTCCTCTTTGGCAAAACCTAAATCTTTATTAAATGCATATCGTACTTGTTTTTGGATAACGATAGTGCAAGAGAGTAAAATGATAAAAACCAATATTTGAAATACAATCATTCCTTTTCGCAAAGTGAATTTTTGGTTTTGATCTTCTTTTGCACCCTTAAGCATATGGGTAAGCTGCGATTGTTTAAACCTTAAGTATGTGGCAAATGCAGTAACTAAACCTGTAACTAAAGTTAAGACTATAAGAATACCGAACCCTACAAGAAAGTTTGAATCGATTTGTAGCTGATAAGATTTTTCAAGCATCTCACTAATTACGGGTAGAGCTATTTGAGCAAAAGCAATCGCAATTGGCAGGGCAATAATCGACAACATACAATAATCGATTACTAGTTGCTGAAGGATATCTTTTTGTGAAGCGCCAAAAGTTTTTCTTACTGCAAAGCTTTTTAGTCGTGTAATGACCTGAGCTAAGGCTAAATTCAGATAATTTATGCAGGCTATAATTAAAATCAGCATACCGATAGTACCCAATATAAAGAGCATTTTTAAATCTCCAGAGTCGGTTTTATGATTGTCGATATATCCGCCTGACTTAAAGTAAACATCGTTTAACGATTGAGCTGATAGCGTATATTTCTTTATACTATTTGAATATTCCTTTCCTAATTTTAAAAGCTTTTCCTGGAATAGAGGAATTGAAACAGAAGATTCTAGCAAGAAGTAATTGGTAAAGAACACACTTGCCCATGCCTCATTCATACTTTTTAAATCCACTTCATCTTCACTGGTAATAATGTTTTTTTCTAAATCGTCAAATGCAACATCTGTATTGACTATAAAATCTGATCTAACACTTGTGTTGTTGGGTATATCCTTAAAAATAGCAGCAACTTGCATATCATATATCAGGTTGTTCAACTTCATTTTTAAAGACTTACCAATAGGATTTTCTCGACCAAAGTATTTTTTCGCCATCGAAGAGCTCAATAGTATATGATGCTTGGTTTCTTCAAATCCATGCAAATCTCCTTGCAGAATATTAATGCCAAAAACAGTAAAAAACGAACTATCGGTTCCTATTACTGATTGTTCCTCGATGTACTCCTTGTTTTTCTGAAACTGTGCGTTATGAATGTTATACTGACGTGTAGCAGCCTTCACTTCCGAAAACTTTTCCTTTGCAAGTTGTCCAATCTGATATGGTGTAGTTGCCCAGTATTTGTTCTCAATCTTATTATAATTTAGTACTCTATAAATACGATCTTTATTTTTGTAATAGCTGTTGTAATTCAATTCGTTTAGGATGAATACCAATACAATTGTCACAATACTTAAAGCTAATACCAAACCCGTTAGGCTGATAAGTGTATTTACTTTTTCCGATTTAAACCGTCTTAGGCTAATAATTATATTTTGATTGAATCTCATAATCTTATCATTATTTTTATTACTTATTCATACCTTAAACTCTCCACAGGATTCCTGGTGGCAGCTCTATAGGATTGTAGTGAAACGGTTAACAAAGCAATTGCCATGGCTATAAAGCCCGCTAAGACAAAAATCCACCAGGAGAGTTCTGTCTTGTAAGCAAAGTTTTCTAGCCAAATATGAATTGCATACCAGGCAATTGGACAAGAGATGACAAAAGCAATAGCAACCCATTTAATAAAGTCCATGTTCAGCATTGTCATAATATCCTTAGTTTTAGCACCATTAACCTTCCTCACACCAATCTCTTTAATACGAGTTTCGATAACAAAAAAGGTCAGACTAATTAAACCCAGACAGGATAAGATAATCGAGATAACTGTAGCATAATTCAAGATGTGTTGAAACTGCTTTTCCTTTTCATATAATCTTTCCCAGGATTCATCTAAATAATTGATTTCCATTGGAAAGTCTGGTGAAATATTTGCCCATACATTTTTGATAGATCGTATACAGTTCTCTGTACTTTTAATACTGGAGCTATTCAACTTAAAATAAACAACTTCATCTGTCTCTCCACAACTTCTAAAACCCATAGGGCTGATAGGCGTATGCATCGATTCGTGATTAAAATCTTCAACTTCAGCTATCACTTGTCCTATCTTACCATTGTATTTAATGGTGGCATCGGCCGGATTCTTAATATTAAACTTTTTAAAGGCGATAGAATTAAATATCCAATCTGCATTTTCCTCAGAGTGCCGATTAAATTGTTTCCCTTGAACTAATTTGATTCCAAAAAACTCGAAAAAATTAGGACTAACATAAAGATTAGCAAAACCAATATCTTGTTTCGCTCCTTTATTCAGTAGTGATAATCCCCAGTTGGATTGATTATACCCCAGTAAGGATGAAGAATAAGCGATATCAGCTATGTCCGGGATCCTCTTTATTTCAGCATTAAATGCATCTACTCGCTTTTTAATTTGAGGATTCGTCGTTGCGTAAAGAATTTTTTCTTTTTTAAAACCAGGATCCAATTCGCTCATATAATTGTTTTGCTTATTGATAAGCATGACACCACAGAGCAGTATAATCGTAATACTAAATTGAAAAATAAGAAGTCCATTTCTCAAGTAGTTTTGGGATCGAGCCTGGGTGGTATTCTTGAGAAGAGCCGTTGTTTTACTTTTACTTAATGCAAGTCCTGGGATAATTCCGGTTAATACAAAAGTAAATGTCAATAGAGAAATAAATATAATCAGGTTAGAACCCGTGAAAATCTCTGATAAAGTAAATTCAGAATGGGTTAGTTGATTCAATCCAAACAAAAGAAAATGACTAAGAACCAAAACAAGGCAGCTTGTTATCAGAAGTACCAAGCCCGACTCGACCGCTAGCAATCCAATTACTTTTCCCTTTTTTCCACCCATCACTTTTAAGATCCCTATATTTCTTAAACGTTTTATTTTCTGAGCCGTGACCAGATTAATGTAATTGATACATGCCAAAAGAAGAATAAGAAATCCAGTAATTTGAATAATCGTCAAAGTGAATAAATTACCGTGTTTTATTACTTGAATATGAGGATGTTCACTATATGACTTTGCAAAAGACTGAATCTCAAAATTCGTTTCAGCCTTATAGCCCTGAGGAATATCTTCAGTTGAAATATTCAACAACTTTTCATTAATAAGATCACTATTTATATTCGATGGGATTTTTACAAAAGCATTATAATTTTGAGATCCCCAATAGTCTTCGCTACTCTTAAACCAAGGTAATTTAAAATTTGTCCTTAGCGATAATACAGCATCAAATTCCCATGAACAATTATGCGATAAGTCTTTAATAACCGCACCAACCTCAAGAATAACATTTTGTAGATAAGTGGCATTATACACTAGTTCTCTTCCAATTGGGTTTGCCTTACCAAAAATCTTTTGAGCGACAGATTGTGTTAACACGATTTTATTAGCAGTATTTAAGGCCTTTTGAGGATCACCATATACAGACTCAAAACCAAAAACCTTAAAGAAGGAAGAGTCAGCCAATAACAATTTATTTAATTTAAAATTTTCATTATTACTTTTTACATAATCTTGAGGAGACCATGTGTATCGTGTATAAGTTATGTCTTCTAATTCAGGTATTTCATTAGAAATATGCCTTGTCATAGCACTTGATATATCAACATCTCCATTATTCAGAAGTGTATAGACATTTTCTATTTCGGCAATTTCAGCATCCATACTTTTCTCTTTGCCCACATAAGCAAAAACAAGTAAACTAATTGTGATTCCTAGTGCTAAACCACCAATATTGATAATAGATACCAATTTGTTTTTCAGTAAGTTTTTATAGGATATTTTGATATTATAAAGGTTCATCGCGGATATTTGATATTACATTTCAGTATTGAATTTTATGCTTGATATTATTCATACCTCAAACTCTCAATAGGATTTTGTCGTGCATTTCGAGTGAAGTTAATGATGGTAACAAGTGCTACTAGCAGCAGTATAATCAAACTGCAAATCAAAAATATCCCCCAGTGAAGCGGCAGTTTGTAGGCAAAATTCTGCATCCATAGACCGGCCGCAAACCAAGCTCCAATAGCTCCAATCATTACAGCAGGAATTGCAATTACCTCAACATCCCACAAGAATACCTTTAAGATGTTCGAAAATTTAGCTCCATTTATTCTTCTAATGGCCAATTCCTTGCGTCTACGAACGGCCTCGTTGGTTGTGTAGCCTAGTAAACCAATAATTGTAATTAGAAGAATGATCATGCTACCAGCCATCATAGCATTTCGGAATCCTCGTTGCTGTTTATAGCCTTTTTCTTGTTCTACTTCAAGACTCATGATATTGGCATCCTCATATGGCAAAGCTTTATTAAAAACATTACGAATTTTATTCATTATGTCAACTTTTATATTGGCATGCGTTTTCACAAGAATATAAAATGAAAAAGATGGGTGCTTTGTAGCTATCTTAAGATAGGTTGATTCAGATCTATAAAAGAAAACGGCGGGACGAATGTCTGGATTAGCCTTAGAATTCATTGTAAAATCAGAGAATATACCTTTGATCGTTTTATTCTTATTCCCATGTCCGGTGATATCAATCTGATTACCAACAATGCCATCAGACAAAACATTGTGCAGTTTCAATAAGCCAGCACCCTTTTCACTTATAAGCATTTCACCTTCAAGTGTTTTGCCGTACACAAAACCATCTCCTTGGGTAAGAGGAATATCTAGCATAGACAAATAATTGGCATCTATAAAATAGAAATCTGCAACATTAAATAACTCACGCTGACCATCTGCCGACTGTATATTATTCCCAGATTGATAATGATGAGGTAGTTCGTCGCCAAGAGCAATGGACTCTATCTCAGGCATAGATCTGAGTTCATGTAAGACAGCCGCTACTTTACTACCAACCATACCACTGGTTGAACCATAAAATATACCTTTCGCTTGATAACCATGTGAACTGTTTTTCATATTATTGTATTGCAAGCTTACAATAACAAGCATGGAGAGAATAAAAGAAGCACCCACAAATTGAAAGGATAATAAAATCAATTTCCATTTATTCTTTTTCTGCTGATAATGACGAAAGGCATTGGCTACAGGAATACGAGAAAAAAATCGAGCTGGTAAATAACTCATCAGTATCACCATAAGAATTAATATCCCCATAATCGGCACAACTACATAAGGGTTTAATACGGACACTAATTTATGGCCAACCTGTCTCTCGGCTGCTGGTTGTAAAACCATAATCATAGCAAAAGCAGCCAATAAGGATATCAAAAATAAAAGCGCTGATTCAGAGAAAATAATCTGTCGTAAATGCCTGGCATGAGCACCAAAAGTTTTATAAATGGCCGATGATTTCGATCGTTCAACCAAAACACTTAAAGTCAATAAAACATAATTCAGTAGAGAAACAAAAAGAACAGCAAAAGCAATGGTACTCAGAATTAGAATAATGTCTTTTGAGTTCTCAGAATAAATATCCTTGATGGGTTTGAATGTATATTTCAAAACAAACCCTCCATTCTGTTCCTCAATTTTAACAATATCCTGATGGACTTCTTGCATCTTTCTAACGGCTGGGGCCAAATTTTCAGGATTGATTCCTTGAGCTAGCTTTACACAAGAGTAATAGCGATCATTACCTAACCATTGATCAGAACCATCCCACATAAAATGACTGGTAGAAACCATTGAAATTAAAACATCATAATTACGATTTGTGTTCTCGGGCAAAGCTTCGAAAACTCCTCCGATTGTTAATTTCTCTCCAGGATATTTTTTTAAATCGATTATTTGTCCAATTACATTTCCTCCTATATTCTCAGCAATTTCGCTCGAAACCATACATGTCATAGGTGCTTTCAAAATCTCTTTTGCATTACCTTTCAACATGGTTCTTGGTAAAACATCAAAAAGATATTCATCGGCCAAAGCAAATTCCGCTTCGTAGCTTTTCTTATTATCCGTATAAAATATAGATGAGCCAATTGAATTTATTCGAGTGGCCATCTCAATTCCTGGTACATTAGCTTTTAAACCAGGTGCTATAGCACCACTCACATGAATGCGGCTTACCAGTTCATCTTCTGCTTTATCTGGCTTATAATTTTCATGAACCACATAAATACGATCTGAATCGGGGTAAAAACTATCATAACTGTAGTAGTAAAACACTTCGGATAAAAGTAAGATTCCGAAGGCCAAACCAGTAGCCAATGATACAATACGTGCTGCGCTATGCTCCCCTTTACGAAACAAACGACGAAATGCTAATTTTAAAAAAATCATAAATAGTATCTTTTTATTTTTTTTCGAACCACACTATCTCAAACGATCCACAGAACTCCTCGTGGCTGCTCTTAAGGATTGAATGGAGACTTTATATAATTCGATTCCCCTAGAACAATTTCTAAAAGAGTGGAGTTCTGTACCTTTATTAAGAGTGAGTTATTTACATGAGAGCCTGTTCTTCAACCAGAACTTCCTCAGTTACAACTTTCCCGTCAAACAGATTAATCACTCTATGCGCGTAGCCAGCATCTTTAATGGAGTGTGTTACCATGATGATAGTTGTACCTTCTCTGTTCAGTTCTGTCAATAATTCCATCACTTCCTGTCCATTTTTAGAATCGAGGTTACCTGTAGGCTCATCGGCCAGTATTAAGCCTGGATTAGAGACAACAGCTCGAGCTATGGCAACACGTTGTTGTTGTCCTCCTGAAAGCTGTTGAGGGTAGTGTTGTGATCGATGGCTCATGTTCATTCTATCAAGAACTTTATTCACCATTTCTTTACGTTTCTTGCTACTCAATCCCTGATAAACCAGTGGCATTTCAACATTTTCGAACACATTCAGTTCATCAATCAAATTAAAGCTCTGGAATACAAATCCAACATTTCCTTTTCTCAAATCTGTACGCTGTCCTTCCTTTAAGCCAGCAACTTTGGTATTATTAAAAGTGTACTGACCTTCTGAAGGGTTATCCAGCAAGCCCAGAATATTTAAAAGAGTAGATTTCCCACAACCAGAAGGTCCCATAATGGCAACGAATTCACCTTTATTAATTTTTAAATTGATATTATTCAGAGCTAGAGTTTCAATTTCACTTGTCTGAAAAACCTTCGATAAATTTTCAATAGTAATCATGTCTTTGTTTTTATAAGTAAGTGTATATAATTCTTTAAATTTTATTATTCATGTTAAATAACTTAACCGATTTTTGATGAGCTTGCACTTGCATAAAAAAAGATATTTCCTATTCTTCTTTCAATGACACAGAAACAAACATCATTTATCTCAGTCTATCCGTTTAACCTTTTTGCCTTTATTCTTAAATTACTTAAACTCAATTCTATCGTTGTCGCCGAAGCTATCGTAATTATTTCTTATCACTCTTTCTCCTGCTTCTAAGCCTTCTAGAACTTCAAAATATTGGGTGTTTTGTCTACCAATCTTAATGTGGCGTTTGGTGGCATAAGAGCCCGATTCATCCAACACAAAGACCCATTGCCCACCTGTACTTTGAAAAAATCCTCCACGAGGCAGTAGAATAGCTTCTACGGGTTGTCCCAACTCTAGTTTTATATGATAGGTTTGCCCCGTTCTGAGGTTTTCGGGAGTCAGGCCATCAAAAACCAGATCCACTTTAAACCGACCATCCCGAACTTCAGGGTAGACTTTTTTTGTTAGTTGTCTGTACACTTTTTCATTACGAACAAAGGAACTGGAAAGGTCTCTTCGAACCCTATCAATATAATGCTCATCAACTTCAGCCACTATCTTAAAATCATTAAGAATATGGAGCTGACCTATACGCTGGCCACGATTAATCGATTGGCCAATTTCAACTTCAAGACTTCCCAGCTGACCATCGGCCGGCGCTTTAATATTCAAATTTTCTAAGCGTTGGCGAACCATTTCTAAGTTCTGTTCCATATTCTTCAAACTACTATTCATTTGAAGTTTTTGATTTTCTCGAAAAATTGAATCCTGAACCATTCGCTGGTATCTCAAATCTCTATCTTGACGGGAAAAGTCATAATTTTCTTTTGAAATCAAAAAATCTTCCCTGGAAATAAAACCCTTCTCAAAAAGCATTAAATTCTGCTCATAACGACGCTTTAATCTGATGATATCGGTATCGATACTAAGCAATTGCTGCAGGTTATTAATCTTTTGTTGCTCCATACTTATTAAGGTATTCCTCAGTTCGTTAGATTGATAAGCCAAGGAAGATTCCGTATTAAGAATTTGAAGCTTTAAGTCATTATTTACCAATTTGACGATCACATCACCTTTTTTCACGGTTTCACCTTCATCTATCAGTTTTTCAACCACCTTACCTCCTTCCTCCAAATCTAAATAGATAGTGGTTTTAGGCTCTACCGTTCCAATTATCGAGATATAATCCTTAAAACTGCCTTGGGTGACCTCTGCAATATCAAGCTTATCCTCCTCAGCCCTGAAAGTGGATGATTCCGCTCCAAATATCATTTTAATCGATAAGCCCAGTACAAAAACAACAAGCACGCCAATATAGATGTGCTTTGCTTTTAAGCCTTTTTTCTTTTCAATTTTTCGATCCATCGACATATTCAATTCTTGTTTAATTAATCAACTTAAATTTCTTATTGATTTATAGATTTACATCGATCCTAATACCAATCTTGTGCCATTTTCCATAAATGCATATTATTTAAACACTTAGATAGAACGACATCAATAAATGTGTAAATAAATTAGACAGGCCTTGTCTAATTTTTTGAAAAGCTTTCTACTTTAGATAAAAAATAGAACTTGTTGTATAGAAAAAATGAATTTCATAGCACAGTCAAAAAAATGAAAGAAGCCAAAATTTTAGTTGTCGACGATAATAAAAGTATACTCAGCGCTTTAGAGTTATTGTTGTCAAATTCCTGTAAAAAATTGAAATGTATTTCAAGCCCTAATGCCTTAATATCAGAACTAAAGCTGGACAGTTACGATGTTGTGCTTTTGGATATGAATTTTAAAGCTGGCATCAATACAGGCAACGAAGGGATTTACTGGTTGAATCAAATATTAGAGTATAATTCTGGCATGAGTGTGGTGATGATTACTGCCTATGGGGATGTTGAATTAGCTGTAAAAGCCGTTCGATCGGGTGCTGTTGATTTTGTACTGAAACCATGGGAAAATGAGAAGATGTTAGCAACCATTGATATGGCTTGGAAACTCAGCAGTTCGAGAAAGGAAGTCAAGAAGTTACGCCTTAAGGAAAATGAACTCATTGCTGAAATTAATCAAGCTAATAATAACCCATTAATCGGTCATTCAAAGAGCTGGAAATCGGTGATGAATTTAGTCAATAAAGTTGCTTCCACAAATGCTAATGTGTTGATTACTGGTGAAAATGGAACAGGAAAAGAACTGGTTGCAAGAGAACTACATCGATTATCGAAACGTTCTCAAAAAGTAATGGTAAGTGTCGATATGGGATCCATTGCAGAAAGTCTATTTGAAAGTGAATTATTTGGACATAAGAAAGGTGCCTTTACTGACGCTCATAACGATAGAATGGGGAAAATAGAAGCGGCCAATGGAGGGACATTATTTTTAGATGAAATAGGAAACCTCTCCCTTCCCATGCAAGCCAAACTTTTATCGGTATTGCAAAACAGGTCATTAACAAAACTCGGTGAAAATAAGGCTGTAGATGTTGATTTAAGACTCATATGTGCAACAAATTGTAAGCTTAATGAAATGGTAATCGAGAGTAAATTCCGTCAGGATTTACTTTATAGAATCAATACCATACAAATTGAACTGCCTCCCCTCCGCGATAGAAAGACCGATATCCTCGAATTGGCTAAACATTTCCTCAACCTATATGCAAATAAATACAATAAGAAAGTAGTCAGTATCTCTTCATCAGCCATTAACAAATTACAAGAATATACCTGGCCAGGTAATGTCCGAGAATTACAACATGCCGTTGAGAAAGCAATTATACTTAGCGATAAACACCAACTTTCTGCAAAGGATTTTATGTTTAAAATAGATGAATTTTCAAAAGTAGAAGCCTATGGAGGGACACTGGAGGATATGGAAAAACAACTCATTACAGCTGCCGTTGAGAAACAAATGGGCAATTTAAGTGCGGTATCCTCACAATTGGGTATCACTCGCCAAACGTTGTATAATAAAATCAAGAAATATGGCCTATAAATACTACAACAGCATGCTTTTTCTTTACTTGATAACTCTTATGGCTTTAGCTATAGGGCTAGGATTTAGCATAGCTAACCAGAAATATTACGCCTCAGTTTTCTTACTATTAAGTGAGCTATTTCTAGTCTGGAATTTTATTCGATTTCTGAATAGAACACATAAACTTATGAACTATTTTGTTCAGGCAATAAAGAATAAAGATACCACCCTACACTTTCCAAAAAAATCAGGCAATAAAATAATCAATGAATTACATCAAAGTCTCAATGAGTTAAATGGCATACTCCACGAGGTGCAAATAAAAAGCAAAATTAAAGAAACCTATTTCAGTGAAATACTGCAAAATATTGCCACTGGAGTTGTTGTTTTAACACCAAAGGGTTACGTAACAGATGTAAACGCTACGGCTCTTGAATTAACAGGCCTAAAAACCCTGACTCACATCAAGCAACTAAAACGCTTAGATCCTAAGTTCACTGATGCTTTGTCAAAATTAAAAAATAGACAAAGAAAAGTTTTGGATCTCCTCTCAAATAAGGAGCGTATACAAGTGATTGCAAGATGTTCTATCATCCGAATTGAAAAAGAGGATGTGAAGCTCATCACAATGCAAGATATACGAGGTGAATTGGAACGTAAAGAAATAGATTCATGGGTGAAACTTATACGAGTATTGAGTCATGAAATAATGAACTCACTGGCTCCAGTCACCTCAATCTCACAATCATTAAAGCGGATTTGGGAGCAAAAGTACCATCCTGCTCATAATGAAACAAGCAATATTGACGTTAAAAAAACCATCGATGGCTTAGGTGTGATTTGTCAAACCAACGAAGATCTTGTTCATTTTGTACAATCCTATCGTATGCTTTCAAAAGCACCCGAACCACAATTTAATGGTGTGGATTTATATGCCTTTTATGACAGACTCAGCATTCTCCTTTCACCCATAAAAGAGAGTTTTGAAGGAGAGATCAAACTGATTAAGCCTAAGACTAATTTTAAGTTTATAGCCGACGAGCAAATGATGGTTCAGGTCATTATCAATTTAGTTAAAAATGCCGCAGAAGCATTTAATGATCAGGAGCAACCAACCAGTACAACAGCAAGAATAGCCGTAAATTCAATTAAAAAAGGTGAAATTACGGAGATCAGAATTACGGATAATGGGAATGGTATTCCGGAAGAAATTATTGAAGAAATATTTATCCCCTTTTTCACAACCAAGGAAAATGGATCAGGTATTGGCCTAAGTTATTCCCGTCAGATTTTACGCGCACATGGTGGTAGTCTCCTTTGCAGATCAAAAATAGGAGAAACCATATTTACAATTAGATTGTAGCAAATTAAATAAATCACGGGTGCTGATTATCAATTAGCGATAAACATAATCACCACTAATTGATAATACCAAGTAGATTCTATCTCAGCGATTTACCAAAAGGAGTTAAAGCAAAACCTGCTAACTTAATATGCTGAGCCGCAAATGGGATTCCTATAATGGTAATGGCAAACAAAATGGCAAAAAGCAAGTGAGTTAAAGCAATCCAAAAGCCTCCAAAAATTAACCAAAAGATGTTTAAAAAGATACTCAAACACCCACCGGAACTTTCGTTAGGTACCACCTTTTGACCAAATGGAGCTAAACCAAGTACAGATAACTGAATAGCCTTTAGACCAAAAGGAATTCCAACGATAGTACAGCACATTAATATGCCGGCAATAATATATTCTAAGAAGATAAAAATACCTCCGAAAATAATCCAAATAATATTTCCTATAATACTCATTTCTTTTCAATTTATGATTAATATCCGCAATGTACAATTATCAAATGAAATTTAGAATTCTCGAATCAAAATTCTATTCACAGTCAACCATTTTATCTCGATATTGACAAATTACACATAAACATTAAAATGTGTAGTTCAATCCCATATGAAGAACAAAATCAGGAGACGTGTTGATTTTAATATCCTCAGCAAATCCAGCAGTCAGAACCATCCGTTTATTCAGAACAAAATCGGCACCTAAAAGAAGTTGCATCCCATAATCTCCTAACTCCTGTGTCAATGAATTCTTGTAGAATTTAGAGTGATAATCGACTTGCATTTTGGGTACCAGCCATTTATTCACAGATACGGCCAAACCTATTGAAGCAAAGGCGACATCATTCATTTGCATACTTTCAAGTAAAGATCCATCCCCAATTCGTAAATATCCCAATGAATAAAAGAAATAGGCAGGTCTCGGGCCCACACCTTTGGTTTGACCTGAAAACTGGACAGAAAGATCAAGAGTTCCACTTCCCAGTAATTTTAATTTATCGGCATTGTTCATCTTTAGATAAGCACGCAAAGCCATTGCATGTGTCTTACTATCTACAATCTTATAGCCCAATTCAAAACTAATATCTCCTACTCCAAAGGCACTTGCGTCGATATTAAATAATGATTCACCATTCTGCTCATAAGCATAAAGAATCTCGCCAATAGGAGTACTGGCACGCGCGCCTCCAGACATCCCCATAAAATCATGAAAGCCATTAATGCTGGAATCCATAAACCCCTTAGAATGATTTATAATAGGGATATTTAAACCCATTTCAAAACGAGAGCCAATACCATATCGAGCTTGAAAATCAATACGAGCCATTTCCCCATCAAAATAGACTATCTCATTTGAACTGAAGGCATTTGTACTATTGCTCGACAAATTAAATACAGAGGAAATAGAGAGCTTATTTTTAGGCATTATATTACCACCTTCAACATTGGGTAAGCCAAAGGAATGAATCAAAGGACTCTGATTATGGGAAGCAAAAGGCCTTACATCTGTCTGAGAAAAGCCATATAAAGAGCAAAAACTTAATATTAAAAGGTATAGAATACGGTTCATGATTCAACGGGTCATCTTTAATGAAACGATAACAAGATAAAATAATATACTGAATCACATTAGTTTCAGAACAAAAAAAGTATGAAAGAATAAAAACAAAACCTTAGAAAACAACTAAACAATATATATAATACTTTTTTTTAAATCTGTAGAGATGCATTCGAAAATAAGGATTGTAAAAAATTATTATCTCATAAATTATCAAATGTTTAAGCCAAGTTTCAAATTTATAAACTCTGATCGTAATGAAACATAAAACCCTCGAATACTAAGTTTAAACAGAACTCTGATTTTAATGATGGATGCTAATTAATCGTAGATTAATAAATGATTTTTGTTGATAAAATTAATAGTGACGGAATATTTTTTTATATTTAGGTGCCTAAATTCAAAGTATAATCCTCTAATATGAATAAAATAACCCTACTCAACATTGAGTATTTACGTCCCCAAAGGAGAATCGAAACCTACGAATTGTTGTTGAAAGACGAGAAAGAAATCTGTTACATCTACAATTTTGAGGACAAATATTATCGCTATTTTAGAACAATACGTTCACTAACAAATTACCTAAAGGATAGAATTGAACCAAAAATCAATTTTAAAAGTAAGACTGAACTAAACGATTACTTACTTTATAAAAATATTAAACCAATTGAAGAGATTAATAAGGAGCTGTATACAACTGAGGAGCTCTTAATGCCCGTTTGCAAAAACTAAAGCTGCTGATCCCATAACACCCGCGTTGGTTTCAATTGAAGATAGTCCTAGTTTCACTTTACCTTTCAAAACAGATAAAAGATTTTCCTCCATATGATAAAGGGTGGGTTTAAGTATTAAATCACCAGCTCTTGCCAAACCTCCGGAAAGAAATATCGCTTCAGGATTATTCATTGCCACGATATTGGCTAGTGCTCTTCCAAGTAGGCGACCGGTATATTCGAATGATTCAATTGCAACCTTATCGCCGCCATAAGCAGCCGTTGCCAACTTCTTTGCCGAAATTTTATTAAATGGGATATCACGAAGTACTGATTTTTCATCATACTTAGCCAGGAACTTACTCACCGTCCTTTTAATCCCTGTAGCCGACACATAAGTCTCAAGACATCCTTTGCGTCCACAGGAACAGGAACGGCCCTGATCACGGATAATAATATGCCCCATTTCACCGGCGTACCCCTCATTCCCATTATAAATTTTACCATCCAGCACGATACCACAACCCAATCCGGTTCCAAGGGTAACTAACATGAAATTAGTCATACCTTTTGCTCCACCATAGTACATCTCGCCTAAGGCAGCTGCATTAGCATCATTGGTTAAAACAACTGGCAATTTAAAGTGTTCACCCAAAAGTTTAGCCAAAGGCAGATGCTTATCCCAGGATAGGTTTACGGCATGCTCAATGCAGCCAGTAAAATAATTGGCATTCGGAGCTCCAACACCCACGCCAACCAATTCATATTGATCAGAAAAAGAATCAAAACTGGTTTGTATTTGCAAAGAAAGCTCTCGAACGAAATTCTCGAAAATAGGATAATTAGGGGTGTAAATAGACGAATGAGAAAGACAAAGACCAGCCTCTGTTACGAAACCGTAAACGGTATTCGTACCACCAATATCGATCCCAACTGCTAGTTTTTGCATGAGCCTAATCTTCTGTTCCATCCTAATTTAGAATAAAAGCATGAGATGAGCAAAGTTTAGAAAGAATAAAGGGGAAGAAAGTATAAAGCTTAAAGTCGAAAGATCAAAGAAAAAAAAAGTTTAAAAGACTGTATTCCACAAACTGAGAATTCACAACAATTCTGCAATCAAACAATTCAGCATTGCAGTAATGCTAACAGTTCAACCATCAATTACGCATCATATAATCGGTGATTATTAATTGCCAATTGTTAATCATGATTCGTTACAACATGCTCCTTAAGTAGGGCCTTAAGTGGATTAAATATGCGCTGAAGCAAGCGTTGATCTTCCGTAATAATCTCAGCAACGCCTTCTATCTTTTGAGCAAACTTCAATTTAATTCCATAATTAGTTACAAGCCCATTGGCAAGCTCTACATCCAAACTATAGTTATCACCTTCAGGCACCTCCGAAATGGAGCGAATACGTCCCTCAAGCATACCATACTCCATATAGGGGTAGTTATTAAGCTTGATATTTACCCTTTGTCCCAGTTTTACTTTACCTGAACGAGTCATGCCTAACTCCACACGTGCAATAATCTGAGTTGAATCGAATGGAAGTACCGTAAACACCTTATCTCCTAGTTTTACATTTTGGTTCGCAGACCAAAAACTATTAAAACTTACTGATCCATCAATGGGTGATTTAAGCAGGTAATTCTGTTCCCACATATCAATCTGAGCCACTAAATTATCATTGGCATGTAGAATAATATCTTGTAATTCTTTTCTCTGTTTTTCCTTATCAAGATCTAAATCTATGATTTCCTGGTCAACCTGATTAATCTGAATCTGTGTTGACGACAAAGTAGAACGTGAACCATGAAAGGCATAGCTTTGTTGTAAATAGATTTTCTCAGATTTCTGATATTCTGCCTTAGAAATAACACCTCGTGTATACAGTAAAGAATCTCTATGGAACTCCCTTGAAACAATAGTTAGTTCCTTCTCCAGAATAGTACGCTGCTTGTATTGACGATTATAATACATCCGGTAATTACTCCTTTTCTGGATCAAAGACGCTTTTTTCTTTTTGTGATATTGCAAATCAACAAAACGGTTATAGTCCGCACAAGCCTTTAAATAATTATTAAACACGACCTGCACCTCTCCTAGTCTGTAATCCTTATCTTCATAAACAGTACCTATTGGTTTTGTTCCATCAAGTATCGGACTATTCTTTTTCAACTCCTCACTTAAGCTGAAAATATCTTCAAAATTCGCTGGATTCTCAATAACAGCTAACAGTTCTCCACTAACAACCTTCTGTTTATCTTCCACCTTTAATTCAACAATCTTACCATTTGCTCGAGCAATCAACTCAGCGGGTGGATTCTCGGTAGTCAAAACTAACTTTGATTCGATAATCTCAGGGTAAGAGAAAAACCAGGAGCCAATAACCAATATCAGCACCACAAGAAATACTAAGCCCGAACCAACTCGAATGATCCATGATGGCATTTTCCCAAGAATTTCCTGAACCGACTCTGATCTTAATTCTATATTATCACTCATATCCTAATATATGGTTTAATTGATGAATTGTTATATTGCTGTATGGTATGATTACGAGATTGTTGAAAGGGGCTTAAACCTTTAATTTCTCATTGGTAAATTTAACCAGATAATTAATCTCCTTGGGGAGCTCACAAAATTCTTTATGAATAAATTGATACTGTTCCTTTGATATTAATCCTCTAATTAAAGATTTCTCGTTCCAGTCGATAGACTCTTTTAAAGATCCCATCGCATAACGATAGAATTTAATTTTATCCTTTTTATGATAGCGTCCATAACCTTCGGCTATATTTGCTGAAATAGAATCTATTGATCTGGCAAATTGCTTCCCAACCGTATCTTTTGCAAAATAATCCCATGAAAGAATAATATTCCAAATATAATTTGATAAAACAAAAGCACGCTTATAAGCATAAATCTTATCCAATTCTAGAAATTTATTTTCCATCATCAATTGTTTTAATAATTAAACCATTAATAATTACAACCGTCTAAAAATCTAACAGTTTAACAATGTAACAGTATAACAATTTAGCAATCTAATTTCCAAGTTCTAACTGATTCTTAACCAATTCGTAATACCTACCTCTCAATTGAGTCAGGTCATTATGGCTGCCATGTTCAACAATTTGGCCTTTATCCAGGACAATAATTTTATCGGCATTGCGAACGGTGCTTAAACGATGGGCAACAACCACAACCGTACGTCCCTGATTGAATTCATCCAGATTCTCCATAATGGCTCTTTCGTTGTTGGCATCCAAAGCATTGGTGGCTTCATCGAAGAAAAGGAATTCTGGGTTCTTATAAACTGCTCTAGCGATTAAGATTCTTTGCTTTTGTCCCTGACTTAAACCATGACCATTAGCTCCAATTTTTGTATTATAACGCAAAGGTAAACTGTCAATAAACTCTTGTATACAGGCTACTTGTACAGCATAAAGCAGACGTTTCTTATCCACTATCTCATCACCAACGGCAATATTCTTAGCAATGGTATCAGAAAAGATAAAACCATCCTGCATCACAACACCACAGTTCTGACGCCACATGGCTGAGCTGTAATTTTGAATGGAAACCCCACCCAAATTGATCTTTCCCTTAGTTGCTGGATAGAAGCCCAGCATAAGTTTAATCAAGGTCGTTTTTCCGGAGCCAGAAGCACCAACAATAGCCGTAGTTTTACCTTTGGCAACATTCAAGTCAACTTCATTCAGCACCATCTCAGAATGTGGGCCTTCGTATTGAAAACTTACTTTCTCAATATGAATGGATTTATCTTCAGGTAATTCAATTAACTTTTCATCTTTCTCAATCTCTTCATCATCCATTTCATGAATCTCACCCAAACGCTCCAATGATATTTTAGCATCCTGCCAGGAGTGAATAAACTGCACCAAATTATCGATAGGCGAATTCAACTGACCGAGAATATACTGAACGGCCAGCATCATACCCAAAGTCATACTCCCATTAACCACAGCTTGGGCAGCTAAAAATGTAATCACAATATTCTTGGTTTCATTGAAGAAGACCGATCCCGAAACCTGATACTGATTCAGAGCTAAACCTTTAGTTCTTACTTGAAACAATTCAGCCTGAATATTTTCCCACTCCCAACGCTTCTGCTTTTCACAATTATTGAGCTTAATTTCCTGCATCCCTGTAATCAGCTGCACAAGCGAATTCTGATTGCTTGAGAGCTGTGCAAATCGCTTACCATCCAATTCACGGCGCTTTTTTAGGAAAAGATTAATCCAGAGAATATAAAGTGATGATCCCAAAAGAAAAACACCGAATATGGTCATATCATAAATTGCCAATACAACTCCGAATATCAGAAGATTAACCATAGAGAACAGAATGTTCAGGGTAGATGAAGTCAGGAAATTTTCGATACGCGTATGATCCTGTATGCGCTGTAAAAGATCACCAATCATCTTGATGTCGAAGAAACCAATGGGCAGTTTCATCAACTTAATCAGGAAATCGGAAATCAGGGAAATATTAATACGAGTTGAAATATGCAAAAGAATCCAGGAGCGAATAAACTCAACGGATATACGCGAAATAAAAAGCACCATCTGTGCGATGAGTACCAGATAAATAAAACTCAAATTTTGAGTATTGATACCCACATCAACCACCGATTGGGTGAGGAATGGAAATATAAGTTGTAGCATACTTCCGAAAAGCATGCCCAGGAATAATTGAAAAAGAAACTTTTTATAAGGCTTTAGGTAGCGCAAAAGAAAAGCGACACTCTTTTTCTTGCTATTACTCTCATCCTTCGCTTTATAAAAATCAGGTGTTGGTTCAAGAAGCAAACAGAGTCCCTTCAAGTCTCCATCTACCTTAGTCGACGCCCAGGATTTGACAAATTCCTCTTTTGTAAATTTCAACATTCCTGAAGCCGGATCAGCAACATGAACGATGGTTTTATTCTTCTTTTTCTCAATTTTGTGAACCACCACAAAGTGAGCTTGATTCCAATGACAAATGGCCGGTAATGTCGCTTGCTCTGCCAGCTGCTCAAAGGTAATTCGCACCCCCATGCTCCGAAAACCAATGCTCTCAGCCGCATCAGCAATCCCCATCATCGACACACCTTCACGAGTGATATAAGATTTATCACGTAAGGATTGCAAACTATAGGTTTTACCATAAAACTTCGATATCATGCGCAGGCAAGTTGGCCCGCAGTCCATGGCATCGAGTTGACGAAAATGGGGAAATTTCTTTTTCATAGATCAGGACCAGTCCTTTACAAACAAATCAGTTGATTATAAAAAACATGTGTTTAGTAAAGCTTAAAAATAAAGCTGAAAATTGAATTTTAAGCTATAATTTGTAAAGTATTTATGGTCAAGATCAAAATATAATAGATAAACAGATCAAACAAGCTGGTAGAATCACTAATGCTTAATAAAAAGAGAATCCGGAAGAGGAGTGATACCTAGCTCCACTCTAGCCTTATTCGTTTTTTCTTTATCCTCCATATGAGGCATACCAAATTGAGAGCCATACAAAACACGTTTGGAGTTTTTGGCCCAATAATATTTATCCAATATGGTTAATAAAGCTCCTTCCTTTAATTCGCCTTTCTTCACTAAATCTGCGAAGAAATGAAGATGTTCTTTATTTTTAACAAGCATGTGGGGATTATGCAACATCACTGCAAAAAAAGCAGATTGCACACACTCTCTACTATAATTCTCTTTACCAAGTAACTTTTCACTTGGCATACCATGTGTTTTAACAAACTCAAAAATCCGATCGTAATTCGACGAATCAACGCACTGTATCAAACGCATTTTATTTTCAAAGGCTTTTGAAGTTCTTATCCCCTGATCAAGGCCATAAATCTGTGCAAGCTCGAATGCCAAACTATCTTGCAAATTTATATTCTTAGGACTAGGATCTTTTGTTTGTGCCGTCGTACACATATGAAAGCCTAAGCTTGATATCACAATCATTATGAGTATTACACTCCATTTATTATTCATAAAATCCGTCATTTAAATTCGCCAACTCCCATACCGACATTAACATTAATTTGGTAACATTCTCAATGGTTTCGTAGTTCAGTTTGTCTTTAGTATCGGTAAACTGGTGTAGATCTTTGTGGATACCATTATTAATTAAAACTGCGGGTATACCTTGCTTCAGAAAATTTACTTGATCGGAAGACTTGCTAAAAAACCGTTTGGCATCGGGGTAATTGTCTAGAAATTCTAACTGTACAAAATGATGAACATGATTAATACTGTCCATCAAATGTTTGATGGGATTGGTTAAGGAATCAGGTCCTAAAGCATATATATAATTAGGAATACTATCATGATACTTATCCTGACGCCCAATCATATCCATGTTGATATTAGCTTTTAGTTTTTCGAGAGGTAGTATAGGGTTTTCTATATAGTGATTAGACCCCAACATACGTGACTCTTCCATACCGAAGGCAACAAACAAAATGCTTCGTTTGGGACGAATACCTTCTTTTTGTGCAGCCGCCAAAACTCTGGCTATTTCGAGCATGGCACTTACACCAGAAGCATTATCGTTAGCTCCGGGGTACGTGCCATATTCATTTTTTCCCAAGTGATCGTAATGTGCCGATACAATAATATGTTCTTCATTGGTATCAGTGCCTTGTATATAACCCACTATATTCCCAGAATTAATATATTGTTTTTCTCTATGAATATTTAACGTGATTTCTTGGGGTAAATTGTAGTGAATAGAGTCTTTAATATGAGGGTATTTCGTTCTGTATCTGCTTAGTTTCGATTGCTTAATACCCAAAAGTTTTGCCCCTGCCTTTGGAGACAGGTAAATTTTAGTAAATGTTTTTGTTTCAGGCTCCTTAGTGTAGTATGAAAGTACCTCCAACATATATAAAGTTATTTTTTGATTTGCTCTCGTTTTTTCAAATCGTTCTTGGTTAGGTTCGATTATTATGATACTGGTAGCTCCTTTATGTTGGGCAGTATTGAAGAAATTCCTATTTTGATTAAATGCAAGTATTGATTTCCCTTGCAAATCATTCCATTTCAATAAAGAATCTAGGCTATTAGGAGGATTCCCAGCAAATAAAATGCGGGTGTTTAGAGGCTGTCTAGTATTATTAAAATCTTCTTGATAATCCCAAAGACTGTGAATAAAATCTTTTCCAATTCTCAATTTCTGTTCTCCATATTTAATATAGGAGGAATCGGAGTATTTTTGGTATTTAAAGAAGGTAAAATCTTGAATGTAATCGTTATTATTAATCGAATCTAAGCCTATAGTACTGTAATAATTTGAGAAATAACTCAATAATTTATCATTAGCACTTATATGTCTCCCCTCAAAATATTCGCTTGTTAATGTGTCAACAATACCAATGATATTATCTTTTGATATCTCATTAAAATCAGGCTGATTGCTTTGTGCCTGACAGTAACTATAGCCAATTATAAAAGTAAGAAGTGAGATTGAAATGTATTTCATAAAAAAAGTTTAAGTTCGACGTGAAAAAAATCTGGGTTTGCCTAAACAGAATAATTCATTATTTATTAACAAATAACTTGCGAATTACAAACATATAAATATTTATATGCCACAGAGAATAAATGCTAGGTGTAAAAGCATTTATAATCTCCACATCTATTATTTATATCGTAAAAAAGAAAATTGCCAGAAATACACACACACAGCTTAATAAAAAACGATACTCCACGTAAAACAAACAAGACAATAGTAAAATATATATCACCCCTCAATTTTAATTTATATTAAATACAAACCGCACCTTACGATAATGTTTTTAAATAATGTTGATAAATATCATATTTAATTAACCTGAATTGCTTCGAGAAACCTTAAGCCATAAAAAAACGGACTAAGCGTAGATCTTAGTCCGTTTTAATAAATTCAACGTTGAATGTTTTAATTTCAAAGCGTATTTACTGCTCCATAAAAATATCTTCTTTAAGCTTATCAATTCTCGATTTTGAAAAGTCACGAATAGAAGCCGTCAATAAATCAAGGCCTTTCTTCTCATCAATACCATCAAACACTTGCTGGTAATATTTTAGAGCTTCTTTCTTGTTATTCAGAGCATCGTATTGTTCCGCTATTAAGTAGAGGTAGAATTTCTTTTTAGGATTGAGTTTATGGGCTGTTAAATAATTATCCAAAGCTTCCTGATGCTGGTTTTTATCTGCGTAAATAACGCCCCTCTCCTTATGAATAATCGAAAGAATAGAAGAGTCCGGCTGCATCAAATTTAATGATTCATCAAACAATTCCAAGCCTTTGTCTGGATTAAGCAGGTGCGTCTCTGCCATGGCCAAATAAAAGACAACCTTCACATCGGTACTATCTACCTGATAGGATTTTTTTAAAAGTTTTTGAGCCCTATCCGATTTCTTAAACTTTTGAAAAAGAATGCCAGCATTACGCATGGTATTTAAAGTCGAATCTCCCAAACTTAGGGCTTTACTATAGTGTTTAAGGGCTTCAATTTCTTTATCCAGTCTTATATAGGCCGATGCAGCAATTTGAATAAAACGAATATTGGTTGAATCTTTCTCTAAGACCATTTCGCACACATCCAGGGCCGCATCAGGATCAATTTTTAAATAAACCCGAGCTAACTTACTACTGGTTTCGTAATCTAAAGGATTCAGATCCATTGCCTTTTCATAGAACTCTATTGCATTCTCGTACTCCCCCAATTGCTTAAAATTGTCTCCTAAATGTATCCAATAAAATATTTGAGATGGGTCGTTATTTATTCCACGATGAAGCAGGTTAATGGCCGCCACACGCTCCTTAGAGAACTCATGAATTAAAACACGTTGCTCAAACGTCCTGAAATCAGGCCTCTGTTCTTTAAGCAAGACATCTAATTCAGTTTTAGCCTGAAGATACATGCCCTGAGAAAAATAGAGGTTTGCCAATTCACTTCTAATCTCAAATTTGTTATCACACGATTTAAAAGCAGCTTTCAAAACCTCTATGGCTTCAGCATTTTTACCTTGTTCCAATAAGGCATACTGTTTCCAGTAATAGGCTTGATAATTACTTTTATTGGCTCGGATTTTTAAGTTCGAGGTCGTGATTAGTTTATTCCAATCTTTTTTTTGCCAAAGCTGAAGCAATTCAGTATTCTGAGCACGTAATGTGACTTGAAGGCAAAATAGGATGATTAATAAGTTTAGGATCTTCTTCATGATAATTAATTGGGCTATTAGTATTGGGTTAACAAAATCAAATCTACTATTTTTGTAGTAGATTGTGGTTTCCTGATAACATTTTTTAACATAGTTTCCCCTTAATAAAATCCCACAGGTTTATTAATGAGATGTAAATAAACCTGTCAGGATAAAAAAAAGCACCATCCGAATAAACGAACAGTGCTTAGGTATATCCTAATCAGATTGAGCTATTCAATCTGAAATTTATAATCATAAATTAATAAACGCCTCCTACTTTTTTAAGTGATCGAACATCAACAATCTTAATCTTTCGTCCTTTAATCTCGATCAGCCCATCATTCTTAAACTCTGATAATAGACGAATGACCGATTCTGTCGCCGTGCCAACCATATTAGCCAGCTCTTCGCGAGTTAGCGAAATTTGAAGTGTATTATCCGGAGCAAGTCCAAAGGTCTCCATCAACTGCATTAAGACCTCCGCTAAGCGCTCTCTAACCGATTTCTGAGCAATATCAGTAATATAACTATTGGCTTGTCCCAGCTCCTTACAAGTCATCTTAATTAACTCCATCGAGAATGCCGGATTCTCTTGTATTAATCGGGTTAATGTATCGCTGGGAATAAAACAAACCAAAGCATCCTCAATTACTTTTGACGATGTACAAGCCGGTTCATGACTAAGAGCTGAGCGAAATCCTATAATATCGCCCGATTTAGCAAATCGGATAATTTGTTCTTTACCTTCGAGGCCTGTTTTAAATACTTTTAATACGCCAGAATAGACGAAATAACAACCACGAGCAGAATCACCCTCTGCATAAATTACATTACCTCTTTTCAACAATTCGCATTCCTCTTCCCAAAAAAGAAGATTCATCTGATCGCTATTTAAATGTTTAAAGTTTTTTGAAAAACATTCGGCTAATTGATCACAATTTGGAAAAGCTTGATTTTGACTCATTTTCAAAGCTATTAAAATCTAAAGAACTAAATTTTCAACACACTCAAAAAAGCCCATTATACAAACTGATTGCGGATATGAAAGATCATTTAAGAATGGAATTTCGTTTCCTAAATGGGCAGATAAATATAGCAATTTAAGTTTGAGAAAAACAAGGACATAAACTTTACTTAAAAAAAAATCCCGAAAGCTCATAAAGCTCTCGGGATCTATATTTTACGATTATGTCTAATCTAAAATCCTGCTGCAGTAAATTGCTCAAGGAAACGAATATCGTTTTCAAAGAACAAACGAAGGTCCTTAATACCATATTTCAGCATGGTAATACGTTCAATCCCCATACCTAAAGCAAAACCTGTATATTTTTTACTGTCAATATTGTTAAGATCAAGGACATTTGGGTCAACCATACCGCAACCCAAAATCTCTAACCAGCCAGTACCTTTACATACATTACAACCATCACCGCCACAAAGTGAACACGTTACATCAACCTCAGCTGATGGTTCTGTAAATGGGAAATATGAAGGACGTAGACGAATTTCAGTTTTCTCACCAAAGAATTCTTTAGCGAAATAGCTAAGTGTTTGCTTCAAATCGGCAAAAGAAACATTCTCATCGATATATAAACACTCAATTTGGTGGAAAATACAATGTGCTCTTGCAGAAATAGCTTCATTACGAAATACTCGACCTGGAGTCAAACAACGAATTGGCAATTCCATTTCTGCCATATCATGAGCCTGTACCGATGATGTATGCGTACGCAATAGGATATCTGGATTCTTCTCAATAAAGAAAGTATCCTGCATATCACGTGCCGGGTGCTCCTCTGGGAAGTTCAAGGCCGAGAAGTTATGCCAATCATCCTCAATTTCTGGTCCTTCAGAAATAGTAAACCCTAAACGAGCAAAAATGTCGATAATTTCATTCTTAACTAATGACAATGGGTGGCGAGAACCTAATTTTACAGAATCCGCAGGAAGACTTAAGTCCAAACCAGACTTATCAAAATCAGAATTCGTAAAACTATCTTTCAGTTCATTTACTTTATCAAGTGCAGTGGTTTTCAACTGATTTAAAAGTTGTCCCACAGCCTTTTTTTCTTCATTTGGCACATTCTTAAAATCGCCAAAAAGAGCAGCAATTGTCCCTTTTTTACTTAGATGTTTAATTCTGAATTGCTCTACCTCGTCGAGATTAGTCGCTGTAAAAGCTCTTAATTCCTCTAATAATTCATTTATCTTACCTACCATCATTGTATTGTTTAGTCAACTAAATAGGGCGGCGAAGTTACAAAAGATTGTTGAATATTAATACAGTGCAATTAGAAGTCTCTACGCATAGAGTTCGAAAAATAACTGATCTGATAATTTCAATCACGACCAATGCATTTATCAGATAAATTTTCAAGGATTTTATAAAACTCTTAAAACCTTAATATTTTAAGATTCGGACCTTCATTTTCACATCTTCATAAGGCCTATCGTGTTTATCCGTTTTTAAATTTGCAATCTTATCCATCACTTCAAAACCGGAGATGACTTCACCAAAAACAGTATAATTCTTGTCAAGATGTGGAACACCACCAAGAGTCGTTAACACCTTTTTTTGTTCATCAGTGAAGATGAGCTTCTCGTTGGAACTCTCATAATCAAAACTAATATTCGATTTAATCTTATTCGCGATCTCACTGAATTCCTTAACTTTTTTAAGTTTTTTCAATGAATCAAGTATCTGTCTCTTTTTAGGTGTAAGATACCGCTTAACGATTCGTTTTCTTAAAGGAATATTCACAGCTTTTTCCATCGCCGTTAATTCCTCAATCGTGTAGACTCTACCGTGTGCAATATAAAATTGAGAAATGTCTGATTCTTTAAAAACATTGACCTTGTCGGGCTGACGAGCGGCGGCCAAAGCTCCCTTTTTATGGAAATAGTGCGGGCGAAATTCAGATTCAATCGTTCTGTTGGAACTACCATAACCAATCTGTCTGCCAGGAGATGCGTTTCTCGAGTCCTGAGAACCTCCCTGCAACACAAATCCCTTTATCACCCTATAAAATAGAGTTCCATCGAAATGTTTATTTTCGATTAGCTGCAAAAAGTTCTTACGATGCTTAGGTGTATCCTTATAGAGCATCAACTTTATATTACCCAAATTGGTTTCAATCAATACGATTGAATTGGTAAGCTTATCCTGAGCCATTAATTCTCCTTTGCTACATAAAATGAGCAACAGAAAAGCAAACGATAATATCTTTTTAATCTGATTCATGGCGAAAATTAACTTTGTCAATCCAAAAAAACAAAAAAAGCTCCGAATGTTCGAAGCTTTTTCTTAAAATATAGAATGATTTCCTTCTATTGAATAATCGTGATTTTCATTTTCATATCCTTTAGGGGACGGTCATTATCATCCGTATTCTCAGCAGCAATCTTATCAATAATATCAAGTCCTTCAATCACCTCTCCAAAAACAGTATAGGCCTGATCTAAATGAGGAATACCACCAATAGTTGAATACGCTTCCTTCATTGAATCAGTTAAAACTAAAGTCTGAGATACAGAAATTGAATCAATTTTTTGTTTCATCTCCTCCATCTTAGAGTTGAATTTATCAAACTCACCATCTTTCTGTAATTTAGTCAGCTCCTCCTTATATTGTGCTCTTTGATGCTCAAAAATTGCGTTTGTTCGTTTCTTATTGATATTAACAACTAAAGCCTCTAAAGCTTCCGGCTCATAAACTTTTCCTTGAGCGATATAGAACTGAGATCCCGAGGATTCTCTTTTTGGATTAACCTGATCACCTTCACGTGCCGCAGCAATCACGCCTTTTTTATGGAAAAGATTGGGATGAAATTCGGCCGGTATATCATAACCGGGTCCACCTTCACCTAACATCACACCAGGCTTCGCTCCCTTAGAATCAGGATCACCACCTTGTATCATAAAGCCATCAATGACACGATGAAAAAGAGTTCCATCGAAAAAACCACCATGAGCCAACTTGATGAAATTATCGCGATGCCCTGGTGTTTCATCATACAGTTTGATTTTAACTGCACCGTATTCCGTATCGATCTGAACAATGCGATTTTTTTTACCAAGCTTGACAGGCGTCTTACAAGAATAAGCTCCAGCCAAAAGAATAATTAAACTAAAAGTGATGAGTTTGTTCATTGTTTCGTAATTATAGATTGATTTATTGAGAAATTTGAGCATCAAGATAAGCGTTCTCTTTGAAGTATTCGACAATAGATGACTTCAAAAGTAATTCTTCTTTATCCTTTGAAAAAGGAGGTATCATTTTATTTTTTTTGAAGATTGGCCACTTATCTTCATCATATCCTTCTATCGAATAGTAATTCCATTTCATCAATAATCGACATGTTGCAAGATTAATCAAAGCCATTTTATCATCTTTCGAATAATTTTCTTTGAAGCCTTCTTCACGTTCCTGGATGCCAATTAGCAACAATGTGCCATTTAAATCAGCATCCACATTAAAATCTTCAGAAATTTTATATAAAAGTTTATTCCAGTCACTTTCTAAATTATTGTCCATGTAATCAATTTTTTATGAGTCCTAAAAGTAGAGATTTTCACCAAAAACAAAGGGCTACGAGCATCTTTTTTTATTTTTTTTTCGAATAAGGCTTGCGTATAAAATAATTCCCTCCTATATTTGCATCGCAATTAAGGGAAAGGGCGATTAGCTCAGTTGGTTCAGAGCACTTGGTTTACACCCAAGGGGTCATAGGTTCGAATCCTATATCGCCCACAATTGTATAACATACACACAGTCTTCTCGGGCGATTAGCTCAGTTGGTTCAGAGCACTTGGTTTACACCCAAGGGGTCATAGGTTCGAATCCTATATCGCCCACACCGAGAAATAAAAAGGAAATTTTCATATGAAAATTTCCTTTTTTTATTTTACATCCTTCCCTGAATATGTTTTTGTAAAACGGAACCACTTACTAATAATCTCATCCCACTCCTTAAATCATAAACCTAAAACAAAAAAAAAATTAAGGCAGTTGCCTATAAAACAATTAAAGCTTGTTAAATATTTATGTCAAAGTGAAAAAGGAATTATCCATTTATCAAAATCTATATTTTTTTTGCATATATTTACATTCACACAAATAAAACGAGAATTCATCATTATTTTAAATAACTTCGTCACATATTTAGAAGACATACTATAAGTTAGTTTTTCTACCAGATTATGTACAAAGTGTAAAAAAAACAGTGTTTTTTCTTAACTCACAACACATTAGTAGTGAGTTGAATACGAGCAGAAGCGAGTTGATTTTTATTTTTTTTTCATTTTATTGGGTTACTTTTTGCAAAAAGAAGGAATAAAGGAGTAGATAACATGGATTACACAACAGAAGCAATTCTAGAAGGAATTGAAACGAGCAATAATGATGTATTAAATTACATCTATCGCAAGTTCTTTCCTGATACTTGCAGATTCGTTGAAAATAATAGTGGAACCAGTGAGGACGCACGCGACCTCTTTCAGGAGGCTATTATTGTAATTTATCGAAAGATGAAGAAAGCACCCATTGTGCTGACTTGCAATTTTAGAACGTATATCTACTCTGTTTGCCGACTATTGTGGTTAAAAAAACTTGAGAAGAGGAATGATAATCTTGATATTATCAAATCAGATGTGGTGTTAGACCAACAGGTTGACGATGTAAGTAAATCTTACGAGCAAACTGAAAAATACCGTCTGTATCAGAAGCATTTTAAACGATTGCCTGCTGATTGTCAGGAAATAATGAAACTTTATCTTGAGAAAGTATCTGCAAAAGAAATTGCAAAAAAATTAGGCTTTGCCGGAGAAGATTACGTGAAATCCAGAAAATATAAGTGCAAGCAAACACTTATAATGAATATTAAAAGCGATAATCAATTTACCGAAGTATGATGAACGAAAAAAACTTTGACCGAATAGAAAATTATCTAGACGATCAGCTTAACGAAAATGAAATCCTAGATTTTGAAAAAGATCTAATGGATGATCTTGATTTGGAGATGGAATTAAATCTTCACAACGAGATAAACGAAGCCATTATGGAAGAAGATGTCATGGAGCTTAGAAGCAAACTCGAAGCGATTGATATCCCTACCCCTAAAGAAAAGCGCAAAGTAAGATTCCAAGGGAAATGGAGAATTGCTGCTGCTTCTTTGATTCTTTTTATAGGTATGGCTGGCATATACTCAATGCTTGGCAATAAAACATACAGCAATGAAGAAATCTTCAATAGCTATTACAAACCTTATGGAATTGTAAGTAATACACGTTCTGCCACGGATACAGATAAAGTTCTGGAGCAAGCTTTACAATCCTATGAGGCTAAAAACTATCGAGCTGCTTTATCATTATTCCAAACAATACTAGATAAAGACAGTACCAATTTAACGAGTAATTTTTACTCGGGTATTTCTAATATTCAAGTGCAAGAATACCCCAAAGCGAATAAAAATTTTATTCGTGTACTAAAACACAAAAATAACCTGTTTATAGAGCAATCTGAATGGTATTTAGGAATTTGCTACCTAATGACTAATGAAAGAGAAAAGGCTAAGGAAACCTATAGTGCTATTGCCAAAGGAAATAGTTTCTATAGAACGAAAGCCAAAGAGATTCTCAATAAACTGGAATAAATCAATTCGTCATACTATCGTTAATACATAAGGATTGTTCTAATAAGAACAATCCTTTCTTTATATATAACTTTTGAAATAGCATGAACAATGCCAATTTTCTCTTTAGAGAGTTTAATTCACATCTTAAGTATAATACCGGCTATGCTAAAGTTCTGACTCTTTAGAAGCCTTAAAAAGACATTTAAACGACTTCTAAATTTAATTTATCCAAATTTTGTTTCTTAGTCTTTTTAACTGAACGTTTCACTATGAAATAAATCCCACCCAAAAAAAGCGTAATTCCCAAAAGCAGCAGAATCTTATGAATCATACTAAACCTGAACAGGCTATCTGTATCACCAATGGCAACATAGCCAGACCAAAAGTATGGATGTGCTTTCAGGGCATCAGCCGTTTCTATATATTCCAGTTTAGCTCGCTGTAGGGCAGCATCTTTAGGAAAATTCTGAGACAAGTACTTATAAAATGAAGACATTAAAGTAGATCCTGATAAATCTTCCACCGTCCAAAGTGTCATGATTAAGCTTGTACAGCCTGAATAAAAGAAACCCCTTGCTAAACTCATCACCCCCTCTCCTTTAAGAAATTTACCATCTCCCGAATTACAAGCACTCAAAACAACCATTCTGGCTTTAAGGTTCATATTATAAATCTCATGTGTATTCAATAAGCCATCATTCAAACTATCATCGGTTTGAGTAAAAACCAATTTTGAATACATAGGATTGTTATCGTCTAATATTGTGTGCATCGCCAGGTGCAGGATATCAAAACTACCGGCGTTTTTCTTGAAATTCGTTTCAGAAGCAAGTTCATCCGTATAAGTCTCACTTGCTAGTATCTTAGAAATATTCTCAACCTCTTCTTTAGCACCAGGTAAAGGAAAAAGATTGTTGTTACGAATATGTCTGGTTGTTAGAATTGAATCGCTCAATTTATTATAAGACGGAGCAAAAGCCAAATGCCTTTTTGATGATGGTTTTGAAAGTCCTTTTTCAGGTCGTTTGTAAGCAATCGTAGCTGAGTTTTGATAACTGATAGGATTGTGACGTATCAGGTAATCCAAATTACGATAATTCAAGCTCTCAGGGTCTCCTTTTTCCTTCAGTAATACACCAAAGGGCACATAGGCCAACTTGCCTTCAGGAACTACTATTAAATGCTTATTCAGAATAATATCTTCATAAGGTTCGATTATAATTTGATAAAGCTTATGAGCTGCAGAAATATAGTCCTGGTGATATTTCATGCTATTACCAGAAAAATTATTGCTCTTTAAACTGGTTCGAATATTATTAATACTATTCTCAAACTCCCCATGTCTTAGACACACTTTTTTCATTTCGAAAAGGTCAGAACCTATAGCAAAAGAATACAAAGTGGAACCAGATAAAGCATATTCAAGTAATATTTCATCTTCTTTCAGCTGCTTTTGTACTTCATTTACAGAAATACTCGCATTATCATACTTTAAGACATAATACTCAGGATAATCCGTTTCAAAACGCTTTACCATTTGCTCATATTCAGTGTTCAATCCAAATAGAGTATGGCGCCAATTTGAGATTGAGTCTTGCATAGGATGAAACTGCTTTCTCTCCTGATAAATCTTATTTCGGTAATCAGCAATATCTTGTTTTAATTTATGCTCCAGATTTTGAAGCTTGATAGGGATGCCTCCAAAAATTTTAGCATCTACATCATTTAAATAGTTACGCAAACTAGATGCCTTAGCTCTTTCTGAATAACTAAAAGCTTTCTCCTTGTAAATAGAATTTAGACTCAGTTCATACAAATCAGCAGCGACTGAAATAGCAGAAGATAAAGTTTCATTTTCATTGGCACTCAATGCTAATTTTGATTCTTCATCCTGATAAGCAATTTGAATTTGATCAATAATCTCAACACTCAAATCGAATGTATTCAGGGATGCTATCAGATACTTAATTTGTTTTGTTTCTCCATACAGCATTTGTAGGGTTGATGCCTTGTCATTTAAAATATCAATTGTCGACAACTGACCATCAATCTGTTGGATATTAGGATTCTGAGCAAACTCCTCTTCACAAAAATCATAAGTGCTTGACACAAGCGCTTTTTGGTAGTACTCCAGAGCTTTAGTATAATTTTTATCCTTGAAATACAAGCCACCTAAGTTTTTCAAGCAATGAGCCGTATCAGGGTGCTTCAATCCAAACTTATCTAAATAAATTATAAACGATTTATTTAGATATTCTTCAGCCAAAGAATTATTATCTTTATCTAAATAAAATATGGCATAATTCAAATAAAAGTTAGCCAAATCAGAATTACCATCACCATTGAATTTGATCGACTCATCAATACTCAATTTCAAATAGTGATTAGCCTCTTTATCGTAGCCCAATATTCTATAGCAATTCCCAATATTAGTATAACTGGTTGAAAGGTCTGACACTTTCCTTACTTTCTTAATTTCTAAACCCTCGAATAAATATCTGAGTGCATTATTATAGTCCTTATTGTTCTTAGAAGCCAGGCCAAGATTAGTGAAAATCCGACCTCTCCAACGTGAAGCTGAGGGATTCTTTTCAGTAATAAAAAGAGCTGCCTCATAAAATTTTTGTGCCTTTAAATTATCTTTCAAATGAAGATAAATATTACCCATATTCAGATAAATAGGCGCTAATTTACCAGATAACTCACCAAAGTGTTTTTTACAAATTACCTCTGCTGAATTCAGAAAAAACAAGGCGTTTTTATATTTTCCTAACCTGATAAGAGTAACTCCATAATTGACTTTATACCGATAGAGAAGCTGAAAATCTTTCAATTCATTTTCGTCAATACTTGCTGCAGCCTGCTTAAAATAACTTTCTGCACCCTTATTATTTCGGGAACGCAATTCATTTACAGCCTTATTTAATAGAACAAGCAGGGAAGAGTCTGCGGATGTTATCACATCTGATTGAACGACTTGTGAAGGTATTGATGCTTTTACATGATAATTAAATCCACAAAACATTAAGAAGCATGCAGTAATCAGCAAATAAAGAAATGTTTCTTGTCTTTTTCTCACTTTGGGGTATTAGTTTAAAAAAACTGAATGTGTGACAAATAAGGTCGTGAAATTATGAAAAACATAGAATTTATTTATGTTTTTAAGAAAAAAAACTCCATCCTCTTCCAGGAAACATCCTCATATAAAGTGAGATTCAAATGCAATACTTTTGCTTAACCAATCATGTTAACACAGGATGTGTTGCAACCACAAAACGACTAGACTATGTCTAACTCATCTAAACTTTGTTCTTTAACCTTTTTAGATGTTGAGCGCTGCCAAACAAAGTATAGACCTCCAAACAAAATAGTCAGTCCCAGAAACATCAAAATCTTATGAATCATACTAAATCTGAATAAGCTTTCAGTATCACCAATGGCAACATAGCCCGACCAGAAATAGGGATGTGATTTCAAAGCATCAGCTGATTCAAGATATTCCAACTTTGCTTGTTGTAAAGCGACATCTTTAGGAAAACTTTGAGATAAATATTTATAAAATGAAGACATTAAAGTAGAACCCGATAAATCTTCCACAGTCCATAGTGTCATAATTAAACTTGGGCAACCAGAATAGAAGAAACCACGTGCTAAACTCATCACACCCTCTCCCTTAAGAAATTTACCATCTCCCGAATTACAGGCACTCAAAACAACCATTCTCGCTTTAAGATTCATATTATAAATTTCATGGGCATTCAATAAGTCATCATTCAAACTATCAGCGGTTTGAGTAAAAACCAGTTTTGAATACATCGGATTGTTATCATCTAAAATAGTATGCATAGCTAAATGCAGAATATCAAAACTCTCAGCATTATTTTTAAAATTCGTTTCTGAAGCCAAATTATCGATATAGGTCTTACCGTTAAATATTTTAGAAATATTTTCCACTTCAACTTTAGCGCCAGGTAAAGGATAAAGCTTGTTGTCGTGAGCTTGCCTGGTTACCAAAATTGAATCACTCACATTATCATAAGAAGGAGCAAAAGCTAATAGCCTTTTTTCTGAAGACATAGAGAATCCTATATCAGGACGCTTGTAAGCTATTGTAGCTGAATTTTGATAACTAATCGGGTTGTGACGAATAAAATAATCTAAATTACGGTAATTCAAGCTCTCAGAATCTCCTTCTTCTTTTAGTAATACGCCAAAAGGTACATAAGCCAATTTCCCCTCAGGAACAATAATTAGGTGCTTATTCCCGATCACATCTTCGTATGGCTCAATCATAAATTGATAAAGCTTATGTGCGGCAGAAATATAATCCTGATAATATTTCATGCTATTACCCGAAAAATCATTGGTCTTTAAACTGGTTCGGATTTTTGTGATACTTCTCTCCAATTCCCCTTTTCTGAGGGGCATTTTTTTCATTTCGAATAGATCAGAACCTAAAGCAAACGAGTATAAAGTCGAATCAGATAAGGCATATTCAATCAGAATTTCATCCTCTTTCAGTTGCTTCTGCAGCTCTTCAACAGAAATACTCGCATTATCATACTTTAAGGCATAATAATCAGGATGATCCGTCTCAAAACGTTTCACCATTTGCTCATATTCAGCATTCAAACCAAAGAGAGTGTGACGCCAATTTGAAATTGAGTCTTGCATGGGATGAAGTTGCTTTCTCTCCTGATAAATCTTATCACGGTAATCAGCAATGTCCTGTTTCAATTTATGCTCCAGGTTTTGAAGATCGATAGGAATACCTCCAAAAGTTTTAGCGTCAACATCATTCAAATAGTTACGCAAACTAGATGCCTTAGCTCGTTCCGAATATCTAAAAGCCTTTTCCTTATAAATTGATTCTCCCGTGACTTCAAACAATCTCGCAGCCACTTCAATTGCAGTAGAGAAAGTTTCATTTTCGTTAGCACTTAACGCCAATTTTGATTCTTCATCCTGATAGGCAATATGAATTTGATCTATAATATCAACACATAAATCAAAAGTCTCAAGCGATAATTTTAGATATTTAACTTGCTTGGTAGTGTCGTAAAGCTTAAATAAGGCGGAGCCCTTATCATCAATAATATCAAAAGTAGTCAACTGACCATCCACCTGCTGAATACTTGGATTCTGATCAACTTCTTCATTATGAAAATCATAGGTGCTGGAAATCAGTGCATTTTGGTAATACTCTAGAGCCTTAGCATATTCCTTATCCTTAAAATATAAGCCACCTAAATTTTTCAAACAATGAGCCGTGTCAGGATGCTTCTTTCCAAACTTATCCAAATAGATTGAGTAGGATTTATTTAGATATGCTTTAGCCAATACACTATTTTCTTTAGAAGCATGAAAAATGGCATAATTTAGATAAAAACTTGCCAGATCAGAATTCCCCTCTCCGTTCAATTTGATGGATTCCTCAATACTCCAATTTAAATAATGATCGGCCTCCTTATCATAGCACAATTCTTTATAGCAATTCCCAATATTATTCAAACTTAAAGAAAGATCTTTAATATTTCTTTCCTTCTTTATTTCATAACCTTCTATTAAAAATTTTAGAGCATTATTATATTCCTTATTGCTTTTATAAACTAAACCAAGGTTATTAATTATTCGATCTCTCCAGCGTGATGCCTCAGGGTTTTTCTCAACAATAAATAAGGCTGCCTCATAAAATTTTTGAGCTTTTAAGTTATCCTTAGAATTAAAATAAATATTACCCATATTAACATATATCGGGGCTAGTTTTCCGGATGATTCTCCAAAATGATTCTTGCAAATAGTTTCAGCTGCATTAAAATTAATCAAAGCTTTCTTAAATTTCCCTAACCTAACAAGTGTGGCCCCGTAATTGACTTTATAGCGATACAAAAGTTCATGATTCTTTAAGTCATTCTCATTTATGGTGTTTTCAGCTTGTTGGAAATAGCTCTCCGCCCCCTTGTTATTTCGGGAACGCAATTCATTTACGGCCTTATTTAGCAGAACGAGCAAGGAAGAATCGGCAGATGTGGTCACATCTGATTGAAAAACGGGTGATGGCTTTGATGCTTTTGCATGAAAATTCGATCCACAAAAGATAAAAAAGCATAAAGAAATCAGCAGATATCGAAATATTTCTTGTTTTTTTTTCACTGTAGAAAAATAGTTTTAAAAAGCTGAATTTGTGACAAATAGGCCCTGCGAAATTATTCAAAACATAGGACATATTTATGTTTTTGAAAAAAAACTTTCACTTTCCGGGTTACTTTTTATCCAAAAAGGGAATAAAGGGATGTAAAACGATTCCAATATTCACTTTATAATTTAAATAACCATGGAAAATTTTGAAATTCTTAACGCTGAACAATTATTAGAAGTAAAAGGTGGTCATAATGAACTAACTCAGAAAGATAATGTAGAAGATTGTATCGTTTAATTTTTTTATTAATTTTCCAAAATATACTATTATGAATAATTTCGAGATTCTTAACGCTGAACAATTATTAGAAGTAAAAGGTGGTCATAATGAACTAACTCAAAAAGATAATGTAGAAGATTGTATCGTTTAGTCACCTACTAAAATAAAGTGGTCAAATTCAAAAGCCACGATAACTCTCACAATAAAGTACCATTAGAAAAGATTCCTGAATGGATAAACGTCCGACTTACTGCGAGCTTGAAGAACAGTTAGCAGAGGCATTACAAAGAGCAGAAGGAGCAGAAGATTTAAAGAATGCTTTCCTTGCGAATATTTCACACGAAATACGCACGCCCATGAATGCTATAATCGGAGCATCGGACATCCTGCGAGACGAATCACTCACTAATGACGAACGAAATGAATTTGCTTCTATCCTAAATATTAGCAGCCGTTCACTTCTCGATTTACTCAATCGAATTATAGATTTATCCCAATTGGATTCAGGCATCATGCAAGTCAATGAATCCGAAATTGATCTGGAAGCGATTATCATTAGATTATTCTCAATCTATGATGAAAAAATCAAAGTTCTAGATAAAGACATTACAATTGATTACAAAATCAATTGCCTTAATCCCAATATTATAATTGATGGTGAAAAGCTGGAGAAATCAATCAGCTATCTACTGGATAATGCCATTAATTTTACACAATCAGGAAAAATTCAACTCTCTTGTTCCTTACAAGATGATCAGAACCTTGAAATCTTTGTAAAAGATACAGGTGCAGGAATTAGCGTTTCCCAACAGCAAGCAATCTTTGAAAGATTCAATCAGGTTGATAATTCATATACACGCAAGCAATCTGGTGCGGGCATCGGTTTGAGTCTGTGCTCACGTTATATAAAATTGATGAACGGTACTCTAAAACTTGATTCTGAATTAGGAAAAGGCTCTACTTTTCATCTATCCATTCCATGTTACCACAAGTCTGATGAACTTGAAATTGTAGAAACGGCAACAGATATTCAAAACAAGAATACGTTTGTAAAATAGTCAATTCAACCAGGTATTCCCTCTATTCTTTTTTATTAAGAATTGGTTCATTTCCTGAACTGAGATCTTTTATACCATATTTTATCTACATCGAATTTCTTATCTTTAATTTCTAAACGAGATTAAACTAAGGAAACATGCCTATTAAGAAGAAACTTGTTGTTCTTTCCGGAGCTGGAATTAGCGCGGAAAGTGGCTTAAGAACCTTTCGTGAAATGGGAGGTTTATGGGAAGAATATGACGTTATGGAAGTTGCAAGCCCACAAGCCTGGGAAAGAGATCCTGAGCTGGTTACCCGCTTTTATAATGAAAGACGAAAACAGCTTATTAAGTGTGAACCCAATAAAGCACATCTGATTTTACATGAGCTAGAAGCCTATTTCGACGTAGAAATCATTACACAAAATGTAGATGACTTACATGAAAGAGCGGGAAGTTCAAAGATTATTCATTTACATGGAGAACTTAAAAAAGCAAGAAGTACGGTCGATTCTAACCTTGTTTATGAATTAGATAATTGGGAATTAACTGCTGACAGTAAATGCGAAAAAGGTTCTCGCTTAAGACCACACATCGTGTGGTTTGGAGAAGCTGTACCCGCCATATCAGAGGCCTCAAATATGGTTTCCTCCGCTGATATCCTTGTCATTGTTGGAACATCGATGAATGTATACCCTGCAGCTGGATTAATTGATTACGCCCCCTCTCATTGCCCAATTTATATTATAGATCCCAATGAAGTTAATATGTCTTCATATGGTAATCGAACTTTTATAAAAGAGAAAGCCAGTGTTGGCATGAAAAAATTATTTGAACTATTGGTTTCGTAAACTGAACTATAGTAAAAAAGGAGCTGCTCAATAATTTGAACAGCTCCTTTTTAATCTATTTTAGATCAAACGGAGAATTAATCCAGATCTTCATCTTCGTTGGAAGTAGCAAAATCACGAGCAGACTTTAAAAGATTTCCTGCATACAATACAAGATTCTTTGTCTCATTTAAAACACCTAAGAATAGAACTGAATTACGTGTTCCAACCTTCTCTGCTTTAATTCTCTTAATTTGCTCTTTTCGGAACTTTTTAATTGATTTTAACAAGCCTTCTTGTTCTTCGAGAACTGAATCAATATTTCCGGACACATAATTTCTATCATTAATGATGGTATTTATGTGAGTAAAGAACTGAGACAGTTTAGCTTGTATCACATTCAACTCTTCAATTTGTTCCTGTTCCAAAGCCTTATGGTTGTTATCGATATACTCATAAACAGGTTCAACAATAAAACTAGTGGCATGAGCCATCTCACGAAGGTAATCGATTAATTGAACATAGAATGGTCCTGAATATACACTGTCTTCTCTAAGCAGCTTAACCATATCAGGTACCTGATTCTTAATTTTCTTGACTTCAGCATTTAACTTATTAACCTTTTTAGAACATTCCTTAAGATTCGTTCGATCTTCATAGGCCAAGCCTGTAATCATTTTACCATAAATGCCTGGAATCTTTGCTGTTAATTTAGAAACAGCATAAGTACACTGCTCAGCTGCATCGCCTTTGATAATTAATGAATCATCATCACTAGTATCACTTGTTTCATTTTTGCGTTTATGAATCATATGTGAACGAACAACGAAGAAAATAGCAAGCGCTAATAGTCCGAAGATGGCAAAACCACCAAACCAGTTAATCAGATTTGCAAATATAAAGGCTGCTGTAAAAGCACTAAATGCAGTAAAGAACCAACCACCTATTACGGTAATCACACCTGTAATACGATAAACAGCAGAATCACGCCCCCAGGCTCTATCCGCCAGGGAAGTACCCATGGCAACCATAAAAGTAACATAGGTCGTGGATAAAGGTAATTTTAATGAGGTACCTATTGCAATCAAAATACTAGCTACCGTTAGATTTACAGAAGCACGAATCATATCAAAAGCCGGCTTGTCTTTAAGTTCGATAGTAGCATCAGCAGCAGGTTGCTCAAAGCTCTGTGCCAAACTATTCAGAATCCTTTCAGGTAAAAACTTCTTTAAACGGCTATTAGCCGATAAAGATCGACGAACAATAAGACGTCCGAAATATGAAGAACCAAAGCGCTCATCGCCCTCATTTTGATTACTTAAACTCAATTCAGTCTCAGTAACTGTTCTTGCTTTTTTCGAAAACCAAAGTGTAACAGTCATAACAATACCAGCAATCAAAAGAAGATATGTTTCCGTTTGTACCTTACCTGATAGCATTTCCATTGTTAAGCCATATGGATCGCTAGCTCCGCTGGCAACAAAAGCCTGGAACGATTTAAATCCTGCCAATGGAACACCAATAAAGTTAACTAAGTCGTTACCGGCAAAAGCCATGGCCAAGGCAAAAGTACCTATAAGTACAATTACTTTAAGGATATTTAACCGAACCATCCAAACTAATAACTGCAGAATAACCGTCCATCCAACAAAACAAGAAGCTAAGATGGTAAACGTATTGGATTTAATCCAAATAAGCGCCTCTTTGGATATAAATGAAGATCCCTTTGCGCCCTTAATCAGAATAAAGTAAGTAATGGCCGTAATAGCAAAACCACCAAAAATAGCCCCAAAATATTTAAATCTTTTATCGTATTTATAGGTGAAAATAATACGTGTAACATACTGAACCAAAGCTCCGGCCGAGAAGGCTATAACCACACTCAGAAGTATACCTGTTATAATGGCAAGAGCTTTAGCAGAATTGATATAATTCCCTAATTCTAACAGAGTTTGATCTGAATTCATAATCTTAACAATAGCAACTGCAACGGCAGCTCCTAACAATTCAAACACAATTGAAACTGTTGTAGAAGTTGGTAGGCCTATCGTATTATAGAAATCTAACAGAATGATGTCCGTTAACATAACGGCCACAAAGATGATCATGATTTCTGCGAAATAGAATTGATCTGGGTGAAAAATACCCTTTCGAGCCACTTCCATCATACCGCTAGAAAAGGTTGCTCCAACAAGAATACCCAAACTGGCAATTATCATGATGGCCCAGCGTGGGGCCGCCTTAGATCCAAATGCAGAATTCAGGAAATTTACCGCATCATTACTCACCCCAACAATTAGGTCGGAAATTGCTAGTGCAAAAAGCACAACGACAATAATCAAATAAAAATTATCCATGTTTTTCAATTTGTAAGTTCAAAGGCAAATCTACAAACAGGTAAAACGAGCGATGTTTCCTCAATCTTACTTTTGTGTTAACTTAAGGTTAAGGAGTGGATAAGTATTTATTATATTGACAATTAGAGGTTACTTTAAGATCCAATCAATAGCTGCTTGATCTGTACTAAAAGGAGCCGAAGTATAGCCTTTATCTTTTGTTTTGAATAAGATGGGAACAACAACATCATTGGGATTTACAGATATTAATCCAATTTTAGTTCCTATGAATATATCGATATGCTCTTTATAAAAGTTTGCTATATCTAGAAATCTATCAGGTTTAAAATCAAAAGTAGATTTCCTAAAATCAAGAATAAATCCCTTTATATCCTTGGGTATAATATTATTTTCAAAAGCATGTTCCCAGGACGAAAAAATATCTTCCAGGGAAATTGGTCCGTAATAATGCTTATAAAGAATATTTAAATCTGAATTTAGTTCATATTTATAAAAGTCCTTCATCAATGTTTTGGGGTTAATCATTAGGTTACAAGCTCCCAATAAACGAAAAAAAGCTCATAATAAATACAATTATTATGAGCTTTTTAAATTTCATTTTAACTTTAATTAAACTTCCTTATCTTTTTCTGATTTATTAAGTTCTACTAAGAAATCGGCAGTTGCTAAATTCAAGGCAATTGGCACATTATTAAGAACAGCAGTTCTAATTAAAGTCTGGATATCGTGCTCATGACCATGAGGCGTTTCAGCATCAATCAAAAAGATAACTTCATCTACTTTACCCTCTAAAATCTGAGCTGCCAAAAGAATATCTCCTCCATTGGGTCCATGTCCAAACCCTTCAACCTCAAGATCTAAAACAGAATTCAATAATTTTGAGGTATTTGTGGTTCCAATTAACTTATGTTTTTTTAACTCATCCATATGGCGCTTCACCCAGGCCAACATTTCACTCTTCTTCTGGTTATGTGCTACTAAAGCAATTCTTTTCATACTATGTCTTATTTATTTTTGAGTATCAGAATAAATAGATTCAATATCGCAAACTCATCTACCTATTTGAAAAAGTTATTATCAAAATAATAGTCACCCAAAAATAACCAGAATCTGCGTAAAAACAGATATCCCTTTGTTAAATTAAGATTATTATAGCTTTGGTGTTTAGCTAAATCTTATATATTTGTTAGTAATTTGATTTGCATTATATTAAATTTGCATCCATATGAATACAAGATATAAAATCCTATTAATAACATTCCTAAGTCTGGCTATTGGGATAAGTGCCTGTAAAGAAGAAAAGAAAACGCTAAAGAACCCAAAAACAAGCAAAAAAATTGTAAAGGTTAAACCTGTTCAGAAGAAAATAGAAAAAGAAGTTCCTGAAACGATTCTGAACAAAGCAGTTCATAAATATTTCTTAGTTGTTGCTAGTTTTAAAAATCAGGCAAATGCCGAAAAAATGAAATCTAAACTTATAAGTGAAGGTTATGATTCAAAAATAATTCTTTCCAAGAATCATTTTTATAGAGTTTCGTACAAAGGATTTGTGAACAAAAAAGAAGCATTCAATGAACTTAAACGAGCACGTTCTACAGAAGAACGAAAAGACGTTTGGTTGCATATAAAGCATTAACTATATTTGATTCTATGAAGTCGTTTAAATACAGCTTAATTTCATTTGTATTAATCCTATCAGCTTGCAGTAATAAAGAACTGACAAAACTTGATGGAACTAATATTGTTGAGCATGCGGCAAATAGAAAAATACCCCAAGCTCCATCGGCAGAAAGTCAGCAATTATCAAAAAAGTTTTCCCTAACTCAAATTCTTGAAAACAGAGCTTTATTTAACTACCATATTATTGGTGGAAGCAGTAAGAAAAAAAACACAGCTCTAAATTTAAGCCAGCAACTTTATAAAAAGGGATACCCATGTAGAGTAATAGAAACAAATGGTAAATACAGAGTTGTTATCCAATCTTTTGCTGATAAGAAAATAGCTGTTCGGGAACTAAAAAGACTAAAGAAACTAAATCACAAACCAGATTTGTGGATTTTAAAACAATAAAAAAGAGCTCACATGAGCTCTTTTTTTATGCTTTGATCTATAAATAATTATGTCCTAATTAAAACAAAAAGGTTCCACAGACTACTGCGAATCCCAATAGGAAACCTACATAAATTTGAGTTGGCTTGTGTGCTTCTAACTTTAAGCGAGAAAAAGCTAAACATCCTGCGGCCAATATTGCCATCATAAACATAGTACGTAATGAAGTCGAAAAACGAATGGAGAATGTAAAGATTAAAGCACATAAACCACCAATACCTGCCATATGCAGACTTATCTTCCACCAGTAAGAGATTATCAACAGTAAAGTCAAACTAATGATTCCTGCAAGCTGTAAACGTGCGAATATATTTGTTCCAGGTAGCTTTAACAATAGGTAAAATCCCAAACTATAGGATAGAATTGCCAAAGCCAAGGGAATCATTCTATCCTTACGCTCTGTCAAACTATAACTACTGATTAATGAATACGATTTTAACAGAGGCAAACAACTCACTGGCAGCAATATGGTCGTAATAAATACAATCATATAAATAGCTTTTACCAGAGTGAATGGCGTAAAATCGAGAAAGGTATTGGAATGAAAAATTAAATATATGGCATACAAGGGCATTAGCATAGGATGGGCAAGCCCTGATACTATTCTGGGATAATTCATTGAATTCAACAATTTTTAAAGTTCTTTTCTTAATCGGGCAACAGGAATATTCAATTGTTCTCGATATTTAGCCACTGTTCTTCGAGCAATAACGTATGATTTCTCTTTCAGTATTGCAGCTAATTTATCATCGGTCAATGGTTTTTTCTTGTCCTCATTATCAACACACTCTTTTAGGATGTTCTTAATTTCACGCGTAGAAACTTCTTCACCTGTATCGGTTTGCAATCCTTCAGAAAAGAAATATTTCAATGAAAAAATACCAAAATGAGTTTGAATGTATTTCGAATTGGAAACACGTGAGATTGTAGAGATATCCAAAGAAGTTAACTCTGAAATATCCTTCAAAATCATCGGTTTTAATTTCTTTTCATCGCCTTCAAGAAAATACTCGTGCTGAAAATCAATAATAGCTTTCATACTTAACATGAGTGTATTCTGACGTTGACGAATCGCATCAATAAACCATTTGGCTGAATCCAGTTTTTGCTTAACAAACATAACCGCATCTTTCTGCTCTTTCGATTGATTTTCCTTATTATTAGAATAATCATTAAGCATATCGGCATAAGATCGACTGATATGTAAATCAGGAACATTACGCGAGTTTAAACTCAAGTTTAATTCCCCATCTTGCTCTTCTAGAATAAAGTCAGGAATAATGGTTGGTGATGGCTTTGACATTGGATTTACAAAAGCTCCTCCTGGTTTAGGATTTAACTTTAAAATCTCATCTACAGCATATTTAAAATCTTCATCATCCAAATTCAATCGTTTCTGAATTTTCTCATAATGTTTACGAGTAAATTCATCAAAATATTTCTTTAGAATGATATGTGCATTTTTTACATCCGGGTTATGAGATCCCTTACGCTTAATCTGCAAAAGCAGACACTCCTGAAGATCACGTGCACCAATACCAGCCGGGTCGAAATCCTGAATCACATGCAGCAATTCTACCAATTCTTCAAATGTCGTATTTATACCTGTCGAGAATGCAAGATCATCAACAATACTATCGATATCACGTCGCAAGTAACCATCTTCATCAATATTACCAATCAGATATTCAGCTAATGCAGCCTTTTCGGGAGTAAGAATCCTTAAACCCAATTGGGTAATTAATTGCTCATGAAAAGTCGTTCCTCCTGAGAAAGGAATATCCTCGTGCTTATCATCCTTAGAGTAATTTTGTGCAGCCAGTTTGTAGGAAGGGGTATCGTCATCGTCTATATAGTCTTCCAATGAAAATTCTTCCTGGTCTTTATCTTTTATTTCGTTATCGTCTTCCTGGTAATCATCCTGAATGGTTTCTTCACTACCTCCTTCATCAAGAACAGGATTTTCTTCCAACTCTTTTTTGATTCTTTCTTCAAGTTGCAGAGTAGGAAGCTCCAATAGTTTAATCACCTGAATTTGTTGAGGTGATAACTTTTGCAATAATTTTTGTTGTAGGCTCTGCTTAAGCATATAGTTTTATAGACTAATAGTTGTGAGAAATAGATTAGCAATGATTCATAAAATCATCCGCATCTCTTTAAACAATTAAAGTGCCAAAAAACCTAATTGTCAAATTCCAAGGCTAAATATAGTTAGAAGAATGCAATCGACACAACCCGAGTATTGAATTGTTCTATCAATTTCACGCTTATTAACACAAAAAAAGTCGGTTCTATGTAGAACCGACTTGAATATATACTTATGCTTTATTTTTAAAATTCAGCATTTTTAGGTGTACGTGGGAATGGAATCACGTCACGAATATTACCCATACCCGTTACGAATAGCATCATACGCTCGAAACCTAGTCCGAAACCAGAGTGTGTTGCCGTTCCAAAACGACGGGTATCTAAATACCAATCCATTTCTTCAGCTGGAACACCCATTTCTTTCATACGAGTCGTTAGTTTATCGTAATCTTCTTCACGCTGAGATCCACCAACAATTTCACCAATTCCAGGGAATAGAATATCCATAGCTGCTACGGTTTTTCCATCATCATTCTGTTTCATGTAGAATGATTTGATCTCCTTTGGATAGTCAATCAGGATAACTGGTTTTTTAAACTTCTTCTCAACCAAGAAACGCTCATGCTCCGACTGAAGATCAGCTCCCCAACCATCAATTAGATACTGGAATTTCTTTTTCTTATTTGGCTTCGAGTTACGAAGAATATCAATCGCTTCAGTGTATGTCAAACGAACAAAATCATTATCCAATACAAAACGCAACTTCTCGATCAACTCCATTGATCTATCTTCAGCTTTCTTGCCTTTTTCTTCTTCCTGTAAACGCTTACTCAAGAACTCAAGATCTTCCATGCAGTTATCCAAAGCATACTTAATCATATACTTTAGGAACTCTTCTGCTAAGTCCATATTATCCTTAATATCGTAGAAAGCCATCTCTGGCTCAATCATCCAGAACTCAGCAAGGTGGCGTGTTGTATTTGAATTCTCAGCACGGAAAGTAGGACCAAAAGTGTAAATCTCACCTAAAGACATAGCACCCAACTCACCTTCAAGCTGACCTGATACGGTTAGGTTAGTTTCCTTACCAAAGAAATCTTCTTTATAATTAATGCTTCCATCCTCGTTTAAAGGTGGGTTCTTAGCATCAAGAGTTGATACTCTAAACATTTCACCTGCACCCTCGGCATCAGAGCCAGTGATTAGAGGTGTATGCATATAGTAGAATCCCTTCTTGTTAAAAAACTCGTGCACGGCAAAAGCCATGGCATGACGAATACGGAATACCGCAGAAAAAGTATTGGTACGGAAACGTAAGTGAGCCTTCTCTCTTAAAAACTCCAAAGAGTGCTTCTTAGGCTGCAATGGGTACTTCTCAGGATCGGCTGTACCTAAAACTTCAATTTCAGTTGCCTCTAATTCTACAGATTGTCCACTACCTGTCGATTCAATTAATTTACCATTAACCGAAATAGCAGCTCCCGTTGTAATCTTTTTCAACAAGTCCTCATTAAAATTAGGAACATCAACAACGATCTGAATATTATTAATAGTAGAACCATCATTTAAAGCAACAAAATTAATTTGCTTATTACCACGTTTGGTTCTTACCCATCCTTTCACATTTACTTCACTGCCGTACTCTTTCGAAACTAACAGATCTTTGATCTTAATTCTTTTCTGTTCCATTTTTATTCTGACTTAATGAGATTATACCTGCCGGCTTTAAAAAGAAAACCGACAACAAGGCTACAAAAATATAAAAATGCATCCAATTTATGGATGATAATGCTAAAATAAAAGAGTCTAAAGCAATGCTTTAGACTCTTAGATTCGAAAATTTACAATTTATTCAACAATTAGGCGACCTCTATACAAGTTTTCACCTCGAATTTCAATGATATATTGCCCTGAAGCCAAATCACCTCGTTTTAATTCAAAACGATTACTATTAATATCATTCTCAATTAAAACCAAACGTCCATTCACATCGTAAACAGATAGACAATACGGACTGAAATTTGGATTATCAAACTCAATTCTAGATTTGATTTTCATCGGATTGGGAAAAACAGTTAACTTTTTCACATTTGAATCAGGATCATCAATCCCTGTTATAGTTGACTTTGTAGTCAAATAATTCGAACGGGATACACCATAATCACTATTATATGATTTTAATTGTGAAATATCACAGGTATACTCATTTTCTACCTCAAGTACATAGTAGAAATTCTCTACATTAGGAGGATTATTATCGATATACTTAGATTCCGTATTTGATATTGATTCTATTTTCACCATCTCATCTACCGAAGTACCGCGGTAAATATTGTAGGTATTAAACTCAAATCCTTCGTACTTGTTCCAAATTAAATTAATCTCACCATTTATACCTTGATTAGCCTGTAAAAGCATCGTATGATGAACATCGCTTATTTGAGATTCAACACCACAAACATCGGTAATGGAAATGGCGTAAGTATGAGAACGAGCAGATGGATTTGACTCCTCGTCAACAATTACACTTGTTTCTTCAATAGGAACATTCTTAACCAGCTCCATAGATGAAACTGAATTGGCTTCCTTATAGATATTATAAGAAACAATGCCAAGGTCTTTTTGGCGTTCCCAAACAATCTCGTTTTTGTTATCGCTATTTACCGTCACTAGACAAAGTTGTTGATGCTGGTAAGTATTGAGAGTTTGTAAGTCAAATGTAGCTGTGGCCGAACACAAATTTTCATCATAAGCACGAACAAAAAATTCTCCTGGATGTTCAGGATTAACGGAATTTCCGCCTTCTCCTGTAGACCATAGATAAGTATTGAAACCTTCGGTCGCTAAAAGTTCCGACTTTTCTGGACAAAAATATTCACCGTGACTGGATGTGATTTCAACTGTTTGTGGCGTGTTCTTCTCAAGAATCGTTGCACTCGTTTCAGCTGTACAATCCATAGCATCACTCACAACAACAGAGTATTCTCCTGCTCCGATTTTATATAAGCGATTACTGGTTGACTTTTCCTCGTCACTCCATAAATAAGTGTAAGGAATTGTTCCTCCTGTAATTATTAAATCAATACCACCAGTATTTTCACCATCACATGAATTAAATATTTGTGATTTAACAGTAAACTCTTCAGGAGCATCAAGCTTGATACTGTCAATAGCTGTACAATTATTTGCATCGGTTACAGTAACATGGTAATATTTACCACCTACTAGCGTAGAAATAGTTGAATCACTAGTTTGTAGGTTGTCATCCCACTTAAATGCGAATGGTGCTTTTCCTCCAATAGGAGTAATTGTAGCTGAACCATCGTTTAAGCCGTAACACGAAACATTGCTCCAGTCGGTAAACTTAAGGTGAGGATCGTGTCCTACACTTACACTTGCAGTAGCAGTACAGTTGTTGGCATCTGTTAAAGTAACGGTATACTCAGCATCTTCGCTTAACCCTTCAACTCTTGCTGTAGTACTCGTACTGTTATCATCCCAAATAAAGGAATATGGTGCTGTACCTCCAGTTGGAATACAAAGTGCTGCCCCATCGGTTCTACCATTACAAGTCGTATTGAAACCTTCCACATTAGCACGTAATGGAACAGGATCAGTAATTACAACTTCTCTATCAGCAATTAACTCACCATTTGTATTGGTAACAATTAGATGATAAATTCCAGCTTTTAGGTTATCGAAAATATTATTATCCTGGAAAGATTCACCGTTATTTATTGAATATTGATACGGTGCAGTATCACCTGTTGTCGTAATGCTTAGGGAACGATTACCTTCACCAGAACAACCGCCATTATTAACAGCAACTAAAACTTCTTCATCAATACATTTTGTGTATCTGATAAGTCCTTTTATTCCTCCATACCAAATACGACCTTTCGCATCATCTTGAATACTTGTAATTGAATTGCCTTTAAAACCAGGTTCTTCAGAATATGAGACCCAATCGGTACCATTGAATTTTAGCATACCAGTATTACCGTAACCATCCCAATAGTTTTCGAAATAGCTAATCCAGATATTGCCATCAGCATCTTCCCCTATAGTATTAATTACTTGATTTGGATCTATACCATGTTGTTCTAGCTTGTAATAGGTCCACTCTTCGTTTTCGAGAATAGCATAGTGTGAATTGCTCGAGACCCAAATTCTATTTTTACTGTCAACAAAAATGTTATTCAAAGAATAGAAATCGTTACCCATATTCTCTTCAATAGTGTAGTGCGTGATATTACTACCATCAAACTTCGAAATTGTTTTCTGATACTCGTTTTCATACTTAATCCAGATGTTACCTTGCGAATCGGCATCAATTGCCGAAATAGCGTTGGTTTTAAGGCCGTCCTCAGTCGAATAATTAATAATCTCATTACCCTTCATGCGAGTTAAACCTTCCTCATTGTAAATCATCCAAACGTAATCGTTGACATCGATACTTAGTTTTTTAATCCAGTTAGATTTAAGACCATTAGCTATATCGTATTTGTCGAAAGTAGTACCATTATATTTGTAAACACCCTGGTCGGACGCTACCCATACTTTAAGTTCTGAATCGGTATCTAAGTCATTTACTGAACCTTGGAAACCATCTTCATAATTGAATATTTTCCAGTTGTTCCCATCGAACTTTTTAAGGCTATTTTCCCAATTGGAACTACCTACCCACAAGTTCTTTTCTGCATCTAGCGACATACACTGAACACTTGCATTTGAACCATTTGCTTTGTGTAGTGTTGTCCATTGTTCATTAAAGTATTTACTAATACCATTATCGCCGTTTGAGAAACCTACCCAAATAGCACCAAATGCATCTTCACCAATAGCAGATACGTAATTTGATGGTAGATCAACATCTTTAATATGAGATTGCCAAACACCTTCGGAGTAATGAAGCAAACCTTCGTGAGTTCCTACCCAAACGTCACCTTCTGTATCGCAGAAAATATCCGAAATATATGTACTAGGTACGTTTAAGCCAGTTTCAACTCGATTCCAGTTATCACCATCAAAATTAATTATTCCTGACTGACCTTCTCCAGTCCACGATGAACTCATCCAGATATCACCATTGATATCTTGAGTAATGTTTCTAACACCGCCAAGGCTTATGTTATTTTCATATTGGAAATTTTCCCAATCTTCACCTTGGGTTTTGCTTAAAATTTTATAACGCGAAACGCCAGAATTAGTACTTACCCAAACATAATCATCCTTATCTACAAATATGGATGAGCAATGATCGTCACTTAATCCATCCTGATGTGTGAAGTTTGAGAATTTCTCACCATCAAATCGACTCACACCTTTATCGGTTGCAATCCATAGGTTACCATAGCTATCTTCAGCTATGCCCATAACATTGTTTCCTGCCAAGCCATCGGTTTCTTTGTATGGGTGCCACGATCTGCCATCGAACATATTTAGTCCTTTATTGTCGTAGTCGGCACCTAGCCAAATATTGCCATTTTTGTCTTTATGGATGGCGCTATAGCTAAAATTAGCGTTTATAATGTCCCAGTCTTTACCATTGTATGATGTGAGCTCGTTTCCGGTAGAAAACCAAATGGTACCTTCAAAATCGGTTTCAATGGCTCTAATGTCTGTGCTATTCAGTTTAATTTCTCCATCTACCGCTGAGAACCCACATAGGTTTTCTTCTAGTAGAGGAAGAACTTTTAAAACAACTGAAGTCTGAGTCATACAAGCCTTATTATCGACAACGTTAATTTTATATAGCTTGTCGGCTTCGAGATTATTAACGTAAGGCGTTGTTTTCTCTATACCTTCCCAATAAAAAGAATATGGAGCATTACCACCAGTGGCCTGAATTGTGGCATCACCATCAGCTAAACCTTGTCGTGATATGTTTGTACTGTCAATTACCAGAGCGATTAATTCATCAGGTTGAGTCACCCATGCGCTGTCTTTGTATACTTTACCATCAGTATCAGTTACTAAAACGTGATACACTCTATCAGCCTCACTCACCAAAACTTTAGAATCTTGAGTGGCATTCTCGTCATCCCAAAGATAAGTGAATGGTGCTTTCCCTGATAACATCTCGATTTCGATAGAACCATCATTACCACCATTACAAGAAATAGCACGAACAATTTTTCTAGAAATGGATTCATTTTCAAAAGCACCTAAATCGACTGGAGAACCTGTAGGAATAGATCTAGCTAAACCACCGAAATCGGTAGTTGGCATATGGTAATCTGTATCAAATACATTGATTGATGCAATACCAGCGCCAACAGAAGGAGATATATCCAACAGGTGAAAATCACCATTTTCAGCATCTACAAAATATTCATCCCTATTAAAGTTTGAATCTCCATAAGTGAAATTCTGTAGGTTACTTTCTTCACCAACAATACCTTTTTGTCCATTCTTAATATTCGAGTGATGAATTTCTATGCTTTTGCCATAACCATCCATACTTGTTTCATAAGAAATTTCCTGAGATGAATTGTTTCGTAATATTGAATTCAACACCAATAATTTGCTATCACCATAACTCATTCGAACAGCTTGGTTGTTATTCACCACCGTTGAATTGATCAAAGCTACTTTAGCATTATTCTCCAGGTTTATTACTTCTGTCAAAATACCTGAAGCAACCAAGTTTTTAAATGAGTAATTTCCTTGATTGATTCTTACCCCCTGTTGTCCACCTTTTAATTCAAGATTACTAAATACTACCTGAGTAGTTCCTTCCCAGTTACCTTGGGCAACAATAGCTGTTTGTCCAAAATTTTCAAAAGATAGGTGACCAAACTCTACATTACTGTATTGGTTCAAATAAACAGAACAATAGGAGTTTGACTTACCTTTAAAAGTAATGTTATCAATCACTGATCCATTATAAATATTTTGAATGCTTAAAGCGTCACCTTCATCTGTAGCAATATTATTCTCAAATTGAACATTAGTAACAGAAGCCTCAGAATCAGAAATAAACATTCCACCACCCCTACGTGCACGATTGTTTTTAACAATTAAATGATTTAAAGTTGGGTTCGAATTCCGAATCGTAATTCCACCTCCATTATCGTATTCGTTCATCTCTGAACGACCATTCTGAATGGTTAATCCAATCAGTTTGGCATTTCGAGATTCTCCATTTAGGAACACTATAACGCTTCCTTTTTCACTACCATCCAATACTGTTTGAGAAATAAAACTTTTATCTTTATCTAAAATGTATCTGGAAGCCAGTGTTACGTTCTTACCATTGAAACGGATATTTTCAGTATAAATACCGGGTTCAACAATAATGGTATCCAAGTCACAAGCACGATCAATCGCTGTTTGAATTAGTGACAGTGGCAATTCTTCTGAACCGATATTTTCATCATCCCCTTCAGTAGAAACAAAATAATACTGCCCTTCACGAGAAAGGATTTCAATCTCCTCAACTAGTTCGCAATTAGAATCAGAAATAGTCAAAAAGTACTTTCCTGCTTTTAATCCGTTAAAAGTAGAATATGCATTAATTATATCCGCATTTTCAGCTTCAGGCCAGGCTTCAACAGTTCTATTCTCATTATAGTCTGTACTGCTCAATCTGAGTTGATATGAAGAGTTTCCCATCATTTCATTTTGTACAGGTTTTCCGCCAGATATTTTCACCTCTATTCGTCCAGAGATATCATTTACGGCTTCACATACATGTTTTATACTTGACGTAAATAGTAAAGGATCTTTAACCTCAATAGAACTCGAAATAATTGTTCCTTCAGTATCTGTTACGCTAACATTATATGTGCCTTCCTTCACATTAAACAGGTTCTGATCTGTTGAAGTAAACTCATCAGGACCAGTCCAAAGAATACTCTTTACTTCTTTGTTGAAAACCTCCAAGGTGATATCTCCACCACATTCAGAAAGTTGGATGTTTAAATCTCCAACCGATTTTTCGTGTTCAATAGCTCCCAGGTCGGGTTTAGAATCGACAGGATTTGGTCTTGCTGTTCCATAAAGATCAGTTAGAGGAGTTAAATAAGTTACTCCATCAATTACAAATTCACTTATTCCCGCACCAATGGCTGGTGAAGTTGAAACCAATCCGAAATCATTATTCGTACTATCAATAAATTCAATTGCATTTTCAAGATTACCTTCACCCCAAGTAATATCTAACTCCTCTGAATTAGATATACCATCATAAACAATTCCATCTAATCCTTTTTCTATCACAGAATAGTTGATACTAATCATGCGATCATAGTCCTGAGAATATGACGGAACAATTTGCTGATACTTATTTCCAGAAATAATGGTATTAAAAATATTGATATGGTTTTCTTGATATCCTTGATATATACCTGTTTGATTGTTAGCAATGGTACCATTTATAATATCTAAAGTTCCTTTCTCAATTTGAATCCCATAAGATTGATTTTTTATAATTAGTGGGTTTTCAAGAGTAACTCTTGAATTTTGGGTCTCGTTACTGTAGATGTAAAGACCAGTTCCCTTATTCCCGATCAGCTGCAAATTAGAAATTAGCAAATCATTTTGAGCACTAACTCTAAATGCATAATTCCCTTCATTATTTCTAATGATAATGTTATTTACTCCTGCAGATGAAACATTCTCCAGATAGAGTCCACTTCCCTCTTCATTTGCTTTATTGGATTCAATCGTAAGATTTTCCATGAAACATTCAGCAGAATTACAATAGATAGCACCACCTCGTCTGGCCTCATTATTCTTCAAAATCAAATCACGTAATTGAAATTGACTTCCATTCCAATAGGACAAATTGATTCCTCCTCCAGATCCGTTATAATCCATGGAGGTTGATTTTCCATTTATAACAGTAAATCCAATAAAACCGGAAGCATCAATTTCTTTTTCCGAATCCTGTCCCGCGTATGCTGCTTCATCAAAATTGATATTTACAACAGAAGCTTTCTCCTGCCCATCAATAATAGTGTTTGCTATATGATCATGGTTTCCATCCAAAAGAAATTGAGATCCTATTACAATTCTCTTGTTTATTGATAAATTTTCTAAATAAGTACCGTCCTTTACGATAATGGTATCCAAATCACAGGCATGATTAATTGCCGTCTGGATAGTTGCTAAAGGAGATTCCTCAGTTCCCAGATTCTCATCATCACCTTCAAGAGAAACAAAATGAAATCTAGTTTCTTTTGATAAAACTTCAATCTCTTCAACGAGCTCACAAGATGAGTCAGCTATCTTCAATATATACTTTCCGGCCTTTAAATTACCAAAGCTTGCATTCCCCAAACTCATCTCCCCATTTTCTGTATTGGGATAAATAGTAACCGTTCTTTGCTCGGAATAATCAATTCCACTAAGGTTCACTTGGTATTGTGATTCATAATCATAGTTCCTAGGTTTTCCACCTGCAACTTGAATTTCAAGCCTTCCGTTAGCTTCGCTGACTGCAGCACATACATGCTTGATATCTGAAGTAAATCGCAAAGGATCTTTCACCTCAATGGATGAAGTCACTGTAGTACCATCTGTGTCAGTTACGCTTACATTATAAACACCTTCTTTAACACTTACCAAATTCTGCTCTGATGAAGTAAACTCATAAGGACCAATCCAAAGAATACTCTTTACTTCTTTGTTAAAAATTTCAAGAGTAATATCACCGCCACATTCTGCAAGTTGGATATTTAAATCTCCGACCCCCTGTTCATGTTCAATGGCACCCATATCCGGTTTTGAACCAGCAGGATTTGGTCTTACTGTTCCAAAAAGATCTTTTTCTGGAGTTGAATAAGTTATACCATCAATAATCAGTTCATTGATCCCGGCTCCAATAGCGGGAGAAGTCGCAACTAAACTGAAATTATTCTGAGTCGTATCCACAAACTGTATGGCAGTTTCAAGATTACCTTCACCCCAATTAACTTCGGCACTACTCTGGCTATTACCGGCATCCATTGTTTGAATCCCCTCGAGCCCTTTCTCTAAAGCAGAATAATTTACATTTAAAGAGTGATCGTAGTCCTGAGAATAAGATGGTGCGATTTGCTGATATTTATTTCCAGAGATAATGGTATTAGAAATATTGATATGGTTCTCTTGATATCCCTGATATATACCATATTGATTATTAGCAATCGTACCATTAATAATATCTAAAGTACCTCTCTCAACTTGAATACCATAAGATTGATTTTTTACAATTAATGGATTTTCAAGAGTAACTCTTGAATTTTGTGTCTCATTACTGTAGATGTAAAGACCAGTTCCCTGATTCCCGACTAGCTGCAAATTAGAAATTAGTAAATCACTTTGAACATTAACTCTAAAAGCATTATTTCCTTCATTATTTCTAATGGTAATACTATTCACATGAGCAGATGAAACATTCTCCAAGTAGACACCACTTCCCTCTTCATTAGCTTTATTGGATTCAATAGTCAAATCTTGCATTAAGCAAGCAGAATAGTATGCACTGATACCACCACCACGTCGAGCCTCATTGTTTTTAACTATAAGATTCTTTAACTCGAATTTCGTTCCAGCCCAATAGTACAGATTGATACCTCCACCTGTTTCATTTTCGTTGTATGAGGTAGACTTACCATTTTGTATAGTAAACCCTATCAAGCCGGATGAATATTCCATTCCATATGCCAATCCTGTTGAAACTTTAACTGCTGTTTCCAACTGCTGTCCATCAATTATGGTTTTGGTAATATGATCTTTATTACCATCCAACAGAAATTCAGATCCGAGTACTACATTTTTGTTAAAATTTATATTCTCCATGTAGGTTCCCTCTGACACGATAATGGTATCACCTGGAATAGCCACATCAATTGCATTTTGAATTGTTAAGAATGGGCTAATTGCTGTTCCCTCATTGGAATCACTTCCGCCAGTGGCAACGTAAATTCTATCACTTACCAATATGTTTTTAGTTAAAGAACAACCATTAGAATTCGTAACCGTCACTGAATAATTACCCTTTTGTGTTACTTCAATCGAAGATGTAGTCTCACCCGTATTCCAAGAATAATGAGCCAAACCATTAGTGGCACTCAATGTAACTACTCCTATTCCTTCCGATAATTTTCCTGCTTTTGAAACATTAAAATCAACTGGATCAAATTGAATTTGCTTAGTATCAGTTGCCACACATCCGTAATCATCTGTCGTTGTTACTGATACAATTCCAGGCTCGGATACCATAATCTGATCTGCTGTACTACCTGTAGACCAATTCGCTTGGAAATAGGTCTGATCCAATTTCAGTGTAACTTCTGTGCCACATCCCACAATAACATCTTCCCCACTAGGCAATCCCGCTCTAAAACGCATGTTAGGACGTAAAGTTGATGCTGTTCCTCCTGAATAGATATATCGAATATCATCGGTAGCAAACCTGACATATGAAGCGTTATATCCCATTTCTGTCAAGCGAAAAATAGAGTTCAGATTAGAATAGGTCGTTTGTTGTTCATTATAATAAGCCACATCAACGATTACATTGCTCACCCCATCCCAAACAAAACCACGATACCTATTAACGGTGTAATCATGGTAGGAAAGACTAAAACTCCTCCACCCTGAAGTAATAGTTCCTTCAGCATCTAAATATTCATACACCCAACTTTCATTGTTAACTTCTTTAAAAGATTCGGTGCTGCTTAAACCTGTCAATTCATTTTTAGTGGTCTGTGCCATTTGAATTCTAAAACCATTAACAGTAGCACCTGTATTATTAGCTTTTTCAATAAAGAAAGCCAATTCTTTAAGCTCACTGTTGGGTTCAACACCCATAGCTAACAACTCATCAGCACGAACTAAATATTGTTGGTGGGAAGATTTTTTATAACTTCCCCAAGGAGCAGGTTGAGTAATCAATCTTTCCCCATTCAGTTCCTTGCCATCCCCTAAAACCAAATTAATTTGTCTACTTGTTACTGACTGTATCTGAACTTTAGGGTCTACAACCGTAACTTTTTCTCGTACACCGTCATAAGCATTTACATGATTTTTACAGCCATTTTCATCGGTTACTTGTATGACATAGTAAGCCGTTTGATTCGCTACATATTCTCTGGAAGTTCCTACAGAAGTTAATTGTACAATCGCATTAACAGTGTCAGTTCTGAACCATTCGTAGCTTTGGTATTCTAGTGAAGTACTTAAAGTAATCTCTTCGCCCTTACAAATAGTAGTTTCACCAACAAAAGAAATATTTGGTGTTGGTTTTGGATGAATGGTGATCGTATTTGACTGGCGCGTATTACCATTTCTATCTACTCCAGAAACAGAATAATTCCCAGCTTTACCTACCCAACAGTTATTGCCAATATATTCATTACCTATATTCGGTGTATTCCATGAATAGTCAGTTAGAAAACCAAGAGTACGCAATTCAGTCTCTTGTCCTTCACAATTGTTGTTAGAAGGGTTGAAAATATCCAAATCGTTCACATCCCCTGTCAAATTGGTTTTAAGCAAAAAGATTCTTTGGTTGGAAGCATCATTTACTCCCCAGTTCCAATCTGCATATTCGGTTCCAACCCCATAGATATAATCACCGTTTAAATAACAGGCTTTGAGACCACCATATTGATTTCCTCCAAATACTTTTTCCCAAAGCAAGTTTCCCTGACCATCTACTTTAGCCAGATAGGGGTCATCACTATAATCCTGTGAGTAAACCCTTCCTGCAATAATTAGATTGGTTTCAGAATCTTCAACAATATCGTAGCCAGTATTATAGTTTGAATCCTTTAACTCTTTCTCCCATAAGAGTGTTCCATTGGAGTCAACTTTTCCATACCATATTTTAGAATAAGAGTTGTTGTACAAATTATAATTTCGATGACCAATAAAGGAAATATCACCATTCGAACATAAATTAATATTCTTCAAATACTCGAAATTCGCATTTCCCAATTCCAAATTCCACACATGGTTACCCTCTAAGTCTACCTTGGTAATAAAAGCCTGATAGTTATCTTGAAGATAACAGTCCCCTGCTAGAATAATTCCATCCGCAACTATCTCCATTGATCGAGGGTGAATATTATTAACAGAAGTCACATTATCAATTTGAAGATCTGTTCGATGCCACATTTTTTCACCATTTTCATTCAATTTCATCAATAGTGGTCTATCATTCCCATCTTCATACATTCGCCCAGAAAGAAAATATCCTTCTCCAGCTAACTCCTTCAAATCATAACAGTAATCTGGATGGTTTGCAATACCAATTTGCTTATTCCATAACTCATTCCCCTCTTCATCAATTTTTAAAAGATAGATATCTTGGCCATCCATATCGTTATAATGACCACCTATAAGATAACCTCCATCACTTCCTTTACATATAGATTCTCCATAAACAGAAGAATTTGTTACAGGATAAACTTTATGCCATAAGGTATCTCCAACAGAAGAAACCTTTACCACCGACAAATGCATTTCTTTCGATGCCAGAATAACAATTTCGCCAGCATCATTAATACAACTGGCTTTCATTTCTTCCCCGTAGTGATCGGGACTATCAATAATTTTCTCAAAAGTATTCTGGGCTATAACAGAACTCCAGAAACCAATTAGAATAAGAAATAAGTAGAATCTTTTCATAAAGGGGATTTTATAATTTGACAATTGTTTGTTTTTATATTAAATAACCATGCAATTTAATACACATAACATTCATTATCAAGTGTCAAACTTGTCAAGTAACAGAACATAAGTAATATAGAATCATTCTCTACAAATGATAAACCTGTTCTTGATTAAGGATAAATATCACTAAAAGGAGTAATCACCTAAGTCTTTGATTATATGATTCTAATTTCAGACTTAGTAAAATTGAATCTGGGTAAACCTTGATTTTTAGATCAGATTAGTATCTTTAAAAACTTAGAACAATACAATAAATATATGACTCAAAACAAGTTAATTCATTCCATAAAGGAAAGTATTCAAAATAACTGGGAATCCCCAGCCTTCACCAACTACCAAAAAGATAGCCTGACTTTTAAAGAAGTTGCTCAACAGATTCAATGGCTTCATATTCTCTATAAAGAGATGGGTATTAAAAAGAGAGATAAGATTGCACTTATCGGTCGCAACCTTAACAATTGGGCAGTTACTTATTTAGCCACGGTAACGTATGGTGCTACCATTGTCCCTATTCTTCCAGATTTTAACTCTGGGGATATTCATCATATCATTAATCATTCTGAAGCATCACTTCTTTTTTCAACAGAGAACATTTTCAATAAAATTGATGATTCAAAGATTAAGAAGATAAAAGGCATACTCTCTTTAAACGATTTTTCGGTACTCTGTACTACATGCGATAAATTGGAAAAAGCAGTAAAAGTAGCTCATGAAAAATCTAGTCAGAATACTTTAGATAAGACTCAATTAGAATATGCGGATCCTAAAGAAAATGAAATAGCGGTTCTTTCATACACATCAGGCACATCAGGATTCTCAAAAGGCGTTATGTTAACGTATCGTTGCTTGCACTCTAATGTACAAATAGGTTTCGATTATATCGATTTGAGACCCCAAGATAAAGTTGTTTCTTTCTTACCACTGGCACACGTTTTTGGTTGTATGTTCGAATTCCTAACTGAGTTTTGTTGTGGTTGCCATGTGGTCTTCCTATCCCGGGTTCCAACTCCGCAACTTATTACCAAAGCTTTTCAAGAAGTCAAGCCTCGACTAATTTGTCTGGTTCCACTCATTATGGAAAAAATTTATAAGAAGCGAATATTACCTGCATTAGAAAGTCGTCGGGTTAAGCTGATGCTAAAAGTTCCTATTCTGGAGAAGAAGGTTTACAAGAAAATTAAGAACACTCTAATCGAAACTTTTGGTGGCCAATTTATCGAAGTTATTATAGGTGGAGCTGCCTTAAGCAAAGAGGTCGAAGATTTCCTAAAAAAGATAGAATTCCCGTTTACAGTTGGCTATGGTATGACCGAATGTGGCCCCTTAATCAGTTATAGTCCAAGTGAGCAATTTCGCCCTCATTCATGTGGCCATGTAGTCGATAGAATGCAGGTTCGAATCGATTCAAAGGATCCTTTAAACATAGTTGGTGAAATTCAGGTTAAAGGTGATAATGTCATGTCGGGTTATTACAAAAATTCCGAAGCAACATCTGAAGCTATCACAAAAGATGGCTGGTTAAAAACAGGAGATTTAGGTCTCGTTGATCAGGATAATGTCATTTACATTAAAGGGCGAAGCAAAAACATGCTTTTAGGTCCATCCGGACAAAATATTTATCCCGAAGAAATAGAAGCCAGATTAAATAATCTACCTTTTATTCAAGAGTCAATTATTACCGACGATAAGGATCACAAATTAATTGCTCTGGTTTATCCGGATTATGAAGTTTGCGATGCAGAAGGATTAACCAAGGAGGAAATTCAGGAAGCTTTCGAATCGGATAGAAAAATATTAAACAAAGATCTTCCTGCTTATATGAACGTATCAAGAATTATTCTTTTTCCAGAAGAATTTGAAAAAACTCCCAAACGAAATATCAAGCGATTTCTTTATACAGAGATGTATCATTAGAAACTAAATTTGAATCGTTTTTTTAAGCAGCTGCATACAAAATGTAGCTGCTTTTTTTTGTCCTAAAAAAGAACAATTTTAGAGATCTGAAATATAAAAAAGTACAAACAACGTTTCTAAAAAAAATTAAAAATAAATGCAACCTTTTTATTTAAATCAAGTATAAGTACTCACAAACCTTATTAGAATTATACCTTAGAATATGGTTAGTATTAAAGTTTATAGAGAACATTGAGTATCGTTTTTATTTTTTCATGCAATAGATTACATATGATTCTAATAAGCAGGTATTTACAACAGTTTTTGAGGAAATCAACAGTTTTGTTCACATTTAGTTAACATACTGTTGATTTTTTCTTATTAAATATTTGAAACAATACTTTGGATATTTCGTTTCCCTGTTTGTATGAAAAAAATATCCCACCTAAACAATTTTACTTTTAAGTACTGAAATCAGATCTTCCAACAGTTTATCAACAGACTGTTAATAGTAAATCACAAGTTTGTTTTCAAAAATAAACTTTATTAACAGATTGTTCATAACACCTATAATCATCTCTAAAACAAACGCCCCCTATTAACACTCCCTGTTAATAGCCTGTTATTAGACTTATTTACTCATGAAATCCAATAAAAGATGTTTTCAATTACCAACATTATCAACAGGATATTATAATCATTATATTTTTTAGAAAAATTAAAAGAAAAGATTATAATATAATAAGTGTTGATAAAGGGATAGAAATGGTGGATAAGTGTAAAATCTGAAAAAATAAGCTTTGAGTTAAAATGAAAGAAAATAAACAAAAAAGCTTTCTAAAAAATCAGTTATATTTGAGTTGAAACTAAATTGAGAAATTGAATTTATATTGATGAATTTAGTATCTTGCATAACACTATTCTAAACTGAACAAAAGAATGAGCTGGGAAAATAGAAACTTTAAATTACTATTGGTGGAAGACAACAAATTGAATCAAATTGTTGTGAAGTTTAGTTTAAAAAAATTTGGTTACGAAATTGTCACTGCCAATAATGGTATTGAAGCTATTGATGAATTTAAACAAGGCGAATTCGATTTTATTCTGATGGATGTGATGATGCCAGAGATGGATGGTTTAGAAGCAACCAAACACATAAGAGGACTTGAAAATGGCAAAGAGATTCCCATTATTGCTCTAACTGCTGATGTAATTACTGCAACTGCAAATAAATGCAAGGATTGCGGAATGACTGCTCATATGTCAAAACCTTTCGAGGTGGAAAAACTTTTTGAGATTCTTGAAAGTTTAAATCTATAAATGAAAATTATTGATACTTTTTATCTCATTTGTGATTTTATATCGAACAAATGAGACTATTTTTGTGCTTTGAAATTTAGTCTATACCGCTATTTTAAACTGCTTTTTATAATACTTAATAAATGGATGATAAGCTCGACATAAGAAATCAAGATATTAAGGTTAAAGAGGTTGATGTCGATCAAAAGTTAAGACCTTTACGTTTTGAGGACTTTAGTGGTCAACAGAAAATTGTTGAAAATCTTGACATTTTTGTAAAAGCGGCTAAAATGCGTGAAGAAGCTTTGGATCATGTTTTACTCCATGGACCTCCAGGTCTTGGTAAAACAACCCTATCAAATATTCTTGCAAATGAATTGGGAGTTGGCATTAAAATCACATCGGGTCCTGTTCTGGATAAACCTGGAGATTTAGCTGGACTTTTAACGAATCTTGATGAGAACGATGTTCTTTTCATCGACGAGATACATCGTTTAAGCCCCATAGTCGAAGAATATTTGTATTCTGCTATGGAGGACTTTAGAATCGATATTGTGATTGATAAGGGGCCTGCTGCGCGTTCAATTCAATTAGAACTAAATCCATTTACTTTGATAGGCGCTACCACTCGTTCAGGTTTATTAACCTCGCCTCTTCGTGCACGTTTTGGTATTAATTCTCACTTAGAGTATTACGATTTGTCTATTCTGACTCAAATTGTAAAACGTTCGGCTAAGATTCTTGATGTAGAAATTACACATGAGGCCGCTGGTGAGATTGCTTCGAGAAGTAGAGGTACACCTCGTATTGTAAATGCATTACTTCGCCGAGTTCGTGATTTTGCACAGGTAAAAGGAAATGGATCTATTGATTTAGAAATCACCCGTTATTCTCTGGAAGCCTTAAATATAGATAAGCACGGTTTGGATGAAATGGACAATCGTATCCTGATAACGATTATTGATAAATTTAAAGGAGGACCGGTAGGAATCACTACAATTGCGACGGCAGTAGCCGAAGATGCTGGTACGATAGAGGAAGTTTACGAACCATTTTTAATTAAAGAAGGTTTTATTAAGCGTACGCCTCGTGGTCGAGAAGTTACAGCTTTAGCCTACTCACATTTGGGAAAAAGTCGTTTCGAAGATCCCAATACTTTATTCTAATACCGAATACTTAATATTACATAATAATATATTGTTAATGTCAAAAATAAATTCAATTCTCTATACTTTAGCTACTATTTTAATTATTGTAGGTGCTCTTTTTATTTTGCAGGATGATGCATTTGGAATATTAATTTTAGGCATTGGTTTGGTTCTAAATATTTTTTATAGAGGTATAAATTTAGATGGAAATAAAATTAAAAATCTGAATTGGTTAGAACTATTAAGACTTGGAAGTATGATGTTTATGTCGTTTGCTTGTTTGAGTTTTATTTTAGAATTGGAACAAAAATTTAATTTCTTGATTTTGGCTATTGTCATCGACTTACTGGTTAATATGAAAGAAATATCATTTAAAAAAGGAGCATAGTTCCGTACGATATTTGTTCATTTTTTTTTAATGAACAAAAAATAAAATTAAGGAGTCTAGTTGGTTTATCTGATTATGACTCCTTTTTTTATTTGCTGTAAAAGTGACAAGTTTATATATAGGTTTTTACGAAATTCCCATTCTTAAAAGTCAGTTATTTGATCACATTTAGATTTGATCTGTTCTGTTGTATATTTTGTGAATTATATAAGATGCAATCTTAACCATTACTTAATATTACAAATACAAAAGCTCACTTATTAATTTGAATATTTGTGATAGAATTAATTCTTAACATTATCTTTATTTAAGATTGATGTAAATCTGATATAAGAACCATTTTATGCAAATAATAACTTCCAAAAAAGTTAATTTCTTAATGACACTTTCTGCAGTCATTATTATTCTAATAGAATTTCTTCTCGATACTTATATTGAAGACAGAGTTTTAGTTCTTTTTCTAAGTCTTGTTCTATTGGGCACTTTCATGTTTATCATGTCGCGTTATTTAGTTCGTCGTTTTTTATATTCTAAAATTCGAATGCTTTATAAAACAATTCACGACACCCAGTTTATCGATAGAGAATTTGTCGACAAGGTGAAAAGTATTGATATTTTAGATGAAGCAGAAAAGGAAGTTAGAGAATGGAGTGAGGGGCGTGGTTCCCTGATTATGCAAATGAAACGTCAGGAAGAATATCGAAAAGAATTTATCGGTAATGTATCTCACGAATTAAAAACACCCATATTTAATATTCAAGGTTATATTTTAACTCTTCTCGATGGTGGCTTGGAAGATGAAAATATCAACAGATCGTATTTGGAACGAACCGAGAAAAGTATCAATAGGATGATTGGTATTGTAAAGGATTTGGAATCCATTTCAAAACTGGAATATGGTGAGTTGAAATTGATCCCCGAACGTTTCAATATTATTGAATCGATAAATGAAGTGGTTGAAACGCAGGAAATGCGAGCACAAAAACATAAGGTTAATCTTGTTTTTCCTCAGGCAAATTCAATTCCAAAATACGTAGAAGCCGATAAAAAAGAAATTTTCCAGGCTATGGTTAATCTTGTTGTTAACTCAATAAAATATGGAAAACGAGGTGGTGAAACACATATCGAAGTTATGGATATGGGGGACAAGTTATTAATAGAGTTTAGAGATAATGGTATTGGAATAGAACAAGATAACTTGCCAAGAATTTTTGAACGATTTTATCGTGTTGATAAAAGTCGATCTAGAAATATGGGAGGATCTGGTTTAGGTTTGGCCATTGTTAAGCATATTATCGATGCACACGATCAGAACATAAATGTTAGTAGTACTTATGGAGAGGGGACAAGTTTTACATTTACCCTGAACAAAGCAACAAGTGTTAAATCATAGAAAACAATAGATATGGAAAATAGTGATTATAAAATTTTGCTTGTCGATGATGAATCTGATATTTTAGAATTCTTAAGTTATAATATAAAGAAGGAAGGTTTTCAGGTTGAAACTGCTAATAATGGGATTGAAGGCATTGAAGTTGCTAAAACATTTCAGCCTCACTTGATTATTTTAGATGTGATGATGCCTGAAATGGACGGTATTGAAACTTGTGATAAATTAAGAGAGATGCCTGAATTTTCAAATGTTCTTATTACATTTTTAACTGCAAGAAGTGAGGATTATTCTCAAATTGCGGGATTTGATGCAGGAGCTGATGATTACATTAGTAAGCCAATCAAACCCAAAGTTTTAATTTCTCGTGTTAAAGCTATGTTGAAACGTGCCAATAGGTCAACTGATAATTCTACAAATTCAAATAGTAATTTAATGGTAGTTGGTCCAATTACTATTGACAAGGAACGTTATTTGGTTATTAAAGATCAAGAAGAATTGTCATTGCCACGAAAAGAATTCGAATTATTACTTCTATTATCATCTCGTCCGCAACGAGTTTTTACTCGTGAAGAAATTTATAATGGTGTTTGGGGAGAAAATATTATCGTAGGTGATAGAACAATTGATGTTCATATTAGAAAATTGAGAGAGAAATTAGGCGATAATTTGATTAAAACGGTTAAAGGTGTCGGTTATAAATTTGTCGATTAAAGATGAAATCAGGCCTTAGAAATCTTGAAAAGCTTAATTTATAATGAGATTAAAAATAAATTAGGCTTTTTTTATTGTCTAAGTATAAAACTTAAGCTTGAGCCAAACAGGCAATGCTGACTTTAATACCATCGGCTTGTAATAATTTTTGAGCACAAGACTCCAGAGTTGCTCCAGTGGTGACCACATCATCTACCAATAAAACATGTTTATTTTTTAAAGAATCGGTCGATTTTACAGTAAAAACATTTTTTACATTAAGCCACCTTTCAATTTTATCTTTCTTCGTTTGCGATTCAGAATGGGTATTTCTTACGAGAACATCAATAATTAATTCAGATTTCATTACTTCTGCCATGCCTTTTGCAATCATTTCAGATTGATTGTAGGTTCTGGCCTTTTTCTTTTTTGGATGGAGTGGAACAGGTATAATGATATCAACATCTCTGTAATTATCTGAATTCATTAAATTATTACCAAAGTGCCTTCCTAATTCAACACCTATGTCAGCCTGTCTATTATATTTTAGTTTATGTATGAGTTTTTGATATTTACTGCCTTTTCTAAATGTATAAAATGCAGTTGCATTATCAATTTTTACACGACCTACAAAAATTTCTGAGATAGGATTATTTTTCTGAAAATGGAAGTTTGTTTTTGGTAATTGAAAGAGACATGATGTACAAATAACTTTTTCACCTTTAAACAAATAATTACCACAGGCTGCACAGTTTAGTGGGAAAAATAGATTTAGAAAATCCCACCAAGTGCTTCTTAAGTAAAAGCTGAGGGCATTCCAGTTTTTATAGCGTGTTTTAGGAGGCATATGAAAATTTTTTAAGCCTTTATTTATTTTAAAAGACCTAGAATCAGCTATAATTTAAAAAGAATATACTAAATAAAAAAAAAAGATCAACTCTTAATGTCTTGGTAAACTTGTATTTAAGATTGATTTAGTTATCATATGAAATTCTTAATGCAGAAGAACAGCTATTCTATATTTTTAATAAAAGCGACTTAATATCATTTTCATCATAATTGCCTATTTCAACTAATCTTGATAGCTTTGTTTGATTTTAAATCTTAATCAGAATCAGTAGAATTGGTGACTAAGTCAGAGTTAAATAATGAAAAAGAGTACAGCACAACTATGAGTGCTTGGGAGGAGTTTAAGGACTATTTAAATCGTAATCGTTACGGATTAATGGGAACTTTGGCTTTTCATATGGTACTTATTATTCTGTTATTATTGTTTAAACTTAATTCTCCATTGCGATTTGTGGAAACTGAAATCCTTTTAGCCATCCCTGATGATATTGTTGAACAAATAGAGGCAGAGAATAAACGAGTTGAAGAAGAAATTGTTGAGCAGCAGAAAGAAAAGGTTTCTAATAGTGTAGATGAACTTTTAAAATCAATAGCTGTTAATCAGGATTTAAAAACGGAGAACAGAAACGAACGAACTGCTCAGGATCTTGATAAAATGATTGATGATATCAAGCAAGAATTGGATGGTTATGAATCTAATGAATATGGGCCAAGTCAAAAAGATTTGCAAAACTTTAAACGGGATAGTGTTCAGCTAGCTAATGAACGTAAAGTACAATTAAAATTAGATTCTCTTAAAAATATGGAGTACTCCGGACCAAGTAGTGTTTTTTATAGCTTGAAAGGCCGTCATAAATTAATTTTACCTATTCCGGTATTTAAATGTGAAAATTCAGGTCGTGTTCGTGTTGAAATTATTGTAAATCAAAACGGAAAGGTGATTAAAGCAAAAGTAATCCAGAAGGAATCTGATACGACAGATGAAAATTTACACGAAGCGGCTTTAGATGCTGCTTACCGATCACGATTTAATGCCGATAATAAAAGTCCTATTAAGCAAGTTGGGAGCATTACTTTCAATTTCATTAAGCAGTAAAAACTAGACTTATAAGTCGAAAATAAGTACGTTGATCCATTTTTACTCAATATTTTCTTTGTCAAGAAAGAAGAAACTACCAGTATTAAAAGCTAGAATTTATAAGAAATGATTAAATTCGGAGATCATAATTAACATCAAATAGCATAAAATATGGCTTTATTCCTTTCATCAAAACTTCGAAAAGCAGCGAATACTTCTTTATTAGAAGAGAAAAAAAATCAGCTTCTAAACGATCATGACGAATTTAATGCATTTGAAGATTCAAAAGATTTGCAGAATTATATTGAACTTGGAAAAGAAATTAATTCTGAAGAATTTAAGCAAAAAAGAAAGCAAGTAGAAGCGAAACGTTTTAAAGGCAGCGATCTTGAGAGAAAAGAAAAGGAGCTAAGTCGTATTTTAAAATCGAAGCGCTATAGAATTTATTCATCTGTTCATAATGGACCTGAGCTTTCATCTTTTGAAAAAATGAAAGAGTCTGATGACCTTGTGAGGTATATGGAATTACAAGCTGATGTTAACTCTGGAAAACTGACAAAAAAAGAAGATAAAGAAGCTTGGTTAACTTATAAACAGCTTAAAAAATCAAGGGAAATTCGTGCCTATTTCAAGTTTAAGCATTCCTCTAAGCTTAAGATTTATTCAGAGGTTTTAAATTCAAATTTATTACAAGAAGTTGAAGATTTAAAAGCTGAATTGGCTTCAGAAGAATTTATTTCTGAAAAGAATTACTTGCTGGATAAAAAGCGATTCGAAAAATCGGAGGCTTTTAACAGATTAATCACCTACAAGGAATTAAGCGAATCGGAATCTATTAAAAAATATTTTAGGTTGAAGAAGAAGAATGAATTTCATTTGGTGAACGAATGGAGCTTAACTTTTTCTGAAGATTTTGAAGGTGATTGCCTGGATAAGGAAAAATGGATGACAAGATATTATTGGGGTGATGTTTTAATGAATGATGATTATGCACTTCCAACTGATTCACATATTTTTTCAGAGAAGAATATTAAAGTTTCAAATTCAGTAGCTCGTCTTGAAACTCGTAAAGAAAAAACTCAAGGTAAAGTTTGGAATGAGAAATTTGGTTTTATACTAACTGAGTTTGACTATACTTCAGCCTTAATCAGTACAGGAAAATCATTTAGACAAAAATATGGTTTGTTTGAGGCAAAAATTAAAGTTAGTGATATTGAAAATGTAATGCATTCATTCTGGATGCTTTCAGATACAAGTTTGCCACATATCGATATTGCCAGAACAAGTCCATGTGGTAAATTAGTCCCAACTCAAATAAGTGGGAGTGAAGACAAACCAATTGTTAAGAAATCAAAGATTGCTGGACTAGATTGGACTAATGATTTCTTTATTTATTCATTAGAGTGGGCACCAAATAAATTGGTGTGGCGAATAAATGATGTTATTGTAAAAACAGAAACAGAAAATATTCCACAAGAGCCTATGTATTTAATTCTTAGTTCAGGTGTTTCAAATCCTACATCTGATGTGAATGCTGTAATGGAAATTGATTGGGTAAAGTGTTACGAAAAAGCATAATTCCACCGAATATATAACTTATAAAAATGCCCCTGATTCATGCGAATCAGGGGCATTTTTTATCTAAGTCAATTTTTATTTTTGTCTCTTTTCAGCTAAGCGGTATAATCTGTGCTCAACTTGAGTAGAAATTCTAAACATGACAGGTGCAACAATTAATGTTAAGAATGTTGCAACAGTTAATCCAAAGATGACAGTCCATGACATTGGTCCCCAAAAAGCAGTACTATCACTCCCAAATGAAAGCTGTGGATCGAACTCACTAAATAGCGTTAAGAAATTAAAATTCATACCAACTGCAAGTGGTAATAGCCCTAATACTGTTGTAATTGCAGTTAATAGTACTGGGCGTAAACGCGTTTTTCCAGCTTGAGCAATACAATCAATTTCCTGCTGAGGTGTCAAGTATTTTCTACCTTCTAAATTGGTAGTAGCTTTTTTCTCTTTTCTTAATAAATCGATATAATCGACCAGAACGATACCATTATTTACAACAATACCAGCGAGGGATATAATACCGATACCTGTCATTAAGACAACAAATGGCATTTGAAAGGTACCTAAACCAAGAAATACACCAATGGTACTGAATAGAACTGTAATCATGATAATAAGCGGTTTAACAGCTGAGTTAAACTGAGTCACCAAAATCAATGTAATTAAGGCTAAAGCAATCATTAAAGCTTCCGCTAAGAAAGCTTGCGTCTCCTCTTGTTCTTCCTGTTCTCCAGTTAGTTTAAAGCTGTATGCTTTTGGCATGGTGTAATCAGCCATTAATTCACGAATACGTGTATTTATTTGGTTGGCATTGAAACCTTCAACTACATTTGAATAGATGGTAACAACACGTTTGTTTTCGATACGATTAATTCTCTCATAAGTTGATCCATATTTATAAGAAGCTACCGATGAGATAGGAATCTGGATAAATTTATTATTTACCGGACTCATCATCGAAATTTTCTGATTCATAAGAGCAGGGACATCATATCGGTACTTATCACTTAAGCGAAGCATAATATCGAATTCATCTTCTCCATCCTTAAATTTAGATACTTCCAAACCGTAAAGAGAATTACGAAGTGCACTTGCCACCTGACTGGTTGATAAACCAAATCGACGAACTTTATCTCTATCAATATTGATAAGCATTTCAGGTTTTCCCTGGTCTAGATCTAATTTTAATTCTTCAACACCTGGGATTTTATCATCATCAAGCATTTCTTTGATGTCGTTCGAAATTGTTAATAGTCTTTCAAAATCGTCACCAGAAATTTCAAGATTGATCGGGTTACCTACCGGAGGTCCGTTTTCATCTTTCTCAACAAATATTTTTGCACCAACAAAGCCGTTTAGATTTTTCGAAATTAACTTCATAATCTCAGATGTACTATGACCTTTTCTTTCTTTAAACTCAACAAATGAAATGGTAGTTAGCGATTTATTTGCTGCTCGAGATGCTTCGAACATACCACCTTTACCGGAACCAACATTTGTTGCAACCGAACGAATAATATCCTGATATGGTTCTAGTGTTTTTTTGACAATCTTTTCAACTCTTCTTGAAACTTCATCAGTTTTATGGATATCAGTACCTAATGGTAATTCCATGGTTACATAAACCGATTTTGGATCATTATCTGGGAAAAAGACCATAACAGGATTACTTCCAAAATAGAATGAAATTGATCCAACCATCAATAGGAATGTACCAAAGAAGAAAAGAAGAGGACGGTAGTCTTTAAGGGCAAATCGTAAACTTTTTTCATAGATATTTTCAAGGGTTACCAACATTTTTAATTGGAACCAGCGAGCAAATGGTCTTAATGCAAATAAATTAAATAGCATGATAAGCGCGATACAAGCTAAAATATTTGCAAACAAAAAGCTTGAAGCAATATAAAATGGTATCGAAATAGCAATAATAACTGATGCTATAGTGATAACACGTTTGTACTTAAGTTTTGCGCTGATATCATCAATCTTAACAAAAGTTGCTGTAAAGACTGGATTCAGAATTAAGGCAACAAAAAGTGAAGATGTTAATACAATAATCAAAGTAATTGGTAAGTATTTCATAAACTCACCCATAATTCCACCCCACATAAGAAGAGGGAAGAAGGCCGCAACAGTAGTAGCTGTTGACGAAATAATTGGTCCTGCAATTTCACTTACACCCTTTTTAGTAGCTTCAAGAGGAGAGTAACCTTCTTCGTGGAGTCGATAAACATTCTCAACGACGACAATAGCGTTATCCACCAACATACCGAGAGCAAGAATCAGTGAGAAAAGAATCATTTGATTGATGGTATAACCCATCTGACTCAGTACGATGAAAGAAATAAACATCGACATTGGAATAGCTAAACCAGAGAAAAGTGCATTTCTTAATCCCATAAATAAATACAGAATAAGAATAACCAGGATCATACCCATGATGATTGAGTTCTCAAGATCACTAATCATGCCACGTACATCTTCCGAAGTATCATTGGTTACCGTAACTGTTAAGCCATCTGGCAAAAAGCCAGTTTCTTTTAACTCATCAATAATTTTATAAATCTGATCGGTGGCGGCAAGCAGGTTTTCACCTGTTTTCTTACTTAATGATAGCGAAACAACAGGGTTGTTATTCAAACGAGAAATAGATGAAAGTTCTTCATAACCATCAACAACTTCAGCAACATCTTTAAGGTAAACGACCTTGCTGTTTGTTACTTTTACAATGGTGTTTTCAATTTGTTCCATTGATGTGTAGTCGGCCGATGTACGAATACTTCTTCTGGTTTTATCAGTAATTAAAGTACCAGCACTCATGGTTACATTTTCGTCACCAATAGCCGTTTCGATATCTTTAAAAGCAATACCATTGGCTTCCATCTTGTGAAGATCAGCGTTGATTTTAATCTCACGTTCATCAATACCTTTAATGTCTGCCTCTGAAATTTCAGTTAACGATTCAAATTTATCTTGCAATTCTTCAGCAAAATGCTTCAAATCATCTAAGCCATAGTCACCCGATAGATTCACATTAAGAATAGGAAAATCGGCCATATCTATATCCTCTACAACAGGATCGTTTGGCAAATCATCAGGCAATTCACTTAAGGCTTTATCAACCTTATCTTTTGTGTCTTGCAGAGCTTGTTTAACTTCTATATCTGTGTTAAACTCCACAATAATTAAACTCATATCTTCGTAGGATGCAGAAGATAGTTTTTTGACATTTTTTAAAGACTTCAGTTCTTTTTCGATAGGTCGTGTTACCAGATTTTCAATATCGACAGGTGAGTTACCTGGATATGGTGTCTGAATAGAAATATTTGGAATAACAACCTCAGGAAACAATTCCCGTGGCATACCTACATATGAGAATAAGCCATACAAACATAAAAGAGCAGTCAGAATAAAAATGGAATTCTTATTCTTTAAGGCTGCAAAAGTCGGCTTAAACTGCCTTTGTTCTGTTTCGACAGCTGTTTTTTTAGTATTATCGTTCATCTTTATAATATTGAAATCCGATAGAATCGGGATGAAATTCTAAATAGAGAAATACGCGATTATTTGATATTTATAAGCGTACCATTTACGACTTGCGAAAAACCTTCAGTAATAATTAAATCACCCAAAGTAAGTCCTGATTCAATCATAGAAAGATTGTTGTATGTTTTTGAAACTTCAACATATACTTTTTTAGCAAGCATTTTTCCACCGTCTTTTTTAGCAATGTATAAATAGTTACCCTTAAAATCTTTTTTAATAATAATTGAAGGAACAACTAATGCTTCATTTTGAACAAAGTCACGAATTTTAATAATAGAAATTAGGTTAGGCTTAATTTTCTGACCTGGGTTTCTCAGGTTCACACGAACTTTAAAACTTCTGTTTGCAGGATCAATAACATTCGAAGTACGAAATATAGGTGCTTCTGTTTGATAATTGATTGCTGGAAAATCCAATTGAGCAGTTCCACCGGCCTTAATTGCATTTAAGAAAGTTTCTGAAACATCACCTTCAACATAAACACGATTGATATTGACCAATTGAGCTAATGGGATAGAAGGACCTGCCATTTCACCTTTTTTCTGATGAATTTCGTCGATGATTCCATCAAACGGAGCTCGAACAATAGCTAAATCTTTTTGTGCAATCATGGCACTTAATCGACTTTTTTGAGCTTCCAGATTCGACTTTGCTGTTAGGAATTCAACTTCAGAACCAATTTTTTGGTTCCATAAACGCTCCTGTCTATTGAATAAAGTTTGGCTTAAAGCCAATTGAGTTTTTAATTCATCAATATCATTCTGTAGTTTTGAGAAGTTTAATTGGGCAATCACATCCCCTTGTTTCACATATTGGCCTTCTTTTACATCAATAGAAATGATATTTCCGGATGCTTCAGGTTGAATCGTAATGTTTTTATCTGCTTCAACATTACCTGTGATTTGAATATAATGCTCAAATTTTGAAACGTTTAGTTTTTCAACATTCACATTTAGAGCAATTTCTTTCTTAGAACCTTTATTAACTTCAGATTCAAGTTTTGAAATTTTTTCTTTCAAAACCTTCAGTTCAGTTTTGTATTCTTTCAGCTGTTCCGTTTTATCTTTATTTTCGTCGGCATTTTTTGCGGAGCAAGCAAATAATAATGGAATAAGTCCTGCTATAATAAATTTTTTCATCGTTTTCTGTTTGTGAAATCAGTCTATAAAGTCAACTGATTTATTAATATGTGGTGATTTTGTTGTTATAAGTTTAGCTTAGAGTTTCCCTAATGCTTTATCAAAGGCAATTTTCGAATTCAATAACTGAAGTGTTGAGTTAATATAAGCCGAATGAGAATTTAAATACTGTTGTTCATTATTCGAAAGATCGGTACTTGTTGAAATCCCTTCGTTAAACTTCACTAGAGTTCTTTCATATATTCGCTTAGCAATTTCCAATCCTTTCAGATCGTTTTCGTAATTGTCTTTAGCATTTACTAGGGAATTATACGAAATACTCAAATCCTTTTTTAGACTTTGTTCTGTATTGTATTTTAGGTCTTCAATTTTTTTATAGTTGATTTTCTCTTGCTTAATCTTAGAACGACGATTAAATCCAGTGAAAATCGGCATGCTCATTTTCAAACCAATCATTGATGATTTAAACCATGGTACACTGCTTTTATAAACATTTGAAGCATCAGTACTAGTGTTTTTACCATAGTTGTAAAAAGCTGAAAGATTAGGAAGATAACCAGCTTGCTCATTTCTAATGATTAATTTTTGAGCTTTTAACTGAGTACTTACAATTCTATAATCGATATGATTTTCAAGATCTAATTCGGTCGATTTAGTTTTTGAAATTAAAAGAGGATTAATGAAACTATCTAAATCATTTTTGAGTTCAATCTCTTTTTCGATATCATATCCCATGGTAAATTTAAGCATGATAAAGGCATTGGAGATTGTTCTTTTAGCATCTGATAATTGATTTTCAGAACGCTTCAGCATCAACATCACTTGATCGACATCAAGCTCCTCACGAAAGCCATTCTCGTAATAAGCTTTGGTTTCAAAATGTGTTTTCTTTGTGATGGCTACATTCTCAGCAATGGTATTGTAATTCTCTCGAGCCACTAAGACATTATAATAGGCTTGAGCTACGATATCTTTAACTTCAATTTCTGATTTAACTTTGGTATTTTGCGATAGTTGCACAAAAACTTTCGCTGCACCCAGACCTACAATATAGGATCCATCAAAAATTTTCTGATCTACACTTACAGATGCAGAACTGGCATAGGTTTGACCAAATTTAACAGGTTTATATTCGCCAGCTGTACCACCAAATATTTCAGCAGGTAATAAACTCACTGCAATATCCAGGTTCTTTGTATAGTCAGCATTTGCTTTAACTTGTGGTAAACCAGTCGAAATAGCCTCCCATACTTTTTTCTTAGCCACCTTTAAATCATAGTCAGTCCCTTTAACCGAATATGAATTTTCTAAAGCATAGTTTTGGGCTTCCTGCAAACTAAAATTTGTGATATTCTCAGTTTGAGCTTTAAGGCTCCAACTTGAAAATACCAGCAAAACGATGCTCGCAATTTGTAGGATATTCTTCATTTGTTGTTTCATTATTTTAGTGGTGATATATTATCTTTTTGCTTATTAATTATCAGTTATTTTTTTCAGATATATAATACCTTTTTCACTACAGATACCGTGTAAGTGGTATATCGTGAGTTCTCTATTTAATTCTTCACTCATTAATTCTTCTTTACTAAAAACAGCATAATCCTCGTTCCACATATTTAAATAGAAACGAACCAGTAAATTGGAAACAATATCAATATTCAATTCCTGACGATATAAACCTTCCTTTATTCCTTGTTCTAAATTGAGTTTTAATTCTTCTCCGAAGAGTTTCATTTTTCCATTTTTGAATTTATTCCACAGTTCAGGATGGTATTTTTTTAAATCAAACTCCAGAGAGTGGTGTGGCTTTTTTATCATTTCTGATACAAATTGATAAAATTCCCAATAGCGTTCAATGGCATTAAGATTTTCAAATTTCGGAGACACAAATGAAAATTTAGGGTGTGCTAATTCCCAATCTAGTGCCTGACTTATAAGATCTTGTTTGTTTGAATAGTATTGATATAATGTTTTTTTCGAAATAGCCAGTTTCTTAGCAATGTCATCCATTGAAATGCTGCGAGTTCCACAGTCAAAAAACATTTCACAGGCATTTTCTAATATCTTTTGTTTTAGGTTTTCCATTTTGCAAATATAGTTTATAAATAAACTCAGGAAACTATATTTGTATTTAAAGTTTCCAGTCTTTCGATTAAATAATTGACTCAATATGTGAGTCATTGTTCTATTTGATTCAAAATAAGTTTATTATAGCAGGATAAATGTAGAAACTTTTTTGCGAGCTTAAGTTTCCTTTTAGGTAAATGGAGGTATATAATCGGTAAACTACTTGCTTAATTCGATGTCTTTCTGGCGGTGTTATATTTTAAAGAATAATTAAAAACTGAGTTTTTATTTAGGGATGAGTGGATAGATCAATTCTCTTTTCATGCCAAACTTCGATGCCACCTTTTAGGCTATACACCTGGTGTGGGTATTTTTCTTTTATCAACCATGCAGCTCTTTGACTTCTTTTTCCATATTTACAGTAGAGTAAAATAGGTCTTGATACTGGTGTTGTATCCAGTATAGAAAAGAGTTTTTTAGATGTTTCTGCAAATATAGATCCTGAAATAGATTCTTTGGGTTCATCATTTGTTGCACAGACATTGATTAACACATGATTGTTGTCTTCTTGAATTAGAGCTTCGAATTTTTTCACATTAACTTTTTCGAACTCTATATTCTGAGATTGGCCTGTGAGGCATGCAAGCAGTATTAGAATATTTATAAGAAATATACGTTTTGTGATATACATGATTCGTTATGGCTTAGTTTTTAAAATAAGTTTATTCTTCAATAAAGAAGAAATCTGACATCACATCGTTCGATATAAAAACACCCTTGTCTGTCAGAATGATATGTTCGTTTTCAATTCTAACATCATTACTTTCAATAAATTTAACTGCTTTTTCCATACAATATTTTTGGTATTGCTCACCAAATTCATTCTTTACCACGTCTAAATCTAATCCCCACATGGTTCTCAGCGATGTTAAAACATAGTCATTAAATCTATCGTTGAAACCAAGCTCTTCATATTCTGAATACGCATCTCCCTTTTCAACAGCATTCATGTATTTTAAATTATCAGATATATTCCATTCTCGTTTACTCAGATTATAAGAATGTGCTGAAGGCCCGAGACCTAAATACATTTTCTGCTGCCAATAGCTGCTATTATGTCGAGATTCTAATCCCTCTTTACCAAAATTGGAAATTTCGTAGTGTAAAAAGCCATGCTTCTTAGCTTCTGATATTAAGAGCTTATATTGAGCTAAACTCACATCTTCGTCAACTTCTTTTATAATACCTTTCTTTAATTTATGTGTGAATACCGTGTTAGGGTCATACATTAAATGATATGAGGAGATGTGTTGAATATTTAATTCGAATACTTTTTTAAGGTTTTCTTCCCATTTTTCGAAAGTTAATCCGGGCACACCATATATCTGATCAACAGAAATATTATCGAAGCCGTAATCTTGTGCTCTTTTAATGGCATCATAAGCTTGTTGCCCTGAGTGACGTCGATTCATTAAAATAAGATCTTCATCGTGAAAAGATTGAATACCCACAGATAGCCGATTAACTGAAGTTTCTTTTAAATCTCTAAGGTATTCATGACTTAAGTCATCAGGGTTAGCTTCTAAAGTAATTTCAGCATTTTCATTTATGGTAAAATGTTGCGCTACTTCTGATATTAATGATTGAATTTCCTCTGGTGAATAGACAGATGGTGTTCCTCCACCAAAGTAAATACTATCGATACTTTGTCTCTCTAGATATTCTTTTCTGTCATTAAGTTCTTTTTTTAAACAACTAAGCATCCTGTCTTTGGCTTGCAAACTAATACTTTTATGAAATGCGCAGTAGTGACAAAGCTGTTTACAGAAGGGGATATGAAAATAAATGCCTGACATAAGAACTTGTTTAAGAGTTTAATAGGATGCCTATTGTTTCAAAACGATTGAACAATTATTATATTGTATCAGTTCCAATTTGAATTGATGATGCAACATTAGTTAAAAAATGTCGTCTTTCAGATAGTTGATACCAACCAAATTAAGTTTTTTTGTTTCAGCCCGACTGCTCGGGATAAAAATATTTAGCATGAATAAGTTAAGAAATATCATAACAAGTCTTTTCACTTTATTATTGATTTTTACTGTTAGCATACCTGTTTTCGCTGATGGTGTAAAAGGAAATGGAAAGCTTAAGACTGAAGTTCGAGAGGTAAGCGACTTTTCGGGTATAAAGGTTAGTGGTGCTTATACCATATATCTAAGTCAGGACGATAATTGTAGCCTTAAGGTTGTAGCTGATGAAAATATTCAGGATCTTATTAAAACCGAGGTTCGAAATAATGTTTTATACATTAAGAATGAAGAAAGCATTCGTGATTCAAAAAAGATGGAGCTATATATAGGCTTTAAATATTTACGTTTCATTAAAGCAAACGGTGCTATTTCATTGAAAAATGAAAATCTGTTGAAATTTGATGAGCTTAAAATTGAAATTAATGGCGCATCTTCAGCCAAACTTGAATTATCAGCTAACAAACTTTCAATTGATAATAGTGGCGCTTCTTCAATAAGCCTTAAAGGGAATTGTAAAGAATTAAATATTGATATATCTGGTGCAGGAAGTGTTAATGCAGTTGAATTAAGAGCTCTTGAGGCTCGTGTCGACATTAGTGGTGTTGGAACGGGGAAAGTTTTTGTAGAAGATAAGTTAAGAGTTAGTATTTCAGGTATTGGATCAGTTAAGTATAAAGGAGATCCAACGGTAACTAGTGATATTTCTTTCCTAGGCGTTCTAAGAAAAATCTAAGATTGCTAGACCTATTAATTTATAAATCCCCTATGTTTAAAAAAGTTAAACATGGGGGATTTTCATGTGAATAGTATTGCGCTTTGGAATTTCTTAAGCAACTTTATACTTAAATTCAATCTATATTGAATTTAGTGAGTCATCCAAAAATTGTATATTTAAAATATGGGCACAAATCTATTCTTAAGAAATATTATCTGGGCAATTATAATTTTTGTTTTGTGTTCGGTACCTGGCGATAGCCTTCCTCACACTTCTATGATTGAAATTCCTTATTTTGATAAGATGGTTCACTTTGGCTTGTTCTTTATTATGGGAATGCTATTGATCTCTGAATTAAGATACCAAACGAAATTAAGTCGAATTAGTATTGCACTAATCACCTTTTTATTGATTGCTATTTATGGAGGGATGATTGAAATATTACAAGAACATTACTTTGTAAATAGGAGTGGGGATTTATGGGATCTTTGCGCTGATGTAGCTGGGGGCGTAACTTCAGTTTTCATGTTTCCTTTCCTAAAAAAACAAAAGGACTTACTTTTAAATCGTAAGCCCTTTTGCAATTATTCTATCCTTAAGAAAATCTTATAAACTGATATATTCGTCAGTTCCTTCAATTTCCGTAATTAATTTCCCAACAGTTCTGTCGTTAAACAAATCATATAGTTGCTGACGAATACCTCCAAACTGACCGTGAACAGGACAAGGGTCTTGCTTATTTGTATCTGTTTTACAAGGACGCATGCCAATCAAACAGTTCTCAAACATATCAAGACCATCAACAATCTCAACGATATTCATTAAGCTTATTTCCATAGGATCTTTACCTAAACCAAATCCACCATGAGGTCCTTTGGTTGAGCTAAGGAGCTTTTGTCTAGCTAAGCTTTGAAGAATCTTACCTAAAAATGGTGTAGGAATTTCTAAATCTTCAGATATCTTCTTAATACCAATTTTCTTACCATCTTGAGCATTTAAAGCCAGATAGATAACCGATCGGATTGCGTATTTACAGGTATTTGATAACATTCTTATTCTGTTCTTATAATTATAATAGGAGCTAAGTAAACCTTAAGAAAGTTTACAAGCCTTTTTAGATTGTTCTATTTTTAAGTCAATTTGTTTCTTATCAAAAGAAATAACTGAATTGGGCAAATATAGGAAAATTAAAAGATTAATAACGCATCTCTAACTCTGTAATTCTCAATTTATCATGATTCTTAAATCCTGATTTTATTAAGATGTATTTATTTTACAGGAATTTTATCAATTCTGTTCTGGTGACGACCACCTTCAAAATCAGTTGAGATAAAAGTTTTAGCAATAGCTTGTGCTTCTTCGTAAGAAATGAAACGAGCTGGCATACCACATATATTTGCATTATTATGCTGACGTGCCAGTTCTGCAATTTCAGCCGTCCAACAAAGTGCCGCACGAATGCCTTGATATTTGTTAGCAGTCATAGTAATACCATTACCACTTCCACAAATCGTAAATCCGAAATTGAATTCCTTATTTTCGACTGCCTTAGCCAATGGGTGAGCGGTATCTGGGTAATCCATACTATCTTCCGAATGGCAACCATAGTCTTTTACTTCATGCCCCATTTGGGTGAAAAATTCAACCAATTGGTTTTTATACTGAAATCCGGCGTGGTCACAAGCAATTGCAATTTTCATACTTTTTCTTTTGTATTTATACGCTAATAAAACAATACGAGAAATCTCCTAGGCTTTATTAGTGAACAAGATAGGTTTATTATAAATGATTGTTATTTCGATCGCAAAAATAGTAAAATATGTATCAAGGTAGATGTGTTTTAGAAGCATTTATCTGTTGAATTTTATAATTGGAGGTTTTATTGAGATCTACGAACCTATTAATTGTCGAAGAAGTCATATTTCTTATTGAAATCTTTTTTCTAAAAATGCGAAACCATTTAAGTCATCTTTTCTATTTTTGTTTCATGATTGATCAATCAACAGTACAGAGAATTTTTGATACAGCTCAAATTGATGAAGTGGTTTCCGATTTCGTAACCCTTCGCAAACGAGGAGTTAACTTTTTGGGTTTATGCCCTTTTCATAATGAAAAAACGCCATCTTTCACCGTATCACCAGCCAAAGGGATTTATAAATGTTTTGGTTGTGGTAAGGGAGGTAACTCGGTTAACTTTGTTATGGAACACGAGCATCTCGATTATGTGGGAGCTCTGAAATATCTTGGGAAAAAGTACCATATAGATATTGTAGAAGAAGAATTATCGCCAGAGCAGGAGCAAAGAAAAAACGATCGCGAGAGTATGATGATCGTTAATTCTTATGCACAAAAGTATTTTAGTGAAAAACTTCTGCAAAGTGAAGAAGGTATAGCAGTTGGCATGAGTTATATGAAACAACGTGGCTTTCGCGAGGATATCATCAAAAAATTCCAGGTGGGTTTTTGCCTGGATAGTTGGAATGCTTTTTCAGATAGTGCTACACAAGCTGGGTATAAAAAAGAGTTTCTTGTTAAGACAGGTCTGAGTATCGATAAGGAAAAAGGCCTAATTGATCGTTTTAAAGGGCGTGTCATTTTTCCAATTCATGGTATAGCAGGTAGAACAGTTGGTTTTGGTGGTCGTATTTTAAAGAAAGATCCCAAAGCTGCAAAATATCTGAACTCTCCTGAATCAGAAGTGTACCATAAAAGTCGAATTCTATATGGAATTTATCAGGCCAAGAAAAGCATGGTGCAGAATGATAAATGCTATTTGGTAGAGGGATATACCGATGTGATTTCTTTTCACCAGGCTGGAATTGAAAATGTAGTTGCTTCTTCAGGAACAGCTCTTACTGCAGATCAGGTTCGATTGGTAAAGCGATTCACGAACAATATGACCATTATATATGATGGTGACCCTGCCGGTATCAAAGCCTCACTTCGAGGAATCGATCTAGTTTTAGAACAAGAATTAAATGTTAAGGTTCTTTTATTGCCAGAAGGTGAAGATCCAGATTCTTTTTCAAGAACAATGAGTTCGACAGAATTGACACAATATATAGAGAAGAATGAAACCGATTTTATCGTTTTTAAAACGAACCTACTTTTAGCAGATGCTAAGAATGATCCCGTTAAGCGTGCTAACCTAATTATTGATATTGTTCGTTCAATCGCAATTATCCCTGATAACATTGTTCGTTCTGTTTATGTGAAAGAATGTTCAAGTATTCTAAATGTAGATGAACGCGTTCTTTATACTGAAATTAATAAAATTAAAGGTCGCCTGCAGGAAGAAGCCTGGAAAAATGAACAACGTTCAAATATAGAGCTTCAAGCTCAGGAGGATTCTATGGTTAATCAAAGTATTATTCGTGCCGATAATGATTGTGACCTGGAAGAGAGAGCTTTGGTTCGTTTATTACTCAATTTTGGAAAAGAGGAATTGTTTAACCAGAAAAATGAACAAGGCGAAGACGAAATTATTTTGGTAGGTAACTATATCGTCGAAGAACTTGAGCGCGATGAATTAACTTCGGTAAATGGCGCTTATCAACAAGTTTTTGATGAGTACATGAAAAATAAACTCGATCCAAATTTCGAAGCGAAACGATTTTTCAGAGATCATACCGATCCGAAAATTGTACAACTTGCTGCAGATATTATGAGTGAACCGCATCAGTTGAGTGGAATGTGGACTCGTAACGATTCTTATATCGAATCGGAAGAAATGAAATTGAAAGAGATTGTTCCTAAACTTGTGAATGAATACAAGGGGAAGAAAGTTAAGCTTTTGATTGAGGAAGTTGTCAAAGAGATGCAAGATGTGCAGAAAAGTGGCGATGCGGATCGATTAATGGAACTGATGAAACAAAAAATGGTTTTGGATCAGATTAAGAATGCTATTTCCAAGGAACTAGGTAATCGCACTATATTTTAATATCACGATATAAAAGATTATTTTTCTTGTACGATAGCCATATATAAAAGGAAAAATTTATGAAGACTGTATTTATAGAAGATCAAAAAGAGATTGATGAGATTATTAATTCGTGTGATCTTTGCAATTTAGGTGTTATCGATACTGAAGGTAGACCTTATGTTGTGCCAATGAATTTTGGTTATCTTGATGGTTATATCTATTTGCATGGAGCCAATTTTGGTTTATTGATCGATTCATTAAAAAAGAATCCGGAAGCTTGTATTACTTTTTGTACCGATACAGTTTTAGCTTATCAGAATGTAGACGTTGCTTGTAGTTATAGAGTAAAAGGTAAAAGTGTTATTGTAAGAGGTGAAATTGAGTTTATTCATGATTACGATCAGAAGGTGGATGCTTTAAACTCACTCATGGCACAATTTACCGATAGAAAATTCACCTATAATTCTCCCGCAGTTAAAAATGTAGAGGTTTATAGAATGAAAATGGATGATTTCACGGCTAAAGAGTTTGGAAAATATAATGAGCAAAAATTTCCTTGGATGGATAAACACCACAGACCAAAATCTGTTTAATCTTATTTTACGTATTATAAAGGATAGGCGAGAGCCTATCCTTTTTTTGATATATATTAGACAGTTTTGTGTCCTCAAAAGTCTTTATAAAATCTTTTTCAAAAATAATGACATCTGGTTTATAGCGTCTTAGTGCTTAAATGAAAAAAACATGCACTTCGCATTAGGAAAGTTGGGATTAAAAGCTTTATATTTGCACTCGCTTTAAGAGAGAGGCGTTGATCTTTGAATCGTTTGTAATGCTTGTAAACATTGGGTAATCCCGATAAAAACAATTAAAAAATAAACGAAAAAAGATTTGCAGTTTAAGAATTAAAGTTCTTATATTTGCAGCCGCTTTTGTAGCGAAAAGTTCTTAAAAATTTTGGTGATGGTAATGAGAAGTTGAGTTGATTTTCTTTCGAAAAAAAAACTTTAAAAAAACTTCATTTTTCTTTTGGATTTTAAAATGAAAAGTTGTTATCTTTGCACCCGCTTTGACAGTGTAATCGCAGTCAAAACAAACAAGAAATTTTGAACGAGAGTTCTTTGAAAATATTGGAAGTAGAATAAAGTTAGGTAAATACAAGAATAATAACCTTGTCAATTAAATTTACGAAATAACTTAGA
>JBLWWJ010000004.1:0-128494 GCA_048268005.1 Ancylomarina sp.
ACACATAGTGATAGTTAACTGAAGATTTTCAGGTGTCTATTGCAATGGGGTTCCACCTCTTCCCATCCCGAACAGAGAAGTTAAGCCCATTAGCGCCGATGGTACTGCCGAAAGGTGGGAGAGTAGGTCGATGCCAACTTTTAAGCGTCTTATTCCAATACGGAGTAAGACGCTTTTTTTATGCCCTAATTTCTGATGACAATTAGGAATTAGGAATTGTTTCTCCCGCAGATTTCGCTGATTGACGCGGATACTTCCTTCTCAATAGAGACAACAGGGCCATGAATTTCTTAATCATTCATTGTTAATCACTAATTAGTATTCCTTGTAAATCTCGCTTATAAACGCAGATACGTGCTTCCAAAGAACAACCTTATAAGATTGTTCTATCATATCTATGATGGCTTTATAAAGCTAGCCCAAGGAAGATAGATTGTACTTTAGAAAATTTATTTCTGCACTTTAGTAATTAGATATAAAAAAAAAGGCTATCCAATTGGATAGCCTTTCATATATCAATTAAAATGATTCCTAGAATTGATCTTCGATAACCAAAGTTAAAATATCACTTAATTCACGTCCCATAGCTTTAACTTGTTTTGGAATAAAACTATTGGCTGTCATTCCAGGAATTGTATTCGCTTCTAAAATATATGGGGTGTCGTTTTTGATTATATAATCGACTCTGACAATACCTTTGCACTTTAATGCATCGTATATCTCCGAAGATAATTTTTGAATCTCTAATGTTTGCTCAGTACTTATTCTCGCTGGCGTAATTTCCTCAGCCATGTCTGGATCATACTTGGCTTCGAAGTCAAAAAACTCATTTTTTGGAAGAACTTCGGTGATTGGAAAAATTATTTCCTCTTTACTCGTTTTTACGAGACCACAAGTTACTTCTAAGCCATCAATGAATTCTTCTATGATAACCTCTTTCCCCTCATTAAATGCTTTTAAAATGGCCGTTTCAAGATTTTTGAATTTTGTGACTTTTGATATGCCAAAACTAGAACCATCAGCGTTTGGTTTAACAAAGCAGGGAAGACCCAAATTTTGTTCAATACTTTTACAATCGAACTTTTCACCTTTTTTAAGAAGAACAGACTTGGCAAATCGATAACCTAGTGCTTTTAAATATGAATTACAAGCATGTTTATTAAAACTCAAAGAACTACTTAAGACATCACAGGTAGAATGAGGAATATTCATAAGACTTAAATAGCCTTGAAGGATACCATTTTCACCTGGAGTTCCATGAATAGCAAGGTAAGCAAAGTCAAATTTAATTTTATTTGAATCTATTGTAATACAAAAATCATTCTTGTCGATATCATATTCATTATCGTTAAAACTGACTTTCCATTCTTGTCCCTTGAAGGTAGCTAGGTAAACATTGTATAAGTTCCTATCAAGTGTATTGAAAATGTGAGCAGCAGTTTGCATTGAAATGACAATCTCTGCAGAATCGCCACCAGCAATAATTACAATATTTCTCTTCATAAATTTAGTTCAAACAATTAGACTTATTCTTCGCGGGTCGATGTGTATTCTTTCCACTTTTTAATCAAGGTGCTCATGTCATCTGGAATTTCAGAATTGAATGAAATATATTCGTTCGTAGTTGGATGAATGAAACCTAATGTCTTGGCATGAAGCGCTTGGCGCGGACAGATTTTAAAACAATTTTGAACAAATTGTTTGTATTTCGTGAAAGTCGTTCCTTTTAGAATTTGATCTCCACCATAATCGGCATCATTGAAAAGAGGATGCCCAATATGTTTAAAGTGAGCTCTAATTTGGTGAGTTCGACCGGTCTCGAGCACACATTCAACCAAATTGACATAGCCTAAACGTTCTAAAACACGGTAATGTGTCACAGCATGTTTACCATATTCTCCATCGGGGAAGACGTCCATGACTTTACGGTTTTTCAAATTTCTACCAACATGTCCGGTGATTGTACCTTCGTCCTCTGCCAGATTTCCCCATACCAATGCACGATATTTTCGGTCGCTGGTTTTGTTGAAAAATTGAAGGGCAAGTTTAGTTTTTGCTTCTTCAGTTTTGGCAATAACTAGAATTCCTGATGTGTCCTTATCAATACGATGAACCAAGCCTGGACGCGGATCCTTGGAATTAAATAGTGGTAAATTCTTAAGATGAAAAGCTAGAGCATTAACCAGTGTTCCTGAATAGTGCCCATAAGATGGGTGGACAACCATGCCAGGATTTTTATTTACAATTATGAAAGCATCATCTTCGTAAACAATATTTAAGGGAATATCCTCAGCAATAATTTCAATTTCGCGAGGTGGATAGCTCAATACGATGGTTACAATATCGTTTGGCTTAACTTTATAGTTTCTTTTTACAACAACATCATTTACGAAAATGTTGCCATTGTTGGCCGATTCCTGAATTTTATTTCGTGAAGCATTTTGCATGCGATCAACCAAATATTTGTCAATTCTTAATGGTGTTTGACCAGGATCAACCTCAAATCGGAAATGCTCAAAAGCTTCCTGATTAGGATTAGCATCCTCTATATTCTCGAATTCTAAATTTTCTTCTTCTTGCATTATATATGATTCTGTATTATCCTATTTAAATGATTGACTTTTAAAATAAGCCTGAGCATCTTTAATTTTCAGACTATCAGTAGTAAGCCATAAATTTATTCTGCTACCCGGGGTTATTTTCGAGTTTTCGTCAAAAGCATGTGATTGTTGGTAGACTTGTGCATTAAGTGAATCAGACACATTAGTTACACTATTGTCAAAATTTACTCGTCCAATATTTAGGTTTGATAAAAGGATGCGTTCTTTGGCATCATTGTAATATTTACCAATTAATTCTGGAGCTTGGATTCTAATATTTTTCCCTTTTCCTAAAACGAGATCAATGGTAGAGCCTTTATCGATTAAATCACCTTGTTTGATCGTGTCTCCTTTGAATTCAGGATGGAGAACAAGGTTGTAATAGTCGTAATCAACATAGTTGAGTTTGCCAATTTTAAAACCATTTGTAATTAGAATTTCATAGGCTTGTCTGAACGAATTATCAACTAAGTTGGGAAATCTAATTTGTTCTGGTTGTAGTGAATTAATTGTAAGGAAAATATTTCGATTTCGTTTAACTAAAGCATTTGCTTTAGGGCTTTGTTCAAGTATGCAGCCTGCTGGTAGCCCCGGCTTGTAAACAGAATCGTATATGGTATGTCGCAATTTTGTTTCTGTTATCAGCTTGGAACTTTCTTCTAAACTAAGCCCATAGAGGTTAGGAACTTTTATTTCTTCACCATGATTGGTGTAGAAACTTAAACTCTGAAGTGTGATCCAAACCAAGGCTACGGCTATAATAATGGATAAGCCCAGGTGTTTATAGAAAGCTTTACTTTTTAAAAATTGTTTTAGTCGCATAGGTATCTTTTTTGCTTTTCTGTTATTCCTATTATCGATAATGAAATATTACAAAAATAAGAGAGATTTCTGATAAATGATGAATATCAGGGTAAATTATGCAGAATCTAAACTTGTATTGTTTATATAGAAAAACATTAGATTTAATTCTTTGTGATAAAGGAGTTTGTGCCTGACTTTAGCAGATGTTTTCGCTTAGTGAATGGCAAAAAAAAAGAGCTCCCAAGGAACTCTTTAAATTTCTTCACAAAAATCTATAAACACAAAAAAGTAAAGAATTTAACACTCTTTACTTCTTCTATTTTATAGAAAGCTAATTTCTAAAATTAAGCTTTGTGTCTGCGCTCGCTAGAAACAGATAATTTTTTTCTGCCTTTTGCTCTTCTACGAGATAATACTGCTCTTCCGTTAGCAGAAGCCATTTTGTCTCTGAAACCGTGCTTGTTTCTTCTTTTTCTATTTGATGGTTGAAATGTTCTTTTCATCGCGAAATATTTTTATCGAATAAAGTGATTATATGCGTTGATTTTGGACTGCAAAAATAGGTATTTTTTTTATCTGGCAAAAGATTAAGACGAAATAATTTGGTTTAAAGTGTCATATGGACAATTTTTTTTGTCTCAAAGAAGTCCTCAGTAAAGAAATCAGTGCAATTGAAAAGACTGATTTTTTTTCCATATGGCTTAATTTCTTCTTCGAAATCGCCCCCTTTTATATAGATTATTCCATTTGGAAGCGCATTTTTATTCTCGCTTTTGCAATTTTTCTTAACCATATTGACAAAGGCTGGAAAAGCTGTGACTGCTCGACTAACAATAAAGTCAAATTTGGTCTTCACTTGTTGTACACGCGTATGTTCTGCTTTTACATTTTTTAAACCTAAAGCCTTGGCGACTTCGGTAACCACTTTGATCTTTTTACCAATAGAATCGACTAAATAAAAATTAGTCTCAGGATAAAGAATTGCAAGAGGAATACCAGGAAAACCACCTCCGGTTCCCACATCCATAACATTAGATCCCGGTTGAAACTGAATAACCTTTGCTATTGCTAGAGAATGTAGAACATGATGAAGGTATAAAGAATCGATATCTTTTCTTGAGATAACATTGATCTTGTCATTCCACTCCGTATAAAGATCTTTAAGTTGAGCCAGTTGATTTTTCTGTTCCTCAGATAAATCTTTAAAGTATTTTAAAATTAATTCCATGCTTTGATATATAATGCGAGGCAAAGATATAATTATAATCTTAGAGCAGAAAGAAACTTATTTAAAGGCGATTGATTTTGTAATTAGAATTTTAGATAGAAATGGATCACTGTTCATCGTTTTTGATGTTAATGAATAGTAATTTCCTGGCTCTGAAAAGTTGCGCTTTTATGGTACCGATGGGTAAATCCATTTCCTGTGCTATTTCTTCGTAAGAATACTCTTTGAAATAACGTAATTCAATTAAAATACGATAGCGATCCTTCAGCTGGCTAACTTTCTGCCTCATGTACTTCGCATTCTGTTTGTTGATAATTTGTTGTTCAGGTGATGGCGTCTTACTTTCAAATGAAGGCAAATTAATATTGCTTTCGTCTTTTGTATCCAGTTTAATAATGCTCTTTTTCCTTTTACGAATAAAGTCAATACTAGTGTTTGAAGCTATTCGAAACAGCCAGGTGCTAAAAGCATATTTGGTAGAATATTGATCGATATTTCGAAAAGCTTTTCCAAAGCATTCAAGGGTTAAGTCTTCAGCATCGGTTCTATTATTGACAATTCGTAGCAGGTAATAGAAAATAGCATCCTTGTACCTCAAGAAAAGTTTCTCGAAAGCTTTTTGGTTGCCTTTCATAGCTGCCTGTACATTTAGCAAGTCTAACTTGGCATTATCCGATAAGTTGGAGCCCTGGTTCATACAAGTTGCTTATGTGGATGATTGCAGCTTACTAATAATGAACTTTACATTTACTTAATGTAAATTAAATTATGAAAGTAGATAAGATAAAGTTCGGTGTGTTCAGCCAACTGTACAGACTTAATATACTTTAATAAGTTGAGTGTTTTGTATTCTATTTGACAAATAGAAATACATCATAGGTAGATGTTTAGCAAATGCTGTTATAAGGATTTCTAATATGGGCTCACTTCCACCACTATAAATAAGTTTCAATGCCAATATTATTATCTATATTTGCAGACTGTTTTTAATGGGAACAACTCAAAGATTGAGATTTATTTTCCCACTTTAACTGAAGTTGATATGGATTTTAAATTACACAATACTGATGATAGATCAGGTGCCAGAACAGGCGAAATTACTACTGATCACGGGAAGATTAAAACACCTATATTCATGCCTGTTGGAACCCTTGGTTCTGTTAAAGGAATTCACCAGCATGAATTAAAAGAGGATATTAATGCTGAGATTATTTTAGGTAATACCTATCATTTATACCTACGTCCGGGATTGGACATTTTGGAACAAGCCGGAGGTTTACACAAGTTTAATGGTTGGGATAGACCCATTTTGACAGACAGTGGTGGATTTCAAGTGTTTTCATTAGCAGAAAATCGCAAATTAACTGAAGAAGGTGCTATGTTTAGATCGCATATTGATGGATCGAAACATATGTTTACTCCGGAAAATGTGATGGATACTCAGCGAACCATTGGTGCTGACATTATTATGGCCTTTGATGAGTGCCCTCCGGGAACTTCAAGTTATGAATATGCTGAGAAATCTCTAGGACTAACACAGCGTTGGTTAGAGAGATGTGTGGATCGTTTTGATAAGACAAAGGGTAAATATGGATACTCACAAACTCTTTTCCCGATTGTACAAGGTTGCGTATATAAGGATTTAAGAATTAAAGCAGCTGAACATGCGGCTTCTTTAAATAGAGAAGGTTATGCTATTGGCGGGTTAGCTGTGGGTGAACCTACGAAGGATATGTACGAAATGATTGAGGTGGTTAATCAGGTTTTACCTGAAAACAAGCCTCGTTATTTGATGGGAGTTGGAACTCCAATTAATATTTTGGAAGCAATTTCGCGTGGTGTAGATATGTTTGACTGTGTTATGCCAACTCGTAATGGACGAAATGGAATGATCTTTACCAGTGAAGGAACTTTGAATATGAGAAACCAGAAATGGGCTAATGATTTTTCGCCATTAGATCCTAATGGAACATCATATGTAGATTCATTTTATTCGAGAGCCTACGTTAGACACCTAATTCGTTCGAATGAACTTCTGGGAGGTCAGATTTGTAGTATTCATAATCTTGCATTTTACTTGTGGTTAGTTCGTGAGGCCAGAGAGAAAATCAACGAAGGCACATTCTATGAATGGAAGAAAGTGATGGTTGAAAAACTAGGTAGACGTTTATAGAATAATGTTAAAAAAGCTTGATTGTGATGTTTTGAGCTTGACAATTAGTTAAGAAGGCCTATTTTTAGACTTGATTAGTAGCTTTAAATTTATTGAATGATAGGTTTCGTTAGATAAAAAGCTTTAAATAAAAACTGAAATAGAGAATGTTTGGGAAATTAGATTTATATATTATTAGAAAGTTTTTAGGAACTTTCTTCTTTGCAATAATCTTGATAATCAGTATCACGATCATTTTTGATTTCTCTGAGAAGATTGATAATTTTATTGATAAGGAAGCGCCTTTTAAGAGCGTTATTTTAGATTACTACGTCAATTTCATTCCTTATTTTGCAAATTTATTTAGTGCCTTATTCACTTTTATATCAGTCATCTATTTTACTTCTAAAATGGCATATGATACTGAGATTATTGCCATTCTCAGTTCAGGTGTGAGTTTTAGAAGGATGATGTTTCCCTACTTTATCTCAGCTTTAATTATTGGGATTTTTTCTTTTCTCCTGAGTAATTTTATTATTCCTCCCGCTAATGCTAAACGTCTTGAGTTTACAGAGACTTATATCAAAAAACAATTTGTAAATAAGGAACGGAATATACATCGTCAGATTGAGCCGGGCTTATTTATTTATATGACAAATTTTGAAACATCAAGCAAAACGGGTTATAAGTTTTCTCTTGAGAAATTTGAAGGAAAACAATTGGTTTCAAAATTGACATCGCGTTCCATAAAATGGAATGAGGATAAAGAAAAATGGACCATTAAGGATTATTTTATCCGTAATATTGACGGTGATAAGGAAAGTTTCGAAAAAGGAAAATCAATAGATACCCTCTTAAATTTCGGACCCGATGAGTTTAGTCGAAGAACAAACGTTGTTGAGGCCATGAACATGATGGAGCTTAATGATTTTATTGATGAGCAAATTATGAGAGGGGATAGTAATATTAGTGCATACAAAATTGAGAAGTATCGCCGTATTGCCAATCCATTTTCAGCATTTATACTGACACTTATAGGAGTTTCTCTGGCCTGTAGAAAAGTGCGTGGAGGAATGGGATTGCATCTTGGCGTGGGATTAGCACTGAGTTTTTCATTCATTCTTTTTATGCAAATTTCTACTGTTTTTGCTACAAATGGAAGTATGAGTCCGTTATTAGCAGTTTGGTTGCCTAATATGGTCTTTTCTTTAATTGCTATTTATCTTTATCGGGTTGCTCCTAAGTAAAAGCATTCTAAATAATCTTGGGGCAAGACCTTGCTTTACTACCGAAAAATCGGTAATTTAGTAAGTTGGCTTATTGTAATTAGGATTGCTGATTTTTTTGTAGAACAAAAAATGAGTATCCTTGCAGACAATGAAATAAATTATTCGACTTTAACTTTTTTTAACTGTTCGAGTAAATTTATATATGATCGCCAGATTTTGGCGTATTTTTTACCTGTACTGAATAAAAAATCTTCGTTTATTTTCTTTTTTAAAATCAGAAAATGAATACGGGGATACTATGCTTTATTGGTAAAATGTAAAGTTTGGACAAACTTGAAATACAACTAAATGTATACTTTAAAGTATACGCTTTTTAACTAAATGTACGTAATATGTCATTGAAACGAAACATTCTTGATCTTAGAAAGAGAAAAGAAAAAGTGCTTCAAGGTGGTGGTGAAAAAGCTATCCAGAAGCAAGTTGCAATGGGTAAATTGACTGCGCGTGAAAGAATTACATCAATTGTTGATGAAGATTCATTTCATGAGTACGATATGTTCGTAGAGCACGAAGCCCGCGACTTTGGCATGGAGAAGAAACAACTTCATGGTGATGGAGTTATCATCGGAACTGGTACTATCTATGGTCAGCCTGTATGTCTTTTTGCACAGGATTTTACTGTAGCAGGTGGTTCTCTTGGTCTTATGCATGCACGTAAGATTACAAAAATAATGGATCATGCATTGAAGATGCGTGTACCTTTGATTGGTATTAACGATTCGGGTGGAGCTCGTATTCAGGAAGGTGTTAATTCACTTGCTGGTTATGGTGAAATCTTTTTCCGTAATACCTTGGCATCGGGAGTTATTCCTCAATTGTCAGTTATTCTAGGTCCTTGTGCTGGTGGAGCCGTTTATTCTCCTGCCCTTACCGACTTTGTGTTTGTAGTAGAAAACATTTCCAAGATGTTTATTACCGGTCCTGAGGTAATAAAAACTGTTTTAGGTGAAGAAATAAGTATGGAAGAACTTGGTGGTGCGAAAGTACACAGCGAGATCACCGGTAATGCTCATTTCTACGCTCAAAACGAGCTTGAGTGCTTTGAGCAGATCAAGAAACTACTTACATTTATCCCTTGGCACAACGAGAAGAAAGCACGTCCTTTCCCTCCAAAACCACCTAAGGCTGAATACAAGATTGAAGAAATTGTTCCTCATGACCCAACTCAACCTTACGATATCCGTAACGTAATTAGAGCGATTAGTGATGATTCTGACTTCTTTGAAGTAATGGAAGGCTTTGCCCGTAACATCGTTATTGGTTTCGGTAGAATGAATGGTGAAACTATCGGTTTTGTTGCCAATCAGCCACTAGTACTTGCTGGTGTACTTGATTGTGATTCTTCTGATAAAGCAGCACGTTTTATTCGTTACTGTAATGCCTTTAACATTCCTTTGGTAACTCTTGAGGATATGCCAGGTTACTTGCCAGGTGTTGACCAGGAGCATGCAGGTGTTATCCGTCACGGTGCTAAGATTCTTTATGCATATAGTGAAGCAACTGTACCTAAGATTACGGTAATTGTACGTAAGGCGTATGGTGGAGGTTATATTGCAATGAACTCTCGTCATATGAAGGCTGACTTCATGTTTGCTTGGCCAACTGCAGAAATTGCTGTAATGGGACCTGAAGGTGCTGCTAACATTATCTTCCGTAAGGAGATTATGGGTGCTGAAGATCCAGAGGCTATGCGTAAGGAGAAAGTTGCAGAATACAAGGCTAAGTTCGCGAATCCTTATGTAGCTGCTGCTAAAGGTTATATCGATACGGTAATTGAGCCAGAAGAGACTCGTAAAATGTTATTGCACTCTCTTGAGGTGTCTATGAACAAAGTTGATAGAAGACCAAGTAAAAAACACGGTATTCCTCCATTTTAAATCGAACTTACTATGAGTAATTTTAAAGAGTTCAACATTGATGGAACAATCTATAAGACTGAGATACCTGAAAATGTTGCGAATAGAAAGAAGTGGGAAAGACCAAATCCGAACCACATTAAATCTTTTATTCCAGGAACGATTGTTGAGATTTTTGTGAAGGAAGGACAGGAAGTTAAAGAAGGTGAATGCCTGATGATTCTTCAAGCGATGAAGATGAAAAATAAAATCCTAATGCCTTTCGATGGAATAATCGAGAAAATTAATGTTAGTGTAGAAGAGAAAGTGCCTAACCGTTTAGTTATGGTTGAGATTAAAGCTTAATCTTTCTTTGATTAACAAGCAATATAAAGGCTGTTCTTTAATTAGAACAGCCTTTTCTTTGTATTATAATCGATCCTTCCAACAATAATGCTTCTCCCATTGAGCTAATACATTAGGCTCATTCTTAAACAAGCCAAACATACTGGATCCACTTCCCGACATAGCGGCGTAAATGGCTCCCTCTTCATATAGCTCTTCTTTAATTTGAGCTAAAAGTGGGTGTTTGGGGAAGATGCTGTTCTCAAAATCATTTTTGATTGTTGATTTCCAGTTCTCAATAGGTTGTTTTATTAGTTCTTTTAAAGAGACTTCTGGTTGATGTGGTTTAATATTGGCATAAGCTTCAGGCGTGCTGATATGAATATCGGGTTTTATAAGTAGAATGTGATAACCTGATAGATTCAAATTAATAGCATCGAACTGATCACCTTTCCCAAATGCAAAAGTGGGTTTATTCTTAATGAAAAAAGCACAATCACTACCCAGTTTTTTTACTTCATTTTCCATTTCTTCATCACTCATCTTAAGATTGAATTTCTGATTTAGAAGTTTAATCATGTAAGCAGCATTGGCAGATCCACCGCCAAGCCCAGCTCCAAAAGGAATATTTTTGTGTAAATGAATAGCTTGTGCAGGGAAATCATATTTAGCTCTTATTAATTCATAGGCTTTAACTACAATATTGTCTTTTGCTTCAATATTAATTGGAATTCCTGAGGCTGAGAAAGTGTAAGGTAAATCCTCCCTGGAATCGGCTATTTCGATGGCATCTCGCATGCTAATAGGGAAGAATATGGTTTCGATATTGTGAAAGCCATCCATTCTTTTTTCAACAATGTTTAGGCCAATATTTATTTTTGCATTTGAGTAAGTTAGCACAAGGCAGCGTATTTTGTTAATAAATAGGAATAACAAAAATACAGCTTTTATATAAATTGATAATTCAAAGGCCAGATTTTTATTTTCTATAAGTATCTTTGTTCTCTGTAAAATCAATTAGCTTTAAAAATTCAAAATCGAATTCGAGATTCTATTTAATTTTATAAGTTTATATGGATAAGTGATTTATCTGGATTAGTTCAATTTCCTTTAGTAACAAGTATGGCAGAAACGAAAAAATATCCCCAAAAAGCAAAAAAGAATCAGTTGTCAGAACATGGGCAAGTGCCACCTCAGGCTGTTGAGCTTGAAGAGGCCGTTTTGGGTGCTATCATGTTGGAAAAAGATGCCATCATTTCAGTAGGAGATTTATTAAAAGCTGATAGTTTTTATAAGCCGGCTCATCAGAAAATATATAAGGCTATCATGAGCCTTTCTTCTAAGGAAGAGCCAATAGATATTCTTACTGTTACCGAAGAATTAAAGCGTCAGGATGATCTGGAAAGTTGTGGTGGTCCATTCTATGTTTCGCAATTAACATCCAGAGTTGCTAATGCAGCGCATATAGAACACCATGCTCGAATTATCGCCCAAAAATATATTCAACGAGAATTAATTCGTGTTTCTTCTGAAATTCAAAGCTCTGCGTTCGATGAGAGTATTGATGTTGCGGATCTTCTGGATCAGGCTCAGCAAGATGTTTTTGATATTGCAGAAGGTAATATTAAAAAGGAATCAGCTCATATTCGTCCTTTGGCTGATGAAGTAATCGACCAGATTATTGCAGCTAGTAAACGAGAGGATGGTTTAAGTGGTGTGCCTTCTGGTTTTACCGCTTTGGATCGTATTACCTCAGGGTGGCAAAAATCCGATCTTGTGATTATTGCTGCCCGACCTTCTATGGGTAAGACGGCCTTTGTTTTATCCATGACCCGAAATATGGCTGTGGAGCACAAGGCTCCAATTGCTATATTCTCTCTGGAGATGGGGGGCGACCAGTTGGTGAAACGTATGATCTCTTCTGAAACTGAATTGGGATCAGAAAAGCTTCGTAATGGTCGATTAGCTGATCACGAATGGGAACAGTTACATAGTAAGATTAAGGGCCTGATCGATGCGCCAATTTATGTGGATGACACACCTGGTTTGTCCATTTACGAATTGCGTTCTAAATGTCGAAGACTTAAGGCTAAACATGATATTGGTTGTGTTATCATTGACTACCTTCAGCTGATGACGGCTGGTTCAGATATGCGAGGTAATCGTGAACAGGAAGTTTCTTTAATTTCCCGACAGCTTAAAATTATTGCTAAGGAGTTGAATATACCTGTAATTGCACTTTCACAGTTGAATCGTGGGGTTGAACAACGTACAGGTGATGCTAAGAAACCTATGCTGTCTGACCTTCGTGAATCAGGAGCGATTGAGCAGGATGCCGATATGGTTTTATTTATTCACCGCCCTGAACGTTATGGTATTACTGAAGATGCTGAAGGAAATTCTTTAATAGGTATTGCTGATATTATCATAGCAAAGCATCGTAATGGTGCTGTAGGAGAGATTCAGTTACGATTCCGTAATCAGTTAGCCCGATTTATGGACTTAGAAGGAGAGAGTCCTGAAGGTTTTGGAGCGGAAAATGCAGTTGCACAGACTTTTGGTTCTAGTATGAATGAAGAGCCTGTTGGATATGATGACCCTAATGCTGGCTTGCATGGAGGAAGTGATTTTGATGACGCGCCACCATTTTAAATCTTAATTGATAGATAAGATTATAAATAAAGTCACAAACAATTTTAATATTCTGCGATTATGAGTTTTGCAAAAAAGATTATTTGTTTCTTTTTATTTCTTAATACGTTTCCTGTTTTTTCTGCCAATTTACTCATTCCGATGGATGATGTTCAGAAAAATCATCTCAAATCATATGGGATTGCTTTTTGGGTTTTACAACAGAATCAAGATATTCATTGGTTGTTGAATTATCGAGGAGGTAGTTTTCTTTTGCCTTTTAGTCTGGAAATAAAATCAGAATGTCAAATTCGAGGCGTAAGTTTCGAAGTGATTAGCGACGCACAATCTACACTAATATTTGATGAAATAAGAAGTCCTGAAGTTAATATGGACGCCGTAAAACTCCAGAAACCACCTAAAATGGCTGTATATTCACCTCAAGGTAAAAAACCATGGGATGATGCAGTGACTTTAGCATTGACCTATGCTGAAATTCCTTACGATCTGGTTTACGATGATGAAATCATGAAGGGTGACTTGTCGAAATACGATTGGTTGCATCTGCATCATGAAGATTTTACAGGTCAACATGGTAAATTTTATGCCGGTTACCGAAACCTAAAATGGTATAAGGATGAAGTGCGTGAGAATCTTGAGAGAGCTAATCAATATGGCTTCTCCAAAGTTTCGGAATTGAAATTAGCCGTTGATTTAAAAATAAAAGCCTTTGTAGAAGCAGGTGGTTTCCTATTTGCCATGTGTTCAGCAACTGATACTTTTGATATTGCCCTTTCTGCAGAACATACAGATATCTGTTCCCATGAGTTTGACGGTGACCCTATGGATGAAGATGCGCAGGAGAAACTTGATTTTAATAAAACTTTTGCCTTTCACAATTTCACCTTAGAAACCAATCCATCGGTTTATGAATTCTCGAGTATCGATGTTACACATACCCGTAAAGTCAGACAAGATGAAGATTACTTTACACTTTTTGATTTTTCGGCTAAATGGGATCCTGTTCCAAGCATGTTGTGTCAAAATCACAATAATCTGATTAAAGGATTTATGGGGCAAACCACGGCCTTTAATATCGATTGTATTAAGCCTAGTGTGCTAATAATGGGCGAGAATAAAACAGCTGGTGAAGCTCGATATATTCATGGAACTTTCGGAAAGGGAACATGGACTTTCTTCGGAGGACACGACCCGGAAGATTACCAACACTTAGTAGGAGATCCACCTACCGACCTAAACCTTAAAAAGAATTCTTCGGGATATCGTTTGATCTTAAATAATGTGCTGTTTCCTGCAGCGAAAAAGAAAAAGAGAAAAACTTAATGATGTGTTAATGTGATGATGAGTCTGATATTGAGCAGAATCGAATCGTGATTATATGAAAAAAAACAAAAGGCTGAACCCCCTAAGGTCAGCCTTTTTCACCAAGTGTGATTCCCAAGTAAACTCAATATATTGTTAACCATTTGCAAATTATCGACCTTAGTAACTTCACTATCCTTTAGAATTGTTCATGAAACTTTTGGTATCACATGGTGTTTTGAATTTGGCTTGCGACCAAATTCGATTCTTTACCGCTACAAATCTACATTTAGTTTGTAAAATGACGGTATTTAGTATGTTAATAAATATTAAGAGAACTGCAATCGTTATAAATTTAGGATTAACGGACCTTTTTTGGAGGTTAAAATCATCTTTTAATTTGCTTATGAAATGCATATTAATATTTTCTGTTAATCAATTCTGAATTTAATGTTCACCGTCATATTTTCTCTAATAAGCTATTATCGAAGCTTGCGTAATTTCCATATTTAACCTATAATTAATTTATTGTAACGTATCTGGTTGTGAGGTCAGGAAATATGCTTTTTTTTTAAACTCTCTGTAGACATTTTTACTATTTTAGGAGCCTTTCTTGATTCTAACTAACTGTCCTATAATTGAGCACTTCATGAATAATCTTTATATAAAAATCTCTTTATTACTTTTCTTTATTTGTGTTCAGAATTTTCTTGTTTCTGCACAAATAGCTACTCCTACGCATCCGACCTGTGTCACTTGTGATGATGGAAGTATTACTGTTAATTGGGAAAGTTTAGGAGTTAAAAGGATTGTTTTGAATGGAATAGCTCAATCCAATAATCAATTAATATTCACTGGTTTAGGTGTAGGGGTGTATTCGCTTTTATATCAGACACCAAAAGGGAATTCTGGTAATTGGAAAGATGAAGGAAGTGAATCCGTTACCCTTAGTGCTGGTGGTGTATTGAGCTACTGTGATGCATCTATAAATAATGTTAATGATTCTCAAAATGAATATATTGAAAGAGTTCAAATAGGTGGGATTGATAATTCAAGTGGTTCGGATGGATATACTTATTATAATAGCTCTACCGATATAGTAATTGGAGTTGCATACCCATTAACTATAATAAATGGTAATTGGTGGGATGGAGATGAATATGGAGTTTGGGTTGATTGGAATCAAGATGGAGATTTCGACGATGCAAATGAAGTTATTGCTTCATCTGTTGGAGATGATGTGTTTTCTGTGGATGTAATTGCTCCAGCTATAGCTTCTACGGGTTCTACTAGATTAAGAATACGTGTGAATTATAATTCTGCAGCTCTTCCTTGTGGAAATACTAGCTGGGGAGAAGTAGAAGATTATACCATAAATGTGGCAGCTAATTCCTTGCCAACGATTACTACTTTTACTCCTGACAATGCCTGTTCAAATTCAAATCAAGTCGTGACGATTACAGGGACTAATTTCTCTGGAGCTACAGCTGTCAAATTTAACGGAGTTGCAGCTGCAAGCTTTGCGGTAAATAGCGATACACAGATAAACGCGACTCTACCAAGCTCGGCAACATCAGGAAGCATAGCGGTTACGACACCAGATGGTACCGTAACTAGTTCACAGGTTTTTACGGTAAATCCTTTACCTGCTGCGGCAGGAAATATTACAGGTACTGATATTGTATCGCCTGGAGATATAAAATCCTATATATGTTCTTCAATTGCCGATGCCACAAGTTACGCGTGGTCGATTACAGGAGGAGGTGCTAGTATTACCAATAATGGCACTCAGGCTGATATTTCATTCGAATCCAATGCAAGTCCTGGAGATCGGCTTATAACTGTTAAAGGTGTTAATGCTTGTGGTGAAGGATTAGTTTCTTCAACATTTACAGTATATGTCAGACCGAATTATGCTTGTCAGACGACTATTATTAATTGGGATTTTGATAGTCCAGACCTGGCAGGAGCAAACTGGAGAGGTTACTCTACAGTAAATGGATGGCATTCAAGTCTTAATAATATTGAGATTTGGAGAAATGGATTTTTGGGTTTTACAACGGTTGATGGAGGTCAGTTTTGTGAGTTGAATTCCATTGGAGTAAATGAAATGTGGCAAGATATGGCTACTGTACCAGGTTCCAAAATGAGGTGGGAGATTACTTATAGATACAGAAGCAACAGCTCTGAATCAATTCGCATAAAGATTGGAGCTGTTGGCGCATTATCAAATATTGCTGATATTTCAAATAATAATGGTGATGGCTGGGTGACACACTCGGGCTTTTATACGGTTCCAGCTGGGCAAACGACCACGCAGTTTAGAATAGCAACCCTAACGCCATCAGGTTCATCGGGGAATTTAATTGATAACATACAATTTTATTCCATTGAGCCAGATATCGAAAATCCAACTTTTGATTGTCCTCCAGATTCAGATGGTGATGGCTTTGTCGTGTCGGAATGTGTGGACGCTACAAGCTTAATTGTCGATAATATTGGTGCTACAAATATGGCTGATAATTGTACACCAGTCGCAGATTTAGTTATTGAGTATAAAATCACGAATAAGCCTAGCCCTGCTTCGGCTGATGTCCTATTGGTAAATTACGGAGATGATCCTGCTGGCGCTGCAACCTCTAGTGATGCTAGTGGTTATGCTTTCCCTTTAGGAGAGTCGATTGTAACTTATAGAATAACTGACGCAGGTGGACTTGAGACCACATGTAGTTTTAAAATTAAAGTTAGTGCAAAACCCAGCCCTGTTGGTGTATTTTATGAGTGATTAAAATTCACTCAACTTAAGAGTTATATCTCTTCTTTTAATCTCTAATTCATTAAGATGACCAACCATAGTTACTTTATCTTATTTCAGGTTAGGTTGTCAATGGTTTAGCTTATAGTGTCTTGTGTTTTAAGCTTGCAAAATATTATTCTTATGTTAGTTTGTTGATTTCAAAATGATTATTTTTGAGCCCTTTTTTGTCGATTTTAATTATCTCTACTAGAAAACAGTGTGCTTCATGAATAATCTCTATATAAAATTCTCTTTAATCATTTTCTTCTTTTGTTCTCTGAGTGGTTCTCTCTTGGGGCAGACTCATAATGTAAATTTGATACATCCAACGACTGTAACGGGTACTGATGGTCAAATTGATGTGAGTTGGACTTATTCCGATTACTCTGTTCGAGTGAAATTGAATTCTAATACAGATAGTTCTAGCCCTTTCTTATTTAAGAATCTACCTGTTGGAGATTATATAGTGACTTATCAGTATTATTATAAATGGGGGAAAGATAAGGGGTGGAGAGATTATGCTAGTCAAAAAGTTACTCTTGTTGCTGGTGGTGGGAGGATTTCCTGTATCCCTTCTATAGCTAACTACAATAGGAGTAATAATGAATATATCAGTAATGTGGTTATAGGAGATATTGATAATGATAGTAACTCTAATGGGTATACTGATTATACCGATTCTCAATCGACAAATGTAGAAATTGGGAAAGATTATTTGCTAACCATTACAAATGGTAGATATGATGACGATGCGTATGGAATTTGGGTTGATTGGAATCAAGATGGTGACTTTGATGATATTGATGAAACTATAGTATCAGAATCAGGTGATGAGATTTATGTTGTGACAATAACTCCACCATCTCATGCTTCAATAGGTAATTCCCGCATGAGAATACGAGTTAGTTTTTTGGATCCGGCTTCGGCATGCGAAGATACGAATTGGGGAGAGATTGAGGATTATACGCTGAATGTAATCTCTAATCCTAAACCTGAAATTACAGACTTTACACCCAAAACTGCTTGTGAGAATGGAGAAATTGTCATTACAGGTAAGAACTTTACTTCAAGCACATCAGTTCAATTAGATAATCTTGCGATTCCCTCTGGAAATATAGCTGTAGATAACAATTCTCAAATAACGGTTAAAATTCCGAATGGGGCAACAACGGGTTTACTGAAGGTGATTAATGCTGGTAAATTTTCAGAAAGTAGTACTTCGCTTACAATTAAAGAACCACTTATTTTAAGTGCGAATGTCATAAATGACGACTGCGGATTTGGTGATGATGGCGCAATAGATTTAACCGTAGATGCAGGAATTAGTGCATCGCTAGACTTTGCAAGTACAAATGAACCTGTCGATTTAGGAGATAGTTTTCTTTCAGGATTGAGACAATTTACCTTGGAAGGATGGGTGAAATTTACGACTAGCATGGCAACAGGACAGCATAGTTTTTTTGGTCAAAATAATGTTATTGAATTTGGTTTCGAAAATGGCGTTTTGACTTGTTGGGTTGGGATTAATAAAAATGTTAAATATACAGTTGCCAGTTTTCCATCAGATGGGGAATGGCATCATGTTGCTGCTGTTGGAAATGGGAAAGATTTAATTCTATACATCGATGGACTTGAGGTGAAAAAACAAAATCACAGTTCCAATTCTGTTTCAAGTTATGGTTCTTCAGCTTATACAGTAATGATTGGAGCAGGTGTTTGGGATAATAAAAGAACTAACGATCCTTTTAAGGGGGAGATCTCTGTGGTTCGTTTTTGGGAGATTGCACGTTCTGATGATCAGATCTTAGATGGAAGGTTTGTAAAATTGACAGGTGCTGAAGCTGGACTTTTAGCAGCTTATCGATTAGATGAAGCTGTTGGTACGAGCCTTACGGGCGTAGGACCTAAAGCTAAGACAATCACATTTTCGAATGAGATTCTGTGGAATGATAATCCAATATCCGATAGTTATACTTATGCTTGGACAAAGCAAGGAGACGCAAGTTTTTCAGAGACGAAAGAAGACTTAAATAAACTAGCTATAGGAACATATGATGTAACAGTTAGTGTGCCTGGATGTTCAGCAAGTGATAGTTATGTTGTTGACTTAATAACAGAGAATGAAAACCCCGTAGCTATTTGTCAGGACATTAGCATCTTTCTTGATGATAAAGGTCTCGCTACAATTACGCCGCAAATGATTAATAAAGGAAGTACTGATAATTGCGGGATTACTAAGTATTCACTTGATAAACTGGAATTCTCTAGCGTAGGAAATAAAACAGTTCGACTTACCGTAACTGATGCAAGTGGGAATTCTTCATTTTGTGATGCCATTGTCAAAGTAGGAGCTTATGTAGAGCCTCCGAACTCTGCTGATTGTCTTGGTGCCATAACCATTTGTGATGCGTTTTACGATGAGCCATCTCCTGAAATTAATGGACAAGGAAATGTTTTAAATGAACTTCCTTCAGGAGATTGTATCCCAGGTGAAAAAAATGGAATATGGTATTCATTTTCACCACAGAATAAAGCTGATGCAAATCTAAAATTCAGGATTACTCCTAATGATGGTTGGGATGACTATGATTGGGCAATTTTTGATATGACTAATGTTAGTTGCGAAGATTTAGCTGGAATTGATATTGCAACAAGTGATGTATTTGTGAGTGGGAATACTTATGGTTCAGGTCGGTGGAATGGTCCTGTCGGGGCTGATTCAAATCGAGGATCAGGTAACTGTAATGGACCTGGAGATAGGAGTGGGGATAAATGGAACAGTGATGTAAGAGTGAAGGCAGGGCATCATTATGTCTTGTATGTGTCTAATTGGTCGGAAAGTAATTCTGGTTATGAAATTAGTTTTGATCAAGGAGGAACAGCGATTATTTATGATAATGTGCCACCAGATTTGAATGGTGTTGTTCAGGCTTGTTATGGTGCTAATCAATTGAAAGTGCAATTTACAGAGAAAATTCCTTGTGGTAGTTTAAATAAAAATGAAATTCACGTTACTATAGGATCTGTAACATACAACGTCGTTAGTATTAAATCTGATAATTGTGATTCCGGTGCAGAAGGAAGTGATTTGTACTTTTTGGAATTGGATAGAACGATTACTGATATCGGGTCATCAAATTTAAAGATTGAAGCTAGAGGGATTAGTGATATGTGTGGCAATGAGAATTCAGTTGTAAGTAATATGCCTTTTAGTATTGTGAAGTTAAACCCAATTGGTATCTTTTTTGAATAATCCCAAATGATAATTGATTCTTAAAAAGAAAATTTTTGCTTAATTCATTATTAATCTACACCCATCTTTTATAATTATTTGTCGTTGGTAAATTAACATTAAAAAAGGTAAATGTTTAAATCTGTCATTTATTCTAATTATATTTAGTAGGTAATTGTTTAAAATCCAGATGATATGAGACGAATTGATATAGCATTGTTTTCCGTTTTTTTGATATTCCTCTTCTCATTCCCGTCAACTATATGGGCACAGGCCTATCTTTCCTATAATAATTATACGGGTAACTGGGAGGATGGTGTTTCATGGACCGGAGGAAGTTCTCCCGGCCTTAATTATAATCATGCTTCAACTGTTGCTGTAGAAGGTGAGATAACAACTTCCAATAGTTTATTTTTTGATAAAGGCTTATTGAGTATTAGGGATACTCTAGTTGTAAATGGTAATTTAGGATTTGGAAATAATGGTGATTTGAGTGTTGATGCTGGTGGGGTGCTTATAGTTTTAGGCTCTTTGGCTGTTGGAAATAAAGTTGATATTGCAGCTGGAGGAACAATCATTATAACGGGAAATGTGGATTTCTCAGGCTCTTCGAATCAAGGAAGTTTTACCAGTGATCAATTCCCTGCTCAAGTTTATGTCGGAGGTAGTATAACAGGATCACCACCAACTTCTTCTTCAGGTGGAGCCATTCCAGTATTTGATTGTGATGTAGCTCAAGAACATGAGAATTCAGAATGTAATTATGGCGTAATTGAAGATATAGAAGGTGAAGAGATTGAAGAATATTATCAAGAGATAATTTGTGGAGGTGGTGTTAATCCTGGGGTTATAGAAAGTGATCAGACTGTTTGTGATGGAGACAGTGCTTCAGTAATCACGGAGTCATTACCAAGTTCGGAAAATACCTATCAATGGTTTTCTTCGGTCGATAGTTCTGATCCTAATACGGGAACCTGGACATTAATATCCGGAGCGACACAGCAGACATACAATCCAGGTTTAATTACTGAAACTATTTCTTTTTATAGGCAAGTTCAAAAAGGTAATGGTTGTACTGCAAATTCAAATGTTGTTGTAATTACGTTTTCTTCTAATCCTGATCCAGTAGGAATCTTTCATGAATAGGAGGGAAAGTGTTTTTTTTAAAATATTTCAGTTAATTCTTTCAGGTTTGCGATCTCAAATGTCACCTTTTCATCATGCTTCCCTTTCTTTGGGTTGAAATAGATGTGATCCATTCCTATATCTCGAGCACCTCTAATATCGGTGTTTAAGTCATCACCAATCATGATGCTGTTGTTAGTATTTGCCCCTGTTGCTTCAAATGCGTATTCAAATATTTGGGCATGAGGTTTATTGGCACCCGCATTTTCAGAAGTTATGACCTCGGTGAAATAGTTGTTCAGTTTTGAGTTTTGCAGTTTTCGCCCTTGTACTTCATTAAAGCCATTGGTGATAATATGCAGTTGGTAGTCCTTTTTTTTAAGATATTCCAAACAGGTGTGAGTATGTGGAAAAGTTTCAGTTTGTAAAGGACTGAGTTCAATAAAATCTTGAGCAATTTCCTTGGAAAGCTCTATGTCATCCATTCCACCTTCTTTGAGAGTTAGATAGAATCTTCTGTAGCTCAATTCATCTTTCTTAATTCGGTTTTGATAATAAGCGACCCAGAGTTTCTTATTGTGATATTCATAGCGATTCTTGAAAAATAAAAAATTACCAAAGGTGTTTTGAAGACTAAAATCTCTAAAGAGTTGTTCTAAGGTTTTTTCTGAATTTTTATCGAAGTCCCAAAGTGTTCGATCTAAGTCGAAAAAGATATGCTGGTATTTCATGTTGAAGTCTGGTTAGCTTTCAAAGATATTTTAAAAAATAGAAGAATCTAAGGTCGGTCTTTGTTTTTATGAAAGAGCAAAAATCTAAACGCTTGCTGTTAATGTTTTTTTTATTAACTGTACATGCTGTTATTTAGTGACGAACGTTTATTTTGTATTGATAAGCGGGTTTTTTTTAAAGATTAAGTTGTTTTTTTGTATTAGTGTTAAAAAAGTTTAAATTTGAAATCAGTATCCTTTGTTATTTAATGTGATAAATAAATTTAAAACGTCTGTTATAATCTTTTGATAATGAGTTTTGTTGCTGTTGTTCAGTGAGGTTGGAAGAGATGAGGGGAAATAAAGCGAGACACTATTACAATTGGCTAAATTAGTTTTGAAGGCACTTGAAATTCAAATTGTGTTCTTATGAATAATTTATTCCAACTTGGAATATGTAAATTGGATTTGTTAGAGAAGCTTTACTGAATTTTGTATAATGCCTGTTTTTATTAGGCTGTGGAGCTTTAGAGTTTTGTTTTTGGACCTTGGCTAATGCTTTGAAATATAGCTTCCATAATTAATGTTTTTTGATGAGTGGAATTGTCTATAAATATTGCAATAGTTATATTTGTCAGCTTTTAAAATTACGTTTTGTAAGAACATAAGATCTCTTAGTCTAATACTGGCTGAATATTATGCCCATCTAATTTGATTTTTATGTTATTTTATTTATATTGAACCTATCTACTGTAGGGAGATTGAGAGATCTCCAACTGATTTTGATAATAAAATATTAGTATTTGATTAAAACTATACACATTAAACTTCTACTATTATTTAGCCTGAGCTTCCTGTTCGGGCATTCTGTGTTTGCACAATCTGCACCTACTCCCCCAGTAGAACAACATGTTTGTGTTGGAGTGAGTGTTGATTATTATTTTTATGGCTTCCCAGGTTCTACTGTTCATTGGGATTTTAATGAGCCAGTATCTTATACTCCGTCAGGCAATGTTGTTTTAAATAATGCAAGTAATAATATTACTTTTGATGGGGTTCTATATCAAAAAGGAGTTTTTCCTCATGTTTATGCAACGCAAGGTGATTATTTATTATCTATCGTCGAGCAGACATTAAGTTGTTCGTCAAATGAAATTACACTTCCTGTCCATGTTCATGCTAAGCCAGTAATAAGTAACGTTGATCATACGGATATTGTTTGTTCTGGAGATGTAGGAAGTGTCACGGTAGATGTTACTGCAACAGTTCCGGATCCTTTACAATTACAATACCGTTTGGTTACTTCACTTGATGTGGAAGTTGTGGCTTGGACTAATGATGATAACTTGTCTCATGATTTTAATAATTTACTGGCAGGTTCATACAAAGCACAAATAAGATATGTTCTGGATTCTGATAATTCTATAATTGTAAAGGGTAGTTTGAGTGAATCATCTGTAGTTGTAATTGATTCAGGAGATACTGTTGATCCAACCGCATCTAATCCAGTTGCAGTCAATGTTCAGTGTTCAGGTGATGTTCCATCCGTAGATATTACAGTGGTTACAGATGAAGCTGATAATTGTACTGTATTGCCAATAGTAACTTTTATAAGTGATTCTGATAACGGAGGCTTAGGTACAACAGCCTCACCTTATGTTGTGACACGAACATATTCGGTAGCTGATGAGGCGGGTAACAGTATTAATGTTTATCAGACGATAATAGCAATCGATAATCAGCCACCAGTAACACCGACCTTGGCAACAGTAACAGAAGAGTGTAGTGCAACAGTAACAGCACCAACGACTACAGATGCATGTTCAGGTACTATTACAGGAACGACAAGTGATCCATTGACTTATAACACACAAGGCACTTATGCGATTACATGGAATTTTGATGATGGTAATGGTAATGCTATTGATGTGGTTCAGACGGTTATAATAGATGATACAACCAATCCAGTAATTTCAAGTTGCCCATCAGCTATTGTTGAGTGTGCAGTAAATGAAATAACACAGGAAGCTATTGTGTCAAATATAAATTTGGCTGCAATTAATTATTCAGATAATTGTGGTGGCCCACTTACAGTGCAATATCAAATTAAAAAAGAGGATGACAGCATTTTAGTTGATTTTGGAGATGATTCTGATGGAGATGCCAGTGATTATAGCTTCCCTGTAGGAATTAATACGGTTACTTATCGTGTAATTGATGTTGCAGGCTTATCAAGTGAATGTAGTTTCACGGTGACTATAACACATAAGCCAATATTATCTGAAATTGAATAAAGGATATAATAAAATTGAAAATATATAAACACTACAACTATGAAAAGACTATTTACTCTACTAATCGCCACTGTTTGCTTGACTTTATCAAGTGTTACAGTTTTCGGACAAGGATCAAAAACTCAACCTTGGCCTGGTTCTACTTATGACTATACAATTACTGCTACTGGAGTTGGTACATTATCTTATGAATGGTGGGTCGCCACTGATGCTAATTCGGTATTAGCAACTGATGCTATTTCGGAGTATGCAATTAATAGTGGTTCAGGATCCAATTCAGTAAATATTACTTGGGGGAATGATGTTTTTTCAGCTCACTCGGGCGCAACTTTATATTTAATTGTTAAAGTTGGTGACACTAATGGTGGTGGTGATGTTTGTTATAACTTCAAGGCACTACCAATAACTCCTCAAAACAATATTAATATTGCTGTATTTGATATTACAGGAGCAACAGATCCTAATACAACTACAGATTTAACTAATAATAACTCCGGTAATCATTGTCCAGGGTTTACTGGTTTTGATGCTAATAAGGATGACTACAAAGTCGGTACTACTCAAATTAAGTTTAGAGTTGATCGTCAGTATTCAAATGTTGCTTGGGAGTTCGATTATACACTTACGGGTGCAACAGCTTCATCTGTTATTGTTAGTTCTGGTTCTGAAGTTAGTGGTACTGTTTCTACGATTCCAGCTGGTGATAATTATGTGATTGTGACATTCGAAATTGTAAATACGCCAGGTGCAGCTCAATCTGCTCTGTTTAAAATAACGAGAGCAACTGATGCCAATAGCGCTTCAGAAACCGATACAACGGATAATGAAAGAACTCACGACATTAAAGTAATGCCAGCAATTGGGGCATTTAGTTAGTAAATCTTAAAAAACGATATATTATGAAAAAATTATTATTATCTCTCGCTATTTGTGTTGGCTTGGCTTCTTTCACTAGTCAAGTAAGCGCACAAAGTACAGCTTTAGTTCCTTATGCTGGAGCTAAGCATACTTATAGATTTGATAATATTAAAGATGGCAGAGAGTACAAGTTCTATCTGAGTACTAGTTCGACAGGTTTTGGAACTGAGATTTCTCCTGTAGCTAATTTGTTTACACTTGATGGTGCTACAGGAAATGTAGGTTCGGATGGGTTTGCAAGCGTTGATATAACTTGGGGAGAAGATGCGGCAACAACTTATGGAGTTACACCTGGTACAAATGGGATTTACTTATTTGTACATATAACTGGAGGAACAGCAGCTGATAAAGATGATGTTTGTGATAACTACAAGGCAGTTAAAATTGTTCCAACTACCAATCTATTTAATGTGTTGGTTGCTGATAATACAACAGATAAGCCTTCTTGTCCAGATTTGACTGATGGATTCCAACCTATTGTCACAGTTGCAGATGATGTAGATCAAACAAATAGTGGTTATGCAGCTGGTAAATCTACAATTTCATTTAAAGTAACTCGTGATGAGTCTTCAAATCCATGGAATTTTGTGTTTGATATTGCTTCATCAGGATCGGGAGCATTTACTTACAGTGTAGTAGGGGAAACTTCAGCAACTCTTACAGGTGTAGATCCAGAAAATGATGCTGCTGATGTATCAGTCGATGCTGCTGCTAATGATAATTATGCTATCGTAACAATTGTAGTGGATAATATTCCAGGGGAAAAACCTGTGTTTACTCTAAGTCTGGATAGTGCACAAGACAAAACAACATTAGTGACTGATCTTGATGCATCTACTACTGAAGATACCCATACTATAAACATCTTACCAGTTATTGGTGATTTTAAAGGATTCTAATTTAAATAAGACATGAAAAATATTTATAAATTTTTAATCGCAATGGTTGTGTTAGTGAGCTCTACAGGGCTTACTAAGGCGCAGATAAGTGATTGGGATGCGCCTTGGAGAGGTGCTGAACATACATATACATTTACTGTTACCGATAATACTAACCCCGTTCGTTGGTATGTTACAACAGGTTCAGATGGTACAGGTCTTGTTGAATATGGATTGGCAACGACATATAGTTTTGTTACTCCAACGGGAACTGTGACCGATGATGTATTAACGGGCGTTGATGAATACTCCGTGAAAATTAAATGGGGAGCAGAAGTTCCTGTTGATACAGATTATTACGTTTGGATGGAAGTTGATGATAACTCTTCTGGTTGTACTAATAAAATGGCAGTTAAAATTCATACTGTAGCAACTGCCTTTGATGCTTTGATTGTTAATGTTACAGATGCTGAAGGCGGTGTAGATCCTTGGACTGTCTTAGCAGGTGATGCTAGTCTTGATGGGGCAACATGTCCTGAAGATCCAGAAACTCCAATTAATAATGATGGTGGAACAGACACTTATGATGCAGGTCAGAGTACTATTGTATTCAGAGTAGAAAGACAATTTTCATTGAATAAGTGGGATATTGGTTTTTCTATTACAGAAAATAATAGCAAGCCATTTGTTGTAGAAAAAATAGTTGCGACAGGTGATAATACCGGGGATATTACAGTTGCTGATGCTGCAACAGGCACTGTTAATGCGAATGCTGCCGACAATAAAGTATTGGTATATGTAACAGTTAGCAATCAGCCTGGTGTTACTCTTGATTTGAATTTTAATCTTGTAAAAGCTCAGACAATTGATGTGATTACTAGTGCTGAAGATAACAACGGTACAAATAATTTAGCTACACACCAAATTAAGCCTATGCCAGTCATTAATGGTTTTACAGGTAGTTAAGTAGATATAATAAATGAGAATAAACTCAGTATATATAACATTAATGACATTTGTCATTATCATCCTCTCACTTGCTTCGGCAAGTGGGCAGGGTGCATATACTGTTGTGCTTAATTCTAATATCAAATATGAAGTAGCGGCTAATGCCGATGTAAAAACTTATGTATGGAAAATTTATACGGATAAAGATCTCTCTATTGAGGCGAATACTTCAACAGAATGTGAATTATCAATAGTATCTGGTGAACCCAATGCCATTAAGGTAAAATGGCTTGGCGATGGTGAGTACTATCTCACCTTGTACGCAACCGGATTAAACGATTGTACCAATAAAAAAGCATGGAAATATACGGTGGTATCCACACCGACTATTATCTTTAATGAAATTGCATCATTTGATTGTGCTGATGATGAATACAAATTTGCAATAGATATTGTTGCTGAATTAAAAGCAGGAATTGCTTTAGCGGATACACAGTATCCATTGACTGTAGACTATCAGGTAACTATTGGTGGAACTACGACCAATCATACTACAGATGTAGCTTATGATGACCAACTTTTGAATATAGAGGGCGTTACTGAAGATATCGGTAATGATAAAATATATAGTATCGAGATTATTGGAGCTACAACTAAATTGGGGGGTGAAATTAATCTTGGCACAAACATCACTCATACGAGAACAATCTATGCATTGCCTCCTGTGAGTACAATTAATCACAATTAGACTAATCAAAAACAACAATATTTAATCAGATTATGAAAAAAACGATTTTATCTAAATTATTATTCACACTAGTGATAGGTTTATTTGCAATGACCAATACATTTGCTCAAACTACTAACACAAATGGTACTTATGATGCAATTCATAGCGTTTTGGTTGGTAGTGAATATGACTATAATGTTGTTTTGAATACGACGGGTGGTAATGATAACACTTATACATGGAGAGTTTTAAATGCAGCAACCAATGCTGAAATAGAAGTTATTGCAACTGATGGGTCAAATGAACAAACAATTACTTGGTCAGGGGCTTATGCAGTTAATGGTGAAAAAGTAATTCTTCAGGTAGAAGAATATGGTGATCATGGTGATGGAAAGGTTTGTTCTCAAATCAGTCAGATTGAAATTAGTTTTACAACAGATCTTCCTGTAATTGCATTTGTAACACCAGATCATACTCTTTGTTCTACCGAAGGAACCAATGTTTCTGTAAAATTTAATGGTTTAGCTCCATGGGATATAACTATTGTTGATGACAAAGGAGTTGCAGGAAAGGTAATCTCAGATTTAAATATTGGAGATACGGGCTTAAGTGCTGTTGATGCTGATGGGTATTATACTTATACTTATAGTGTAGCGGAAAACTTGTTAGTGTCACCAGATGCTGATGTTGTTCATAGTCTGACTATTACTGCTTTTGTTGATGATAATGTTCGTAAGAATGCTGGTAAGCTGAATGGAGATCTAACGGGTGATATTGATGTTGATATTACTGTATATCAATTGCCTCAAATCTCTACAATTAATCACAACTAAGAGATTCATTGTTTAAAAGAGTTTTAACTTATAAAGTTGCTCATGAAAAAACTATATTTATTAATCGCTTTTACCGTTGGACTTGTGCATTTTGCTATTGCACAAGACCAACAGGTAACTTTGGGAACTTCAGATGATTATTCTGTTACGGCAGTTCCAGGTTATACATACACCTGGACAGTTGATATTGCTGGAACGAGTACTGATGTTAGTGGGGTTACAGGTAACTTAATTAATATTCTTTGGGATAAAGCTGAAGGAACATTTAACATCACCGTATTTGCAACTGAAACTGCGACTAGCTGTATCTCGGAAACGGAAACAATTTCAGTACAGGTTCTAGGTCAATCATCTGTCTTATTTGCAGCAGCAGATGATGCTCAAACTTGTTCGGACCTTATTGGTAATGTTGCCGGAGGTGGAGCCAGTGGAGGAAGTAGTTCTTTTCAAGTTCAATTTACTGGAGGTTTAGCCCCTTATGAGTTGAAGTATAAGATACTTGATCCTTTAGATGCTCAAGTTGGTCCTGAAGTTACTGTATCTGGGTTGAATGCAACTGCAAGTATAGATGTTCCCAATCAATTTATAAATGAAGGTGCTGGAAATGCGATTTATAAAATTGTAATTGTAAGTGGAACAACTAAGGATGGCGCATCTGTTGATATTGCTACTGATGTTGCTGATAATACAAGAACTATAACAGTATTACCTAAACCGAAACTTACCGGTGGTATTACTTTCTAATTTGAAATAATGTTTTAATGTTAAGAACCTTACTACATAAAACACTGCTAACTGCAATAGCTATCCTCTTAGGAGGATTGGCTGTTGTGGCGCAGCATAATGTAGTAAAGGGAACAGCTCTAAGCTTTAAGGCTGAAGATAATCCTGCACTTGATTACCGTTGGGAAATTTATAGTGTGGATGCGGGTACAACGGTTAATTTGACCTCGAATACACATATTTCTGAAGAATATACGTTTAATACTTCGGGTAATTTTGAAGTTAGAGTTTATCCAGTGGATAAAGCAAGTCGTTGTTTGGGAGAACCTCTTGTCATGTCTATTACAGTTGCAGGTGATCCACCAACAATTACATTCGATGACTTATCGACGCCATATGTGTGTTCGGCCAATAATGGTGTGAATCCGAGAGCTGAGATTGCTTGTACTGTGAATTACACAGGGCCACTGCCATGGACCTTCAAATATTCTGTAGATAGAGAGCCTGCTGTTTTACCAGAGGGAGCTGATGAAATTTGGACATCAACTTTTGATTTCGTTGTGACGATTCGAAACACATCCGGAAGAAAATCACGTTCTGAGATCATGATTGTAGAAGCTAAGAGTATTTCAGGTCTTGAAATTGCTGAGAATATAGACGATCATAGAGTAGAGATTGATGTACTTGGCTTGCCGGATACAAAGTTCTTAGATTTTGAGCCTATTGTTATGGCTGGAACCTTGCAATCTTATAAGGCAAATATTCTGAGACATGATCCAAATATTACACCGTCATCTCCTGCTAGCAGTAAGCGATATGAAATCTTTGTTCCGGATGGAGCAAGTGTATTGAATGAAAATACGATCATATTAGCAGATGAACTTCATTCTGAATTGACTTTTGATATTCAGTGGGGGGATGACTTGGGTGCTAAACAAGTTAAGTTAATTGAGAAGAATGGTTTCAATTGTTATGGTGATACCATTTATGCCGATATCAATGTAATTGAAACCTTCCTGGTTGATCTTGGAGGAGATAAGGATGTTTGTAAGGGAGATGAAATAACACTTTCACCAAATATTAATATGGATGGTACTTTCACCTATGCCTGGTCGACTGGTGAAACCTCTGAATCGATACAAGTTAGTGAGGAAGGTAACTATACGTTAACGGTTACTGAAACGAATCTTAACAAAACGTCTTCAGCGAGTGTTCAGGTTAATCTTCTTGATTTACCAGTTGTTGATTTGGGCGATGATTATGAACTTGCAGATGCTGAGATTAAAACTTTGGATGCTGGATTACATGCGGCTTACTTGTGGTCTAATGGTGAAACTACTCAAACCATTGATGTTGAGCGAAGTGCCTTGTATTTCGTGACTGTAACGGGAGCTAATGGCTGTCAGGCTAGTGATGAGATTAATATCACCAGTGTGAATGATGTTTTTGCCATAGAATTAGGTGGCGACATTCAGGCTTGTGTGAACGATGAAGTGATTCTTAATCCAAACCCGACCATCACTCAGAATTATTCTTATTTGTGGAGTAATGGACTGACAACACAAACGATCAGTATTACTGAATCAGGTACCTATTCTGTAGTTGTTACTGATGATGCGAATAATGTGAAACGAGATGAGATTGATGTTTTATTCAATGCTCTGCCAATTGTTGACTTGGGACCTGATCGTTACATCTATGAAGATGAAACGATAACTATTGATGCTGGCAATGCCGGAACAGGTAGTACCTACTTATGGAGCACAGGGGAAACCACTCAAGCTATTGATGTTACCACAGCAGGTGATTATAGTGTGACGATTACGAATGCGAATGGTTGTTCTAACACAGATGAGTTGACATTAATCAGTAATGGAGGAAAAAAATTCACTGTCGATTTAGGTGATGAAATTGAAATTTGTGAGGGTGACAGAGCTTATTTGGAGCCAACAATAGATAGAGATATCGATGCGACTTATAGATGGATACCAGGTCAGGAAACAGAAAAAGGTATTTATGTCGATAAAAAAGGAAAATACTGTGTTGAAGTTTCTGATGGCTTTGGTAATAAAGAAACAGCCTGTGTGGATGTTTTAATTAATTCGTCACCAATTGTTGATTTAGGCGATGATATTACCCTTGAAGCTGGTGAAACTGCCATATTAGATGCAGGTAATGAAGATAGTTTCTTCCAATGGTCTACAGGTGCTATATCACAAGTTATAGAGGTTAGTACAGCAGGTGATTATTCGGTAGCTGTAACCAACCCTAAGAACTGTATAGGGCGAGATGAAGTTAAAGTATCCTTCCCTCAGGGTGAAGATTTTGTTGGGTTCCCATCTGGTTTTACACCTAATGGTGATGGAAACAATGATGTCCTTTATGTTCGCGGAAATAATATTAAGACAGTTGCCTTTATTATTTATAATAGAGGTGGACAGCAAATTTTCCAATCGAATCGACTTGAAGTTGGTTGGGATGGAACCTACAAAGGACAGCTGCAACGAATGGATGCTTATGTCTATTACTTGAATGTTACTTTTGATAACGGAACCTCTGTACAAAAACGAGGAGAAGTGACTTTAGTTAACTAAACTGTGACGAATGGTTCAATTATGATGTCGATTGAATCTAGTTTTTGATAGAACATAAATCCCCAGTAATGAATAATTAAAGAAAGTGTAAGCTTCAGTAAAAAAATATTAGTAATTTAACGCACTATGTTTTGGGGGTAATAAACTTTATTACCCTTTTATTTTGATAAATTTGATACAGCTAGCTTTCATTGTTATATTCACTTGAATAAAACAGTAGAAAGACATTCTATATATTCGAGTATGAATAAATATAAGATACTATTTATTGTATTTATTATTTTCTTAGGATTGAAGCAAGTCTCTGCACAGCAGGTATATTCTTCTCAGTTCTACTCGATGCCTGTATTCCTGAATCCCGCATTAACTGGTAACTCCGATTATAATATTAGAACTGGAGTGAATTATAGGAATCAGTGGAACACCGTCACAACACCCTTTGTTTCTCAAGCAGCTTATATCGATGGAAAATTATCATTCCCATACCTTGGTGCGTCATGGTTAGGTATTGGTGGGGTAATTTTTAATGATAAAGCTGGTGAAGGAGGATTGAAAACGAACCAACTGATGTTGACGACATCCATAAATAAGAGTTTGAATAAGGGAAATACCTTATTTTTTCATGGTGGTTTGGGAATTGAATTGGTTAATAAATCTGTTGATTATAATAAGCTGGTATTTGATGAACAATGGGATGGAACAATTTTTAATAAAGATTGGGAGAAGGGCGAACCTTTGGGGAGACAAACGCTTTTTTATGTCGATTTTTCACTAGGGGGATCTTTGACCTATTTTAGAGGGAAAACAAAATATTTTCTGGGAATGGCTGTTTCTCATCTTAACCAGCCTAATGAGTCTTTTTATGAAATTACCAATAACTTGAAAAGGAGTTATAATTTTCATGGTGGTGTTGAAACAAAATTAAGCTCCAGACTATACATTAAGCCTGAATTCATGTATAAAAGTGAATACTTAAGTACAGAATTGGTGTTAGGAGCAAACTGTACCATGGCTACAGGTGATAAGGGAATCGTCTTACATTACGGTTTATGGTATCGAAATAAGGAAGATATTATTCCAACGGTAGGTTTCCAGAAGAATCGATTTAAGTTTCTTCTATCATATGATATTGATGTGTCTGCTTTGCAATTAACATCGGCCAGTAAGGGGGGCTTAGAGATCTCTTTGACTTACAACTATAATTATTCCAGCCCAAGAAATGTGAAGCGATTAGAACGTAAAAGGAAGGCTAAAAAGATAGGTGATAAGGCGATATCTTGTCCTAAGTTTACAAACGAAGACTAATCTCAATTCAAAAAAAATCCCCTTATCCGATTGGAAAAGGGGGGATAAGTAGGATCTTACATTCGATCCTTCTTGATATATTCTTTCTTCTTTTTTTCGATTACTTTACCACCAAGAACTATGACGATCTCACCTTTCACCTTTTTTGCTGTAAAGTGGGCAATAAGTTCACTTAGTGTACCTCTTGCATTTTCTTCATGAAGTTTTGTGATTTCACGAGAAACAGACGCTTTACGATCTTCCCCCATAACCTCAGCAAATTGAGTTAATGTTTTTACTAAGCGATGTGGCGATTCGTAAAATATCATTGTTCTTTGTTCTTCAGCCAACTCTTTCAGTTTGTTCTGACGACCTTTTTTTTGAGGTAAAAAACCCTCAAAACAAAATCGTTCATTGGGAAGTCCTGAATTAACAAGAGCCGGAACAAAGGCGGTTGCACCTGGGAGACATTCTACTTCGATATCATTATCTAAACAATGCTTTACCAGAAAGAAGCCTGGATCTGAGATAGCAGGTGTTCCCGCATCGGAAATCAATGCAATGGTTTGGCCTGCCTTAATTCGATCAACAATTTGCTGCGAAGCTTTATGCTCATTAAACTTATGATGTGAGATTAATGGCTTACTAATTTCATATCGTTTCAGCAGAAATCCTGAGGTCCGAGTGTCTTCAGCAAGAATGACATCAACTGATTTTAAAATATTAATGGCCCGAATGGTGATATCTTCGAGGTTTCCAATTGGAGTTGGGACTAAAAAAAGTTTCGACATGAAAAACGTATTGCAATTACTAAATAGGACTCAAAGATAAGGAGAATGTGATGATTACTTGTGAAAAATAGAATTTTCCGGTTCAAACTTATGAATTAACCGATTCAAATTTTCTTTTGATTAAATCGAAGAATTGAATAACGGTATCTTCTTCATTATCCCATTGCATGGTTTGATTAAAATGAGCGATGATATCATTGCAATTGTTATGTGTATTGATATAATTTATTGCTGACTTGTAATCATCTGACTTGTTGTTAAAAAGTTCGCGAATAAATAAGAACTGATCATTTATTCCGATGGCCGATTGAATATCGATCAGCTTCGATTTTTGAATTTTCTCCTGTAGATTATTGCCTCTGGAAACTTGAAGTTTATCATTAAGGGTGGAAACTGCTGTGTTATTATTAACAGGGTTTGGAACTTGAAGCTTCTCTTCGATATGATTCGATTCAGGAATTGGTTTAACTTCTTCAATTTCTGTTGATTCTAAGGGTTCAATTGGAATCTCATCTTCCTCTAGAGTGGAGCTGATCTCTTTTTCAGACTCAATTGTTATGGAAGTACAATCTGTTTCTTCCTTGTCCAAATTTAATTTTAGAATTTCAATATCCTTATTCAAACTAACTAGGCGCGATTCCAGTAAAGGGAAGCCAGCTTTTAGGTCATTCTGTTCATTCTGAAAATGATTAACCAGTTTTTGAATCTCCTCGATATTATTTTTTATGAGTTGTATGATTAGTTTGTTGTTCATTGCTACTTTTATTAATTCAAGATGAAATATCGACCGATGAATAAGATTCAACTTGAAAGATTAGAAATGAAAATTAACCTATTATCTGATTTAATTGATTAATACGGATTCTTTCAAAATAAGATATCCAAGCTAGAATATTCAGTAGGAAAGAACCTGTAATAGCTTGTAAACAGGTGAATCTTATTCATATCACCATTAGTTGTCTAAAATACTGCCTTTTATAAATTCACTTGATATACAGTCCAGTACAACTTGGAGATAATATCCCGCAAATTACTAAATAAATTTAGAGCTTTTCTTATTTTTGTGTGACGAAGTAAAATGAATAAAGAAAATAAATATGTTTCTTGAAAACGATATTAGTAGTGCAGGTAGTAGAGGATGGATTGAAGTTGTTGCAGGTTCAATGTTTTCTGGAAAAACTGAAGAGTTAATCCGACGTTTGAATCGAGCTAAAATTGCTAAGCAGAAGGTTGAAATTTTTAAACCCAAAGTTGATACGCGTTATTCTGATGATGAAGTGGTTTCACATAACGCCAATGCTATTCGCTCAACGCCTGTTGAAACAGCTGCAAATATTTTACTATTGTCAAGTGATGTTGATGTAATTGGCATTGACGAAGCTCAATTTTTTGACGATGGTCTGGCTGATGTTTGCAATGAACTCGCAAATCAAGGTATCCGTGTTATTGTGGCTGGTTTGGATATGGATTTCCAAGGTAAACCCTTTGGTCCAATTCCAGGATTGATGGCTACGGCTGAATATGTAACTAAAGTACATGCTGTTTGCATGCAATGTGGTAATTTGGCTCAATATTCTCATCGACTTTCTGATACAGACAAGTTGGTTCTTCTGGGAGAAAAAGATGCTTATGAGCCTTTATGTCGAGTTTGCTACCATAAGGTTCAAAGCAATTAATTACTTATCTTACATTGCATTTATTCTTTATTTAAGATCTGATTTTGAATTCATCTCAAACATATCGATTAAAACATATTGCTCAAATTGTTGGCGGTAATTTGGTTGGTCATGACGAATATGAAATAGATCGTTTATCTATTGATAGTCGAACTCTTGTATTGGCATCAAAAACCTTGTTTTTTGCTTTAGTTGGTGAAAGACATAATGGACACGATTACATTCAAGACCTCTATGAAAAAGGAATTCGTGCTTTTGTAATCAATGAATTTCTTGACTACAAAACTTTTGAAGACTGTACTTTTATTGTAGTGGCTGATACGCTTAATGCTTTGCAAAAACTCAGCACACATCACCGTAGAAATTTTACTTATCCGGTAATTACAATTACGGGGAGTAATGGAAAAACGATAGTAAAAGAATGGCTGTATCAGGTTTTGAATCCACACTATCGAATTGTCAGAAGTCCCAAGTCCTATAATTCACAGGTTGGTGTACCCATTTCGGTTTGGCAAATGAGTAGTGAGGATGAATTAGCGATTTTTGAAGCGGGCATTTCCAAGCCTTGTGAGATGGATAAGTTGGAAACAATTATCCAGGCAACGGGAGGTATATTTACCCACTTAGGGGCAGCACATTTAGAGAATTTTAAAGACACAAAGGCTTTACTTGAAGAAAAACTAAAGCTATTTGCATCTTGTGAGTGGATTGTTTATTGTTGCGATGATACGAGGGTAAGTGAGGCAATAGAAGACCGATATGCGCAAGAGAAAGAATTGCTGAATTGGTCTCGTAAGACAGATGCAAAATTGCAGATCTTTTCAGAAAGGATTGATCAGGGAAAGACATTACTGAAGGCAATCTATAAGAATGAAGAGAAACTAATTTCACTTCCGTTTATCGATAAAGCATCAGTAGAAAATGCAATTAATTGTTGGTTAACTTTCCTTCACTTAGGATTGTCTGACGAACATATATATAAGGGCTTTTGCGACTTGCAGGCGGTTGCTATGCGTTTGGAAATTAAAGAGGGGCAAAACAACTGTCTTCTGATTAATGACTTTTATAATTCCGATCTTGGATCTTTAGCTATAGCTCTCGATTTGATGAATCAGCACGGTAAAGAAAGAAAGAAAACAGTGATACTCTCTGATATCTTTCAATCTGGTTTTCAAGCCAACGATTTATATGCACAAGTATCAGAGTTGCTTACTTTAAATAAGATTGACAAATTTGTTGGTATTGGAGATAATATTGCTTCACAGGCAAAGAATTTTCAGTACGAATCGGTTTTTTATCCTACAACAGAAACGTTTTTAAGAGCTTTAGATACAAACGGTTTTAAAAATGAAATTGTATTGATTAGAGGTGCACGTGATTTTCGTTTTGAAAGAATTTCCAGTGCCCTTCAATATAAAGCGCATCGAACGATTTTAGAGGTCAATTTGACTGCCATGGTGCATAATTTGAACTACTTCAGATCACTTCTGCAACCGAAAACCAAATTAATGGTCATGGTTAAAGCTTTTTCCTACGGCAGTGGTTCTACAGAAATAGCAAATCTTCTTCAACATCATCAGGTAGATTATTTAGCTGTTGCTATAGCCGATGAAGGTGTAGATTTGCGAACCAATGGGATAAGTACTCCCATAGTTGTCATGAACCCGGAGCTGCATAGTTTCGAGACTATGATTGACTACAATCTGGAACCAGAGATTTATAGTTTAAGTGTATTAAGAAGTTTTGAATCTGTTCTTAAAAAATCAGGATTGAAGAACTTTCCGATTCATTTGAAATTGGACACTGGCATGTATCGTATGGGCTTTGTCGATCGTGAACTTCGAGAATTAATCGACTATTTGAGAGATAATCCCCATTTTCATATTCGATCGGTATTTTCACATTTATCCGGCTCTGATGAAAAAATTCATGATGATTACACCGAATCTCAGATTCAAAAATTTCAGATTTGGTCAGAGAAAATTCGTGATGCTTTTTCATACAAAATTGATAGACATATTTTGAATACCTCAGGTATAGAGCGTTTTTCCAATGCACAGTTCGAAATGGTTCGTTTGGGAATAGGACTGTATGGTGTAAGTGCAACTAAGCAAGATCAATTAATGAATGTTAGTACACTGAAAACAACTATTTCACAAATTAAGTGGGTTGACAAAGGTCAAACCGTTGGTTATAGTCGTAAAGGGAAGCTGGATAAGAAAAGTCGGATAGGTATTATACCAATTGGTTATGCTGATGGTTTCAATCGGAAACTAAGCAATGGTGTGGGACAGGTTTTAGTTAATGGTAAATTAGTATCCGTAGTTGGTAATGTATGTATGGATATGTGCATGATTGATTTAACAGATGTTGAAGCAAAGGAGGGAGATGCTGTTATCATTTTTGGAGACGATTACTCATTAAGCAAAATAGCTGAACAGCTTGATACCATTCCATATGAGATTCTAACAACTGTATCGAGACGGGTTAAACGTATTTATTTTCAGGAATAAATCACTTATCTAATCCGGCTAAAAACACAAGTATAAAAAAAACCGATGATCTGATCATCGGTTTTTTTTAATATCTGTAGAGATACGGTTATTCAGGATGAATAGCTTCTACAGGACAAGCATCAACGCAAGTACCACAGTCAGTACATAAATCTGCATCGATAACATAACGCTCATCTCCCATAGAGATCGCTTCAACTGGACATTCCCCTTCGCATGAACCGCAAGAAATACAATCGTCGTTAATTACGTAAGCCATTGTGTTTTATTTTTTAGTGTTAATATTAATGCAAATGTAATATCATATTTTAAACTCAAAAAGAAAAATGAGTAGAATTATATTATTTTAAAAGAGATTAAATAGTAATCTAAAGTCTTGTTTTAACTAGGCTTGCTTTAATGGTCAGTAAATAAAGACTTTTAGGTCTTATTCAGATTGATTCTTTACAATAATATTTAACTTAGTTATTTAAAAAATTGATGGCTAAAAATGCCATTGTTCCCATAGAGGTTTCTAAACTTGTATCTTCAGCTTGGAAATTAGAGGTATGCAAACCACCTGATTTCTCCTGTTTTACACCGAAACGATAAAAACAAGATGGGTACTTTTGAGAATAAAAACCGAAATCTTCTGTTGTCATTCTGATATCCATATCTTCAACCCTATCATTATCGAGGTAAGCAATAGCTGCGCTTTTTGCGGATCGTGTATAGCTGATATCATTCACCAGAAATGGATAGCCATGTTTGATCTCAACCTCACATTCAGCTCCCATGCCTTTTGCTGTATTTTGAGCAATGTTTGTAATTAGTTGTTTGGCTTTAGCCCGCCACTCTTCATCCATCGTTCTGAATGTACCAGCAATCTTTACTTCTTGCGGAATAATATTGGTGGCACCTTCGGCAATCATTCTCCCAAAAGAAAGAACCGTAGGAACTCGAATGTCAGCATGTCTACTGACAATTTGTTGTAAGGCAACCACAATATGGGAAGCAATTAAAACCGTATCATCACATTTATGAGGCATTGCACCATGGCCTCCTTTGCCTTTTACAGTTAGATAGATTTCATCGCCTGAGGCCATATACATACCCTCACGGAAACCTATATGGCCAGGTTCCATATCAGGAAGAACATGTTGTGCCATAATCAAATCAGGTTCAGGATTAAGAGCTCCTTCTTCCATCATCATTCTGGCGCCACCAGGAAGTAATTCCTCTCCAGGTTGGAAAATAAGCAAAACGGTACCTTCCCAATCATCTTTTAATTCGTTAAGGATTTTGGCGGTGCCTAATAAACTAGCCATGTGCATATCGTGACCACAAGCATGCATAATGCCTTCGTTTTTAGAGCAAATTAAATGAGACGTATTCTCATTAACAGGTAAAGCATCCATATCGGCACGAAGAGCCAGAATTTTTTTATTGGGGTTTTTACCTTCAATTTTACCAACAATACCTGTTTTTACAAACCCACTTTGATATGAAATGCCATATGAATCAAGCTGTTTCTGAATAAATTTAGACGTTTCGAATTCTTCAAATGAAAGCTCAGGGTATTGATGCAAATGCATCCGAATAGCCTTGATTTCATCAAGAAAATTTTTGCTAAGCTCCTTTATTTTAAGTCTGATGTATTTCATGAATAGGTGTTCAAATCGATTTGAATGTTTATTATATAGGTTGAGTAAAATTAGGAATTTCAATTTAAGAACCAATATTTAAATAATTTGTGAACGAGCTGAATGATCTAATTAAGAATATGATAAGTTTGATTTAACAAATCACCCATGCCTATTGGGAGGTCTGTTTTTCATTTAATAATCATTAACAAGTATTTAACGATGTAATGTGGTGGTTTTATCTGATTTTAATTATTTTTGTGTGAATGATTTCTACCTATGAAATCTGAACCATTTCTTTTTACAACTTTAGTTTTGACTGCATGTTATTGAAGGTTGGAACGTTTTAATACAATAATTATGAGATTTTTTTATTTCCTATTGATTGGATTAGTGTTATCAAATTTTGCATTAAATGCTCAGAATGTCAAGCCAGTGATGGAGTTTGGCTCAAAAATTCACGATTTTGGAACCATTAAAGAAGAAACTGGAAAACAAGTTTATTCTTTTGAATTTGTAAATAAGGGAACTTCTCCTATTATCATACAGAATGTGCGTTCATCATGCGGATGTACTTCTCCAAATTGGAGTAAAGCTCCTGTTGCCCCTGGTCAAAAGGGATTTATTAAAGCAACTTTCGACCCAAAGAATCGCCCGGGACCTTTTAATAAATCAATTACTGTAACCGCGAATACAAACCCTTCGATTTCTATTTTACGTATTAAAGGTGCTGTAACAGCTCGCGTTAAAACGGTTCAGGATTCTTTCCCACGTTTGATGGCGGGGCTAAGAATGACTAGCAACCATTTACCTTTTACAAAGGTGAAGAATAATGAAATTAAAGAAGCGACGCTTGAGGTTTATAACGATACGGATAGTGCGATGACGGTTGCTTTTAGAAGAATTCCAGCTCACTTAAATATTAAGTTTGTACCGGAGAAAATTGCGCCTAAAACAAGAGCTAAGATTGTAGCTGTATACGATGCTTCTAAGAAGCATGATTGGGGTTTTGTAACGGATAATTTGGAATTATTAATTAATGGAACTTTTGCTCCAAGAAACCGTTTAACCATTAGTGCCAATATTACTGAGAATTTTGGATTATGGACTAAGGATGAACTATCTAAAGCTCCTAAACTTGAATTTGAGGAAAAAGTTTTCAATTTTGGTGAATTGACACAAGGTGAAAAAGCTGAACATACTTTTTTGATGAAAAACACAGGTAAATCTGATCTGTTGATTCGTAAGACAAAAGCTTCATGTGGTTGTACGGCTATTTCTCCACAATCTAAAATTATTAAAGCGGGTGAATCCACTGAGTTGAAGGTCGTTTTTAATTCTCGAGGAAAACGTGGCCGTCAAAATAAACGTATAACAGTAATTACCAATGCACCGACGACTTCTACAGTTAATCTTCGTGTGATGGGGAATGTAGTTATGCCAAAAGTAAACTAGATTCAGAAGCTGACTTTTTAGAGTAATATTTTAATATTACTGAATAAAGATATGGAGAGGTTGTTCGAATTTAATTTCGACAACCTCTTTTTTGTAACAAGTACTTTATTGTTTCTTTTTGCTTATTCATAAGGTTGATTTTTTTAAATTCGCATTAGAATAGAAAAGGTAAAGGGGATAGATTTTTAAATCATCAGACCAATGAGATCAGCTGTTCAATTTAAATAAGAGAGAATTGAACCGCATTTTAAAAAATATAATCATGGTAGATAAAAAAGATAAAGAGCATATTGAAAATGATGCTTCATTCAAGGGCTTAAAGGTTAACTCAGGAATCAGCCAACCACCATCAATTAATCCTAATATAGCGGCACGTTTAAAAAATAGAAAACGTAAAAAGCACTCTATTGAAGATTACGTAAAAGGCATACTTGATGGTAATATGAGTATGTTGAGTCAAGCCATTACATTGGTTGAAAGTGCTAAATTTGAACATCAAAAGATTGCTCAGGAAATTATTGAACGCTGCTTACCCTATTCAGGAAAATCGACAAGAATTGGTATTACAGGTGTTCCTGGTGCAGGTAAAAGTACCTTTATCGAGGCCTTTGGTAAGCATGTTACGAGCATGGGACATAAGCTGGCTGTTTTGGCTATCGATCCAAGTAGCGAGAGAACGAAAGGGAGTATTTTAGGTGATAAAACACGTATGGAAGAATTAGCCGTTGATCCGCATGCCTATATTCGTCCTTCTCCATCCGCTGGTTCCTTAGGAGGAGTTGCACGTAAAACGCGTGAAAGTCTAATTCTATGTGAAGCTGCAGGCTTCGATACGATTTTAATAGAAACAGTTGGTGTTGGTCAATCGGAAACAGCTGTACATTCAATGGTTGATTTTTTCTTGTTGATACAAATTGCAGGTGCTGGTGATGAGTTGCAAGGGATCAAGCGTGGTATTATGGAAATGGCTGATGCGATTGCGATTAATAAATGTGATGGGAGTAATGTTACCAAAGCTCAATTGGCACGAGTTCAATTTGAGAATGCTTTGCATTTATTTCCTTTATCACCATCCCAATGGTCGCCTAAAGTTCTAAGTTGTTCGTCAATAGAACGTACCGGTATTGATGAGATTTGGAATACGATTATGGATTATTGCAAGCATACATATGAAAACAATTATTTTGATACTCGAAGAAGTGAGCAAGCGAAATATTGGATGTATGAGACCATTCATGAACAATTACGAGATAATTTTTACCATGACAATAAAATTAAGGGAATGATACCTGATTTTGAAAATAAGGTTTTAAATGATGAGATGAGTTCATTTATTGCGGCCTACAAGTTGCTGAATACATACTACAATGAGGTAAAAAAGGGGGAAGACTAGTTGTATAAATACAGTAAATCTTATTAAAGTCAACTTTGATAGCTTATAAGACTCACTTATCGAAATAACTTCCTCTTATCAAATTAAATAATTAGCTTTAGCGGAATATTAACTTAAAAATCAAAATACGTTTATTATGAAAAAATTACTATTTGCAGTAGTTGCAATTTCAGTTCTTTTTGCAGCCTGTGATACTCAAAAAAAATATGAGCTTTCAGGTAAGATTGAAGGGCAATCAGAAGGGAAAATCTATTTGAATATCGAAAAGGATAGAAAACTTGTGAAAATTGATTCTGCTGATATCGTAAATGGAGCATTTAAGATTGAAGGTAGTGTAGCTGTTGCTGATATGTACTATTTACAAGTTGATGATAAGAGAGGTGCTCTTCCATTTTTCCTTGAAAATGCACCAATCTCTGTAGAAGCTAATATCGAGAATTTACGTGATGCAAAAATTACAGGTTCTGTATCTCAAGATCTTTATAAGGGGTTTGTAGAGAATCTGAAAGTATTCAAAGCTAAACAAGAACCTATCGTAGCTGCCTATAAAAAAGCGATGTCTGAAAAGAATGAAGAGGCTGCAGAGAAAGCATACAAAGAATATGAAGCTGTAGATGCTGAAAAATCTGAGACCGTTAAGGCTTTCGTGAAAGAAAATGGAAATTCAGTTGTAGCTGCTGTTGTTTCTTACAGATATTTATTGAATCAACTTAAGGTTGATGAGATGGAGAAGGTATATAATACTTTTGGAGAAGATGTAAAAGCATCAGGTAGTGCTTTAGCAATTAAGTCTAAGATTGATATATTGAAGAAAGTTGCCATTGGTCAGCCAGCTCCTGATTTTACCTTAGATACGCCAGAAGGAACTCCTATGAGTCTTTCTAGTCTTAAGGGACAAGTGGTCGTAATCGACTTTTGGGCATCATGGTGTGGTCCTTGTCGTAGAGAAAATCCTCATATGGTTGAATTATATAAAGAATTGAACCCAAAAGGTGTTGAGTTTTTCGGTGTTTCTTTGGATAAAGATAAAGAGAAATGGCTGAAGGCTATTAAAGATGATGGTTTGGTTTGGAAACATGCTTCCGATCTACAATATTGGAATTCAGCTGCTGCTAAACTTTATGGAATCAATGGTATTCCTGCTACTGTTCTTATCGATCAGAATGGAATTATCGTTGCTAAAAAAGTATTTGGTGATGAGCTAAAAGCTGAGATTGAAAAATTACTGTAGTAATTGAGAATATATTGAGGGAAACCTCATTTGTAAAACCTGATGGGTAGAAATACCTTTCAGGTTTTTTTTATTCACTAGTGTGGTATTAGATTAATTTGATCCTAATTATGCGCATGAAAAAAGGGAATTCAATTAATGAATTCCCTACTACAATATCTTGTGTTAGGATTATCCTAGCTTACTAATTCGATCTAGTTTAACCTTATCTAAAATTTTGATCTTTCTACCATCAATTGCAATTACACCTTCACTTGCAAAAGTCGAAAGGGTTCTAATGGCATTCGATGTTGTCATATTTGATAAATTGGCAATATCTTCTCTTGAAAGATAAACTTTAATTGTCGTTCCATCATCTTCGAAACCATAGGTGTCGCGAAGGAACAATAAGGATTCAGCCAAGCGTCCTCGAATATGCTTCTGAGTTAAAGTAACGGTTCTATTGTTAGAGAACCCTAGTTCAGTAGCAAAAGAACGAATGATACTTAATGAAAGCTCAGAATTGGTCTTAATGAGTTTAAGAATCATATCATAGGTCACCGTACAGGTTACTGAATCTTCAATTGCAACAGCTGATGCAATATTATTTTCTTCAGCAAAAAGTGCTCTGTATCCAATAAATCCAACCGGTTTTGCCATACGTACAATTTGTTCACGTCCGCCAACACCTTCTTTAAAAATCTTCACTTTACCTTCTTTTAAAGAAATAAGTCCAAGAGGTTTTTCGCCTTCTTTATAGATGTACTCACCCTTCTTAAAAAAGCTACAACTCATATTGTGTCGAATACTTTCTTTCTCTTCTGGAGTAAGAACGTTAAATACTGAATTAGGGTGGTTAATTACCTCTAAACAGATTTGTTCTCGAATCTTTTTATCACTCTCAATCATGATCGGACCTGGTATATGAATTTAGAAATCGGATATGTTATAAAACATTCCAAATGTATGAAAATCAAATTAAAATGGCAAAAGGAATAAAGAATTAAATCTGCAATTGTAATTATGTTGTAATGGTCACATATTCATGCAGATATCCTTATTTTTAGTGTTTGGCAACCAAAGGAATTTTTCTTCCATAGCCAAAAGCCTTAGACGAAACGCGCAAAACAGGTGCTGTTTGAAACCTTTTATACTCATTCATATTAACCAATCGAATGATTTTTTCAATGATCTCTTTAGCAAATCCTTGCTCTATAATTTCATTGATTGGCATATTCTTTTCGATATACATGAAGAGGATTTCATCAAGAACATCATAGTCAGGAAGAGAATCTGAATCTTTCTGATCAGGTCGTAATTCTGCCGAAGGAGGTTTTACGATACTATTTAAAGGGATGACTTCTTCATCCTTATTCATGAAGTATGCCAGCTTGAAAACATCTGTTTTATATACATCACCAAGAACTGCAATACCGCCATTCATATCTCCATATAGTGTTCCATACCCCACGGCTGACTCACTTTTGTTCGAGGTGTTTAAGACGATGTGACCGAACTTATTTGATAAGCCCATTATCAGTGTTCCTCTAACTCGAGCTTGTATGTTTTCTTCTGCAATATTAAAAGGCAAATCGCCAAAAATAGGAGCTAAGCTATTCTCAAATGATTTAAAAATATCCTGGATAGGTACAATCTCATATTGGATACCTAGGTTATTAGCCAGATCTATTGCATCTTTTACAGAATGATCAGAAGAAAATTCCGATGGCATAAGTAGGACACGAACATTTTCTTTTCCAAGAGCTCGTTCTGCCAACACAACGGTTACAGCCGAATCGATACCACCCGAAAGGCCTAGTGTTGCTTGTTTAAATCCCATCTTACCGAAGTAATCCTTAAGGCCCAAAACTAGAGCATCGTGTATTTTTTCGATATAATCGACCTCTTTTTCTACAGCTTTCTGGTTTTCAATTTCATTTAAATCGATAAGGCTAAAATCCTCTTCAAAATAGTTTAGACGGCAAGCCACATCACCTTTTGAGTTGATGGCCATAGAGTCGCCATCGAAAATTAATTCGGTATTGGCTCCAATTTGATTGACGTAGATAAGTGGTAATTGATATTTTTTAGAAACATCCTGAAGAATTTCGGTTCGGATATTTTTTTGATTGTGTGAAAAAGGCGATGCTGCAATATTCACAATAAAGTCAGGTTTTAGCTGACTCAATTTTTCCATAGGAGAAGTTGTGTATAGCTCTTCCTTTGCAAAATTGTTGTCTACAGCTTGTTTTTCCCATAGATCTTCGCAAATTGTAATTGCAATTTTTTTGCCCTTATACTCGACTAAATTGTATTCTGTATTGGGTTCAAAGTAGCGGTACTCATCAAAAATGTCGTAAGTCGGTAAAAGTGTTTTGTTGTGAATACTCTGAACTTTACCATCACACATGAAAAAAGCAGAATTGTACAACTTTTTACCTTTGGGATGAGGATTGATAGATGGACCACCAATCACTGCAGCAATATCAACACAATGTGAAGCAACTTGATCTATAGCGTTAAGTGTCTTCTCAATAAAATCTTTTCTCTCCAGTAAATCTTTTGGAGGATAGCCACAAATTGCTAGTTCTGAAAATACAACCAAATCAGCATTTTTGCTTTTTGCTTTATTTATGGCTTCGATAATTTTATCTGAATTGACTTCAAAGTTTCCTATATGGTAGTTAAGTTGTGCTAAAACAATCTTCATTTCTGTATGATTTACGACAAATTAGTTTTAATCACCTTCGGAGAGGTGATTGGCAAAGTTAATGATAAATCATTAATCTTTTAAAGCACAAAGGTCTAATCCGTAAACAAAAATAGACCCTATAAATATGAATTTTTAACTTTGATGCCTGCTGTATTTTGGTAATTTTGATGATGACTTGTTTGGGATGGATTTTCCTTTTAATTTTTCTTAATCAAGATTATGTGAGTTGATTAGGAGATAAGCTCTAGTTTAATTTATTATAGGTAATAATGAGAAGATTAACATTTGGTTTGCTTTTAGGAATGGTCTGTGTTTTTGTAGCATGCCAATCGAATAAACTTAAGGTTGATGTGTCAGATATCGATCTTGAAATTAAAATTGATCGATTTGAGAAAAAGCTTTTTGATCTCAAAAGTGGGAGCTCTTTAGAAGATTTAAAAAAAACATATCCACGAATCTTAAATTTATACTCTGAAAAAGTGATTGGTTTAGGTTCTGTTGATGACTTGAATTATTTTCAATACTTAAATAAGTTTCTTAATGATTCAACGATGACTTTGGTGGCAAATCGAATTGATTCGATTTTCCCAAACCTTAATGATCAAGAGGAGGAGTTGACAGATGGTTTTAAGCATTTGAAATATTATTATCCAAAGGCTCAAATTCCAAAGGTCTATTCTCAACTCTCGGGCTTTAATCAATCAATTGTTGTAGATGAGGGCTTGATTGGTGTAAGTTTGGATAAGTACTTGGGTGAGGATTGCGACTTTTATGCGCTACTTAGACGTCCTGTTTATTTGCGTGAAAATATGACTCCGAATAAAATTGCCCAGGATATCCTTCTAGCTTATGGGCTAACCGAGTTTCCCTTTAAACCTAAGGCCCGGAATTTAATGGAGCAAATGGTTTATCATGGCAAGATTTTGTATTTCTTACAGGCTCTTTTACCAGAAAAAGAAGAAGCGGATATCATGAAATATGGTACGGATGATTATAAGTGGTGTGTAGATAATGAGACTCAGGTTTGGGCTTATCTTATTGAACAAAAACACCTGTTTAATACTAATAGCAGTATGACACGGAATTATATAAGCGATGCCCCTTTTACAGCGGGTATGCCGCAAGAGTCACCGGGACGTATTGGGACTTGGATAGGTTTACAAATAGTTAAATCCTATATGGCTAAGCATTCTGAGATGACCTTGCCGAAATTGATGGCAAATGAAGATTATGCGGCTATTTTGAGAGAATCGGCTTATCAGCCTTGATAAAATATTTTAAGAACTGATTATTATTCTGTAATGATAGATGAAGAAAAGAAGCGAATTCGTCGTGAGATTCGTACTTTAAAGAATGGGGTATCTCTTGAAGAGAAAACAAGTCGTTCAAAGATGATATTAGATAAAGCTGAACGATTGCCAGAGTTTATTTCAGCCAAAACGGTAATGCTTTATTGGGCTATGGCGGATGAAGTGCAAACCTCTGACTTTGTGGTGAAATGGGCAGAAAGTAAACGTGTGATATTGCCTTGTGTAAATGGCAATGATTTGGATCTACGAGTGTTTAGAGGGGAAGAAGATTTGATTGCAGGAGAGAACTTTGGAATTCCAGAACCTTCAGGGCAGCTGTTTACCGATTACGATGAGATAGATCTTATTCTTGTTCCAGGTGTTGCTTTCGATATAGAAAATAATAGAATGGGGAGAGGTAAGGCTTATTACGACAAGCTACTTTCAAGTTTAAAAGCTTATAAATTGGGTGTTTGTTTTGATTTTCAACTCTTACAATCGGTTCCTACCGATGAGCACGATATTAAAATGGATCAGATTATTACTGAGTAATTTTATTGTTTGTTATCAGATAAGTATAGGAATGAAATTAAAATTTATCTGATAACCTATAAAACAAAAAGAGGATATCCGGTTAGATATCCTCTCTTTGTATATATTGTAATGATCTATTTTAGATATGAATAACTTCGTCGTAAGCAGCAGCAGCAGCTTCCATTATCGCTTCACTCATGGTTGGGTGAGGATGGATAGCCTTGATTAACTCGTGACCTGTTGTTTCAAGTTTACGAGCAGTAACCAATTCTGCAATCATCTCAGTTACGTTAGCACCGACCATATGGGCTCCTAATAACTCACCATATTTTGCATCGAAAATCAGTTTAACGAAACCTTCGTTGGCACCAGCAGCACTTGCTTTACCCGAAGCAGAGAATGGGAATTTACCCACTTTAATTTCGTGACCAGCTTCTGTTGCAGCTTTTTCAGTCAATCCCATTGAAGCAACCTCAGGTGTTGTATAAGTACAACCTGGAATCGTTGTGTAGTCGATTGGCTCTACATTCATACCAGCAATCTTCTCAACACAACAAATACCTTCAGCTGAAGCAACGTGTGCCAAGGCAGGACCTTCCAAAATATCACCAATTGCATAAACACCTTCAACATTTGTGCGGAAATAGTCATCTACAACAACACGTCCGTTTTTGGTTTCAACACCAGCTTCTTCAAGACCAATGTTCTCTGTATTTGGAGAAATACCTACAGCCGAAAGAACAATCTCACATTCGTGAACTTCAATTTCGCCTTTCTTATTCTTAATGTTTACTTTTAAGTCACCTTCTTCGCCTTCAACAGACTCAACCGAAGATTTAACCATGACTTTAATCTTATTCTTCTTGAAAGAACGTCCCATTTGCTTAGAAACTTCTTCGTCCTCTATAGGAAGAATGGTTGGCATAAACTCAACCAAAGTCACTTGAGTTCCCAGACTTGAATAGAAATAAGCAAACTCAGATCCGATAGCACCAGAACCAACAACGATCATTGATTTAGGTAATTTATCAAGCGTTAAAGCCTTACGGTAACCGATAATCTTTTTACCATCCTGTGGCAAGTTTGGCAATTCGCGAGAGCGAGCACCTGTTGCTAAAATAATGTGCTTAGCTTCGTAATTGGTTTTGCTACCATCTTCAGCTAAAACTTCCAGTTTTTTGTCAGCCGTTAGTTTACCGAAACCATTTATAACAGTAATCTTATTCTTCTTAAGTAGATATTGAATACCTGCACTCATTTTGTTGGCAACACCACGGCTACGTTCAACAATCTTTTCAAAATCAGGCTTAATTTCACCTTCAACAGCGATACCATAATCAGCAGAATGCTTCATGTAGTCGTAAACCTGAGCAGATTTTAATAATGATTTGGTTGGAATACATCCCCAGTTCAAACAAATACCACCTAGTTCAGCACGTTCTACTACGGCAACGTTCATACCCAATTGTGCACCTCTAATGGCAGCAACATAACCACCTGGTCCACTTCCTACTACTATTAAATCGTAAGTCATTTCTATTTTGTTGTTTAGTTTATGAATATCTATGTGTTTCAGATCTGTTTATTAGTGTTCTTTTAAAGGTGATCTGACAAATTTTTTGCTAATTTATTAATTCTAATTCTAAATAAAAGAAATTAGGCCGCTTTTCTCTTTAGTTTTAAAAGACTTAGTTGCACTATTTTTGCAATGATAAATAAGATGACAAAGGAAAAAATAATGGTTGCTCCTGAAGGAACGTTCATTTTGTATGCCATAAATAATCCCAAAAGTGAGCCTAATACGCCAAAACCAATGGCTCCAAGAATCATTTTTCCAAAATCTTGAGTGAACATATTGGCTATGGTTTGCGGGATGGTTAAAAATGAGATAACCAGAATAATACCCACAACTCGAATATTTAAAACAATGGCCAAAGCAACTAATGCAATCATCAGGTAATTGAGAAACTGAACAGGTGCTTTATGTGTTTGAGCATAACCCTCGTCAAAAGCCACATAAACAATAGGACGCATCATGAAGGCAAAAACCAATATGGTGAGTACGCACAATGCTGAAAGCAGATAAAGGTCGAGGCTCGAAACCGTAAGGATGCTACCAAAAAGGTAAGACATTAGATTTGGGGCATAGCCAGGAGTCATGTATATGAATATAATTCCCAATGCCATTCCCAAAGCCCATAGTATGCCAATGACTGAATCCTGACGGACATCGGTCTTTTTAGAAACCCATTCAATACCTAAGGCCGATAGCACGCCAAAGACAGCTGCTCCAAGGACTGGATTTAAGCCTAAAAACCAGGCAATGCCAATACCCCCAAAGGATGCATGTGTGATACCGCCACTAATAAAAACGATTCGACGGGCTACTATATAGGTTCCAATAATCCCACAGGAAATACTTGCCAATATGGCTGCTCCCATTGCGTTTTGGAAAAAACTATAGCTTAATAATTCAATGATTTCGTTCATGAAATTTTAATTTCGAATTGAATGATACTGACTTGAAATTTCTTTAATGTTTTTTCAAAACTCGGTGAGGGACTTCACCATGAGTAATCAGATCTATAGGGCAATTATAGGTTTTGAGTTGTTCTTGATTGATGACGTTTGAATCGTGATAACACAAACTACCGTTGACACAAGCGATTGTTTTCACATGTGAACTGATGGTTCCAATATCGTGTGAAACAACAATAATGGCCATGTGGTCGTTAAGTTGATCCAATACGCCATAGAGCTCCATTTCGAAGTGACTGTCTACGTACGTATCTGGTTCATCTAATATTAAGATTTGGGGATCAGAAATAATGGCTCGACAAAGAAAAACGCGTTGTAGCTGACCTCCTGAAAGTTCTCCAATATTCTTATTTCGAAGGTGATGAATCCCCATTTGTTCCATCAAAACTTTAGATTTCTCTTTATCTTCACTTGTATATCTCCCAAATAACTTTTTGTGAGACATTAAGCCTGAAAGAATAACTTCGCGAACAGGAATTGGAAATTTCTGATCAATCGTATTGATCTGTGGTAAGTAACCGATGAGGTTATCATCAATATTATTGAATTCAACCTGACCTTCGATAGGCTTTATTAAACCTAAAATGACTTTCAACAGGGTTGTTTTTCCACCGCCATTTGGGCCTATTATTCCGAGGAAGTCGTTCTTTTTAACCGTAAGATTGACATCCTTGAGTACAACTTTATTATCGTAACCAGCATAAACTGATCTCAATTCCAGTAGTTTGGTCATTTTGTTTTTGTTGTTTTGATCAGATACAAAATACAAAGTATTTCGCAGAAAGCATCAAAGGAGTATCAAGTATCAATACTCAAGATAAAATAAGTGTTTTCTTGATACTAAAATCTCGATCTCAGTTCATTACTTTTTAAGGTAAGTCATAATTCGGTTCATTTCGGCCAACCAATCTTCGCTTAAAGGATCAATCTGAATCAGCTCTGCATTAATCTCCTTGGCAATTACCTGTGCATTTTCAATATTGAATTGCTTTTGCAAGAAAATTGTTTTGATATGATGTGCTTTAGCTTCTTCAAGCATTTTTTTCATGTGAGCTGGTGAAGGTGCTTTGCCATCGTGTTCAATTGATATTTGTGTTAAGCCATAATCTCTTGCCATATACGAAAGGGCAGGATGATATATCATGAAAGCTTTTTCCGGCATTTGAGAAAAGATGGTTTCAGCGCCTTTATCCATCACGTTGATATCAGACATCAACTTCATGTAATTTGTTGTGTACTGCTGTTCTTTTTCAGGAGCTAGTTGAACCAATACTTTAAAAGTGTTTGCTATAAGTTGCTTAGCTGTTTTTGGTGATGACCACACATGAGGGTCGATACCACCTTCATGAAAATGATCGCCATGTCTTATTTCAGGTCCTCTTATGAGTTCAATACCTTCTGATAGATCGAAACTTTTGATTTCAGAATTACCTTCTATTAATTTACCTAACCAAGCCTTCTCGAAAGGAATATGGCCAATTCTAAGGTAGATGGATGATTTAGACATATCCTGCATTTGTTTTGGGGTAGGCTCATAACTAGCTGGGCTTGCTCCAGGTGGAATAAGGACATTAATTTTGAAATCATCACCAGCGATACGCTTGATAAAGTATTTTTGAGGCAGAATACTAACCGAAATTAGTTTGTGATCAACTTTATTTTGTTTTGAATTGCATGACTGAAATCCTAAGCTAAGGCTTATGAATAGCAGAATAAGACTGATTTTGTTCATTTGATTTTGATGCTTCAATTTAGAATAGTTTCAAATAACAAATGTAAAATATTTTACTCAATAAGCAATCACGATATCAAATTAAAGCAGTTCCTCTTTTAAAAATTTTGCAGTGAATGATTCTGTACAATCAGCAACCTCTTCGGGCGTACCCAAACACATCACTTCGCCTCCGTTTCTGCCTCCTTCTTTTCCAATATCGATCACATGGTCAGCAACTTTAATCACATCCATATTGTGCTCAATGACGATAACAGTATTGCCTTTATTCACCAAACGGTCCAGTACTTCAAGTAGAACACGTATGTCTTCGAAGTGAAGACCTGTGGTTGGTTCGTCCAGAATATAAAGGGTTTTTCCTGTGTCTCGCTTAGCCAGTTCAGTGGCCAGCTTAACTCGTTGCGATTCGCCACCAGATAAGGTCGTGGATGGTTGTCCAAGTGTGATATAGCCCAATCCAACTTCCTGTAACACTTTAAGCTTAGGCAGGATATTGGGAATGTTTTCGAAAAATTTAACAGCCTGATTGATGGTCATATCTAAGACATCACCAATGGATTTTCCTTTGTATCGTACTTCTAAAGTTTCACGATTGTAGCGCTTTCCATTACATTCATCGCAATGCACATAAACATCGGGAAGAAAATTCATTTCGATGGCTCTAACACCAGCTCCCTGACAAGTTTCACAACGACCACCTTTTACATTGAAGGAGAATCGACCAGCTTTATAACCTCTGATTTGTGATTCGGGTAACTTCTCGAAGAGTTTACGAATATCGCCAAACACATTGGTGTAAGTAGCCGGATTAGATCTAGGTGTTTTACCCAGGGGAGCCTGATTAACTTCTACGACCTTATCGATATTGTCAATCCCATCAATTTTATCGTAAGCCAAAGGATCCTTAACAGATCTGTAGAAATGTTGAGATAGAATAGGCTGTAGGGTTCCATTAATCAAACTTGATTTTCCACTACCAGAAACGCCTGTTACGCAAATGAACTTGCCAAGTGGAAAGCTAACATCAACGTTTTTCAGATTATTTCCCTTACAACCCATCAATTTTATGGTTTTGCCGTTTCCTTTTCTTCTTTCTTTGGGAACAACAATACTTTTTTTACCATTGATATATTGTGAAGTCAAACTATCACCACTAAGCATCTTGTCAGGTGTGCCTGCAAATACAATTTCGCCTCCATGTTTACCAGCAAATGGTCCCATGTCAACCACATAATCGGCCGATTCAATCATATCCTTATCATGTTCAACTACAACAACGGAGTTGCCTGAATCTCGCAGTTGACGTAAGGATTGAATTAACTTTTGGTTGTCACGCTGATGAAGTCCAATACTTGGCTCATCGAGTATGTAAAGTACATTAACCAATTGTGAACCAATTTGTGTTGCCAATCGGATACGTTGAGATTCTCCTCCTGATAGACTTATAGAACTACGGTTTAATGAAAGGTATTCCAGACCAACATCAAGCAAAAATTCAAGACGATCACGAATTTCTTTTAGAACTTCCGATGCAATTTTGATTTGTTTATCACTTAAATGAGATTCGACAGTAGAGAACCATTCACTCAAAAGACTAAGGTCCATTTGAGCGAGGTCAGTAATATTCTTATCATGAATCCTAAAATACAGTGATTCCTTTTTTAGGCGTTGTCCTTCACATGTTGGACATAGTGTATTTTTAATAAATTGCTCAGCCCATTTTTTTGCCTTTTTCGAAGTCGTACTACTTTCCTGATTCGAGATGTATTTTAAGACACCATCAAAACTTAAAAAATAGTTTGAAGAGCTACCCAAAGGTGTATTTTCCAGTTTAAAGGTTTCGTTAGATCCGTCGAGAATAATACTTAAGGCATCTTCTGGAATATCTTTAATCGCTGTTTTTAAATCAAAATTGTACTTGCGAGCGATAGCCTCAATCTGCCAAAAGATTAAACTGTTTTTGTATTTACCCAAAGGCACAATTCCACCGGCATGTATACTAACATTGTCGTCAGGAATAATTTTGTCAATATCAATAGCACTTATTCGGCCCAAGCCCTTACACTTAGGACAAGCACCGTGTGGTGAATTGAATGAAAAACTATGGGGTGCTGGCGTATTATATGAAAGACCCGTGGTAGGACACATCAAAAGACGGCTGTAATATTTTACTTCTCCACTGTCTTTATCCATTATCATGGTGATACCCTTGCCATGTTTCATGGCCATTTGAATGGATTCTTTCAATCGCTTATCGCCAACTTCGTCAACAACTAATTTGTCAATTAAAATCTCGATGGTATGACTCTTGTATCGATCAACTTTAAAACCATGAAGTAATTCAACGATTTCTCCATCGACACGTGCATACAAGAAACCTTTTTTTCGAATTTGCTCGAACAGTTCCTTATAATGGCCTTTTCTTCCTTTTACAACGGGAGCAAGGATGTAAATGCGTTTTTCGTTGAATTTCTCAAAAATAAGATTGATGATCTGCTCATCGGTATATTTGACCATCTTCTCACCCGTCTCGTATGAGTAAGCAACACTTGCTCTTGCATATAGAAGTCGAAGGAAGTCATATAATTCTGTAATGGTCCCAACGGTTGAACGTGGGTTTTTATTGGTTGTTTTTTGTTCGATAGCAATGACAGGACTTAGGCCTGTAATTTTATCAACATCAGGTCGTTCCATGCCACCCAGAAATTGTCGGGCATAGGCTGAAAAAGTTTCAATATAACGACGCTGACCTTCAGCATAGATTGTGTCGAAAGCCAGTGAGGATTTTCCACTACCACTTAATCCGGTGATAACCGAAAGTTGATTGCGGGGAATACTTACATCGATATCTTTTAGGTTATGAACTCTGGCACCAAGAACATCAATGTTCTCAGTTTCTAATAGTTCATTTTCAATGGTTTGTTCAACTTTATCTTTCAATCTACAATCTCCTTATGATTTTAATCCTCACTTCTACGCGTGTTCAACTACTGATGCTAATCGATAGTTGAACAATTATTTCTTCTCGACTTGAGGTTTTTTGTATTCAGAAAATGCAAAATTAATATATCCTTTGGCAGGAAGTGTAATTTCGTACTCTTTTTTATACTTATTTGTGAGATATGGCTTTCTTAACCAAGGATTAAAGAACTTTAGGATTTTATAATTGACACCATTCTTTTGTGCAAAGTCAGCAAAATTCTTCACACCACCTTTAATTGTAATTTTACGAGTTGGAATATTTGGATATAAATCGGATTTACGAAATCTAAATCCAAAATCCTGAGGGTTCTCCATAATTAGTTTTGTTGCAATAATTCTAAAAAGATAGCGAGCTGGTTCTTCGCCTAATAAAAGGTCATAATACGATCCCGCATTTTGAAGTTTCATTTGAGAATGAATGTGCGTTCTACCTGCATTGTACGAAGCTGCCACCAAGGCCCAACTACCAAATTTCTTATGAGAATCTTTTAGATATTTACAGGCTGCGCGAGTTGATTTTTCGATGTTATAACGCTCATCAACTTCTTTATTGATTTCAAGCTTGTAGTCGCGTGCGGTTGGAGCCATAAATTGCCAGAAACCGACTGCGCCTGCAGGTGAAACAACCGTTGGAATCAATCCACTCTCTATAAGCGCTAAATATTTGAAATCATCCGGAACTCCTTGTTCTTTTAGAATGGGTTCGATAATAGGGAAATAACGATTTGCTCGTTTAAGAAACAATAAGGTTTGAGATTGCCAATAGGTGTTAACAAGCAGTTCTCGGTCCAATGATTCTTTCACATCCCATCGGTCTAATGGAACTTTCTCATCAGCAAACAAAAGTTTACTAGGCGTTTTTAAGGCGTAAACATTATACTTGTCCATATACTCGGTTCCCAAATGTTCACTGTTTAGGTCTGAAAGTTTGGAGTAATTGAAAAGTTGTGCAACGAAATAACCACAGGTTAATAAGACCAGTGTGAGTGCTATTGTTTTGAATGTTTTAATTTTAAACATGTTTTAAAGTTTTAAAGCTGTCCAAGGCTAGATTTGTCTGAAATTGAATTAGAATTTGTCGAAATAGGATTTGAATTTCTCCGGAGGTACGGAAACACAAATTCGAGCATATTGAGCAGCCTGATCCTTTTTGGTTTTGGTGAAATAGCTTAGTGATACCGATCCTATTCTTTTTTCCAGGAGTTCCTCTTCTGATTTGTTTACGATTACAAATATGCCAATGGCTTTGCTATTGGTGTAGAAGTCGGACGCTAAGAGGCCTTTTTCTTCAAGGAATTCAATGTTAGCCTTTATGCCTCTGACAGTAATATCTTTAAACTGTTTCCTGCAGCTTTCTCCTTTTTCAGAATTCAACAAATTGGCAACGAGAATTTGAGAAAAAGCATTAATGCCATTGGTTGCATACATGAGTCGAATACCTAATTCGGTATTGAATTCGCTGTTAACAGAATGTATAAAACCCAGACGCTGACCACTAAGTCCAATTGATTTGCTAAAACTCTCTATGATAATCACATTCTCAAAATCGAGTAGATTCTGATAAAAAAGATCTTCTTCATCGCAAAATATCCTTCTATATGGACAATCGATAATAATGGTTGTTCCATTATCATTGAGGATTTGAATGATCTTAAGAAGTTCTTTGTCTTCAACTTTATTCCCAATTGGGTTGTTGGGATCACAAATGATAACTGCAGAGCTTTTAATTTCGGGTAAACGATTTAATAGATCCTCGAAATGGGTATAAGTTCCTGATTCGATTTCTCTGATAGTCATTACCTGAAAATAAGAACCCCAATAATATTCTGGCAATAGAATTCGATCGACATTTAGTGTTTGGAATGTAAGGTCGAGTGCTGACATGCCACCACCACTAACACTGATGTTAGATAGATTACTTTTATTATCGAAATAATGCTGATTGATTGCTTCTCGTAATTCTTGTCTTCCCTGCGATGGAGGGTAAACTTGCATGGCATTGCTATTGAAGTCCACATTTTCAACAATAGAAGTCAGATCGATATTACAAACGGCATTGACACCACGATTAAGTAGTAAATATTCTTCCCTTGTTTCAACGCTCTGTTTTCTAATTCTCTCCCCGATACCAACAATGGCCGAATATTTAGCTCCACTTTTTCGTATATGCATAGGTTTATTTGTTTATGTAGATTCTTGTAAAATGCTTATTTAGAATAATTCAAAGATACGAATATCTCTTGTTATGAGAACGGCTTATTGGCAGTTTTAATATATGATTTTGCTTATTTTTTTAACTTATTCTTTGCCAGTTTAAGGGAAGGTATAAACGAATTACGCCCCAAAACTAAGTTTTGAGGCGTATTCTATAGTGATCATTTTTTACTTCAGAATCCTTAGACTAAGAATTAAAACATATAGTCCCAAACTGGAAGTTGAACCGGCTTGCTCTTAAGAGCTTTCACTGCCTTTTCGTTAAGGTATTTTTTGTTGATAACAACACGGAACATGTACTCGCTAAACCACTCATCTGTGAAAGTTAGGTAGCCATTGTGTCCTGAAGATGTACCCCATGAGTTTTCAAATTCCCATTTTACAGGCTTTTCGTTTTCGTCAACATCAACTCCAATTAGAGTCATCGCGTGAGATGAACCTGACTGGCGAGTTAGAATTCTGGCTTTTTTATCCATATCGAACTCAACACCAAAAAGAGAAGCATAGTCGTATGTGTTCATATCCATTACACCAGCTTTACGGTTGTGCTGCTTTCCTACATCGCAAGAAGCATACATGGCCTGATTGTTCTTGATAGAAGCCATCGCAAAAGCTTTGATCTCATCATTTGGCAAGTTTAAGTAAGTCCAGTTGATACCCTCAGCTACATTACGGTAGTTTTTGATTTCATAAACTTTGTAATATTCACGAGTTGGGTCGTTCATAATCATCACCATCTCATCTTTAGCGAACTCAGGTGCTACAAGAGCCATAAATTCCTGTGGTGTGTATTTCTTAGCTTCGCTAACTTTACCATCAGCATCTTTGTATCTCCAGGTGAAATCTACTGGAGGCTCACCCAATGCAAGAGCTAAAATACGGTATACATCTTTCAATGCTTTTACCTTAGCTGCTTCAACTTTTTTAGCATTTCTCTTTTTGGTTGCCAGCTGACGGATTTTATAGGCTTCACCTCTCAGTTTTTCTTTGATAATGCGAGTTAACTGACCTGTGTTATTTGAAATCGTTGTTTCAGGCATAACTTCAGCAGGAACAACCCCGTATTTTTTAGCGACATTGAAAAATGAATTCCAAACACCACCATCATCAACAGGACTACTTAAGTAACGAACAACTTCTCTGTCATCCATACCCTTATCAGCAGTAGCAATAATGTTTTCCAGGAATAGGTTCGATTTTTCGAATATATCCCAGAAATAGTTGTAGTTATGTGAAAAGTCAAAAGAACTAAGATTTAAATCTTTGATCACGTTTGGACGGATTGTGTTCATTGAAGTAAACATCCAACAACGTCCCGAACTTTTTTGGTTGGTAATCCCTTTTACGGCAACTCTGTACTTAAAAAAGTGATCTGTTGCGCCTACTTTGTTTCTGTTAAGTGCGATCTCGCGAATGCTTTTGCTGTTAGTAATTGCATTCTGAATGGCTTGGGTTGAAGCGTCAGCTTTAAAACTGTTGCGAATTTCGCTAAGTGTTTTGCCATCAACAGCACCCTTAGTTTGTGCCATGCTGCTACCTGCTATAGCTAAAGCTAAAACAGAAAGCATAAAAGATTTAAAATTCATGTTTGTGATTTTAGTTGTCAATTCTAATGAGCACAAACATAAGAAAAGTATGGGATTTTGGCTAGATTGATTACCTACTTGAAAGCAGGTTTTATTATAAAATTTATTAAAATGAGACTAAGGTTTCACCTTCTTTTCTCGATGTACCAATTTAAGGCTTTCGAAAAAGTCAACCAGTTTACGAAGTAGATCAGCCCAAAGCGTTAAAAAGAGTAGGGCAGTTCCTAACCAAATAATAGCAAGGTTGAACCAATAGGTATCTATATAGTAATTCCAGATTCGTTTCACAGGTGCGTAAAAATGAGCCCGTCCAAATTTGGAATCAGGATACATGAAGATGGGGTCTTTCTTTTGAACAAGCCTTTGATCAATTTCAATCATTTTATTGACTTCTGTTCTGTTTAAAACCAGATCAGCCAAGGCTTGATTGTAATAGCTTTGTTTGAAGTTGTAAACGCCCTCACGGCCTAATGAGTCTACCAGTCTTGAATACTGATAATCTTTTTTGTAACCGGATTCGCTATTGATTCCCATGAAATGGAGTTTAATACCATCCAGGTATTGCCTTGTTTTTTCCAGTATATCCAGATTGAAATCAAGGGTATTTAACTTTTCCAGGTTTGTGAATGGCTCAAAGCCTGCCTCTTCTGTTAATTGCGATATCTCATTTCGAAGAAGATGGAAATGGTTTTTAGTTTCCTCGGAGTTTTTTTCAAATTCTATATTTCTTTCGCAGTCGATAAGAATCGATTCGATTTTTGGAATTAGGAAGGAGCTCGTGAAAGCAGCATCACTGACACCTTTTTCAAAGTCGAAGAAGTGTTTTTCAAATTCATTATCCTTAAACTGGGTGACAGCCATGGCTTCGTAAGCCCATCTTGTTGTCATTAAATCTCCAATTATCGGGACATAAACCTTATTGGTAATACCCCTGTGTAAATCATCGAATTTAATCATAGCCCCACCCAATAGTAGTTGAGGAACAAGAATTAATGGGATGAGAATATAAATAGTGATGACTGAGTTTAGTCCTGAAGATATATTCAAACCGACCATATTTGAAAAACAGGACGTTGTGAAGAGTACGAGCCAAAAAGTTAATGTCATTCCTTGAACATCGAGAACATAGTTTCCTAAAAGAACAAAGGTTAAACTCTGTATGGCTGAAAGTAAAAACAAGAATGTAATTTTCGAAAAGAGATAGGCATTCCTGGAGAGATTAAGAAACTTTTCTCTCTGCAGAATTTTCTTGTCTCGAATAATCTCTTCCGCACTTACACTTAGTCCAATAAACATAGAAACAACTACAGCCATAAATAGAAATACGGGGTAGTTTTTATTATCACCAAAAACATAAGTTCCAGCCGAAGTATATTTGGTGAAAAAACCTAGGATGAAAGCAAGTAGTGGAGCTTCAAACAGGTTGATGATTAGATATTGCTTATTAGTAAGTTTAGATAAAAAGTTTCGAATCCAGAAGATCGAGAATTGTTTGGTTTTATTGGGTATCTTAAAGTTACTTTTTGGTAAATTACTCTCTGACTTTACTGGTTCAACGGGAGAGTCAATATTTTGTCGGTATTTTTCATTCCACTGCTTAGGACTTGTTCTCCTATCGCGTGTTGGTTTACCATTATCATCAATTTTCTTGGTTTCTACAATCTGAAGAATTTGTTCGGGATTTACATTCCCACAAGTTACACATTCACTTTCAGCAGCATTAACCTGAGAGTTTTGAGTTTTAAAATAAACAATCGAATCGATAGGATTACCTGTGTAAATAGGGTATCCACCTTTATCCATAATCCAAAGCTTATCGAACATTTTAAAAATTTCCGATGAGGGTTGGTGGATGTTGGCAATAACCAGTTTCCCTTTTAGAGTCTGCTGTTTAAGCAAATTCATAATCATTTCTGAATCAGTAGATGATAATCCCGAAGTTGGCTCATCGACTAATAGGATAGAAGGTTCACGCATTAACTCTAAACCAATATTAAGACGCTTGCGCTGACCTCCACTAATAAATTTATTGAGAGGGTTACCTACCTTCAGATTTCGAACTTCGTAAAGAGCTAAATCGTGTAGAAGTGTATGAACTGTTTTTAGGATTTGGCGTTCGGTAAATTCTTTGAAACAAAGCTTAGCATTATAGTATAGGTTTTGTAAAACGCTTAATTCCTCTATAAGAAGGTCGTCTTGCGGAACAAAACCAATAAGACCTTGAATGGCTGATCTATTTCTATGAATCTCAAAATCGTTGATGAAAATCTCGCCACTATTTAAGGGTAAATTACCATTCAATACATTCAGGAGGGTCGATTTACCGACACCACTACCACCCATTATCCCAATAAGTTGCCCGCTTTTCTCAGAGATGTTGAAATTGTGAATGCCGTTATGAGAATTTCTGAATCTGAAAATGGCATTCTTAACGGTAAAAATAATATTTTCCTGATTGTCTTCTTTTAGAAAAATGCTAGCGAGATCAGAATAATATATGGATTTAATATTGGGCCCTTTTATAATTGAACCATGTTTTAGTCTGTAGCTTTGTCCCTTAATAATCTTATTACCTTCTAAATATAGGTTGAGTTCACCCAGGTATCTAAAGACGATAAGATTGGCTGAAGGAAAATAAAGAGTAATGAGTTTACCATACAGATTTTCACAGTACAGATGTTTGGTCTGATTAAGGTCTTTTTTTTGTTCTTTTTTCATGAACCAGGATAGGTTCTCTGACCATTCCGTTATCTGATTGTTTATAATCAGGAATTTACTTTTATCGTAATCGTCAAGAAAATCTTCGCCGATAATAAAAGTAATTGCATTTAGAAATTCATTTCGTTTGATATTGAAATTCTCAGCAACAATACTGATGAATTCGAATTCACCCTCACTAACAATATCATCTTCGTAAATGAATTCCAATAGACGAAGTAAAACGATTAGGCGTTCCTCTTGAATAAGTTCGGAGCGAATTCTGATGCATACATTGGCAGCCTCGGACAGGGAGATAATATTGGCCGTTTTTTCATGTACGCTTGATTGATATTCCATCTCTCTATGGTAAAACTCATAGTAGTTTTGAAATAGATTAAGGTATTCAACTTCATCTTGTGCACTAACGTAACGTTTAAGGAAATTGTCGACGATATCCTTCCCTTTGTTAGAAACACCTTCTTCCTTGGCATTGGCTACAATAGCAAAAAGGTGCATCAGTGCATTTAATATTGATTCTCCCATGTGAAGAGTTGAATTTTAGAATTATATTTTACGTTCAGACTTGCTTAGTTACAATAAGTAGAACAAATCTAAAAATACAATTTATTTATCAAAAATATAAGCAGCTTAGAGAAAACAAGTCATAAAAAAAACTGCAATTCATCAGAATTGCAGTTTTAAATTTCTTATAAAGTATTAGACTAAGAAGAAGATTACTTTACAATAGCTTCTCTTAGTTTAACAACACTTGCAGTAATCTCTTCTAACTGAGGCTTAGTCATACTACCTTCAACCTTGTCGAAGCTAGCTTTTAAATCATTGAAATCCGCTATTAGTGAAGCAATATTTGGATCTTGCGCTTCTGGCTGAAGCACTTTTAAAAGACGCTCTAGTGAATCTTTCTGATCGAAAATTACTTTAACGATTTCAGGGTTTGTGAATGTGTTTTCAGAAATGTGAGTTGCAATATATAAGCCTTCGATAAAACTACCACTCACTACAAAAAGAGAAAGGTTAGCTTTGCCATTTTTGTTTAAGAAAGCATAAGTTTCATAAAATGAGTTTGTGATAATCTTGATTAACTCTTCTTTTTTATCCAAATTCTTCTCCACATCACTAACTAATGTTTCATTGAAAGCAGATGTGATTTCCAAATTGTCAATAATTTTCTTAGAAGCTTTTAGAAACAACATTGTTTCTTGCTTTCTGTGGTATGTACTTGCATAACTTAAATCTGCACTGTAAATACCAAGGTTTAAAGCTCTTGCTTTTTCTGTAAAATACTTATCTGCATTTTCAGTTGAATTTGAGATGCCTAAAATGTAGTCTGCTCCAATTCTATTCAACATTGAAGTCAATTCGAAAGTCGTTGGAAGAGGGTAAACCACATCTTTAACCTCTTTAGCGATTGCTTTTTTTAGTAATGGCTTTTCAGTTTGAGATTCTTTATTGGCTTTTTTGTCAACTGGTTTACATCCTGTGATGTTGATTGCAAATATTAATCCTAAGATTATCAGGCTATAAGGGGTTGCTGTTAGTCGTTTCATTTAGTTACAATTTTATAGATCAATATGTATTCAAGTTTTCAGTCTAAATTTAGCAAAAAGGCTGTAAATACGAACTTAAATTGAATTATATTTTTTCTGGTTTTAAACCTGTAATCAAACTTCTTATCAAGTTATGATTAGAATGATTAGTTTGTGCTAGTTTAAAGTTTGTTATACAGAAGAAAACTAGGTCATGTGAATTTTCTGAAGAAAGCCTTGTTTGTAGTTGTTGCCAATAGGTAGAGTGTTATTATTCATGTGAACCATATTCCCTTCTATTGATTTAATCTTAGAAAGTGCAACAATATAGGATTTGTGTACCCGATAAAATTTTTGTGTTGGGAGCAGTTTTTCGATACCCTTTAGTGATTGATATGTGACAATGTGTTCAGAATCGGTATAGATTTTTACGTAATCACCTAGAGCCTCTATGTACTGAATGCTCTCCAGACTTACATTAATTGTTTTTTTATTGGCCTTAACAAATATGTATTCCATATCACCTTTAAGCTCATCTTGTGGATCAGTCAACTTCATTTTTTCTTCAGCTTTTTGAATTGCTTGTAAGAAACGTTGAAATGCAAAAGGTTTTTTTAGATAGTCGAGTACATTAAGTTCGTAGCTTTCTACGGCATATTCTGTATAAGCACTTGTAATGATGGTTAAAGGAGGATTCTTATAGGTCTTTAGAAAATTAATACCATTCAGTCTAGGCATATTGATATCTAAAAAGATTAAATCGATCTCTTCTTTTTTAAGTAGCTCCATAGCTTCCAAAGCATCTCCACACTTAGCTACCAGTTCTAATCCCGAAAGTTCAGCAATGTATTTCTCCAGCACACGTTGGGCTAAAGGTTCATCGTCAATTATTAAGCATCTTAGTTTCATATCTGTAATTTTTTTTTCGTTCTAAGACTTGGTGGCTAGTCTTACATTAGCTGGCATCAGCCAACCAAATTAATCATTTTTTTTAGACTATCAGGAAAGTCCAATGGTTAGAGTGATTTTGAATACTTTTTCTCCTTTATCAATTTCTATTTTATGTTTTTGAGGGTAAATCAGTTCAAGACGTCTTATTACGTTTTGAATACCAATTCCACCACTCCCTTTTTTAGAGTTGTTCCAATTAGGATCGTAGCTGTTTTCAATGATGAGTTCCATTTGATCATTTTCGTCGAAGTTGAAGATGATATTGATGAAACTATCAGAGTTTTTTCCGTAAACCCCGTGTTTGAAGGCGTTTTCAATAAGAGGTTCGAATAGGAGTGGAGCTATTTTATGCCCATCAAAATGCCCATTCACAATAAAGTTGATCGGCGTGTTTTCATCCAGCCTTATCTTGTGGAGGCTGATGTAATTTCTCGAAAAATCAAGTTCCTTATTGATGTCTACGAGTTTTTCATTGCAATCATATAAAATATAGCGCATTAAATCGGATAGTTGTAAAACGACAGTTGCTGTGTCATCTGATTTATCTAGAGCTAAAGAGTAAATGTTGTTTAAGGAGTTGAATAAGAAGTGAGGTTTAATTTGTGTCTTTAAAACTTTAAGCTCCGCTTCTAAATTTTCCTTTTCAATATCTTTTAATTGACTTGATATTTTTTGGAGAATAAACCATTCTCTGGTCAAAGAAAATATGCTGGTAATCCCGACATAAACAAGTGAATAGATAAAGAAGCCAAACCACTCTGAAAAAACGAATGATTTGAAACCGTCTTCTTCTAATACAAAACTATTTAGAGGATAAATGAGTAAAAACTGTATTAAAAAAGCTGAAAGTCCTACCGTAATTAATAGAAGCGTGAAGAATAGGAAAAAAGATTTTTTTTTGAAAAATACCGGTAGTAAAAATCTTAGATTGGTATAGACCGCAGCAGCAAAACAAAGATTGAAAGCTACGACTAGGGAAATGGTTTGGAAAGTGAGGACATTTTTAAATTCACTTGCCAAAAACAACGTAAATAGCCAAAAAAAGACGGAGACAAACCAAAATAAAAAATGGTAAATATTTTTGCTTCGGGTCATTAATAAAGGAGTTGACATATAGAGTATTTCAAATTGCAGCATGAAAATAAAAAACAATCAGCAGTATATGAAATAAATGTCTAAATAAGATTGATTATGGCTATGAGATAGACTGTTTTGTACGATTTTTATTAGCTTCGTTGTAACCAAATTATTCAAATGATATGTTTAAAAAAGAGCTTTTGTTTTGGAATGTGGATACCCAGTTCGATTTTATGAACGAATTAGGAAAACTGTATGTGCCCGGTTCAGAAAAAATTTTGCCTCTGCTGAAGCGTATAACCTCATTAGCAAAAGAGAATCATATTCAAGTCGTCAATACGGCTGATCATCATTTTCCTGACGCAAAAGAGTTGTCCGAAACGCCTGATTTTGTTAGCACTTTCCCTCCACATTGCATGGCTGATACGTCTGGTGCTAACTATATGGATGAAACTCAACCTGAGGATCCTAAAATTATTCAATGGGATAAAATCTATTCGAATAACGAAATTGAAAGTTTTAGATCTTGTAGGAATCTTGTCGTGCTGAAAGATGTGTTTGATGTGTTTGAAGGGAATCCTAATACGCAAAGACTATTGAAGTCTTTAGCGCCTCAGAAGGTTTTTGTGTATGGGGTAACAACAAATGTATGTGTAGATTGTGCTGTTTGCGGATTAGCAAAGCAGAATATTCAGGTCTTCGTAATCGAAGATGCTATTAAAGAGCTGCCTAATATCCCACTTCCTTTTGAAAAATGGGATGATTTAGGTGTTAAGCGAATTAAATTTGCTGATATCGCCAGCTATATTTAGATATTGAATGGGAGTTTTGGAATCTTAAGCATTCCAAAGCTCTTTAACTGTTTTGATTTTTTCATCCAGAGGCATGAAACCATCTAACCAATGAATTTCGAAGCCACTACGTTCCATTTTTCTAAACCAGGTCATTTGACGCTTTGCAAATTGATGAATGGCAATTTCTAATTGGGTAAACATTTCTTCATAACTGAGTTCTCCAATCACATATTTGGTTAGGAATTTGTATTCCAATCCATAGTAAATAAGATCTTCGGGGCTTACTCCAGATTTAATTAGTCCTTCAACTTCTTGAATCATACCGGAATCTAGGCGTTCTTTTAAACGTTGCGAGATTCGACTTCTTCTGTCTTCGCGGTCAAACTTAATCCCAATTAGCAGAGGCTTAAGTTCGGGATGCTTCATCTCTATTTCAGGATGGGAACTGATATAACGCTCAATTTCAATGGCACGTATGGCACGTTTTTTTGTTTCCAGATCTGAATTGTTATGCACGTTCTTATAGCTTCTAAGAATGTCTCCTAGTTCATTCAGGCTTTTATCCATTAAACTGTCTCGAAAATCTTGATCTTTAGGAACGGCGATAAGCTTGTACCCTTTAAGGCAAGCTTCCAGATACATGCCGGTGCCACCGCAAACAAGAGGGAGGTGATCCCTTTTCTGAATGTCTTCGAAAGCTTCAACAAAATCTCTCTGAAATTCATAAACATTGTATTTATATCCAGCATCAGCAATATCAATCAAATGATGTGGAATCTTTTGTCCATCAATTGTGTATTCTTCAATATCTTTTCCTGTACCTAAGTCCATCCCACGATAGATTTGTCTTGAATCAGCACTGATGATTTCAGCATCAAATGTTTTTGCAAGATTTACAGCTAAGCTTGTTTTTCCGGTTGCTGTTGCTCCAAGTACGACTAATAAATTGTATTGCATAGGATTTTCATTTCTTGTTGAATCGCTACAAAATTACTTTAAGTTTTCTGAATAATTAGAATCATTTTCTATATTTGATCGAATGGCCTGTTTAATAGGCCTCATAATTTTAAAAGGATTTAATAGAATGCGATTTTTTTCTGCTTTGGCTCTTTTAGGTCAATTTTTATTTGACCCACACAAGACTTGGGAGCAACAATCAATGAAAGAGGAGTCTATTCGAGATTTGCTCTATAGGTTTTTATCAGTCATCGTGTTTTGTTCGTCTTTGTTTGCATCTATAGGTGTTTTTATTCAAACATCCAGTATTATAAGGGCTGTGGCTCAGTTTGTAATTGTATTCTTTTCGCTGATGCTTGGGATTTATTTCGCGGCCAAATTACTTGTGATGACTGCACCTAACTTTATGGGTGAAGTTCGAGAACGAAGAATTTTTCAGTGGACGATTTATTCTGCTTCGGTATTTGTAATTTTCCATGGATTAGCTCAATTGTTTACACCATACTCTTTCCTAAATCAAGCCTGTTTGTTTCTTGAGCTTTACTTTATTCGTTTATTATGGATAGGGCTTAGACAGCTGCTGGCTGTTCTTGAGAATAAGAGACTTGGCTATATGTTTTTGGCGGGTATGTTCATTCTGATTCTGCCATTGTTATGTGAACGAATACTTTTAATGGTATTTCAGTATTTTAATTGATAAGGCTTAGGTTTGATGAAAGGAGAAAGTCTTCTGTCAATAAATTTGATATAAATACTAACTTTGTTCCGAATTGATGTTAGCTCACTAACTTAGTTGGCATTATTTTAGTCTCCCCGTGATTGGTGAGATGAAACAAAAATAGAATGAAGCTTAAAATGCAAAAACTCAATATAAGAAATAAACGTGCCAGTTTTGAATATGAATTCATAGAAACATTTGTTGCAGGAATTCAACTGTTTGGTACTGAAATAAAATCAATACGAGCAGGTAAAGCTAGTTTGGTTGATTCCTATTGTTACTTTTCAAACGCCGAATTGTATGTAAAAGGCATGCATATTGCCGAATATAGATTTGGTAGTTACTACAATCACGAAGAGAAGCGCGAAAGAAAACTTTTACTTAATCGTAAAGAATTAGATAAGCTGGATAGAAAAACGAAGGAATCGGGTCTTTCTATTGTGCCACTTAGTCTTTTTATCAACGAAAAAGGCTTTGCAAAGCTTAAGATTGCTCTATGTAGAGGTAAAAAGAACTACGATAAACGTGAAAGTTTGAAACAAAAAGATCATAAACGTGATATAGATCGTTTGATGAAGAGGTAGTTAGCTTGTAAGGCTTGTTTTCATTGAAAAAAACGTGCTGTTTCGGGGCGTTTTTAAAATCAATTACTCTATATTTGCACTCCCATTTTTGACGAGGGAATGGGAATTTTCATCCCTAATAATTTAGAAAAAGTCAGTTAGAATAAAAATTGACTTACAGACTGGATATTAACATGATATCAACAATGTTGATAATTTGTTAATAACTTCTGAGTACCCCTGTTTTTCTATCTTTTACTTGTTGATAACCTAAATTTAGCTCTTCTTTCGAATAACTTATTAACAATGTGAAAGTGGCTACTTATCAACGATCTATTTACTTATTAACAATGCTTATTTAGAATGAGATTTAGTTTGTTCAAGAGGATTTTATCTTGCTAAATAATAAAAGAATTTTTCATCTATATTTTGAACAGTCTCTATTTGTGGAGGTTTTAGCTTTTATAATCTGAATTTAGTTTCAGTTTTGAATAATTATTGAATAAAATTCTTCAGAAATGATAAATGTGAAATCAGAAGATAAGGACTCTTCGAAAATGAAAATGCGATCATAAATATTGATTTATGATCGCATTTTTTTATTCAGAATTTTTTAATAATCAAAAGTGCTACCTCCTAAAAATTCTCTCATAAGAGAAGTTGGAGGAATTTCATCGTCAGGAATGGGTAAAAAGTAACTAAAGAACTTTAATAAACGATTGGCCTCTGAATATTCAGCTTGATTGGGTTGAATTTCTTTAAGAACAGGTTCCACATGGTTCTTGAGAACTCCTAATTCGTAGGGTAAGGCTGAGTTAAACATGACATCGGCATTTTCTTGAAATGGAAAGATGTTTTTTTCTTCGCCACGTCTGACAGATTGCCAACGTTTAATAGTATCAAGAGCTGAATAATTTCTATAACGATGATCTCGAACAATACGTCTAATCAGTCGATTGTCTGTTGAGTGAACGCGATTGTGTCCGTCAATAGATATGGATGTGAGAGCTGATATATAAATCTTAAATTTAACCTCATCAGAGATAAGGGAGGTTAATTTTGGGTTCAAGGCATGAATCCCTTCTATGACAATGACATTCTTTCCATTAATTCTCAATTTCTCACCATCGTAGTAGCGTTGTCCTGTTTCAAAGGAGAATTTAGGAAGATCGATTTCTTTGCCATCAAGTAGGTCAAGTAAATTCTCATTGAAAAGTTTTACATCCAGAGCTTCGATAGATTCAAAATCGTACTCACCATTTTCATCCAGAGGTGTCAGTTCTCTATTGACAAAGTAATTGTCTAATGAAAGGTTTATGGGGTTAATACCGGATACCTTCAACTGGATGGCTAATCTTTTACCGAATGTTGTTTTGCCTGATGAGGAAGGGCCTGCGATTAAGATGATTTTAATCTTTTTCCATTTTTTACGAATGCGATCTGCGATTTGTGAGATTTTCTTCTCATGCATCGCTTCGTAAATTTTGATCAATTCAGAGATATTGTTCTCTTCAACACTTCGGTTCAAATCACCAATATTAGAAATACCAAGAATCTTACCCCAGCGTTTGTATTCACTAAAAATCTTCAGCATTTTTTCTTGCTGCAAAATGGGTTCTACGACTGATGGATTTTTTTTGTCCGGAGCCAAAAGCAACATACCATTATAGTAGTGTTGAAGATCGAAAATATCAACGAGTCCGGTACATGGTAATAAGAAACCGTAAAAATAGTCAACAGTGGCGTCTAGTTTATATACAGATGTGTAGAGATTGCCACGTGTTCTAAGGAGCTTGGTTTTTTCAGTTAACCCCTGAGATTCGAACATTTCAATAGCTTTCTCGGTTTCGATCTCATTTCTTTCAAAAGGAATATCTGCTTTTACAAGATCAATCATTTTTTGTTTGATCTTTTCAACGCCTTCTTGAGTAAGAAGGGTATTTTTATCCTTAATTCGACAATATACACCATTCGATATTGAATGTTCTACACGAAATCCCGTATTGGGGTACACCTCTTGCGTTGCTTTGTAAAGAATGAATGTAAGAGAGCGCATATACATTCTTTTCCCTGCAGGATGTGTATAGTCGATAAATTTAATGTTCTTGGGTTTATAAATCTCGTAGGTTAGTTCTTTGAGTTTGTTGTTGACCATGGCCCCTAAAACTTTCAGGTTAAGAAGAGGCGATAGTTCGTTTAAAATAGTCTGAAGGCTTGTACCTACAGGATAAGATCTTTTTTCATTAAGATCCTCTATATAGATGCATATAAGTTTTCCCATAATTAGATATTTATGCTTGTTTGAGCTCTATCTAAAGATAGTAATTATAGGGTTTGAAAAAATTTTTGATTGTTAAATAAAATCAAAAAATGTGCTTGTTATAATTTAGGTCGATCGGGTATAAATAGTTTGATATTAGTGATTGGTTTTTTTCTTGTTAAAGTAGTTTAGCATCAATAAACTAAAAGCGATAACAAACATGCCCAGGATTGAGATGAGATCGGGAGATTCATTAGGTAGAATTAACCAACTTATACATGCTCCAAATATAGGGATGATGAATTTCCAGGTGTTGAGATTTGAGACTTTAACACCCTCACGCCCTAGAAGTCCAAACCAAATGGTGATTGCCATTGAAGAGACGATGGCTAACCAGCCCAAAGCAATGTAATATTCTCCAGGGTGAATGGTCCATTGAGGTTGTTCTAAAGGGATTGAAACAAGTACCAGCATAAAGCCACCCAATATCATTGAAAATGAGGCTAGAATGCGCGGAGGTATTTCGCGAGTATCGCGGGCAACAATAACATTTCCCATACTACCAACGATATTATTTAGAATTAAGATACCAACACCTAAAGGGATGGTGGTTGTTAGAACAAAATCGGCTCTTCCCAAACTAATGATACAGACGCCAAGCATACCTAATAGGATAGCAGATATTTTTGTCCAGGTCATCTTATCGTTTTTCATCATCAGGTGAGCCATAATCGCTGCAAAAAGGGGTTGTGCACCAATAAGCATGGCACCTAGTGCTCCAGGCAGATAGTCGATACCGGTATAAAACAAGCCATACAAAAAAGTGGTTTGTAAAAGTGCGACTTGTACAATTAATTTCCAGGACTTCGCGCTTAAAGCTCGTAGTTTGGCTCTAAATTCCGGAATAAAAGGTAGGATGAGTAGACCTGAAATAAAGAAGCGAATCCCTGCAAAGTTGAGTGGTGTCGTGTATTTCAACCCAATTTTTATGGCAGCAAAAGGGGTTGCCCAAAGCAGGCAGGCAACGATGGCTAAAAAACTGGTTGAGAGTAGACGTTTGTTCATGCTGTAGCTTTATTTCGAACTATAAAAAATCCCTTCGTTATGAAGGGATTAGATGAATCGTATTCTTTAGAAGACTTGAAGTAATAAATTAGCTTCTTAGAAATACATTATTCTTTTTTTCGTGACCAATAGTCGTTACCGGACCATGGCCTGGATGAACAGTAACCTCATCATCCATAACCAAAAGTTTAGTTTTGATTCCTGTAATCAGATCTTCAAAGTTACCATATGGTAAATCTGTTCGCCCAATACTTTCGCGGAATAATACATCACCAGCAATAATGAATTTTTGTGCTTCGTTATAAAAAACAACATGTCCTGGTGAGTGACCTGGAACGTGAAGAACCTTCAATTCAGAATTTCCGAAACGGATGATGTCACCTTCATTAATCGCATCGCCCATTGCTGGTGGCTCAACAACATTTTCAAGACCAAGACGAACGCCATAATTTGGAGCTTCAGCCAAGAGGAATTCATCGGCTTTGTGAGCTTTTGCTAACAAGCCGAATTCATCTTTCATAAATTGGTTACCAAAAACATGGTCGATATGAAGATGTGTATTTAATAAATGTACGATTTTAAGGCCTTTTTTTTCAACAATATCTTTTAGCTTTTGACCTTCCTCCTGATAGAAAATGCCACAGTCAATAAGCACTGCCTCACCAGTCTCATCGTATAATAAATAGGTGTTTTCTTGCCATTGGTTAAAAACCAAAGTTTCTATAGTAATCATATATTCAAATTTTACATTTAAGTTTCAAATTTAAGTCTAATGGTTTAATCGACAAAAGATTTATCTCATTTTGGACGAATGTATTTTTTCAAATTGTTTTTTTTGAAGCTAATTCAAGTGAATTGATTTTTTGAATAATTGCAATGAAGCTTTGAATTTACCAGAGACATTTTCGGTAAAATCTTTCCTTATGCTTATCTTTATTGTTCCTGAATGAACATGTCATTATTGTTCATCTTTCGAAAATAATCAAATCACAAACACATGAAGACAAATAAAAAAATTGCCGTTGTATTATCTGGTTCCGGTGTTTACGATGGATCTGAGATTCACGAAGCAACACTTTCACTATATGCTATTTCAAAAAATGGGGGAGAGTATCAGGTTTTTGCTCCTAATATCGACCAGCATCATGTTGTGAATCACCTAACGGGTGAAGAGATGAGTGAAAGCAGAAATGTTTTGGTTGAAGCAGCTCGTATAGCCAGAGGTGATATTAAAGATTTGGCAGAGTTTAGTGCCAATGATTTTGATGCGATATTATTTCCAGGTGGATTTGGTGCTGCGAAGAATCTTTGTTCTTTAGCTTTTGATGGTGCTGATTGTAAAGTGAATTCAGGAGTTGAGAAGGTTCTGAAGGAAATGCACAAGGCCTCGAAACCAATTGCAGCTCTATGTATTGCGCCTGCATTAATTGCAAAGGTGATTACAGGTGTAGAAGTTACAATTGGGCGTGACGAAGGAACAGCAGGTGCTATTGAAGCGATGGGCTCTCATCATAAGGAAGCTGGACATGGCGAAGTGGTGATTGATACAAAAAATAAAATTGTGACCACACCTTGCTATATGCTCGATGCCACCATTGCGCAAATAGGTGAGGGGGCAGAGAATGTGGTGAAGACCCTTATGGAAATGTAAGTTCAATCATGTATATTATAGAATAATGAGGGTGTCCTTTTGGGTGCCCTCTTTCTGTGTAGGGGCCTGAGTTTGTGTTTTGAAAATACAATAGCAGACTGATATAATTCTCAAAATTAAAAAAGTATTTCAATATGCTCGTTTGTAAATTATGTCATGATGTAGAATTAATTTACTTTTAGATCGGTTTCGTGGATTTGAAACTTTTGAAAATTTAACCTGTTAACAATGAAGAATAGGAATACCAAAGACGTTGGAGCAAACCATATTTACACTTTTATTTTTTCAAATATATCTTTATTTGTAGCTGTCTTTTTCTCTATGAATTCAGTGCCTCAGGTTGCCGCTATTCTCTACTCTTTGAGTCTGAATTTGCTACTGATTTGGACCATCTATTACGCTTCGACTAAAAACAAGTTAAAGCATCATTCTCAATATTTCAATGATTTAACCATTGGGATGGGGATGCTGTCAGCCTTTGCATCAGCTGTTATCTTTAGCACAATCATGTTACTTTTAAGGGACGATCAATCTTTTGGTACGCTGATTCTATTTTTTGCCTTTCTGGCATATATTATCCATTTGTTGATTATGAAAGCCTATTCCTGGCAGAAGGCTTTTGAAGAAAAACTAATTGATTACAGGATGACGATAGAAGCAGAGAAAGAAAATAATGCTAAAGTATTATCAGATTTCTTAAGTGACAAAGATTTGGATAAAGCTGTTGATTATCTTGATACTATTGGCATATTTGATTCTGGTGTTGATGCTATTATTGATAATCTAAGGAAATAAGCGATTTGTTTTTATTTTAGGTCTTCTCTTTCGAGTTTGATGTGGAGTTTTCTGGGAGGCCTTAATTCCCCGTTTTTCATGCGCTCAAGAATTTCTTCGACCATCCAATCCCGCCCTTCGGGTTTGTATTCTGATTTTAATGAGGTACCAAACATACTGGCGATAGCCTGCCAAAATATGGCGGTTGTCGACCCCTTCAATTCCTTGAGATGATTGTAAGAGGAGCTTCCTGTTTCTCTATCAATTAATCGCATCAATAGCTTTCCCTGAGAAATTTTTAGCTTCATCATGGGTTTTTTATAGGCCTTCATCAAACCTTTATATTTATTTCTAATAAGTTTTCGTCTTTTCTTTTTTGACGTAATTGTCTCCAATTCTTTATTGAGATCACTAATGGTTTGATTGGCCATTTCGGCATAGGGGTATACAACTCTTATATTTCTAACTGTTCGCCAATATCTTTTAGTAGATCTGTAATGTTTTCGCCTTTTCTTTTTTCTTGCTTTTATCTGAATCTCTTTAAGGTTCACATGCATATTACTGTCAAGAATAGTGATACTGTCTGTTTGAACGACTTGTCCTAAACTGTCAGCAGGAACTCCATAAATGAAGGACCCTAGTAATATAAAAAAGATCAGAACCTGTTTTTTCATTTGGTTGAATTGCAAAGAGATTGGTTAATTAATTACGAAAATACGAATTAGATCTATAGTTTGGTTTATTTCTGGAAAATGGATATTAATAAGGACGTTTTTTTAGAAGTCGATAATCTAGATTATGAAATGTTTTTACGAGGGGAGTCTTTGATTATGCCCTTGTTTAAATGATTTTGACATCTTCAACAAAATAATCTATATAACAGTAATTATTGCTTATCTATTTTGATCTAAGTGGTTAGGCGTGAGTGAATAGATTAGTTTTGTCTGTTAAAAACATTTGGGATGAAAAATCTTTGGTGCAATCCTTTTCAATACCCATTATTTTTCTTTCTTTTGCAAAATATTAACAGAATTGTACTACAACAAACATCAGTCGTTTAAGGACTGAAATTAAAACATAATAAGGCATGACTAAGTACGTAGAATTAGATGTCCGCTCAGAGATTGGAGAATTAGAAGGTGTTATTCTTCATACTCCAGGTTCGGAAGTTGAGAATATGACTCCTGAGAATGCTGAACGAGCTCTTTATAGCGATATTCTTAACCTTGCAGTAGCGCAAAAAGAATACAAGCAGCTAAGTGGATCTTTGGGTGAAATCACTCAAACTTATCAGGTGAAAGATTTATTGGCAAACATCCTAAAAGACGATAAGGTTAAAGAAATCGTTGTGGATAAAGTTTGTAAAATTGAGCCTGAGCTTGCAGTTAAGGGGAATACTTATTGTATTAAAGATATTTTGTTGGATCAAACAGCTGAAGATTTAGCTTCACTATTGATCGAAGGTGTCACTTTAACACGTGATAACTTAACAAAGTTCTTAAGCAAGGAGCGTTATGCAATGCGTCCGCTACATAATTTCTTCTTTACTCGCGATGCGTCCATGTCAGTGCTTGATGAGGTGTTGATTGGTAAAATGGCTAATGGAGTACGTGATCGAGAGTCATTGATTATGCAGGCTATTTTTGATTATACACCAGGTTTCAAGACCAAGACTGTCAACCCAATTGACAATCCCAATATGGATCCTAACTGTATGATTGAGGGGGGCGATGTTTTAATAGCACGTGAAGATATCCTAATTATTGGAAACGGTACTCGTACTACAACTCAAGGTATTGACTTTATATTAGCTCAACTACTTTCTCAGAAAGAGGAGAAGCAACGTCATATTTTAGTTCAGGAGTTACCATCGCATCCAGAGTCGTTTATTCACCTTGATATGGTGTTTACTCTATTAGATAAGGATAAGTGTATGGTGTACGAGCCTTTAATTATTCGTCCAAACAAATACCAGACTGTACATATCATTATTCAGAATGGTAAAGTTGTGAAAATTAAAAGAGAGAATAATTTACTACAGGCACTTAAGAAATTAGGTATGGAGTTAAAACCAATTTATTGTGGTGGAACTCAAGAGCCTTGGAACCAGGAAAGAGAGCAGTGGCATTCTGGTGCTAACTTCTTCGCTGTAGGTCCTGGTAAGGTTGTTGGTTATGGTAGAAATATCTATACCATGGAAGAAATGAACAAGAATGGTTTCGATATTATTCCAGCTGACGATGTGATCAGTCACAAAGTTAACCTGGCTGACTACGAAAAGTATGTGATTACACTTGAAGGATCAGAGCTACCTCGTGGTGGTGGTGGTGCTCGTTGTATGACCATGCCAATCCGTCGTAAAGCGGTTAACTGGTAAGTTAAAGATATATTTTAAGATAGAAGCCTTGCAAATCACAGATTTGCAAGGCTTTTTTTGTTAATAATCGTCTTGTTTTCTTCCCGTATAAAGACTGTCAGGCTTTCCCAATATTGCTTTAAGCCGTTATCAAATTTTCTAATTTAATCTGTTTTTTCCCTTCATCTGATTAAGTTATTTTTTGAATTTAAAGTCTTTTTTTTCATTGAAAATGAATTCTTCAAAAAGATATTTATTCATTTGTCTTTTTTTATCTTAAAACCATGTAACTCTCACCATTACTGGTGTTTAATCCGTTTTTGTAAGCCTGTAAAATACAGGACTCTATAATATAGAATACATCTAAGAGTTATGTACTTTGTAATGCTAGGTAAGTTTATTTATATTTGTTCACACAAAATCAATAATTGTTTTTTTTGACGGCAATAAAAGAATTCAATAAAGTAAACCTATCATGAACAAGAACAAATCCAAAGAGTATGATGTGATTATCATCGGGGGGGGAGCCACCGGTGCAGGGACGGCGCGAGATTGTGCAATGAGAGGATTAAATGTTTTACTTGTAGAGCGTCATGATTTTGCAACTGGTGCAACCGGACGAAACCATGGATTATTACATAGTGGTGCCCGATATGCTGTGACTGATCACGAGTCGGCGAAAGAGTGTATCGAAGAGAATATGATTTTGCGTCGTATCGCAAACCATTGTGTTGAAGAAAATAATGGGTTATTCCTTACCCTTCCGGAAGATGATATCGTTTTTCAGTCTCAATTTGTGGCTGCTTGTACAAGTGCGGGTATTGGCACTGAAATTATTGATCCTGATTTAGCCCGTCGAATGGAGCCATCTGTGAATCCTAATTTGATTGGAGCTGTGAAAGTTCCTGATGGTTCTGTGGATCCTTTTCGTTTGACCATGTCGAATGCTTTGGATGCTAAGCTTAACGGAGCAGAGCTTTTAACACAGCACGAAGTGACTGGAGTGATTCGTGAGCAGGATAGAGTTGTAGGTGTTGAGTTAATCAATCACAACAATAAAGAGAAAGTAAAGCACTATGGTAAGATAGTCGTCAATGCCGGAGGTATTTGGGGACATCATATTGCAAATTTAGCAGGTGTTAATATCAATATGTTTCCTGCCAAGGGTTCCTTATTAATTTTTGGCCATCGTGTCAATAAAATGGTGCTTAATAGATGCAGAAAGCCAGCCAATGCTGATATCCTGGTACCAGGAGATACCATTTGTCTGATCGGAACTACTTCAGAACACATTCCGTATGATCAAATCGATAATATGTATGTATCCAAGGATGATGTGGACGTGCTTATTCGCGAAGGTGTGAAGCTATCTCCATCACTGGCTACAACTCGTATTTTACGTGCCTATGCAGGTGTTCGTCCTTTGGTTGCAGCTGACGATGATCCAACAGGTCGAAGCATTAGTCGTGGTATTGTACTTCTGGATCACCAAAAGCGTGACGGACTTTCTGGTTTCATTACCATTACTGGTGGTAAATTGATGACTTACCGATTAATGGCTGAAGAGGCAACTGATTTAATCTGCCAAAAACTGGCGGTAGAGAAGAAATGTGAGACGGCGGACATCCCATTACCTGGATCGGAGCAGAGTGACCTATCTATGGAGAATGCTTCTCAGAAAATTTATTCAGGTCTAAGTATAGCACAAAAATCGGCGCAAGATCGTCATGGGTCTTTGGCTTATAAGGCTTCCAATGGAGGCGAGAATGACGATTCTCTGGTTTGTGAATGTGAAGGCGTTTCTATAGGAGAGGTGAAATATGCCATAAATGAATTACATGTTAATAACCTGATCGATTTGCGTCGACGTACGAGAGTAGGTATGGGAACTTGCCAAGGTGAGTTGTGTGCTTGTCGTGCAGCAGGATTGCTTTGTGAGTCTCTGGAAGAAGCAGGTAAGGCAAAAGACGATTTAGCTAATTTTCTTCAGGAGCGCTGGAAAGGGATGTCACCAATTGCCTGGGGGGATACAATCAACGAAGCTCAGTTTACCTCTTGGATATATGAAGGGATATACGGGTTGAAAGCAGATAACAATTAAGAAAGCATTAGTATGAAGTTCGATAACATTATTATAGGAGGTGGGTTGAGTGGACTCACATGCGGCATTAAGTTGGCAGAGCAGGGACGAAAATGTGCAATTGTTTCATCTGGCCAAAGTGCCATTCATTTCTTTTCCGGTTCTTTCGATTTGCTTGGTCAGCTTAATGGGGAAGAGGTAAATCATCCGATTGAGGCGATGAAAAGCTTGGCGGATACCCATCCTTATCAGCGTATCGGAATAGAAAATATAGCTCGGTTGGCAGAGGAAGCTCCAAAAATGCTGAATCGCGCGGGCTTGAAATTCTGTGGTAAAGCAGATCAAAATCATTTTGTATTAACCCCAATGGGTATTATGAAACCGACATGGTTGACCCTCAATGACTTCAATCGTTTCGATGGAAAAGATAGTTTCCCATGGAAGAAAGCGGTGATCTTAAATTTTAGTGGCTTTCTCGACTTTCACACATTGTTTATTAAGGATGGTTTGAAAAAACTTGACGTGAATGCACAGATTAAGAATGTTTCCATGAAACAGTTCGAAGCAATTCGTAAAAATCCGAGTGAGATGCGTTCTACCAATATTGCCAAAGTATTCGATAAAGGAGATGCACTGAATGAATTCGCAGACAAAGTAAATCTGTTAAGCGAAGGTTTTGAAGTCGCTATTTTGCCAGCTGTATTCGGGTTATTTAATAAAAAGGTGGCTGATGATCTTAAGGCTAAAATAAACAAGCCGGTGGTCTTGCTTCCAGCTATACCACCATCTGTTCCGGGTATTCGTAGTCAAATATTACTAAGTCAACGTTTTCAGGAATTAGGGGGGACCTTCTTTATGGGCGATAATGTGGAAGAAGGAACATTCGAGAATAATCGACTATTGGATATTAGAACCAATAATCATGGCGATATCAAACTTGAAGCTGATGCGTTTATTTTAGCTAGTGGAAGCTTTTATAGCAAGGGAGTTGTGGCTACTCACGATAAGTTATATGAACCTATTTTTGGTTTGGATATTGACGGAGATGCCGGTCGTGCAAACTGGTTAAATGAGAAGTTTTTTAAGGATCAGCCCTATATGCATTATGGTGTGAAAGCTGACGATAAATTCCGAGCATCAATGAAGGGACAATCAGTGGAGAATTTATATGTCGCCGGTTCGGTACTTGGTGGTGCTAATGCCCTAAAGGAAGGCAGTGGAGCAGGTATCAGTTTACTGACCTCGCTGCATGTCGTTGATCAAATTATAAAATAGCAGGAGGATGAAGAAGGAGATATTTGAGCCGTTTAATATAAGTGATAATAATTTTGAACAGTGTGTGAAGTGTACCGTTTGTACCGTCTATTGTCCTGTTTTGGAGGTGGATCCTGAGTATCCTGGCCCTAAACAATCAGGTCCTGATGGGGAACGCTTACGATTAAAGGATCCTGGTTTTTATGATGAGGCTTTGAAGTTATGTCTGAACTGTAAACGATGTGAGGTTGCTTGTCCGCATGGCGTGAAGATTGGTGATATCATCCAGATGGCCCGCATTAAACACTCTAAGAAAAAGCCAAAGTTTAGAGATATGATTTTGGCCAATACCGATATTGTTGGGACTATGGCCAGTACATTCGCACCTCTTGTGAATCCTATGGTTGCCTTAAAGCCAGTGCGTCGTATCATGGATGGTGTGCTTAAAATAGATCATCACCGTATATTCCCTAAATACTCAGGGATGAGGTTCGAAACCTGGTACCGCAGATATGCAGCCAAGAAACAAATGGATTTTAAGAAACACGTTAGCTATTTTCATGGTTGCTATGTGAATTACAACTTCCCACAACAAGGGAAGGATCTCATTAAGATTATGAATGCGGCAGGTTATGGTGTTCATCTTTTGGAGAAGGAAAAATGCTGTGGAGTCGCATTAATTTCTAACGGTTTGATTAAACAAGCTACCAAGCAGGCAAAGCATAATGTTGAAGCCTTTAAGAAATCCATTGTGGATAAGAAAATGCCGGTTCTATCGACTTCTTCAACTTGTATCTTCACTATTCGCGATGAGTACCCACACTTGTTAGGTGTAGAGAATAAAGAAATTCGTAATGAAAGTGAATTGGCTACCCGTTTCCTATTCCGATTAATCGATTCAGGTGAGCTTAAACTGGTTTTTAAAAAGGATTATAAGAAACGTATCGCTTATCATACCCCATGTCATATGGAAAAGCTGGGTTGGTCTATTTATTCAACTTCACTCTTGCGAATGATTCCGGGAGTTGACTTCGTCTCGCTTGAATCTCGATGCTGTGGTATTGCAGGAACATACGGCTTTAAGAAAGAGAATTACGAAACATCACAAGCTGTTGGTAAGCCTCTATTCGATCAGATAGATAGTTCAGATGTTGATTTTGTAGCTACCGATTGTGAAACCTGTAAATGGCAAATTGAGATGTCAACATCAAGAATGGTGCAACACCCCATCTCGATACTTGCAGAAGCAGTGGATGTGGAAGCGACTATGAAACTGTGGCAAAACGAAATGGTATTAGAAGGGCAGTGCTAAGTGCAAGGCTATTTTTTTTAGATTTTAGTAAGATTAAATGGTAAGACTAAATGTGGCAGCCAGAGGGTATCAAACCCTTTGCTTGCCACATTTTTAATTAAGGGAAGCTTGAAAATATTCGAAAGTCAGTTCTAATTATTTCTCATTTTTAAACGTAAGGTGATATATTGCTGTTTAGCTTTTTAATTTTCATTTACGAGTTATCCGATGAATTTTTATCATATAGAGTACTCATTGGATAACTGACCTATTCTTATTTTTCTGATAATTGAGTGATGAAGATAGATTCGAATTTATGAATTGAATTATATGTGTTACTTTTGAAACGCAGAAATACTCCATCATTAATCTTTAGTTTATGCCGTATCAAGATATGTTTGTTCTTTTCTGGGAACAGGTAAAAGAAAGTGTGCAAGAAGGCCGCTTTGCCAAGTTAACCATGGCAAAGACCATTGGTAAACCTGACTTGAGAAATATATTTGTCAGACCAGTCTATTCTGAGGATGGCTTTAAGGTTTTAGTGAAATTGCGCTACAGATCTAAGGAAACCGAGGATCAGGAAGACGAACTTACATTAGAAGAGGCTTTTGTGGTCTTGAAATCACATCTCAAAAAGCCTTTTTTATCAGTTCTGCTATTTTCCACAACAAAGGATGTTACTTTCAAAATTAATAAAAAGGGTGCCGGCAGCATTAGCGAGAATTCGCCGACATTTCATGACGTTATACAAGCTCAAAATGATAAGGAATAGCTGGAGCTAGTAATCCAAACGATATATTTAATAGAAAAGTCTTGCAATTGTATGATTGGAGGGGCTTTTTGTTGCGATGCTATCAGTCATAGACTTATAGGTAAAATTAAATTATAGTTGTTTTTGTAGACCGATAAGGAGATCTAGTTTTTTAGTATTAAATTCGCGCTAATAATCAAATAAAAGTATGATGAGGAAGTTGAAAAATAGCGAACTGAATCGCAAAAGTATCGATGAGTTTAAAACGGCAGAGAAAACACCTTTTATTATTGTGTTGGATAATGTGCGTAGCTTAAACAATATTGGTTCGGTCTTTCGTACTTCTGATGCGCTTTTGGTTGAGGCGATTTACCTGTGTGGTATTACGGCCACACCACCACATCGCGATTTGCACAAAACAGCCTTAGGAGCTGAAGATTCTGTGGCTTGGAAATACTTTGAGAAAACAGAAGATGCTGTTGCTGACCTTAAGGCAAAGGGTTTTGATGTTTATGCCATTGAACAAGCAGAGAATTCCGTTTCTTTGCCTGATTTCGAGGTTGAGTCGGATAAAAAATACGCTTTCGTTTTTGGTAACGAGGTGAAAGGGGTACAGCAAGCTATTGTTGATGCTTCTGAGTCATGTATTGAAATTCCTCAGTTTGGAACCAAGCATTCCTTTAATATATCGGTAAGTTGTGGGATTGTCCTCTGGGATTTATTCTCGAAGTTGAGATTCTAAAAGTTCTCCTAAAGTTTTAGACGCTGATTAAATATGATTTTATTAAGGTTTTAATATTGAATCTAGATCATATTTTGATCATTAAAATCTGCGTCTAAATTGATTTGTGAAAATTAAATTTTGAACGTTTAGACATTAAATTCAAGGGTGACAATTGTGCCGGGGAACTCTTTTCGGGTAAGTTTTGAGAATTTGCGGTGCTTCACTTGTTTCCACACACCATTACCCGATATAATTTGAATTTTACCATCGTTTTGCTCAATAAACTGGCGAATGGTGAATAAACCCATACCATTGTGTTTGAATGGTTTTGATGTTGATCCAGACTCAACAGCCCACTTGATGGCTCCCATGCCGTTTTGAGCCTTCTTTAAGGCTCCCGTTGCTAGTTGTGGAATGCTGGCACCTCTATTCACGATACTGATGATTAATTTCTTGTTGTGAACCGATACGTAATGTGAGATGAAGACCTCTTTACGGTTGCTGTGAGTAAAAGCATTTCGGAATATTTCAGCGACACAAAGTTCAATTGCCATCTTTAACTGAGCGTTTAATGCAACATCCGGACGATCAGGGAATATTTTAGTTTCCAGGTAGTCGGTTAATTCGCTTTCATCATCACTTGAAAAGAATTGACATTTGATAAGGCTCTTCCAGACATCTTTTTTCATACCACCACGAATCATTTTCTTAGTGTAGAAAAGATTAAGGATGGAATCCTGAAAATTGATTAAACGTACCTTGTTTTTACGTCTTTCAAGATCCATAATTATACTTCCTAATACGGCGAAGAGATTGGATTCAATTAGTTTAGCCTCCTGAAAATCCAGAACGACTTCATCTTTTATCAATTGCTTCGTAGAGGCATATAATTCCGTTAAGAACAGATGACTCTGAAAGTTATTAGTTAGTTTTTTAGGGATAATGATTTCCATATTGCTTGGTGTTGAATTCAGTATTTTAAAAAGATGATGCTTCTTCCAGCAGTTAATGACCTACCTCTTCTAGTTTAAAAGAATCATGTTTACAAAATGGAGAAATTTCAAGTGGCGACTAAGATATAAAATATCCATCAGATCCATATATCCTTTACCAATTTTACCTGATTTTGGACTTATAATTTGATGAAAGTAAGGAAAAACTTAAACATATGACCAAAAAAAACGACTCTGTTGAGAGCCGTTTTTTTATGTGATTTTTGTGTGAGTTTAATTACTCAACAATAGCTTTGAATTCTGCATTTTCAAAAACGGTATAGAATTCAAGATCTGACTTAGCGAAAGCTTTCAATGAAGCATCCTTAGCAGTAGCTGATTTCAAGTTTGAGAAAATTAAGTTGTTGTTGTTTGTTCTTGCTCCAACAACAGCTTTTAGGTAATCAACCATAGCGTCATCACTTGTGTTCTTGTTCAATTTTTCAAGAGCAATAGTGTATTTTCCAGCTAAGATGTTTGCTAAAGCAGAGTTTACTGCATAGCAATCACCAAACTGCTGAACAGCTAGATCGTACTGAGCTTTCATAATAGCAACGATACCTAGGTTGTAGTTTACTTCTTTACCTGCACCTGTTGCAGCTCCGAATAATACTTCTGCTTCAGCAACATTACCTTTCACTAATTCTACAGCACCTAAGTTGTTTTTAACAACTGAATTGTTAGCAGAAAGTTGATCCGCTTTGTCGAAGTTAGCTTTAGCTTCGTCGATTTTTCCCATTCCGAAAAGAATCATACCCGCATCGTTATGAGATCTCCAGTCAGAAGCAAATTGCTTCTTAGCTGTTTCATAAATAGCTAATTTCTCGCTAGCAACTTCAGTAAGCGTTGCAGCGTAAAGCAATTCTTCAACGTTCAATTCAGCTGGATTGTTCTTAGCAAGATCTTTAATCTGCTCGTCAGTTTTACCAATGTTATCAACGTTTACGATGAACTTAGCTCTTCTCAACTTAGGAAGAATCTCTTTCTTAACCTCAGAGAAAGCTGCAGAAATGTTCTTGATTTCTTTTTCACGTACTTCAGGATCTGTGTACATTGAAAGAACACGTAGAATTAATTCTTTATCTCGAATGTTAGAAGCTTGCATCAATTTCTTGAAACCATCCCAATCTTCAGGAGTCACCTTAGACTTGAAGAAGTCTTCGTTAGCGTAATCAGAAAGTTTAGCTTTCTTCATTGATTTCTTCACATACTTAGAAGAAGAAACCTCACGCTTACCAGCTAATTTTTCATTGAAATCTTCAGCTCCATCAGGTGATGCGTAAGCAGAAACTTCAATGCCTTTGTATTCTTTCTTAGCGTCAGCTTCAACAGTTTTGAAGTAAGCGCTTAGTGCTTTAATATCTTCACTTCTCATTTCTGACCAACGAACGTTAGAGCTGTTGATTAGGTAATGAAGATCAGCTTCTTTAGTTTCAGCAATAATTCTTTGGAAAGCATCCTTACCAATAATGTTAGCCGGCTTGTTTTGTACAAGAGTTGCAGTTGCTTTTACACCGTCAGCAATTTTTACCGGATCGAAATCTAAAGACTTCTCACCTTTCGAAGCAGTCATTCTAACTTCTAGCTCAGAAATACGCATTGCTTTATCGTAATCGATAGATCCCTTGTAAGTGATTGTTTTACCAGTCTCGTAAGGTATTACCATTGCATTTCCCTGAACTTTCTCACCTTGAAGTGTTTTAGGAGCGAAAGCTTTTTCACCACCATCGTACTTCAATACAGGAGTTGCAACTAAAGTTACATTCTTGTTGAAATAGTTAGCAGGAATTCTTACGCTAACCTCAACATCTACTTTTTGAGCATGAGCTTCAAGAACCTCAGGAGTCACATTGTAGTCAATGTCACTTGCATTTTTTTTCATCTTACTCATTCCAGCACAACCAGAAAGTAAGGCACCAGCTAGTAGCATAGCTGCTACGTGATTAAGCTTGATTTTTTTCATGATAATAACTTAAATATGTTGTTGTAATTAATTAAAAAAGGATATGGAAACAAATTTAAGAAAAATTTATTCACCAAAACATTGATGTTTGATATATATTTATTCCTTATCTGTTAGATTATGACTCTATTGAGTCCTTTCTCGCACTTGGTATCAAAGATCACATCACAAATTTTGGAGTAGTCAGACTTATTTCCAATAAAATCGATGTTATTCGTGTCAATAACGAGGAAGTTTAGATCTTGTTGTTGTTTGAAGAAAGAAAAATAAGAATTCTGAATTTTCATTAGATAATCAGCCGTGATGTCTTGTTCGTAATTGCGACCTCTTTTCTTAATGTTCTCTAGTAATTTATCGACATCTGAATGCAGATAAACATAAAGATCTGGTTTGGGTAAAGAGTTGTAGATGATATGAAAAAACTGGCTATAGAGTTTATATTCATCATCTTGAAGTGTTTGTTTTGAGAAAATCAAAGACTTCATAAAGTAATAATCAGCAATGGTGAACGATTTGAATAAGTCTTGTTCACTCAATTCATTTTTTAATTGATTGTATCTATCAGCCAAGAACGACATTTCAAGAGGGAATGAGTATTTCTCAGGTTCCTCGTAAAATTTAGGTAGGAAAGGGTTCTCTGCAAATTGTTCCAGAATAAGTTTCGCATTGAATTCTGAGGCAATTTTATTTGATAAAGAGGTTTTTCCGGCACCTATATTTCCTTCGATGACGATAAAATTATAATCCATTAAATGTGTATTTCTGATTTGGACTCGTAAAAATATAAAATGCAGTTTAAATAACCGTCATTTTTAAAAATAAGAGTAGCCATTGTTGATAAAAAATCAAGATGACTACTCTGAAAAATGAGGGGTAATATGCCTTAAGTTATTTTATGTCAGGGCTTATATCCATATTGTGAAAGATGAAAGACCAGATGTCAGCATATTCTTCAATTTGCTTGGATGTTGGCATGCCTGCTCCATGACCTGCATTTGATTCTATTCTGATTAGAACGGGTTCTTTACCTTTATATTTTTCTTGTAAGGTAGCCATGTATTTGAATGAATGTGCTGGCACCACTCTGTCATCATGATCGGCGGTTGTAACCATGACTGCCGGGTAGGGTTTATTCCCAATATTGTGAATGGGTGAGTACTTATAAAGATAATTGAACATGTCAGCATTATCTTCGCTTGTGCCATAATCGCCGGCCCAGGCCCAACCAATGGTGAATTTATGGTAGCGAAGCATATCCATAACACCGACTTCGGGAATCGCCACTTTAAAAAGATCAGGACGCTGATTGATAACAGCTCCAACCAATAAACCTCCATTTGACCCCCCTTTTAAGGCTAATTTGTTAGAATTGGTGTATTTATTTTCTATCAGATATTCAGCTGCTGCAATGTAGTCGTCAAATACATTCTGTTTCTTCATTTTCGTACCAGCCTGATGCCAATCTTCACCATATTCGCCACCACCACGCAGGTTGGCCACCACATAAACGCCACCATTTTCTAACCAAACCAAACGGCGAGGGGTGAAGTAGGGTGTTAAGCTAACATTGAATCCGCCATAACCATATAGTAAACATGGGTTATTGCCATTCAATTCTGTTCCTTTTTTATAGGTGATAAACATGGGAACCTGAGTGCCATCCTTACTCGTGAAGAACTTCTGTTCCGTTATAAAATCTTCAGGATTGAAGTTGATCTTAGGCTGATAGAATATCTTTGATTTTTTTGTTTCGAAATTATACTTGTAGGCAACTTCAGGAGATGTGAATGATTCGAAACTATAAAAAGCTTCTTTTTCATCTTTCTTTCCTGAAAAACTTCCGGCTGTGCCAATTCCAGGTAATTCTAAATCATAATCGAAGATACCATCCATATTAAGAATTTCGATTTTAGAATAGGCATCTTGCATGTAGCTTGCAATAATTTTACCACCCGCAAGTTTCACACCACTTAAAACATTCTCTTTTTCAGGAATAAGATCTTTCCAGTTTTCCTTTGAAGGATTATTAATATCTACGGATACCAAACGGTATTTGGGAGAACCATTATTGGTGTACATCAATAAGCTGCCATTGACATCATCAATCACATTGTGATCAAAAGTTAATTCGTCTGTTATCAATTTGAAATCGGTTCCTTTTTTGTCGAGTTCTTTAAAATAAAGAGCGTTCCCATGAGAAGCCGACATGGCTGAAAGAATCAGGTATTTCTCGTCATCGGTAACCGAAGCGCCGTATAAACGTTTAGGGAATTTTGAATCCTGATAAACCAACTCGTCTTCAGATTGTCTGTTGCCTAACTTGTGATAATAGACTTTATGGTATTCGTTAGAGTTGGATAGTTCCGTACCGGCTTTCGGAGCATCGTAGGCTGCATAGAAAAAACCATCCTTATACCAGGAAACGCCCGAAAATTTAATCCACATCAAATGATCTTTGATATCCTCACCTGTGGCAATATCTTTCACATACACCTCGTTCCAGTCCGATCCGGATCGAGCCACTAAGTAAGCTATGTATTTGCTATCACTGGAAACCGATATGCCTGCAAGAGCTACTGTACCATCTTCGGATAATTGATTGGGATTAAGTAGAACACGAGGCTCCTCGTCAAGTTTGGACTGAACGTATAGTACCGATTGGTTTTGTAAACCATCGTTTCGATAATGGAAATACAAATCACCCTTTTTAAATGGAACACCAACTTTAGGATAATTCCAAACTTCAGTTAGGCGTTCTTTAATTTTCGCTTTAAAAGGAATTGCGTTTAAAAATTCATCGGTCACCTTATTTTGCTCAATAACCCATACTTTGGTCTCTTCAGAATTATCGTCTTCTAACCATCGGTATGGATCGGCAACTGTGGTGTTGAAATAAACGTCTGTGGTGTCAACTTTTTTTGAAATGGGGTAGTTCATTTTTGTTCTTTCGTTGGAACAGGAAACCATTATTGATATGCAGAATAATGGTAAAATTAGTTTTTTCATGATCTGAACTTAAGGGTTAGAATTAGCTTAAAACTTGAGTTGCATAGGCTTCATAATTATAGGAATGAAAAGCCTTTGTCTAAGGTAATAAACATAATAAGTCAATCCTTAAGTTCATCTACAAACTAGCAAGCACTGAGTATTGGCTCTTATAATTGTTTTCCAATACGGGCCTGATACTTATCTCTTTTGGCACCTCTAATGTTCCCGGTAATCATACCAATACCAGCACACAAAAAGAAAATGTGAGGGTTAAAATAGTAGAATACGCCGTAGCTAACTAATAAGCCAAGAGTGATTCCAATCAATGTATATATTCCAGAGTAAGTATAGGTGAAATGATGCGCCTGATAGATTTTGTGTGCATCTTTTAGGTGTTTGATCAGTTTTTCAACTCTTTTTTCGTATTCACTTCTATTTGTACCCGATTGGTTAATTAATCGATTGAGTTCGTTCACAATATTCTCCAGTTCGATTCTACCGTGTTTGCAGTTCAAACAATTTTTTTGCTTGTCTTCATCCAAAAGGGCCGCTATTCGTTTAAGTTTTTCAATTTGATAGAAACGATAATCCTTAACAGAAATGTGTAAATCAATCTGATTGTCAATATTATTATTGATGTCTTCGAGCCAAGAGTTTTGCATAGAGTTGAATATATTTGGAGCAAATTTAATGAAATTAAGAGAGAAAGGCATACAAGTTTTTCACACGGATTAAAGTCATTTAGATATTTCATTATAATGATTTTAGTGATATGTATATACTTAGTTGTATGATTGGGATTTACCTACTACCTTTGTGAATTCAGAAAAAATAGAATAATAAGAAGATAAATGGCAAAGCAAAGACAAGAAATGTTGTTCGGAATTAGAGCAGCAATGGAAGCGATTAATAGTGAAAAAGAAATTGAGAAAGTATTGATTCGTAAAGGTCTTACTGGACCATTATACAATGAATTATTCGACCTGATTCGTGAAAAAGATGTGCAGTATCAATTTGTTCCTAAAGAGAAAATTGATGCTTTGGATCAAAGAAACAATCAAGGTGTTGTTGCTATGATTGCTCCGATTCCTTACCAGGAAATTGAGGATGTATTGCCTCAAATTATGGCTGAAGGTAAGAATCCTTTGATTTTAGTGTTGGATCAGATTACTGATGTTAGAAATTTTGGAGCCATTGCTCGTTCAGCAGAATGTGCTGGAGTTCAGGCTATTGTTATTCCTTTCAAGAATTCAGCAAAGGTGACACCTGATGCTATTAAAACATCGGCAGGTGCTTTATATAATATTCCTGTTTGTCGTGTTCAAAACCTTAAAACCTTAGTTCGTAGTTTAAAGAAAGAAGGTCTTCGTGTTGTGGCTGCTACTGAGAAGGGTGAGAAGATGTATACTGAAGCCGATTTTACTTTGGCAACCGCGGTTATTATGGGATCTGAAGATGTTGGTATCGATGATGCTTTATTGCGTCTTGCTGATGAGCAAGTCAAAATTCCTATTCTTGGTTCAATTGAATCATTAAACGTTTCTGTTGCAGCTTCATTAATGATTTACGAAGCAGTTAGACAAAGAAATTTGTAAATTATTTGCTCGATTGAGCAACTACCATACTTCATAAAAAAAAGTCATTCGATTTAAAATCGAATGACTTTTTTTGTCTGAAACTATTTTGAATAAACCGTCTATTTTTCTTCTATCGCCTTATATTTTTTATAGTTGTAATATGCCATTACACTTAATAGAATTAATATTCCAACGGTATAATACACCCAAGATGGTACCGGAATCGGATCACCTTTTGCGTATGAGTGAAGGCCAGCCAGATAATAATTTACACCAAAGTAAGTCATGATGATAGAGCTGTAAGCCCATACTGAGGCCAGGTTGAAAGTGAAAATGGATTTCAGGCCTGGAATGTAGCGCATGTGCAAAACAAAACTATAAACCAGAACACTGACCAAAGCCCATGTTTCCTTTGGGTCCCAACCCCAATAACGTCCCCAGGATTCGTTAGCCCAGATACCCCCAAGTATGGTTCCGATGGTTAGACTGTATAGCCCAATTATCATGGTCATTTCACTTATGCGACTAAGTTCAATAACCGTCGTATCAATTCTGACCTCATTTTTCTTGTTTTTTAAGATGATTAATAAAAGACTTATCATACCAAGAATAGTAGCCAATGCAAGGAAACCGTAACTACCGGTAATAATAGCAACATGAATAGTTAGCCAGTAGGATTTTAATACAGGAACCAAATTGGTGATTTCTGGATTCATCCAGGATAGGTGGGCAACAAATAAGGTTAGGCCAGCTAATATAGATGTTGCTGCTAGTGCAAACTTCGATTTACGGGTAAATAAGAATCCTGCAAGTAAACAGGCCCAGGCTACATAGGTCATCGATTCAAATCCATTACTCCAGGGAGCTCGACCCGCAATATACCAACGAGCACCTAAACCAATGGTATGCATTAAAAAGGCAATGCTTAGAATGATAAAGGCAATACGAAATAACCATTTGATTGATATATTAGGTGTTATAATCTTTGCGACTAAAGCAATAATCAAGATGAAACCAATAAGCAGGTAGTAAGGGAATAATTTTTTAAAAATATTGATGTTGTTGTAAAGAATCTCGGTTTTGATTTTTGCTTCCGATGGCATCACTTCTTTACCATAGGTAGCCTGATATTTCTTAATCCCGTTGATGTACATATCTGCTGAGTCGTAATCATGAGCTTTAAGAGCCTGACTAAGCATGACTATTGATTTCTTAATGAACAATGAGTCTTCGCCCTGAACATGAATCGGTTCCTTGGGATGATACCAGGCGTGGTTTTTATCTTTGGGATCAGGGAATAGCTTTAGAAACTCGCCGGTAAAAATCATATAACTGATATTTACTCTCTCGTCAACGGAGATAATTTCTTTGTCGTAAGCAGTACGATTAGCAGGTTTACGAGAATAGGCATCCTGAACTTTCTTTCCAAGTTTGTATTGTCCTCTTATATCAAGAAAATTCGCAAAACTTGCATATTTGCCATTTGCTCCAATCTCTCGAATCAAATCAGGGTTGCTAACTTTAATAATTGGCGTCTCTTCCCAAGATTGAGGATCGATGATCATACTAAGAAACACCTGCTCCGCGTTAAGACCATCAATACGGCTCTTTTTACTGATTTTGCGAATCACCTCACTGGCCAATGTGTTGATGGGCTCAAATCGACCTGTTTTGTCTTGAACAACCAGTTCTCCAAAACTTTTTGCTTGTTCTAATGGAACTTCTGTTCTTTTTCCATTCTGAGCATAAGTTGTTACACTCCCACCAAGGGCAAGAATCAGAACAAGAATTGTTTTTAAACTTTTACTTTTCATACGACTCAAAGTTTTAAAACGCGTACCGGAAGCGATTAATGACCAAACCATACCTATTATCATTAAAAAATAGCCAAAGTAAGTCACCATCATTCCCCATTGATCGTGGTTAACTGAAAGGATTGTTCCTCCCTCATCAGTATCATAGGAAGACTGATAAAAACGGAAACCCTGATGCTTTAAAATGTTGTTCATATAAATGCGATAATCTTTTTTGATTGAGCTTAAAGTATCAATCAATGTCACTTCACTGGCAAAAGATGAGGGACTTTTTGAACCAGGATAGCGTACAAGTTGAAAATCGTTTAACTTTATAATAAAGGGTAGGCTTAAATATTTGGACCCGTAAGAAATACTAAGGTCTAAACCATTAATTTTAGTTGTTTCAGGTGTTCCAACATAGTCTTTAAATCCTTTTACAATAATTTCTTCCTCTTCATCACCACTTTTAACATCGAAGACTAAAACTGTTGGTGCTTTTTTATCCTGAGTATTTACGTATTTATACTTAGCTGAAGGAAAGAAATTTTTGATGATTAATCGTATGCCATTTATCTCATACAGTTTTCGGGGAGCAATAGTATACCACTTGTTACTTTCCATTTGTACGGCTTCGCCACCCATCATATTCAGTTCTTTTATTGGGTAGGGGCTCTTCATTCTTAAGCTATCTGAATAAGAGAAGTTGGTTGCCAGTTCAGTTTCTTCTTTACCAAATGAGAATAGATTTTCACCAATTACTTTATTGCTGTTGTAGTCGAGAGTGAACGTTTGCATGCCCTGCATCTGATTTTCGGTTGTTGCAACAAAAGTAATCACTGGAATACCTCCAGCCTCTTCTATAAGGCTCGTTGATGCGTTTGGGATGTAATGCTTAAGATTAACTTTGATATCCTTGTCATTAAGAGATAGCTTTTCATTAAGACTAATATTGCTTAATGAACTCATGTTTAGTTTTATTGACTCCTCCGCTTTTATACCATTTTCTTCGACTTTGATATCCACATAGCTGTCAATACTAGTAATTTGACTTGTTGCTTTCCCTTCTCTGATATGCATGCTGCCTTCATAGCCTATATATCTTGTGATTCCTGCTCCAATGAGGATAATTATAAAAGCGATGTGGAAGAGTCCCATTGACCATTTTTCCTTTTTGTAAAGCTTGTATCTATTGATGTTAGCAATAAGGTTCACCATGATCAAAAACAGTAGAACCTCGAACCAAGTTGCATTATAAACAATGGCTTTGGCTGCTTGAGTCCCAAAATCATTTTCGATGAATGTGGCTGCACCAATAGAAATTGCAAAAATGGCAATCAAAGTACCCATCATTTGCATGGAGAAGAGGAAGTTAAGTAGTTTTTTCATAGAGTAGTAAATGTAGGTGATCTCTTTAGGCTTATTTTGAGATAAAAATGTCTTTTTTATTAACGACTTGAAGATAGGATTTTCCAAGTAAATAAAACTATAAATAAAGGAGATTTATAGTAAAAAATATCTAGTTTAGAATATCTAGTTCATAAGGTGTTATGAAGCTTATTAAGAATGGGAATAAATTATTAGCCAGTGAAGATGAACAATTTTTTTAGAAGCTGTTGATAATCAATATAAGAAAAAGAGAAAAAGGTATTAATATTTAGATATAATAAGTTTAAATAGTCTTTTATTGTTGAAATACTTCTTTATACTAAGTAACATTGCAAATGTTAAAAAATATTACAAACTTGAATTCCAGTTTGTTGAATTTCGTTTTTTAATGAGAAATTAAAGTTTTGAAAATGAATGAGGCTTTTAATCATGCCAAAATTCCTAATTAGAACATAGAATTCGAGAATAAAGATGTTTTGAATTTTCAGCTAGATGCATCCTACCCAGATGTATTATATCGTGTTGGATTTTCAGTCGTTTAATTAAAAACTAAATCATAATCAAATGAAAAAATTACTGATTTTACTTGTTGTTCTTGTTGGGTCAATATTGCCAAATACAATAATGGCTCAGTTGAAATTTACAGGAGAAATGCGACCACGAACAGAGTATCGTAATGGTTTAAAAACCTTATTGAATTCTGATGATGATGCTGCACTATTTACTTCGCAGCGTACTCGTTTAAATCTAAATTACACAGACGCTAAATTTAAGGTGGGTTTGTCTCTTCAAGATGTAAGAACATGGGGAGATGTTAAGCAATTAAATATGTCTGATAAGAATCAGATCATGTTACACGAAGCTTGGGGTGAATTAATTTTTAATGAGAACTTTTCATTGAAAGTTGGTCGTCAGGAGTTGGTTTATGATGATTCCAGAATTTTAGGAAATGTGGGATGGGCACAGCAGGCAAGAAGTCATGACCTGGCTTTACTAAAGTTTAAAACTGACGAAAAGGGTAAGTTTCATTTAGGTTTAGCAGTGAATAATGACTCTGAAGGACTAAAGAGAATGTTATACACAACGAACTATAAGAATATGCAGTTTGCATGGTACAATAGAAAGTCAGAGACATTTGATTTCAGTTTATTATTCATGAATGTTGGTCAGCAAAGAGATAACGATCCAGGTGCAGCCGTAGATTTGGATACAAGATATAGCCAAACTTTTGGTACGCATATGAATTACCGTTCGGGTAAAGTTGCTTTAACGGGATCCGTATATGGACAATCGGGGAAAGATGCCGGAGATAACGATTTGAGCGCATATATGTTTGATTTAGGAATGAAATTCCCTGTTGCCGAGAATTGGAAAGGTAATGTTGGTATCCAAATGTTGTCGGGAACTGACGATGATGAAATGGAAGACAATAAATCTTTTACACCTTTATTCGGAACGAACCACAAATTTAATGGACATATGGACTATTTCTATGTTGGGAACCATGTCGGTGATGTTGGATTGCAAGATATTTATGGTGGTTTAAATTATAAGAAAGATAAGTTTTCATTCGGTGCGGCAATTCATCTATTCTCTACAGCTGCCGATTTATATGACGGTGCTGAAAAACAAGATGCTTATTTAGGTACTGAAGTTGACCTTTCATTTGGATACAAGTATTCAAAGTCAGTCACATTTAAAATGGGATATTCTCAAATGTTTGCTTCAGACTCAATGGAAGTGCTTAAGAATGTAAACGATGCTGAAACATCAGCATGTTGGGGATGGATGATGTTAGTATTCAAACCTAATTTTCTAAAATAATACCTGATGTTTCTGATCTCTGATACATGTCAGAGATCAGGAACTTTCAGTCACATTCAATCTAAGAGCCAATGGTAAAACTATTCAAATTATTAACCCCTCCACCCAAATGGAGAATTCCGGTGATGATTGTCTTGGGAGCTTTTGTCGGATTAGGTGTTCACGTGCTTTATTTATCAAAAGCATTGTCTTACCTGTCTGATGATCCTAAAACTTGCGTCAACTGTCACGTTATGGCACCTCAGTATGCGACCTACAACCATAGTTCGCATCGTGAAGTAGCCACATGTAACGATTGCCACGTACCACACGATAATGTGTTTAATAAGTACTTTTTTAAGGCAAAAGACGGTTTGAGACATGCAACGATGTTTGCTTTAAGAATGGAACCGGAAGTGATCTTTATTTTGGAAGAAGGGCGCGAAGTGGTTCATAATAACTGTATTCGCTGTCACAGTCAAACCTTGACTGATCCTAAACTAGCTACACAAGTTCCACAACACACACATAATACGCAAGATCGAGTGTGTTGGGATTGCCACAGAGAGGTGCCACACGGAAGGGTTAATAGCCTTTCGAGTGTTCCAAACGCACGTGTCCCTGTACCATCAAGTCCAATTCCAGATTGGATGAAAGATTATTTAAAAGAAACTGATACCAAATAAAACTTAAATAAATAAACTATGAAGCCAATAAATGAATCAGTAAATAGAAGACCCTTATTGGGGTGGCTTATTTTCTTAGCTTCTCTAATTGTTGTTGTTCTGTTGGGAATTTTAGCCTCTTCGATTATGGAAAGAAGAGCTGAATCTGTTTTTGCTTATACACCACAGGTTAAGCATGACCAGTGGGAGCCTCGTAACGAGGTTTGGGGTGAGAATTTCCCACGTGAATTTGAAACTTATTACAATACTGCTGATACCAGCTTTAACAGCAAGTACAATGGTAGTGCTATGATCGATATGTTGGAAGTTGACCCTCGTTTGGTTGTACTTTGGGCAGGTTATGGATTCTCAAAAGATTATAATCAAGGTCGTGGACACTATTATGCGATTGAAGACCTACAGAATACTCTTCGTACAGGTGCTCCTAAAAAAGATACTGATGGGCCTATGCCATCTACGTGTTGGACATGTAAATCTCCGGATGTACCTCGTTTGATGAACGAAATTGGTGTCGCTGAATTCTATAAAGGAAAATGGGCAGGTAAAGGTCACGAGGTTGTGAATCCTATTGGTTGTGGTGACTGTCACGATTCAGAAACCATGAACCTAAGAGTAACTCGTCCTGCTTTAATTGAAGCTTTCCAGCGTCAAGGAAAAGATATTAACGAAGCAACTCACCAGGAGATGCGTTCTTTAGTTTGTGCACAATGTCACGTTGAGTACTATTTCGATAAGAAAAGAGAGAAAGGTGCTAACTACCTAACTTTCCCTTGGGATAAAGGTATGGACGTTGAGTCAATGGAAGAGTATTACGATGAGATTGAGTTTAAAGATTGGACTCATAAGTTGAGTAAAGCACCTATGTTGAAAGCTCAACATCCAGGTTATGAAGTTTACCTTAAGGGTATTCATGCTGATCGTGGTGTTTCTTGTGCTGACTGTCATATGCCATATAAATCAGAAGGTGGACAGAAATTTACTGATCACCATATTCAGTCTCCATTGAACAATGTAGCTAACTCATGTCAGGTATGTCACCGTGAAGAGACTGAGAAGTTGATCAAGAACGTTTATACACGTCAGGATCAAATTATCGAGAACCGTGATAAGCTTGAAGAACTCCTTGTACGTGCTCACGTTGAAGCTAAGAAAGCATGGGATTTAGGTGCTACTGAAAAAGAAATGAAGCCCGTATTGATGATGATCCGTCACGCTCAGTGGCGTTGGGATTATGCAGCCGCTTCTCATGGTGGATCTTTCCACGCTCCAACTGAAACAGGTCGTATTATTACAACTGGTGTAGAGCGTGCGCAAGAGGCTCGTATTGCTCTAGTTAGAATTTTTCATAAGTATGGTTTCGATGGAGAGGTTCCTTATCCAGATATCGCAACTAAAGCAAAAGCTCAAAAGTTTATCGGTCTTCCAGTTGAAAAACTGAAGAAAGAAAAAGAAGAATTTAAGAAAAATGTTCTTCCTGAGTGGAAGAAAAAAGCAGATAAACGCGAAAGTACTTATCAAGTTCAGCGTTAATAATTGATAATAGTTTTTTAAGAAAATGCTGCCTATTTAGGGTAGCATTTTTTTTACGCTTTAGATTATTATTCGTACTTTCAAGTCTTTTATTATATGTCTTGAAAAGCTTGTAGTAAAAGAGGATAAAAGCCTTATTAAGTCTAATTATACACACTATATGTCTATTAAGAAACCCATTTGGCAGAACCCTTGGGGGTATGCCGAGAGCTTTATCATTTCATTTGGTATTTTAAGTGTTGGATTTATACTGGAGTTTATTTTACCCAAAACACATTCGACTCTTGTCTTTCCTCTAAACCTTATTTTAGGTGCTAGTTTTTTTACACTATTAGTTGTCTTGCATTTCCTTTTTAGGAAGACAAAGACTCATGCATTCCTATCTGGTATTCCATTAACCATTGCTTTGGTTTCGAGTTTAAGTGTTCTCGTTATCTTCATGGGTATTCTACCTCAAATTCCATCTCATGATACTGGATTGATTCAGCAGTTAGGCCTAAATCAGATGACCAGTTCGTATCCATTTTTAATGATTAACTTTCTTTTGTTGATTGTTCTTGGTTTGGTGAGTTTACGAAAAACCTTTCCTTTTAAACTTAAGAATTGGGGCTTTGTATGCAGCCATTGGGGTTTATGGATTGTGATTTTTGCTGGAGGATTAGGTTCCGGTGATTTGCGTCGATTGAAAATGGATGTTTATGAGAATAAGATTGAATTGCGATCATACGATGACAACAAAAAGTTTTACGAAATGCCTTTGGCCATCAAATTAAAGGATTTCCTGATTGATGAGTTTAATCCCAAATTAGCCATTGTGGAAAATGAAACAGGGGAATTATACGAAGCTCAAAAGCCATCCATGATCATGATTGAAAAAGGTTTGATTTGTGATCTTCAAAGCTGGAAAATAGAGGTTGAAGAATTTTATGTGACTTCCGGAAGGGCAGGAGAACGTTATTATCAACTGGCTGATTTTGGCGCAGCACCAGCCGCTAAAATTCATGCAATTTCGCCTCAAAATGATACACTGCAAGGTTGGATTTCATGTGGAAGTTTCAATCGACCTCATGAGTCTCTAAAACTTAATAATGAGCTTTCTTTGGTGATGACAGTACCTGAGCCAAAGCGATTCTCATCTGAAGTGACTTTCTTTACGCCTGATGGTAAAAAACAAGATGCCACACTTGAGGTGAATAAACCTGTGAAGGTTAACGGATGGAAAATTTACCAATTGAGTTACGATGATAAAATGGGTCGCTATTCCAACAAATCGATACTTGAAGTTGTCAGAGATCCTTGGCAACCTTATGTGTATCTTGGTATTTTCATGATGATGATTGGTGCCATTTATATGTTCTGGAAAGGACGTGAAACAATTAGTGATGATGTCGGTTAATTTAAATCTTATCATCTACAAATCAACACATCTTCATATCCACTCATCATCACATTAACACATCACGAATCATGATTTGGTCCAACTTTATACTTGTCTTATTAAGCAGTAGTTTACTGTGGTTATTAGCTCTCATCCTTTATAAAAAAGAATTTCTTAAACGCTTATTCATTGTTCTCGGTACGGCATGTATTGGTGCTTTTATAGCATTTTTGTGGATAAAATTAGAGCGACCACCTTTGAGAACCTTGGGAGAAACACGCTTGTGGTATGCCTTCTTTTTGCCGGCTATTGGTATGATTACCTATTTACGTTGGCGTTACAACTGGATGCTTTTTTACAGCTTGGGTCTATCCTTACTGTTTTTGGTTATTAATTACATGCATCCTGAAAATTTTTCGAAAACATTGATGCCAGCTCTACAGAGCCCTTGGTTTGTGCCACATGTGGTCGTGTATATTTTTGCCTATGCCTTCTTGGCTGCATCCTCTTTGGTTGCCGTTCGTGGCTTGTACCAGCACTATTATAAGAAACTAGATAATAAGGTCATGTTAATGGCAGATAATCTGGTATACTTAGGTTTTGCATTTCTAAGTTTAGGCCTCCTTTTCGGAGCATTGTGGGCTAAAGAAGCTTGGGGACATTATTGGACCTGGGATCCTAAAGAAACCTGGGCATTGATTACCTGGTTAGGTTATTTGATCTATATTCACCGTCGTTACCACCTGCCGAAGGTATTTAAATCCTCACTTTGGATTCTCGCATTGGCTTTTGTGATTCTTTTGGTCTGCTGGTTTGGTGTCAACTATTTGCCTTCAGCTCAGTTTTCTGTTCATACCTACAGTCAGGCACCTTAATCGATTGGTGAAGTTCTATAAAATACAAAAGCGACCACCTTTCGGTAGTCGCTTTTTATATGTCTAAAATTGTCAGCTTGGTTTAGCCTTCAATTTTGTGTAGAATCATTTTCTTAGCTGTGCTGATTGCCGCATCGATACCCTGAGGATCTTTACCACCTGCAGATGCAAAGAAGGCCTGGCCACCGCCACCACCTTTGATTTCCTTAGCTGCTTCACGAACAATTGCTCCGGCATTCAAATCGTATTCTTTAACTAAGTTGTCAGAGAACATGATAGTCAGGTTGGCTTTTCCACCAAGATCAGCACCTGCAATAAAAACAAGGTTCTCAACCTCGGCCTTTAATGAGAAAGCAATATCCTTGATATCACCAGCAGATTTCACATTCATCTTTTTGCTGATGAAATTCACACCTTTGGTTTCTGAGATTTCAGATTTTAAAGCATTCTTCACAACCTTAAGTTGATCTTTCTGGAAAGCTTCAAGGCCTTTTTTCATTTCAGAGTTCTCTGAAATAAGTGCTTCGATATTTTTCAGAAGATTTTGATTTGACTTGAAAGTACGTTCAATCTCTTTAAGGGTATTTAGCTTATCGTTGATATACTTCTCAGCCTTAACTGCAGTAATCGCTTCGATACGACGAACACCTGCAGAAATAGCTCCTTCAGAAGTGATTTTGAATAAACCAATCTGACCTGTAGCCTTAACGTGAGTACCACCACAAAGCTCAACCGATTCGTTTAGTTTTACAACACGAACTAAATCACCATATTTTTCACCAAACAAGGCCATGGCTCCCAAATCAACAGCTTCCTGCATCGGAATTCCGTTTTTGATCTTAGTCGTTGCATTTTCACGAATCTTTTGATTCACGATTTCTTCAACCTTAGCAATTTCTTCTTCAGTCACTTTTTGGAAGTGAGCGAAATCGAAACGCAAATGATCTGGATTAACCAAAGAACCTTTTTGCTCAACATGGTCACCCAATACTTCACGAAGTGCTGCATGTAATAGGTGAGTAGCTGTATGGTTATTTGCAATTAGTTCACGCTTTCCTGCATTTACATTTGCTTTAAACGTTAAAGTTGGATCGCCAGGTAATTCGTTTGCAATATGAATAATCAGGCCAGTTTCTTTCTTTGTATCAACAATTGAGATTTTTTCGCCATTGGCTTCGATATAACCGGTATCACCTACCTGTCCACCACTTTCGCCATAGAAAGGCGTGATGTTAAATACCAATTGGAATAAATCTTTTCCTTTGATATTCATTTTACGGTAACGCGTGATCTTCACATCAGTTGATAAGTAATCGTAACCAACGAATTCTTCCTTATCGTCTTTAAGAATCTCGATCCAATCACCAGTTTCCATTGATGTAGCAGAACGTGAACGGTTCTTCTGAGCTTCCATTGCCTCATTAAATTCTCTTCGATTCACAACCAGGTCGTTCTCTTTAAGAATCAATTCAGTTAAATCTAGTGGGAATCCGTATGTATCGTAAAGTTCAAAAGCAACTTTACCTTGAACGACTTTAAAATCGTCAGCTTTTGTTTTTTCAATAATCTGATCAAGTAATTTGATACCGTTAGCAAGTGTTCTTAGGAAAGAATTTTCTTCCTCTTTTACCACTTTCTCGATCAAATCTCTTTGTTTGATTAGTTCTGGGAAATGTTTACCCATTACCTCGATAAGAACCTCAACCAAACGGTACATGAAAGGATCTTTCAAATCAAGGAAAGTATAGCCATAACGAACAGCACGACGAAGAATTCGACGGATGACGTAACCTGCTTTATTATTTGATGGTAGTTGACCATCGGTAATCGCAAATGAAATGGTTCTAATATGGTCAGCGATTACACGTAGAGCGATATCAACCTCTTCGTTTTCGCCATAAGTCTTACCACACATCTTTGCAATAGCTTGGATGATTGGCTGGAAAACGTCAGTGTCGTAATTCGATTGCTTGTTTTGCATAGCCATACAAAGGCGTTCGAATCCCATTCCTGTATCAACATGCTGATGAGGTAATGACTCTAGTGAACCATCCGCTTTACGGTTGAATTGCATGAAAACCAAGTTCCAAATTTCAACAACCTGTGGGTGATCCATATTGATAAGATCACGGCCATTAACGAGTTTTCTTTCTTCTTCAGTTCTGAGGTCGATATGAATTTCAGAACAAGGACCACATGGTCCTACATCACCCATTTCCCAGAAGTTATCCTTCTTGTTCCCGTTGATGATATGACTTACAGGTAAGTATTTTTCCCAATAACCGGCTGCCTCGTTATCTCGCTCCATCTTATCTTCTTCGCTACCTTCGAATACACTAGCGTATAAACGGTCAGTAGGAAGTTTTAAAACATCGACCAATAATTCCCATGCCCAATCGATGGCTTCTTGTTTAAAGTAGTCGCCAAAAGACCAGTTTCCTAACATTTCGAACATGGTATGGTGATAGGTGTCATGACCTACTTCCTCCAAGTCGTTGTGTTTACCCGAAACTCGTAAACATTTTTGAGAGTTGGCAATTCTTTTGAATTTAATCGGAGAGTTACCTAAAAAAACATCCTTAAACTGGTTCATACCAGCATTGGTGAACATTAATGTCGGGTCATCTTTAATCACCATTGCTGCTGATGATTCAATTTTATGTTGTTTGGATTCAAAGAAATCCAAAAAGGCTTGTCTGATCTCGCTAGAATTCATCTTGTATTATGTTTTAAATCAATGTGATTTTGATACTTAGCTTGCAAAGTTAGATTATTTCCTTAATTTTGCTCACATGCGTGAAGAAAAATGTATGTTTTTCTCAAAAAATAAATTGAATACTAATCTATGGCAAAAACCAAATATCAGTTTAATCCTGAGTCTATTAGTTACGAAGAAGTTGAAGTAAGCTTTAAGACTCGTGCATTAGGCTTTTTAAAACATATTGCTTCGAGTTCGGTACTGGCAGTTATTATGGTGGTCATTCTTTTCAATTATTTTGGCTCACCAAAGGAGCGTTCATTAGAACGTGAAAATCAGGAATTACTTTCTCAATACGAAAGATTAAATAATGAATTCAATAAAGCTCGTGTTGTTTTAGGTGATCTGGAGCAACGTGATGACAATATTTATCGTGTGATTTTCGAAGCTGAACCTATTCATAATAACATCAGAAAAGCAGGTTTTGGAGGTGTGAATCGTTATGAAGATTTAGAGCACTTAGAGAATGCTGATCTTGTTATTTCAACTGCGAAAAAGTTAGATCAACTTACAAAATCCATATACGTTCAAACCAAATCCTATGATGATGTTGAGGTAATGGTTAAGAATAAGTTTAAGATGTTGGCAGCTATCCCAGCTATTATGCCCATTGCGATTAAAGATTATAAACGAATTTCTTCCGGCTATGGCTGGCGTATCGATCCCGTATATAAAGCGAAAAAGTTTCATCATGGTATGGACTTTACAGGTAAAATTGGGACACCCCTTTATGCAACAGGTGATGCTATTGTTAAAAAAGTGGGTAAGCAAAGAGGATATGGAAAGACGGTTGTACTAGATCACGGTTATGGGTATACAACTATTTATGCCCATTTAAATGGTTATAACGTCAAGCGAGGACAAAGAGTAAAACGTGGAGAGGTCATTGCCTTTCTGGGAAATACGGGAAAATCTACAGGACCTCATTTGCATTACGAAATTAGAAAATCGGGTAAACATGTAAATCCAATAAATTATTATTTTAATGACCTTAATGCAGACGAATATGATCGTATGGTTGCCTACGCTGCGAACACTGGTCAAACAATGGATTAGATTCACCAAAAAGATACTGGCAAACATAAAAAAGTGGTGCGGAAAATTTAACTTCGTGCCACTTTTTTGTTAATTTAGTCTAAGCTTATAATTTAAGCTCCTGTCATTCTGTATGAAAACGAGTCTGCTGTGCCATATCGTGAAACGAAAATAGAAAAACTCTACTACTCCATTGGAGAAGTTGCCGAAATGTTTTCGGTAAATACTTCTCATATTCGATATTGGGAAAAAGAGTTTGATATTATAAAGCCGAAAAAGAACAAAAAAGGTAATCGTTTTTTTACAAAGGCCGATATTGATAATTTCCATTTAATTTATCACTTGGTAAAAGAAAGAGGGATGACCCTTAATGGTGCCAAGTTAAAGTTGAAGGAAAACAAGGAAGATACCGAGAATAACTTTGATGTGGTAAACAGGCTTAAGGATATTAAGACTCTCCTTCTCGAGATGAAAGAAATGATCTAGATTTCCGTTTCAGGAATTGTAACCCTTAAATTTTTTAGAATTGAAAGTAAAAGATATAGTAGCTGCGATAGAAGAAATAGCACCCTTATCTTATCAGGAATCCTATGACAATGCCGGTTTAATTGTTGGAGGATATGATTGGGAATTAACTGGGGCATTAATTTGTCTTGATGTTGTGGAGGAAGTGGTAGAGGAAGCTATTGAAAAAGGATTAAACCTGATTATATCACATCATCCAATCGTTTTTAAAGGATTAAAACGATTTAATGGGAATAATTATGTGGAACGTACCGTGATGTTAGCGATCCAAAATAATATTGCTATATATTCGGCTCATACCAATTTGGATTCCGTAAAAGGAGGTGTGAGTGATAAAATGTGTGATGTTTTAGGCCTGGTTAATAGAAAGGTTTTAGATCCTGTCAGCGAAGATTTGAAGAAATTGGTAACCTACGTGCCGTCTGAAAAAGCAGAAGAACTTCGTCAATCATTGTTTGAAGCTGGGGCTGGGCAAATAGGGAACTACGATTCCTGCAGTTTTAATACAAAAGGAGAGGGAACCTTTAAAGCCAATGAGGGGACTACGCCATATGTGGGTAAGCAAGGTGATTTGCACTACGAAACAGAAACTCGAATAGAAACAATTTTTCCTAAGCATCTGCAGGGAAAAGTGGTTAATGCGCTTTTTCAATCTCATCCTTACGAGGAAGTTGCCTATGATATTTATTCTTTAGACAATAAAAACCCACAAGTTGGTTTGGGAATGATAGGTGAATTAGAGACTGTTATGGATAGTTCCGAGTTTTTGAAAAAGCTTAAGGATTTATTCCGTTGTGGAGCAATAAGACATACATCTATTATAAAGGATAAAATTCGGAAAGTGGCGCTTTGCGGCGGTAGTGGAAGTTTCTTGTTGAGAAAAGCCATGGCATCAAAAGCCGATATTTATATCAGTGGCGATTTTAAATATCATGAGTTTTTCGATGCCGAGGGAAAGATCATCATCGCTGATATCGGACATTATGAAAGTGAACAATTTACTAGAGAAATTTTTTATGAGATAGTTACAAAAAAATTCCCTAACTTTGCAGTTCGTATCTCAGAGATAAATTCGAATCCAATAAATTATTTGTAAACATATGACAACACAAAATCCAAAAGCTGCAGATTTAAAGGATATTTCAGTTGAAGAAAAATTGCGTGCACTGTACGAAATGCAAAGTATTGATGCTGAGGTTGACAGAATTAAGACGCTAAGAGGAGAACTTCCTTTAGAAGTTCAGGATTTGGAAGATGAAATTGTGGGGCTTGACACCAGGATTAGTAATCTTAACACTGAAGTGAGTGAGCTTGGTGATACTATCACTAAGAAGAAACAAGAGATTAAAGAAGCTGATTTGTTGATTAAAAAGTACGAGGCTCAGCAGTCTAACGTTCGAAATAATCGTGAATTTGATTCTATCTCTAAAGAAATTGAATTTCAAAAGCTTGAAATTGAATTATGCGAGAAGCGTATCAAAGAATTCACAGCAGAGGTTTCTAATAAGAAAACTCAGATTGAAAAATCGGATGCTGTTTTAGCTGATAAAAAGATTGATCTTGAAGCTAAGAAAAGTGAATTGGATGCTATTGTTTCTGAAACTCAACTTGAAGAAGATAAGTTGAATGAGAAATCAGCTGAATACAAAACTAAGATTGAGGATCGTTTGATTAAAGCTTACACTCGTATTCGTGGTAATGCTCGTAATGGTCTTGCAGTTGTAACTGTTGAGCGTGATGCTTGTGGCGGTTGTTTCAACAAGATTCCACCTCAGCGCCAGATGGATATTCGTACACGTAAGAAAATTATCGTATGTGAATATTGCGGACGTGTTTTGGTTGACCGTTATATTGTAGACTACGATAACAGTCTTGAGAAAGCTGATATTGAAGCAGCAGCAGCTAAGCCAAAGAGAAGAACACGTAAGACTAAAGCGTAACTCTTACTATAGATACAAGAAAGGCCGTCGAAATTCGACGGCCTTTTTTTGTATACTTATGTTTTTAGCACTTATTTGTTTTAACGTTTTATTTGGCCGGTGTAATTAAACCAGTTTCACTGAAGTTCAATTTAGCTTCAGGAATATCACTTAGAGTTAATTCCTTCAATTTTATAGCAGCTTTATTTTGCTTGTCAATTCGTGTTCCAAGACCTTTAATTTGCTTACACGAAATAACTTCTGCCTTTTTAAATTCACCTTTTTTATTCGTATATACTTTTAAGATAGGAGCTAAGCCATTAATGCCTGATACCTTCATACGACTATAAGTACAGAAATTACCCAAGCTGTATATGATAAAACGATCTTTGTATAAATCCACTGCTCTTAAAACATGTGGTCCATGACCTAAGATGACATCAGCACCAGCATCAATCATTTTTCGAGCGAATTCATATACATTACCTCTGTCTTCACCTAAAAATATCTCCCGCTCTCTGGTTAAATGTTCATATTTCGATCCTTCAGCGCCTCCGTGAAATGAAACAACTGTTACATCACATCTATCGTTTAGAGATTTTACAATGCGTACGGCTTCATCCGTATCATTAATATCGCAGGTGCCTCTAATTGGCGCAAAGGCACAAAAACCAAATTTAACCCCATCTTTTTCAATTACTGTAGTAGGATACTCTAATAAGCCAACATGACTTAAGCCAGCCTTTTCGATCTGTTCTATGGTATTCAACCTACCGGGGACACCCAAATCACCAGAATGATTATTAGCCATACTCAGGACATCAAAACCTGCATCGACAATATGCTTAAAGAGAAAATCCGGACTTCTGAAAGCGTAGCAATTCGCCGTATCCTGACATCTTTTTGTAATGGGTAAGGAATCTGAGAAAGCACCTTCTAAATTGCCAAAACTGATGCTTGCATTGCTAAGGTATGGATACAGCCCTTTCATTAAATTATCTCCATTTTGAGGAGGTAGATACTTGGGATGAGGAAAATTGGTTCCCAGCATGATATCACCAACTCCAACAATACTGACAAGTTTTTCATCAACTTGCTCCTGAATCGTATCTGATGAAACGATTGTACTGTCTTGTAAAGGAATTGTATCAGTATGCTCTTGTGCTACAAGTGCTGATTGACCTACAAAAAATAGGAATATGATCTGAATTATATAGTTCTTCATAGATCGAAAAATAGTAAAAAATAAGCATGTAAATATATCAATTTACATGCTTATTAATAAAATGCGATAAATAATTCGTTAAACTACCAGGAGCCGCCAGCGCCACCGCCACCGAAACTTCCACCACCGAAACCTCCGAACCCACCAAAGCTGCTTCCACCGCCACCAAAGCCACCACTACCTGATGAAAAGTCGTTGAAAGAACTGCCATGTGAACGTGAGCCAGAACCCATCATACCCAATAGCATCCAAAAAGGAAGGCTGCTGCCTGTACTGCCCATGGTATGATGTCCACGAGAGCGGGAGCGACCAATGAATGAGAAGATAAGGATAATGAAAAGAGGAATTAGAAAACCTAAGAAGCCACCGCCCCCAGAATGTTGTTTTGCATATTGTTGATGATTAAACTCGCCCTTAGCTAAGCCCATTAGTACAGTACTTGCCTGATTGATGCCTTCGTAAATACGACCTTGTTTGAAATAGGGAATCATCTCATTACTTACAATTTCTTTGGCTGTGGCATCAGGAATAGCCCCTTCGAGTCCATAACCTGTTGCAATAAATACCTGTCCTCTACTGTCACGGGTTTTAGGTTTAAAAAGTATCACAATCCCATTGTCGAAGCCTTTTTTTCCAACTTGCCATTGTTCACCTATCTCATACGCAAAACTCGAAGCATCAGATCCATTTAGACTTTTAACCGTTACTAAAGTGATTTGGTTACCTGTGTTGGCATAAAAATCAAGTAATTTTCTTTCTAAGTTATTCGCCTCTGCTTTTGAAAGAACATTAGCAAAATCGTTAACCAATACTTGTTGTTTAGGTCGTGCAGGAATATCTTGTGCTTGAGAAAAACTAGAAACCGCTAGAGCTAGTATTAATAATAAATATTTAAAATATCTCATTGCTTTAATTTTAGTTATCTCCAAATGAGATGTCATCACTTAACTCATTCACATCATCGGCTTGATAAGGGAAATGCGTTTTTAATTGCTGTCCAGCCATCTTAATTCCTTCTGCAAGCCCTGTTGCAAACTCACCTTGCTTAAAGTAGCCTAGAATTTCTTCTGTCGTATGATTCCAAAATGATTCTGGAACCTTAGCATTGATACCAGCATCGCCTAAAATTGCAAATTTATGATCGCGAATGGCTAGATAAAAAAGAACACCGTTTCTCAATTGGGTTTTGTGCATTTCCAATTTTGCAAAAAGGAAAGCGGCTCTGTCCATAACATCATCGGGACACCTATTCTCGATATGAATACGAATTTCACCCGAAGTATTGGTTTCGGCTTCAACAATGGCTTGTTTTATTGCTGTTTGCTCTTCCTTACTAAAAAAATCAGCAGCTGATTTCATCTGTTATAATTTTAAGTTTTGATCAGATGGAAGTCGCCATAGAATTTCTTATTGTAAAAAAATCCAATATGGCTCGTTTCATATTATTAATATAAGCGACAATTGAGATCCTAGCTCTCAACTCTCATGATATATGATCTAATGCTTTAGCTTTAGAATTTTACTTCAGGCGCTTTTGCAGAACCTTTAGCTGCTTCAAAATAAGCTTTCTTTTCGTAATCATAGAATCCCGCAAATATTGAATTAGGAAATTTCTGAATGTAGATATTGTATTGCTTTGCAGTTTCGTTGAATTTCTTTCGCTCTACGGTAATACGATTTTCTGTACCCTCTAATTGAGCCTGTAAGTTCATGAAATTCTGGTTCGCTTTCAAATCTGGATATCTTTCAATACTTACCATTAATTTTGATAAGGCAGAACCTAGTCCATCCTGAGCAGTTTGAAATTGTTTCATGCTAGCCGCATTTAAATTACCAGGAGTAATATTCACTGAGGTTGCTTTTGCACGAGCTTCAATCACACCTGTAAGGGTTTCTTTTTCATGTTCAGCATAGCCTTTTACCGTATTAACCAGGTTAGGAATTAAATCGGCACGGCGTTGATATACATTTTCTACTTGTGCCCATTGCCCATTTACGTTCTCATCCATGGTAACCATATTGTTTTTAAAACCGACTGATTTACTAATTCCCCAGATAGCAAGTACAGCTACAATAATTAGGATAATGACTGATTTCTTCATGTGTTTTGTATTTATAGTTTATTTATTCGAGTATTGATATCAGTTTATTAACTGAAATTAGAATATGAATCTACATTTTTTCTGTGATATAGACAGATATCTTTGTGTTATTCGGCAAAATGTGTGCCTATTGGGATAAGTGGACAAAAAGCGCAGGTGTAATGACAGGCTGGCAGAGTTGAATATTCAGTTTAGTTTATTATTTGCTTAATCCATTATAAACATTGGGGATAGGATAATTGCCTCAAAGTTGTAATTTTGAATCGATAATTATTCAAAATAGCGGAAATATAAAAGGGAGACTGATATCTCCCTTCCTTATAATCTTATAATATGCGAATTCAATCTTTAAACGAAATTGAAGAACTAAAAGAACAAGAGGTTTCTTTCTGTATCTATTTCTCATCACCCAATTGTGGCGTTTGTCATGTATTAAAGCCCAAAATAATGAGTTTTATGAAGGATAATTACCCAAAAATTCAAACTTATCATGTGGATACAGCCATCTATCCTGAAATAGCTGCTCAACTCGGCTTTTATACCAACCCTAGTATCATTGTTTTCTTAAATGGACAAGAATTTCTAAGAAGATCTCGTTCCATTAGTGTACAAGAGCTAGATGAGAATTTGGCTCGTCCTTATAAAATAATGTTCTGAATCTGTATCTAATAAGTGCCCACATTTAACATGACAAGAGGGCAAGCTTGCTCTGTAATAATCCCATTCGCACGGGCTTTAATCTCAAATTCAGGATTCTCAGTCCCGGGAGGAAACAAAATACGTTGTGGCTTTAAACTGATTAGGTAATCGTAGTAACCTTTTTGGTTTGTAGCTGAGAGATAAATTGCAACAGTGTGAATATCCGTATAATGAGGAAACCCAGTTTCAATATTTACGGTGTAAGCAGTGCCTTCCTTATTGCCAATTGCATAGGTTCTTATTTTATGCTCTTTTAAAAGCTTGATGCATTTGTTTGAATAGCGTTCAGTGTTTGTACTTGCGCCTATAACCAGTGTTGTTTTCATTTTAGGAAGCTTAATGGTTCATATTTTGTTTCCATATGAATATACAAAATATTTAGCATAAGTCGAAAAATGTGTTTGTGATTTATTTTAATATATCATCAACTATCTTTTTTCAATGAGAACTGTTGCATAGGCTGAAACACCATCTTCTCTTCCTTCAAAGCCTAGTTTTTCTGTTGTTGTGGCTTTTATGGCTAAGTCTTCGGTGCCAATTCCCATCACATGGGCAAGTGTCTTTTGCATCTCCAGAATATGTGGATTGATTTTTGGTTTTTGTAAAGCAATTGTCGAATCGATATTGCCGACTGTATATCCTTTTTCAGCAATTATCTCAACTGTTTTCTTTAGTAGTATTTTACTGTCTATACCCTTTAGTTCGGATGCTGTGTCAGGGAAATGATAACCTATGTCTCTCATGTTTGCAGCGCCTAACAAGGCATCGCAAATGGCATGAATTAAAACGTCACCATCTGAATGCCCAACACTTCCCTTATGATGATCTAATTGTATACCACCTAACCAAAACTCTTCACCTTCTGCTAATTGGTGAACATCGTATCCAAATCCTACTCTAATTTTCATGATCTATCATTTTATTTTCATCACAATCCTCTTAGCTAATTACGCTGTTTAGAAATGTAATTGTAAAAAAAAATCCTCACTTGAAATGAGGATTTTAAAGTTATATATTTTTTAGCTTATCTTCGATTTGATTTTAAACCAAGATTCGCGGAAATTGAAACACGTAAAGTGTTTTGTAGTGGGTTGTTTTGACTTGATGGGATTAAATATGAAAAATCAAGATCAAACATGCTCAGCTTAACGCCAACACCAGCCGTATAGAACTTACGATTTCCTTTATCCTCATTTTCGTGAAAATAACCAGTGCGGACTGCAAATTGATTTTGATACCAATACTCTAAACCTAGACTCCATGTTATTTCTTTGAACTCTTCACTCATACCATTGGGAGCATCAGAAAATGAACTGAAAATACCAGACATCACGCTTTTGTCATTTATGTTTGAAGATAGGTTATCATCATCATTATCATCAATTTTTCGTCCAGATGAACTTGGAACCAGTAACTTATTCATATCAAGAGAAACAGTGATTGAATTGTATTGGTCTATTTGATGTTTGTATGACGAACCAATTCTCAAATTTGTAGGAATAAATTCTTTCTCACTATCATCGGAGTAGCTTATTTTAGAACCAATATTAGATACATTCACCCCCCAAGACCATACAGATGGATGATGAGACGATCCATATTCCTTACGATGATATACGGATAAGTCTGCCGCAAAAGCACTGGCTGTTTTAGAAAGATTGTCGAAACCTCCTTGTGAAATATCTGAAAAGATATATCTGAAAGCGATAGCTCCTGAAAAATTGTCGCCTAAACGTCGTGAGTAAGCAACGTCAATAGATAGCTCGTAAGGACTTTTTTTAATAGGAATATCATCGGCTTGCTGTTGTAAAAAAATATCACCCAGAGAAAAATATCTAAAAGATGCAGCAATAGTTTGATACTTGTCTAAGCTGTAATAGCCCGAAAGATAGGATAAACTCATATCATCTGTAATCTCTCTTAACCAAGGTGTGTAGGATGCGCCAATACCCGCTTCGCTTTTTGTAAAGCTATATTTTGCTGCATTCCAAAACATCGAATTGTGATCAGGACTTGTAGCAACCCCAGTATTTCCCATTGCACCAGCTCGAGAATCGGGTGTGATAGAAAGAAAAGGAACGGCAGTTGAAATATAATTGGCTCCAGTGACTGATGTGTTTTGAGCTGTAGCTTTGTTTAATAGAGTAAAAAGAGCAAGTACACAAAGTACTCTGGCAAAGATTTTTTGACTATTCATAAAGTTAAAATTGATTCTATCTGCAAATATATTATAATAACTTGAATTCCTCATTTTTATTATTTCAGGATGACTAATTTTTGAAATTTATTTGCAATTTTCCCATCTTCAGTTCTTAATTTAAGTCTATAGAAATAGACACCTTTGCCAATTGAATCACCAAAATCATCCTTCCCATCCCAGTTTATGGGACCAACTCTAAAACCTGAGGAGTTGATTGAAGTTTCAATGGTTTTTACAAGTCTACCAGAAACAGTTAGTATCTGAATTAAGACTTCAATTTCTCCACTGGCTTGATTATGTTCAAAATAGAATCCAGTATTAGTTGTAAATGGGTTCGGATAATTTAGTAGATGCTTAATGGCTAATTTTGCATCTTGAGCTACGACAAAATCAATTTGACTTTCAGAAGAATTATTTACGTTATCCCAAATTTTAAGATTGAGTTGATGTTCCCCTTCTTTAAGATTTGAAAGTTGGTAAGTAATTTGACCCTTTTGATAACTATCTAATTCGGCTTGATAATGATCATTTAATTCTATGCTGTTATCATTATTTTGATCTATTGTAGCAATAATATTATGCCCTGCATTGGCTCCTAGTGTGTTTATGCCGCTTGAATCTTGAACAATGGCTAGTAAAAGGGGAGACTCATTGGTCGCTCCACCATTTACAAATTGTTCGTCATTCATGTAAAGCTCAACTTCTGGACCTACTTTATCGTTTATATTGTTGATATCTGATCCACCTACAATAATATTATCGCTATATCCAATTGCACTTGTGTTGCTAGATTTTGCATAATATTGAATTTTCCCCTGACCATATTCAAGATTTATATCCTTTGGTACCAGAAAACTAAAGCTGAATTCACCATTGTTGATACTGGCCTTGCCTGAATAGAGAACATTGCTTTGCTCTTTATATTCAAAAGGATTTTCATCATTACCCAATGTGGTTCTGTCAGCAAATTTGTCAAAAACTGTGGGGTAGAGTGTCCCAGTAAATTGACGGAGCTTTTGTGCACTTTTATCCTCAATTTGACCCGAAATCGTTATTTTACGATATGCTTTCAGCGTATCTGTAGCTTGATTTATATTGACATTATTGAGTTTTAAACTTGTGATATTATCTGTAGCGTAATTTAACTTCAAAGCGGGATCTCCTAATAAGGTGAAGTTACGCTTGTTATTGCTTGAGCCACTGGCATTTTTTGTGAGTCGCATGATATCCCCTAAGCGTAAGTTTTCATTATTGTTATCCAAAGAGAAAACGTGATTGTAAAAATTTTGATTTAAATAGAAATTAGGTGTTGAATAAACCAAACGAGTTGTTGTGAATAAGCCAATGCCACCACCATTATCTCTCAGTAGTATTCTTTCGCCGCCAGATAATTTTTGGTACTGATCAAATCGACTAAATTCGCAAGTGGCAGTCATAAATAATGGAAGACGATTTTCATTTTTCCATGAATCAATATCCTCAAACATCATTATTCTTTCATGAGCTAAACCATTTTCATTACCATGGCCTGTATAGTTGACGATTAAGCAGCCCTTGTTGATATTATCTTCAATTTGTCTATTTACATCAGGATACCTGTCTCCAGATGATGTACTTACTTGTGTGAAATCATCCAGAAATATACGATGAATCCTATAATCAGGATTATTTTCCTCAAGTTGAATAGCTAACCTATTGGCATCACGCATATGGACATTGTTATCTTCGTCATCTCCAATAAATGAAATTTCCGTTTGCCATTTTCCCAGGTTTTCTCTCTTATTATAATTTAGAATTTTTGAAGTTACAATTTGGGCTTCTTCGCTTGTGTTGACAGGCAAGCGGCCAATGCCTATGTCAACTAAACCGGAGGCTTCACCTTCATTATCATCGAGTAATCCAAAAAAATCATCGGTAATAAATGATTGAGTTGGTGATAAAGAATAGGTTGATTGATAAGTTGGGATCTTGTTTGTATTAGTACTGCTAGTCAGTTTATTGTCGTAAGAACCATCTCCAAAAAGCAGAAGGTATTTGGGCATTTCGTCCTCAGTTGCTGCTCTATCGTAAAACATCTTAACGAAATTTCGAATTGCTGCAACATCGACAGTTCCAGATGAAAATTCATTATAAACGCTCTCAGTACTGACTAATGCAACCTTAAGTTGATCTTTTGTTTTGTGAAAATCAGCCAGTTGATTGGCGTAAGTTAAGAAATCAGGATGACTAATGATGATAAGGTCGCTGGCAGATAGGCTATGTAAGTTTTGATTCTGGATTTCACCCGCAAATTTAGGCTTAGGAAATTTAGACTCGAGGTTGAAGGCGACCAATTCTTTTAATTCATCATGAGGAACATTAATGTTGGCAATTGTTCCTTCAGGTTCAATAGCAATTTCTTTTACTTGTGATGATTGGCTAACATCCCAAACTATCGTATTTGAGTTTACATTCTTAAGTTTAAAGTTTGCGATATTACCTGGTCCTACCGATCGTGAATCACGAAAAGCTAACTGTTCGCCTTCGAATTTAAGCTGACATCTGGCATTTAATCGCATATAATCTAGCCATCCGATTGATGATGCAGAGCCTTTTTCATATTCGATTTTAATATTGAATTGATCTTTTGTTGCTTTAAAGGCAGTAAATCGCTTTCTGATTTGAGCGGCATAAGTTGCCGTGTAGCTACTCGTATTAACATTGGGAATATCAATTTCCCCAATATTATTACCACTTAAACTTAAAATGAATTTTGTATTCGAAGATGAACGTCCAGCAACATGTGTATTAATACTGATATTTTCGCTGGTATTTAGATTTCGAAAACTGAAAGGGAGGGTGTAGGATGTCGTGATATCAAATATCTGACCAAACCACAATTGGCCTGATCGCAGAAGATTTTTTTTGTCTAAGTCAATAACTCTGAAAGAATCAAAATCATTGACGATGATATTCGGATTTGGTTCATTATTTATTTGTGATATCAGAGGCGAAGCTGTTTTGTCAGACGTCAAAAAATAATGAGCTGAATGACTATAAAGATGATTCTCATGGACAAACTCATCTGTATCTTCATCGTATTGCCATGATCTTGGTCCTTTAGCATAAAATAAGATGTAATCTCCAGAATTGAATATCCCATCCTGACCTTTCGACATGTAAATGTGATTTAGTACGAGGTCATCACTTTTATTAGCACTATTCATTTTGGGAAGCATACCTCCACCACTACCATAAACCCTAATGTTTTCTGGCTTATCAATACCCATATCCAGAAGTTGTTGGTAGCTTATCTTATGGATGGCCGTTGTATCCACACTTATTTTAACCCATTTACCATTTGATAATACTGAGTTGTTGGTATAACTAGCTTTAGTCTGACTTTTTATTTGTTGTACTGATGCTTGTGGAATTAGTTTAATCTCGAATTTTTTTAATTTCTCAAGCAATCCTGTTGAAGGATTTTTTCTGATGGGAAGAAAAGTGACTTGTAAATAGTTTTGTTTTCGAATTCCAGCCTTACTGATTTGAAAATCAAATTCAGAAGATATTTGAATAGGGCCTACTCGTTCTTTTTCAAGTTGAGTAAGCGATTCATAACTGGTATTGCTTAAAACAACTGAATAATTAGAACGACTATTATCAATTTTGAAATTCTTGGAAAAATAGGGTATGAAATTAGTGCTCGCATCAGAATTTGCACCATCGAAGCTTAGAATCTTTATTGATTCTCCTGCAGAGGTGAATATTTCGGAGTTAAACCAATTTAGCTCGAATTCCTGTTGAGTTTGAGCTAAGCAAATATGTGACGTAACTGATAATAATAATATAAGGAGCTTTCGCATTGTAAATTTTAAAAAGAATCGGTTTTGTATAAGAGCTATATTCGAAATAAACTGTGAATATATTCATAATTTATATGAAGAAATAATATTATATCAGAAGATGAAGGATATAGCTTAATTGGTTTCATCATATATTATTGATATAGATTAATAAGGAGATTGAAAATTAGGATAAGTATTTAGTTCAAATGCGACCTAGCTTATAAATTCTGTAAAAAAGTAAAATTCTATACAATAAGTTCTATTTACTTTTAGTTATATTTGTTGGGTGAAGAGTGCCTTTTTTTTGATTAAAGACTAGTTTTCTTTAACTATTGGAAAATTTAAACTGTTTTAAACTTCCTATACTCAAATTGTAATTAGTAAAAAAAAATAGGTAAATTAGAACCTTTCACTATTACATTGTTCAATAGCTATGGGGGCTGTATGCTTCTGTATTAATTGCCCAATGAGGTTTATGCCTTATTTTTAAAAAGGAAAATGACATCGGTTTAACTGTTTGATGTTGAATTTTTATGTAAGAATAGGGCGTAACGAGATTTAATGTTGTACTTATTCCCAGCATTATTTGGGATAAATTAGAAGTAAAAAGAAAATTTAATCATATGAAATCGAATTTATTATTTTCTGCTTTTGCAATTACTTTATTGCTTTTTTCATCTTGTTCAAAGGTGAAAAATATCGTAGGTAAGGAAGAACGTTCGTCCGTTACCGGTTGGGCTTATAATGAGCCAGAGAATGGCGGATTTGAGTATAAAAAAGGTTACACTCAGAAAACGGGACCAGGCTTGGTATTCGTTGAAGGGGGAACTTTTGTTTTGGGACGTACTCAGGATGATGTGATGTTCGAATGGAATAATATGCCTCGTCGTGTGACTATCCCTTCTTTTTACATCGATAAGACAGAGGTTAGAAATGTTGATTATAGAGAATATCTACACTGGACGAAACGTGTTTTTGTCGATTATCCAGAGGTTTATAAAAAAGCATTGCCCGATACAATGGTTTGGAGATCTGAGTTAGCTTATAATGAACCATACGTAAACAATTATTTGCGTCATAAAGCCTATTCTGAATATCCAGTGGTAGGTGTTTCCTGGGAACAGGCTTCTGATTTCTGTGAATGGCGTACCGATCGTGTTAATGAAAGAATTTTAATTGAAAAAGGAATTTTAAAAGAAAATCCTGATCAACGTAATGAGAATAACTTTAATACTCAAGCTTACTTGATGGGACAATATGAAGGTGTTGTTGGTACAAATTTAACCGATTTAAACCCGGATAATGAAGAACGTCGTGTTCGATGGTCAGATGGAATTTTGTTACCAAAATACAGATTACCATCAGAAGCTGAGTGGGAGTATGCTGCTTTAGCAACCATTGGAAACTCGACGGATGAGCGCATTGGGGATAAAAAAATGTATCCATGGAATGGACATTGGGTTCGAAATGATTCTAAGAAGCACAGAGGTGAAATGATGGCTAATTTCTCGAGAGGAAGAGGTGATTTTATGGGGTCTGCAGGTGCTCTTAACGATGCTGGTGATGTGACTGTACCAGTAGATTCATATTGGCCTAACGACTTTGGCTTGTATTGTATGGCTGGTAATGTAAACGAGTGGGTTGCTGATGTGTATCGTCCACTTTCATCTTATGATGTTGCAGAATTTAATCCATATAGAGGTAATGTATTTAAAACACCATTGCTTGATGAAGAAGGTAATGTTGCAGAGAAAGATAGTTTAGGTCGCATCCGTTATCGTGATCAAAGAGATGAAGAATTGGTTAATCGTGTCAACTATAGGACAGCAGACAATAGAAACCATAGAGATGGTGATTTGGCTTCAAGTGTTGTGGCAGATACAGAATGGACAAATGACGAACTTCGTTCTAGAGGTTCTTCACTGATGTATGTAAATGCTCAGGGAGCAGAAAGTAACACATATAATACTTTGATTAACGACGAATCTCGCGTTTATAAAGGAGGTTCATGGAAAGACAGAGTATTCTGGTTATCGCCAGGTGCACGTCGTTTCTTAGATCAAAAGAGTTCAAGAGATGATATTGGTTTCCGTTGTGCAATGACACATGTTGGATCCCCAGTAGAAGGCAAATAGAAGATATGATTCTTATATAAGATTTCCCCATCGTTATAAACGATGGGGTTTTTTCTTGTAATTTTTTTTAAATTCGCTAGTTCAATTTCAAGCTCATTTTATGAATATTTCAGAGATTTATACCCTATTCCAGAAATATCCTGTTATCGTTACCGATAGCAGGAAGGTTGTTAAAGATTCTATATTTGTTGCTCTAAAGGGTGATAACTTTAATGGTAATAAGTTTGCTTTAAGCACCCTTGAAAAAGGTTGTTCTTATGCCATAGTAGATGAAAAGGAGTATGCAGTTGATGATCGATTTATATTAGTAGATGACGCTTTAGCTTGCTTACAACAATTGGGAAGGGAACATAGAAGGGCATTGGGGATTCCTATATTAGCTATAACCGGAACCAATGGGAAAACAACAACCAAAGAATTGGTCAATGAAGTCTTGAAAAAGAAATTTAAAACCTCAGCTACTCAAGGTAATTTTAATAATCACATTGGTGTCCCCTTAACGCTTCTGGAAATGAATTCTGAAACTGAGTTTGGGATTGTTGAGATGGGAGCAAATCATCCAGGTGAAATAAAGATGCTTTGTGAAATAGCAGAACCCAATTATGGTTTGATCACCAATGTGGGTAAGGCTCATTTAGAAGGCTTTGGTTCATTCGACGGTGTGAAGAGGACTAAAAAAGAGTTGTATGATTATCTATTTTTGAACGATGGAGAAGTCTTTGTCAATTGTGAAAATGATCATTTATTAGGGATGCTTAATAAGCAAAGGAGTATTTTATATGGCAATTCTGAGGAGGCTTTTTCAAAAGCACGTTTTCTGCAAGCCGAGCCAAAACTGATCATTGAACTGCGTTCTCCTATTGGAAAATTATATATCAAAACTCAATTGATTGGCGCTTATAATTTCGAGAATGTACTGGCTGCAGTCACTTTAGGTCGTTATTTCAAAGTTGATGAAATTGATATAAAAGAAGCTTTAGAAACTTATAGTCCGAGTAATAATCGGTCTCAATTAAAGAAAACAGAGAATAATGTTTTGTTTCTGGATGCTTACAATGCAAATCCAACAAGTATGTCGGCGGCAATTGAAAATTTTTCAGCGATGAAAATGAAGAATAAATTTCTCATTTTGGGCGATATGCTGGAATTAGGCGATGAATCTGAAAAAGAACATCTGGATTTGTTAGAATTATTGAATCAGAATGAGCTCTTTAACACCCTATTGGTTGGGGATATTTTTTCGACTTTGTCTACACGATATAAGTTTGAGACTTTTAAGACAGTTGACGATTTAATTGTTTATCTGGACAAGTTGAACTTAAAGGATCAGTATGTTTTAATTAAGGGATCAAGAGGAATTAAGCTTGAAAAAGCAATTGAAAAATTATAGTCTATGAATACTGCCTGGGTTTATTTATTGATTGCAGGATTTTTTGAAGCGGCCTGGGCGATAGGTTTGAAATACACACAAGGATTTTCTCGCTTATGGCCTAGTGTATTTACCATTATTGCGATGGGAATCAGTTTGTACTTTTTAGGTTTAGCTCTTAAGAATCTACCCGTTGGAACAGCTTATGCGGTTTGGACAGGAATTGGTGCTTTTGCAACAGCAATACTTGGCATTGTTCTATTTGGTGAGAGTGTCCATTTTGCTCGCATATTTTTCTTATTCCTACTATTGGTTTCAATAATAGGTTTAAAGTTTACGGCTAGTTAATCCATTTTGTTAAAAAGTTAGATCTGAAAACCTCTTTTTACTTTGAATAAAATAATCAGCAATAATACTTCCTTTGTAAATTTCCTGATGGAATTCTGTTGTTGCCAAAGGGTTTAGAATGCGTCGTTTTTCGCGCATCTTACTTAAGTTGGCATAAAATGAGTAGTGGGCTTTTAATAAGGCTTTAAAATTGTCGAATTCGAAGCTGATAAGAAATCTTACACCTGCTACACCATCTAATATCATTCTTAGTAACATTGTTGTTAGCAGTTTTTCAGAGGGTAAATTTTTATAAAGCATAAAAAGATTATTTCTGAAATTCAGATGTAATTTTCGTGAACTGTGATTGGGTAAGGTCGCACCACCAACATGATAAACGACACTTTGAGGATGACATATAATTCGATGCCCTCTGTTCTTTATTCTCCAACAAAGATCAATTTCTTCCATGTGTGCGAAAAAATCAGCATCCAGTCCACCGAGTTCTTTATATATTTTAGAGCGGATGAAAAGAGCGGCTCCACTTGCCCACATTACATCGGCAAGTTGATCATATTGTCCTGAATCAGGTTCGATTGTATCAAATACGCGACCTCGGCAAAAAGGATAGCCTAAGTGATCGATATATCCTCCCGACGCACCGGCATATTCAAATTCAGACTTATTATTGAATGCTTTAATTTTGGGTTGAGCTGCAACTATATCAGCTTCTTTTTCGAATAATTCATAAATTGGGTCAAGCCAGTTTTCACTAACCTCAACATCAGAATTCAAAAGAACAAAATAGTCATGATCAAGCTGATCCAAAGCTTTATTATAGCCATCGGCAAAACCATAATTTTTATCAAGAATAATGGTTTTAAGATTAGGGTATTCTGACTCTAAAAATGAGATTGAATCATCAGTGGAAGCGTTATCTGCAACTATAACCTCTGCCCATTCTCTATTCGAAAACTGGGTAACAGAAGGAAGGAATTGTTCTAATAATTTCTTTCCATTCCAATTAAGGATAACCACTGCAATTTTATTCATGACTTAATATTGTGCTTGATATGAATTGTGAGCTAAATATAAACTAAATTCCTGAACTATAAATTTCGTTTGTGTTTCCATCTTTTGTGCGACCACAACCAGTAGGATGGATTTTCATTGATAATATCTTCAAGCAAACGGGTATGCATTTCAGTAATTTCATTTTCTGCAGTTTCCTTTGGATTATCGGTAATTGGAATAAACTCGTACTCATAGTATCCACGCTTTATTTTGGTCATTTTTGCGTAAACCACAGCTTGATCCAGTTTTTTGGCAATACGTTCGGTTCCTTGAAGAATAGGCGTATCCTGATTGAGAAAATTGGTCCAGTAATGCAAATTCCTTTTGTTGGGTGTTTGATCACCAATAAAGGCAGTGACCGTAAAATGGCCTTGATTTTTATGTCTGATCATTGTACGTAGTGTATCGTTTTTTGCCAAAGTTTTAGCTCCAAGCTTTTCACGAATTTTAATATACATCTGATCAAAAATCTTATTGTGTAAGGGTTTGTAGATGGGTAGGAAATCACCTATTTGATATATAGCAAAAGAAGAAAGCCATTCCCAGTTTCCATAATGACCCGTAACAGCAATAATGCTTTTTCCCTGAGTTTTATAAGGTTCGAAAAAATCTGGATTCTTCCATACGCAACGTCTCTTTATTTCTTCTTGGCTAATATGCCAGAGCTTGATCGTTTCAACAAAGGAATCACAAAAATGATGGTAGAATCCTTTTCGTATTTTTCTGATTTCTTCAGAAGATTTTTCAGGAAAAGAGTTCCTTAAGTTCTGATTGACGACTTGCTTTCTATAGCCAATAAGTCTATAGGCAATGAAAAAAACAACATCAGAAAAAATATATAATACCCCAAGAGGTAGGAAGCTTAAGAAACGGCAAAAGGCATAAGCCAAATATGAAAAAAAATGGGTCATGAATTAATATTAAAAATGTTGCTATTATTATAGCATGAATTTCTGAATGCAATTTTTGAATTCAGTATAATTTAGCGAATTACTGGCTATTATTTCCTGTCCAAAGATGTAGTCATCTTCGCCACGAAAATCACAAACTTTGCCACCTGCTTGTTGCACTAAAAATGCTCCGGCTGCCACATCCCAGGATTGAAGTCCATATTCATAAAAAGCATCGAAACGACCACAGGCAACATAAGCCAAATCTGTTGCTGCAGATCCCGGGCGGCGTACACCTTGTGAATGGATGCATAAATATTTGAGTAATTCCATATAGTTGTCTAATTGATCGAAATTGTGATATGGGAAACCAGTACCAACCAGGCTCATTTCAAGAGTTTCGGCTTTTGAAACTGATATGACTTTATCATTAAGATAAGCAGGAGCTCCTAGCCAAGAATAGAAACACTCTTTTAAGCTTATTTCATAAACAACTCCAAGAACGATTTTATCATCTTCTTTGAGGGCAATACTTACTGCAAAAGGAGAAAAACCATGAATGTAATTGGTTGTGCCATCTAGAGGATCTATAATCCAATTGTATTTTTCTCCAGTTTTAATCTCTGTTCCTTCTTCAGCAATAAATCCGGCTTCAGGAATAAGAGGTTTCAATGAGTCTATGATTCTAGCTTCTGAAGTTTTATCAACAAAGGTTACAAAGTCGTGTGTGCCTTTATTTTCTATAACATTCACATTGATTTTATCTTGTTGTTCTTTTATAAAAGAGCCTACTTCAATGGCAACTTTTTTAGTTTGTCTGCAAATTGATTCCAGATCTATCATGAGCTGTATGGCTTTATGTTAGAATTAAGCAAGTTTAAATTTAAAGCTTTTTTCATCGATAAGTTCAACTTTTACGTTCCCATTATCATTTATTTCTAACAAATTTACCTCAGCGATACGATTGCTTAGGTTTGGATTGAATTCGATCTCGACTTTAATGTAATTCTCAGTGAAACCATACATGATGCCATCATTATTATGATCTTCAAATAGAACTTTTGCATTTGTACCTAAAAAGTTTGTGTAGAAGGCTCTGAGTTTCTTTTCTGACAGTATTTGAAGCATTTTAGCTCTTTTCTTTTTGTCTTCCTGACTAACAACTTCTTTAATTTCAAGGGCTTTTGTTCCTTGTCGTTCAGAATAAGGGAAAACATGGAGCTGTGAAATAGGTAATTCGTTTATAAAATTATACGCATCAAGAAAATCGTCTTCTCTTTCACCTCTACTACCTGCTATAACGTCAACACCGATAAAGGCATCTGGCGTAAGTTCTTTGATCTTAGCAATTCGCTGCGCAAAGAGTTCTCGGTTGTAACGACGTTTCATCAGCTTAAGCACATGATTGGATCCGGCTTGAAGTGGGATGTGAAAGTGGTTGACAAATTTATTTGATTGGGCAACAAACTCAATTATCTCATTACTTAGTAAATTAGGTTCGATTGATGAAATTCGAAAACGCTCAATGCCTTTGACTTTTTCAAGAGCTTTAATTAATTCGTAGAAGTTCTCATTTGTACTTTGGCCAAAATCACCAATGTTAACACCGGTCAGGATGATTTCTTTGGCACCTTGGGCAGCAACCTTTTCTGCTTCCTTCACTGTATCAGCAATACTCATATTTCGACTCCCCCCACGCGCAAAGGGAATTGTACAGTATGTGCAAAAGTAATTGCAGCCATCTTGTATTTTTAAGAAACAACGCGTTCTGTCTCCCATTGAATATGAGGCTTGAAAATCTTTTACTGATTCAACTTCACACGGGTGCATTTCTCCACTGGCTTTCTTTTCAAGATGATCAATGTATTTATGTATATTGAATTTTTCATTTGTTCCTAAAACCAAGTCCACTCCTGGAATCTCCGATATTTCCTCGGGCTTTAATTGGGCATAACAACCAATAACAACCACAAAGGCATTGGGATTCGTTTTAATGATTTTCTTTATTGCTTGTCGGCACTTTTTGTCAGCCTGATCGGTAACAGAACAAGTGTTGATAACGTAAATATCAGCTTTCTCAGTTGTTTTAACCGTTTCGAATCCCGTTTCTTTAAAAGAACGACCGATAGTTGATGTTTCTGAAAAATTTAATTTGCAGCCCAATGTGTAAAAAGCGACTTTCTTTCCTTGCGACATGTTTTCTTCTCCTTTGCTGATAAAATTGGTGTATGGTTTAAATGTCTTCGTCTAAAGAAATAAAAATTAGATCTGAATTTTAAACTCGGGTAATAATCTTACAAACACTTTCAAACTAACTGTTAGACAGAGTGGTTGATGAGATTCTGTAAATAAAAAAAAACTATCTCAGAATATGAAATAGTTCATTGTTTATGAATCTGTTGCAAAATTAGAAAAAAGAATCTACTATGCCATAACTTTTGGGTCAGAGTACTCCTGGTAGAGTTGATGAATAATTCCATCAGAGACACCAATTTTAGGAATTTGAATGACATTAGAATTAGCCCATTCCATAATGCTGAGGAAAATAGTTGCAGCAGGAATAATCACATCAGCGCGGTCAGGATTCATATCGTAGTTAATCATTAGTTCATCGTAAGACATACTATTGAATAAGGAATGAATCTCTTTTAGTTCATGATAGCTTAGGGTGCGTTCCTTTCTAGGACTAGCATATTTAAATAATTTGTTAATATTTCCTCCTGAACCAATCAGTTCGATATTATCTTTTGATGAACAGATATCAAGCAAACACTCTTTTATGCGAATAAACTCGTTAAGAGGAACACAATTCTTTAAAATTTTAATAGTTCCTACATCGAAAGAGCATGAAAACAATGAAATACCTGCAGAGAAAAGTGTGATCTCAGTACTACCACCTCCAACATCTACGTAGAGGTAATTTTTTTTAGGATCAAGAAAGGAGGTGTGCTTATTAGAAAAGATGATATTTGCTTCTTCTTTTCCCGAAATTAAATCGATTTGAATGTCAGCTTCTTTCTTTATTCGTTCAATAAGTTTGGGGCCATTGTCAGCTTCTCTCATAGCTGAAGTGGCACAAGCTCGATAGGATTCCACTTCATGAACATCCATAAGTTTACGAAAGGCAATCATGGCTTTCACCATTTTTTCTTCTTTCTCAATGGATATATTATTAGTCGTAAACGTATCGGCTCCTAAACGAATAGGGACCCGTATAAGAGAAGATTTTTTTAAATATGACACACCATTCTTCTCAATCACATTCGTAAATAATAATCGAATGGCATTGGAACCTATATCTATGGCGGCAAATTTTATAATCTTCATAAGGTTTAAGCTTAAAGAAACAGTTTAAAACCATTGTTTTAAACTGTTTCGGTTTGCCTAATCAAATTAAAGTTTTTTTTTAAATAATCCAATATTAATTTGTTAGAGTAGTTTACTGGCCAATTCAGCAAGAAAACTACGTTCTCCTTTTATCAGATTTATGTGTGCAAAAATTTCTTGATCTTTCATTTTATCTGAAAGGTAAGCCAGTCCATTTGATTTTTTATCCAGATAAGGTGAATCAATTTGCTCAATATCTCCGGTGAAAACCATTTTAGTTCCCTCTCCTGCCCGGGTAATAATGGTCTTAATTTCGTGAGGCGTTAAATTCTGAGCCTCGTCAACAATGAAAAAAGCGTTTGATAAACTGCGACCTCTGATATATGCGAGTGGTGTAATTTGCAGTTTTTCATCCTTAAGGAGTTCATCGATATAAAGATATTGCTTGCTGTGGACATTAAATTTTTTCTTAATAACAGCTAAGTTATCGAAAAGAGGTTGCATGTAAGGACTGATTTTTTCGTTAGCGTCTCCTGGGAGATAACCTAGATCTTTGTCAGCAAGAGCCACAATGGGGCGAGCTAAATAGATTTGATCGAATTGCTCAGAAAGTTGCAACGCTGATGCTAAAGCTAATAATGTTTTACCTGTACCGGCAGTTCCGGTCAAAGCAACCAAGTTAATGTTAGGATCCAGAAGAGCATCAATTGAAAAAGTTTGTTCTGCATTACGAGGGTAAATACCATAAGCATTAGGCTTCTCAACACGCTTGATTTTTTTATCCAGTGGATTAAAATGAGCCAAAGCACTTGAATTGTTATTTTTTAAAATAAAGTATCGATGCCCCTCAAGTTCGTAATCCAAATTAAGATCTTCTTCTGAAAGTCCTTCATCGCCTTGATAAAGTTCAGCAATCTTTTCATCTTCAAATTCATTGATGGTTTGAATTCCCAAACTCATCATGTTGTCAACATCCTTAACCTGATCATTTTTGAAATCTTCAGCAGGGATACCTAAGGATTTAGCTTTCATCCTCAGGTTGATATCCTTTGAAACCAGAATGGTTGTTCTATCTGTGTTTTCATTATTAATGAATTCTGTGATAGCTAAAATTCTGTGGTCAGGTATATTGTCATGGAACGAGACTTTCATCTTTTCTGAAAAAGCCTTTCCCGTCTCAATAAATAATCGACCTCTTCCGTTTCCTAATGCAACACCATCACTAAAAAGGTCATCGCCGGAAAGCTTGTCAAGTTCTCTGGTGAATTCACGTGCATGAAAATTAATTAAATCGTTACCTTTTTTGAATTTATCCAGTTCTTCCAGAACGGTAATGGGAATTAGGACATCGTGTTCGGCAAATTTAAAGATTGAATTAAAATCGTGAAGAATAACGTTGGTGTCTAATACAAAAATCTTTTTCTCTGTGGTCATATGCGCGGGTATTAGAGGGTTAGTAGATCGACCCATCGTCTCACATCAAAGTGAAGATTTTTTGAAACGAATGAATCGTTTAGTGTGCTGATATTAATATGAAATATCTTGTTAAATCTTAGTACTGAAATTAACAAAAAAGGAAGGAAAATCAAGCTGAGATCTTATTTTTTAGTATTTTTTTTTTTGCTTTGCAAAGCAAAAAAAAGATGAATTATGAATTATCAGGAGACTATCAACTACTTGTTCAGTCAGTTACCTATGTTTCAGCGCACAGGGAAAGCTGCTTATAAAGCTAATTTGGACACAACTTTGGCGCTGGATGCTTATTTTGAACATCCACATAAAAAATTTAAATGCATACATGTGGCAGGAACAAATGGCAAGGGATCTGTTTCACATACCTTAGCATCTGTTTTGCAATCGGCTGGTTACAAGGTTGGCTTATATACCTCCCCACACTTACGTGATTTTAGAGAACGGGTGAAAATTAATGGAGAGATGATTTCTGAAGAAGCCGTGGTTGATTTTGTCGCTTTGCATAAAGTGAAGTTTGAAGAATTAGCACCTTCTTTTTTCGAAATGACGGTTGCCCTGGCTTTTGATTATTTTGCTAAAGAAGAAGTTGATGTCGCTGTTATTGAAGTTGGCTTAGGCGGTCGTCTGGATTCAACGAATATCATCGATCCTATTTTGAGTATTATTACTAATATAAGTTTTGACCATACCAGTTTATTGGGTAATTCTATTCCAATAATTGCTGGTGAAAAAGCTGGAATTATTAAGCCTAATGTACCTATCGTAATAGGAGAGAAGCATGCGGAAACAGAGCCTGTTTTTATTGAAAAATCTAAAGTTCAAGCTGCTCCTATCGTATTTGCGGAGGATGCATTTGAGCTGGTAAATACCGAATTAAAAGCTAATAAGAGACACATAACTTTTAAGCGAGTCGATACAAACAAGAAGATTATATTGGAATCTGATTTATTGGGTGTGTATCAGATAAAAAATATAAAAACAGCACTTTTGGCCATTGATCAGTTAAATAAGATTGGATTTAATTTATCAGAAGAGATCGTTAGAGATGGCATATCTAAAATTGTAGCCCAAACATCGCTTTTAGGTCGTTGGCAATTATTAAGTGAGACTCCTCGTGTTATTTGTGATACAGGGCACAATGTTGCTGGAGTAAGTGAGATACTAAAACAATTAAACTCTCTTCAATTTGATAATCTGCACATGGTCATTGGGATGGTAGATGATAAGGATATTGATGAGGTACTGAGTATGTTACCTAAAACAGCGAAATATTATTTTACTAGAGCTTCTATTCCCAGAGCTTTAGATCAGGAAATATTGAAAGAAAAAGCAAGTAATTTCCAGCTTGAAGGAAATACTTATAAAAATGTTGAGGAGGCTTTGTTAGCTGCTAAAAATGAATCGGTTGATGAAGATTTGGTTTTTGTGGGTGGTAGTACATTTGTTGTTGCTGAAGTTGTGTGATTTCTTTAATAATTAGAGTTTATTAGCGACTTAAGTTATTGAAAGTGAATATAAATTGTGTGATTTTTATTTTTTAAATAAGATGAATTATTCGATGTGAAAGATATGTAAAGGTCTATATATCTGATGATTTCTCT
>JBLWWJ010000004.1:128504-232380 GCA_048268005.1 Ancylomarina sp.
TCTAATTTGTACTGAGACTAAATTAATGTTGATTTTTTTCTTTAATGAAAAATCACTTATTTTTGTTCTAGTTATATGATTTATTAGTCTCATATACAGCATCTATTTTCTACTTTGTTGTAGTATTCATTTATAATGAATGTACACTGTGTTTTCTCAGATTGTTCGAAATCTGACATTAATCATTTCTAACTTAAAATGTATTAAAGAAATAGCTATGGTTCAAAATTCAAAAAAAGTAGTATCTGCAGTTCCTGAGCCTTCGTTGCGAAGATTGCCTGCTTATTTAGCCTTTTCGGAAGGTTTATTGAAGAAAGGTCAAGAATTTGTTTCTTCTACTCAGATTGCCAACTATATGAATATTGATCCTACTCAGGTGACAAAAGATTTATCTTACACAAGTATTGTAGGTAAAACCAGAGTTGGTTATGAGGTGAAGGCTATGGTTGAAATTCTTTCTGATTTTTTAGGATTTACCGTTATGGATCAAGCTTTCTTAGTGGGTGCAGGTTCACTAGGATCTGCACTTTTGCATGATGATGGTTTGGAAAATTTTGGATTGGATATTGTTGCTGCATTTGATATAAATCCAGGTATTGTAGGAAAAAAAATTAATGATATTGAAGTTTTCCATATTGACCAATTTCGTGATTTAGCTCAGGAAATGAAGGCCATAATTGGAATTATCACTGTTCCAGCTGAGTTTGCACAATCAGTGGCTGATTTAATGGCCGCATGGGGAGTGAAAGCAATATGGAATTTTACACCAGCAAGAATTAAAGTACCCGATGATATCGTTGTTCAAAATACATCGCTATATGCTAATTTAGCTATCATCTTCAACAAGATTCACACCGACAAAGAAAAAGCAATCTAAGATTTAGATTTATAAAAAATATTAAAGAGGCGATTCGTTAAAACGATTTGCCTCTTTTTTGTTTAATTTCGATTCTGGATCAATCAAAAGAGGTTTAATTATAAGGCAAAACAGAATTCATGATAGATAAATACATAGAAAATCAGATTTTTGAAAAGAGAGATTTCAATGAACTAGGTTTTGATAAAGGGGAATACGAAGATTGTCGATTTGTCAATTGTAATTTTTCAGGTATTAATTTTACTAATGTTGATTTTGTTGAATGTGAGTTTAATAATTGTGATTTTAGCCTAGCAAGATTTAATGATACGGCTTTAAAGGGTGCCAAGTTCCGAAATTGCAAATTGCTGGGATTGAATTTTAATGATTGTAACCCATTTTTATTGTCTCTGTATTTTGAATCCTCAAATTTAAACCTGGCCTCCTTCTATAAATTAAAACTGAAAGGGATAAAATTTAGAAAGTGTAGTCTGCAAGAAGTTGATTTTATAGAATCTGACTTGTCGTCAGCCTTGTTTGATGATTGTGATATGAATGGTGCTTTATTTGGAAATACTATTCTTGAAAAGGCGGATTTTAAAACATCTTATGCCTATTCAATTGATCCGGAAATAAACAAAATTAAGAGGGCTGAATTTTCCATGCCAGACGTTATTGGTTTATTAAGGAAGTACGATATAAAAATAACTTAATAGAATTGCCCCGATTCATATTTGAATCGGGGCTTTCTGTTTATTTTGAATTCACATTAATTTCGTACCAATTAATATTTCGAGTGAAATACATGGTTGCAGCCAGGATTAAGGTTAATCCAATACTTCCCATTAATAGCGCATAATCTGCTAACTGTAGTGTTACGAATAAAAAACCATAAATACTGGTAAGTGTTGCAAGAAGTAAAAAACTCAGTTTTTTTGATTTAAAAATTGTGAGTGAGTAAAGACTTATCATTCCAATAATAGCTATACTCGAGATAATATAAGCCGTATTGAAATTTGAATGTTCCGAAATGGAGATTAATAAAACGTAAAAAATACATAAGCCCAGGCCAACCAAAATGTATTGGAAAGGGTGTATTTTTCGGCCATTAATAATTTCAACTAAGAAGAATATTAGAAACGTAAGGGCAATACACATAACCGCATATTTAGATGATCTAACTGACTTTTTGTAGTCGTCGAGAGGTAGGATTAAATCAATACCAAAATTTGATTGTTTGATTTTTTCAGCATGCTTATTGCCAATCCATGATTGAGGAAAGTTTCTGTTTAGTTGTAAAACCTTCCAGTTTGCATTAAAACCTTCATCGGAAACTTTACGATGATCAGGTAGAAAATTGCCATTGAAGCTTGGGAATGGCCAGTTAGATTCAATTTTTACATTGGTGGTACTACCTAAAGGAATAAAATTAAGATTCTGACTTCCTTGTAGGTTTAGAGAGAATGAGAAATCAATCGATTTGTTTAAATCAGGTTCAATGTTTGGAAGCTTTACTGTGATACCTGAATAAATAAGTTCAGAAATCTTAGATCCCGGTTCCACATGTAAGTTTTTTTTATTCCAGTTTAAAATAACCTGATCTTCGATACCTCTTAAATCTGATATTCCTATTGTAAGGAAAGCTTGGTCGTATTTAATTTCTTTAAGATTGTTTTTATCAACTTCCTTATCGAAAAGGAACTTACCGCTCAAATCCAGTTGTGATTTGTATACCACGACTTCGTATATGCCTCTTTTAAGTTTTTCAGGTGATATATTCCCTTTAATATTAAGCTCCTCCGGAAGTATATGTAAATACTTAGTGGTTTCATAAATTTTATTTTCATCTCGGTATTCATACACTAATGGTATGCTTAGAATAGGTCCGTTTATTTGCTGATCACCAGCCCACTTGTTGCTAACTTCTATAGTAGCTCGATTACTAAGGGTTTCCCTTTCGTAAATGATTGATTTAATCATAGCGGCAGGTATAAGCAATAGTAACATTAGAATTGTGATTACAAGGAGCTTAAGGCTGATGGAGTTTTTTAGCCAACTGTTAATTCTGTCAATTGTAGGTGTTTCTTTATTCATTGTGAGATTTTTAAAAGTACTTTGAATTGCAAAGTAGATGAGTAAAAAAAATATTATTGAAGCAATTGTTCTATTGCTTTTATATGTTTTGAGAAAGCAAGTTTGCCTTCTTCGCAAGCAGAATATTTGGTATTCGGTTTTCTACCTATAAACTCTTTATAAAACTTGATGTAACCACTTTTTTCAAGGGATTTTAAATGACTGGCTAAGTTACCATCAGTCACACCAAGTAAATCTTTTAGTGTATTAAAGTCGAGATGATCATTGACCAGCAGAGCTGACATGATTCCTAAGCGAACTTTATTTTCGAAAGCCTTATTTAAATTTTTTAGAATTTCTTTCACGATCCGTATCTAAGGTGCATTACAATTCCATATACTATATGTAGGATTCCAAAGCCAATTGCCCATAAAATAAGGCCATAACCAATAAAGTAGATGCCTAATAAACCTAAAATAATTTCAATTAAACCTAAACTTCTGATTTCCTCAAGAGTGTATTTACTTGCATTAACCAGGGCCAAACCATAAAAAATAAGAGTAAGCGGAGCAATGATTCCTATAAAACCCTTCAAAAGTAAAATAAAACATAGAATCCCACCTGTAGCTAATGGAATAAAAAGATTTATAAGTAAATTTTTCGTTTGTGAATCCCAAAGTTTTTGCTTGTTCTTTTTTGCTTTTCGTGTAGTAAAAAAGATACCAGAACCTATAGATAAAATTAGAGTCATCAATGCAATAATTAGCAAATTAAGTAGATTTTCACTGCTTAATGACGCTTGTCTATAAACTAAATAATTTTGATCGGCGTAGATGGTTTGAAAGGCTAAATATGCCCCAACTAATGCCAATATGCCTGCCGCTATTCCAGACATTCCGCTTAAAGAAATAAACTTTGATGAGCGATTCATCATCTGTTTAATATCCTTTAAATCCTCAATATATTTGTTCTTGTCCATAAAAGTACTTTGAATTACAAAGTAAAACTACAAATAAATATTAATAAAACAAATTTGCATTCTGTAATGATAAGAGATCTGAGTATCTAATCATGGGTAAATAGTAGAAATAACCCTCAATCTAAATATCAGATTGAGGGTCTTTCTCAAATATGATTTGTTACTTTTTTTTAGGTTTGAATACGGATATGAAAATGGTGATAATAAGTGTGCCAGTCATACAAACTCCCATAATATTCTGGGAGTTGTCGTACCATTGGTATTCTGTTTCATGCAGCGCCTTTAGTCCAATTTCACCTGATATTCTTGCCATTTCGGTAATCCAAGGTCCTGAATATATAGTTCCCAGAATGATAATGGCTAAAGTAATAATCCATTTAAAAGTCATCCAGCCATGTTTAAAATAGCCCCACTTTGTATATTGTGAATATATCCAGCCTGTAATTAAACTTAGCACTGCGGCTGGAACTAATATTTTCATATCTATAAAATGAACGATCTGATTCATTAGATGTAATTGCTCACCAGTTTCTACATTGGAGCGCATAAATCGAAGAAGAAACATGATTAGACCAGTTGTAATCCATACTCCTGCGGCGAGTAAGTGAATCGATTTAAGCCATTTTTTTTGTGTTATTGATAGTTCTTTCATGCTCTTTATTTTAAATAATTCTCAGTGTTTATAATTACTTTTTTCAGATGTTGCACCATGAACTCTTTAGTTTGTTCGTCAAATCCTTCCAGTGCTATATTTGTTGATTCATGGGCACATTGATGAAGTTGATTATTTAATTTTTGGCCTCTTTCGGTGATGAATAGTTTGAATATACGTTTATCAAACTCATCTCTCTTTTTCGTTATAAAACCAGCCAGTTCCAGTTTTTGACTGATTCGGCTCATATTTGCAAAATCTTTATAGGTGACTTTACTGAGTTCTCCTATGGTCATGCCATTGGATTTATCGAGGTAATAGAGAACATTCCATTGTTCAGGAGTTATGTCCAGATTGTTATCGTTCAGTATTTTGAAGAAAACGCGTTTAATCATGATTGCACTAATTGCAATGTGATGATTAACAGATTTTGAAAGGTCTACTTTATTCATATATTTATTTGATTGTCATGACAAATATATGAAAATACTTGTTGTGACAAGTATTTTGAGAGATATTATGCAATATTCGAGATTTTCTTTAATATTGGTTGATTAAAATAAAACTTAGAATGAAGGAAATAGAATCACTATTCAATTTTATAGCTTGTTATATTATTGTTGATGAGGACTTGAAATCCCGTATTTATGATATTGCAAAGGTAAATTCATACCCTGAAAATTCAATTATCACTCAAGAAGGACAGTATAGCCGTCGTTTTCGATATTTGTATTCTGGCTGTGTGCGTTTTCATGCCAATTACGATGGTAAGGAAGTGACTACCTGGATAGAAGTCGCGAATCAGTTGTTACCATCTTACGATGGTTTCTCATTTGATAGGCCGGGAGGTGAAACGCTTGAGGCTTCTGTTGATTCTGTAGTTGTTGAAATTGCGAGTGATGATTTCCTTAAACTGTTAGAAGAATTTCCTCAGATGGAACGATTTGCCAGACTATGGCTTGAGAAGGAAATGTCTGCTCAGTTAGAGTTTTACAAGTTCTTTATGTTTATGTCGGCAAAGGAGAAGTATAAACGACTGCGTTCTTACGCTCCGGATATCGATTTAAAGGTAAAAGCGATTCATATCGCTTCTTTTCTAGGGATTAGTCCAGAAACACTCAGTAGACTGCGTGCTGAACATTTGAAATCTAATTAAATATTTCTTGATATAGATCAATTTCTTTTTTCTGTTTGGGTGGTTAATTTGCACCTATAAACGAAATACAGAAAATATGAATTGGATTTTATTAATATTAGCAGGATTATTTGAAGTTGGTTTTACGACTTGTCTTAAAATGTCAGATGGTTTTACAAAATTGATGCCTTCATTGGGATTCCTTTTTTTCTCAGCAACGAGTTTTATTTTACTTACTCGAGTTATAAAAACAATACCTCTTGGAACAGCTTATGCTATATGGACAGGAATTGGAGCGGTAGGGACGGTTCTTATAGGAATTCTTTTTTTCAAAGAGTCTGTTGACATGTTAAAGTTGTTCTTCATTTTCTTATTAATTGCTTCTATAATTGGTCTGAAGTTAGTCTCGGCTCATTGAGTTAAGGTTTGCTAATAACAAAAAAAAACTCCCCGCTGGTAGGCGAGGAGTAGTTCGTATTTAAATTTCGGGTTTTGAAAATTTTTAAGCTTGATCGAGAATGCGAAAGGCGCATTCAAGAATTGTTGTGTCGTCTAGTTCTACTACACCGCCATTAGGCCCTTGTTCAACATGAACACCAATACTTTTACCTTCTCTGTAATTAACACCTCCAAAATAATTTCGGACTGTTTCTACATTAAGATTTAGTTCTTCAGAGATTTTTCTCATGCTGCCCTCAGGAAGGCGATCTTTGATGTTTCTAAGTTCATTAAATGTGATTGTCTTAGTCATATGCTATAAGTTTTATTTAAATAAGGAATCAAATTTTCTTAGCTCTTTAAATTTAGCGAAAGTATTTTTTAATTGAAAGTTATCAGGGCATAAATCTGCCTGTAAATGAATGTAATCTGTTATTATTTTGAGATATATTTCTCTCTTTGCTTTTATTCTTCTGGGTTTTTAATTTAGTGTTTAGATTAAATTTAGATTAAAAAAAGGTTTCGCTGTATGTCTCAAAATTTTTACTGGTCAAGATTTGTATTATTTAAATCAGATCTATCTGATTTTTTATAAAGCTGTTTGTATCTTAGGTGCGTTATGCCTGATTCTAATCTGAACAATCATTAATTGTTTTATTGGATAATAGAAGGCTTTAAAAGGACTAATTTTCTAGAGCCATAAGATATTGTGAAGAAAAAATCATTATTAGCCCGCTTTCTTATTTGGCGATTAAAGCATGTGAGCGATCGTCAGTTTATTTCCTTTTTAGGTATTCTTATTGGAATCACCTCAGGATTGGCAGCAGTTGTTATTAAAAATTCAGTTCACTTTATTAGCTCTTTATTGCAAGGGACATCTGAGCTCGAATATGCTAACTACCTTTATATGGTGTATCCAGCTATTGGTATTAGTGTAGCTGTTATTTTCATCAAGTATATTATAAAAAGGCCGGTAAGACATGGAATTCCTAATGTACTTTATAGTATTTCAAAAACGAATGGACAGATAAATAGTCATAATATGTTTTCATCCGTTGTTACTTCCGCCTTTACAGTAGGTTTTGGTGGCTCCGTGGGATTGGAGGGGCCTACTGTGGCAACAGGTGCTGCTTTGGGGTCTAATATTGGTCGACTGTTTCATTTAAATTATAAACAAACCACACTTTTGTTAGCTTGTGCATGTACAGGGGCTATGGCAGCTATTTTTAAGGCGCCAATTGCAGCTATTGTATTTGCTATGGAGGTTATTATGCTCGATCTAACGATGTGGTCACTTGTTCCTCTTTTGTTAGCGTCATCTGCAGCGGTAATTACATCCTATTTCTTTTTGGGTATGGATGTACTTTATCCTTTTGAGGTTGATAATGGCTTTGTTATGAAAGATTTGCCATACTATATAGTCCTGGGGATTTTTACGGGCTTATTGGCAACTTACTTTACCAAGATGTATATGTACATTAATGGTCTGTTTGATAAAATAGGAAAACGATATGCCAAACTGCTTGTTGGTGGTTTGGCACTGGGGATCATTATTTTCTTTTTCCCATCTCTTTTTGGTGAGGGCTATTATGCTATTAATGCGAGTTTATCGGGAGACTATTCTTATCTGTTTAATAACTCCTTATTCTATTCTTTCAGCGAAAGTTTTTGGATACTTCTGATTTTATTAGCTTTTGTTATCTTTTTTAAGGTGATTGCTGCCTCCATTACTTTTGGTGCAGGTGGTGTTGGTGGTATTTTTGCACCAACCCTGTTTATGGGAGTAAATGCAGGTGTTTTGTTTGCTAAAACTGTTCATTATTTAGGCTTTAGAAATATCGAAGTAAATAATTTTGCTTTGATTGGTATGGCAGGAATGATTGCAGGTGTGTTACATGCACCCCTTACTGGTTTGTTTCTTATTGCAGATATTTCAGGAGGTTATCAGCTTTTTGTTCCCTTAATGATCACCGCCACCGTATCTTATGCAACGGTAAAGAGTTTTGAGCCTCACTCGGTATATACCGTTCAGCTTGCTCGACGTAAAGAGTTAATGACCCACGACAAGGATCAAAATGTACTTTCATTGATGCGTGTGACACGTTTGATTGAAAAGAATTTTAATACCATTAATTCTGACGCAACTCTAGGTGATCTTGTGAAAGTAATAGCTAAATCGCAACGTAATCTCTTTATCGTGATCGATAATGAGAATAATTTTGAAGGCATTGTTAAGCTTGATGATATTCGTGAAATCATGTTTCAACCCGAGAAATACGATGTGATGTTTGTACGGGATTTAATGATTATGCCAACTGTGGTGATTCAACATGATGAATCGATGGCAGATGTAGCCCGTAAATATCAATACTCGGATAAATTTAATTTGGTAGTATTGCAAGATGGTAAATATTTAGGCTGTGTTTCTCGCGCCCAAATTTTCTCAACTTATCGCAGAATGCTCAAGCACTTTTCCGAAGATTAGATTGTATAGTTTATGCCAAGAATTGACATGATTTATGGACTCAATATTTTTTGAAAAAAAAATCAAATTTCATCATTGCCTGAATATTATTCTATTACATTTGCACTCGATTTTATAAAAAATCAAAGAGAGAATTCTTTAGTTTATTATAAAGATTGTCAACTTAATACATGGATTAAATAAAGATTGCTTAGTCTTTTTTTTATGTATTGCACTCTGCTGAGGTTTGCCTGACTCAAGTAGCCATCCAACCGATAAATAGTTTTTTTTAATTTTCAGAATATTACGAGGTGGGAAAAGCCTCAAGAAAATAATAGTCAGTGTCATGAAGAACAAAAGTTTGTTGTCCCGATTTTTAATTTGGAGAATGAAGCACATTAAAGAAAGACAGTTTGTTCTGATTCTTAGTTTTTTGGTTGGGATAGTTAGTGGCTTGGCAGCTTTGTTATTAAAAACAACAATTCACCAAACGCATCACTTTCTGACGCATAATCTTCATGCTGATTCAGCTAATCTTTTATATTTAGCCTATCCTACAGTTGGTATTCTACTTACTGTTTTGTTTGTGAAATTCTTTGTCAAGGATAATATAGGACATGGGGTTACACGGATCTTGTATGCCATATCGCAGAAAAACAGTCAAATCAAATCACACAATAATTATTCTTCAATTATAGCCAGTACATTGACTATTGGTTTTGGTGGATCAGTAGGTGCTGAGGCACCCGTCGTTTTAACAGGTGCGTCTATTGGTTCAAACCTAGGTAGAATGTTCCATCTTAACTACAAAACCATTACATTGATGGTTGGATGTGGTGTTGCTGGAGCAATCGGGGGAATTTTTAAGGCTCCCATGGCTGGTATGGTTTTTACCTTAGAGGTGCTTATGCTGGATTTGACCATGGCTTCTCTAATTCCACTTTTGATATCATCTATTACAGGGGCAAGTATCGCTTACTTCTTCATGGGTAAGGATGTTTTGTTATCCTATACAGTTACCGAATCCTTTGTGTTATCAAATTTCCCTTATTACATCATACTGGGAATTTTCGCTGGTTTGGTTTCCTTATATTTTACTCGTGTTGGCATGTATTTGGAATCTCAACTCGAACGGATTAAAAATTGCTATCAGAAGCTGGTACTTGGTGGCTTGGCCTTGGGTATCATGATTTTCTTATTTCCACCGCTTTATGGTGAAGGTTATACTACTATTCAAGCATTACTGAATGGTAATATTGATGGTTTGGTAAATAATTCAGTCTTTTATTTCCTAAGAGATAATTATTGGTTGCTTCTTGGCTATGTTATTTTAGTCTTAGCTTTTAAAGTTATTGCATCAACTGTTACTACAGGTAGTGGTGGTGTGGGTGGTATTTTTGCTCCTTCTTTATTTTTGGGTGGTGTATCCGGTTTTTTTGTAGCTCGATTTATTAATGGCTTTAATTTTATCAAACTATCTGAAAGTAATTTTACTCTTTTAGGAATGGCGGGTATGATGGCTGGTGTGATGCATGCACCACTAACGGCTATCTTCTTGATTGTTGAAATTACGGGTGGTTACGAATTATTTGTACCCATAATGATAACGGCTACCATTGCCTATCTAACCATTATGTATTTTGAACCCCATTCAATCTATACAAAACGATTGGCTAAGCGAGGCGAATTGATTACTCATAATAAGGATAAAGCCGTTTTAACCCTAATGAAACTCGGGAAAGTGATTGAAACGGATTTGCAGAAAATAGATCCGGATGCCAGTCTTGGTGAGCTGGTTAAAATTATTTCGCATTCACATCGAAATATTTTCCCTGTTGTAGATGAGGAAGATAAGTTATTGGGGATTGTTTTATTGGATGATATTCGACACATCATGTTTAATCCTGAGATGTACGAAGAAACCTATGTGCGCAACCTGATGACAATGCCTCCAGCTATTTTAGATGCTGAAGCTCCAATGGATAAGGTGATGAAACATTTTGAAGAAACAGGTGCGTGGAATTTACCCGTAATCATGGATGGGAAATATTATGGCTTTGTATCTAAGTCTAAGATTTTTAGTGTTTATCGTAGAGTTTTAGTTCATTTCTCAGATGAATAAAATTATAGTGTGAAAACACCTAAAAATCCTCTTTATTATTGATGCTTTAAGTTGATTATTTGTAACATTGTTCTGTAATAAAACGGATTGCTAATGCACTCAGTTTTACGATAGAATTGATACATTTAACTATTATAAAGCCATGAACCCTAAACATTATCAGAGAATTTCTGAAGATTTCTGGCAAGGTCGAATTGATGATCTTGAAGACTATGATGCCTTTCGCTGGCATCAGATTATTGAACCAATTAATTTATTGGAAGAAATCGTCGTTGAAAAGGAGGGCTTTGGATTGCTGGGCTTTTGTTGTGATAAAGGTGTTCAACAAAACCTAGGGCGTGTTGGTACATCCAAAGGTCCTGATAGCATCCGAAAAGAGCTTTCAAATCTACCTTGTTCATTCCCTAGTACAACCAAAATTTACGATTGTGGTAATATTATTGCTACAGATGAAAAGTTAGAAGACCTTCAGGAAACACTTGCTCAGGCAGTTTTCATAATGCTTAAAAAGGGCTTGTTTCCAATAGTCTTGGGTGGTGGACATGAGATCGCTTACGGACACTATAAAGGAATTGAGCGTTTTCTAGAGGAATCAAATAATGAGAATCTTGGAATCTTTAATCTTGACGCGCATTTCGATATGCGTCCATACGATAAGGGAACTAGTTCTGGAACTATGTTTGCTCAAATAGCTGATGACTGTAAAGCCAAGAATAAACCGTTTAATTATATGGTTGCAGGTATCCAGCAATATGGTAATACAGTTAGTCTTTTTAAAAAAGCTGATGATCTAAACGTGAAATACCTCATGGCAAAAGATATTAATTCTGCCAATATGTTTAATGTTGGTCAGGATTTATTGAGATATGCCAAAAAACAAGATAATATCTACTTTACCTTGTGTTCTGATGTTATTTCCTCAGCATATGCTCCTGGAGTTAGTGCACCTCAACCCTTTGGGCTTCATCCTGAAAAGATATTGAAATTGATAAAGATGATGATTCGTTCGGGTAAGGTGATTGCTTTTGATATTGCTGAAATTGCGCCACGATTTGATGAGGATAGTCGTAGCTCAAAATTAGCAGCTATTATTGTTTTTGCGGTCATTAATTCCATTCTTGAAGAAAGGATTTAATCTTAAGAAATTGTTATCCTTTTTCAAAAAGGAAAGGCTTTCTCTTGTATATATCTGAATTATTTTATCTTTGTATGTGTGAAAATTACAGTAAGTATATGTTGCTGTTTGTAAACTTATGCAAGTACAACTGTTAGTTTTCATTTATAAAAAGTTGATTTTAAATAGTAAATATTACCCTTTCTCTTTCTAAGAAAGCCAATACTTTCAGACTTCAACGAAAAAAAGTTAAAAACTAAGTCTATGGCAAACCGACCCGTAACGATTAAAGATATTGCTGAAAAGTTAAGCATCTCAGTGTCTACAGTTTCTAGAGCATTAAAGAATAATCCTGAAATTAGCTTACAAACTCGTGAAGCAGTACAAAAACTTGCTAAAGAATTAAATTATCGACCAAATCCTTTGGCTGTTGCGCTTAAAACTCAAAAGTCAAATACGATAGGCGTTGTTGTACCGCAAATTGTAAGTTCATTTTATGCTTCGGTGGTAAAAGGTATCGAACAGGTTGCTGATGAGCATGGTTACCAGGTTTTTGTAAGTTCTTCTAATGAAAAGTTGGAGAAAGAGCAAAAGAATGTAGATGGATTCTTAAACATGAGAATGGATGGTATTATTTTATCATTGTCTCGTGCAACCAATACTTATGATCATATTCATAAAATAAAAGACATGGGCGTGCCTATTGTGTTATTCGATAGAACGTCAAAGGAACTTGATGTTTCTAAGGTTGTGGCCGATGATGCAGCTGCTGCTCATTCTGCAGTGACTCATCTTTTGGAAGGTGGTGCTAAACGTGTTGCTTTTCTGACAGGTCCGGAATATATGTTATATGGTAGAAATAGAATGCGTGGTTATAAAAAAGCATTAGCTGATAAAAATATTCCTTTGGATGAAACTTTAATTTCACGTTGTGACTTTACGGTTGACTCTGCAAAGCAAGCTACCTTGGAACTACTTTCAAGAAGTAATCGTCCAGATGCATTTTTTGCTATAAATGATGAGTTGGCAATTGGAGCTATAATGGCGACTAAAGAATTGGGTTTTGAAATCCCTGATGAAGTTGCTATTGTTGGATTCTCCAATAGTCGTCGTTCTCGATATATGGAACCATCGATATCAACAATGGATCAAAATCCTAAGCAAGTTGGTAGAGAAGCTGCTAACTTATTATTTGAACAAATGGGAGATAAGCCTGATCACGATAAGGTAAAAGAAGCTGTCGTTCATGCTGATTTACTTATCAGAGCTTCATCTGAAAAATAAGAATTCAGAAAATAATATAAAAAAAATCCTGCCTTATGGGCAGGATTTTTTAGTATCGTAGAGTTTTGATTAAAAATCTTTATTCTGTTGTTTCACCAACTCTTTAGTTGATAAAAGGCCACAGGCGGCAAAAATATCCAAGCCACGTGAGCGTCGAATAGTTGTTGTGATTCCTTTTTTATTAAGTAAATTTTTGAATTCCTCAACGGTATCTTCATCTGAGCCTAAAAGAGGAGAATTTGGTATAGGATGAAAACGAATCAAATTCATTCTGCATTTAATACCATCTAAAATCTTACACAATTCTTTTACGTGAGCAGGTGTGTCATTGATTCCTTTGAACATGATATATTCAAAAGAAACTCTTCGTTGACGACCAAAATCAAATTCACGAATCATTTTTAAAACATCCTTTACCGGATAAACGTTTTGAACCGGCATAAGTTTCTTTCTTTCATCGTCAAAAGGGGTGTGCAAACTGACAGCTAAATGGCATTCACTTTCGTTTAAGAATGTTTTCATGCCTGGAATAATTCCGATTGTTGAAACCGTAATTCTTCGTGGGCTCATAGCCATACCGTAGTCAGCCGTCAATACTTCAAGCGATCTCATGACCTCAGGAACATTGTCGAGAGGTTCACCCATACCCATATAAACAATATTGGTAAGGTTTTTCCATTCTGGTAGAGAGCGTACTTGATTGATGATATCACTAGCTTTAAGTTGACCTTGAAAGCCTTGTTTACCAGTCATACAAAATAAGCAGCCCATTTTACAACCAACCTGCGATGAAACACAAAGAGTCGCTCTGTCATCATCCGGAATATAAGCCGTTTCGATAAACTGATTAGGCATATTGGTTGGGTAAAGGTATTTCTTAGTTCCATCAACAGAGCATTGTTCTTTGATTGTTGCTGTTAAACCAATATCGAAATTTTCTTTTAGGAGTGTTCTCGCTTTTAAAGATAAATTTAGCATTTCATCAATACTGGTTATTTCTTTTTTATAAAGCCAGTCAGCAATTTGTTTTGCTGTGAATTTTGGTAGTTTCAAATCTAAAACAACCTGAGTTAATTCTTCCAATGTTTTTCCTAATAGTACTTCTTTAGCCATCTGGTAATCGTAAATTTTGTTTGTGTTTGATTGAATATCAATACACATTAAAAGTAAATTTCCGCAACAATCTTATTAAAAGCTACGCCTTTGTCTATCAGTAAATCTCTGACTTCGACAACCATCTCTGGACTTCCGCAAAGGAAATATCTGCAATCTTCCGGGAAAACCTCAATATCCTGCAAATATCGGGTTAATCTTCCATTATACAAACCGTCTCCAACTTCTTGAGAGCAGCAACGAATATAGTTGCCCTTAAGAACAGGTCGAAACTCTTTTTCAAAAAAGAAAGAATGAGTGAAACGACCTCCATGAATAAGCGTTTTGTCAGTTTTTAAACCCGAGCGAAACATGGATGCAAAGGGTGCAATTCCTGTTCCTGAGGCAATCCACCAAGCAGGACTTTCGTCATCAATAAAATCACCATCAGGAGGAGTCATATATATGGTAGATCCATCTTTGTGTTCACTTAGTCTGGGCGTTAGCCAGCCATCGTCTTTCACATTGTAAAGAACCTGAATTGTGTTATCATTTGCGCCGCTGGCAATGGTATACAGCCTTGGGGCAACATCCATATCAGTGGTAATACCAATGTATTGACCGGCTTGAAAATCTAAGTTTCGTTTAATTTTAAGAACAAAAACGCCAGGAGCGATTTCTCTATTCGATACAACGGTGCTTTCTGTAAGCTTTTGTTTTGTTTTTATATCTGTTGGCATACGCTTTATGTAGATAAGGTAGTTACAATCTATTACTTGTTTAATACAAAGATAATATAATTTAGAAGATGTCTAAATAGTAGTTTGTGAATATTAAAAAACTTAGCTGCTAGGTGGCTGATTTCATATAAAATATTTTCAAAATTTAGATTTTGATTCCGAGAAAGAAAATATTTGATCTGGAACTGTAACTATATGTTTACTTGTTGCGTCATATGTAGTGTTAGGTTGCTTTATAAAGGAGTGCCTAATTCTAAATGTAACACGAACTAAATCGATAGATATGAAAATCAGAAAGATGAATTTGAAACAATTAATTTTCCTTGTGGGAATACTTTTTATACCATTTTATGGTAGTTCACAAACCATATATGCTGAAGCAGATGCTAATTATGATGGAATTAATAGGGTTGAAATTCAAGGTCGGTTTGCAGATGTGAAGATTTTGGGTACAGATGATGATGACGTAGATTTTAAAGGAATAATCAGAGGAAAATTAAGGGGAAGTAAGGATTTTGAAATCAAACATAGCAAGGAAGGTTCGGTTTTAAAGGTTTGGATAGAAGCTCCAAGATCTATTATGGGTAGGTTTGAAGCTCAATTGAGTTTTAAAGTACCTTATTCGATGGATATCGATATTACCAATTCATCCGGGGATATTTATATTGAAGAAATCCTTGCTGATCAGATGAAATTAAAAGCGACTTCTGGGGATATTGAGCTTAAGAATATTGAAACAGTTTTAACAACAACGACGACATCAGGCGATTTAGACATTAATTACTTGAAAGGAGCTATCTCTGCTGTTTCAACTTCAGGTGATCAAAAATTTCATCATATCAGAGCTGTCATTTCGACCAGAGCAACCTCTGGAGACTTTTCTTTTTACGATGTTATAGGTGATCTGAGTACTAGAACAACTTCAGGTGATTTGCAGTTTGAAGATATTGATGGACGTATTTCAAATGTTTCTACATCTGGAAATATAAACATAGATAATGCTAAAACGATTCTTGATCTTCATACGACTTCAGGTGATATACGTGGTGATGGCATTGAACTGCTTGGAGATTCAAAATTCAAATCAACTTCGGGGGATGTTTCAATGGATTTTGTTAATGATATAGACGGTATGAGCTTTGATTTAAGAGCTTCTTCCGGAGATTTAAGAGCTGGAAATCGTTCTGCGGATAAAAAGCTTTATATGAAACATGGCGATATTTGGGTTTATGGACAAAGTAGTTCTGGAGATCAAAATTATCGTTAAGATATTATAATTTGATTTGTGTACGATTTTGAACACTGATTGTGACGAAGTCGAACACTTTTAGTGATGCAAGATTTAATGAAAATAATCTTGAGCCTTGTTAACTAGTACTTTGGCCTTTTTGGTCTGGTTGTTGGTTAACGTATATGGAACCATAGCTCATAAGAGGATAATCCCTTTATTGACTTTGGGAGTGGTGTCCCAAATGATGGTTTTAATAGTATAATTAATTGGTTTTCTTTGAAAGTGGCTGTTGACTTTTGTCAGCAGCCTCTTCTTTTTTATAAAGAAGAATTGGTATTGCTTTGTTTTTTTACTTCTTGTGGTGTATGTCCTGTGTATGACTTAAACTGCTTGTTAAAATAAGAGGGGCTGTTAAAACCACATTCATAAGCAATTTGAGCCATGCTGAGTTTTCCATCAACTAAAAGCTTCTTAGCATAGTTTATCCTCATTTCATTTAAAAACTCGGAGAAGGTTTTGTTGGTTTTTGATTTCATGAATCGACAAAATGCTGTTTTACTTAGGTTTGCAACCTTAGCAGCAGACTCTAAATCTATCTTTTGCTGGAAATTTTTACTCACATACTCATAGATTTGATACAACTTTTGGTTACTGGAATGCTTAAAACTTTCGACAAATGCTTCAGAAGCTAGCACACTTAACTCTTCAGACTTAGATAATACGTTCAGTATTTTTAGGAGTAGAATGATTCGTTCAGATCCTTTTGATTCATGTAAATCCGCAAAAAGTTTAATCAAGCTAGTTTTTGTTTTACCATGAATACGAAAGCCTTGTCCCGAGTTCTTTAGAAAGAACTTAACTTTATGAAATTCGGGTAAATCCAACAAGCTCTCACCTAATATCTCTTTTTTGAAATGGATGACCTTTGCCGTGACAGATAAATCTGGATTCTTTTGATAGTAGGCACCCTCATTTTTCATGACATGAGGGATGTTTGGTCCCAAAAAAATCATGTCCCCATCTTTAAATTTATCTATACAATCACCTACGATAAGCGTCCCCTGACTTTTTTCGATATAGATTAGTTCATACTCTGGGTGATAATGCCATGGAACAACAATATGAGGCAAGATATCAATCTTCGAACGGAAAGAATGATGGGTTGTTAAGGAAACTTCTTCAAGAAATAGAGCCATGATTAATAATTAAATGAAATTGCACATAATTATTGTTGTTTGGTATGTGTTACTGGTTTGGTGCAAATATAGTGTTATTAAATGGTAAAATACTAGCATATTTCTTTTTACAATTATTGAAGCTTTGTCGGGAAGAAATTTTAAAACTAACATTATGGCATCAATAAGTACAGAAACGAATAAGGCAAGTAGTCTAGCTATTAATAAGGCTATGAATTTTAAGGCTGCATTAGGATTACTGACATCATTATTTTTCATGTGGGGTTTTTTAACCTGTATGAATGATATATTAATTCCGCATTTAAAGGGATTGTTTAACCTTACTTTCACTCAGGCCATGTTGGTTAATTCCACATTTTTTGGTGCTTATTTCCTGATGTCATTGCCTGCTGGGCATATTATAGGTAGAATTGGTTACAAGAACGGAATCGTTTTAGGTTTAGCGGTAGCTGCCTTGGGAGCCGCTTTATTTTACCCGGCGGCATCAATTCTGTCTTACGGATTTTTCCTTTTTGCGTTCTTCGTTTTAGCTTCAGGAATTGTTATTCTTCAAGTGGCAGCTAATCCTTTTGTTGCTGAGTTAGGTAGTCCAGAGACGGCATCAAGCCGATTGAATTTGACACAAGGTTTTAATAGTTTAGGTACAACGGTTGCTCCAATGTTCGGAGCCTATTTAATATTAGATAATAATAGTGACGATTTGGTAAGCCAGGCTTCTGCGGTCCAAATGCCTTATATTGGTTTGGCTGTGGCATTAGGACTAATCGCATTGGTATTTGCTTTTATAAAGCTACCAAAGATTATAGATGCTGAGGAGCAAAAAGCAGAAGGATCCGCCTGGCGTCATTCTCATTTGGTTTTGGGAGCACTTGCCATATTTATGTATGTAGGAGCTGAAGTTTCTATTGGTAGTGCACTTGTAAGCTATTTGGGTAGTGATGGTCTAAACTTGTTTGGTGAAGCCCAGGCGGCCGGCTATGTTTCCATTTTTTGGGGTGGAGCAATGGTCGGAAGGTTTATCGGATCAGCTATTATGCACAAAATTCCCTCAAACAAATTATTGGCTTTAAATGCTACAATGGTTGTCATTCTTGTTCTAATTAGTATGATGACAGAAGGTTATGTCGCATTGTGGAGTATTGTCTTAGTAGGTCTGTTTAATTCAATCATGTTTCCTACTATCTTTACGCTCGCTATTGATGGTTTGGGAAAGCATACCAGTCAAGGTTCAGGTATTTTATGTTTAGCTATTGTAGGAGGTGCGATTGTTCCTTTATTAATGGGGGTTTTGGCTGATAGTTTTGGTATTCAAAACTCATTTATTATTACCGTTTTGTGTTATGCATATATCTTTTATTATGCTGTAAAAGGATTCAAACACAATTAATTATATTCGAATGAAAGAAGTTGCATTAGGAATTGATATTGGAGGAACCAACACTGTTTTTGGTTTTATTGATAAAGAAGGAATTTGTATTGCTGAAGGTACACTTCCTACTCAAAAGCATGCTGATGTTGAGGATTATATAGATGAGTTATTTCAGATGATTGAAACTGAAAAAAAACAATTGTCTTATGATATCGATATTAAAGGTATTGGGATTGGTGCACCCAATGCGAGCTATTATACAGGAACCATTGAGGATGCGGCAAATTTACGTTGGAAGGGGAGTATTCCTTTAACTACAATTGTTCAAAAGAGATTGGATGTCCCCGTTTATATTACCAATGATGCTAATGCAGCTGCCATGGGAGAAAAAGTTTTTGGTGCTGCTCGTGATATGAATAATTTTATGGTGATTACCCTTGGTACCGGATTAGGTAGTGGGATTTTTGCTAATGGAGATGTCCTTCATGGCCACGATGGTTTCGCTGGTGAAGTGGGACATATGATTGTACGTAAAAGTGGACGCGAGTGTGGTTGCGGACGAAAAGGTTGTTTAGAAACTTATGTTTCGGCTACTGGAGTGAAAAGATCGGTATATAAGCTATTGGCCAGACATAATGGCGATAGTGAATTAAGAGATATACCCTTTAATAAATTAACGGCTAAAATGGTTGCTGAAGCTGCAGAGCGTGGCGATGAAGTAGCAAAAGAAACCTTTACTTACACGGCTACTGTTTTGGGTGAAGTACTGGCTAATGTGGTTGCTGTTACGAGTCCTGAGGCTATTTTTCTTTTTGGAGGATTAACAAAGGCAGGGGACATATTATTTGACCCGGTTAGAGAAACTCTAGAGAAAAATCTCTTGTCGATATATACAAATAAAATTAGAGTACTTCCTTCTGGATTAAAGGATAATGCAGCCGTATTAGGCTCTGCTGCCTTGGTGTGGAATAAGTTAGGCTAAAGATTTAAGATAGCACTTTACGTGTCATAAAGAAGCTCCATTTCATTGTATAATGAGATGGAGCTTTTTTTAAAAGTTTTTCTTGATCCATTTTGGTAGCATATACATGCCGATAAACAAATAAGGGTAGTAGGAAATTAAACGCCAGATTAACGCGAGTGTGATAGTGAGTCCTGCTTCAGGTATAAAATCTCCCAGATACTGTGTAAAGACCCATTCTGAAAAGCCACTTCCCCCAGGCGTAGGGCTTATTAGCATCATGATCCACATGATAAGTTGGCGAGCAAATATCATGATATGATCCAGTGTGTTATAATCGCAACACCAAAAGGCTAATAAAATTGAATTTACAACCCAGTAACGCGCAGTCCAGGAACAGAAACTTGCGAAAAAGGCCTTCATCCAAAATTTATAGCTTTTATTTTTCAAATCTTTAGAACTTTCAATAATATCGGTTCCTGTCTGATTAGCCCCTTGTTTCCATTTTCTAAGTATTGGTAATTTGAATATCCACAATAGCAACCATTTCAACCCACGCGGATTTTTGAAAAGTCCATAACTCAATACAATTAAATAGGCTAGTTTTAGCAGGTAGGCGCCAAGAACTAATAGTATTAGAGAAGATGCAAGTGAAGATGTATTTTCAGCATCAAGTAAAAAAAGTTGTTGCCAATCCAGAACAAGAAGAATAAGAGGCAGCATGATGATGAAATAAAGTTCGTCGAGGAAAGAGGTCGCCATGACAACAGCTGAACTTTTTCCCAAACTTAAACCTTCTTTATTTAGGTATAGAATAGCAAAAGAAGTTCCTCCAATTGCTGATGGCGTAACAGCAGATGTAAATTCCCAAAGCATTATGATACGGAATGTCTTTCGCCATGAGAATTCTTTTTCAGTTAATATTCTCAATCTTGCCATATAGCCGAAATCACGAAGTGCCATCATTAAGAGTGCTACAATGATTCCTGCAAGTGTAAGCCAGGAAAATTCGACTAAATCAAAAGTGCCGGGCTTGAAATCTTTTACAAGCAAATAAATAATTACCACAAAACCAATCAAAATAGGCCAAATCACACGTTGAGGGCGTATGGCTTTGAGTAATTTCTTTTGATTCGTGATATTATTTTGCTCCATTGGATAGATTCTATTCTAATTTTTGATGAAATCCGGATTTGACTTTCAAACTTAATCATTAATTATAAAAAGTCTAGGAGACAATGGCTTAATTTTTATGATTTTATGATTAGGAATTTAAACAATATAGATTCTTTAGTTATAATAAAACAGGCAAAAAAAATCCTCTGTAACTTTATATTGAAGTTACAGAGGATTAAATATACTTGTTACAAGTTAAAGTGAGACTATTATCTAAAGTCTGTTTTTTTAACTGATATTATTTTCTTTCAATAGTTTGTGATCTGTTAGGACCTACAGAAACAACAGTAATAGCTACACCAGTTTCTTTTTCAATGAAATCAACATAAGCATTAAAATCAGCAGGGAATTGATCTTCGTTCGACATTGATGTCATGTCAGTTTTCCAACCTTTGAATTCGGTATAAACCGGCTCGATATCATCAGTCATTTCGTATGGTACGTAGTCGATTTCTTTTCCATCAAGTTTGTAACCAGTACAAATCTTAATTGTATCAAAATTATCTAATACATCAGATTTCATCATAGTCAACTGAGTAACGCCATTGATCATGATTGAATACTTAAGAGATACAAGATCTAACCAGCCACAACGTCTTTCGCGACCTGTAGTCGATCCAAACTCGTTTCCTTTTACTCTTAATTCGTCACCATCTGCATCAAAAAGTTCAGTTGGGAATGGTCCCATACCAACACGGGTACAGTAAGCTTTAAAGATTCCAATTACTTCACCAATTCTATTTGGAGCGATACCTAAACCAGTACATGCACCAGCACAAACAGTGTTAGAAGATGTAACAAATGGGTATGAACCAAAATCGATATCAAGAAGTGTTCCCTGTGCACCTTCAGCAAGAATAGATTTACCATTCTTCAAGCTATCATTTAAGAATTGCTCGCTGTCGATTAATTGAAACTCTTGAAGCAGTTTAATGCCTTCGAACCATTCAGCTTCATATTCTGATAAATCGTATTCAAAAGAAAAGTACTTATCTAACATGTCGCCATGCTTTGCAACTAAAGCCTTATATTTTTCATCAAAATTGGTAAGAATATCACCAACTCTTAAGCCATTACGACCTGTTTTATCCATATATGTTGGACCAATTCCTTTAAGGGTAGATCCAATTTTAGATTTTCCTTTTGCAGCTTCAGAAGCAGCATCTAAAATACGGTGTGAAGGTAAAATTAAGTGAGCTTTCTTAGAAATAAAAAGGTTCTTACTTAAATCAATACCGATTGCTTTGATACCTTCAATTTCTTTTTTGAAAATAACAGGATCAATTACAACACCATTACCAATAACGTTTAATTTATCGTCACGAAAAATTCCTGATGGGATGGTATGTAAAACGTGCTTGATTTGATTAAACTCAAGTGTATGACCTGCGTTCGGTCCACCTTGGAATCTTGTGATGATATCATACTTAGGAGTAAGAACATCTACAATTTTACCTTTTCCTTCATCTCCCCACTGGAGGCCTAAAAGTACATCAACTTTCATAGGGTAATAATTTGATCTGTTTATCGAATGGAACCAATATTTTTGGCTGATTTTTGGCCATAAATAGGGTCATTCATCGACAAATAATTTGAATAAAACGGTTGATTATAACCCAGCAGATACTTGCCAATTGAGGAAGGTATTAGCTGAGAATTTTGTTTGATGTTAACAGCTAATTGTTAACGGTCAAAGGTAATAAATATTTTAGATTAGAGAGTATCTTGTTGAAAAATCACCTTAGGGAATAAAAAAAGCCCTTATTTATAAGGGCTTTCAAATATATCGATTGTTGATATCTTAATTATCTTTTTTTCTACACTCTTGGCATGTGCCATAAATGTATAGAGAATGATGAGAAACAAGGAAGTCCATGTCATCAGAAACGTTATTACGAACATCTTCTAAGCGAGTATCACAAAACTCGAGAACCTTACCACATTTGGTACAAATCAAATGATCGTGCTTGTTACTATCGTAAGCTTTCTCGAATTGAGCAATATTTTTCCCAAACTGATGCTTAATTACGAGCTTACAATCTAAAAGTAGATCGATGGTATTGTAAAGTGTTGCTCTACTTACGCGATAATTTTTATTCTTCATAAAAATATAAAGAGACTCAATGTCAAAGTGACCTTCGCGCGAATATATTTCGTCAAGTATGGCATATCTTTCAGGTGTTTTTCTGTGTCCCTTTTTTTGAAGGTAATCAGTAAACATCTTTTTTACAATTTCTTTTGTGTCTTCGCTAATCATACTTTTAAAGCTATATTACTATCTAATCTAATTTTAAATAACGGGACTAAAATAGTGTTTTTTTTTGATTACTTCCAAGAGTGGGAGCAAAAAAAAATGGTTTAACTGTATTCTTCTATATTCTCAATTCGTCTGACATTGTCGAGACCTTTAATTTTTATCAACTTTTTCATCAAGTTGTTTAAGTCTTCTGTATTATGCACATACAGATGAATTAAACCTTCAAAAACACCATCGTGACTTTCGAAATGTACTGATCTCATATTAACATGATGATCTTTTGAGATGATGGAGGTGATATCGTTAACGATTCCGATTTTATCAATGCCATTTAGTTCGATGATAGCTAAAAATGACATTAAACGATGACTTGTCCAGTTAGCTTCAAGAATTCTATCGCCCTGACTTGACATCAATTTAAGAGCATTAGGACATTTTCTTTTGTGGATAGTGACATTATTTGCCATATCAACATAGCCAACCACATCATCACCAGGAATAGGTTTGCAACAGGTTGCAATCTTATATTTTTCCTCAGACATGGTCTCTTCCAAAAGAAAAGGTTTCTTTTTATCAATCTCAGGTTTATCTTCTAATTTATCTATTGTACTTTTTTTATCATCGCTTCCAAACAATTGTAGTTTCCAGTATTTGATAAATTTGTTTTTTGATTTCTTTTTAACAATACCTTCAATTTCTTCAAGCTTCAGTTTAGACGATCCAAAGTTTAAGAAGAGTTCATCTTTATTTGTAAACTGATAGTGTTCCATCAGTTTCTTTGTTGCTTTTGAATTCAAAACCAAGCCAATGCTCTGCAGGTGTTCTTCTAATATTTTGTTTCCAGCTCGAATTAATCGTTTACGATCATCCTTAAACTCAGCTTTAATTTTCGATTTAGCTTTAGCTGTTACGACATATTCTAACCACTCTGCTTTAGGTTTTTGTTTATCGGAAGTTAGGATTTCGACCTGATCGCCACTACGAAGAATGTAATTAAGAGGAACAAGCTTATGATTGACTTTAGCACCAATGCATTGATTTCCAATGTCGGTGTGAATTTCATATGCAAAATCTAAAGCACTTGCATGCTTCGGTAGGGTTTTGATTAATCCTTTTGGGGTGAATACCTGAATCTCCTGCGAGAATAAATTTAAGCGAAATTCATCAAGAAAAGCTAGAGCATCAGACTCAGGGTTTTCTAAGATTTCTCGCACATCTTTAAGCCATTTATCAAGTTCTGATTCACTGTCTGTATTATATCTTGAGTGAGCAATAAAACCACGTTCTGCAATTTCATTCATTCTATTGGAGCAAATTTGAATCTCTACCCATTTACCCAAGGGTCCCATAGCTGTCATGTGAAGTGCCTCATAACCGTTGGCTTTAGGCGTGCTCATCCAGTCACGAATACGTTCTGGTTTTGGTTTGTATATATCCGTAATTAAAGAATAAATATTCCAGCACTGATTCTTCTCTGGTACATCTTTCTGAGGTTTAAAAATAACTCTGATAGCAGGAAGATCGTATATGTCCTGAAGCTTAATCTTGTGGTTCTCAATTTTATTCCAAATTGAGAAGATAGAACGAGGTCGATTGATAACCGTACAAATAATGTTATTGTCGTTTAATCGTTCCTTAATAGGTTCAATAATTTGTCCAAGAACGAGTTCTTGCTCAGCCTCTTTATTTTTGATCTTTTCAGCAATACTTTTATAATCCTCCGGATGCTCATACATCAAACTTAGATCTTCAAGCTCAGATTTTATCTTGTATAATCCTAAACGATGTGCAAGGGGCGCAAATAGAAATAAGGTTTCGCCAGCAATTTTCATTTGCTTACGAAGAGGCATGGAACTTAGCGTTCGCATATTGTGCAGGCGGTCAGCAATTTTCAGGATAATCACTCGAATATCATCAGATAGAGTTAGTAACATCTTTCTGAAATTCTCAGCTTGCATGGATGTTTGCTGATTGAAAGCACCCGATATTTTCGTCAGTCCATCAACAATAGCAGCAACCTTGTCGCCAAAATGATGTGCTATGTCTTCTACAGTATAATCAGTATCTTCAACCACATCGTGTAATAAGGCCGAGACAATTGATTTTGTTCCAAGTCCAATTTCTTTAGCTGCAATTTCAGCAACTTCTATAGGGTGTATAATATAAGGTTCTCCTGATTTACGACGCACGCCTCTATGAGCGTCCCAGGCAAAATGGAATGCCTTTTCTATCATCGCTTTTGTTTCAGGCGTGTTGCTTCGTTTGCAACTTGCCAAAAGCTTTTGATAGCTTGCTAATATTAATTCTTTATCTTGTTGGGTTTCAACCGTCATATGTTACTCGTTTATATTAATGGTCATGCAAACCGGGGAAATCAAAACAATGATTTAAGCTAGAAACTGATGTTTAAAAAAGAATCTATTTCCGATCTGTTTGTTGTAAGTGATCTATAAAATTAGTTAAAACTCCTGATTTAACTACCTGTTTAGTCAACTTATTTAGACCAGATAGTCTTAATTTTTATCAAAATACTTGAATTATCTTCTCCTTAGGGATAACTCGATTAATTAGAAATAAAAATGAGCAACTAGCCTCAGCTAATTGCTCACAATTATATCTATTCTTTTTTAGGCTTTGTTTTCTCCGACTACGACTTCATAAAGATCCTCTTCCTTGAAATAGGTGTTTGCTAATTCCATTATCTTTTGAGAGGATGTTTCTTTTATTTTCTGAAGAAAAGTCTCGTAATAAGAATTGTCAAAACCGAAAGGTAGATTACCTCTTAGGCTTTCAGATAATGCAAAAGGGCTATCAAAATTTCGCAACATTTCGCCAGAGAAGAAGTTCTTTACAAGACTAAGCTCCTCTTCTGGAACCCTTTCTTCTCTCAAACGTTTAATTTCCTTATAGATTTCAGAAATAGCTGCCTCGCATACATCAGTTCCAACCTCAGTAACTATTGCAAAATGACCAGATTTTAGGTGTGAGAGTAAAAGAGAGTTGATACCGTAGGTATAACCTTTATCTTCACGGATATTTTGCATTAAGCGAGAACCGAAGTAGCCGCCTAGTATTAGGTTGAGTAACATGATACCGGCAAAGTCTGGATGTGTTTTATTAAAAAGAGGACGCCCTATTCGAATTGATGATTGTACGGCATCCTTTTTAAGCACAAATACTTTTCTTTCATCTGAACAAAGAAACTCATGCTTTGCTTCAGTATGGGATGATTTTGTATTCCAGGCTGAAGCGCCAAAACGGTTTTCTATTTTGCTCAATACCGATTCATCCATTTTACCTGAAAGGATAATACGACAATTATCAGCTGTATATCGGTCTTTATAATAGGTTTTAATATCCTCTAATTGAACTTTATCGAAAGCATTTGCTTCAAATATATTGGCGTAGGGATGCTTGTCACCATAGATAAGACTGTTGAATTTTTCCTTAGCGAGGGCGTTAGTTTTCTCTCTATTGACCAGATAGTTTTGTTTTTTATTGCTGAGAATGGTTTTGAATTCTTTTTCTGGAAAGGTAGGATGTTTAATAATTTCCTCTAGTAAATCCAGTGTTTCATCCAGATATTTATTTAAGGTATATAAACATACACTCGCATCATGTTGGCTATTATTATAAACAATATAGGCTCCATAAAAATCAAACTTTTCGGCAAGCTCGGCTGCCGAATATTTTTCGGTGCCTTCGTTGAGCATTGAATTACAGGTGCCTGCTATAAGAGGCGACTTTTGATACCATAAACCAGCATTAAAAATCATTTCAATTTTAAGGACCTCCTGACTACCACCTGAAATAATATGGATAGGAATCTCATTACTCAAAACATCTTGCTTTGATTTTGGAATATCTACATGCTCAATTGTTTTAAATTGAGGAGGTAGGTTACGATTCAATTTCTCCATTATTGTTTTTTTGCGTGGTAATAAAGTGTGGAACAATTCTCTTTAATCAGAATTTTTTGAGCCATTTCCTGTAGGTCATCTGTGCTAACCTTATTGTATTTTTCGACTTCAAGATTAATATCTTCAGCTTGTCCTGTGATTTCGTGTTGAGCTATATTCATCGCTTTGTTCAAGAAACTAATCTCAGAGAAAACCAGAGATGATTCAACTTTGTTTTTCACTTTTTGGAGTTCATACTCTTCAGCCTTTGTTGCAGATACTTCATCAAGAACTTCCCAAATAGCTTTCTCAGCATCTTCCATACTAACTCCTTCGGTTAGTTTGCCACTGATGACAAATAAACCAGGTTCAAAATCACCAGTTAAATAAGCATCAATTGTCGAGAAAAGATTCTTCTCTTTTATAAGTCTTTGAAATATTCGAGAAGATTGTCCATTCGATAAAATATCTGAAAGCAAATCGACTTTATAGAAATCTTGATCATTGCGACTCCCCATATGAAAGGCCATATAGATAGCATCATAAGGTACATCTCTTTCCAGGTGAAGTGAGCGGAATTCTGTTTGTTTTGGCTCTGAAGGTAAATTGCGGGCCGCTATATCTCTTCGTTCAATCGGCCCAAACCACTTTTCAGCAAGACGTCTAACCTCATCAGTCTCAACATTGCCTGTAACAACTAAAACCGCATTGTTGGGAGCGTAATGATGAAAGAAAAAATCTTTAACATCTTGCAACTGTGCATTTTCTATATGCTCAATGCATTTCCCAATTGTTGACCATTGATATGGGTGTTCCTTGTATGCTAAGGGACGAAGATTTAACCAAACATCACCATATGGTTGGTTAAAGTAGTGTTGTTTAAACTCTTCAATAACAACAGCCTTTTGAACATCTAAGCTTTTTTGAGTAAATGCTAAGCTTAGCATTCTGTCTGACTCAAGCCAGAATCCTGTTTCTAAGTTCTCTTTTGGAACAGTTAGGTAGTAATTGGTGACATCGTTACTAGTCCAGGCATTATTATCACCTCCAACTTGCTGAAGAGGTTCATCGTAGTTTGGGATGTTTATTGAACCACCAAACATGAGATGCTCAAAAAGATGTGCAAAACCGGTTTGCTCAGGATTTTCATCCTTAGCTCCAATATTATATAGGATATTAACAGCAGCTAAAGGTGTTGTCGCATCTTTGTGCACTATAACCTTAAGTCCATTGTCAAGAGTAAATTTATCGAATTCAATCATTATAATATTTTAAATTCAGAAGACTCATTCTATCTTCTGTCTAATAAAAAAACAGTATATCTGGCTTTTCGGTGATTCTACTAGAATTGGTATTTAGATTTTTCTGATTGAAGAATATTAAGCTCTTGTTTGTATTCAGTCATCATTTCATTCATGATTTCGGCTACAGGTTGAATGTCTTTTATCATTGCTCCAACTTGACCAATTTCCAATTCACCCTCCTTAAGATCTCCTTCAAACATTCCTTTTTTAGAACGTCCTTTACCAAGTATTTCTCTCATTTCTTCTGGTGAAGCACCGCGGCACTCTGCCTCATAAACCTGATCGAAAAACTCATTTTTGATTAAACGTGTAGGTGCTAGTTTTTTTAGAGCTAGTTTGGTTCCACCTTCATCTAATTTGACAATAGCTTCTTTGAAATTAATATGAGATGATGATTCTTCGGATGCTGCAAAACGAGTTCCAATTTGAACACCATCAGCCCCCATACTAAGTGCTGCTAATATACTTTTTCCACAGCCAATTCCACCGGCAGCGATTAAGGGAAGATTGGTTGCTTTTCTAACATTTGGAATTAAAGCTAAAGTTGTGGTTTCTTCACGTCCGTTATGGCCTCCTGCTTCAAAACCTTCAGCAACAATTGCGTCTACACCGGCATCTTCGCATTTTTTAGCAAAAAAGGAACTTGATACAACATGAACAACAGTAATGCCATGCTCTTTTAAAAACGGGGTCCATTTTTTAGGGCTACCAGCTGATGTAAAGACGATTTTGATTCCTTCTTTTACAATGATATCCATAATCTTATCCATTTCAGGATAAAGCAGGGGGACATTGACACCAAAAGGTTTATCACAGGCAGCTTTTGCTTTTTGAATATGCTCTTGAAAAGTATCCGGGTGCATAGATCCAGCACCAATTAACCCTAAACCTCCTGCATTACTAACAGCTGTAGCAAGTTTCCATCCAGAGCACCATACCATTCCTCCTTGAATAATTGGTTTTTCGATTCCAAAAAGTTGAGTGATTCTATTTATCATGATTATTGTTTACAAATTATGTGCAAAAAAAAGACACTAAGAAAAACAAGCTTCCTGTGTCTTATTGTATGTCGGCAAAATTAGAAAAAATCTTTGGATATGACTGATATTAAGGATTAAGATTGGAGCTTAGCATGTCTTGTGTCAGTTTTTGTTTTGAAGTGAAGTCCAAAGAATATAAAATCTTGATGTCATCATTAGTTGAGATAGCGCCGAAGAATGCACTTGGAGCTTCAATATTAAAATCAGACATTTTTAGATCAATACAACCTGTTAGGTTCAGTTTCTTTTTTCCCAAGAAATTACCATTTATAGGCAATTTAACATCCTGTGATTGACCTGAAATAAGGAGAGTGCCTATGGCAAAGGCATTAAAATTTGTTGCTTTGTTATTTCTAATTGTAATTTTTTTTAATAAAAAACTTATAAATGGGAATTCGGGTAACTTAAGAGCTTTATGAGCTTTTTTTTCCATCGCACTTTCTTTACTTCTTAATCTAATTCCTTCGATTTTAAACTGAGTGTTTTTTAGGTTTTTAAGAGAGTTATTTGGAATCTCATAGTCTGAACTATTAGATTGAAATTCAACATGCATTTCCCAATCATGAATATTTGAAGTTCCAAATACGCGTATAGAACTTGATTCTGGTATAAGCTGTATACTGTTTTGAGCTTTAGTAGAATTGCTGATTAGAAAAAGCAAAAAGATTAATATATATAGGTGACTGAAGCGCATAGGAAGAGTTATTAATAATTATGAATGCAGAACATTCCAATTTAAGCATTATTTTTCTCTTGTAAGCATTGGAGTGACTTAAACCTAAAATAAGAAACCTCTGCTTGATTAAAGAATCAAGCAGAGGCTTCTTATCTATTGTTTTTTTAGATCTTATTTTTTTCTGAAATCATTCATTCTCTCAACCTCAAGGCCTTTGTGTTTACCTATTACTTTTATGAAATCTAATATTTCCCGATTAAAACGGTAGGCAAGATTTCTTAGTTTAAATGGAATCAGCGTATCGTCATGTTTTGTGAAAAGAAAATAATTGGCTTTATATTCTATCGTTTTAATGTCATCCCAATATATTGTCTCTTCTTTGCTAAATACACCTTTTTTCATACTAATTTTATCTTCATCGATGAGAATAAATGCCTTTCCAAAAATTTTAGCAAGAGGTATTCCTCTACCTTCTAAAATAAGCAGAAATACACATAAGAATAAGGCCACAAGATAAATGAAATCAAATGTATCAAACTCTTGTTCGATATAAAACTTAGAGCTAATCCATAAGGCGATAACCACAAGAGTTAAAATACCTACTATCGTTTTTGTAACAGATTTCTGAACCAATAAATCTTTTTCAAATTTCATACTGCTTCTATTTTTGTATTTGAAGATAATTATAATTATTTGATTGTATATGGTTTTGTATAATAAGATCTTAAAGAGTAAAAAAATGTTGTTGCTTGCTTTCTATTGATAGTCCAATTTCCGCCAAAGATCCAGATATATCGGAAGATGATCGCTGAAACCTCCATGATATTTATAGCCGATATAAGTTCTGAAAGGACGCATGCCATTGTATGACTTATCCGTTTCAAGTAGATAAGGAGGAGCAAAAAGATGCATGTTTTTAGGTTGAGTTTGCAAAATCCCATTTGCATTCATCAGAGAACCGGAAACTATAAATTGGTCTAGCATCCCCCAAACGCCTTGGTATTTGTGAGAAGCTATTGATTGGTTATTTTCCAGATACGAGGCTAAATTATACAAATCATCATTTTTAAATTTTTCATTTGGAACACTAGCTTTTAACGTTTTAGAAAGGGATTTATTGTTGGGATAATCGTTGAAATCACCCATGATGATAATCTTTGCTTTTGAAGATTGATCGAATATTGAATCGACCTTGCTCCGAACAAGTCTGGCAGCTGCTATTCGTTTATACTCAGATTCCAGCTGTCCGCCCCATCGTGATGGCCAATGATTGACAAATAAATGTAATGTGTCGTCGGTGTGCGTTACTCCTTTGACGTATAAAATTTCTCGAGTTGTAGAATGGTCAGAATCATCATAAAACAATTTTAGAAAGGAAGTGTCGAGAGGGAAGAAGCGATCAGCTTGGTAGAATAGTGCGACATCAATACCTCTATGATCTGGTGATTCATTATGGATAATTTGATATTTGGCTTTTTTTAATGGTGTTGAATATAGAATTCCATTTAGTGTTCTCTTGTTTTCGATCTCACATAGTCCGACAATTTCGGGCAGCTCCCAACCACCAGAAGCCATTATAATTTTGGCAATTTTTGTACACTTGTCCTGATATTTCTTCCAAGTCCAATACTTTTGACCTTGAGGTAAGAATTCAGCATCATTTTTTAAGCTGTCATCTTTTGTGTCGAACAGGTTTTCAACATTGTAAAATAGAATCCGATAATCGGAGCGCAAGGCATTAATTTCCTTTTCAGATTTTGATTGGGAAAAGGAGTTTAGTGTGAAAAGTAAAACCAATAAAAAACTAAATATATTTTTCATGGTAACTTTAATTAAGCCATTTTATTTGTTCACTTCATAATATTCAAAACTCCCAATATCCGGAGCTGAGTCAGAGAGTCGGTTATTACCATTGAAATCGATAGGGTAGAAGATTGCAATTTCTGTATTAGCCTTGTCAATAAGAGGTGAACTGTCACGTAAATTATAATTGTGTTCATTCTTATTAGCAAATTCAGGATCGGTGTTAAAAATGCAGTTTTCAAAAATGTTTGATAAGCTATTCTGTTTATCTTCGCTTAGCTTTATTAATGTGTTTTTAATTTCAACTGCTTCAATTTGATTAATTTCTATTTCGTTGGATTTAGTTCCCCAAATGATGCTATTATGAAGTTTTAATTCATTTTTATTATTTACTATATAGCTTAAAACAGGTTTGTTTCTTGATGAAAGCTGCCAGTAATTAATAAAGTTGCAATGGGCCAAATTAAAATTCCCATCACCTTCAAGTCGGATACATTCTTCTCCACAATTGTATACTATGACATCATGCATCTTTAGATTGAAATTGTGTGAAGAAATACCCGTTGTTGTGAAGTTAAGGAATTGAGAATATTCTATTTCTATACGATTGTTATTATTGTCTGATTGAGCCGTAATGCCTTTTATAGCATTTTCCAGATGAAGGTGAGAAATGAAATTGTCTTTACTATCAGCGTAAAAATAAAGACCGTCCCATTGCCCTGGAACATTATCGTATAATTCTTCCCGACGATGTGAGCCGAAAAATACGACATCTTCGAAACTACCATTGATATTCAAATTACCATGGATGTGTAATCCTGCATTTTTCTGAAAATAAACCTTTGATCCAGCCTGAATTGTCAATGTCTGATTCTGATTTAGGTATAAATCTTCATCAATAAAATAAGGCCGGTTTTTTGTCCATACCTGTGATTGAAGTTCATTATTTTCAAATCGAATGATATCCTGAGCCCAGCTTTTAAGTAAGAAACGTTGAACTCTTGAATTGAATTTAAATTGTATATAATCTTCAATTAAGCGGGGAGAATCCTGATCATTATCTTGTACACTGAGTTCTACAAAAATATAAAGACTATCTTTTGCTGGTATATAGACTTGTTTGACACTATTTCCAACTACGCCATTAATATTTAATCGATATGCTTCATCATTTATAAGATCAATTTCATCAAGGTAAATGGCTTTCGAAGATCGGTTATAAACCTTAAGCTGTTTTGTTGTAGAAGGAAGTCCCGAGAAAATGGTGTCGAAAGTTAAACTATCTAATGAAAAACTCAATTGAAAATTAGGATCGTGATTATACGCTTCATTATCCTCACAGGCGGAAATGAGACATATAAGTGAAAGAATAATTAGTGAGAAAATTGATACCCTCATTCATTAGTTGTTTAAACAGAAATAATATTCTAGAAGAACATAAATTCTTTAGTTTTCTTTTGTCTGATTTTTCGACGCGTTTTGGCTGCTTCGTTTCTGTTTCGTCTCATTAAGTCACGAATCATTGTTTTGGGAACATCTAGATTTACACCAACAGTAACCTCATGAGTTCCATTACTATTGTTAGCAAGCAAGTTGTTTGAATAATAATCGTATGAGTATCCCAAATAATATTTCGCAAAATTAACACCTAGCATTCCAACAAGTTGATCGTTACTACGGTAAGATAATGCCATCCAAAAACTTCTGACATACAGTTTAGCCGTAAAGTCAATGTAATTTTGAGAGTCAATTGTTCTTCGAACGATAGCTGAGGGTTCTATGGCAACCTGATTGTTAATGTTGAATGTGTATCCTGCAGTGAAATAATAGTGCCTCAACATGATGTCGTTGTTGAAACCGGCATCACCCATTTTTACCGAAGATTCAAATAGATGAGCAATTGAAAATCCTACGAAATAATCGTTATTGTAGAGATAAACGCCAAAATTTGCATCAGGAATATAAGACACGATATCACCACCTGTATAGAGCGGATCACCTACAGGAATATAATCACCATCGAATTTATATTGGTAGAAAACGCCACCTAAACCGAAGGATAAGCGGGTTCCTCTTTTTCCATAGTATTGGCGGTTGAACTCCAAATGGTAAGCATAGGATAATTCGATACCCGTACGTGAAATAGCACCATATTTATCGTTAAAAACATAAGCACCCATTCCTAAACCTCTTTGCGTACTTCTGCGCGCAAGAGGGTTACCTACTGCATCACAAGTTGTGCATCTTTCTCCAAAATTTCGATGCATACTTATGGCTTGTGTTTCTGGTGCACCCTCGATACCTGCCCATTGTTTACGCATCGTTAATCGCACAGGGGTGTATATCCTAGTTCCAGCCATTGCTGGATTGAATAGAAATCCATTTTCAACATATTGACTATACAAAGGAAGTTGCTGCGCCTTTGCTGAAATATGTAATGCAAATATGAAGATTAGAGTTATAAAAAAATTTCTCATATAATGTGTTAGAGGCCTGTGTGTCGATTAGTTTGATTTAACGTGCTATGGTTACTGTGCCTGTTAAAGGTTTTGAATCATCAGCTTCTATGGCATAATAATAGGAACCAATAGGTAAATGTGAATTATTGTTTTTACCTGTCCAGGGATTTCCCTTGTATTCATTTCCGGTCCCTGTAAATTGATAAACACTTGCTCCTAGTCGATCATAAATGACAATTGTAAGTCTTTGAATATATTCAATTCTCAATATATCCCAATAATCATTATAACCATCTTGGTTAGGAGTAAACGCCTTAGGTATCTCTATTATTCTATCATATAAATATTCTAAATTAATAATTGTATCTGTTGCACATGAATTAACATCGCTAAGTGTTAATTTGTACTTCCCTCTATCAAGATCAGTAATTTCTAAATCGGTTTCATTAAGAAGAGACCACATCTCTGAGCCCGTTTCTATTTCCCAAGTGGCCTTATAATCAGGTATCCCCCCAAATGCTTTTGAGAATATTGCTCCATCAGATGCACCCTCAACAGTTGGTCTGTTAACTTCAACTCTTAATAATAGTTCTTCTGGCTCCTCAATAACAACACTAGCTGTATCCTGACAATCATTTTTGTCTGTTACGATTAATTCATATTTCTTAGGACGTAAATCACTAATATCCTGCGTTGTTTCACCATTTGACCAGTTAAATCGATATGGGGCAGTTCCACCGCTAACCGCAGTATATGCTTCGCCATCATTCTGACCATAACAAACCACATCGTTAAAGATATTAATTTCTGCGATAAGTGTGTCAGGTTGAGTTAAATTGACTGTGTTTGTGAATTCACAATCTTCATTGTCAATGACAGTATAGGTATAAGTACCAAACTTTAGATTGTAAATATTCTGGGTTACCGCACCAGTGTTCCAACTTACCGTGTATGGTGTGGCACCTGAGATGATTTCCAATTTAACCTCACCATTTTTATCACCATAACATAAAGGCTCTTTTATGGTATGACTTCCAGCAAAAAGTTCTGGTTCTTCTATTTCAAAAGAATATTCTACAGAAGTACAAGCTCTAGAATCGGTTACTGTTACACCATATGTTCCAGGACTTAAATCGCCTTGATCTTCTTTATCTATACGACCAGGATCTATTCCAGTCCATACATATGTATAATTAGGAGTACCGCCTTTGGGATAAATATTGATATATCCATCCGTCAAACCATAACAGGAGATGTGGTCTATACCATATTCAACCTCTACAGGATCGGGTTCATTAACATCTTGATAGAATTCGATAACTTCACCTGTTACATTATCAGTAACAGATAGGGTGTAGTAACCCGCTTTTAGATTCTCAATTTTAAGCGGTGCATCTTCATTTTTATAATGATTATCAGCTTCCCATGATAGGGTGAAATCACCACTTCCATCTTCTATAAGTACCTCGATTGAACCTTCAGTTCCTCCATGACAAATTGGTGTTGTTTTTGAAACAAGAGAAACAACCATTTTTTCAAGTTCATATATTCTGGTTTCAGTAATAGCTCTACAACCATTGGCATCAAGTACCTCAATAATATAAACGCCTTGTTCCAGTATATCTACAAAGAATGTCCCCGTTGTATTATTAAAATCTTTTTTAGAATATTCATTTGGTCCAGATATAAAGATGGTGTAGGGTAGAGTCCCCCCACTTGCTGTTGCCGTAATTGTTCCATCACGTAAACCAATATCAGTTATATCAGTATGTGTTTGACTAACAGCAACAGCATCAGGTTCGTTTATCGTTACAGAATTGGAAACAATGCAACCTCTTGCATCAGTTATTTGATAGTCGTAATTTCCTTTTGCTAAATCGTAAATCTTATCTGAGTGAGAGTAAAAGCCTCTGTCGCCTTCCCATAAAATTGAATAGGGTTGGGTTCCTCCTGTAATATCTAGTGCAATGCTACCATTCGGTTCGTTAAAACATGCAACATCAGTTAAGTTAGAAGTTGCAAGCAATGGTGTTGGCTCAAGAATAATAGTTTGATCAGTAGCGGTTTGACCTGCTGATTGAACGGTTAAGTTATACGTTCCTGCAACTAAAGCAGAAATTGATTTTGTATTAGCTGTAAAACCAGAAGGACCAGTCCATGAGTAAGTGTATGTACCATTACCTCCAATAGCCGTAGCATTGAGCGCACCATCATTATAAGCAGTACAAGAGATGTTTTCCTGATCAATTATTTGTGTAACCAGTAGATCGCCTTCTGGTACCATAATGTCTTTTGTGATACTCCCGCAAGAACTTTCGTCAGTAATTGTAACGGTGTAAAGTCCACCAACTAAGTTTTCGAATAGGGCTTCATCTTCATCGAAAAATGTTGGACTAAATCGGGAATAGCCATTGGGTCCAGTTACCTTATAAGTGTAAGGAATGGCACCGCCTAAAATTTCTAAGCGGAAGCTACCATCATTGGCACCAGCTACACTGACCTCTTCTTCTACAACGAGTCCTAGTTGTAGAGGAGGACTTTTTAAAAGGCTAACGGTTCCTTCATAAGTACATTCTTTCTTATCCTTAAGAAGAAGGGTGTATTCGCCGAAGTCCAGGCCTGTGTTGTTTTTAGTATATGATCTGAAATCGTTTGGACCAGACCAAGCGAAACTAAAATCGTTATTTCCACCATAAGGAACAATCGTAATAATTCCATCCTTTAAGTTATTACAAGTAGGAGGGATATTATCAGAGATTACAAATCCCAATTCAATCGGCTCCTTAATAATGATATCCTGCAGTTTAATACAGGCATTTTTATCGGTCACTTGTAATGTATAGGTGTTGGCTGTTAAACCTGTAAATTGTCCCGTTGTATTTGTTGTTGTGTTTATCGTATATTCGTAAGGGGCAGTTCCTTTATCTGCCAAAACAAATAGTTCTCCTGTAGCTTCACCAAAACAATTCGCATCGCTCACTGTAAGGTCATCTAGGACGATGGCTTCTGGTTCTACAAGTTCATATATTTCAGTGTAAACACAATTATTGGCATCCGTAATTTCAATGGTGTAATTTGCACCTTCAACATCTACAAGAGCAGGGGTACTAGAGCTATATCCTTTGTCTGAAGTCCAGTTGTATGTATAAGGTATAACGCCACCACTAACCTGTGGATCGATACTCCCATTTTTATCACCCGAGCATAATATACCTGAGGAGGCAAAATCGAATGTAATTTCTTCAGGAGAAAAAAGTTCAACACTTTCTTCATCCGTTTTACAATCATTACCGTCTTGAACGTGAACCAAATATTCATCTGCTGATAGGCCTGTAATATTAGCTGATTCAATATTACCATCCAGGTAGTAAGTTAAAGATCCCGTTCCACCAGAAGCGTCTATATTAATCTCCCCATCAGTAATATTGAAACATTTTAAGTCCTTTTTAGTAATGTCATTAATGAACATTTCATAGGCATTAAAGACATCAACAGAGCTTGTTTGATCACAACCTTTATCATCTTTCACTTGCACGAAATACTTACCTGGAGCAAGGCCAGAAGCAAAACTTTCACCTGTCAGATGCTTTGTTGAAGAAGGAATGTCATTATCATCTGCGTCTGTCCAAAAGAAGGAGTAAGGCGCATTTCCATTTTGAGCAACAGCCTTAACAAATCCATCTTCATTGCCATAACATTGTACATTAGTCGTTGTGAATTCAATAACGATATTTGAGGTTATATTCATGACAACTTCAATCGTTGAAAAAAGTATACAATCGTCACCGCTGGGAGGATTATAGTTTATTTCTACTCTATATAGACCAGATTCATTTATGAGAACAGTAGCCGATGTTTCACCAGGTAAATTATTAAAATCAGCATCAGTTGGACGTTTCAATGCCCATTGAAATGTTGTTCTGTCGTTAATAGGGAAATGGGTGACATGATCGAGAGTTGCTGTATTACTACACCACTCTTCTCGAGTTGGTAGTGTCTCATGAAATGAAGGAGGATCTTCTCCATCGTCATTTACTGGTGTTTCAACCCATCCATCGTTTCCTCCCTCATCATTATATTTTCCAATGATTCTATGATCATTACTATCTGTCATACTGATGTTTTTTAAAGAGGCATGATAAATGATCTGCGGTATGGTCGAATTAATGAAAGCTTTCTGACCATCGTCACTCGATTTTAGGTAAACAAAGGAACAGTTTACACCTTCCATAGTTAATTCATTGGTCAGGTTAATTGTTCTTCCAGCTTGTATGGTGTTTTCCCCATAACCTAATGTGAATTCAAGGTTTGAAATGGTCTGATCACCGAATATTTGTCCCTGCTGGCGGAAGATTATGGTTTTAAATTCACCTTTACCGGTTTCAAAACCATTTCCATTAATATTAATCTCACCGTAAGCATCAAAAATAGCATCGCCGAACTTGATATCCACAGGGCTTTCGCAATAGATTCCACCCTTTTTAGGAAAGTATAATTCTGAGTTTACTGCTGTAAATTCCATTGGAGATCCTAACAGAATCATTTTCCAAGACTGGAATTTTTCTGCATTCACCGTTACTATAGAACCCGAAATGTCAAGTTTTCTATTGGCAAGCGGTGATCCATTTAATGAAGAGAAACTTGAAATGGACATTTTATTTCCCTTCGTATCAAGAGAACCATTATCTAAAAATAAATCTCCTGTTGTCGTTAAGTCATTTTGTAAAATCCAGGATTGATCATCTCCATCGAAGTAAATATCACCATCTAAGGCTTTCCCTGCAAAATCAATAGGTTTGTCTGGGGTTAATCCATCACCTTTAAATTTTAGATCACCTGACATTTCTAAAGTCATGTTTTCACTAAAATCTAGAAAACCATGTATATCCATTTGATTTTGGACTTGAAATATGGATGAAGGATCCACATCATCTGTCCATGTCATATTGTGACATCTCGCGTCGGAATTGACTAGAACTGTTTTGCTCCCCAAGAATGAATTAGAATCGAAAAAGACATTATCTAATGCTGTAGGAATACAACCTTCTGATGTTCCACCAGAAGTTTTACTCCAGTTCAGGTAATTAGACCATTCGTCGTTTAAGCCATTTCCAACCCAGTATAGATCAACTGCTGTAATTGCGTTGACTGTCCAATTTGAATTTGTAGGAGTAGGTGTATTACTGGCAAGATAGGTAACGGCAGAACCTACACCGTTAATATCAGTAAGTAAAACAAAATCGGCATTTACGCTTGTAGTGACTTCAAGATTGGCTTGGTCTCCACTTTTACTTGCTCGGATATCTATTGGGAAGTTACAAGACCCAATAGCTGTGAACTCTTCAATTGGGAATGTGATATTAGACTCAAATATAAAGGTGTTGGGTTTTGTCCCCTTATTAAGCATTAGTTTCCCAAGGACTAGAGTACCAAATAACTTGCCACCTTCTTCAAAGGTTAAATTATTAACTCGAGTTTTAACAAGATTTGAGGTTAAACTACCTCCATCGGTAAACAAGAATGAATTAAAAGTATAATCTCCAAAGAAGCTACCTCCAATATAAAAATCTTTGTTGCTATGGATAGTAATTTGACTATTATCTGCTTTTAATGTAAAAGTTTCAGATGCAGTTTCGTCTGCTGTAAATATATATCCAGCTCGACCATTTTCGAAACCATGAATTGTAAAAACTGAATTAGTAATGTCTAATCCTCTTTTTTTACCAAAATTAGTATTTGAGGCCTCGAAATAGTTACAGGAGATATCGAAACCTGCAGAAATAAAATCGCCATTGTCTAAGAAAAGATTGCCATCAACATTCAAATTGTTGGCAAGACTCCATTCTCCATCAATACCATCAAAGGTTACATTATTAGGGAATTCAAAAGTATGAAGTTCGAGGGTGTTACCTTTTTCGGTTGAACGGAAATAAAAATCAACATCAGGTAAATCAATTGTTAGCGTATTGTTTAAAAATAAAGAACCATAGATGTATGCACTTGATATCTCGACAGCACCCATCTCTAATATTGGATTGTTGCCTTCAGAACCCCTCCAGTCCATTGTTCTACATCGAATATCCCCACTTCCTGTGGTCACAATTTGATTCGTATTCCCGATAAATGAATTAATATCAAAATGAACATTGTCAAGTGCTGTTGGGACACATGCTCCAGGAGATCCACCTGTACTTGTAGCCCAATGGTTTGGATCATCCCAGTTTCCTGGTCCGTCCACCCAAAATAAATCTCTACTGGTAGGAACTGTGGGAAAATCCCATCCGGTATTATTTCCAAGATCAATAGAATTATTGGCCGTAAATGTTCCAGCTGGTGTTGCAAAAACATCTATTAAATTTACTTGAGTTACATTTATTGGATCACCATTTTTACTATTAAAAGTTGTTTCTGAACCGGCTGATAAACTTGAAATATCGATGGTTCCTTCACAGGCACCAATAGCGGTTAGATCTCCAATGTTAAAGGTTTGTGCATCAGTGAATTTATAGGTTTTCCCCTGATTTAGAATTAAATTCTCCACATCGAAACCTTCGTAAAGAAAGTTAGCATTCGATTTAATATCAATTTGGTTGAAATAAACATCTTTCCCACGAATAGAAAAGAGTGCTGTCCCGGTTTCCTTATCAAAGGTAATGTTGTGAAAGTCGACAGCTTCAATTCCATTGGTAACTTCAACTTTCCCATTTTCACCGACAATAATTTCAGATGTCCCAGCATCAAAAGTTAGATTTTCAGGTGTAAGAAAAATACCATTTAGATTAAGAACAGAGGCATCAAGTTGCAATGCTCTGACATCACTATAGTTTGAGTAAAACTCATCACAGCTTATTTCGAAACTATTGGTGTTAAGTGTACCTCGTTCCAGTTTGATATCGCCTGATGTCTCAAAATCACCATCTATATTCCAAATGCCCACTAACCATGAACCATCTTCTTGGATTTTTCCCTCAAAAATGGCATCGTTTGATAATATAACAGCATCAAGTTTAAGCGTAACCGTATTTTCGGATTTGAAATAGATATCACCAGTATGTGTGAATGAAGCAGCTGGAAGAGATGTAAAATCAAGATTACCGTAAATGCAAAGATCACTACTACCATTGAAGAATAGATTGTTGGCATTTGACCAGGTCATATTATTACATTCAGGTAGACGAGTTCCGTCAATAGTAATTGTTCTGCTTCCGGTTGGGCCAATATTCCCCTCATCAAAGAATACGTTATCAATACGAGTCGGTATACAGCCTAGATCCCAGTTGTTGGGGTTAAACCAATCAGAATCATCAGTTCCAATCCAAACAAAATCTTGAGATAGAGTCTTTTCTACGATATTCCAACCATTATAGTTTTGAATACCAAAGGAGCTTTGAGCATCTAGTCCACCAGAAAGGGTAATACCTCCGATAACCTCTACGTCAGTAATTTGAACATAAAGTATCTTGTCTGAATTAACGTCAGATCTGATGTGGGAGATACCACCATTACCTGTTAAATAAATAAAATCAGCACACGTTCCTTCGGCGATAAAGCCATTGGCAGTTGTTACCTTTTGTTCGCTACCAGCTTCGAAGAGATAGGTTTTTCCTGCTGACAATTCTAAAATATCATAATTGTGATCTCCTGAAATATTTGCACCTGCAAAAAAGTGTACTTCATTAAAGCTTACAATATCACCTTCATTAGTTAGGTTTGCCTTCTCTCTATTGTCTATGAAATGAACTTTGTTGTAAGTTACAGAACCACTCAGGTTATTGTAGAAACCGGCTGTTTGTTCTATTAATTCTATGGTGTAAGCACTTTCTGGAATATTAAAAGAATTTCCTTGAGCCTCCCAGGTTTTAAGATAATTACCGTTTAGCCTAAGAGTTGATGTACCTAGGTTCAGTATTCTAAGTTCATCACCTGTAGATACAAAACGATTTAAAGTTAAATTATTACTGTTTGTTGTGATTTGGCCAAATTCAAAATGTAAAGTGTTGTCAGGAATCTGAAGAGTTGTGGCCAATTGCCATGAACCTCCTCCTGAAAAGTAAACATCAGCTTTGAAAGGGTTATTAATAGATATCGTACCATTGCCTTCAAAATGTGTGGTGCCCAGTAAATCCCATGTTGCACTTCCGGCATTTAAAGAACCGAATATGCTAAGTTTTGATGAACCGGATAGGGTGACATCATCGGATAAAATTAAGCTTTTACATTCAGCATCTGTATCTATTTCAACATTAAAAACGCCGCTAATCGTAGCATTATCAATTCTTGATGGCACACAACCCAAATTCCAGTTTGTTGGTGTACTCCACTTATTATCGGTTACTCCAGTCCAGCTGTAGTTTTGGGGTGCAGGATCAATAATGGTCCAACCTGTAAGACCTCCTAAACGGAATGAGTTTGGAGCAATGAAGGGTGCTGCTGTACCCGAAGCCACCATGTTTTGAATCTTTAGGAAATCTAATGAGATTGCATTTGCAATTAGGTTCCCATTGCCACCAAGGCCAGAAATATTAATGTGCTGACTACATGTTCCAATTGCTGTCCATGTGTCGAGTATCGTTTGATCGGAACCACTATGAATGGCATAGTCATTCCCTTTTGTGAAGATTAAGTTTTGGAATCGATTGGGTCCCTCTAAACTACCTCCAGCTAAAAATTGAACATCATTGAAGTTAACAGATAAGGTTTCGTTTATAATACTAGCCCCATTTTCTTGAAATTCGACATTATACAAACTTATGGGGGAACTTCCGGATATGGCTATACTCGCACCTGTACCACCGGCAATTATTTTAGAACTTCCTGAATTTAAATTCAGATTGTCGGCATTAATCATTAGGACAGAAGCTCCTGATCCTGTTAGATTGATCGTTGAGTTATTTAATGTCCAAGTTCGGGAAATAGGATTATCTGCAATAATTTGAGCACATGTAACCTCAGCTTCAAAGCTTAAATTTCCCTGTTCGAAATAGATGATGTGGTTTTGAACATGAAGAGGGCTTTTGATGATCCAGCCTCCATTTTTTGTGAAATGAATGTCTTCGTTAAATGTATGACCAGCAAAGTCAATCTCATTGTTTAGAGTGGATGCGCTGAAATAGATCGGTTTTAGTAAATCAAGGAGCATGTCACTTCCAAGTTTTAAACTACCATATATCGTCAAAAAGTGTGCAGGATCATTATTCGCTTTAAGAGTCGGGAAGTTGGTTACTCTCGACCAGTCCATATTCGCACATTTAGCCACATCGTTGATTACGACTTCAGCACCAGCAATTGGGAATGAGTGCTCATCAAAGAATACATTGTCATTGAAATTTGGTACTGCAGCATCGGGATTGATTTGTCCACCAGGTTGATCACTCCAATGTTGAATTTCATTCCAGTTTCCAGAGCCTCCGATCCAATAAAAGTCTTTGGCACTGACGACACTTGAAAAGGACAGTAGGATAATAATGTAAATTAAGCCGATTGCTTTCGTATTCATAGCGAAATTCTATAAAATGCGTATTATTTAATCATATAAAATCGAGAGTAGATTCCTGTTTTTAAATAATAAAAAGAGGAATAGCTGTATATCATGTAAAAATAAGTTATTTAATTGTAAAAAGCATCAAAATCGTGACTAATGGAAAATATTGCAGATGGTTTATCTGGCTTCTTATTAACATATATATAGGGTTTAGGTTTTAAGGATGAATGAAATAGCGTATTTAGGATTAAAATAATAAAAGATTGTTAGATAATCATCTTCGTAATTGTTTTATTATTCAATTAGATAGGGACGTTTGTATTGGGTTGGCTGGGGTGCGATGTGAATTACAAATGAAAAAACCACATGAAACTTGATATCCTCAAATTTCATGTGGTCATTTTTTTAAAAAGTGTTTATTTAATGTCGCATTTCGAGACGTTTAGTCTGTGAAAATAATTTTTTCCAGTTCATCCCATTTAATAATACTGAACTCATCGGATGAGGTGAAAATTAAAATACCTGCATTTTTATTTGAGACATCAGCCTGGTCGCCAAGGAAGAGTGTTTCACCGCTATTCAGTACAACAGAAGCATAAGCACTAGACATTGGTTTGATGCTTTTGATATTTCTGAATGGAATAGAAAATTTAATATCATCATTATAGCCATTCAGAAGTTCTGAATCCATGGCTTCATCTAAGTCATAAGCAATAATACCTTCGAGTTCCTGACCTGTCTTTGTGAAGATTTTGCCATAAAGTCGTTCACTATTGGGAAATGATGTGTCGCATAGTGATTCGGGGGTCTTCTTATCAAGAATTTCAAAGGAAATGAAATGTTTCCAGTGAAAATCAGCTCTGCCAATGTTGGGGAGATTTACAATGATTCCTTTGTTGCTGGAATTAACATCATTTGTTCCATAAAGCTCTAGTTCTCTGCCTGAGGCAAGTTTTACAAGACAAGCATTTTCTTGTTTGGTGATACTTTTAATTTTTTTGAACGGGATTTTAAAATCTCCATCAGAGGATTTCCCATCTAATTTGTCAGCTAATAATCTTTCATCGTGATCCCACTGAACAAATCCTGTAAATACACCTTGTGTTGTTGTTAGTTTGCCATAAATACCTTGACCAAATGAATCTGTCGTCATTTGTTTTGGGCGGAAAAACCTGATGATATCAATTTTATTCCAATTTAAATTAAGCAAACCCAATTCAATATCTAAAATTGAGATTCTGGTATTAATATCATTTGAACCTCCCTTTAAATTGATGAATTTTTCTGATTTAAGTTCTAAACTAACGCTTTCTCTCCCTGTGATGGTTATGGATTGAATATCTCCGAATCGACACTGGAATTTTCTTGCTAAGGAGTTGGAATTGTATCTGTTATTGCTGACAGAGACATTAACCCAATCTCGGTTGTTTGAACGTGAAGATGATTTGTAGTTCGTTTTAAAATTCGATTGATTTAAATACTTGATATAGGGATTGGATATTTTTTCAGAATTAAAGATATCCGATAGGAATACTTCTTCGTCACCCCACCTGATTGGACCTTCATAGGTATTCCCCTCAACTGTGGTAATGCTACCATACAGCATGCAATTGTTTTGTGCTGAAACGGCATTGATTCCGATAAAAAGAAATGTTAAAAGGAAAAGCTGATACCAGGATTGAATTTGCAGATATTTTTTCATTGTAAGCAAGCATTAAAATTCATATTGCTTATAAAACGAATAGTATTCAGAAAAGTTACAGCACATTCTAATAAACACCATAATTCAGTGAAAATAAATTAAGCTGTACAATAATTCTGTATGAATAGAACATTTGAGATCGCACTTTTTTACCTAGATTCCCTCCTTTTTTCTAAATAGGATTTGAATAATTTTAGCTTTTTCAGCAGGCGTATATATTTGAATTAATTCCCAATCCTTATTATAGTCTGCAATTGTTTTTTTTAGTTTATAAATTTTCAACAAATCTTCAGTAATACCATCTTTTATATCCTTATCGTCCACTTCCCAAGGGAAAGATTCTAATCGGTAAAGGAATTTGGTATTTGATTGACCAATTTTCACTTCAACTTCTGCAAGTTCAGCTCCAATGTCAATCGGTATGGGGATGCATAATTCTCTCATAGCTTGTTAATTTAAGTGTCAATTTATTTCTGATGTTATAATTTTATTCATATTTAATTGCCATGGCAGGATCAGCTTCAGCTGCTTTGTATGATTGCCACGAAACGGTGAATAGACCTATGATGAGTGAAATGATAAGTGTTAAAACAAAAATCCATGGATGGATATATATGCGATAAGGAAAATCTTGTAACCATATATTTAGAGACCAATAAGCTATTGGAATGGCTATAAGGTTGGCTATTAGGATAAGTTTGAAAAACTCACGCGTAAGGAGATAAACAATATTTCCCGTTGATGCTCCCAGTACTTTTCTGACACCAAGTTCTTTTGTGCGTTGCTCTGCCATGAAGGATGATAAACCGAATAAACCCATTGAAGCGATTAAGATACTGATAATTGAAAAGATAATAAACATGAGAGTTAAGCGCTCTTCTGTTTCGAACCTCTGATTTATTCTATCATCTAAAAAGAAATGGTTAAACGCATGTTTTGGACTAAATTTATTCCATGTTTTTTGGATATACTCCAGGGTTTCACTCTGTTTGTGTTGTTTTATTTTAATGTGTAGCATTCGTCTATGTTCAGGCGATTCTGAAACAAACAGGTTGAGTGGTTCTATGGCCATACTTAGCGTTTGATAATGAAAATCACTAATGACCCCAATCACTTTTCCTTTTCGAATATCTTTGTGCTCTCCAATAGATACACCAAATTGTAGTTTTTTACCTATGGAATTGATCCCCCAATTAAATTTTTGGCTGGCAGACTGATTGACAATAAAAGCAGTTGTGGAATCTGTATTTATTTCCTTACTGAATGCCCTTCCTTGTATTAATTTAAGCTTCATTAAATCGATGTAGTCGAAGTCTATTACATTAAAATTTAAGGCATACTCCTTCATCTCGCCTTTGTCTTCGTACAAGTGCACCGTTTTTGAATTTGAAAAACCAATTAAAAACGTTGATGTTGCTACAGCTTCAATATTCAGATTTTTTTTGAGTTCAGCCTTAAACTCATTCATGTTGACTTGCATTGCTGAGTCGAGAACAGGAGCAACAATAATATTCTCTTTATTGAATCCCATGTCCTTATTTTTAAGGAAAAAAAGTTGGGAAATGACAATGATTGTACCACTTATCATGATGGCTGAAACCGTAAACTGACAGATGACCAGAAATTGTCTCAGAAGTTTATTCCCACCCCGGGCTTTTCGGCTTCCTTTTAGTATAGATGCTGGCTTAAAAGCAGATAAATAGAAAGCGGGATAAGATCCGGAAACTATACCAAGAATAAATGCGATGGCAATAATAAATAAAAACACATCAGGTGTATCTGTGATACTTAGCACCAAATCCTTGTTTACAATCATGTTGAATAGAGGGAGAATAAGCTCTACACTAATGATTGCTATTATTAATGCAGAGAATGTTAGACTTAAACTCTCCAATAGAAACAAACGGATGATGCTTTCTTTTTGAGCCCCTACAACTTTTCGCATACCAACTTCTTTGGCTCGCTTGCTCGATCTGGCCGTAGCCATATTCATATAATTAATGCCTGCAATTGTTAGGATGAATAGAGCAATAGCAAACAGAATGTAGATGTATTTAATATTACCTGTTGGGGCATCCCAATTCAAATCTGACTTTAAATGTATATCAGCTATTTTTTGAAAAACAATTTTAAAATCGACGCCTAGTTGATCCCCAAATTCCCTCATATACTTTTCGTAATAAAGAGGGAATTTTTTTTCCAGGCTTGTAATCTTAGCATTGTCTTTTAGTAGAATAAAAGTATAAATACTAAAACTCCAAAAAGCTTCAGGTCCACGGGAGTTAATGTATCCTTCCTTGTCTCTTTCAACCAGCGTACTTATTGAAAAAAGAACGTTAAATTTAAAATGAGAATTAGAGGGGATATCCTTAATGATACCTTTCACCGTAAATTCATATGTATCATCAACTAAAATAACTTTGCCGATAGGATCTTCCTTGCCAAAATACTTTTCTGCTAATGTTTGATTTAATACGACAGAGTTTGGTTCTGTTAATACTTTTTGAGAGTCACCTTTTATTAATTCATATGAGAAAACATTAAAAACGCTGGAATCTACATAAGCGATACGTTCCTCATAAAAATTCTGATCTTTATACTTTATTTGTTGTTTGCCTGATGGTATGAATCGAACAAATTCTTCAACTTCCGGGAAATATTCTTTGAAGGTGGGCCCCATTGGGAGGGCTGAAGGTGCTATTCGATCTTGCTTACCATTGAGTACGAAATCAGATCCAATTCTAAAAATTCGATCGTGTTTGATATTGTATTTATCGTAGGAGAATTCATCCCGAATAAATAGGGTGATTAAAATTGCACAAATTAATCCTATGGACAAGCCTGCCATATTGATGGCAGAATAGAACTTATTTCTAGATATATTTCTGATAATAGTTATAAAGAAATTCTTGAGCATAGGATAACCTTTAATTCTGATTCTTTTTTGAGGTGTTATAATTTTTGTCTCATGTTTTCAGTTACGATATGTCCATCGAAAAGTTGAATGATTCGATGAGAGCGATCAGCATCAGAAGGCGAGTGAGTTACCATCACAATTGTTGTGCCTGTTTCGTTAAGTTGTGTTAGTAGGTTCATCACTTCTTCACCATTAGCTGAGTCGAGATTACCCGTTGGCTCATCGGCCAAAATCAGTTTTGGATTTGTGATTACAGCCCTTGCTATAGCTGCTCTTTGCTGCTGACCTCCTGATAATTGTTGAGGAAAATGTTTTGCCCTATGAGTAATTTTCATTCTATCTAATACTTCATTAACGCGTTTTTTACGTTCAGAGCTAGAAACTTTCATATAGAGTAATGGCAGTTCTACATTTTCATAAACCGTAAGTTCTTCAATCAAATTGAAACTTTGAAAAACAAAACCAATGTTTTCTTTACGTAAGTTTGTGCGCTGACGCTCATTATAGCCATCAACCTGTGCATCATTAAAAAAGAGTTCACCGCTTGTGGGGTTATCTAATAAACCTAAAATATTTAGGAGGGTCGATTTTCCACAACCTGATGGTCCCATGATAGCAACAAATTCTCCTTCATTTATTTCCAGGTTTACATTATTCAGAGCAGTTGTTTCCACTTCATCTGTTCTGAATTTTTTCATTAAGTTGTTTGTTTTTATCATGGCTAATTAATATTTCAAATGTTGATAATATACTAGTGTGAAACTTACTCGTATCTGATAGATTTTAGAGGTGTTATTGATGATATTTTATAACTCTGATAAAATACTGTAATAAAAGCTATAAGCATCGATAAGAGACCGGCTCCTATGAATTCAAGTAAGGAAATATGTATTCTATACGCAAAGCCTGCTAACCACCATTGCATCAGAAAGTAAGCGATTGGCCAAGCAATTAAATTAGCGAATAAAATCCACCTCAAAAAACGAATAAGGAATGATTTGAATAAGTGATGAAATTCAGCGCCAAAAACTTTCCGGATTCCCATCTCCTTATATTTCTGCTCTATAATGTATGATGATAAACCAAATAATCCAAGTGACGATATGATTATGGCGATTAAAGTGAAAGAAATAAATACCGAATTCATGCGAGTTTCTGCCTTATACAGATATGAAAAATCATCTCTTAAAAGGCGGTGTGAGAAAGGTATTTTTGGATAATATTTTTTCCAGGTCTCACTAATTTTATTGATAATGGGTTGTTCGTCACCATCTGTTTTAATAGCAATATATTTAAATTCGTCTGAGGTGAGAAGCATTATGAGTGGTTTTACCCCAATTTGTAAACTATTAAAATTAAAATCTTTAACAATCCCAATAACCTCACAGTCATAGTCCAATATTTTAACTTTTTGACCAATGGTATAGCTCATTTTCATTGCCGCAGCTGCTGCTTCGTTTATAATAAGCTTCAAACTATCAGCATTTTGATCTGATGAGAAAGCACGACCATGGATGACTTCCATCTCAAAAGTTTCGATAAAATCAGAGTCAACAAAACTGAATTGAAATAAGGTGTTGTCGGTTTCTTTCGATTTGCCTTTCCAACTAACGTCAGGTGTTGAATTCGAAAAGTTAATTGGCATTTGATCGGCGGCGGTAACTTTTATGACTCCAGGAATCTTAATTAGATTTTCTTTTAATTGTGAATAGTATTCCTGAGAATCATCCATCATCTCAATGTAAATGATATTATCCTTTTGATATCCGATATCTTTGTCTTGCAGATAGTCTAGTTGTCGATATATGACGCTTGAGCAAATGATTAATCCAATTGAAATTGTAAATTGAATGATAACCATAAGTTTGCGGAATAAATACGAATCTCTATAAAGTTTTCCTTTCAGGATTCTGATGGGTTTGAAAGATGATAGATATAGCGCAGGGTAGCTACCAGAAATAAAACCAGTGAACAACACAATAGATGCAAAGGATAATAATAGAGTTGGATTTGAAAATTTTAAGGAAAGATCTCTTTGTGTTAATTCCTTAAAGAAAGGTAGAAGTAATTCTACCATTACGATGGCTAAACCAAAAGCAAGTAAGCTAATAAAGACAGACTCGGCCATAAATAATGCAAACAGACCTCTTTTATGTGCACCAACCACCTTTCTCACGGCTACTTCTTTAGCTCTACGTTCAGAACGTGCTGTAGACAAATTCATGTAGTTAAAACAAGCAATCAGAAGAATAATGAAAGCCACCAAGGCAAAAACCCTGACATAAAGTATGGGGCTGAGCTTTTTTCCACTGATATTATGTAAGTGGTAGTCAGTGAAAGGCTGGAGGGCTAAATCTGCATTGGAATTCTCTATGTTTTGTTTGATGTAAGGCTTAATAGTTGTTTCCAAATTTGGAATATATGTCTTTTTCTTTACTTGGATGAAGGTTCGGAAAGCATGTGAATCCCAGTTTTTTAGATTGAATCCCCAGTTTTCTTGTATGAAATTGAAGGGCAATAAAAAATCAAAATAAAATGAAGAGTTTCTAGGTGAATCTTTAAGTACGGCACTAACCTGATAGCTTATTGTTGAGTTTATACGAATCGTTTTTCCTATGGGGTTATTTTCACCGAAATATTTCTTAGATATTTTCTCGGTGATAACAATGGAGCTATCATCAGGCATAATCAAGTTTGGATCTCCGTACAGTACTGGAAAACTGAATATTTTAAAGAAATCAGTATCAATGCATAAACCAGAATCTTCAATAAATGTTGATCCTCCCGTTGTTAACATTAATTTACCCCAGGTGCTTGTTACGCGAGTTGCTTTATCAATCTCGGATATCTCTGCTTTTAATTTGGGGGCTAGTGGTGCAGGAGTCGAATAAAAAGTGAATGTTTCTCCGTCCGCATAAGTTTGATTTTCGTAAACACTGTATATCTGACTCTTATTTTCGTGAAATGAGTCAAAACTAAGTTCATATTCAACCCAAAGTAAAATAAGTAAGCTACAAGTTATCCCTGTAGCTAGACCTATAATATTGATCAGTGAATATCCTTTTTGAAGATATAGCTTTCTGAAAACAGTATTTAGAAATATTTTGAGCATTAATTATTGGTTTGATATAAAGGTGCTAATGCGTGTCTTGTTTCGGAAATTAAAGTTTTGATATGATAAACAGCAATGTCTCGGAACAGATTTTGCGACATCAAAATAACATTAATTTTTATTAATAAATATTATCATATAAAAGAGTTTTGTTGACTTGCTTGTTTTTCATTTATTTGAATATTAAGTCTTGGTTGAGCTAATAATTTAGATTAATTCATATTTAATAATACTGAGCAATGGTATTAAACTGAATATCTTATATATTATGTAGTTGCTATTTTTGTGCCAAAGCATCTTATGTGTTGTTTTTCAGGCTTTTGATTGTTTAGCTTGCTTGTTTTAAGAGGTAAATATGATCGGTTTTAGCACATGTTTTGTACGAAAACGAACAATAAAGTTTTGATTTTGAAATTTTTCTCCTACCTTGATGTTCGATTTTGAACACTTCAAGTAAGAAAAAAATAATGAAATGCTTTGGACTGGCTAATATGTAAAGGCTAAAGCTGATAAGATATAAAAAAAGAAACCATGAGTAAAGTCGGAAAAATTTTAGCAATTGATGATAATGAGGATATATTGTTCTCATTAAAGCTACTTTTGAAACAACATGTTGAATTAATACATACAGAATCAGATCCTGAATTGATTCCAAAATTAATGAAACAAGAAACTTATGATGTTATCCTTTTGGATATGAATTTCACCAAAGATGCCATAAGTGGACAGGAAGGTTATCATTGGTTGAATCGAATCATTGAACTTGATCCTCGCGCAGTTGTTCTCTTTATTACGGCCTATGGTGATGTTGAAAAATCGGTAAAAGCGATTAAAGCTGGAGCGACTGATTTTATTCTGAAGCCTTGGCAGAACGAAAAGTTAATGGCGACAATTTCCTCAGCTATTAAACTTAGAAAATCAAAGGAGGAAGTGACTCAACTAAAAACCAAGCAGAAGGAGTTAAACGCGGTACTGGATCAGCCTTTTAATGATTTTATTGGCGTATCACCTGAAATGCAAACTGTTTTTAGTACGATTCAGAAGGTTGCAGTTACTGATGCGAATGTTTTAATTCTCGGAGAAAACGGAACCGGTAAGGAGTTAGTTGCTAGAGCTCTTCATCGTAACTCGGCGAGAAAAGATGAGGTTTTCGTAAGCGTCGATCTAGGATCTATCAATGAAAATTTATTTGAAAGTGAATTGTTTGGGCACGTAAAAGGTGCTTTTACCGATGCCAGAACAGATCGCCCAGGTCGTTTTGAGATTGCCTCAGGAGGAACACTTTTCCTTGATGAAATTGGAAATCTTTCTTTACCTATGCAAGCTAAATTACTCACGGTTCTTGAAAGGCGTGAAGTTATTCGTGTAGGGTCGAACAAACCGATTCCTATTGATATTCGATTGATTTGTGCAACCAATATGCCAATTCTTCAGATGGTTGCAGAGGAAAATTACAGACAGGATTTATTATACAGAATAAATACAGTAGAAATTAGTTTGCCTGCACTTGGCGAACGATATGAAGATATTCCACTGTTAGCTGAACATTTCTTACAGATTTATGCCAAGAAGTATAAAAAGAGTTTTGGACCATTATCGAAAGCTTGTATCAATAAATTATATGATTATTCCTGGCCAGGAAATGTGCGTGAGCTTCAACATTTAATGGAACGTGCAGTTATTATGGCAGATGATAATAATCTACAGCCAAGTGATTTTCAAATTAATCCGGGACATTCGCAACAAGGGGATGTGGAATTGGATAGTTATAATTTGGAAGAAGTGGAGAAAAATATCATTCAGAAAGTATTAAAAACCAATCAGGGAAATATTTCTAAAGCAGCAGGAGAGCTTGGTCTAACTAGAACATCCTTGTATCGAAGATTAGAGAAATATGGTTTATAAAAGTTTCAGGCTTAATTTTATTTTTAGGATTATAGCGCTCTCTGCGACTATTTTTCTATTTGCGTTTGTTCTGTCAAAAAATAATTATTTTACGACAGCAAGCCTTATTTTTCTCGTCATTATCTACCAGATATACGAGATGATTAAATATGTAGAAAAAACGAACAGACTGCTTAAGAACTTTCTGGAATCGATACGATACTCGGATTTTACCAGAAATTTTAAGGTTCAGGGGCTAGGGAGTTCTTTTGATAAACTACAGGAGTCATTTAATGCTGTTATTTCTGATTTTCAGAAAATAAGGGCTGAGAAAGAGGAACACTATTTTTATTTGCAGACTGTAATTCAGCATATTGGAATCTCATTGATTGCATTCCATCGGGATGGTGCTGTTGAGATGATCAATAATGCTTCAAAGAAACTGTTTCAAGTTAATAACCTTACCAAAATTCAGGATCTAGAGGATTTTAGTCCCGAATTTGTTGAAGCACTATTGAAGCTTAAGCATGGTGAAAATACCCTGATTAAGGTTAACGATAATGATGATATTCTGCAATTGGCAGTTTATGCGACTGAATTCAAAATAAATGACAGGCAAGTCATTTTGGTGTCAATTAAGAATATTCAGTATGAACTTGAAGAGCAGGAGATCGAGTCCTGGCAGAAATTGATTCGAGTTTTAACCCATGAAATAATGAATTCGATTACGCCTATTTCGTCTTTATCTACTACTCTAACCACTATTCTGGATGATTTTGGAATGAATAATCAGAGTAAATTTGATGAAGATGATCAGGAGACCATCACAGAAGTAAAGATGGCCTTGTCTACAATTCAAAAAAGGAGTTCAGGCTTATTACACTTCGTTGATACCTACAGGAATCTAACGAAAATACCGAATCCTAACTTTAGTATCTTTCCGGTTAAGCAACTTTTCGATAACATTTATATGTTGATGAAAGAAGAAATTAAGCGACGAGGTATTGAGTGTGTTATCGATATTGAGCCTGAATCGATAGAACTATCGGCCGATGAGCTATTGATTGAGCAGGTGTTGATTAATCTTATAAAAAATTCGATTCATGCGCTTGAGCATACTGACAATCCGAAGCTTAAACTGCGTGCTTATTTGAATAAAAGGGGACGTATTTCTATTCAACTGACTGATAATGGGCAGGGGATTATAAAGGAGGTTTTAGATAAGGTTTTTATTCCATTCTTTACAACCAAACCCAAGGGATCGGGAATTGGATTGGCACTTTCTAAACAAATCCTTCGTTTGCATGGTGGAACAATAACGGCACATTCGGTGCCTGATGAGAAAACAACTTTTACACTAACATTTTAGATTTAACAGGGGCACAATCTTGGTTGAATTTTAAGAACAGATGGATTTTTATTCATCTGTTTTTTATTTGTTATTAATGCCTCTTGCTTCAATATTTCTGTTGTAATTCTTTGTGTGTCAGAATAAAATGAATATATTTATTTGGAATTGATGTTAATAAACAATGAATTGTGATGGAAAAAAGAAATAAGATTATTTATTGGATCGCTACAGGCTTGTTGTCAGCTTTGATGTTGATGTCTGCTTCTATGTACATCTTCAATTATGAAATGGTGAGTCAAACCTTTACGACTTTGGGATATCCAACTTATGTTATTTATCCACTTGCTATTGCTAAAATCCTGGGGTTGATCGCTATTCTTACTCGAAAATCAAAATTACTTAAAGAGTGGGCATACGCTGGATTCTTCTTTGATTTTGTTTTAGCCTTATCTGCACATTTGGCTATTAATGATGGAGAGTTTGCTCCGGCATTCGTTGCTATCTTATTGCTGATTGTTTCATATAGATATGACAAAAAGGTGTTTGGCTAGTTGATCTATTACATATGGATATAAAAAAAGGTTGGCTATTGGGCCAACCTTTTCTTTTAATTCATTTCGTCTTATAAATCTTCAGGAAATTCCTTTAGATTGTTTTGATATATTTTCAAACCTGTTTTAGGATCGTAATTCGAGCTTGGCCCCGCAATACAGCCTCCTTCGCATGCCATAACCTCGATAAAGTTACCGCTGGTTTTCCCTGTCTTGGCAAAGGCTTTTAACATGTTAATTTTCTTTTTATCTAAGCCATTAACAATAACGGGTTTGATATTAACATAGGGTTTCACTTCAAGAACGGATTGGGCAACACCACCACTGGCAGCATAGGCACGACCATGATTTTTAATGCTTCTGTCAAGTTCAATTGGATTACCATCAATATTAATATTCCATCCTGCAAACAGACCTGATAATTCTTCAAATGTCATGACATAATCTACATTTGGGTCATCCATTCCTTCGCGACGTTTAGCAATACAAGGGCCTATAAATACAAATTTACCATTAGGGTATTGCTTTTTAGCCAACTCAGCAGCATAATACATCGGACTTTTTGTATGAGATACATACTGATCCATGTTTGGAATATGTTTTTTCACTGCTGAAACATACGCAGGACAACATGATGTTGTCATAAATGGAGCATTATCTTCTAATCGTTCCAAAAGTTCATCAGCCTCATTAACGGTAGTAACATTGGCTCCTTTTGCAACCTCAATTACATCGTGGAAACCAAGTTCTTTAATAGCACCAATAACATTTTCAGTTTTGTATTTGAATTGACCATATAGAGCAGGTGCAACCAAGGCAATTGTTTCTTGCTCTGATTTAAGAGATTTCATCACATCAACAATTTGCGAGTTCTCCATGATTGATCCAAATGGACAGGCTGTAATACATTTTCCACAGTCGATACATTTGTCTTCATCAATTTGCTCTTTACCATGCTCGTTTTTAGTAATAGCACCTACAGGACAGGCATTCTCACAAGGAACAGGCATAAAAATGATTGAATGATAGGGACAAACATTCATACAAATCCCACAGTTTATACAGCTTTTAGGATCAATTTGTGCCTGGCCATTTGCGTTCCAACTGACAGCTTCTTTTGGGCAATTCATCATACATGGATGAGCCACACAGCCCTTACACAGGTTAGTAACGATATATGAGTTTTGAACACAGGATGTACAAGCTTCATCTACTACAGTCAAAATTTTGTCGATAGGATTTTCTCTTTCAAGAGCCTCTGATGCATATTCTCCAAGGGTTTTCAATTCATCTCGATCCTCTTCCAACTCAAAACCCAAAAGAGGGATAAGTTTTTCCTTAATGATAACTCTTTCTTTAAAAACACAGCAGCGATCAGAGTTCTCTCTGTTACGGGGAGCCATTTCCAGAGGGACTCTATCAAGGTTTGAAACAAGCTTTTCTTCGTTAAAGAGTTCAGCCATATTTGCTACTAAATCTCTTCGGATAATCATGGTATTATCAACGTAAGCCATATTTTATGTATTTAGGTGTTCTAGTTGGATTGATTTTGACGCCGCAAAAGTAGATATAATATGTTTTTTTCTGTGAAAGATTTATATGTTATTTAATTATATTTTTAGAAAGTTTAGTTTAACAAAAAAAACCAGGATAAATCATCCGGGCTTTTCTTTCTAATACTTTGATTTTGTATTGTTTTTATTTCTTTTTTACAGCCTTTAAACCGAGTTCTTCGCCTTTTTTAAGCATAAACTGATAGGCATCGTCATGATTGTTTTGAATCTCACCATCGAGAATGGCATCTTTTATTGCCGTTTTAATATCACCAATAACGCGAGATGGAGACAGATTGAATGTGCTGATAATTTCTTCACCACTAATAGGAGGTTGGAAATTGCGAATGGCATCTTTTTCTTCAACCTCTTTGAGTTTGCTTCGAACCAATTGGAAGTTATCAAGAAACTTTTTGACTTTAGCTTCATTTTTGGAGGTGATATCAGCTTCGCATAATAACATCAATTCTTCAATATCATCACCAGCATCAAAAAGTAAACGGCGAATAGCAGAGTCAGTAACCACTTCCTGAGCTAATACGATAGGACGCATATGAAGTGATACCATTTTTTGAACGAACTTCATTTTTTCGTTCAAAGGCAACTTCATATTCTTGAATATTTTTGGAACCATTTTCTCACCTATGAAATTGTGAGCATGGAAAGTCCATCCAATACCTTTTACAAATTTTTTAGTCTTAGGCTTGGCGATATCGTGAAGTAAAGCTGACCAACGCAACCATAAATTGTCAGAATGGCAGCATAAATTATCAAGCACTTCAAGTGTGTGATAAAAATTGTCCTTATGACTGATCCCATTTCTTGTTTCGCGCCCCTTTAGTTTATCAAATTCAGGGAAAATAAGCTGAAGTAAACCTGCTTGGTCAAGTAACTTAAAGCCGATTGATGGTTTGGCCGACATCACGATTTTATTCATTTCCTCAATAACTCTTTCCTTGGAAATGATATGTATTCTGTCCTTATTGGCTTTAATAGCTTCGAAAGTCACATCTGAGATTTTAAAATCTAATTGTGTTGCAAAGCGAATGGCACGCATCATTCTAAGCGGATCATCCGAAAAGGTGATTAAAGGATCTAGAGGCGTTTTAATAATTTTACGATTAAGGTCGTCGACCCCGCCAAAGGGATCAAGAAGTTCACCAAAATTATCTTTGTGTAAGCTTAAAGCAAGGGCGTTAATGGTGAAATCTCTGCGTTTTTGATCGTCATCCAGTGTGCCATCTTCTACAATAGGGTTACGTGATTCTCTTTGGTAGGATTCCTTACGAGCCCCAACAAATTCAATTTCATAACCTTTATATTTCAGCATGGCTGTACCATAGCTTTTGAAAATAGAAACCTTGGTATTACCCGCTTTAGCAGCTACTTTCTTAGCGAGTTCAATGCCGCTACCTATAACAACAACATCAATATCTTTCGATCCTCTTTCAAGAAATAGATCTCTAACAAATCCACCTATAACATAGGATTCAAGGTTTTCCTTAGTGACAATTTCTGATAGTATTGGGAATATAGGGTGTGTTAAAAATCTCTTCACGTTCTTATCTTGTTTGTATATCAATACGGGAGTTTCAACTCAGTTTTAAACGATTTGGACTCCATGAGTTGGCAAAATTACAATTATTTAGGATGATTCTAAAATATAAGGATAGATAATATGCTGACTGTAATAACAGCTGATCCCTTTTTTGTATAGAATCTCATATCTCACATCTATTGATAAGGCATTTTGTCAGCCTTTAAAGGATTTTACTTTATGGCATAGTAATTGATATCTAGAAATCCATATATTTACATTTTTAAATTTAGCAATTATGGTAGAACATTTAACATTAGCATCTTTCAAAGAAAAGGTGTTTGATTTCGAAAATAATAAGGATTGGAAATTTGAAGGGAATAAGCCTTGTCTAATTGATTTTTATGCTGACTGGTGCGGACCCTGTAAAACAGTAGCCCCTATTCTTGAAGAATTGAAAAAGGAGTATGGTGATAAGCTGGAGATCTATAAGATTAACACAGAAGATGAAAAAGAGTTGTCTTCCATTTTTGGTATTCAAAGCATTCCCTCACTCTTATTTGTTCCACAAGAGGGACAACCTCAAATGGCACAAGGTGCTCTTTCTAAAGAGTCCTTTAAACAAGCCTTTCAGGATGTCTTGGGAGTTAGTGAATAATCTTTGAAAACGAGATAATTCAATTATATTTGAGCGTCAATATTAAATCAGACTATTATGAGAATATTTATAAAATCAGCCTTTTTACTAAGCTTTGTATTACTAAGCCTAACTAGTTTTTCTCAATCGAAAGTGATTGCTTTGGACGATGCAGGATTTAAAGACAAAGTTTTTGATTTTGAGAATGAAAAGGAGTGGGTCTTTAAGGGCGATAAACCTGTAATAGTCGATTTTTACGCGACTTGGTGTGGTCCATGTAAAAGAGTTGCGCCAATATTGGAAGAATTACAAGAGGAGTATGGTGATGCCATTCAAATTTATAAGGTCGATACGGATAAGGCAAGAGCGGTTTCGGCTGCATTTGGTATCACTAGTATACCTTCCTTTTTGTTTATCCCTGCCAAAGGGCAACCTCAAATGGCAAAAGGAGCTTTTCCTAAGGCAACTTTTGTGAAAGCATTAACTGAGATTATGGGGGTAAAGGAAGTTAATAAAGAAAAATAAAAGACTGTTAAGTCTTTAAATGTGAGGGCACCCAATTGTATTGGGTGCTTTTTTTGTATCCAATACTTTTAGGATACTGTTACACATTCGATGTATCTTTATTGATAATCATAAGTTTAAGTCGTGTTATTTTGAAATGATTTTGGCTTGTATTTTAAGTAAATCAAATTACCTTTGCGCACTAATAACAGTGGGGTGCCTTAAATAAACGGGCTGAGATTATACCCTAAGAAACAGATTCATTTCGGTTTCTTACACCTGATCCGGATAATGCCGGCGTAGGGAATTGCGAAAATATGATTCGCCTGATATCTCATCTTAAGAACCTCATTGCAATATTTTTTTATCGAATGCTGTCTAAATCAGCCTAAAAAAACTTTATTGTAATGTCTACAATCAAATTCAATTCATTATTTACCAAAGTAGTTTTACTACTTGTATTCCAATTCTTCTGTTTTGCAGGATTCTCTCAGTTAACACTTAAGGGGAGAGTTTTAAATCAGGATGGAGATCCTCTTCCGGGAGCAGCAGTTGTTATTAAAGGGAGCATATATGGTGTTTCTACTAATGCAGATGGAGAATACCAATTTAATAACCTAAAGTCTGGATCTTATGAACTTGTTGCAAGCTTTTTAGCTTTTGAACCTCAAACTCAAACAATTGATCTTAAGTTAGATCTAAGTTTGGATTTTATCCTTGAATATTCGGCTATTCTTGCTGATGAGGTATTGGTATCGGCTACTCGTGCAGATGCAAAAACACCGGTTGTTGTGACCAATGTGAGCAAGGAAGAGTTGACTAAAAGAAATTTAGGTCAGGATATTCCAATGTTATTATCCTTAACACCTTCATTCGTAACTTCTTCTGATGCAGGAGCTGGAGTTGGTTATACGGGTTTTAGAATTCGAGGATCAGATGCCAACCGTATTAACGTCACTGTTGATGGAATTCCATTAAACGATTCCGAATCACATGGTGTTTATTGGGTCAACATGCCTGACTTTACTTCATCTTTGGCTGATATTCAAATTCAGCGTGGTGTGGGAACATCAACCAGTGGGGCTGGTGCTTTTGGTGCTAGTATCAACATGCAAACACAAAATGTGAATACGCAGCCCTATGCTGAAATTTCTAGTTCAGCAGGTTCGTACAATACGTTTAAGAATACGGTAAAGCTGGGAACAGGTTTAAAGAAAGGTTTTGCTTTCGATACCCGTTTATCAAAAATTACATCTGATGGCTTTATTGATAGAGCTAGTTCTGATTTACAATCGGCTTATTTTTCTGCAGGTTACTATGGTGATAGAACCAGTGTAAGGGCTAATGTAATAGTAGGAAAGGAAAAAACATATCAGGCCTGGAATGGTGTACCAAAAGTTCGTTTAGAGAACGATGAAGCTGGCATGCAACGTTACGCTGATCACGGTTTGGTCAGTCAGGAAGTAGTCGATCATATGCTGACTTCTGATTCGCGTACCTATAACCAGTATACCTACAAAAATGAAACTGATAATTATTGGCAGAAGCATTACCGTTTGTTCTTAACGCATTTATTTAAGGATAATACCAAGTTCAATATGGCTTTTCATTATACGCAAGGTGAAGGTTACTACGAGCAGTTTAAGAAAAACGATAAGCTTAAGAAATATGGCTTAGCACCAATTGTAATTGGGTCAGAAACGATTGAAAAAACGGATGTAATACGTCGTAAATGGCTAGATAACGATTTTTATGGAACAGTCTTCTCATTCTCTAAAAAGACAGATTTGCTAGATCTAGTTGCTGGTGGTGGCTGGAACAAGTACGATGGTGATCATTTTGGAGAAATCCGTTGGATGAAAAATGCAGGTGATACATTCTTAGGTGATAAGTATTACGATAATAACGGGACTAAGGAAGAATATAATGCCTACGTAAAAGCAAATGTTGCAGTTGATAATTATTTGAGTTTGTATGCCGATATGCAATTGAGAGGTATTGATTATAAAATTAAAGGGACTGATTCGGATTTAAGGGATGTGAGTCAGAAGCATGATTTCTTATTTTTTAACCCCAAGTTGGGATTGAATTACGAAATTAGTGAGAATCATCGTCTATTTGCTTCGTTTTCAATAGCTAATCGCGAGCCAAATCGAAGTAATTATACCGATGCAAAACCGGGTAATGTGCCTACAAGTGAGCGTTTGTTCGATTATGAATTAACGTATAAGTCGTCGCAAGAAAACTTCTTATTTGAGGCGAATCTGTTTTATATGGATTATAAAGATCAGTTAGTTTTGACTGGTGAGATTAATGATGTTGGTGGAGCTGTTATGGTTAATGTTGATGATTCTTATAGAATGGGGGTTGAGCTAAGTGCCGCAACAAATCTTACAAAATCTATCTCATGGAAAGGAAATTTATCTTTGAGTGAAAATAAGATTGAGAACTTTGTTGAGCATGTTGATAATTGGGATAACTGGGAAACTGGCGAACAGACAATTAATGATTTAGGAACGACCGATTTGGCTTTTTCTCCAAATGTAACAGCGAATTCTATCTTTTCGTACGATAAGTCAGGTTTTGGTGTGCAATTAATCTCTCAATATGTGGGTAAGCAGTATATTGATAATTCATCGAATAATGAAAGAAGTCTGGATGCTTATTCTGTATCTAACTTGAATTTTTCATATGAATTTAAGCCTAAGTTTGCTGAAAGTTTAAAATTTAATGTTTTGGTAAATAATGTATTCAACGCAGAATATGAGTCGAATGCATGGGTTTACTCTTACATTTATGGAGGCGAGCGTTTTGCGATGGATGGTTATTTCCCTCAGGCAGGAACAAATTTTATGGCTGGACTTAGCTTGAGATTTTAATAACGATTACATTTGATTTAAAATCAATAATACAATTACCAGGCTGAAGAGTTTCTTTTCAGCTTGGTATATTATAAAAAAACAGAATGCTAGATTGGATCAGTACAAATATTATTGAGATTATTGGAACACTTTCAGGTTTTATCTTTTTATATTTTGAGATAAAGCAGAGTAAATGGTTATGGCCGGTCGGCTTATTCTCAGCTCTCATGTATATTTATGTGTTCTTTATGGCCAAATTTTATGCTGATATGGGCCTTCAGTTCTATTATGTTTTTATAAGCATATACGGTTGGTTTCATTGGTCAAGATCAAAAGGTGAGAGTGCAACGGAATTACCGGTTACAGCTCTGAAAATAGGTCTGTTTTTCAAACTTCTTCTGGCCAGTTTGTTTATTTATATTGCGATTTCATTTATTCTGGTGAACTATACCGATTCACCTCTTCCTTACTGGGATTCATTTACAACAGCTCTAAGTATTGTAGCTACATGGATGCTAGCTCGGAAAATACTTGAACAATGGTTGGTGTGGGTGATTGTAGATGCTGTTTCTTTGGGTTTGTATCTATATAAAGAGTTGTATCCAACTGCCATTTTGTTTGCCTTTTATACCATACTGGCTGTATATGGTTATTTCCAATGGAAAAAAGATTTAGCAAAGGCTGATGCAATCGAAAGCAAATAGCTATTTTTGTGACTCATCACCTTATTAGATAGAAAAATGAGATTACGATCAGCAGTTATATTGGCTAATGGCAGCTTTCCAAGCCATGAAATTCCATTGAATCTTCTTAAAACATCAGAATATATTGTTTGTTGCGATGGGGCCATTAATAAATTGGAAGCTGCTGGTATTTCAGCTCATGCTATTGTAGGGGATTTAGATTCCCTTTCTGCTGATTTAAAACGGAAGTATCAGGACATTATTCATCATTTTTCAAATCAGGATACCAATGATTTAACTAAAGCGATTAATTGGTGTTTGACCAATAAGTACAATGATATTACCATAGTGGGAGCCACTGGCGAACGCGATGATCATATGATTGGCAATATCTTTCTACTGCCTTCTTATACGAAGAAGATGAAAGTTAGAATGCTGACCGATTATGGTACTTTTACGCCTGTAATACGTTCCAGAAACTTCGATTCTTATATTGGTCAACAAGTTTCAATCTTTTCTCCACAATCGGATACAATGATTACTACGGCTAATTTACGTTACGAACTCACCAATCAAAAGCTCGAAATGATTTGGCAGGGTACCTTAAACGAATCGATGGGGGATAGCTTTCGTATCGATTTTGAGGGATCTTCGTTAATTGTCTATCAAGAGTTTTAAATCTAGATTATTATTGCAAGCAAATTTTATAATAGACCTCGAAGTAATTAATTCCTTCGAGGTCTATTATAAAATTAAATATTAGTTTAAGCTGAATTGATAGGTTATAATATTAAATGTTTAGTATATATTCACACGATTAAAATTAACCCTAAATAGAATATAATGAAGAAAGTTTTAGTTGTTATTTGTGTGTTAATAGCCTCTTATGGGTATGCACAAGATGCTAAATTTGGAATAAAAGCAGGTTGGAATTTCGCCAATATTTCAGGCTCTGATGTTAGGAATGCTGAAATAATAGGAAGAGGGCATTATGGCCTGTTTTTTAAAACACAATTATCGACTTATTGCTCCTTTCAAACCGAAGTTTTATACTCCGAGCAAGGATTTCAATATGGAAGGGGAAATGAAAGCGAGGAGCTTAAAACCTCTTATATAAATTTTCCACTCTTGTGGAGGGTGAGCTTAGATCCTTCTAATGCTGTTAATCTATATGCTGGTCCGCAATTTGGATTCTTATTAGATTCTGAAAAGAAAACTGAAGTAGGAGACACTAGGACCACAGAAGATGTAAAAGACGAAATGAATAGTTTTGACTTTGGCTTAAATTTTGGAATATGCGTAAATGTTAGTCAACATATTGCTATTGATCTAAGATATAATAAAGGACTTCGAAAGATGATGAAATTTCAAGGTACGAATATTAGTGTATATAACTCTGTTATGCAACTTGGGGCTTCCTATTCGTTTTAATTCGATATAAGAATATAGTATAATAAACCTCGAAGGAATTAATTCCTTCGAGGTTTTTTTTAGCTAAATATCAGTTTAAACTAACTTATTTCCAGAATATCAGCCCTCCTCATTAACAAGTTTAAATATCTTCCTGTTAACACATTTTAACTCTCATTAAAAAAACTATCTTTGCGGCAAATCTAAATTTTAAGCAATTGCTATGAAGCGCAACAACTACTTATTACTATTCCTTTTATTTTTTTGCAGTACAAGTGTCTTGTCTGCACAATCAAAAGAAGAGCAGAAGCCTATTAAAGTGAAATTTGGTGGCTATGTTCATTCATTATTCACCTATGATACCCGTCAAAATGTAAGTGCTCGTGAGGGGCATATCTATTTATACCCTAAAGATGAAGCATTAGATGCGAATGGCAAAGATTCTAATGAAGGTGGTGTTTTTAATTTGGCTTCTATACGATCTCGTTTCAATGCAAAAATTACAGGTCCTGATGTTTTAGGTGCTAAAACCAGTGGTTTGCTTGAGGCTGACTTTATTGGTATGAGCAATAACGATGTCAATGGTGTGCGTTTGCGTCATGCTTATGTCAATTTATCATGGGGTAAAACCTCTTTATTGGTAGGACAAACCTGGTCACCCTTATTTGTTACTGAGGTATTCCCTGGAACTGTAGGTGCCAATTCAGGTTTACCATTTAAGCCATTTGTTCGTAATCCTCAAATTCGTTTAACTCACAGAACTGAAAATTGGAAATTCCTGGCAGCTCTTGCTACTGAACGCGACCATATCAGTACTGGCCCTGATGGTTATAGTAATAAATATTTACAAAATGCCGGTTTACCTATCATGCAAGGACAGGTACATTATTATGCAGGAAAACATATCATTGGTGCTAGTGCTGAGTTTAAGACAATTAAACCTACTCTTGAAACTTCAACGGGGTATAAAGCTGACGAAACGCTTTCGTCATGGGCAATGATGGGGTATTTCAAATTAGATTTCAAACCTGTAACATTTAAAGCACAGGCTACTTATGGTTCTAACTTAACCGATATGTTAATGTTGGGTGGTTATGCAGCTAAAAGCTTAAACACAACAACTGATGAAGCTTCTTATACGCCTATTAAAGTATTAGGAACATGGGCTGATTTATCATATCAGAAGAATGACTATACCTTTGCCTTATTGGCTGGTTATTCTAAGAATTATGGTGCTGATGATAAGGTTATCCCCAATATGATTTATAGCCGTAGTCAGAATATTGGCGAGTTATACCGTATTGCGCCTCGAGTTTGTAAAAAAATCAATCAACTAAAGATTGAGTTGGAAGTTGAACATACGGCTGCTGCCTATGCTGATTCTAATGATGGTGCTATAAATGAAAAGGCTGAAGTAATTAACTCACATTGGGTAGCGAATACTCGTGTTATGCTAGGTTTGTATTATTTCTTTTAAAGTATAGAAAACAACATATAGAAAAGCTTCACTGATGAGAATCGGTGAAGCTTTTTTAATATCTGATATTTTAGACTTATTCCTTTTTCAAATAGATTCTCATCATTTCAAATAATTGCTCGTCAGCTTCAATTCCAAAATCTTCTGCACTTACTTCGAAATAAATTGAATTCCCCGACCTAATAAAAATCATTGTATGTAATGGGTTCGATTGGTCTGTTATTTTTACCTTATTATCTTCAATTAATTTCCAGGTAATTAAAATATTATCTTCGTCATTATCGTAAATGATATTTCCCTCATGATTATCGTTGAATGAGATACTAAATTCTCCCAAAGACATTTCTTCTTCAAAATCAAGTTCTGCACCTTCGGGCATATCAATCAGTTTTGCAAACTGCTCTAAAGACACTTCTTGTCCTTCAATTATAAAACCCACAGTTTCGTATTGCCAATTGCCAACAATGTGTTGTTCAAAATCGCTTAATGTCACATCATCTTTATCACAAGCAGTAAAACAAATAGTGAGACAAAACAATAAACTCAAAAATGTTTTTAATCTAGTTTTCATAAATTGGGGATTTAATATTAGTTAGTCATCGGTTTTAATCTTAAAATCAAACATAGTAATTAAAATCCAATACTAAACAATATTTGGAAAATTTGTTTAGTATTTGAGTTGTGTTTAGTTCTTGTAATTAGCAAGTTGCATTAATAGTGTTTTGTATTTGTCGAGCAAAACTTTATGGCTGCAAGTGTAATTATTAATGATAAAACTAATGGCGATTTGCTGTCCATCTTTTTTTGTCAGTAGACCGGAATAGGATCGAACACCTGTCATGCTTCCGGTTTTGGCTTTAAAATTTCCAGCTAGTTTACTTAATCTGCCAAAACTTTTTAGAGTGCCATTTTGACCTGCAATTGCTAATGAATTGAAAAAGACCTTGGCATTTTTACTCTTATTCATATGAGTCAATATCTGATTCAAGGCCTTTGCTGAGATAGCGTTGAAGTGAGATAAACCACTGCCATCAAAAAGGAATAAACCATCAGAATTGATTCCCTTAGATTGCCAAAATTCCTTGACACTCTCTATACCAGCTTGCCAACTACCTTCATTTTTTTGATTGATACCAATTTGAAATAATAGATGATCAGCAAATAGATTGATGCTTTTTTGGTTGGTTAAGGCTACAATTTCAGATAGGGGAGGTGAAGTGAATTGCAGTAATGTCTTTTGAATTTTCGTCTTGAAAATCTCCTCTTTTACTGGTATTCCACTGGCATGAAGCACTTTTTTTATATCGGAAAGCAATACAAGTTCCGGTTTAGAAACGGCGCCTTTAACTTTAAAATCAGAGCGATTTTGTGGAATCGTTCCTTCAACTCGTCTGTGATCGCTTGTTGTACCTCCAAATATGTATGCCCTGTCTTTATTAACCGTCGAACTTATTACCTCATTGGTGAAACTAATCCCACTTTGTTTGCCATCAATCTTTTTTATCTCGGTGAGTTTGCCAGCTTCTTTTGATTTAAAATGTAGGGTGTAGGTATTGTCCTTATAGCTTAGAGGATGAGGTACTGCTCCATAATAGTTGCCAATATCTTCCCATATCCATGTTCGTGGAACTGAGCTTTTAAAGTAGGTGTTATCAATTATAATTTTTCCATTAATCTGACGAATTCCATTCTTTTTCAGATTATCAAGAATTGTGGAGATGAAGTGGTTGTTATTGGGAAAATATTTAGAGGCTAAAGTTGGATCTCCATAACCTTTGATAAGTAGATTGCCCATTAAAAAGCCACTTTTATCAATCCGTCCCGTAATAATTACATCTGTTCTAAATCGAAAATCAGCACCTAAAATTTCGAGAGCTGTGGCTGTTGTAAGCAATTTTTGTGTTGAAGCAGGCGTTAAACTCTTTTCAGACTTATTCTCAGCAATTATTTCACCCGTTTTCAAATCACGAATCTCAATGCTTATACTGGCAGATTTAAAAATCTCTTGCTCCACAAAACGATCAACTATCTTTTGATTGCTTATTTTTTGAGCAGATGCTGAGAAATAAAGCAACATGAGAAAGATGAAGAAACAAAACTTAGGTGTAATTCGAGTCATATAAATAAGTTTAGTTTGCTAAATAATTAAGTTCTTTAGATTAGAATAATCATAAATCTAAATTCATAAATCTTTTAATCTTCCATTTCATTTAGAATGTTCTCAACTTCTTTTTCGGTATTGTGCAGCTTTTCTTTACAAATTTTCAAAAGTTCAGACACTCGTTTCACTTTATCGGAAAGTTGATCCACATCCAACTCCTCATTTTCGATTGCCTGAATCGTTTCTTCAATTTCAGTGATGGCTTCGCGGTAATTTATTTTCTTTTTAGGCATGCTGTTTTATTTAAGATTCTTGAATACAGATTTCTACTTATTTCTTTATGACTTTTACTTGACTTTCAATCGTTCCCTTTGCAAATTTGGTTTCAATAATATCGTCCTCTTTCAATTGACTGATATCTTTAAGTATCTTTCCATTCCTAAGAGTTAGCGTGTAACCTTTTTTCAGAATATTTTCAGGGTCTGCATATTTTGCACTCTGCTCGAATAGTTCAAGTTGATGCTTGTGTTTATTAAAGAATCGCCGACTAACATTTCTTTGTTTCAGAACAAATTGATTGATGTGCATTTGTTCCATATCAATTTGATGTTTAATGCTCAACTTTAAATCAAATGTGAAAGACTGAAGTTGGTGTTTTGAATTCCTTAAAAGACTCTTGCCTGATGCAATAATGCTTTGTCTGGCCATATCCAATTGATTGTTTTTGCTGGCTAAAATCTGATGAACCAAAGGAGTGAACTTTTGAGAAAGCTGTTGAAGGCGATCAGACGATTCCATTAGGATATCTTGTATACCGGCTATGAAATTCTCCTGTAAGCCTTCATGATAAGATTCACACTCCTCAAAACAATCGATTAAGAATTCAGCGGCAGCGGTAGGTGTCTTTACTTTTACATTAGCGATCATGTCAACAACACTCTCATCACGTTCATGGCCAATACCTGAGATTACAGGTATGGGAAATTGTGCGATATTTTGAGCCAATTCATAATTGTCGAAACAATTTAGATCGGAAGTTGAACCCCCACCTCGAATGATAACGACCACATCAAAAATATCCTCATAAGCGTATATTTTTTCAAGTGTGTCAATAATAGAAGCTTCAGCCTGATTGCCCTGCATGATGGCAGGAAAAAGTTTGTGATGAAACTGAAAGCCCTGTGAATTATTTTCTAATTGATCAACGAAATCTTCATAACCAGCCGCAGTTGGCGATGAAATAAGGGCTATTGTTTTGGGAATTTCGGGGAACAGAAGGTCTCTATTCATATCAAAAACACCTTCTTGTTTTAATTTATCAATGACCTCTTTTTTCCTTCGAGCCATATCACCCAAAGTGTAAGTCGGATCAATATCTTTTATATTTAGACTGTAGCCATAAATCTCTTGAAATTCAACACTTACTTTGATCAATACTTTAATACCTGAGGCTAGTGTTTGTCCTGTACTGGTTTTAAAATAGGGATGGAGCATTCTAAAAGTGTAAGCCCAAATGGTAGCACGAGCTTTGGCAGTAATTTGATCCGTATTCTCGTCTTTCTCGATTAACTCTAAATAGCAATGTCCATTTTGAGTTTGCCTCAATTCTGATATTTCAGCAACCACCCATAATTCATCCGAAAAGGCATCGGACAAATGTGACTTGATTTGATTGTTGAGTTGATATAAGGATATGCCTTTCACAAATTTAAGTTTATGATGAAGGTAAATAGATCGATTATTCTTTCCTAGTTTTTTACAAAATAGTTATTTTCTTCTTTGTTTCATTAAATATTCTGTGGGGTTCTCAATATAATGCTCAGGATCTATATCCTTATTTTTATTTGCTTCCAGTGAATCCAATTCTTGTTTTTGTTTAGCGTCAAGCTCATCTTGGTTATCCGCAAGCCCCATCACATAGGTAATTGTTTTATCAATTTTACCTTTTGAGTTATAAAAGATCCATTTCCCGTCGCGTTTTCCATTCTTGTATAAACCATCAATTTTGGTGAGACCATTAGGAAAGTAAGTTGTAAAATAAGCATCCAGTTTTCCGTTTGAATAACTGGCTTTTATACTTTTCTTTCCATCTCTATCATACCGTTCCCACTGGCCATGCTTAATGTTTTGCTTATATTCATAGGTTTCGTATATCTGCCCGTTGGGATAATAATACGTACTTAAGCCATCTTTTTCCCCATTCACGTAAAATTCCTGAATTAAAATTTGCTCATTTTTATCGAAGTAATGCCACAGAGAATCTTTCTTTTTAGCGATATAATTACCAGTAGCTGATAGTTGCCCGTAAGTATTATAGAGTTGGGCTTTTGCATTTTTGCCTTTATTGGAAAATATCAGACGTGCTTTCATTGCTCCATTCTTGTGAAAACGTTTCATTTCACCCTCAGGATATCCATCTTTAAAATTCCCGGCATAAACTCTTTTTCCTAATGGTGTAATATTTTCCCAGTAACCTTGCTTACGTCCTTGCTCATCTTTTTTATTCGTGTTTTGAGCAGATAAGGTCAATGAAAATAGCAAAATCAAGCTGAAGGATATGAATTTGAACATGAGTTTAGTCTTAAGGTGTTGGATATGATACTGATGAAAAATTTGTATGTGTTCTCTCAAAAATAATAAGAATTTATGAGTCTTATTTTTGTTTTGTCATAAAAAATCACCGCCTTGTTTAATTAATCAATTTTATTATTTATGTTAGTAGTCTATTTGATGTGAATTCGTGTTTTCTAGTCAACTAACAAGTTAATTGAATACAAAAAAATAAGATTTAATGAATTTCAACTTAATTAGTCATCAGCAAAAGGCCGCCATGCGGTCTCCTATATTTGGAAAAAGTTTAGGCATAAAACTTCTAATGGGTTTTATATTTTTTATTATCGCCTTAGAACTACTGGGATTTTCGTTTTATGTCGGTACTCAATTAGCTAAAAAGGGAGAAAACTCCTTAAATGAATTATTGAGTTATTTCATTTACTTTTTTGGATCAATGTTGATTTTACGATCATTAATGCAAAAATTACCAACAATGGCGGCGATGCCCTATCTTCTATTGCCAATTAGAAAATCACGTTTGGTTAATTTTGTCTTAACCAAACCCTTGTATAATATTCTAAATATTATTCCTATAATTATAATTGTCCCCATTTTAATACCACTATCGGCTTACATTAGTTCCGAGCAGGTCTTACTAATTTTGGCTTCAATTGTAGTTTGTGACTTATTTGTTAATTATCTGGCAATATATATCAAGCGTGTACAAATCAAATATGAGGTTGTATTCTATATTTTTCTCCTTTCAATAGTACTCTTTGGTTTTATCGATCATTTCAATATAATTGATATTAAAAGCTACTCTGTTTCTATTTTTCAGTCTATGATACAGCAACCTTTTTTATTGCTTGTACCTGCTTTATTGTTCTTAGGAGCCTACTTTTTAAATTATCGATTACTGTTTGGAAACTTCTCATTGGAAGAATTCTCAAAAGGAATAGGCTCTGCTAAAGGTTCATTGAGTAAGCTCACTTATTTTGAACGTTTTGGTAAAATTGGAGAGTTTATGATGCTTGAGATGAAAATGATCATCAGAAATAAACGTTCCCGAACGCAGTTGATGATGATACCTTTATTCGCTTTTTATGGCTTATTGTTTTATACGAAACCTGACATGTTAGAATCAACTGGATTATTAATTTTTGTGGGGTTATTTATGACGGGAGGTTTTATGATAACATTTGGGCTCTACTTCTTTGCGTGGGAGAGTAGTCATTTTGATCTTATTTTAACTTCTAATACGAGTTATCTGAATTATTTAAGGAGCAAGTATAATCTGATGGTATTATCCTCTTTATTAATGTATTTTTTAATATTACCCTATACGTATTTTGGGACTAAAATTTTATTGGTAAACACAGTTGCGCTTATTTTTAATCTGGGTATCAATACGTTTGTACTTTTGTATTTTGCTTGTAATAACAGAAAATATATGAATTTATCTGGAGGTTCAGCTTTCAATTTTCAAGGTGTAAGTTCTCAACACTTCTTTTTAATGTTTCCAATACTATTATTTCCTTTAATCATATATGCTCCATTTGGAATTGCAGGTCTACCAATTATTGGCTTGGTATTAATTGGAACGATAGGATTATTAGGCATAATTTTCCATGAGAAATTACTTTTAGCAGTTACAAAACGATTTATTGGTACAAAATATAAAATGGCCGAAGGCTTCAGAATTAAATCTTAAGGTGATGATAAAAATAGAGAATCTTAAAAAATCATATAATGGCAATTTGGTATTAGATATTGAGTGCCTAAGTGTAAATCAAGGTGAAAGTTTTGGTCTGGTTGGAAATAATGGTGCTGGGAAAACAACGCTTTTTAGGTTAGTCTTAGATTTGATTACGGCTGATACTGGTTGGGTTGAGTCGAATGGTATAGATGTGAAAAAGACCAGTGATTGGAAAACTTATACCGGTAGTTTTCTGGATGAAGGTTTTCTGGTTGACTTTTTAAGTGCTGAGGAGTATTTCAATTTTATTGCTAAAATTAATTCGGTTTCTAAATCTGAATTGGATGCTTTGATTAATGACTTTTCTGATTTTTTTGCTGGTGAGATTTTAAATCAGAAAAAATACATTCGTGATTTCTCTAAAGGGAATCAGAAGAAAATAGGAATCTTTGCTGCCATTATGAGCCAGCCTGAAGTTTTGGTTCTCGATGAACCATTTGCAAATCTTGATCCTTCTTCGCAAATCAGATTAAAGCAGTTATTGAAAAAACTTCGAGAAGAGAAGAATGTGTGTATGTTGATTTCGTCTCACGACTTAAATCATGTGACAGAGGTTTGTGAGAGAATTGTCGTTCTTGAAAAAGGAAGGATGATGAATGATATTCAAACTTCAGAAGATACCCTAAAAGAGCTGGAATCATACTTTAGTGCGGAAGTTATAGCTTAAGACTAAAAATAATTTAATGAAAAACGCCAAGCAAAATCAATTGCTTGGCGTTTCTATAATATATCAGTTATGTGATTTATTCATAAATCATCATTCCTAATTCATCATTTATTTTACTTCTTCAAAGTCAACATCAGTCACTTCGTCATCAGTTTTAGCTTGCTGTCCGCCTTGAGCACCAGCATCTGGTCCTGGCTGTCCACCTTGCTCCTGAGCTTGCGCATTGTAGATATCTTGAGAAGCAGCTTGGAATACAGTATTCAATTCTTCAATTGCTGTATTAATTGCTTCGATATCCTGAGCTTTGTGAGCTTCTTTCAACTTGTTAAGAGCATCTTCGATAGGCTGCTTCTTATCAGCTGGAAGTTTATCTCCAATTTCAGCTAATTGCTTTTCAGTTTGGAAGATAGTACTGTCAGCCTTGTTTAAAGTATCAACTTTTTCCTTAGCTTGGTTGTCTGCTTCCTCGTTAGCCTTAGCTTCGTCTCTCATTCGAGAAATTTCCTCATCAGATAATCCTGAAGATGCTTCGATACGAATTGATTGCTCTTTACCAGTTCCCTTATCCTTAGCAGATACGTTTAGGATACCATTGGCATCAATATCAAAAGTTACTTCGATTTGAGGTACACCACGTTGTGCTGGAGGAATATTATCTAAGTTGAAACGACCGATAGTTTTGTTACCGTTAGCCATTGGACGCTCACCCTGTAGTACGTGAATATCTACTGAAGGCTGATTGTCAGCAGCAGTCGTAAAAGTCTCAGTTTTTTTAGTTGGGATAGTTGTATTCGCTTCAATAAGCTTAGTCATTACACCACCCATAGTTTCGATACCCATTGAAAGTGGCGTCACATCCAAAAGAAGTACATCCTTAACCTCTCCAGTTAATACACCACCTTGGATAGCAGCACCTACAGCTACAACCTCATCAGGGTTAACACCTTTTGATGGTGCTTTTCCAAAGAATTCCTGAACGATGTTTTGGATAGCTGGAATACGAGTTGATCCACCTACTAAGATAACTTCGTCAATTTCAGAAGTTGTAACACCAGCGTCCTGCAATGCAGTTTTACAAGGCTGAAGTACAGCTTGAATCAATTTGTCAGCTAATTGCTCAAATTGTGCACGAGATAGTGTTCTAACCAAGTGCTTAGGCATACCGTTAACAGGCATGATATATGGCAAGTTGATTTCAGTACTAGTGGAGCTAGAAAGCTCAACTTTAGCTTTTTCAGCAGCTTCTTTTAAACGCTGAAGAGCCATAGGATCCTGACGTAGGTCAAGGTTCTCATCTTTTAAGAATTCCTCAGCCAACCAGTCAATAATGATTTGGTCAAAGTCATCACCACCAAGGTGAGTATCACCATTAGTTGATTTAACTTCGAATACACCATCACCTAGTTCAAGAACTGAGATATCGAAAGTACCACCACCAAGGTCAAAAACAGCAATTTTCATATCGCTATCTTTTTTATCAAGACCATATGCTAAAGATGCAGCAGTAGGCTCGTTGATAATACGCTTAACAGCTAAACCAGCAATTTCACCAGCTTCTTTTGTTGCTTGACGCTGAGCATCGTTAAAGTAAGCAGGAACTGTAATAACAGCTTCAGTTACTTCTTGTCCCAAGTAATCTTCAGCAGTCTTCTTCATTTTCTGAAGGGTCATCGCTGAAATTTCCTGTGGAGAATATTTACGATCGTCGATTAAGACACGAGGTGTGTTGTTATCGCCTTTAACTACTTTATAAGGTACACGTCCAATTTCTTTAGTTACTTTATCGTGAGTTTCACCCATGAAACGTTTGATAGAGTAAATAGTTTTAGTTGGGTTAGTAATCGCCTGACGTTTTGCAGGATCACCAATCTTTCTTTCTCCGTTCTCAATAAAAGCCACAATTGATGGTGTGGTTCTTTTTCCTTCGCTGTTAGGAATTACAACTGGTTCATTTCCTTCCATTACAGAAACACAAGAGTTGGTTGTTCCTAAGTCGATTCCAATAATCTTACCCATTTTATTATTTATTTAAGTTTTTAATATTCGATTTTGTTTCGAGTTTCATTTTTAAACTCGATTGGTTTTAATCAAAGCCTGTGCCAAGTTATTTTTTGCCAAAAGCAATGCATATTTGGCATTGAGATTGCCAAAATCAAGTCTTCCCCTGACAGAATTGCTGCCAAAAAGACAGAATTGTGTCAATGACAAGGAAAAAATCAACGTTAAGACAGGTGTTGATGATGATATATATTGTCTTTCTTATTTTAGACTTATAAGCTTATTGTCCGCCTTTGGTCTATTTATCTCTATCTGTTTCAACTTATTTCAATCTTTTTCTAACTTTGCGAAGTAATTATGCAATACTTAAGTAGCTTTGCAGATTCAACTATAAAAAAATAGAAAGAAGAAAAGATGTCAATTCATAAAGAATCAATCAAACGAGTAACCACTCATATCCTTTCAGAGATGAAATTGAAGGGAGAAAAAATCGCCATGTTAACCTCTTATGACTTTTCAATGGCTAGTATTGTTGATAAGGCAGGTGTGGATGTAATTCTAGTGGGAGACTCAGCTTCGAATGTGATGGCTGGTCATGAAACGACACTTCCAATTACTCTCGATCAGATGATTTACCATGGAGCTTCTGTGGTTCGTGCTGTCAATCGTGCATTGGTTGTCGTTGATTTACCATTTGGTACTTATCAAGGTAACTCGAAAGAGGCTTTGTGCTCTTCTATCCGTATTATGAAGGAGTGTAGTGCAGATGCCGTAAAATTAGAAGGTGGACAAGAGATCTTAGAATCTGTAAATCGAATTCTATCAGCTGGTATTCCTGTTATGGGACATTTGGGGTTAACACCGCAGTCGATTCATAAATTTGGGACTTATGCTGTACGTGCTAAAGAGGAAGAAGAAGCGGCTAAGTTACTTGAAGATGCTAAAATGCTTGAAGAAGCAGGTTGTTTTGCTCTTGTACTTGAAAAAATTCCTGCAAGCCTGGCAACTAAGGTTGCTGAAGCCTTGACTATCCCTGTTATCGGTATTGGAGCAGGAGGTGGCGTAGACGGTCAGGTTTTGGTTGCACATGATATGTTGGGAATCACTCAGGAGTTTTCTCCTAGATTCCTAAGACGATATCATAACCTGTTTGCCGAAATGAAAGGTGCCGTTGAGAATTATATTGAAGATGTGAAATCGAAAGATTTCCCAAGCGAAAGAGAGCAGTATTAAGAATTTAAAATATAGAATTAGTGATTTAAAATTACTAATTGGAGATAAAATATGGCAAAAGAAAAAAGATTAGAGGTCTTATATGAAGACAATCATATAATAGCTGTAAACAAACGTAGAGGGGATATTGTTCAGGGTGATAAAACCGGGGATGAACCTTTAAGTGATATGGTTAAGGCTTACATTAAGGAGAAATACAATAAGCCTGGTGATGTTTATTTAGGATTACCTCATAGACTTGATAGACCTGTAAGTGGTATCGTTTTATTTGCAAAAACGAGTAAGGCTCTTACACGCTTGAACTTGATGTTTCAGCAAAAAGATAATCAAATCAAGAAAGTATATTGGGCTATTGTAAGTAATTGCCCTAGACTTGAAGAGGAGGTTTTGACTCATTATTTGTTGAAAAATGAAGAGCGAAATAAGAGTAATGTTTTTGATAAGAAGAAAAAGAATGCCAAAGAATCGGTTTTGGAATATAAACTTATAACCCGATCTCAAAAATATTATCTGTTAGAAGTTAAATTACATACGGGCCGTCATCATCAAATTCGTGCTCAACTGTCACGAATTGGATGTGCTATTCGTGGTGATTTGAAGTATGGTTACCCTCGTTCTAATAAAGGAGGAGGAATCGATCTTCATGCTCGTGAACTTAGTTTTATTCATCCTGTAAAACAAGAACAGATTACCATTAAGGCTCCAGTGCCTAAGAATGATAATCTATGGAAAGAACTCTATCATCTTGTTATAGGGAAATCATAAGAGACTTATCAATTTTAAAATAAAATGGCTAAATCATCAGCACTTGCTTGAGGATTTAGCCATTTGTTTTGAACGAATGTTGCCCCTTATTCGTCAAGCATATCTTTTTCGAAATATAGAGGAAGCAATTGTTTGATATTTTCTATTTCGAATATTTGTTTCTGCCCATAAAGGAAGACTTGCATCGGTGTATTATGGCGTTCTTCAGTTTCTAATAAGACTTGACGACAGCTACCACAAGGTGGAATAGGTCTTTCAAGAAATTGCCCATTATTATAGCAAGCAATGGCTATACTTTTTACAGGAACATCAGGGTATTTCGAATTGGCATAAAACATCGCAACTCTTTCGGCACATAAACCAGAAGGGTAGGCTGAATTTTCTTGATTACTTCCTTGAATGATTTCACCGTTTTCCAGCAGAATAGCAGCTCCTACACTAAATTTTGAATATGGAGAATATGACGATTGGGTAGCTTCTTTGGCTTTATTAATCAATTCCTGATTGATAGAATTTAGTTCTTCAATCGAATTGTATTCTAGAACAGTTGTAATTAGTTGAGTTTTCTTCATTACCATACAAATTTCCTGATAAATAATTTTTTATTACAAATTAACGGAGAATAGTAGGATTGTTTTTTGATTTCCTATTTTTATGGTTGTTTACTAGAAGTGGCGATAAAGATATAGAATTATTATTAATATTTTGTAAAGGTGAATTCTAATCCCTTTGTAAATAATGCCTCTTATATCAAAGAATTATCCCGAATTTCGAATAAATGAAAAATTGAATCCTAAGGTCACACTATAAAGATATGTATATGAAGTTACAAAAACATCTACTGATTCTTATCGTTTTTTGCTTTTTATCGGGCTTTGCTGTTGCAAAAAAAACATCCCGAAAGGCTTATATCGCTAAGTATAAGCAGCTGGCTATTGCTGAAATGGAACGTACAGGGATACCGGCTAGTATAACCTTGGCACAGGGTTTACTCGAGTCAGGAAATGGAAATTCTACTTTGGCCACAAAAGCTAATAATCACTTTGGTATAAAATGCCATGATTGGACTGGGCCATCCATTAAAATTGATGATGATAAAAAGAATGAATGTTTTAGAAAGTATAAGGATCCCTATCAGTCTTATAAAGATCATTCTGAATTTTTGACGACTCGAGGGCGTTATGGATTTTTGTTCAAATTAAAGCCATCTGATTATAAGGGCTGGGCAAAAGGGCTAAAGAAAGCTGGTTATGCAACTCATCCTAAGTATGCTCATATGCTAATCGATATTATTGAGGAAGAAGAGTTGTATCGATTTGATAGTAATACAAAGAGACATAAGCCTAGGCATTCAGAGAAATCGAAGTTTGAAAAAAATATTGGAGACCTAGATTTAAGATTAGAAGTTGCTAATGGTGTTCATTTTATTAAGGTGATAAAGGGTGATACTTTTTATAATTTGGAGAAAAATATGGGGGTTAGCCGCGCTAAACTTTTAAAATATAATGAACTTCCAAAGGACTATGTTTTAGGTATTGATCAAATATTATATTTCCATAAGAAGAGAAATAAAGCAGCAAGAGGCTATAATTTTCATCTGGTAAAAGCAGGTGAAACGTTATATGATGTTGCTCAGAAATATTGTGTAAAACTTAAGAAAATTAGAAAGTTTAATGATTTTTCAAAGCGACATGAAGTTTCAGAAGGAGATCGAATCTACTTGAGAAAAAGATAAATAAATTTTGAAATTAGAGTAATATAAAATGGGGCAATCCACATAATTGGATGGCCCCATTTTTTTTTACAGACTATTTGAATTTATTCTTTTAATTGTTCTTTTGTTCGACTTAAAAGTAAGGAATCGGCCAGTTGAATGGCAGCCAAGGTTATGAAACCAAATGCAAGAGGGTATTTAAATTTTAATACAAAATCAAGGAATAAATTCGCTTGCTCAGTTTTAAAGTAAAATAAGAAGGCAATTGTAAAGGCTAGTATAACCAATAAGCCTAAGGCCATCATCATATGTTTTAACAAGGCTTCTTTTATAGATTGGCGTTTTTCGACAAGTTCAGTAACCTGATCTGCAAAATCTAAAGGAATAGATACCTTGAAATTGTCTGCCAGACTTTCTTTTAGTAACTGATCTATCAAATCCAATTCATTCAAATCGAATTTTACCTCTGTGTATTTATCTTGATTCTTTTGCATATTAGTTCTATTTATAGCGCAACTAATTCGCTGTTCTCAATCAGTCCTTTTAATAATTTTCGAGCTCTGAAAATGTAGTTTTTTACCGTTCCTTCAGGCAACCCTGTGATTTCAACGATTTCTTTATACCCCATCTCTTCCAGATGATACAAACTTAAAACGGTTTTGTACTGAGAGGGGAGTTGATCCACCATCTTTCTCACATATGTTTTCAGTTCCTTCTTCTCAACTATATTCTGAGGATGATCGTTTGTGATCATATTCTTGTGCAAAAATTCCCGTTCTGAATCATCTATTTCAGTACCATCTTTTCTCTTTTTTAAATGATTTACCGAAACTCTATAGGCAATAGTTGCAATCCATGTTGACAGTTTTGATTCCCCACGAAAGTCAGGTAACTTTTGATGCACTTTTATAAAGACCTCCTGGCAGATATCCTCCAAATCTTCCTGACGGTTCAATAAACGCGCAGCCACGTGAAATACGAGACGTTCATATTGCTTCACCAAAAACCGAAAGGCCTGAGGATTGCCATTACATATTTGGTGTATAAGCTCTTTTTCCTTCATCTTCTGCTTGAGTAGACAAGCACTCGCTTAAATAGGTTGCAACAAAATCAATAAATTCTAAAAAATATTTGCTGGATGATTTTTCAGCAGTTCTAAAGTTAGCTAATTAATGATGATTATTGGAGATAAGATCGGGGTCACAATCCTAATAATATGAGTACTAAAAAAAATAATTCAAACATTTTGCAACCTTTTAAAACATTGTTGGGTCTAATGGGCAAAGCAGATTGAAAAACTAAAAATTAGAAATATGAATATTGGCGAATTATTAATGGCTGCAGTGGTGTTCTTTAGTATCATCACATTTGTGAAAATGATGTCTTCTCATTTTCTGAAGAGAAAAATTATTAAAACGGGTCATTTCGACAGAGCAGAGATTCTGGATCAGAATACTGAAGTAGAAGTGAAAAAACAAGTGAAGTACGATCAATTTCCTGCTTTGAAATGGGGATTGGTTGCTTTCTTTGGAGGCTTAGGATTTATAGCAATGGAAGTTTTAGGTATGCAATACCCAATGTTTAAAGAATATAGAAGTGCTATGCCTTATGGAATATTCTTTGTTTCGGTTTCTATCGGATTCTTAGCATATTATTTCATAATGAGTAAAAAAATGAAAGAATAGTTTTTTTGTTAATAAGACAAAACAAACCCTCTCAAATCGGTTTTTGAGAGGGTTTGTTGTCTCTACTTGTTAAAAGCAATGTTCATTTTTTTCTATCAGCTTTTGAGCAATTAAACGACGAGATTCTTTACTGTTTATGCCAGAGTGTTTAGTGAAGCGTTTGATGCCTAAAAGCATCATTCTTAGTTCATCTCCTTCGGCGAAAGAGTTCAGAGCATCTTTGGAATTTTTATGGATACGATCAGCTGCGTCGTATATGAAAACTTCTGCCATAGCTATTTGTTCTTTACAGTTTTCTTCCCCCTTAAGTTCAATCAATTTCTCAACTCTCAATAACACTGATTCAGATAAGTAACAATCTGTTATGGTGTCAGATATATTCATAAGGATTTCTTGCTCTTTGCCTAATTTCTGCATGAATTTTTGAGCTGCAGCACCAGCCACTAAAAGAGCTGCTTTTTTAAAGTTTGCCACCAGTTTATTTTCCCTAACGAATAAGCGTTCATCTATTTCACCAAAATCAGGAATAGACATGAGTTCTTTGGCAACGGCTTGTGATGCTGATAAAAGCGGAAGTTCATTCTTAAAAGCTTTTTTCAGAAGGAAATCGACAACCAACATGCGATTGATCTCGTTGGTTCCTTCAAAAATACGGTTAATACGTGAATCGCGATAAGCCCTCTCCATAGGAGCTTCTGAAGAATATCCCATACCACCATAGATTTGAACACCTTCGTCAACAACATAATCCAAAGCTTCAGAACTAGCAACTTTTAGAATAGCAGATTCTGCAGCAAATTCTTTTTGAGCTTTTATTCCTGCATCTTCTTTGCTCACTCCTGTAGCTGTTAATTCAGATATATTGTTGTGTATATCATTGCTGCATCGATAAATTGCCGATTCAATAGCAAAAAGACGAATACATTGTTGTCCCATCTTGGCTTTTATGGCTCCGAAGTTTGAAATACTCTTCCCGAATTGTACACGTTCGTTAGCGTAAGCTATTGTATTATTAATTACATTCTTTCCTGCTCCCAATACCGCAGCAGCAAGTTTTAATCTGCCATTGTTCAAAACGTTTAGGGCAATTCGGAAGCCATCACCTCTTTTACCAAGAAGGTTTTCCACTGGAATTTCACAATCCTCAAAAAATATCATGCAAGTTGACGATCCTTTAATTCCCATTTTTGGTTCTTCCTGACCTAAACTGATTCCATTGAATGTTTTTTCAACAATAAAAGCACTTAAGTCTTTGTCATCATCGATTTTTGCAAAAACAGTGAAGACATCTGCAAAGCCCGCATTGGTGATCCACATTTTTTGTCCGTTAAGAATATAGTGCTTGCTATCCTTAGAAAATCTGACTTTTGATTTACACGAACTGGCATCAGAACCAGCTCCTGGTTCTGTTAGGCAATAAGCCCCTTTATATTCGCCATTTGCCAGTTTTGTCAAATATTTTGACTTTTGTGTTTCTGTTCCATAATAAAGTATGGGAAGTGTACTAATACCTGCATGAGCCGCAAATGCGACAGCAAAAGAGCTGTAAGTACCCATTATTTCGGTGCTTAGCATCGAGGTGTTCATGTCTTGTCCAAAGCCTTCATACTTTTCAGGTATGGCAATGCCTAACAATCCAAGTTCACCGGCCTTATCCAATAGCTCAACCATTAAGCCATCCTTCTTGCTATCTATTTCATCAAGTAGTGGAGCCACTTCTTTCTCGAGGAAATCACGACAAGTTTCCTTTATCATTAGTTGTTCTTCAGAGAATTCTTCTGGAATGAATATGTCTTGAGGCTTTGTTTCTTTTACTAAGAATTCACCGCCTTTGGGATATTTTTTCGTTGTCATATCTGAGGATTTTGAGTTCTTATTACTTGAGTTTATTATTGTCTGATTATAGCTATGTCTTAGAACACTTCGAATATACCTGCTGCACCTTGTCCTGATCCAACACACATACTGACCATGCCATATTTTTGTTTTTGTTTTTTCATTTCGTGAATCAATTGTACCGTTAGCTTTGTACCTGTGCAGCCCAGAGGATGACCTAATGCAACTGCACCTCCGTTGATATTGGTTATTTCAGGATTGATATTGAGTTCCCGCATTACAGCTAAGGCTTGGACAGCAAAAGCCTCATTTAGCTCAACTTGTTCAATTTGATTCATATTTAAACCTGCTCTCTTTAAGACCTTCGGAATAGCTTCAACAGGCCCAATTCCCATGAGCTTAGGTTCTACACCTGCTACTGAATAATTAACGAAGCGGGCTAAAGGTTCCACATTAAGTTGTTTTAGCATTTTCTCAGATACAACTAAAACAAAAGCCGCTCCATCTGAGGTTTGAGAAGAATTTCCAGCCGTAACGCTTCCTTTCATGTCAAATACAGGCCTAAGTTTACTTAAGCCTTCTATCGTCGTATCTTTTCGAGGCCCTTCATCTTGAGAAATTGTATGTTCTTTATGCTCTAATATATAGTTACCGTTTACAAAATTTTCAATAACAGTAATAGGTACAATTTCATCTGCAAAGCGATTTTTACTAATGGCTTCAATTGCTTTTCGGTGAGAGTGATAGGAAAATTCATCCTGATCTTCACGAGAAATATTGTATTTCTTATGGAGAGCTTCAGCGGTTATGCCCATATTCCAATACCAATCCGGATTATTTTGCGCAATGTCCAGGTTAGGTACTACTCGCCAGCCTCCCATGGGAATCATTGACATAGACTCAGCACCACCAGCCAAAATGCAGTCTGCAAGCCCCATTTCAATTTTTGAGGCAGCAATAGCAATGGACTCTAGTCCAGAAGAACAATAGCGATTGATGGTCATGCCTGGAACAGAAACTGTATTCAGTCCCATTAATGATATCATACGGCCCATATTTAAACCCTGTTCTGATTCTGGCATTGCATTCCCAACAATAACATCATCAATCTGTCCACTGTCAATCATTGGAAAACTCTTCATAATATCTTGAACAACTCTGGCAGCCAAATCATCAGGACGAATTAAACGTAACTTACCCTTTTTTGCTTTTCCTACTGCTGTTCGTTTTGCGGCTATTATATATACGGTCATAGTATTTGGTATTATAGGTTGATCTATAGAATAGAATGTTATCTGCCAGAATTAGTTTCGTAAAATTTTACCCTTTTGTAATAGGCTTTGCATACGTTCTAAGGTTTTTTTCTGCTGACAAAGCTTAACAAAGGCTTTTCTTTCCAAGTTTAAAAGATAATTCTCAGAAACCTGTGAAGGTTCATTCAATTCACCACCACTAAGGATTTTACCGAGTTCAATTGAAAGGTGTTTGTCGTACTCTGAAATGAAATTTCCAACTTGCATGCCGTCAGCCCCTGAATAAACCAGACTAAGTCCTTCTTTTCCAAGAACAGTGATATCTTTAGGAGGAATAGGAGACGTATAACCTTTCTCAATCATAAGTAATGCTGCTTGTTTTGCATATTTGAGTTGATGTTTTCTGCTAACAACAATCTCGTCTATATCCTTTCTGAGATAACCCAAATCGAAGGCTTCCCAGGCGGATGTTGATACTTTAGCCTGACCGATGGTTAGGAATTTGTCTCTAAATCGGTTAATTCGGACATCATCGGTTTTAATTTCGTTGGATAAACGCAGGGCAAACTCTTTAGAGCCCCCACCTGCCGGAATAACACCAACTCCAAGCTCAACTAATCCCATATAGGTCTCGGAATGGGCAATAACTTTATCACAGTGCATACTTATTTCACAGCCACCACCAAGCGCCATATTATGGGGAGCAGCTATAACTGGGAAAGGGGCGTATTTAAGCTTTAACATGGTGTTTTGGAATGTTTTTACGACCATGTCCAATTCTTCAAACTCTTGTTCGATAGCTAACATGAAAACCAAACCGATATTGGCTCCTGCTGAGAAATGATCCCCTTCGTTTGAAATGATAAGAGCTTGATGATTAGCTTCAGTTATTTCAATGGCTTTGTTAATCCCTTGAATAATTTCACTGCCTATGGTATTCATCTTAGAATGAAATTCTAAATTGATGATACCATCACCCAGGTTGATGATGCTACAGCCCTCATTTTTCCATAAAGTTTGGCTCGAACGGATGTTCTTTAGAGAAATGAATTGCTCAGATCCAGGAATCGTGATGTGCTTATTTTCGTTAATATCGTAATACTGCTTATGTCCATCCTGAAGATGATAGAATGTTTCTTTCTTCTCCATCATTTCATAAATCCAGGCAGCCGGCTTCAATCCGAGTTTTTCCATTTGAGGAATGGTTTTTTCAAGTCCCAAACTATCCCAGATTTCAAATGGGCCTATTTCCCATGCAAAACCGGCACATATGGCTTCGTCAATCTTATATAAGTTGTCTGTTATTTCAGGAATACGATTCGATATATAATTAAATAAGCCAAAAAAGAGTTTTTGATAAAACAGATTAACTTTTGAATCACCGGAAATCAGGCTTTTTATTCGCTTTGTTAATTCAGGGAGCACTTTTGCTTTTTCAAATTCAGGAATTTTTAATTTCTGTTTTGCTTGATAACCAAAGGTGTCAAGGTTTAAGCTGAGGATCTCTGATTGTCCATTTTCTCCTTTTACTTTCTTATAGAATCCCTGTTTGGTTTTAGAGCCCAACCATTTTAGCTCTATCATTTTTTGAATGCTATCAGGAATCAGGAAGGTATCTTTAGCTTCATCATGAACTAAAACTTTTTGTAGGTTTTGAGCGACAAAAACCAGAGTGTCTAATCCTACGACATCACAAGTTCTGAAAGTTGCTGATTTTGGGCGACCAATGATAATACCAGTTAATTTATCTATTTCCTGAACGGAGAAATTCATTTCTTCCATTAAATGAACAACCGACATCATGGAATAAATTCCAACTCTATTAGCAATAAAGGCAGGTGTATCTTTGCATGATACGACTGACTTTCCAAGAAAACGTTCTCCAAAATGTGAGAGGAAATCCAAGACTTCCTTAAGCGTTTCTTTTGCAGGAATTATCTCCAATAGTTTTAAATAGCGTGGCGGGTTGAAAAAGTGAGTTCCACAGAAATACTGCTTGAAATTATCACTTCTATCCTGAGTTAATATTTGAATTGGAATTCCAGAAGTGTTTGTGGTAATTAGTGTGTTTTCTTTTCTATAAAGTTCAATTTTCTCATAGAGACTTTTCTTAATTTCAAGATTTTCTACAACGACTTCAATCACCCAATCACAATCGGTAATTTTGGGCAGATCATCATTAAAATTACCAAGGCTGACTCTTTTTGCAAATATCTTTTTATATAAAGGATCTGGCTTTAATTTTAAGGTGCGATTAAAAAGTTCGCTTGTGATTCTGTTTTTTACCTGAGGATGATTCAAATCAAGACCCAGTTTCTGTTCTTTCTCATTAAGTTCTTTGGGAGCCATATCAAGTAATAAGACTTCTATTCCAATATTGGCAAAATGACAAGCTATTTGAGCTCCCATGACACCAGCTCCAAGTACAGCAACTTTTTTTATTTTGAAATTCATATGTTCAGAATTTGAAATTGTAGATAGAATATGATTAGTTCGTATAAATATCCTTTATGATATCTCTATACTTTTCTCTTAGGACCTTACGCTTTAATTTGAGTGTTGGTGATAGTTCACCCGTTTCCGGAGTCCAGGTATCTGTTATCAGTCGCATGCTTTTTATGCGCTTAGGGTGATCAAAACTCTTATTGTTTTTTATTAGTTCACGCCAAATTCGTTTTTTTATTTTATCATTACTAATGATCTGTTCCCGGCTACTATAGGGTATAAACTTACGTTTGGCGTAGGATTCTAAAAATTCAAAATTGGGAGATATAATGACAGCGGGAAAACGTTCTGCCTCGCCAATAACAATGACTTGATCGATGAAAGGTGATTCTTTAAGCTTGTTTTCCATCACCTGTGGGGCTATATAGATGCCACCAGAGGTTTTAAATATCTCTTTTTTTCTATCGGTTATTTTTAAAAAACGACCTTCCTCAATACAGCCAATATCGCCTGTGTGGAACCAACCATCCTTATCGATAACCTGATTGGTTAATTTAGGATCTTTATAATATCCAAGCATAATATTGGGGCCTTTAGCCAGTATTTCACCATCATCGGCAATTTTAACTTCTACATCTTTAAGTAATGGACCAACTGTTCCAAATCTAATGTCAGGCCAAGTGCTTTGATTGGCTGCTATAATAGGAGATGTTTCTGTTAAACCATAGCCTTCCTGAACGGGAATACCAGCTGCCCAAAACAGACGTTCTAAGCGAACTTGAAGAGCAGCGCCCCCTGAACACATAAATAGGATATTCCCACCCAATGCTTCTTGCCATTTGCTAAATATGAGTTTTCTAGCAATTTTTAATTGGAATTCATACCATTCTCCATTGGCTCGGTTTAATTCATAGCGATAGCCTAGGTTTACGGCCCAGTTGAATAGATTGCGTTTTACAAAGCTTAAGCTTTTGCCCTTAGCCATAATTTTATCATACACCTTCTCTAAAAGGCGAGGGACGGTTGCAAAGCCATGAGGCTTTATTTCCTTTAAATTATCACCTATGGTATCCATACTTTCAGCATAATAAATACTTAAACCTTTATACTGATATTGGTAGTTAACCATTCGCTCATACACATGATTTATGGGCAGGAAGCTAAGTACTTTATGGGAAGAATTTAGAACCAGTCGTTCGGCAGAGGCCAGTACATTACTGAGGAAATTATGGTGTGAGAGCATAACCCCTTTAGGTGTACCAGTTGTGCCTGAAGTATATATAATTGTTAGTAAGTCTTTGGGCGCTATACTGTTCTTTATTTCATGTAGTTTTTCTTTTTTGCTGTCTTCTGCTTTTTTTCCAAGTTCAATAAGGTCAAGCCAATTGGTTGTTTCATTTATTGGGTTGAATGCGTATACCTTCGGCATAGTATCCTGATGGCCTATAGCTTCCTTAATTTTTGCATGATGTGTTTCGTCTGCAATGAAAATGGCCACAGGCGTGCAATGCTCAATAATATAATTATAACTCTTACTTCCAATAGTGGGGTAAAGAGGGACATGAACCAAGCCAGTCTGAGCTAATGCCATATCCAGAAAATTCCATTCAGGACGGTTGTTTGATATGCTTATGACACGGTCACCTTTTTTGAAACCCAATTCGAGAAAAGCATAAGCCAATAGGTTTGAATTACGGATATAGTCTTGAGTGCTAAAACTAATCCATTCCCCATTCTCTTTCTTAACCAAAGCAGATTTTTTATCAGAGAAATGTTCCTGATAATTGTCTAATAAATCGAATATGCGCGTTACCATAAGCCTATATTTTGTGTTAAACTGACTTTAAGTTGGCGTATGCCTATATAATTATACCAATGACTATGGGGAAACTTATAGACCTGACGAGGCTTATAAATTTAAAATAGCGAGTTTCAACTGCACAAATCTGGTAAACTGCTTCGCTATTAAATGAGGACTTATTTTTTTATCCTTATTAAAAGTTAAGCAAAACTTTTTTGAAAAGGAAAAATATTTTGTGAATTGAGTATTTGACTTATTATAATGAATTTGTTCACTTTAATTGTTTGGTTAGTCTTGTGTGTGATATTTTAAGCTTTTGTTGGTTGTTTTTCTTAAAAAAAAAGAGCTTACCTCTATTGAGATAAGCTCTTGTAATGTATTCTTTAATTGACTAATCTATTAGAAGCTTGTAGTTATCTATTTGCTGAAAACCCCTTAAGAAATCTCCAATTTGCATTCTTTTTTTACCTGCCATTTGAATGGTCGTTAGGTTTAAGTAGCCACCTTCAACTGCAACTTTTAAGTATGTTTTTTTATCACTTAAAAGTGAACCAACAGGCTGGGAGTGAGATTCAAGTTCTTTATCTGCAGCATAAACTTTAAGGGCAACTTTTTTATTATTAGGATCAATTAGTTCTGTCCAGGCAGCAGGATAGGGGCTTAAACCTCTAATGTGGTTGTGAATATTTTCAATTGATGTCGACCAATTTATCTTGCAATCATTTTTAAATATTTTTGGAGCCACCTTAAGTGTTTCACCTTCTTTAACCAAATCTTCTTGAGGGATTTGAGGATAATCATTTGCCTCAATTGCTCTAACGGTTTTAACAACTAGTTTTGAACCAATTTCCATTAGCTTATCGTGAAGTGTTTCAAGATTATCATTTTCTCCAATACCTACTTTTTCTTGAAAAATAACATTTCCGGTATCAATTTCCTTTTGCAGAAGGAAAGTTGATACTCCTGATTCTTTGTCGCCATTCATTATTGCCCAATTGATAGGCGCTGCACCACGATAGTGAGGAAGTAAAGAAGCATGTAAGTTTAGGGTGCCATACTTTGGCATATCCCAGACCATCTCAGGAAGCATTTTAAAGGCAACAACAACTTGTAAATCTGCATTTAAAGCTTTTAGTTCAGCCAGAAATGTCTCATTTCGAAACTTTTCAGGTTGTAGAATAGGAAGACCTTTCTCCAGTGCATATTTTTTGACTGCAGATTCCTGGATTTTTTGTCCACGACCAGAAGGTTTATCAGGATTTGTAATTACCCCAACAATATTACATCCAGCTTCAATTAAAGCGTTAAGAGGAGCTACTGCAAACTCAGGCGTTCCCATGTATACAATTCGTAAACTATTTTTAGTCATATTGGGCTTTTTTTATTCTTTTAATGTACGATTACCTTTGGTGTGTTTAGGGAAATATGGACAATGCTTACATCCATTTCCACAACAATAGCCTCTTTCACTTAGGTATTTATGAGTTAAAATACGATAGCCATCAGGGCTCATATAATAATCGATATCTGGTTTTAAATCGTCGAACATGATATTGTGTTATTGAGATGAAATGATTTGTTTGAAATGAACTTTAGTCGATTTCTAGAAATTCTTTCATCTTCTCATTTTTTACTGTAACAGCAAGCTGATAATGTGAAATTTTCCAAACCCCATCTTTTAAACTGAGTATCCCAGAGGCTCTGCAAACGCCCATCCAGGTGTTGAGTAATTCGTTAAACCAAGCTGTCTTTCCATCCTCAGAGAAATAGATTTTTCTATCAAATGCTTTAAAATCCCAGGCTTTCCCTTTTTTAAAGTAAGGTTCACAAAAATTAAAGAATTCTGCTTTTGTCCATCTTTCCGAAGCATCTGTTCCTATATATATTGCCTGATCGTCGAAGGCTGAGAAGTAAGCTTCAAGATTGGCATTTGTGGCATCTAAATGCCAATTATCCAGAAGTGTATTGATGTTTTTAGAAGCATCTGTCGTTTGGTTTTGACAGGCGCTTAAAGAAAGTGTTAATGCAAGAATGAATAGAATTTGCTTAAGCATCTTTTTTTGAGAAAAGTTTTTTTGGATTAATCTTTTTTAAGAGGTTGATATAAGAATCAATATTTAAAATACCCGAATCGGTTGTTGCTTTATAGGTAAGAACAATACCTAGTGGGAGAATCACTAATGAAGAAATCCACATCCCCATAAATGGGGATAAAACAAGCTCTCGGGCAGCTCTTTCACCCGTCATTGAGATGATATAGTAAATGATAAAGAAAAGAACGGATACAATAACAGGCATTCCTAAACCACCTTTTCTGATGATGGCGCCAAGTGGAGCTCCAATAAAGAAAAAGATGATACAAGCGAAAGACAAGGTGAATTTACGATGCCATTCGTTTATATGTTTTTGAATCCATTTTTGTTTGGACTTTTGAATTGAGATGTTTCTTGAAATACGATCCTTCGATTTACGACTATAGCTAAGGGCATTTCCAACTGATGTTAGTTTATCACTTAAGTCAAGGTCATGATATAAAGAATCGGCATTCCATATTTTAGCATTTAAAAGGATTTGACGAGTCGAATCTTTCCGCGATGATTTGCTTTCCTTTTTGAAATATTGGTAGTTCGAAAGTTGATGAGCTAATCGATCCTTTTCGTCTTGCAATTCATTTTCGAGCGTATCTCTTTGATTAGAAAGTTGCTTTAGATTTAGCATTCGGTAAGAATTTCTGAAACGATCTTCATCGGTTCTTTTTAATTCGTTACCGGGTAGGTTAATTGTTGTTTTATATAAATCGAATTTGACTCTCTGGGAGGGATGTCTATCTCTGTCTTTACGCTTATTGGTTTTAACGTCTTCATACCTTTTCCCATTATAAAGAGTGATGTCCATAAATAACTTGTCAGCGCTGGTTGTCAATCTTCCAGAGTCGGCTACTGTGACTTGAGTATTTCCTCTATTATCAGTATGATCGTAAATCATGAGGTCGTAGATCATGCCTGTTTCCTTATCAATATTTCCAGCTTTTATACCAAATCCAGGTAAATCACTCGTGAAAATACCTTCTTTTAATATAAGTTCGGGATTTTGATGTTTGATGTCGTAAAGAAGAGCACTTGCCTTGAGGGAAGCTATTGGCATAACGTAATTTGAAAAATAAAAGGCCCCTAAACCAATAAACATGACCAAGATGATTAATGGACGCATAATCTTTTGCAAAGAAATGCCTGCGGCTTTCATGGCAATTAGCTCATAGTTTTCACCCATATTTCCAAAAGACATAATAGATGCCAGAAGAATGGCAAGTGGAAGAGCCATTGGAACTAGAGTCGCTGAAATATAGAACATGAACTCTGCGATGACCGTCCATTCTAATCCTTTTCCTACAAACTCGTCAATATACCGCCATAGGAATTGCATGAGTAGAACAAACATGCAGATAAGGAAGGTAAATGTTAATGGACCTAAAAAGCTTTTTAGTATAAAAGAGTGTAGTCGTTTCATTGATATGGTCTTCAAGAATAAGTATCAAACTAGGTTGATTGACTTAATGCAAGCCTATTTTATAATGCAAAAAAAAGACCAGGTGAAAATGAATCTGGTCTTATAGCTACAAAAATAAAGTATTTTATCAGGAATATGTGTTTTTGAGTGTTAAAAATTATGCACCCAATACGTGTTTTAGTTCCGAGATCTGAGAGTCCCAGAGTTCCATGTTTTCATCAATTTCATCTTCATCGGCGAAATCGGTAATGATTAGTGATAAGTCGTTGGTTAGAGCATCAACTTCAAATCGAAATTCAAAATAAGAATCTTCATCTTCGCTATCCAACCAATGAAATCTTACGACCTGATTGTCCTTCTTATGAATCATTTCAGCTTTTTGCTCAGATCCATCCCATTCGAAAGTGAAAACTTTTCCTTTTTGATTCACATTATCTGCAAACCATTCGGATAAGCCACTCGAAGTACTTAAGCGTTCAAACAATACCTTTTGTGAGGCGTGAATGACATATTCTAAATCGTATTTTGTCATGTTCGTTGTTTTCTTGTCAATTGGAAATATTCCTAAATATTTATTCTATAGATGCCTGATTTCTATATCGCATCTTCAATGTGCGCTCTTATATTTGCGCTCAAAAATAGTAAATATTATTTAATATAATTATCTTTTATTACTTATTCTAAATATGGCCCTAAAACTAAGGGTTTAGTACTGTTTATGGATTTATTTTGTATAAGATATACAAAAAATAATTATTAATAGTAGTCGCTTATTGATTTAAGAGTAATTTGAATAGATTCTGAAAGAATAAGCACAAAAAAAAAGGCTTAGAAAAATCTAAGCCTTTTTGAGTAGCGAGAGGCGGGTTTGAACCGCCGACCTCATGATTATGAATCATGCGCTCTAACCAACTGAGCTACCTCGCCGTTTCTCAATTGCGATGCAAATATAAAGGCATTTCTGAATAAAAAAAAGGATGATTAGGAATATTTATTCAAAAAGATTTTCCCAGAGAATTAGTCTCTTTGTTTATTAGAGACTTAGCGTCTAATATTTTTTTTAAAATAAATTGACTGTGGTGTGTATTTTTAACTGTAAATAGAGAAATGCTTGTATTTAGGGCGGTTTGTAGGCTTTAAAATTTTACCAGGAATTAAAAGTAAAGCCAATTTAATAATGGCTAATGAATTTCTTTTTCAAAAAAAGCTGGCAGAAGGCAATAATTTAATGCGCCTTTTTATCGAGAGAATTTACTGTGATAATATTATCTTTGTCTGCCTTTCAAAAAGGAATATATATTGAATTTTAAATCATATAAAACACAATACTATGACTAACAATTGGTTTGAATGTAAAGTGAAGTACGTTAAAATTGATGAAAACGGAAAAGAGAAGAAAGTAACAGAACCGTATTTGGTGGATGCCGTTTCTTTTACCGAAGCAGAAGCTCGTATTCATACTGAATTAGAGAAGATGATTCATAGTGATTTTATTGTGACTAATATAAGTAAGTCGAATATCAGTGAATTGTTTCCCAATGAGAATGGAGATCGTTGGTTTAAATCTAAAACGACTTTTGTTACGGTAGATGAGGAATCAGGTAAAGAGAAGAAATCGAATAATTATATGTTGGTTGAGGCTAATAACGTAAAAGATGCCTATGAATATCTGACTGAAGGTTTAAGCGACATGATTGTTCCTTTCGAGATTCCATCGGTTACTGAAAGCCCAATTATGGATGTATTTCCTTTCTTTAAGGATGAAGTCAATGAAGAGATTCCTGAAAATTTAAAACCAATTTCTGAAGTTGAAACAGTTTCTTCAGATTTGGAATAAAGACATAATAAACAGATTTGAATAAGGAGCTACTTTTTATAAGTAGCTCCTTTTTTATTGTTCTAAGTTGATATCAACTTAAATTTGCATTGCTTTTTTACGGAAACGTTTGTTTTCTGTTGAAAAACATTTTTGATTTCCTTATTTATGTGAATTACCTTTGACTTCATGTGGGGTTCAAGTAGTAGAATGTCAGTGAGATATGTTGGAGTTCAATTTTGTTTTATAGCGATGTTGAAATTGCATAGAAAAAGTGGACAAAATCTGATTGAAGCTTTACATTTGTTGCATAAAATTATCTATAAAAGGACGCTAGTTATTTGCCTTTAACGAGTGTTAATAATTAGCAAAAGCATTACAATATGAAGACTAGAAAAGAACACGATTTACTTGGTTACAAAGAAGTTCCAGCTGAAGCATATTATGGAATTCAAACGTTAAGAGCAGTTGAGAATTTTGATATTTGCGGTGTTAAACTTAGCGCATATCCAAAATATATTAAGGCTCTTGCTATGGTTAAGTGGGCAGCTTCAAAAGCGAATAACGAATTAGGTTTATTAAGTGACGAGCTTAATGATGCGATAACTAAAGCATGTGAAGAAATCATCGATGGAAAATTAATCAACGAGTTTCCAGTTGATATGATTCAAGGTGGTGCTGGTACATCTACCAACATGAATGCTAATGAGGTGATTGCAAACCGAGCATTGGAGATCCTTGGTCATGAAAAAGGGGATTACGAAAAATGTCATCCTAACAATCATGTTAACCTTTCTCAATCGACTAATGACGCTTATCCAACGGGTATTAAAATTGGTTTGATTCTTAAAAACGAAGATTTAGTTGAGAACTTGAAAGAACTTATAGCTTCTTTTAGAGCTAAAGGTGAAGAATTTAAGGAAGTCTTGAAAATGGGTCGTACTCAATTGCAAGATGCTGTGCCAATGACTTTAGGTCAGGAATTTGAAGCTTGGGCAGTTAACCTTGAAGAGGAAATTGTTCGTCTTAATGAAAATGCCAAGTTATTCTTAGAAGTGAATATGGGTGCTACAGCTATCGGAACAGGTATCAACTCTGAGCCTGAATATCCTGAGAAATGCATCAAGCACTTACGTGATATCACTAAAATGGATATCGTATTAGCCGGTAACCTTATCGAGGCAACTCCAGATACCGGATCTTACGTGATGTATTCATCTGCAATCAAACGTTTAGCGATTAAACTTTCTAAAATTTGTAACGATTTACGTTTGCTTTCTTCAGGGCCTCGTTGTGGATTCAACGAGATTAACCTACCTAAAATGCAGCCAGGCTCTTCAATTATGCCAGGTAAAGTAAATCCTGTGATTCCAGAGGTGGTTAATCAGATTGCTTATAAAGTAATTGGTAATGATCTAACGGTAGCATTTGCTGCAGAAGCTGGTCAACTACAATTAAATGTGATGGAGCCCGTAATGGTTCGTGCTATGCTTGAATCAATAGAGATGTTGAAGAACGGAATGGCTACTCTTAAAGAGCGTTGTATTGATGGTATTACGGCTAACGAAGAGCACTGTAAGGAAATGGTTCTAAACAGTATTGGAATCGTAACTGCAGTAAACCCAACTTTAGGTTACGAAGCTTCATCTAGAATTGCTAAGCGTGCCTTAGCTGAAAACAGAAGTGTTTACGATTTGATTCTTGAAGAAGGCCTATTGACTAAAGAGAAGCTTGATGAGATTCTTGCTCCTGAGCGTATGATTAAGCCACAGAAATTTATCAAGGCTTAATCCTTAGGATTACAATATACAGAAAGAGCCATCCTTTGGGATGGCTCTTTTATTTTGCCTAATGTTTTAGCTTATTGATTTAATACAAGTTTCTTGATTGTTTTAATCCAGGCCTGATTATCATTCAAGCTTTCTACCAATACGAGTTTTTCGCCTCCATTTTCGGTAAATAGTTCGGTGAACTCACCTCCAATTTCTATGGTTGTCTCTAAACAATCAGCCACAAAAGCAGGACTAAATACCATGATGTTTTTCTTACCTTCTTTTGCGAGTTTAACCATTAGTTTATCAGCAAATGGCTCCAGCCAATCCTTATCTAAGCGTGATTGAAACCCTACGGTATATTTCTCTTGAGGGATATTTAATTCCTGAGCAATCAGTCTTGCATTCTCGTAACAGGTTGCCTTGTAGCAGTAGTAATCTGTTTCCCGTTTAAATTTTTTGTCGCAATCGCATGTTTTGCAATTTCGATGAGGATGTACTTTATTGATTTGTCTAATAGGCAAACCATGAAATGAAAATACGAAATGCTCAAACTCATCTAAATTATGCTTACGTGCATTACCGGCAATGATATCGATGTAATCAGGGTCTTCGAAAAACTGATTGATAATTCTAACATCAGGAATTACTTCCCAGGGTTTCATCAACTCCATTACCCTTTCAATGGTTGAACCGGTAGAGGACGAAGCGTATTGAGGATACATGGGAAACACGATTAATCGTTCCGGCATTTCAGATTTAATTTTATTTAAAACACTTGGAAGTGATGGTTCGTTGTAGCGCATAGCTAATTCAACCTTATAGTCATTGCCTAGTTCCTCTTGAAGCATCTTTTTTACACTTTCACCATATATCATTAGGGGAGATCCTTCTGGTGTCCATAGTTCTTTATATATTTTAGATGAAGATTTAGCTCTAAATGGAATAATGATGAGGTTGACTAATATCTTTCTCAAAAGCCAGGGAATATCAATAACTCGTTTATCATTTAGGAACTCTTTTAGGTAAGAGCGCACGTCTTTTACACTCGGACTTTTGGGCGTGCCAAGGTTGATGAGAAGAACAGTTGTTTTTTTATTCATTATTGAAATATAGGTTGATCTATTGTGAAGATATTAAAAATGACTCAATGAGCAAGCTGCCAAATTTCACTTTCTATAAATATTGAAGCCAGTTGATACCTTTCTTTAGTAAACTCAAGGTATCTGCTTCAGCTGACCCTGCCGTAATTTCATGCTGGTAGGTCCATTTTACTTCGGGAGGCATGCTTACCAGAATTGATTCGGTGCGTCCATTGGTGTCAATTCCAAATCGAGTTCCTTTGTCTTGCAGAAGATTAAATTCAACATATCGTCCACGTCTGTGTAATTGCCAATCTTTTTCCTGCTCCGAGTATGGCATATCAGCTTTCTTTTTCATGATAGCTGCATAGAGTGGGGCAAAGAGTTGTCCAATTTCAACTACAAAGTTGAACAATTCATCTTTTGATAATCCCGTTGATTCATTCAGATGATCAAAGAAAATACCTCCAACACCTCTGGTTTCGTCTCTATGGCTTAAAAAGAAGTAATCGTCAGCCCAGGTTTTGAATTTTGGATAGAAATTAGCCTGATATTTATCGCAAATTATTTTAAGAGCCTGATGAAAATCAGCAGCCTCTTTTTTGTTGATATAGATTGGGGTTAAATCAATCCCTCCACCAAACCAATAGCTTCCATCACCTAGTTCAAAGTAACGAACATTCATGTGGACGATGGGTATATGAGGATTTCCAGGGTGCATAATTAAGGAAACACCTGTCGCAAAGAATTCTTCACTGTTGACTTGAAGCTTTGTTTTTATTTTATCGGGTAATGAACCATGTACGGCTGAGAAATTAACCCCGCCTTTTTCAATAATATTACCATTGGCTAGAACACGACTTCGTCCACCTCCGCCACCATCTTTTTTCCAGATATCTTCTTCGAAGGTGGTCTTCCCATCGGTGTTTTCTATGGTTTTGGTAATTGTATCTTGAAGTGCCTTGAATTGATTGGCTATTTGTTCTTTCGTCATTTGAACGTTTTTTTTTTCAGTTTGTACTTCTTGCTTCGATCTTACTTAGGCTTATTTCTTTTTGACAAAACGAAATCGACTTAGCATTTTCTTTTCAAAAGCCCAGAAGAAATTAAATTGACCTAAAACAGTTCCTACAATTATTAAAAGAATCTGATAAGTTGGTGTAATGATAAGAATGCTAAGTGGAATTCTTATCCAAAGACTTGTTGTGGCATCAATATCAAGGTATTCAAAAATAGGACGACGTACCATAAGGGTTAAACTTCCGGTTACCGAAAAGGTTAAGAGGATTAGAATGAGTTGAAAGTTACTTTCAATCTGCCATCTGTTTTTAAGTTTTTGAAGCATTTATCTGATGTTAATAATATATCATGTGATGAAATAAGATCTTTATTATTGATACTTATTTTGATTCAAAGATATAATAAAATACTTCTTTGTCTTAAAATATTATTTTGAATATTATTGTTATTCTTTATAAGAGTATAGAGCAAAAAAAAGGATGCCCATTGGACATCCTTTTTAATATTTTTGATTGAATTATTCCTTATTCAGAAACTCTTTCTAACCATTTAACCATCACAAGCATGATGATCATTGAGATAGCACATGCAACGATAAATACTGTCCATGTTAACCAGATAGGTACACCAGCGTAAAGCATTGCACCAAATACTAATAATTGGTTACCAGCACCAGTTGCACCTAACCAAAGACCTTGCATTAGACCTTGATACTGAGGAGGAGCTACTTTCGATACGAATGAAATTCCAAGAGGACTAATGAAAAGCTCAGCTACTGTAAGGATGAAGTAAGCACCAATCAATAGGAATGGAGTTACTTTAGCAGCCTCAGGAAGACCACCCATCTCAGTTACTTCAGAGAATAACGGTACATTAAGAGAACCTAAAGTCATCAATACATAAGCCAATGCAGCGATAAACATACCAATTGCAATCTTCTTAGGTGTAGATGGCTCAATTCCACGGTTACGTAACCATCCGAAGATACCTACAACAACTGGAGTTAAGAATACCACAAAGAATGGATTCATCGATTGGAAAATTTCAGGATTCAAATCGAAACCAGCTAGGCTCAATACAGTATAATCTCTAGCAAACATCGTTAGAGTTAGACCATTCTGATGGAATGAGAACCAGAAGAAGATTACAACACCGAATACAGCTAATAAAGCATAGATTCTTTGCTTAACTTCTTTAATATCCATTTGAGTTACCGTGTTGTTTGCTTTAGCTTCAGCAGCTTTTTTCGCAGGATCTGGGAAGTTAGCTTTATTCTTAAGGTAAATAACCAATGAAATTAACATAGCAACAATTGCCACAGCGAATGCATAGTGGAAACCTTCGTTAAATACGTTTAAGTAGTCATTACAAAAAGCAGTGTAGTCTGTAATAGGAGCAGCACTTACCTGGTTTGCAATTTCGTGGAAACGTTCTGCAGCCTTTTCTGTAAGTGTACCACCTAGGTGTTGGTGACATAGCTCAGGAAGATTGGCATTGTATTCATATCCAGCTCTAGCTAACCACCAGCTTCTTAGTGATGGAGCAATCATTGGAGCGAAGATACCACCAACGTTGATAAACATGTAGAATAAAGAGAAACCAGAGTCTCTTACCTTATCATATTTTGGATCATCATACATCTGACCAACTAGGGCCTGAAGGTTACCTTTAAATAAACCATTACCAAATGCAATTACAGCTAATGCAACACATGTTGCTACTAGGTATAAAGTTAAGTTCGGAACTGGAGTTGGAGTTGGAATAGCAAGTAGTACGTATCCAAAAGCCATCATTAATAAACCTGCAAGAATAGTTCCTTTGTAGTTTTTAGTTCTATCAGCAATAATACCACCTACAATAGCAAGGAAATAGATTGATGAATAGAAAGTTGAATAAATCCAACCAGCATCTGTTCCATCTAATCCGAATTTTGCTTGTAAGAATAATACCAAAATAGCCATCATGGTATAGAATCCGAATCTTTCGCCCATATTAGCTAAGGCAGCAGGAATCAGACCTTTAGGATGTCCTTTAAACATAGTTGTTTGTTTTAATTATTAATAGTTTTTACTTGTTTTCTGAGATGGACAAATATATAAAAATATTACTACGCAAAGCCTTAATTTGTTTTTTATGGTATTATTTAAATCGTTTCCGTAAAATGCAATCTTTAAAGTTTTTATCTTTGATAGAGAGATTCAATTTTCCACTAGAGAGCTCTATTGATAATCTGATCAATTGGCTCGGTCAAATTATTAAAAGATGAAAATATTTCGCTCGAAACAAATCGCTGAAATTGATGCTTATACAATCAAGAATGAACCCATTTCTTCAATTGATTTGATGGAGCGAGCTTCATTAAAGCTTTATGAGTGGATCATTGAGCGATATCATCAAGAGCAGAGTTTTAAAATATTTGTTGGACCTGGTAATAATGGGGGAGATGGATTGGCTTTGGCTCGAATGCTCGCTGATGCGAAATATTCGGTTGAAGTTTATATTCCTCAAATTAGTGGGAAGCTTTCTTTTGATTGTCAAAAGAACCTTGATCGACTGAAAAATCAAACTGCTGTTTCAATTACTTATATCACAAGCTGTGAAATGTTTTCGGCTCTCGATGAAGAATGTATTGTGGTAGATGCTTTGTTTGGTTCAGGCTTATCCAGACCTTTGGAGGGATTGGTAAAGGATGTGGTGAAGCTGATTAATGATTCAAAGGCTGAAGTTGTAGCGATTGACATTCCATCGGGATTGTTCGGTGAGGATAATTCTTTAAATGATCTTGATAATTGTATTCATGCCGATTTTACGCTTAGTTTCCAGTTTCCTAAACTGTCCTTTCTGTTTCCCGAGTGTGAAATGTGCGTAGGAGATTGGGAGGTCTTACCTATTGGTTTGCATCCTGATATTTTGGAAGAATTGGATAGTCCATATCAGCTTATTGATAGAGTTTATATCAAGAGTCTGCTGAAAACACGAACACGCTTTAGTCATAAAGGTACCTATGGACATGGATTGTTAATTAGTGGGAGTTATGGCAAGATGGGAGCTGCTATTTTAGCTTCCAAAGCCTGTTTGCGTTCTGGAATTGGTTTGCTAAGTACGCATATTCCACGTTTAGGCTATGATATTATGCAAACAGCCGTCCCTGAGTCTATGGTCAGTATAGATCGTTCGGATATTATATTTACAGAATATCCTGGCTTGGAAAATTTCGATGCTATAGGTGTTGGTCCTGGAATTGATACAAAGTGTAATTCGGAAAGGGCTCTTGAGGAACTGCTTGCGGAAAGCGACAAGCCATTAATTTTGGATGCGGATGCCCTTAATATCATTGGAACTGATCAGGAGTTGAAAAAGATGTTGCCTAATGGCACAATCTTGACACCTCATATGAAAGAATTTGAACGAATACTTGGTATAAGTACGAGTGCTTTTGAAAGAAATGAGAAACAGAGGGCTTTTTCGACTGAACAATCGGTTGTAATGGTGTTAAAGGGGGCTTTTTCGGCAATAACAGATGAAAATGGGCGTTGTTATTTTAATCCTACAGGAAACCCAGGGATGGCAACAGCTGGTAGCGGTGATGTTCTCACAGGAATAATATTATCTTTGTTAGCTCAAGATTATTCATCGATTCATGCGGCTCTGATTGGCGTTTATGTACATGGTTTAGCTGGTGATTTGGCAGCTGATGAAGTTGGCGAAGAGGCTTTAATTGCGAGTGATATTGTGAAATTTCTACCCCAAGCCTGGAAAGAATTAAGATCTTGAATAAACATTTGAGTATAGTCTTTTAATATAATTGTAATAAATAAAGAAGATGTCTAGACTAGTAGTGAAAATAATGTTGGTAGCTGTGTGTTGTATGCAGTTAATGCCAGCCGAAGCTCAAAAGCGTCGAGCTGATTTAGATGTACCATCAACTGTTGTTTATGCTTTGCCACAAACGGTTTTAAATGTAGATGTACTTGTAGAAAAGAAAATTCAAAAAGTTGGTCCTCTGGCGGCTTTTTCAGAGAAATATATTGGTGTAACTCCAAAGGTAACGACTGATGCAATTAAGTGGAGAGTAAAATCAATTTCAGTTACTGCTAAAGGAGAAGTTGACCCACAGAACTTTTATAAACTAACAAGTGTAGGAAGTTATCAGCCAAATTTAATTCAATTAACGCCTGAAGGATTAATTCAAGGTTTCAATATGAATATTAGGAATATTGAAGAGGTGATGGCCGTTTCTTCCTTAAAGGAAAATGTAGATGTTGAGATCGAGTATGGTAAATTTTCAATTGATCCCAATTTATTGATTAAAAAGGATACGGTTTATAAAGTGGTCGAAACTGATACTGCTTTTATAAAAGTTCCTGAATTGAAAGAACTGGCTTTTGCAAAATCTCTTGAAGATAAAGCTAAAGAGGCAGCTCATCAGTTATTTAAATTGAGAAAGCGTCGTTTTAAAATTCTAACCTCTAATTACGAAGTTTTGCCTCCTGATGGTAAAGCTTATGAGGTTATCGTAAGAGAACTAGATAAGTTGGAGAAAGAATATTTGGCATTATTTTTAGGTAAAGAAGTTAATGTTATTGAAAGTGGACAGTTTGCTTATAAGCCTACTAACAGTGATAAAGGTGGGGTGTTATTCCGTATTTCTCCGGAAAAGGGGCTTGTTGATAGTAGTGATTTAAAAGCTGTGCCCGTTCGTATTAAATTTACAAATTTGGCTGTGACTTCTGAACTTCCTGTTTTGCCACAGGATCCTAATGTTAATCCTAACTCACTCATTCATTATAGGATTCCTGGTCAGGCAGAGGTTTCCATTTTAAGAGGGAAGGATGTTCTGTATGCAGGAAATCACATCATCGCTCAATTTGGAAAGGTGATGACCATGCCTTCGCAGGTTTTGATGCATGAAGGATATAGAATTGAATTCTACCCTAAAACGGGAGCTATTAAAAGTATCTCAAAACAGAAATAAGTTTGAAGACTATATAATACAAGAAGAGGGAAAAGCTAATACTTTTCCCTCTTCTTGTATTATAAACCATGGTTTAATAAATCAATTCGCCAATACCTTCACGAATAATCTCAAATTCACCCGCTGTACAGTCAATTATGGTTGAAGCGACATTGCGTCCAAAATCACCATCAATAACTAAATCAACATCTCTGTTGTATTTCTCATGAATTAGCTCTGGGTCAGTGGTGTATTCAATAACTTCGTCCGGATCATGGATAGAAGTGGTCATAATCGGATTGCCAAGTTCTTCCACAATGCCTAGTGGGATGTAGTGATCGGGGACTCTAATTCCCACGCTTTTCTTCTTGCTCTTAAATAGTTTAGGAAGATTACTGCTGGCAGGTAGTATAAAAGTGAAGGCACCTGGTAGATTTTTCTTCATCATCTTAAACATACTATTGTCTACCTTAGCATACTCTGACAAATTACTTAGATTATTGCAGATGATTGAAAAGTTTGCTTTGTCTGCTGCAATGCCTTTTAGTTTTGCTATTTTCTGAATGGCCTTATTGTTCGTAATATCACAGCCCATTGCGTAAACTGTATCCGTTGGGTAGATAATAACACCTCCATCTCTTAGAATTTCTGCAATTTTTCGAAATTCTTTGTAGTTCGGATTATCAGGGTAGAGTTTAAGTAGCATGTCAAATTATTAAGATATTTTGGCTTAAAGATATAAGTTTCCTTCAAATTCAGGTAGATATGGATTTAATAATGATGATTTTTTTATTTATCTGAATGCGAATATTAAGATGTAAGTATCTGTTTTTGAAAAGAATTTGTATTAATATGTGTCTATTTTAATGATCTTGTTCAAGATATACCTCATGGTGCGGTAGTAGAGGTTAAGAAGGTTATTGATTAGAAGTAGGTGATTTGATATAAATAAGAAAATGGCTTAAGATATTGTGATTGTTTGAAACAGACTTATACAAAATAAGGAGCGCGTGGCTCCTTATTTAATGTAAATTCTGATATCAACTTAGCTGTTCAGCTTGTTGTAATCTGCCAGAAATTGTTCCAGACCCTTGTCAGTTAAGGGATGGTTTAATAAACCAGTAATGGCATTTAATGGGCAGGTTGCCACATCAGCACCAGCCTCTACACATTGTAAAATGTGCATGGTGTGACGAATAGAAGCAGCTAATACTTCGGTATCAAAACTGTAATAGTTGAACATGTCAGCAATTTGTGCGATTAATTCAACGCCATCAGTTCCTATATCGTCTAAACGGCCAACGAATGGTGAAACGTAGGTAGCACCTGCTTTTGCAGCTAGTAATGCTTGCCCTGAAGAGAAAATCAGGGTACAGTTGGTACGAATATCTTTAGAGCTTAAGTATTTTACAGCCTTGATACCTGCTTTTGTACATGGAACTTTAACAACAATTTGAGGATGCAGTGCTGCTAGTTCTTCGCCTTCTTTTATCATGCCTTCAAAATCGGTAGCTATGACTTCAGCACTTACGTCACCGTCTACGATATTGCAAATGTCCACATAGTGTTGCTTAATCTTATCAGAACCTTTAATACCCTCTTTGGCCATAAGAGAAGGATTGGTTGTTACGCCATCTAGTACACCTAGATCCTGGGCTTCTTTAATCTGATCGAGATTTGCTGTATCGATAAAAAACTTCATATAATTATGATATTAGGGTTGGTTAATGATGATCGAAAATACATTATTTTTTTCGATGATCAAAAGATGAACGAACTGTTCTTTTAGGTGGGGTGGATTGGCTGGTTTTTCTATAAACAAAAAAAAAGAAAGCCGATTGACTTTCTTTTTTTTTGTTTTGAGCCGGTGACCGGATTCGAACCGATGACCTGCTGATTACAAATCAGCTGCTCTGGCCAACTGAGCTACACTGGCAA
>JBLWWJ010000004.1:232480-426675 GCA_048268005.1 Ancylomarina sp.
GGAGCCGGTGACCGGATTCGAACCGATGACCTGCTGATTACAAATCAGCTGCTCTGGCCAACTGAGCTACACTGGCAGGTGGATAAGCAAGCTACGTCGCATCGCTACAACCACTTACCCTTGCTGCCTTCCGACCCTGGGGGAGTTCAGTAGGAGCAGATCGCATAGTTGCTTATCCGGTGACAAAAGTAGAAAAAACTTGTTACCCTCCAAACCTTTTGGCGAACTTCTTTTACTATTTAGACATCCTTTTTACACAAGCGTTTTATTTTCAGTGAAATAATTTTTCAAAAAAAATGTGTTTTTTTTTAGATCCCTTTATTTAATAGCCCTTCGTAATGCGAAAGAATGTTTATTTATCCCCAACTTTCAAGCAATATCTGTTAAAATGGATATCTTTGTTTTTCCGTATAAAGCAGGTTGAACTATGAAATGACGATTTATAATCAACCTAACAAGAATATTTGAAAGATTATTACAAAATATGCAAACACATTCAAATCCTTTACTTCGCCATAGTTTCTTATTTGGGGCTCTTGTTGGTGGAATTTTAATTTTAACTTCTCTGATGTTTTATCTCCGAGGAGTACCTGTTTCAATTAATCCACAAATTACTTCGATTAATTATTTCTTAATAATGACAGGGGTCTATTTTGGACTAAGAATTTATCGTAACGATGTTCTTAATGGTATTATTAGCTATGGAAGAGCTTTGGGAGCAGGTGTTCTTATAATTGGCATTGCTGGTGCATTTTATGCTCTATATATGTACATATTGGTTAAATATTTTGATGCTTCGATATTGCAGGAGTTTATTGGAATAATGGAGAAAAGTTTTGTTGAAGCTCAGTATAGCGATGAACAGATTGAACTTTTAATGAGTTTTTATGAAAAGATAACTCCTGGAGTTTTTGCCTTTGCGCAGTGGTTTAGTAAATTAGCTGCCGGATTCTTCTTCTCATTAATTCTGGCTTTTTTCTTTAGTCGAAACTATGGGACATTGAAGAATAACTTTAAAGATAAAAATCAAAACTAAGCGATGGATATTTCAATAGTAGTGCCTCTATATAACGAAGATGAATCTTTGCCAGAATTATTAGCTTGGATCGATCGCGTCATGCAAGAACATAGTTTTTCTTACGAAGCCATATTGGTTGACGATGGGAGTAAGGATACATCCTGGGATGTAATCAATCAGCTTCAAAATTTATATGCAAGCGTAAGAGGTATTAAGTTTCGCAGAAATTATGGGAAATCTGCAGCCTTGTTTTGTGGTTTCGAAGCCGCTCAGGGTGATGTGGTGATTACCATGGATGCGGATTTACAGGATTCGCCGGATGAAATTCCTGAACTATATAGAATGGTGAAGGAGGAGAATTACGATATTGTTTCGGGATGGAAACAGAAGCGTTACGATCCTATAACCAAAACCATTCCAAGTAAGTTTTTCAATAGAACGGCACGTGCCGTATCAGGTATTCGTTTACATGATTTTAACTGTGGATTGAAAGCTTATAATTGCAAAGTGGTTAAAAGTATTGAGGTTTATGGCGAGATGCATCGCTATATCCCAATCTTGGCAAAGGAAGCTGGATTCACACGAATTGGTGAAAAAGTTGTTCAGCATCAGGAGAGAAAATATGGTGTGACCAAATTTGGACTAAGTCGTTTTGTAAATGGATTTTTGGATTTGATATCCATTTCATTTATGACCCGCTTTAGTAAAAAACCAATGCATTTTTTCGGACTATTAGGTAGTTTCATGTTTGCTATTGGGTTCTTGTCCGCTGCCTGGATAGGTATTCAGAAATTATTAAGCTTGAGTCATGGTATAAAAGCCCCTTTGGTTACAGATAGCCCCTATTTTTATATTGCTTTAACGACTATGGTTATTGGTACTCAAATGATTTTAACCGGATTTGTTGCCGAATTGGTTAGTCGTAGTTCATCGGATCGTAACTTATATCAAATTGATAAAGAAATTTAGATGCTCCAAAAATTAATACGCACCTTATTAAAGTATATTCCGCGCCCAGTTCTCATTCGTTTTAGCCTTCTGATAAATAGAGTGGTTGCTTTATTTTATATAGGCAATCAGGTTGAATGTCCAGTTTGTAATCATAGTTTCAGAAAGTTTCTGCCTTATGGTTATACGAAGGCAACAAGTCGAAAAAATGCCCTTTGTCCACGTTGTCTGTCATTGGAACGTCACCGATTGATGTACTTGTACCTGAAGGAGAAAACTGATTTTTTCACCAGGGATCTAAAAGTACTTCATATTGCGCCAGAACAGTGTTTTTACAAGCGTTTTAGAGCTTTGGAAAACTTGGATTATACAACGGGCGATTTGGAATCCCCTATTGCTGATGTACATTTCGATGTGCAAGCTATTCCATTTTCAGATGAAACTTATGATGTGGTGATTTGTAATCATGTGCTGGAGCATGTTGATGATGATACCAAAGCCATGTCTGAGATTTATCGAATTCTTAAACCTAATGGATTTGCCATATTACAGGTTCCTCAGGATGCCGACGCAGAAAAGACCTATGAAGATTCTAGCATAACTGATCCATTAGAGAGAGAGAAGCATTTCTTGCAGAAAGATCATGTACGCTTGTACGGGCTCGATTATGCGGAGCGTTTAAGTTCTGTTGGTTTTAAAGTCACTGCAGAGACATATGCGAATGCTTTCCCACAAGAAACCGCACAGCGTTATGGATTTCCGATGAAAGAGATATTTTATTTCAACAAAAAATAAATTTTATATTAACATATTTAAGAGCCATGGATAGGTAGTAAATGCTGCTTGTTTGTGGCTTTCTTATGCCCGTAAATCATGTGTAATTATCTATAATTAGGAATTAATTATCGAAAAACGATAAATAAATATTGTTTAGCATGTTTTTATTGTTTAGGTTTGTTTAGCCTAATCACTAAAAACTGTTTAAAAATGAAAAGCATTTATTTCTTACGTTACCTTTTTTCTTTTGCTTATTTTCTGATTCTTGTGTGCGCAGTGGGTATGGGAATAGCATACTTGTTGAATCTTATTTTTGGAATTGGATCTTTTCATCCATCATGGTTTTACGGTGTAGGGGAAACGACAACAAACTTGACTTATTCATTAGGCGGAGAGACCGTTAAAATCGCAAAAGCATCGGTTGATGTTGCTATAAAAAATCTTTCTTCTGAAAGTGTAAATATCAGGATACTTGGATTTGTAAATTTTTCAATTTTAGTCTTGTTTGCGATTTTTAATTTTAAATATCTTTCTGACTTATTTTACAATCTTAGCGAAGTAAACTCGTGGGGAGGTTATTTTACCAGAGAAAATTATTTATTTATTCGTAAAATCGCATATCTAACCTTGGGAGCGAGCTTATATTCATTTATTGTAAATTCAATATTTTCATGGGTTTTGATAAAAGATCTCATAGCTTTTGGAGAACCTTTTCGTGTGAGTCCTTCTGCAGCAGAACTTACATCTATCATTACGGTATTAGTTTTGTTTGGAGCCGCTAAAATATTTAAGGCAGCTATAAAAATGAAAGAAGAATCAGAATATACCATTTAAAGAAATATTTAAGAATATATCAGAATGAAAAATAATTTTAGAATCATCAATTTTTTAAGGCAGACCTTTCAGTTCCTTTATTGGATGGTTGTTACAAATCTGGTCGCTGGAACTTTAATTAATATCATGGGGTTGATATTTCCTGATTTTCCTTTTGCAGACTTGAGTCATTTTTATTTTATAGAAGAGGCTAAGTTTTCTGCAAACGTATCATATGAATTACTTGGAAGTGGTTTGTTTAATGGAGAATCTGAAGTTTTTATGCGTTTTGCAGAGATTCAATCAGACGAGTTTGTGTATCGGTTATTGGGTTTTATAGATAAAACTCTTGTTCTGACGATTCTTTTTTTCTTATTTAAGAATGCTCATGAATTGTTTGATAATTTGACTGATAGTTTTAAACTAGGAAGTAGTTTTTCTCAAAAAAGCTATAAAAATATCCGTCGAATAGGAGTTTGTGTTATGGTCTTGTGGATTTATAAGCTTTTAAATGGTATTCTATTTTCAGAGTTCTTGTTGAAAGATTTGGTTGTGCAAGGAGTAGAAGTTGAGTTTTATTCAGATTTATATGAAGTGTCAGGACTGATTATTGCTTTGATTATCTTTGCTTTTGCTGAAGTGTATCGCGCAGGAGTTGTTATGCAAGAGGAATCAGAACTAACTATTTAATACCAAAAAGTTATGCCTATAATAACAAATTTAGATGTGATGCTTGCCAAGCGGAAGATGAGCTCCAAAGAACTGGCGGAACGTATTGGTATTACCATGGCCAATCTTTCCATCTTAAAATCGGGAAAGGCCAAGGCGGTTCGTTTTACAACGCTGGAAGCTATTTGCCGGGAATTGAATTGTCAGCCAGGTGATCTTTTCGAATATCAGGCGGCAGATTCGGATGAAAAAACGGATTAATACATATACTCATATATAAAGCAAAGGCTCGATTCTAAATAGATTCGAGCCTTTGTTTTTAAGCTTTTACTTGTTCATCCAGATAAGCGATAATCTCATCTTCCTGATCGGGATGAAACCATTGTATTTTCTCATCTCTACGGAACCATGACAGTTGACGTTTGGCATAATGACGAGAGTTTCTTTTGATCAGCTCTATGGCTTTATCTAAACTGATATGACCTTTAAAGTGTTCAAATAGCTCCTTATAACCCACCGTGTTAAGAGAATTCAAATCGTGGAATTCGAAAAGTGCTTTCGCTTCTTCAATTTGCCCTTCTTTTACCATGATATCAACACGCTGGTTAATTCGATCGTAAAGTTCTGCTCTGTCACGATTCAAACCAATCTTTATGATTTTGAAATCACGTTCTTTTGTTTTATTCGTTCTCAGTGAGGAGTATGGCTTGCCTGACATTAAGCAAACTTCTACTGCGTGAATCACACGTTTGGCATTTTGCAGATCGACTTGCTCATAGAAAATAGGATCAAGCTTTTTTAATTCAGCCTGCATAGCTTCCAGACCATTCTTTTCATAGCGATCGCAAACCTCTTTTCTCAATTCCGGAGAAATAGTTGGGATTAGATCGATACCATTGCAAACGGCATCGATATACATCATAGAGCCACCAACCATTAACATTTGATCTTTTTCCTTAAACTTGTCTTTTAAAAGAGCCAGTGTTTTCTGCTCGCATTCCCAGGAGCTAAAGTAGTCGTGAATGGAGTGGGAGTGAATAAAGTGATGCTTTACGGCTTCCAGTTGTTCCTGTTCAGGCACAGCTGTTCCTATGCGCATTTCACGATACACCTGTCTGCTGTCCGATGAGGTAATTTCAGTATCGAAATGACGGGCAATGCGTATGCTAAGATCGGTTTTTCCCACACCTGTAGGACCTAGTAGAACAATAAGTGTCTTTGTCATCGTAACTTATATATTGCAATTAAAGCCCCATGAAGGAGCTTTAATTATAATGGAATGCCTTGTTTTGTATTAAAGAATATCTTCGTAGTCGTCAAGATTTTCGAATTGTGGACCTTCATCAGAATCGTCATCAAATTCATTCATGAAATCAAAATCCTTATCTTTTTTTGATGTTGACTTTAAGTCGATGCCATCAAGATCTAAATCGTCCATGCCATCAAAATTCATAACAATTTGCTCAGGAGCTTCACCTTCCGATACACAAATTTTAGGTGTATCAACAGCTACTCTTCTTCTTTCCACGCCTAGTAATTCAATATTAAAATAACGATCAGAGAAAAAGTCGAATACATAGATTAACTGAGTGGTTTCTTTGTTGATGAATTCTCTCATCATAGCAACATCCATAGCAACAATGTTCACATTGTCATCTTCTTCACTGCTCATTTCGAAAAGTGCAATTTCCTTTCCTCTTTCTCCCATATCTGAAATCTGGAAAAATGAAGCCATTTGCGTGTTATCGTAGGCTAATGCTTGCTGAATGGTATTGTGTAATTCCAGGTAAGTTCCTTCGTTATCCATTTCAATTTCCATTAGGAAATCGTCTTTCTCAGGGGAGGTGATTTTTAACTTGAATATATTCATGGTTTTATTTTTTTTATAAAGGTAGAAAAGATATGGTTTTTATGAATTTAACTGACTTAAAAATGCCATTGTGTCGACATTATCTGCATAATCGTTAAGTTCAGGTTCTTGTGCTTTGCCAAATGGGATGGAGTCTTCTCCTTCTTGTCCAACAATGCATTGTATGTTTTCACTGTTCTCTTTAAGATGATTTTTAACTTGCTCTAAGCTTCTATATTGCTCGTAATGCAGAACGGCAATAGGGGATGAGATTGAATGGTCTTCTTTTAATAATAAAAAGCCATTATCGTAATGCTTGACCTTGTTCATTAAAAGTAAGGAACGTTGATAGTCGTAGTTATTTGCGTATTTATTGTGATCTGCTGATGCTGCATAATCTTGCCAGGTATCGAGTACCTTTGTGATATCATAGCCTTCAGGAATGTATAGTTTAGATACATTTCTACAACCCAGCCCGAAATATAAAAAGACATCGAGTCCTAAGTTATAAAGTTCTTCTTTGGTTTCATTTCCATTAATTAGAGCTACGGAATTTCTATTTCGACGAATAATATGTGGGTATTTACTGAAATAGGCTTCAAAATAACGAGCCGAATTATTACTCCCGGTAGCAATGATAGCATCAAAATCCTGATTGCCATTCAGACGCTCATTTTTGAATGAAATAAGTGTTTTGAAGTCAGAATTGATTTCGGTTAATACTCGGGTAATAAAATCAAGTAAGCGATTATCTTTTGAGGATAGTTTACCAATAAACTGATGACCTGATATCAAAACAGAAAGCATATCGTGAAAGCCAACCATTGGGATATTGCCTGCCATAATAACTGCAATACGTTTATTTGTGTTTTCTTCTGAAATTGGATATTGATTTGTCCACTCCTTAAGTTTTTTGCGATCCAAAAATGAACAGATCCCTTGTATGGAATTTCTCACATGCGCAGGTGTGAACCAGGCATTCTCTAGATAAGCATTCTCAATTAAATGATTGAATTCAGAATAAAACTGCTTATTTAAAGGATGATTAGTTTGACTCGTTTCACTTGTTTTGAATTGCTCAAGAAACTGTCCGAGGCTAACAAATGCTTCTATGCGTTGTGATATATTCATTTCTATAATTAAGTGATGATCGTAAAGGTAGGTTTATTCTTGGTGCAAATATATTAAAGAATATTGGGATTCCCGAAAGCGAGTTTTATCGATTAGCTAACATGTTTAAATTAATTTGGGAATATAATTGATGAGGATCAAAAGTACAGATAAGCTTGCTAAAAGACGATTCATCTTAAGCGTATATTTAGACTTGAATTTTACATGTACCATCAAGCCAATGATTAGAAAGATTAGAGGGAGCAAGGCTGGGTATGTCCGAATACTTTCCAACAGATTCCCCTTGAGAAGGGAAATAAGGGCTGCTTGAAACCCACAGCCCGGGCATTCTATCTGATAGTTTTGATAAAATTGGCAGGCTAAGCGGTGTGTTTCCAGCCAATGTATAAATTTTTGCCACATTTAACCTGATTTTTTTTGCGTCTTGATCTAAAGATAGTTTTATGAATTGAATAAAGAAGCTTCTATTTTCTATGCAGTATAAAGAACATAAGTGTATTTTATGTTTGCATTAAGCTCTTATCCTTCTACTTTTGTATTTTCTTATATGGACCCGATTTTAAACTTAAAGTTATAAAGATGAGATTTTTTTTTGCAATTCTTCTTTTAATATTTTTTTATGCCTGCGACTCCAGTGTAAAACCTATTGATGATTTTGATCCAGATCGTATTGTTGTTGTAGATACGTCTAAAATTAGAGCATCAACTGTTTTGATTGATTCCTTATGTACCTCAGGAGTAGGGGTTTTGGTCGGTCAATATAAAGATCCTCATTTGGGAAGTGTTAGAGCAAAGACTTTCCTTAAAGTAGATTTAGGAAGAGGCTTTGAGCCCAATAGAGACTTTGAACACAAGATTATCCCAATTGAATATGACTCTTTGGTTTTTATAAGTTATTATGAAGATCAAAGGTTTTATGGAGATACCTTAAACGAGCAAACAATTCGTATTCATCAGTTAAAAGAGGAGCTGGAGATCGAGGATGATGAATATGGCTTTTTGGGTCATCATTCATTTAAGTTTGAAGATGAGCCACTTGGCGGAATTAGATTTTTAGCGAGACCGTTTTATGAAAGGTATTCTGATTATTATGGTAAAGATTATGATGAAAGAGGTGATTTGAGGATACCTATGTCAAATAAATTAGGTGAAAAATTGGTTGCTATGGCAATGGAACAGAATGATACGCTGTTAAATATACATAAGTGGAATAGTTTTTTTAAAGGCATTGTTATTTTAGGCAGTAAAGAGAATGATGCTGCAGTCTTAAAACTTTCCGATGAAGAAACTAAAATGCGTCTGTATTATCATAGTACTGAGGGGGATGATCCATATCAAGGTTGTTTTTATGACTTTATCGTGCATAAGTCAAATTTTAATTTTGTAAATTATTCTGCCGATAGATCAAGAACAGTCTTGGCCAATTTAAAAAATCAGGAAAATGATATAAAGTCCACAGAAACTGGAGATTTAACTTTTATTCAGTGTGGAATGGGTTTGGTTACCAAAATTGAAGTTCCTTACTGGGATCAGATAATACTGCGAGAAGATATTGGTAAGCTGCTAAAGGTTGAGTTAGAGATGTATCCATTGAACTTGTCTTATCGAAAATATGCGTTGCCAACAAGTGCACTTAATGTTTATGTTGCCAATAAATATAATGAGTTGGGTGAGCAATTAAAGGGGGAAAAACAAAAGCCTTTAGAAAGTGTGTTTTATTACGACGATGATATATTTATAAACAGTCATTATAAAATAGATCTAACACAGTATTTAAAACCAAAGCTAGACGATTTCGACAATGAAACTATACAGTTACTAATTGTTCCGACTGAAAGAACGCTAAGTTCATTCGTTGAACGTATTGTATTTACAAATGATACGAATACTGATTATCGATTTAAGTTGAAGGCAACTTTTAAAAAGAAAATGTAAGTCTTTTAGGATCTTTGAATAATTGAGTTGCTACTTTGAACGAGTAGCAATTTTTTTGTGATAAATCATTAATCTGGCTTTGTTGCTATATACAGTATTTTTAAATCTGGGAAATAATTGTTCCTGATTCTTAACTGTCATGTAAAATGATATTGAGAAAGAGAGGTGATGTTAACATTTTTTCACATGTGAATGTTAAATATATACAAAAAGAAAACTCTGTTGTCTTTGTTATGATGCTGTGAATCAAAATTTATTCTCTCGAGAATATAAAAAAAGCGCTGCAATCACTTGCAGCGCTTTTTCATATCTTAAGATAATCGTTTAATTATCGGTATCAGTTTCTTTCATCGTTGGGTCAAACTCCCAAGTGTCATCAAGGTATCTACCCGAAGCATTACCTGTAGAAAAGAACCCTCTGTTGTCTAAAGTGAAAGCAACAGCATCTTCTCTTGAAGAAATTTCGTTTTCAAGAGAAGTTCTCTCTACCCACTCGTCTCTTGTTGGTTCATACTCCCAAACTTCTCTAGAATAACCACCAAGTTTACCAGTTACGATATAACCTTTATCACTGATGACAAAAGAAACAGCTTCAGTACGTTGTACTTTTTCTCTGTTATTATTATCATCTAAGTATTTTTTGCTAGTCCATCCGTTTGTAGTTTCGCTTACTTTCGCAGGATCATACTCCCAAACGTATTTGCCACTGTTTTCACCAGAAACTACATAAGCTTTGTCTTTGATTACGAAAGCTGTCGCATTTCTAGACTTTTCTCCGTCAAAGGCAATTTTAGTCCAAGTTCCGTTTTCAAATTTGTAGAAATCTTTCAGGTTGAGTCTATCTTCTCCTTCTTGCCATCCATAACCAGTCCCAACATAACCAATGTTGTTAATGGAGAATGCAACAGCATTTTGTCTCGCACCACCTGCAAAATCATTTGCTACTTTAACCCAAGAATCTGATTCTGGAGTGTACTCATAGAAGTCAGCAAGTCTGTTGTCTTCTTCATCTACACCAGTACCAACATAACCTTTTCCATTAATAGTAAAAGCAACAGCTTCTCTTCTTGCGGTTCCAGGAAAATCAGCAATTTTACTCCATCCTTCTTGAAGACTATATTTATAAAAAGTGTTTAAAGCATCTTTCCCATCATAACCTGTACCTAGGTACACATTATCTCCAATAACAAAGCTTACAGCTCCACCACGAGGACGTCCTTCAAAAGAAGAACCTTTAATCCAGTTACCATCAAGGCCATCGCTACTACTACAGCCAGTGAAAAATAGAGATAATGCAAAAAATGCAAATAATAATCTTTGTTTCATGTGTTATGATTTTATCAATAATTAAATCTGTTTTACTTGATAATTTTCAAAAAAAAAGCTCTGTTTTTTTTCTTATGACGACAAATATAAATAAAAATCAATAGGATTGGTTTTTTCTCTGCATAAAAAAGCAGGGCACTTTTGAAAAATTAACAATTGAAAATCTCCATTAGAAAATCTCGATATTTTATTTACATTTGTGCGTTATCCGATAATTTCTTATAAATCGTCGCATGAAATTAATTCATGATTTATCCTTAATTTATATGATTAGCAACCCGCTTCTATTTAGAATGAAAAAAATAAAATCATTATTGTTCGTATCTATACTTGCTATTTTGTCAAGTTGCAATTCAGGTGTTTTTGAAGAGCACGAGATTGGTGATAATTTAATTGATGGATCGACAGAAGTTCTATTAATAGATACATTTACGATTGAAAGTTCTACAGTAAAATTAGACTCTATTATAACCTCTGGTACTTCGAGTGCGTTTGTTGGTCAGTATTATGACGATTTTTTCGGTAAAGTGCGTTCAGAGTTTTATGGGATTCTTGATTATAACGGAGGGTTTCAATTAGAAAAAGACATTGAGGGAACCATTATCCCTGTCGAATTTGATTCTTTAGTGTTTATTACGTATTACGATCAGCATTTTTATGGTGATACACTTAAGGAACAGAGTCTATCGATACATAAAGTGACTGAGGAGATTGACCTTCTTGAAGGAGAATCTGGCTTGTATGGACACAAAACGTTTGAATATGATGATGAAAACTTAGGTGAACTGAGTTTTAAGGCTCGTCCATTTAGATCAAAAAATGGTAAACCTTATAACTTAAGAATCCCAATGGGAGATCAGCTTGGAGAAAAGCTAGTATCCATGGCTATGGAGAGTAATGACACGCTTACCGAAATTAAAAAATGGAGGAAGTTTTTTGAGGGGCTTGTTTTGAAGCCCGGTGATGCTGATGATGCAGCTATGCTTGCGTTTAAAACAGGTGATACACTTATGAAGATGCGTTTGTATTACAGTAATCTCGAAGGAGAGGATACAGATAAAGCTCTTCATTATGATTTTCCTGTAAAAACGTCAGGACTTAACTTCGCGAATTACACATCTGATAAAAGTTCAACACCGCAAGATTTAGGTCGTATCGTTGAACTAACTGAAGAGTTAAGTTCCGATTTAACTGATAATTTAACCTTCGTGCAAGCTGGGATTGGATTTATGACAAAGCTTAAAATTCCGCATATTGAAGAACTTAATACTTTAGGACTAACAGGAGGTATTTTGAATGCAGAGTTGGTCTTTTATCCTAAAGATGGAAGTTATGATTTTGAAACTTTTAAGTTGCCTACTTCAGCATTTAATATTTATACAACAAATGAAAATAACACGGCTTTAAGTTCAGTTCTGAATCCAACGAACAATACCCCTGTGTCTTCAAATTATAATTATATAGCTGAAAATCCAGATGAATCTTATTTTTCGATTGATGTGACAAATTACATTAATAATATTTTATTGGATGGACAAGACTACCATGATGCTTTGTTGTTGTCATTTCCATTCCAGAAACAAGGAGATTCTATGGATCGAGTTTCTTTTGGTAATCCTATGGATCGTATGGTTATTGAAAATGATTCAAAATCTGACTTTAGAATTAGATTAAAGGCAACATACGTGGTGCAAAAATAATTGAACAACTTAATTACTAAGATATATGTGTAACATAAGAATGATTGTTAAGCCTTTTTATTCTATGAGAAAATTGATTGCCTTATTAGGAGTAAGTTTATTGTTTCTGACAAGTTCAGTATTTGCTCAAAATAGCACGAGTTCACCTTATTCATACTATGGGCTAGGTGAGTTGAGTCAAAATGGTAGTGGAAATAGTATTTCTTTGGGAGGAACAAGTCTTGCTTATCGAGATGGCGGAGTTTTAAATCTTCAGAATCCTGCAGCCTTGGCTCATGTTGATAGTCTTAAGTTTATTTTTAATGTTGGTATGGCTGCTAAGTATACGAACTTGAATCAAGGGGATAAAAGTGATGCTTTTAATGATTATAATTTAACAAGACTTGCTTTTGGTTTTAAAGTATCACCTAGATACTCAACAGCTTTTTCAGTTTCACCTTATACAAGTTTGGGGTATGAAATTACAAAAAGAGAGAAAGTCATCGGTTCTGAATCATATATCAATCGTTCTTTGAAAGGATCTGGAGGTTTGAATCAGTTAACTTGGTCCAATGGTGTAAAAGTGACTAAAGATCTATCATTGGGGATTAATGCAATATATCTATTTGGTAATAATGCAAGAGATGAGATTATTGTTATGGAGGCTGGTTCTTCGTATGTATATAAAAGTAATACAAAACTAATTTCTAAAGGTGTATACTTTAATCTGGGAGCACAATACCAAATGGATTTTGGAAAGTACAATCTTATTCTTGGGGCTAAATACCAACCCAAATTAGGTGTAAGTGCAAAACAAATTCTAGAGGTGACCAATTTTAATAGTAACATTGGTGACGAGAGACATAAAGATACTGACAGAGGATCGTTTGATGTTCCTGAAAGTTATGGTTTAGGTTTTGGCTTAAGCAAAGGTAAACAATTGTGGATTGGTGGTGATTATACATTTGAGAAGTGGAGCGATACTGAATCCTTTGATAGAAATAATTCTTTAAGAGATCGTAGTAAGTTTAGTCTTGGTATGGAATATAAGGCCAATGATGGCTATGCCAGAAAATTCTTAAAGAAGATGACTTATCGCCTAGGTGGATTTTATGATACGGGATATGTTACGGTTGAGGATGAAAAAATAAATTCAATGGGTATTAGCTTGGGATTCGGTATTCCTATGGCTAAAAGTGCCGGTATGATTAATGTTGCCGTCGAATTTGGAATTTCGGGGACAACAGATAATAATATGGTTCGTGAAGATTTTACGAGGATAACGGTTGATATTAATTTATTCGAACGTTGGTTTGTGAAGCGTAAATACCATTAGAATATGGTTTTTATTTAAAATATACACACCCGAAAGCTTTTGTTTTCGGGTGTTTTTATAATATAAAATGCCATCTTTAAAATAATAAAAAAATAATGGACCTCTTACTCCAATTTAGAGTTGATAAAGAAGAATATTGACTAATTTTGTGATGAAATAAAATGCCATTAATATTTTATTTCAGATACTTAAACAACACAACATTTGAAAATACAGTTCAGTCATAAGTGTGATAACGAATACATGGTTTTATTCGGGATATTGGACTTGAATTGGTTTAAAAGATTATACGATGAAAATGATTTATAAGCCTCAGGAATACAGAATCAAAGATGAAAGAATGAAACCTTTCATTGATGAATCTGAAATTTTGGAGATCCTCGATACTGCAGAACCTACAAAAGAAAATGTAAGAGCTGTTATTCAAAAATCATTGGACAAAAACCGTTTAAGCCTGCAAGAAACAGCCTTGCTATTGAAAACGGAAGATCCGGAATTAATTGAAGAAATTAAGGCTGGTGCACGAACCCTCAAAGAGAAGGTTTATGGCGATAGAATTGTGATTTTTGCCCCTCTCTATGTTGGGAATAAGTGTGTGAATAATTGCACCTATTGTGGATTCAGAGCCTCTAACAAGAAACAAAAACGTACTACCCTTAATGAAATTCAACTTCGATCTGAAGTGAAGTCGTTAGAAGATAATGGTCAAAAGCGTTTGATACTTGTTTATGGCGAGCATCCCATGTATGATGCCGATTTTATCTCGGATTCTGTGCGAACGGTATATTCTGTAAAATCAGGTTCTGGCGAAATTCGACGTGTTAATATTAATGCTGCACCTTTGGATATTGAAGGATATGAAAAGGTGAAAGAGGCAGGTATTGGTACCTATCAAATTTTTCAGGAAACATACCACAGAGAAGCTTATGCAAAATATCACCTAAGTGGTCAGAAAAGCGACTTTGACTGGCGTCTAACGGGTTTAGATCGTGCACAGGAAGCCTTAATCGATGATGTGGGTATTGGTGCATTGTTTGGTTTATACGATTGGAAATACGAAGTGTTAGGACTTCTTAGACATGTAAACCATTTTGAGGCTTGTTATAATGTAGGACCACATACCATTTCGTTTCCTAGAATAAAAGCAGCTTCCGATTCTACAATTGATCCTAAGTTTGAGGTCAGTGATGAAGATTTTATTCGTTTAGTAGCCATTCTTCGTTTGGCTGTTCCATATACAGGTTTAATTCTTACGGCTCGTGAAACTAAAGAACTTCGAGAAGAAGTGATTAAGTTGGGAGTTTCACAAATTGATGCTGGAACCAATATTCAATTGGGAGGATATACTGAAAAGAGTCATGAGGAACAGAAGTTGGATCACGAACAATTCGAAATTGGCGATACAAGAAGCCTTGGGGAAGTCATTGATGAATTACTCGATAAGCAATATTTGCCTTCATTCTGTACGGCCTGTTATCGTAAAGGTAGAACTGGAGAGCATTTTATGGAATTCTCTGTTCCTGGCTTTATTAAGCGTTTTTGTACCCAGAATGCAATCTTAACTCTGGCTGAATATCTAGAAGATTATGCAACGCCTGAGCAAAAAGAAAAAGGATATAAGCTGATAGAAGTTAAAGTAGAAGAACTTAATCAGAAGGATAGTCTTAAGGTGGCGCCATTATTAGAGCGCTTAGAAAAAGTAAAAGAGGGTGAAAGAGATCTGTATTTCTAGATATCATCCAAAAATATATGATCAGAAAAGCCCGATTTTAATCGGGCTTTTTTTACGTTTAAGAAATACATTTTTAGCTAATTGCCTTATCCATCTCGATTATGAAATTACTGCCTTGACCAAGTTTACTTTCGCACCAAACTTTACCTTCCATAGCTTCAACGTATTTTTTAACGATGGATAGACCAAGTCCCGTTGAGCGTTCCCCAGCTGTTGGTTTGGCGCTCAAAACTTGAAATTTGCCAAACATCATTTTTTGATCTTCAGCTGATATTCCAGGGCCTTCATCTTTAACCATAGTCTTAACTTTGTCGCCATCTTCCCATACTTTTACCCATATTTCTTTATTGGATGGTGAAAATTTAATGGCGTTTGAGATTAAGTTTTCATATACCTGGGTCATATACTCTGGATCTGCATTGATATAAGTTTCGGCAGGATCAAAATTTAGTTTGATATGCTTTCGTTCCAGTTTCTCTTTAAAGTTTTGATTTACGATATCAAGCAATTTTGAAAGGTTTATTTTTTCCAGTTGTAAATTAATGCTTTTTGATTCGATCATTTTGACATCAAGGATTCGAGTAATCATCATATTCATGCGATTTAGAGCGTTTAGCATATAGTCTATATTCTCTAGATCTTCGGGATGATTACTTATCTTGATTTGTGATTTTAGATATTCTGCAATTGTAAGAGTTGACGTTAATGGGTTCTTCAAATCGTGAGCAATAATGCCAATCAAATGGTTTTTTTCATTATTCAATTCGGTGAGTTCAGAATTCTTATTGAGAATTTCCTCTTTTTGCAGATTGATATTGTTATTCGCCTTCTGTAACCACTTCGCTTGTAATTCAATTTTTTGAAAGACCTGTGCATTTTCTATGGCAATACTGGTATACACGGCAATATTTTGTAAAAGGCTTAGATGATACTCTTTAAAGGCATTTTTGATAAAGCTTTGAACAGTGATGACACCAATAATTTCACCTCTAACTTTTAAAGGAAGGTAAATAACTGATTTTGGTATGTGTGATTGGCTAACAGCAATGACCTCTTTAATGTATTTGGAAGCTTCTTTATCCAGGTCATTGATGAATATTTCTGTTTCATTATTATAGCAGTAAACGGCCAGTCTGTTAGGATCATCTAATTCGAATCTGATATTATTAATGTCGTTCCCATCTTCCTTAAACCGTGGGAAATAAAGATCTTTTTTGTTCTTATCGTAAATGCCAATTCCAAAAATAGAAGCGTCCATTAATTCTTTTATAGACTGATAAGCCGAGTCGATGATACGATCAAATGATAGGTTAGCTGTAATTATTTTACCAATATCATTTAAGTGAATCAGGTTCATATATGATTTTTGAAGGAATTGCGATTGTTGAAGAATTTCTTCTTTTTGTTCTTCAAGAGCATCGTTTTTTCTTTCAATTTCTGTTTTTTGTAATCTAATCTCTTTAGTCTTGTCAAAGACCATTATTTCAAGCACTTTTTGTTTATTACGTATGTTTATAAGCCTGATTTTGATCGTTAAAAAGATTATAATAGACAGGAAAATAACAAGTAGAGATAAAAACCACCAGGTTAACCACCATGGAGGAAGGATCGTGAATGTGTATTCATATGGTTTAGGTGTCCAAATGCCATCACTATTTGAAGCTTTTATTTTTAAAGTGTAAGTACCGGGAGGAATTCTCGAATAGATGGCTTCAGACTTGTTTGTAATAGGGGACCATTCTTTATCGAGGCCCTCGAGTATCCACTTGTATTTAACTTTTTCTGGAGATTTATAACTTAATGCCTCAAAATTAAAAGTGAGATGGTGCATGTCATGAGTTAGATTCAGATCCTGAGGGATTGGAAACCAAGGGCTGATTGCACTGGAGGTGTTTTTGTGCTTTTTATCACTCCAGTCAACTTCTTTGAAAAATAAATGGATATCAGTTAGTTGAATAATTGGAGGCGTTATGTTAATATCATCATTGGTAGGATTAAATACCATGGCCCCATTTATTGTTCCAAACCATAAGTTTTGATCAGAGTCAATATAGTTGCTACCTCCATTGTTTTCTATACCCGTAAAGCCATCATACTTATCGTAGTTTTTGATTTTATCAATATTTCCAGATAAATCGATGGAAATTCGATCAACTCCATTTTGAGTTCCAACCCAAATATTCCCTTCTTGATCAGCAAGAATTGAATAGGTGATTTCTGTACTTAAACCATCTTTAGTACCGATACTTGTCCAGCGTTGGTCATCCCAATAACAGACCCCACCACTGAATGTAGCAACCCAAATGCGTCCCAATTGGTCTTCGCACGTTTGTAGTACCATATCATGACTAAGTCCATCTTTTTTATCATAGTTGATAATGTTGTTCCCATCAAGTACCGAAATACCTTGCATATGTGACATCCAAAGTCGGTTCTTAGAATCAATAAATATATTTGCAATATTTTCAGTTGCTAAGTGGTGGTCTTCAATGTTTATAATACGCCTTTTACCTTTTTTATCTATGAAAACAAGACCTTGATTTATGACCGCAAACCAAATGCCATCTTCTGTAGGATAAATGTCTGTAACAATAACTTTTGGGTGAAAACCATATTTTTTTGAGACGTTTTTAATTTTTCCATTTTGGTGTTCGAGCAAGCCTTCTTCTGTTGCTATGAGCATGTTGCCATTGGTAAGTTCGTGAAAATCCAATGCTCTATTTAGTGAAGGATGAACCTTTGAATCGATAGTTTGAAACTCTCCATTTTTGTGACGCACAATACCCTTACCAGAAATACTGAACCAAAAATAGCCTTTGGAATCTTGTGTTGTTGCTAATACGATATTTCCCCCAATAATATTAGTGAAATTAAGGGATAGGAATTTATTTGAAGCATATTTGATTAAACCATTCCCGCTGGTTGTAAGCCAGATATTACCCTCTGTGTCTTCTAAAACATCATTGATATAAGGAGATATTAATCCTTTCTTTTGATCTATAATGACTGTTTTGTTGTCCGATACCACTGCCAATCCAGCCTCTTTGATACAAATCCATAGTCGTTTTTTTGAATCTTGACTGATATTATGAATGTTTTGTGGATTGATAGAGTTTGGAAGATCAATTTTTGTGAATTGATTGTTTTGATTTTTGTAAATGCTAAAACCAAATCCAGGTTTAAAGACTCGATACCAGCAATTTTGATTTGAGTCAAAGAAGGCTGGAATAATAATTTGATCTTTAAATAGAGGATTTTTGTTTAGGATTGATTTACTTAATTGACCATTTTGAAGTTCGTATAAAGCATTTTGAGTCGTGATAAGAAGTTTTCCTGATGGATCATTCAGAATTGAAAAGACTCTATTGTTTTGGCTTAATTCAGGATGTAGTTTGCTGGCATTGTGAAAGCGACCATTTTCAAAATACACTATAGTGCGTTGATTCTCGTTTACGCCGATTGCCCATATCTTGCCATCATTGGTTTCTTGTATATTTCTATATCGAGCAAGAGGGAGACCGTCATTTTCATTGAAATTTGTGAATTCCATTCCATTGAAGAAACTGATACCAACACTGGTTCCTATCCAAATGTTTTCCTTTTTATCCTGAAATAAGAATCGAATATTATTGTCAGCAAGACCATGATTGTTGTTATAAGAAAAGAATTCTTTACCATTAAAGCGCGTGAGTCCTCCTCCGTTAGTTCCAAGCCATAAATTTCCTTTATTATCTTGAATCAATGATGAAACCTCAGATTGAGGTAAACCTTCTTCCAGAGAATAATTGGTGAAGCTGTAATGTTGAGCAAAGCTTGGTACCGTGAAAAGGAATAGGCTTAGACTTAGTAATATTTTTGAGAATAGGTTGTTCATTTTTTAATTGCTTTTCCTTTGGCACAAAGCTAAATATCAAATATAGCTTAAGGTTAGATTTACTCGTTAGAATTCCCTAAATAAATAGGAAACGTTATTCATGGCTCTACCTCTTATTAAGTCGAGATAAGCTTTTATAAAAAGCAGTAAAAGGTACAAATTTTTTTAAGCATTAAAAAATAATACATTTGTTCTCAAGAAACTGAAATAATTGATAAAGTTAAGATATTGTATTGAACTTAAGATTCAGAAATAATTGTTTTAATTATCAATAATTTTAGAATGAAGTTTATAATTGATTTTCTGTGTTTTATAATATTAAGCTTAAAAATGATGACTATTAAAATAATTGTAAGAATCTGCCTTGCTAGCATAGCTTTGTTCTGTTTTGCTTGTCAATCTGAATGTTCTTTGGATAAGGCTGAAGCGATAATGTCAGAAAACCAAATGAAAGAATATATTAAGGTTCTGGCATCAGATGAGTTTCAAGGAAGAAAACCATTCTCAGAAGGTGAGCTTAAAACGGTTGATTATATATCGAATGTTTATTCTGATTTGGGATTGATGCCAGCTGTTGAAGATAGTTATCTGCAAGAAGTGCCTCTGGTTGAAGTAACAGTCGGAGTTGATGTGCCCATGACTTTTAGGACTAATGGGAAAGATAAATCGATTAACTATAAAGATGAGTTTGTTGTTTTTTCTCGTCAGCTGAAAGATAAAATAGAAGTAGAAAATACTGAGGTCGTATTTGCAGGTTATGGTATTGTAGCACCAGAATACGGATGGAATGATTACGAAGACCTGGATGTAAAAGGAAAGACGGTATTGGTTTTAGTTAACGATCCGGGACTTGATTCTGGCAATGATAAGTTGTTTAAAGGGAACGAAATGACCTATTACGGTCGTTGGAGTTATAAATTTGAAGAGGCTGCAAGACAAGGTGCAGCTGCTTTATTAATTATACATGATACAAAAGGAGCTGGTTATCCTTGGTCAGTTGTTTTAAATTCTGCCTTGGTACCAAAATTGTATCAGCAATCTGAAAATAAATATGCTGATAGAGCGGCTATTGAAGGTTGGTTAACTCATGATATTGCTGCCGGTATTTTTGCAGATAATAATTTGAACTTGGATAAGGCCATCGCGAATGCTAAGAAAAAAGGATTTAAAGGTTTTGCTTTAGGTACAAAGATGAGCATGACCATACGTAATTCTTATCGTGAAGATAAAACCAATAATGTGATTGGTATAATAAAAGGAAGCGATTTATCCGATGAATGTATCGTGTATTCTGCTCATTGGGATCATCTGGGTATAGGTCGTAAAATGAACGGTGATAGTATTTATAATGGAGCTGTTGATAATGGGACCTCATTGGCTTGGATGTTCGAAATTGCTCGTGCCTTTAAGGCGATGCCAACGCCTCGACGTTCGATTGTATTTTTGGCACCCTCGGCTGAGGAATCAGGCTTAAATGGTTCTGCTTACTACGTCAATCATCCGGTATTCCCAATTCATAAAACAGTGGCGAATATCAATAATGATTTGATGTTGCCTTATGGTAGAATGAAGGATTTGATGGTAACGGGCTTTGGACAATCTGAACTCGACGATTATGCTGCAGAGGCAGCTAAGGGGCAAGGACGTTACATCCTGCCTGATCCAAATCCTCATACCGGAATGTATTATAGAGCTGATCATTTTAGCTTTGCTAAAGCTGGAGTTCCTGCCTTATTCGCAAGAGGAAATAGCGATCATATCGAAAAAGGGAAAGATTATATGGCTAAAAAAGAAAAGGATTGGTTAGCCAATAATTACCACAAACCATTTGATGAATATCAAGACTGGTGGGATCTATCAGGAGTCAAAGAAGATGCTCAATTGATGTTTAGAATTGGATGGAAACTTGCGAATGAAGATACTTTCCCAAAATGGAAAGCGGGTTCTGAATTTAAAGCTATACGTGATAAACAAATGGCAAACTAGATTAAATAAGATAAAAGAATAAAAAAAAAAGCGATCTCAGGTTTTAAATCTGAGATCGCTTTTTTAGATATAGAAAATTCGATTAGTGTCTTGATTTGTAATGTAAGGAATCTCCCCACTGGCCGTAACCAATTTCTCCATCAGCCATATTAATACGGGCTTCCATGCAGTTTGTACAGTCATCAGCACCTTCGTCAATACAAGGTTTATTCTGATATAATAAGTAGTTGGCTCTTTCCTGAGTTGGCGTAATATTTGGCATGATAATGTTGGCACCAATCTTTAAAGCTTTCTCCCTGCCCAGAGGATCAATAGCCTGTAGGGCAGTTGCCGACGCTATATTGATGTCCTTCATCATTATGCGAAGAACAGCAATCATTCTAAGGGTTAATCTAAATCGATCATTCAAACTCATTAGATCATCTTTGTATTCATAAAGAGGAGTTTGATCGTGCTCGATGAAAGGTCCCATTCCCACCATATCAATATCAAATTCCTTCATGAAAAGGATGTCATTGGCTAAATCCTCATAAGTCTGAAAAGGAAGACCAATCATCACACCAGTTCCAGTTTGGTATCCTATATTTTGTAATGATTTGAGGCATTTTAGGCGAGTCGCATGAGAATGTTCCTCATTATCGGGATGAATTTTATTATAAAGATCAGGATTGCTTGATTCTACACGCAGAAGGTAACGATGCGCACCTGCGTCGAACCATTTTTGATAAGTCTCTTCACTTTGTTCACCCATAGAAATGGTGATACCCAGTTCATTGTTACTAACTTTTTTGATTTCTTTTAAAAGTTGGCAAATTCTGTCTACAAAAGCAGGATCAGAACGCTCACCAGCTTGCAAAACCATAGAGCCATAGTTGTGTTCGTGAGCAAATTTTGCAGCCTTTAGTATCTGGTCATCAGCAATATCGTATCGATTCACCATTTTATTGGATGCACGAATGCCACAATACAAACAATCTTTTTTACAAATGTTTGAGAATTCAACCAGGCCACGAAAATAAACCTTATTACCTATGTGCTTGAGTTTAATATCGTGTGATCGTTTAAATAAAGCTTTTTCTTGTTCACCACTCGCTTTTAAAAGGCGAATGATTTCGTCTTTCGTAAAGCTCTCTTTTTGCAATAATGTATCGAAACTTATATTCATGCTTATAGACTTAGGCTTTCAAAAATGTGTATGATCAGGATGATTATTTATTCTTTGTGAGGCAAAAATAGTGATAAATTTTCAAGTAATATCTCTAGTTTATTAGTATTTGGAATTTCGCACTCTAAACTCTTAAATGTATTTATCTGTAATTTTAATTTAGAGTTCTCATTCATAAACTCGAATTTGTAACTTCTTTCTTACACATGAAGCTTTTAAAGGTGATATTTCCTTGAAATGGATTGGCATTATTGTTTTAGGTATGTGAAAAATGAATTTAAATGCAAACGTTTGTTTTAGAACTAATCTAAATTGTTTGTTTTTCTCCAATAAACAGGCTTAAGCTTACAGTTTCCTACAATTTCTGCTTTTTAGAGTATTGATTCTTACTATATTTGTGCGAAAATCTGAGTAATTATTATTTGAGATACTTGATTTTTTAAATGAAGACTCACCCAAAAGTGACTTCAAAGTGTCTATTATAGAGTACAGTGGATTTTTATTTTAACTCTGGGTTAATAAAGAATCTACTTGAAACAAAATATAAAAACACATACAATGATAAACGAACAGTTATTAAATCCTAAAAGTATTGTCGTTGTCGGAGGTTCTGACGATGTACAAAAGCCAGGTGGTAAGGTTTTGAAAAATCTTATAGATGGTGATTTTAAAGGAAACCTATACGTAGCTAATCCTAAGTTAGACGAGGTTCAGGGTATCAAATCATTTAAGAATCCTCAAGATTTACCTGAGGTCGATTGTGCAATTCTAGCTATTGCTGCTAAATTTTGCCCTTCAACAATTAAATTATTAGCCGAAGAGAAAAATACACGTGCTTTCATTATTCTTTCTGCTGGATTTAGCGAGGAGAACGAAGAAGGTGCTGAGCTGGAAAGACAGATTGTTGAGACAGTAAATTCAGTAGGAGGTTCTTTAATTGGTCCTAACTGTGTTGGTGTTTTAAATCCAAACTACAATGGAGTTTTTACAACGCCAATTCCTTCTCTTGATCCTAAAGGATGTGATTTTATATCTGGTTCAGGAGCTACTGCTGTTTTTATTATGGAATCAGGTGTACCTAAAGGACTTTCTTTTTCAAGCGTTTATTCTGTTGGTAACTCTGCACAAATGGGTGTTGAGGAGATCATCAAATATATGGATGAGAGTTATGATCCAGCTACATCAAGCCCCGTTAAATTATTATATATCGAGAACATCGATAAGCCAGAGATGTTATTGAAGCACGCTTCTTCTTTGATCCGTAAGGGATGTAAGATTGCTGCTATTAAGTCGGGTAGTTCTGAGGCAGGTTCTCGTGCAGCGTCTTCTCATACTGGTGCTCTAGCTAGTCCTGATGTTGCTGTAAATGCATTATTCAAGAAAGCAGGTATCGTTCGTTGTTCAGGTAGAGAAGAATTGGCAACTGTTGCTTCTATCTTTATGCACCCTGAGTTGACAGGTAAAAATATTGCTGTTATTACTCACGCAGGTGGACCAGCAGTCATGTTAACTGATGCACTTTCGAACAATGGTTTAGATGTACCACATATCGAAGGTCCTAAGGCTGATGCTTTACTTGAAAAACTATATGGTGGTTCTTCAGTAGCAAATCCAATCGATTTCCTGGCAACAGGTACTGCCGAGCAGTTAGGTGATATCATCGATGCTTGTGAGAACGATTTTGATAATATCGATGCGATGGCTGTTGTATTCGGAAGCCCTGGATTATTCCCGGTATATGATGTTTACGATTTGTTGGATGAGAAGATGAAGCAGTGCAAAAAGCCTATTTATCCAATTCTTCCATCGGTAATTAATGTGAAAGATGAGATTGAGCATTTCTTAGCTAAAGGTCGAATCAATTTCCCTGATGAGGTTGTATTTGGTGATGCATTGGCTAAGGTTTATAACACGCCTAAGCCAGAGCCAGAGAATGTTGTTATGCCTGAAGTAGATAAAAAAGCAATTCGTGCTATTATCGATGAGGCTGATAATGGCTATTTAAGTCCGGAGCAAATTCACAACTTGTTAGACGCTGCAGGTATTGCACGTGCTAAAGAAGGTGTTGCTGATACTGAAGAAGAAATCGTTGCTTTAGCTAAAGAAATTGGTTTCCCATTGGTAATGAAAGTTGTTGGACCAGTTCATAAATCAGATGTAGGTGGTGTAACTTTGAATGTGAAAGATGAGGCTACTGTTCGTTCTGAGTTTAAGAGAATGATGCAGATTAAAGATACTTATGCAATCATGTTGGCTCAAATGTTGAGTGGTACTGAGGTATTTATCGGTGCGAAACGCGAAGAGAAATTCGGTCACATGGTATTGTGTGGATTGGGTGGAATCTTTATCGAAGTATTTAAGGATGTGAAGGCTGCTTTAGCTCCAATTTCAACTGAAGAAGCTCACGAAATGATTCGAGGATTACAATCATACGGAATTATTCAAGGTATTCGTGGACAAGAGCCAGTAAATGAAGAGGAATTTACAGATGCTGTTTCTCGTGTTGCTGCTTTAATGACAGTTGCTCCAGAGATTTTTGAAATGGACTTGAATCCACTTTTAGGATCGAAAGATGCTGTTGTTGCTGTTGATGCTCGTATTAGAATTGAGAAGGATATGTAATTCTGTGACTTGGTTTGCGAGTTCGTGGATTTGAAGATACCTTTGTGATTTTCAAATTGACAATCTACTTATTAACTAAATCACTCATTATACTATGAGAAAGTTTAAAGACCTTAGCCTAAACGAAAAACTGATGATCAGTTTTGTATTGATTCTTTTGATTGCTGTTATCCTTAATTGGAGCAATGTTTTTGAAGGATTGAAAAAAGGCTTTGATATTCATACAGAACAACCGGCTAAATAAGCTGGATAATACCCGAGGCAATGTCTCGGGTATTTATTTTTCAAAACTTGATTTTGATATCGAGATTTATAACGAATAAACTAATGAAGAAACAAGATTTAATATTTATCCTTTGTGTTGTAGCATGCTTTATGCCGTTTTTCTTGTCGGAAGATGTCTTCAACTTTTATGTGAACTATAATAAGGCTCATGGCATGATTACCAGTTTCATCAAATTTGCATTTCTTGCAACATTGGGTGAGGTAATTGGTTTGAGAATGAAAACGGGTGCCTACAATCAAAAGGGGTTTGGTATTTTACCAAGAGCTATTGTTTGGGGATTTTTAGGCTTGACCATTAAGTTAGCTTTTGTGATTTTTGCTACAGGAACACCAATTTTCTTAGACTATTTGGGACTTGACGGTGCCACTGAAATTATGAAGGGAGCTTTCAGTTCAGATAAATTGTTGGTTGCTTTTGCTATTTCAGCTTGCATGAACTTGATTTATGCACCTGTGATGATGACCTTGCATAAAATCACCGATATTCATATTGTGGATAATGGTGGGACAGTAGGTGGTCTTTTGAAACCGATTCAGTTTTCCAATATCTTTCAAAAATTAGATTGGGGTGTTCAGTGGAACTTTGTTTTCAAAAAAACAATTCCTTTTTTCTGGATTCCAGCACATACTTTCACTTTCTTATTACCTCCCGATTATCAGGTCCTTTTTGCGGCCGTATTGGGAATCGTTCTAGGGGTATTACTAGCAATTGCGAGTTTGAAAAGTGCTAAATAATTATAACTTTGTAGAGGATTGAAAATTATAGATTTTTAACCCTCTATTTTTTTATAAAAAGTGTGGTTACTCATTTTATTTTAGATCACCATGCTTTGTCTCATGTCTCATCTTTTTATACTGAAAATATGACTAAAATTGGATTGTTTTACGGCCCTCAGGAAGGTAATGTAGAAAAGGTAGCAAAGCTAGTTGCCAGCAAAATTGAAAATGTAGATTTAGTAAAAGTCAAGGAAGTTGATGCAAATGCATTCGATGAGTATGATAATATTATTTTGGGTATTTCTACGCTTGGTAAGCACACTTGGGCTTCTGATAATGAAGGAAACGACTGGGATCAATTCCTTCCAAAAATGAATGGTATTGATTTGAAAGGTAAAAAAGTTGCCATATTCGGTTTAGGTGATCACATTGCCTATGCTGACTTTTTTGTGGATGCGATGGGGGAGTTATTCGAAGTTGTTAAGAAAACAGGTGCTACCGTTATTGGAGGTGTTAGCGATGAGGGGTATGAATTTAATGAATCCCGTGCTTTTATTGACGGAGAATTTGTTGGTCTGCCTGTAGATGAGGATTTTGAGGAAGATTTAACTGAAGAAAGAGTAGATAATTGGTTGAAAATTATTCTGCCGGAAATGAAATAAATACAAGACATTCTCTTGTTGTCTAAGGCTTGCTTCTTTCGAAGTGAGCTTTTTTTTTGTCTTTAACTACCAATTTGGTAATTTTAAAACGATTCCTTTCTTTAGACTGTAATTATATAAGCCTGATATGTTTTAAATTGTAAGGGATTTTTGTAAAATTGCAGTTAATTCAAAATGACATTATTTATAAATAATAACTTTTAATTATATCAGTATGAAAACCCCCATAAATTCTCAAATAGTAGATAGTAAATTAGATTTATGTGAAATAGATAAGATGGAAGATGCAACTATACGTGATGTTGTGCGTGTGGTGAATATGATCGAAGAGGAGAGCGGAGAGAAATTCATTCGTATGGAAATGGGGGTTCCGGGATTAGCTGCTTCGAAATTTGGTATCGAAGCTGAAAAAGAAGCTCTTGATCATGGGGTGGCGGCTGCTTATCCAATGCTTGAAGGTGTTCAGGTATTGAAAGACGAAGGTTCCAAATTCATAAAGAACTTCATGGACGTTGACCTAAAGCCTGAAGGCGTTATTCCAACAGTTGGATCTATGCAAGGCGGGTATGCCGCTTTTATGGCTGTTTGCTCAGCTACTGAAGGTAAGGATACAATCTTATTTGTTGATCCGGGGTTTCCTGTTCAAAAAACTCAGATGGATGTATTGGGAATGAAATATGAATCTTTTGATATCTATGATTTCCGTGGCGATAAATTGAAGGCCAAGCTTGAGTCTATCATGTCGAAAGGGAATATTGCCGGAATCGTTTATTCCAATCCTAACAATCCAGCCTGGATTTGTATGAATGAGGGCGAGTTGAAGACGATAGGTGAAATGGCTACGAAGTATGACGCCATTGTATTGGAAGATCTAGCCTATTTTGCGATGGATTTTAGAGTAGATTTAAGTCAGCCAGGTGTTGGACCTTATCAGCCTTCTGTAGCAAGATATACTGACAATTACGTTTTGATGATTTCAAGTTCTAAAGCATTTTCTTATGCCGGACAAAGAATAGGTTTGCTTTGTATTTCAGATAATTTATACAAGAGAAGATACGAAGGATTGAAGAAGCGTTTTGGAACCGATGGATTTGGTTACACCGTGGTATATCGAATTATTTATACCTTATCTTCAGGAGTATCTCATTCAGCACAATATGGTTTGCATGGTATGCTAAAAGCTGCTAACGAGGGTAAATTTAATTTTGTTGAAGATGTAAAGGAATATGGTGAACGCGCTAAGATTATGAAGAAGCTATTTATGGAGAATGGCTTTGAGTTGGTTTATAGTACTGATGTTGATCTTCCTTTGGCCGATGGTTTCTACTTCACAATTTCATATCCAGGATTGACTGGACCAGATTTGAACAAGAAATTATTGTACTATGGTATTTCTGCAATTTGTTTGAATGAAACAGGGAGTTTGAAAGAGGGTCTTAGAGCTTGTGTGTCGCAAATTGCTCGTTCTCAATTCGATGGCTTGGAATATCGTTTAAAAGAATTTCATAAGCATCATCAGGTACTTGCCTAGTGATGTCAGATTCTTTAAAGAATATATGAGATAGTAATAAGGACTATCAAATTGTAATATAAAATGCCATTTAAGTAATGAATTTGTTACTAAAAGCGGGTATTTTATTTAGACTGATTGTAAATTTTTGATATTTGCGATGAATTGTAAGGAGATGAGCAAGTTTTGCTATTGAATTGTTATCTTTACGAAACAAATTAACATTAAATTCTTAATATATAAACGCTATGGCAAAATTCAAAGGTGCTATTGTTGTTGATACCGAAAAATGTAAAGGTTGTGGCTTATGTGTTGTAAGCTGCCCTACAAAGGTTATCGAACTTGCACGCGACGTTAATGGCAAAGGTTACCATTATGCCCATATGGCCAATCCTGATGCATGCATCGGTTGTTCAAGTTGTGGCTTAGTTTGTCCTGATACAGTGATCACTGTTTACAGAATGAAAGCAAGCTAAATTTCTATTTAATCAAAATCTGAAAATCTTAAAAATATTTTTGTAATGGGAGATATTCGATTAATGAAGGGGAATGAAGTGATCGCTGAAGCAGCTATTCGTTGTGGATGTGATGGGTATTTTGGTTACCCAATTACACCTCAGTCCGAAATTATGGAAACCCTTATGATTCGCCGACCTGAGAACGAAACCGGAATGGTTGTTGTTCAGGCTGAGAGTGAAGTCGCTGCAATTAACATGGTGTACGGTGGTGCGTCTTGCGGTAAAAAAGTAATGACATCTTCGTCAAGTCCAGGGGTAAGTTTGAAAGCCGAAGGTATTACATATTTAGCAGGTGCTGAACTTCCTGCTTTGATTGTTAATATTGTACGAGGAGGACCAGGTCTAGGTACTATACAGCCAGCTCAATCTGACTATTTTCAAGCTGTAAAAGGTGGTGGACATGGTGATTATAAGCTGATTGTTTTAGCTCCTGCCTCAGTTCAGGAAATGAATGATTTCGTAGATTTAGGTTTCGAATTATCATTTAAATATTTAAATCCAGCAATGATTCTTTCTGATGGTGTTATTGGCCAGATGATGGAAAAAGTTGAGTTGTCAGAATTCAAACCACGTTGGACTGCTGAAGAAATTGAGAAAATTTCAGGATCATGGGCTACTACTGGTAAGAAAGCTGGTATCAAGCGTAGAATTTCTACATCTCTAGATTTAGATTCAGCTAAGCAGGAAGTTTTCAATCATAAATTGCAGGCGAAATACCGTGCAATGGAAGAAAATGATGTTCGTTTCGAGAAAATCAATTGTGACGATGCAGATTACTTATTCGTAGCTTACGGTTCAAGTGCTCGTATTTGTCAAAAAGCAATCGAAATTGCACGTGCAAAAGGCATTAAAGTTGGTTTGCTACGTCCTATAACTCTTTTTCCTTACCCAACTAAGCAAATCCAAGAGATGCTAGGTCAGGTAAAAGGAATCTTATCAGTAGAAATGAGTGCCGGTCAAATGGTAGAAGATGTTCGTTTGGCAGTTGAAGGTAAAGTGCCAGTTGAGCATTTTGGTCGTTACGGTGGAATCATTCCTACTCCTGATGAAGTAGTTGAAGCATTAGAACAAAATTTTTTAGGAGAATAAGTTATGACAGCAACAACAGAACTTAAAAATATAATTAGCGAAGAGAACTTAGTCTACAAAAAGACTTCAGTTCTTTTAGATAACGAAATGCACTACTGCCCGGGTTGTACTCATGGTGTAATTCACAAGGCAATTGCTGAGGTTATCGAAGATATGGATATTCAGGAAGAGACAATTGGTGTTTCTCCAGTAGGATGTTCAGTATTAGCATACAATTATTTAGATATCGATTGGCAGCAAGCTGCTCACGGTCGTGCTCCAGCATTGGCTACAGCAACAACTCGTTTGATGCCTGAGAAATATGTATTTACTTACCAGGGTGATGGTGATTTAGCATCTATCGGTTGTGCTGAAATTATGCACGCTTGTAACCGTGGTGAGAATATCGTTGTATTCTTCGTGAACAATGGTATTTACGGTATGACTGGTGGTCAAATGGCTCCAACAACTCTTGAGGGACAGGTTACTGCAACTTCTCCTTACGGTCGTGATTGCCAAACAACAGGTTTCCCAATGAAGATTTCTGAAATGGTATCTTTATTACCTGGTACTCGTTATGTAACTCGTGAGTCTGCAGAAACAGCTGGTGCTGTTCGTAAATTGAAAAAAGCAATTAAGAAAGCTTTTTCAAATACCAGAGAAAATAAGGGACTTTCATTTATCGAAATTGTTGGAACTTGTAGTTCAGGATGGAAACAAACACCTGTACAGTCTAACGAGTGGATGAAGGAAAATATGTTCCCATATTACCCACTTGGTACATTAAAAGACGAGTAAATTTCATTAGGGATAGAGCTAGATTAACTTTATGGTAGATTATTTAGAAAAATCAATGATCTATCCCATAATCGATTAAAACTGTAAAAAAATGACTGAAGAAATTATAATTGCAGGATTTGGTGGTCAAGGTGTACTTTCAATGGGTAAAATTCTTGCTTACTCAGGTATTATGCAGGATCAGGAAGTATCATGGATGCCATCATACGGACCTGAAATGCGTGGAGGTACAGCTAACGTTACTGTAATTCTTAGCGACAACCGTATTAGTTCACCCGTATTGAAGCAATTCGATACAGCTATCATTCTTAACCAGCAATCAATGGATAAGTTTGAAGCGGATATCAAGCCAGGTGGAACTTTATTATATGATCCAAACGGTATCACACGTCACCCGGAAAGAAAAGATATCAATATCTTTAAAATTCCTGGAGCGGCATTAGCTACTGAAATGGGTAATCCTAAAACTTTCAACATGATTATTATGGGTGGTTTCCTTAAAGTGAAGCCTATCGTAAAAATCGAGAATGTTCAGAAAGGTCTTGAGAAATCATTGCCAGAGCGTCACCATAAATTGATTCCTTTGAATATTGAAGCAATTCAAAAAGGAATTGAGAATGTTGAAACTGTTATATCTCTATAGAGAAACAAGAACAACAACAAATACTATCCAATTAAAGTTAAAGGGCAATCCGCAAGGATTGCCCTTTTTCTATGTAGAGACTTTCTATATTATCTGATAGTGTAAGTTTACTTTGTTCTGTAATATTGTTTAGTTTGATTTTTTATATTTTTAGAAAGTTTTGAACATATAATTTATGTAGATGAAAAGTTATATTATATATATTGGATTAATTGTACTGCTCATATCTTGTAGTACTCCAAAATACGTTGTTAAATCTGAGAGTGATCTGAAAAATGTTAATTTAGAACTAAATGCATTGAATTATATTCCATTAATGGATGTTGAATTAAAAGAATCTTCAATATTAGATTCGACTTATCATCTACTCAAATCAAAGAAATATGCTAGGTTGAATAAATATCTCTTGTCAATTGAAACTGATGAATCTGATTATTTTTTGGCTAAAACATTTTATCATGTATCAAAAGGAGAATATAAAAAAGCGATTGACTTTTTGAATATGATAGAAGGCAATCGCTATATTTTGATTAAAAAGCTGCTAGGCATTGATTTAACTTATGAGATCATGAGGTGCAATGGTTATTGTTCAACGGATTTTAAAAAGTTTCTAAAGGATTATCAACAACTGTTTGATAATTATCCCGATAAAAAATATTTAAGAAAAATAATTGCATTAAGAACGAGATCCGTTCGATATAACTATTAAAAATTATGAGAAACATTATCCTATTATTTATTTCTGTGTTTTTAGCTTCATGTTCAGGATCAAAAACGCTTTCGAGAAGTTTAAATAAGCACAAGGCCCCATTAGGCTATTTGTATGATAGTAAAATGAATGAATGCGATAAATCGATTGGTATTATTCTTGAAGATTTTGATAAACAGATTTTAGATTCTACAACATCTGTTTCAAAAATTAATAGTAAAGTCCTACCTTTTATTATTTATAATTACAGTGAGGAAAACATGGCTGTTAAACTTGGTCAGAGCTCGCTAGAGCAAAATTACACTGAGTTTTTTAAAGAGTCATTTACGGTTGAAAGTCAACGTTCAGGTTGTTATTCTCTCTCGAAAACCCCTGATGAATCATTATATTCTCTTGAAATTGTTTACGATACTTGTACTATTAATTCTAAATATCAACGAAACAGTACAGTTTTATTTTTATTCTTAGCTTATTCTATGAGTTTTCAGGAAATAGGATTTCCTGCCAAAGCTGATTTGGCATTACATATTAAACTGAAGAAAGCTGGTCATGCAATATTTGAGAAACAATATTCTGTAGATAGGTTACAGCCATTTATGAATGATCAATCATTGAACGTTAATACGTTACAATCTGATTTTGTTGTTAATATGGCTGAGTCACTATCGTATTGTACAAAGGATTGCATTGAACAGATAATAATTGATATTAATGGGGCGATAAAAAAACAAGAATAGTTTTCCCTTTATGGAGAAAAAGAACTTCAATGAATTCTTTCAGCTGGTACGCGATTAAATCGTAACCCTTTAAACCTAAATTAAATCCTTACGATTGTGTCGTGTGGTAGCAATAAAATAAAAAATGGCTAGCCCTTTGATTGAAGAGCTAGCCATTCCTGTATCTTATTCTATATGTTTTTAAAGCTTAAAGAAGCTATAGTCCATATATTGCAGCATAGTCTGTGCATCTTTATGCTTTTCAATTTCAGTTTTCCATTTGTTTGAGTTGAGATCAAATATCAAATTCTGAGTTGAATCAACAAAACCAAAGCCATTGTTATAGGTGAAGTAAGCATAACCTTTCTGAGATTTATTGAAAAGGTTCTTTCCAATTGTAAAATCACTGGCGTCAATATTCATTTGTGGTAAAAGTGTTGTTGCTAAATCGGGCTGACAGCCGTATTTGTCAACCTTAAGGCCTTTTTGTTTTAGGCAACCACCCAGCCAAAGCATCGGTATTCTATACTTTACAGGATCGCTAGGTACAAAGTTGCCGACGTAACGTGCTCCATGGTCAGCCAATAAAATGACCAAGGTATTATCCCAGCTTGGTAACCTTTTTAACTTGGCTATAAACTCACCTAAGCATTTATCGGTGTAATAAGCCGAGTTCATAAATAAGCTGTTTTCATCTTTCCCTTGTATAGCTGTTTCCATTGGAACATCAAATGGTTCGTGGCTACTTAGGGTCAAACAAGCCTTAAAGAAGGGCTGTTTTTCCAATTTAATATCGTGGTATAATCTATCGAATAAGAATTCATCGTGCACCCCCCATTTCGATGTGTTTAATTCACCAGGAAAATCATCCATTGATAGGGTATTGTTGAAACCTGCGTTTGATAGATAAGAATTCATACTGGCAAAATGAAGATCGCCACCATAGTAGAACTTACTGTTGTAACCTTCTTTTTTTAAGGTTTTACAAATGCTTGGTAAGTTTTGAACTTTCTTATGAAACTCAATAACTGGTTTTTGTGGTAGCGAAGGAAAACCAGAGAAAATACCTACCGTTCCAATCTTTGTTCTGTCACCTATTCCGTAGAAATTGGTAAACATGACACCTTCATCTGAAAGAGTATGGAAGTTTGGTGTTACCCCTTTTTTACCTCCAAGTTCTTCAATAATGGCAGAGGTGAAACTCTCCAATACGATTAAAATGATATTTGGTGATTTACTTGTTAAAATTGTATCCTGACCTATTGTTTGTGATGCTATCATATCTTGAAACCTATTTTTGGCTTCTGCATCAGGAATTAGATTAAGTCTTTTATTTTTCTTAAGTTTTTTTAATGAGTAGGAGAAGTTCCAAATCGGATTTACTGCTAAGAGATTGGCGTATGTGTTTGATGAATGATAGACAAAGCCAACATTCATGGGGGCAATTCCAAAACCACCTCTCACAGGAATGATCATACTGGCAGTTATCAGCATCATCACGGGTAAAAACTTCAGCTTTGTTGGAATAATAGCATCGAGTTTTTTTATTAAAAAGCGATTGAATAATTTAAATCCCAGTGTAAACATGGCTATATAAATTCCCAAAAGAAGAATGTAGGTGGATGTTGCTGTTGATGCTGCGGCTTCTTTAGGCGTTTTTAAATAGCTTAAAATGGTACCATCTGCATGGAATCCCCAGTTTCGGAATAATTCAAAATTTGGAACAGCAATGGTTAAGCTCACAAGCATAAGTAAACCATAAAGAACTTGAAAGAAAAGCTTCAATTTCTTACCTGATATGCCAATGCTAAGGCATAGAATTAAACCGGTCAGCATAAGAATATAGCCGGTGATTGAGATATCGTGATACAAGCCATAGGTGAACGACAGGATGATCTCACCAAAACTAAGTAAACTGGTCTGAGAATATTGATATATTGAAAATGCAAAGCGAATGAATATCATAAAGGCTATCCATGATATTGCTGCTGCAAGGAAAAATTTTAATCTATGTTTCATGTTTTAAATATAGAATCTAAGAAATTGAATTATTTGAAAATTGCAATTATGGCCATGACTACAATTGAAAGGCTACCCCAGGTTGTCATATTCCATTTCCAATCCTTTTCGGTAATAGGATTATCTAGTTTTATAAACTTAAAACGAGGTAATATTTTATAGATGATATAACCGAAGAATAGACCAATAGCAGTACCCACAATAATATCTCCAGGGTAATGTACGCCCAAATATATTCTGGAGTAAGATACAAGAACAGCCCAGGAAAATAAGAACAGGCTTAGTTTTCTGTTGCGGAATAGTAAACTGACGAAGGTTGCCAAGCCGAATACATTGGCGGCATGTGAAGAGGCAAAACCATATTTGCCACCCGTGTAACCATTCACAATATGAACTAAGTGTGATATTTCCGGTGATCGACTAGGTCGAAAGCGCTGGAATGTTGGTTTTAAAATGCCCGAAGCCATTTGGTCACAGCAGGTAATGACTAGTGCAATAGCAACGACCAAGTACAAACAATTTTTCCAGCCATATGTGCGATAAATCTGAACAATGATTGCCAGATAAAAAACGGCCCACACCAACTTACCTGAAATAAGGTACATGAACGAATCGAAAAAAGGCGAGTGAAAGCTATTAAGGAATAGGAGTAACTCCTGATCTAATTGGTTAAGTGTTTCAAGCATAAATGTGTTGTATGTAAATACCTAATGTATGAAGTTTCTGGTTTTATATTTTCAAAGTGACTGTAAAAATAGTGATTATCCTTACAAAAGTTGAATTTTAAATAAACTGAATAATCAAAATGGGTTATTCTATAATGATAGGTATGACTTATTAGATTCGCCTTACGATTTTATAATGTTCTATTTAGTTAGTTTAACCGTGTTATTAATCGTTTTTATCGTGTCACATATTGTTTCATCCAATAAATTTGATGCAAGTACTAAATAGACTTAAAATTGTAGATGAGATTAAATATTATATTTAATTTCGTTAGACATAAACTATGCTTTTGTTATTCTTGATGATGTTGATATAACTGAGTCGTTTTTAAAGAATAGCATTTAACCAATTAATTCAAAAAAAATAAAGATGATTAGAAAACTGTTTCTATCGCTTCTGTTTGTAAGTGTTGTTGCAATCGGAAGCTTTGCTCAAACTGGGAAAATCAAGTTTGAGGAGTATGATCTTGATAATGGCTTACATGTCATTCTTCAGCAGGACCATACAACACCAAATATTGTTATTTCAGTGATGTACCATGTTGGATCAAAAAATGAAAGTCCTGAACTAACAGGTTTTGCTCACTTTTTTGAGCACTTGATGTTTGAAGGAACTAAAAATATTCCGCGTCATCAGTACGATAAATATGTATCGAGAGCGGGTGGTCAGTTGAATGCCAATACGTCTACAGATCGTACTTATTACTATGAGTTATTACCATCTAATCAATTGGCTTTGGGTATGTGGTTAGAGTCTGAAAGAATGATGCATGCTAAGGTTGAAGCCATTGGTATCAAAACTCAGAAAGATGTTGTGATTCAGGAGAAGAAACAACGCTACGATAACCCTCCTTATGGGACAATTTTGCCTCAGACATTATCGCACGCCTACGAGAAGCACCCTTATCGTTGGACTCCAATTGGAGATGAGGAGCATATTCGTAATGCAAAAGATGAAGATTTCTTGAATTTCTATAAGGAGTTTTATGTGCCTAATAATGCTGTTTTGACAGTTTGTGGTGATTTTAAAACCGAAGAAGCTAAGAAATTGGTAAACGATTATTTTGCTGCGATTCCTAAAGGAACCAAAGAGATTTATCGTCCTTCAATTGTAGAGCCTGTAAAAACAAAAGAAGTTAGAGATACTGTTTTTGATAACATACAATTACCGGCAGTTATTCAAGCTTATCACATTCCTGCAATTGGAACACCTGATTTTTATGCTGTGAGCATGTTGGGTAAACTTTTAACTGATGGTAAAAGTTCAAGAATGAACAAGACATTAGTTGAAGAAAAGCAGTTGGCTTTACAAATGATGGCTATGCCTATGCCTAACGAAGATCCAGGTTTGTCATTAGCCTTCGGTATCCCTAATATGGGCGTAGATCCAATGGATCTTGAAAAAGCGATGGAAGAGCAGTTTTCTTTAGTTCGTAAAGAATTAATTACAGAAAGAGAATTTAAAAAACTTCAGAATAAGGTTGAGAATGAGCTAGTAAGTTCTAATGCAACGATCGAAAGAAGAGCTGAAAACCTGGCTACAGCATATACTTACTATAAGTCGACAGAGCGTGCTAATCAGGAGTTGGATAACTATTTAGCTGTAACCCGTGAAGATATTAAACGTGTTGCAAATAAGTACTTTGTTCCGGAAAATCGCGTTGTTCTTTACTATTTGCCTAAAGCAAAAAAATAAGAACAAACTAAAATTATTAAGAGTCGATTTTATAGTGACTCAATTTAATTGAGATAGGTGAAAGCCTAAACTTGAAAATTCTAAAAGATGAAAAAATTAAATAAATTTTTACTTCTACTTGTTGCTATTTGTTTAGTGACTTCGGTTCATGCACAAGTAGATAGAACCAAGGCACCTGCTGCAGGTCCTGCACCTAAAGTTCAATTAGGTGATTACGATACTTTTACCTTGAAAAATGGAATGAAAGTATTGGTCGTTGAAAATCATAATTTACCTAAGGTATCTTTTAATCTTCAATTGTTAATTGATCCTATTTTGGAAGGTGATAAATCTGGTTATGTCTCTATAGCTGGTAGCTTGCTTGAATCTGGAACGAGCACAAAAACATCTCAGGAGATAGCCGAAGAAGTTGATTTTATTGGAGCGCGATTGGGATCTCATTCCGAAGGTGCATATGCTTCCGGTTTGTCGAAATATAAAGGACAAATTTTGTCTTTAATGTCTGATGTTGTTTTAAATCCTGTATTTCCTCAGTCTGAGTTTGATAAATTGATTAAACAAATGACCTCAGGTATTCAAGCTGACAAAACATCTCCTAAGAGCATTGCTAAGAATGTACGCAGAAAGGTTATGTATGGTGATGCTCACCCATATGGTGATGTAATGACTGAGGCAACTTTAGCTAATATCACAATAGATGATTGTAAAAGCTACTACGCTAACTATTTTAAGCCTAATGTTGCTGTATTAGCTATTGTTGGTGATATCACTACAAAAGAAGCTAAGAAATTAGTGAAGAAATATTTTGGCAAATGGGAGTCGGGTAAAGTTCCTACGCACACATACAATATGCCTGCTAAGATTGAAGGTAAGCGTGTTGTTTTAGCTAATAAAGATGCTGCTCCTCAGTCAACAGTTCAGGTCGTGTATCCAATCAATTTGAAGAAAGGAACTGCTGATGTGATTCCTGTAAGTGTTATGGATGCTATGTTAGGTCGTGGTTTTTCTGGTTTATTAATGAAGAATCTTCGTGAAGACAAAGCTTATACTTATGGTGCTTATTCAAGTATTTCTGCCGATCGATTGGTAGGTGATTTCTACGCTGGCGCAGAAGTAAAAGCCAATGTAACTGATAGTGCATTTATTGAGATTGCCAGAGAAATGAATCATATTCGTAATGAGAAAATGACTGAAGATCATTTTAATATGACTAAAGCAACTCTTGCTGGTGATTTTGCTCGTGCCTTAGAATCTCCATCTACTATGGCAAGCTTTGCTTTGGCGATTGAACGTTACAATTTGCCTTCTGATTATTATGCAACTTACCTTGAAAAATTAGATAAGGTAACGCTTGAAGATGTTCAGGCTATGGCTCAAAAGTATGTTGATCCAGACAATGCAATTTATTTAGTTGTAGGTGATAGAAAGCTAAAGGCAAAATTAGCTAAGATCAGTTCAAACAATGAGGTTGAAGAATATGATGGCGAAGGTCAGACTGTAAAAGAAGATCCTAATGCTATTCCAGAAGGCTTAACTGCTAAGACTGTTGTTGAGAATTATATCAAAGCAATTGGTGGGAGAGAAAAGCTTGAAAGTATTAAAGATATGAGTGTGAAAGGTGAAATGAAAATGGGACCTATGAGCATTAATGTTGAACAAGCTTATAAGAATAACACCATGTTTGCAATGTCTATGATTATGAATGGACAGGTTTTGCAAGCGATTAAGTATAATGGTACTTCAGCAAAGGTTATGGCTCAAGGTCAGGAAAACCAAGCTAATGCTGAACAATTGAAAGGATTTAAGATGCAAGCTAATATGTTTGCAGAGCTAAACCTGGAAGGCTTAGGTTTTTCTTCAAAATTGGTGGGTACAGAAAAAGTTGATGGTAAGAAAACGTTCAAAATTGAAGTTATAGGTGCTGATGGTATCACAAAATATGATTTCTACTGTGCAACGACAGGTTTGAAACTTAAAACTGTCGCTCAACAGAATGGTGCTTCTGTAACTATGTTATATGGTGATTATAGAGAAGTGGACGGATTGAAATTTCCATTTTCTACACTAACGAAAATGGGACCACAGGAAATGCCTTTAACAATTTCTAGTTTAGAGCTTAATAAAGATATTAAGGATGAATTGTTCAACTAATAACTGAACAGGATAGAATGAAATGGCCACCTTGGGTGGCCATTTTTTTTGTTCTATTAGGCTTTATTTAATCTTATGGAAAGTGGTTTTATGCTTGGTAACACCTGTTAATACTGCTTTGCAACGAAAATTTAAAAGTTTTTTTAAGACTGTTTGGAGATTTGTAAATAGTTTCTACCTTTGCGCACCGATTCGGGAGCGTAATTAGTGGTTAGTTAAGCGCAATGATCGAATCGATTGTTTCAATATGATTATATAAGGATTTAGGGTTAAATTCGTATTGAAAATTAATTTTGGGTTAGAAGAAAAAGGCAGGTGGGGACCTGCCTTTTTCGTTTTTAAAAGAATTCCAATTTTTTCTTTATTCTTCTTTTTCCGGAGACATATATTTATAAACAATACCTGCAAGAATCGCTCCAGCTATAGGTGCCAACCAGAATAACCAAAGTTGTCCCATTGCCCAATCACCAACAAAAAATGCTTGACTTGTACTACGTGCAGGATTGACAGATGTATTGGTTACTGGAATACTTATTAAATGAATAAGTGTTAAACCTAAACCTATGGCTAAGCCTGCAAATCCTTTTGGAGCTTTTGAATGAGTTGCTCCAAGTATGATCATTAGAAACATGAATGTCATTACAAATTCACAAACTAATGCAGCAAGCATGCTGTAACCTCCTGGGGAATGCTCTGCAAACCCGTTGGCTGCAAATCCACCCATTTCGAATCCTGACTTACCGGATGCTATAAGATAAAGAATACCCGCACCAGCTATACCCCCCAATACCTGAGCAGCTATATAGGGAAGTAACTCTTTTTTATCAAATCTGCCACCAATCCATAGTCCTACGGATACAGCAGGATTCAAATGACATCCCGAAATGTGTCCAATCGCGTATACCATGGTCAAAACCGTCAAACCAAAAGCGATGGCCACACCTACAAAGCCAATTCCTAATTCAGGATAAGCCGCTGCTAGTACGGCACTTCCACATCCTCCAAGTACTAGCCAAAGTGTTCCGATAAATTCTGCAATTAATTTCTTCATAGTTTGTTTTATTAAGATTAATAATTGAATTATTTATTGATGTGTAATGTTGTTTTAGAATTCGACCATCAAACCGATAGAGGGCAGGATTGTCCCGGAATCATTCTCAATTTCACGAGTTTTATAAGCAAGTGAATTGTTGGGATCTTCTATTGGATTTCCTGAAGCATCCCTTTCAACATCTAAATATGGCTGAGTTTTTGCTTTGAAATTATAGATGTTTTGAATGTCTAGATAGGCATTAATGGACCACTTTTTGAAATACCATTTTTTGTCGAGTCTAATATCCATTGAATGTGATGTTGGGTTTCGTTTCTGATTTAATTGATTCCAATCTAGTTGTCCCGATTGTGCAACATCCCATATTACTTTTTGTGCTGATAATTCAACATTGTAAGGCGTGTAAGGGGCAGGTCCCAGCAGTCTGAACTTCATTCCGAATTCCCAATTTTCATTGAATTTCTTTCCCGCTGTTAAGTTTAAAATATGCTTGTTGTCCCAAGCCGAAGGGATGTAAATACCATTCTTATCTTTAAATTCACTTCGAACCCAGGTATATGAGATGATACCATAAATTGAGGTGCTTAGTTTTTGTTGAAGAAGAAGCTCGATACCGTATGATCGTCCTTTTGATATTGATTTGGCAGCCTCATTTCCAATAACCCCAAAGTCTCCTCCCAAATTGGCAAGAGATATACTATCTGCTAACAAAAAGGGGTAGTTCTTATAGGTTTTATAGAAAGCCTCTATATTTATTTTAGAATATTGTGTTGGATTAAAATCTAAGCCACTAACTAAATGCTTTGATTCGATATAGGTAATTTTATTGTTTTTATTGACCAATATGTTGTTGTTGTCGCGATATCCCATTACTGTATAGGCTGGTAGCTGGAAATAGCGTCCTATATTAAAATTGATGTTAAATTTAGGGCTAAGGGCATACGATGCCGAAAATCGAGGTGATATTTGATCGATAGGATTAGATAACTCATTGGAATAATCGGAGAAATCAGTTCTTAATCCAAAAGATAAACTTAGTTTGTCATCCAGCGCCTTACGGCTGATTTGAGTGAATAACCCAAATTTGCTAAAGTTTAATTTGGAATTAAAATCGATGGTGACAACTTGGCCATTTTGCTCCTTCTTATTGAATGTAGAGTTGGTGTATTCTACGAAATCTATGGATGAACCTATATTCCATTTCCATCCATTTTTTCTTTTTGTACTTTCAAATCTTAATTTGTTTTCAATTTCTTGGGATTTGTACTTCAATAGTAATAGATCATCTTCTTCAATATTGTTTCGATATTTTATCGCCTCATTATTCAAGTGATTACGACTGGCAATATAAGTTTGATAACTGTTTTTATAGTAATGTACCCATTTGGCTCCCAGCGTATAATTCCATTGATTGTTTACTGGAAGGTTACCCAGAATATAGGTGTTCCTTTCTATTTTATCTTCATCGGTTAAACCCTCATTGGCTGATGTGTTTAACTTAAAATCGTCTATTGCTCCCAGACCTATAAATGTGAGCTCATTCTTGTTATTAAGTTTGATGTTGTACTTAAATTGTGAATCGTTATAGGTTGGTAAGAAAGGTAGTTTAAGAGCTTTAAATAAAATTTGCAGATAGGAGCGACGTAGAGAAAAAATGAAAGTCGATTTTTTACCAAGAGGGCCTTCCAAACTTATGCCTATATCACTTGAACCTAGCATGACTGAACCAGCTAACTTTTCATCATTTCCATTTCTTTGTTTAAAATCAAGTATAGAACTTAGGGCATTTCCCTTATTGGCAGGGAAAGCTCCGGCATAAAAATCCAGTTCTCTAATAAAATTGACGTTTATCATGCCCACTGGTCCTCCGGAAGCCCCTTGGGTTGCAAAGTGATTGATATTAGAAACTTCTATTCCATCCAAATAAAATCGATTTTCGTTTGGACTACCTCCACGTACGATAATGTCGTTACGAAACGAAAGGGTAGAGGCAACACCAGGAAGCACTTGTATAACTTTGGAAATATCGCGATTTCCACCTGGGCTTCTGAATATCTCAGTGATATTGATCGTTCGCATACTCAGCGGACTTTCTTCCGTTTTATTAAATGCTGGAGCTGAAACAGTGATTTCATCAAGTTCTTTGATTGTTTTTTGTAGTGAAATGTCAATTTGGCTTGGTTTTGACGGACTTACACGAACTTCGTATAAGAATTCAGTTTTGTAGCCTAAGCTGCTACAAATCAGGTTGTAATTTCCCGGTTTGAGTCTTTCAAGTCGGTAATTTCCATTGATGTCAGTCGTTGTGCCTTGCTTACTGTTCGCTATGATTATATTGGCAAAAGGGATAGCTTCATTATTGATTCGATTATACACACGTCCTTTAATCACACCCGTTTGAGCCAATGAGAAGCTCACAGGAAATAGCAGAATAATAAGAACCAAGAAATTGAAAAGCTTCATGTTTTTACTTTAATAGGGAGTTGAGATATGAACCCACATCTCTCTAAATTAATATTTTATGTTGATTTCATAAAAAAAATCCCAACTAAATGAATAGTTGGGATTTCTTTATAAAGTGTTTAGTCTATTTAATTTCAGCTTCTTCAATAATTAAATTGTAGGAATATCCAGCTCCAAATTCCTTTTTCAGATAAACAGTTCCTTCAATGGTGATAATATCACCCATATTAGCTTTATGCTGAGTTGTTAATGTTAAATCATAATTGTCAGCATCAGAGGTGCCATCTTGAATATGAATCCAATTTTTCCCCATTATACCATTGTTGACTTTAACAACCTGTCCTTTTACTGTCACTTTCTTACCGGCATACTGATCTTTATTTTTGAAAAGTTCGGCAATACGAATACCACCTTTTGCAATTTCGACCTTAATATCTGCGATCCTTTTATCAACTTTCGGAGGCATTTTTTTAGCACCCATTTTCTTTACTGCTTTAGCGGTAGGTGGTGTGCTTGTATTACCTTGAATAAATAAAACGGACTCGAATACACGGTCAAGTTCTTTACTCTTGAAATTTGTCATTGGAAGTGCCTGCTGATAATAAACATCATCACCAACTTTTGCATCTAGTCGTCGAACTGCAATCCAGAATTCTTTACTGTTTTCAGTTACAAATAAATAGGTGTAATTACTTGTTTGAAGAATCTCCTTAACCTTTACATGGTGATAATTAGGAGCTGCCTGGGCAGGCGTATCACTCATGCTTTGACCTGTTTTTTCTCCCGTACTGAATGATTGAACTTTCTTTGCGTTTTCCTGACAAGAAGTTAACAGTATGCTGCTAATCAGTAGTATAAATATAAATCTCATAGAATAGGATTTTTTAATTTGGGTATTAAGATACATAAAGGTATTAATATATCAATATGGGAAATGAATTCTGGATATAAAGTTTTCAAAATATTTGTAAAAACAAAACAGCTCCATATTTTTAATGGAGCTGTTTAAGTTTTCTACTTTATTCTATTCATTGGGATGTTCCGACTTGAACTTTATCCAATATGTATTCATGGTTTCTTTCATATCTTTTCGAAGTAAAAGGATACCAATAAGGTTGGGAAGTGCCATCAGAGCAATGGTAATACCTGATAAGGTCCAAATAATAGTGGTGTCGGCAAAAGATGCAATGAAAAATCCGATGCAGTAGATAATTCTATAAGGCAATACACCTTTAGCACCAAACAAGTAAGTTACGGATCGTCCGCCATAGTACGCCCAGGCAATTGCAGTAGAAAAAGCAAAAAGTAATAAGCCTATAGATACAATCCAACGTCCCCATTCTCCAAAATAACTTCGTGTAAAAGCTTCAGCTGTTAATGGTGCCGAGTGCATCAGTGACTTTCCTTTAAAATAAGCTCCGTTATCATTTTGATACACGCCATCATTGACTTTAAGTTTACCATTCATTGGATTGTCGGTCTCATCATAAACAAGAATGTTTTCTGCAACCGAACGGGCATGCATAATAGTAAGGTTATTTGTAATTTTACCATTCTCAATTATTAAGTCACCTGTAAATAAGGGTAATTCTGACTTGCCGCTTAGATAGCTGAAGAGTTTCGTTTGATCCTCCTCATTGGTGTCATCATATACATCAGCCATGATACTCATATCAGTCGTTTGAAACTGATTGGGAAGTTTCTCATTCCAAACACCTGAAGAAAGAATCACCAAACCGGTAAGTGTGCAGATTATAATTGTATCGATAAAAGGCTCAAGAATAGCAACCATACCCTCTGAAACAGGTTCTTCTGTTCGAGCAGCAGCATGGGCAATCGGAGCCGATCCCTGACCAGCTTCATTACTAAATAGTCCTCGGTTAACACCGCGGTTAAAGGCATAGGCAAAACCAGCACCAAGGAAACCTCCAGTGGCTGCAGTACCAGTGAACACACTAGAGAATATCGACACGAAGGCCGGTGCAATATTCTGATAGTTGTAAAAGATAACGGCTAAGGCTCCTATAAAGTATATAATTGCCATTGTAGGTACAAGTTTCTCGGTCACCTTTGCAATACGCTTAATACCGCCAAGAATTACAATGGCAAGTAATACTGCAAGAACACCACCACTCAACATTTTTTCTATTCCAAAAGTAGAGTGAAGAGAACTTGAAATAGAGTTGATTTGTGGTAAGCTTCCTGTTCCGAACGAAGAAACGATTGTCATGGCAGCAAAGAAAGCAGCTAGCCAAGGCATTTTAAGTTTGTTCTTCATGTAATACATCGGTCCACCAGAAATGAACCCTTGCTCATCGGTTTCACGATATTTGTGAGATAAACTAACTTCAACAAACTTCGTTGTCATACCTAAAATAGCTGTCATTAACATCCAAAAAAGAGCAGCAGGACCACCTAAATAAATGGCGAAAGCTACTCCTGCAATATTACCTGTACCTACAGTTCCCGAAAGTGCTGTTGTTAGTGCCTGAAAGTGAGATGTATCTCCCTTTTCATCTTTTTTGTCGTATTTTCCAGTTACAACTTTAAGAGCGTGTTTGAAAAAACGTATTTGTGGAAATTTAAGATATAAAGTAAAGAAAAGTCCGGTTCCAAGTAGTAATAGGGTGAACCATTGGCTTCCTCCAAGGTATTGTTCAATTCCGGCTAAAAAGTCGTTAATACTGTGCATAAAAAAAATAGGGTTTTGGGTTAGATTTGTTTTCTGTTTTGTAGAAAATCAGTCTAATATAAAGGTTAATTTTTAAAAATTGACAAGAAAAGTTAAACTAAGCGAGATCAAGCGTGCTTGTTTATTAGGGTTTAGAATACTTCTATATAATCATAATGTTTAAAAAGAGTGACAATCATAAAAATGGTATTTCTTACATTTGTTTCTTTGTGAAAATGAACAGAATTTAAATAGATTATTCTATGATTATGAATTTAATAATCGTTGTGTCGATTGGAATTGCTCTTGTTTGGCTATTGATAAGAGGCTTTAATAAAAATAAATGGAGAGAGCCTAAATCGGCCATTTCTAAAGAGAGCAAACTGATTCTGACGACTAAGGTCGTGTTTTACAACTCTCTTTCATCTGAAGAGAAATTGCAATTCGAGTATAAAATTCAGGAGTTCCTTCTAAATTGTAGAATTACCGGAGTGAATATTGATGTTGATTTGACGGATCAAATATTAGTAGCTGCAAGTGCCATAATTCCCGTATTTGCATTCCCTGAGTGGAAGTACACGAACCTCGATGAGGTCTTACTGTACCCTGGAAATTTTAATGAACAGTTTCAAATGTCCAATGCTGACTCGAATATTTTAGGCATGGTTGGAAGTGGTTATATGGAAGGGAAAATGATCTTGTCAAAACCTGCATTGCTTCATGGTTTTTCCAATGAGTCAGATAAGAAGAATACGGCTGTACATGAATTTGTTCATCTGATAGATAAGATGGACGGTCATATTGATGGTTTGCCTTCTATGCTATTAGAAAAGCAATATGCCATTCCATGGATAGATTTGATTGGTAAAAAAATTGAAGAGATTTATGAAGATAGATCCGATATCAACCCTTATGGAGGAACCAATAAGGCCGAGTTTTTTGCTGTTGCCAGTGAGTATTTTTTCGAGAAACCTAAACAATTTGCTCAAACTCATCCTGACTTATATGACCTAATGACAGAGGTGTTCAATCAAAATATGAAATCCAGAACGCTTAAAAAGTCGAAACAGAGCTTGGGTAGAAATAGTCAGTGCCCTTGCGGTAGTGGTTTGAAATTTAAGAAATGTTGTGGTAAAAGGCATAACTGATGATATTATTACTTATTAGCACTAATTATATAAGGTTTATTGAATACCATTGTTGGCTCTTTTTGCCTCTTCGGGCTCTTTTGTTAATTTTGCAAAAGAAATAACTAAGATTGTATAGAAGCGCGTGATATATCCAGAAAATTTTGAAACGAAAATAAGGTTCGATAAAGTTCGAGAACTGCTAAAAAAACAGTGTTTAAGTGCTCTTGGGCGCGACTTGGTGGATGAGTTGAAGTTTTCCGAGTCCTTTAAGCGAGTATCTCGTCGTGTAAATGAAACCAATGAGTTCAAGACCATATGTCTTGAGGAAGAGAATTTTCCTTTAGGACATTTTATAGACGTACGACAAAGTTTAGAGAAAATTCGAATTCAAGGGACCTATCTGGAACTTGAAGAATTGTTCAATTTAAAACGCTCTTTGGAATCTATATCCGCCATTTTGCGTTTTTTTAAGAATAAGGAAGAGGGAAGTTATCCTTACTTAATGAGACTGACAGGGAATGTGAAAATGTACCCTTATATCTTTGAGAGATTAAATGCAATATTGACCAAGCATGGTCGAATGAAGGATAATGCATCACCTGAATTGATGCAAATACGTAGTAGTCTGACTCAGAAACAGGCTTCTATTTCAAGACGAATGCAATCTCTTTTACGTGCCGCTCAAAAAGATGGTTGGGTTGATAAAGATGTTTCCTTATCAGTTCGAGATGGTCGTACCGTAATACCTGTTACTTCGGCCTATAAGAGAAAAGTGAAAGGTATTGTTCATGATGAGTCAGCTACCGGTAAAACTTCATATATAGAGCCAGCAGAAATTGTAGAAACCAATAATGAAATTCGTGAATTGGAATATGCAGAGCGTCGTGAAATAATTCGGGTACTTCGTGAATTTACAGAACAAGTTCGCCCATATGTCGATGACTTATTCCTGGCTTATGAGTTTTTAGCTCAGATTGATTTTATTCGGGCTAAGGCAAAATTTGCGATTCAAGTTAATGGCTTAATGCCGCTCATGGGTAAAGAACCAAAGGTTCTATGGGAAAATGCGGTCCATCCCTTATTATACCTTACTTTACAAGGCGAAGGGAGAGAGGCTGTTCCTTTAAATATAGAGATTAACGATAAACAACGCATTGTCTTGATATCAGGACCTAATGCTGGTGGTAAATCGGTGTGTTTACAAACCATGGGTTTATTGCAATATATGTTTCAATGTGGTTTGTTGGTTCCAATGGGCGAGAAGTCGAAGATGGGTATCTTCGATAATATTTTCATAGATATTGGTGATGAGCAATCCATGGAGAATGATTTGAGTACCTATAGTTCTCACCTGATAAACATGAAGCATTTCTTGAAATATTCGAATGCTGAAACCTTGATGATGATTGATGAGTTCGGTACAGGTACCGAGCCGGCTGTTGGGGGAGCAATTGCTGAATCGATTCTTGATAAACTAAATAGAAAACAAGTTAGAGGTGTTATCACAACTCACTATACAGGCTTGAAGCACTACGCTGCAGAAGCTGAGGGGATTGAGAATGGTGCAATGCTTTATGATTCTCATAAAATGCAACCTTTATTTCAGCTACAAGTTGGAAAGCCAGGTTCGTCGTTCGCTTTTGAAATTGCACGTAAAATTGGTTTGCCTGAAGAAATTTTAAGATCAGCTACAGATATCATTGGTGGTGATCACATCAATTTTGATAAGCATTTACGTGATATTGTTCGTGATAAGCGATATTGGGAAAGCAAGCGTGATAAAATTCGTATTAACGAGAAAAAGTTGTCCCAATTAGTCGATCGCTATGAAATCGATCTTAAAGAAACGTCTGCTTTGAGAAAGGAGATTATAGCTAAGGCCCAAGAAGAGGCCAAACATATTTTAAATAAGGCTAATAAATCCATAGAAAAGACCATACGTGATATTAAGGAAAGTAAAGCAGATAAAGAAAAGACACGCCTGGCTAGAAAAGCATTTGAAGAGCAAAAAGAGGTCTTGACTGAATCGGATTTACAGGAAGAAGAGCGTATAAATAGAAAAATTCAGAAGTTAAAGGATAGAGAGAAAAAGGGTAAGAAGTTTAAAGGTGATAAAAGCTCCGAACAGAGTAAACCTGAAAAAGCAGTACCTCTAAAAAAGAAACAATTCGATCCTTCGATTATTGAAAAGGGAGATAGTGTCAAGCTCGATTCACAGAGAACCGTTGGTGAAGTGATTGAAGTAAATGATAAGACAGCAGTGGTTGCCTTTGGCGCTATGTTAACATCAGTCAAGTTGAATCGCTTGACTAAGGTTAGTAAGACTCAAGCTAAAAAGGAGAATACAACCTACAATCAAACTTCGGCTTTGGTGCAAGAGAAAATATCTAAACGCAAGCTGACTTTCCGTCGTGATATTGATGTGAGAGGTATGCGAGCAGAAGAGGCTCTTCAAATTGTGATGGATCATGTTGATGAGGCTATTATGTTAGATGTTAGTGAGTTTAGGATTTTGCATGGAACAGGTCATGGGATTCTAAGAACATTAATTCGTGACTATCTGAAAACAATACAGCTCGTTCGATCCTGTACAGATGAGAAAGTTCAGATGGGAGGATCAGGTATCACGGTTGTTCATATGGAGTAAGCTATAAGCATTTATATATATAAGAAAAGGCTTGCTAAAATAAATTAGCAAGCCTTTTTTATATTCTATATTGCGTCCTTAGATAAACATCGTGACTAATACATAGAAATAGTGAGCAAAACAACCCGCTACAACACCCCCAATAGTGTGAGAGAGAAGGGCTTTTGATGTTAATTCACGGTAATTCAATGTGTCAAGCATAGCTGTGTGGGTACTTAAATAACCACTCCAACACATACCCATTGCCGTAAATACAGCAATTACATTTCCATCGATAATTCCCTTAGCAATAAATGCTTTTACAAGAGATAAAGCAGCACCTACAGCTCCTAGAGAAGTAACAGGGAAAGCAATTAATTCAGGATTTTTAAAACCGAATAATCCTTCAAATAACCACCAGACATGACCAGCAAGATCTGGTAGTAAAGTAACACCTTCGTAAGCTAATCCCTGATATCCAATTGCAGGATCTTTAGGACCGAATGTCAGCATCATTACCATTGTAGAGATAATCAATACACCAGGAATAATTGCTAGTCCTAAGTCAACACCCGACTTACCTCCATCTAAAATAGAGTTTAGGAAACGTATGAAAACACTACCCTCTGATTTGAAAGAGATTTTTTCAGTTGCACCTTCGAAATCATGATCTTTACGCGGTTTAATTACATTTTTAATTAAACGTTGCATCAATCGTGTTGAAACCACGGCACCAACAAGTGCTCCAAGTAAACCAATAAGAGCTGGAATAAATAAATTCTCGTCATTACCAGGAATCTTAAGTGTAGACATGAATGTAATTACGATAAGCCCCATTCCGAATGCCGTACCAAAGTTGGTTAAAGATACCAGTTGGTAGTTTTTGAAATACTTACTGAAATTTTTGTCGTTTGCCAGGCTAATAATAGCTGGGTTATCTGATAGAAAAGTTAGAACACCAGCTAAAGCCCCTACACCAGGAAGGTTGAAAAGAGGTTTCATAAGTGGTGCAAGAATTTTTTCCAATAGACGTACGACACCAAACTCGATAAGTAGTTTACCCAAAGCCCCAGATAAAACAGTAATTCCCATAATATAGAATACTGTATTCATAAGAAGATCCCAGGCTGTATTCATAATGGTGTTTAGCATGTTTGCGACTCCCATTGAGTGCCCAACATAACCGAAAATACCAAAGAATGTGATAAGAAACATGACGGCTTCGTATCTTCTTTGTTTAAGGAAATTAGTCTCTTTAATCGACTTAATTGCGTTCATTCTGTGTTGTTTGATTAAGGTTGTTGAATTTCGGGGCAAAAATAATTTTTTAGTTTAGTTTCGCTATCCTTTTTATTATGACATTTGTCATGTTTGAGTAATTGTGATATGTTTTAAAGTATATGGAAAGAAAACGATTGCGTAATAAATTAAGTCCGTATTAGTACAGGGCTCTCGAAATGTGAAATTATTACTTGAGGGTAAGGGGTGAAAATTTATTTTGACTAAGTCTGTGTCTTTGTTGATAACTAAACACACAAACGCTAGTATACTTTTAGACATGACATTACTTTTGTTATCTCAAATTTGGCTTTTGAAACCATAAATTGTTAAGATCTTTAAGTCTTTTTTGTCATTATAAATGATTCTCTGTATCCATTAAAAAACTTTTGTCGATAAATGAAATTGGCTAACCGCATATTAAAAAAATATTTTGGATACGATAAATTTCGTCCTTTACAGAATGAAGTTATTCAATCGATTCTTGATGGTGAAGATGCTTTAGTTATCATGCCAACAGGTGGAGGGAAATCTCTTTGCTACCAGATTCCTGCCTTAATGATGGAAGGTGTTGCCATTGTTGTTTCTCCTTTGATTGCATTAATGAAAGATCAGGTTGAAGGATTACAGGCCAATGGTGTAAAGGCGGGGTTTTTAAATAGCTCTCAGTCTGCTCAAGTTCAAAATGAGATTATCGAGGAAGTGCAAGAAGGCAAAATAAAACTGCTCTATGTTTCTCCAGAGAAATTAGTAAGTCAGGAATTTTATTATTTGCTATTACAACTAAAAGTGAATCTTTTTGCCGTTGATGAGGCACACTGTATTTCGGTTTGGGGACATGATTTCCGTCCGGAGTACTCTAAAATGGCCTATCTGAAAAAGCAATTTCCATTAGTGCCTATAGTTGCCTTAACGGCTACAGCTGATAGTTTAACGCAAAAGGATATTGTTAGACAATTGGGATTGGATGACCCCAAACTTTTCCTGTCGTCTTTTGACCGCCCTAATTTGAGTTTGAAAGTTGCACCTGGAAAAGATAAGTTTAAAAGTATATTGGGCTTTTTAAGACAACGTCCACATCAATCTGGTATTATTTACTGCTTAAGTCGTAAGGCCTGTGAAGGATTGTCGGAAAAACTCCGGAATTCGGGTGTGAATGCCAATTTCTATCATGCAGGCTTAACTTCTGAAGAAAGGGCACAGCGTCAGGAAGCTTTTATTAATGACGAAACGCCAATTATTTGTGCAACGATTGCTTTTGGAATGGGAATTGATAAATCCAACGTACGTTGGGTTATTCATTATAATTTGCCACGTAACATTGAGTCCTATTATCAGGAAATTGGTCGTGCTGGTCGTGATGGCTTAAAAGCAGACACCTTGTTGTTCTATAGTTTTTCGGATGTCATCGTTCATCGTAAATTTATTGAAGAATCGGCTCTGAAAGAAGTTTCAAATGCTAAACTAGAACGAATTCAACAGTTTTGCGATGCTCAAATTTGCCGTCGTAAAATTCTTCTGAGCTACTTTGGTGAGCACCTGGAAGAAGATTGTGGTAATTGTGATGTTTGTAAGGATCCTCCTAAGCAATTTGATGGAAGCCTAATCGCCCAGAAGGCCTTGTCTGCCATTGTACGATTAAAGGAACAAGTTTCAGCAGGAACTGTAATTGATGTGCTACGCGGTTCATCGCGCCAAGAGATTATATCCAAAGGGTATAATAAAGTTAAAACCTATGGGGCCGGTAAGGATGTACCACATCAGGATTGGCAGCAATATATGCTTCAACTTTTAAACCTGGGATATATTTCAGTGGCTTATGACGAAGGGAATGCGCTAAAATTAACAGAACAGAGTAAGGAGGTTTTGTTTAGCGGGCGTAAGGTAAACTTGGTGCATTTGGCAACAATGAAATCGGAACCTAAGAAAGTGGTTGAAAGAGTTAAACCAGCCAAACAAGTTTATCGTGAAGATCTGTTTGAAGCTCTTCGCAAATTACGTTTGAAAATTTCGAGATCTTCTAGAATCGCGCCATACCTGGTTTTTTCAGATGCGACGTTACATGAAATGGTTGAAGAAAAACCAACCAGTGAATTTGAAATGAAGATGATTTCGGGGGTTGGTGAGCGCAAATATCAGTTGTATGGGGAATTCTTTATCAATGAAATATTAGAGTTTGAACAAAATAAAAATAAAGAAGCAAAAAAAAGCAGTCAATCCTTCTATGAAACCTATGAGTTTTATAAGCAAGGTTATTCAGTAGATGAAATTGCTCAGATTAGACGAATTAACCCGGTAACGATATATTCCCACTTGGCATCATTATATGAGAAAGGGGCAGATATTGATATCTTGTCATTTTTGAAAGCCGAAGAGTTAAAACGGACTGAAAATGCTATTCGGGAATTAGGACATATGAATACAAAGGAATTATTTATCCATATGAACGAAGAAATTCCTTATTATAAGATTAGACTTGCCACTTCGTATTTTAAGATGTTCGCAGAGGTCTAATACAAATACCTAAAAACTCCTCAAACGATGTTGTTTTATAAATCATAAAATAATTAGGAAAAAGATCATTCTTCAGAACTCTTTTTTTTATATTTCGATACTAAAAGAAATAACTATGATAAAAGCCATAATTGTTGATGATGAAATGAAGAGTCAATCTTCTTTATTTAAATTACTGGAAAGGTTTTGTCCTGATGTCGAAGTTATAGGCTTTGCTTGTAATGTTCAAACAGCTGTGGAACTTATTAATCAAGAAAATCCAGAACTTGTTTTTCTGGATATATCCATGCCGGATGGTGATGGTTTTGAAGTTTTGGAGCAAGTTAATTCTCGCAATTTCGAAGTTATTTTTACCACAGCTTATAATGAATATGCTTTGAAAGCCATCCAATTTTCAGCTTTGCACTATTTACTTAAGCCTGTTAATTATACGGAACTTAAAGAGGCTGTTGAACGATTTAAGAACTCTAAAAAGGATATTAACCTTGATGAGAAATTTAAGGTTCTGTATGACAGTTTGAAAAATGAACACAAGAAGATTATTCTACCAACAGCCAACGGGCTTCGGATGGTTGAACTTAATAATATTGTTCGATGTGAAGCAAATGGTTCTTATACCGATTTTTTTCTTGAGGAAAAGGAAGATTTAATGGTGTCAAAGCCCCTATCTAATTTCATGGATATACTTCCGGAACATTTATTCTGCCGAGTACATAGTAAGCATTTGGTTAATTTGAATTTCGTAGATCAATATATAAAAGGTAGAGGAGGTCGTATTATTCTTAATGACGGCAAAGAAATCGAAGTTTCAGAAGGAAAGAAGAAAGAGTTTTTAGAAAGATTAAAACAACTAGCTCATTCTCTACCTGATAAAAAATAAAACCCATACAAATTTTAAACCTGACCGTCTGATTAACGATATATCTAAGATACTGTTCGACTCTTATTTAGCAATATAAAATCTCATAGTTAAATGTGTTGAGCTCTTTGTAAAAGACTGGAAACTATCATTATAGGTGTGTCTCTGTTCAGTAAAGGAAATTGCTGTGAATTCCCGAATACGCAATGGGAAACTCATATGACGTAGTTATAAAATCAAACCCCCAAATCATTAAATCTAGATTGTTATAAGCATAGAGGAAATATACTTTTACATTTCGAAAACCAATAAAAGTTGCACTATGTTAGAACATCTAAAGAAAGAAACTCTAAATAAGTTTGGGCAGGAGCTATCTTATAATAAAGATTGTGAAGCTTTAGCTGAAATTGTTTGTGATGCTACTGGAGGACGAATTAGTGCAACTACAATACGTCGACTTTATGGTTTTTTAAAATCTCCTTCAGCTCCATCCAAGTTTACTTTGGATTTATTAGCACACTATGTGGGTTATAAATCATGGAGTGATTTCCAAACGAATTATATTACAGAAGAAACGAAAGGTCATGTTAAGCCTTCCAGTTGGCAAGCGTTTCAACAACGAGCTTTTGATCTGAGTAATGGTGCGTACAACCTAATAAAAGGCCAATCGGGTATTCCATTCAAAGCTGTTGCAACTAGAAAAATAGGAGAAGATAGAATAAGTAATTTTCTTCAGTCCGATAAAATGGCTCTTAGTTTTGTTGCACCTGGAGGAGCGGGTAAATCAACAATGCTGGCAAAATGGTATGAGCGAATAAGCCAAGATAAGTCAAGTAAAGATGTTATCTTATTTTTTGATGCGACTTTCATGATCAACTGCCTGAATAGTGATTTTATGCTAGAACGTTGGCTTGAAGAACAATTGAATTCCAATTCAAAAACAGATTTGAAGTATTTCCTCGATCGACCTAAAGCTTGTGAAGGAAAGATTATTTTGATATTAGATGCTTTAGATGAGGTTAGCTATGATAACACAAAATTGGAGCGTTTATTTTTGCAATTAAATCAATTTATTGCAAATCATAAAGACTCTGAAAATATGAAGTTGATTCTTACATCGAGAACTTCAACTTGGGAAAAGTTTGCAATTCCTTTTATTCAAAGAGAAAATAGCCTTTTAGAAGCTTGGTATGAGATGGACCTGGATCTGAATCAAATTGATAAAAGAAACTTTCCACCACTAAATGGCTTTGAAATTCAACATGTCTTTGATGCGACTATCAATCAACAATTCTTCTATGAATTAAAAGTTGAGAATTTGGATTACTATCAGCGAAATACAATTTCTAATCCATTTTTCCTTGAATTGTTTATTAAAACATATGTTCCAAATATAACCAGTGATATAACTGACGGTTTTAAGTTGATTAATGAATTTTTGAAGAATAAGATTTATTATTCACGTTATTCTGAAGAGAAGATTGAGATTTTAAAAGGAATCTTGAAGATTCAAAAGTATGGAAGAGATTCTCATTCAGTTAAAAAGATGGATTTGAAATCCATATTCCCTATACATCTTAAAACAGCAGGTAATTATTACTATGCTTATGAGGAGATGTTGAGTTATGGCTTAATCTCAGAATATGTTTCGATTAACGAGTATAATGGCTATTGCAAATTTGTCAAAATCTATAATGAGCAACTTTTTGAGGTCTTATTGGTTAAAGAACTAATTGAGTTTAATAATGGAATCGATTTTGAACTATTCAAACAAATTGAATCAGATTATAAGGAGTTTGAACTAAAGGACAGATTAATTGCACAGTTATTTAGTATTGCATTCAACTCTGATAATTATGAAGCATTATCTAGATTTTTTGAGCTTGAGGAAGAGACATTAACCAGCAGTGCTGTAAGTGATATTCTGACCACTGTTGTCACAAATATGGATGATAAGAAGATTGATCTTATTAAAACATATGCTTCGGGAGCTCGTTCTGTTGAATTTATGTTTGCCCTTTCTGGAAACTTGAATCGATTGACAGGTGATTTTAGTAAGGTTGTTGAAATTATATCAGAAACGAATGAAGACAGAACGATAAAAATTAAGTCTTTGAGCTTATTGCTTATGACCTCATTGATGTCTCTTGAACAAGAATTAGCAGATAAGTATTATAAATTATTATTGGAGACAGAACCTAACTCGAGTTGTTCTGCTTATTCCATTGCTTTGCGTTTTACAAGTATTCTTTTTTATAATCATATATCTTGTAAGAGTAATGATCTTGAATTGCTTAGAGTTTTTTATTATCGTCAAATGGCTTATTGTCAGGTTGGTGATACTTACGAGAGTTGGAGTGGTGAGTTTGAAGTTTTAGTTTGTAATGCTTTATTTTATATGCAATCTTATCATAAAGTTATTCAAATGATTGAAGATGCTGAGTTATTTTACGATCAATTGCATGTTAAGGCTCATTTTTCAAACCATAAACTATTAAGAGCATATAAACTAATTGCTCAATTTAAATTGGGAATGAAATTAACCGCCAGTCAGATTCAGGAGTTGGAATTTTGTAATGACAGTTTGATCAATTCAAAAGCTTATCCACTTCAAATTTTCTTTAAAAGTTCTTTGGCTGAGGTTTATTTTGAAGATGGTAATAGAGATCTTCAGGAAAAGCATTCGAACAGAGCGTTTGCTATTAGTGAGTTTGCCCGCTATGATTTCTGTAAGGTAGGATTACTTACTAAAATGGCAAAATACTACAATGCCTGGGGAGAGCAAACTAAAGAAAACCTATGTATTACAGAACGTGATCAAATTTTAAAATCAAGAAATGCAGAGGTCTTAGTTAAGGTTCTTAACAATTAAACCTCATACATGATATCAAATTTTTATTAAACGGAAAATTTTTAAGCATCCTGTGAGTCTCTCTAGATTCACAGGATTTTTTTTTCTAAATAACTTATGTTTTAAAGTACTATCAAATACTTTTACTACTTAATGGACGTTATTTATTCTAGAACTTTCGAATTAAAGTCTTTATCCAATTGTGGAACTATGTAAATACTAGTTATATTTCTTTATTTTTGTTTTTGAATCAAAGTTTTCAATTCAATAATAGAATAATTGAGTTAATTTTCAGAGAAATAGTACAGTCAAATAAAATTAATGAGAGCTATCATTTTAAAATATAAGTACCTAACTTTTTTGTCATTCATATTTATTCTTTTCTCGGTTAATACATATGCCCAGGAAAAATGTACTGTGAAAGGTAGTGTTACGATTAACGGAGGAGATCTCACTGGTGTTAAGATCACACTTTATAAAGATTCAGAACAGGAGAGTGTCAGGAATTTATCTAAGAGTGGGAAATTTTCCTATTCCTTAGATTTTGGATATGATTACATTTTTGAATTTTCTAAAAAAGATTTTGTAACCAAGCGTGTGAGTGTTTCAACTTATGTACCACAAGATGTTTTGGAAAGAGATAGCCGTTTCCCTCCATCTAAGTTTTCAATCGAATTATTTAGGTTCTTCCCGGGTATAGATTTGTCAATTTTTGATCAGCCCATAGGTATGATCATGTATAATAGTGAGACAGACTTGATTGAAATTGATTTATCATTCCAAAAAGAGATTGAGGATGAACTTAAACGTATTGAGAAAGAAACCAGGTTGAAGCAAGAAGCTTATTTGGCTGAATTGGCACGAATAAATGCTGAGTACAATGCCGCGATAAAGAAAGGTGATAGTGAGTTTCAGAGGAAGAATTATATCGATTCAAAATCGTTTTATACCAAAGCTTTAGATTTAAAAGCTCAAGAAGTTTACCCCAAAGATCAGATTGCTAAGCTTGATAAGCTATTGTTAAGTCAGAAAGATAAGCTTGAGGCTCAACGTCTCATAGATGAGAAATACAATGCATTGATTCAAGTTGCTGATAAGAATTTTGATGAAGCTAATTATGAACAAGCAAAAATCAGTTATAACTCAGCTATTGGTGTTAAGTCCAGTGAAAAGTATCCTAAAGATCAATTAGCGAAAATTAAGAATATTGAATTGGAGTTGAAGTTAAATGCTGAAAATGAATCAAGGAGATTGGCTGCAGAGAAGGCCTTGAAGGATAAATATGATGCCTTCATTATTGCGGCAGATGAAGCATTTAAGTTAAAAGAGTATAAGGCTGCTAAATCACAATATACTTTAGCAATTAAAGTAATGCCTGAGGAAGTTTATCCTCAAGATCAGATTCAACTGATAGATGATCAACTGGATTATGAAAGACAGTTGGCTGCGGCAAATGCTAAATTTGTGGCTGAGCAAAAAGCATTAAAAGCTGAATATAATAGAATAATTAGACTCGCTGATAATCAATTTAAAAAGAAAGATTACTCTAAAGCTGTAACTTCCTACGAAAAGGCCATTGAATTAGATTCTGAAGAATCGTATCCGCGATCACAAATCCAATTGATTACGGAGACCATTGCCAGAGAAAAGGAATTAGCTGTCAATAAGGCAAAACAAAAAGTAGTAGATGATAAGTATAAGTTACTAGTGGATTCTGCTGACAAACAGCTAAAGGGTGGTGAATATATTCAAGCTAAGCAAAACTATACAGAAGCCTTGACTTTAAAGTCCAATGAAAGTCATCCGAAGGCCCAGCTCATTAAGATAGAGAGCTTGATGGCTCATCAGGCAAAATTACTCGCAGACAAACAGGCACGTGAAAAAAAGTATGCAGACCTTATTTCTTTGGCTGATTCACAGATGAATTCCAGTGATTTTGATAAGGCTCTGGATAATTATCAAAAAGCTTTAAATATAAAGCCTAAAGCTGCTTATTTGAACGAGCAGGTAAAAAAAGCGAAACAAGGTAAAATTGACAAAAAGCGTGACTTAGAAGAGAAAGCTAAGAAGGAATTAGAATTGCAAATTCAATATCAGAAATATGATGCTCTTATTACCAAAGGGGATAATAATTTGGCTTCTAAAAAATTCTTTGATTCACGTGAGAACTATAGAGATGCTTTGGAGATAAAACCTGACGAAAAATACCCTAAAGATCAGCTTAATAAGTTGGAGGATTTGATGGCCAAAGAGCTTCAGCAAGCAACAGCAATCAAGGAATTTGAAGCTAAGTATAAGGTTTATATAACAACTGGCGATTCGCAACTGGAGTCGAAAGAGTACGAAGTAGCCAGGAAAAGCTATCAAAAGGCTTCAGATATGAAACCTGAAGAAACTTATCCAAAATTACAACTAAAAAAACTGGAAGATTTAATTGCAGAAGCCAATAGGATTAAGGCTAATGAGCAATTACTTAAGGAAAAATATGAAGCCTTCATTGGAAAGGCGGATATTGCATTTAAAAATGAAGATTATAAATCAGCAATTACTAATTATCAGTCAGCCTTAAGTTTGAAAGCAAAGGAAAATTATCCAAAGGAGCAGATAAAAAAAGCAGAACTGGCTTTGGAAGAAATAGCTCAGATTGCTAAAGAAAAATTGAAACAAGAGGAAGCGGAAAGCTTGCTTAATGAGAGATATTCGAAGCAAATTTCTTTAGCTGATCTTGCAATGAATGAGGAGAATTATAAGAATGCAAATTCAAATTATAAGAAGGCATTAGAATATAAAAAAGACGATCAATATGCCACAGCTCAATTGTTGAAAATAAGGAATTTGATTGCTGAAAAGGAAAATCAAGCTAAGGCTGCAGAACTCTTATTGAAAAAGAAATCGATTTTAGATAAGCAATTCCGCTTGTTTGTAAGCGAGGGAGATAAACTATTTAAGAATACAAAGTATACTAAAGCTCTGGAAAAATATGAGTCGGCTATTCGGATTATGCCCAATGATGAATATACTCTAAAGCAGATTGATCTTGTGAAGGATAGGATAGCTGAAGAGAATATCAATACAGAAAAAAGCTTGGCGCTTAAAAAAGAGTATGATGCTTATATTAATTCAGCTGATAAGTTATTTGCGGATAATAAACTGAAATCTGCTAAAGAGAAATATCAATTGGCCCTAAGCCTAAGAAATAAGAGTACATATCCTAAGAATCAGATCAGAATAATTGATGAAATTCTAGCTAAGCAGGAAAAAGCTGATAGAAAGAATAGTCGACTTGAAGAGGAGTTTGTAGAATCACTGGCAATCGCAGATTCTCATTTTAAAAAGAAATCGTACACTTTAGCAAGACATCATTATAAGGATGCCGGAAAAATAAAACCAGAAGATGGCTATGTTAAATCTCAGTTGAATGAGATTAAGATGATTTTGAAAGCTAATATGCAGTCAAAAGAAGAAGAATTACTAGCGCAAAATTCAAATGCCTTTGGGGATAATTTGTTGAAGAAGAAGGAGCAAGAATACAAAGCTTATATTGATAAAGGTGATGTGGCAATTGATGACAAATATCTGGGAAAAGCCAAAGCCTATTATAAACAAGCCTTAGCTGTTTTCAATCGTGATTACCCTAGAGAGAAATTGGCTGAGATAGAGGAGCTGAGGTATGCCTTTATATCTGAGAAAGATCGTATAGCATATGAGAAATTAATGCGATCTGGTAAAAACGAGTTTGAGAAATCAAGATATTCTGTATCTCGACATTATTATAAAAAAGCCTTGCTTTTAGCCACGGATAGAAATGTGGTTGAAGAAAAATTAAAGGAAATCGAAGATGCAATAGCAGCAGATAAGCAAAAGGTTCTCGATCTTGAATTTGATACGTTTGTAAAGAAGGGAAATACAGCTTATGAATCAGGTCATTTATCGGTAGCTAAATTTTATTTCATAAAAGCATTGAAATTAAAGCCAAAGGATGTGCAATTGAAAGAGAATTTAGAGAATATTAAAAAATCACTGAAGTAAATAATAACATATGGCATTAAATTATATCTGGGTTTTCTTTTTCGTACTAGCCTTTGTAGTCGGTTTAATTAAGTTGATTTTTTTTGGAGATATGGAAGTGTTTCCAGCCATGATTAATTCGACTTTTGATATGGCCAAAACAGGTTTTGATATCTCGCTTGGCCTAACCGGTGTGCTAACCCTTTGGTTAGGTATCATGAAAATAGGAGAAAGAGGAGGAATCATTCGAATTTTCTCTCGCCTAATTGGACCCTTTTTTAATCGTTTGTTTCCTGAATTACCCAAAGATCATCCGGCTCATGGTTCTATCATGATGAACTTAGCAGCTAATATGCTGGGTTTGGATAATGCCGCGACACCAATGGGGTTAAAGGCAATGACACAGATGCAAGATGTGAACCCTGATAAAGATCGGGCTTCGAATGCTCAGATTATGTTTTTGGTTTTAAATACCTCAGGCCTGACCATAATTCCAATATCTATTATGGTTTATCGAGCTCAACTGGGAGCCGTGAATCCTTCAGATATTTTTATCCCCATATTATTGGCAACATATTTTTCTACTATTACGGGCTTAATAGCTGTTGCTGTTATGCAGAAGATAAAGCTTTGGGATAAGGTTATTCTCCTTTATCTGGGAGGTATGACCGCTTTTATTATAGCAATAATCATGTACTTTTCTAGTATCGAAAAAGAGCAAATTGCTTTAATTTCCAGAGTGGTGAGTAATGTCTTTCTTTTTTCAGTGATTGTTGCTTTTATTTTATTGGCTTTCATCCGTAAGGTAAATGTTTATGAGAGTTTTATTGAAGGAGCTAAGGATGGTTTTAATATCGCTGTTAAGATAATTCCATACCTGGTAGCCATATTGGTAGCCATTGGAGTTTTTAGGGCATCTGGGGCTATGGATATGTTTATACAATCTGTTGAGAAGCTTTGTGTCATGTTAGGAATTAATGGTGATTTTATTCCAGCTTTACCCACTGCACTAATGAAACCCTTGAGTGGTTCTGGTGCACGAGGTATGATGGTTGATGCCATGAGTCAATATGGTGCTGACAGTTTCGTGGGACGAATGACCTCAGTTCTACAAGGAGCTACAGATACTACTTTTTATATTATTGCTGTGTATTTTGGTGCTGTAGGTATCAAGAATACACGTTATGCTATTACCTGCGGTTTAATTGCCGATTTTGCGGGAATTATAGCTGCAATTGGTATTGCTTATTTATTCTTTCATTAGTCTTTGGAAAAGAATACCTTTGCCACTCAATTTCTATAAATAAATTTTACCGATAAGCTATGATTAACTTTAAGATCGATACAGAATATATTGAACTAATAAAACTTTTAAAAGCATTAAGTATTAGTGAAAGTGGTGCTCAGGCTAAGATCTTTGTAGAAGATGGTCAGGTTGTTCGTAATGGTGAAGTAGAGTATCGTAAACGTGCTAAAATTCGTCCTGGCGATAAAATTGAAATTTTCGATGAAGTGATTATTGTTGAATAAGCCATTCAAAAAGAATACAAACTAAAAAAAAAAGTCCAGCATTGCTGGACTTTTCTGGTATTTAGATTTGCTTATTTCTTGGGATTAATCAATTGAAGGAGGTGTTCATCTTTCCAGCCAGTTTGACTTTTAATCCATTGTTTTTTTGTTCCTGTAATCTCAAAGTTTTTAGAACAAAATAAATCGATACTAGCTTGATTACATGTTGTAATATTACAATAGAGTTGATGTACCTGCAAACTATTAAAACAGTATTGGATTAGCGTTTCCAGTGCTTCACTTGCATAACCTTTTTGGCGATGCACTTTATCGTGAAGCAGTACTCCGATTCCGACCCTATTGTGAAATGGATCAAAATCAAATAAATCGATTAATCCAATTGCTTCACTCTTATCTTTCAATTCAATAACCAATCTCAGCTGTTTACTCTCATAAATATCCAGATGTGAATTTTCCAGATATTGCTTTAAGACAAAAAGAGAAAAAGGCTTTTGACAATGGCTGACTTCCCAGATATCTGAATTATTCTCCCACTGATAAAGTAGTTTTAAATCTTCAGGCTCTAAAGCTCTTAGACGGATTGAATTATTTTCTAAAATTTGCATATAATCTATTGAAGAATTGTGATGAATCAAGTAGCGGATTAGTGCTTATTGTACCACTTTATTGTTCGTGTAAAGGCATCGTAATAACCTTTTTTGAAGGCTATATTCAAATAGGTTTTCTCATCCTTTTTATCTTCAAAAGCCCCGTAAGTATATCTCGATAAACCATCTTTACCTTTTTTCATATTGAGTCTGTCAATCGGAAAATTATTGAAATAACTCAATGATTTTGGATGATTTAAAGCCATAATTTGAACGGTAAACTTATTGGCTCTTCTGGCGCTGTAATTCGCAAAAAGAACTTCCTCTCCCCAGTATGCTTTGCGAACAAAGGCATCCCAGTAACTCTTCTTTAATACTTCACCAAGCGCAAGCTGAGCTTCAGACTTCGTTGGGAAAATCTTATAGGTATATCTGTAAATATTTTCTGAATCTCGATATACATTCACCCCTTTAAGATTCTTGAAGTAGGATACAGGTCTAACCTCCTTAAGTGACATCAACTGTATGGTATAAGCTGTGCTTGTTGAAAATTTCATTTCAGGATAAATAAGTTCACCATTGATTACCGTTCTGATAAATGAATCCCAGTACCCAATACGAATCAATCTGTTTAGTTCCTGAGTGGCGGCATTAATTGTCTTAAACTTCTTGTAAGTATATCGACTGAAGCCATCACTACTTTGGAATATTTTAACATTATCCAGATAGTTGAACATCTCGGGGTCCATTGGGATTTGAAGAGCCAGAATCTGAATTGTATAATAATTAGCTTCTTTTTTCAGCTCTTTGATAAGTTTATCCTGCTGGATCATACGAATTTTGACCTTCTGCAATCCTTTCTTTTCAATTAGCTTTTTTGCCTTTATAGCATCTTTGTAGTTCTCATATCTACCTTGGATATAAGACAAATTATTTTCAGGGTTTTTAACCTCTTCTATACCTGGTATATCTTTAAGTTTTGCCAGAATACTTGTGTCTGATGTATTTAGTTCAAGCGTAAAAAACAGAGGAGCCATCGAAGGTATAGAGTCAATCTTTTGTTTCTTTATCTTTTTAGGCGTCTCAGGAATTTTAACTACAGGCACCACAACTGGCACTTCTTTTTTGACAACAGTATCAGGTTTACTCTCTTCAACAGGTTCCTCAATAGGCGTAACTATTTTTTGAGGTTCTTTGAGTTCCGTATCATCTAATTTATTATCAATTTCAGGTACGATAGCTTCTTTTTCCAGACTAATTTTACTTGCTTCATAGTCGATAAGATCCATGTTTTCTGGATAATCTTCTTCGTCTTCACGATAAAGTGCAAGAGGCAGAAGTGTGATAACGCTATGGTTTTCTTTATTAGCGTATTCGGCTGGTACATTCATGATTGTACTCAGTGGTCTATAGCCTTCTGCTCTAACTTCTAGATGGTATTGTTTACCAGCATCTATGATAAAAAGAAACTTACCTGACGCGGTATTAGGACGGTATAGGCCTATGGTTTTATTATCATGACTTAATTTGATTCTAGCTTTCCCTACAGGTTGTCCTTTGGTGTTGATTAATTTTCCTTTAAGTACAAATAAACCGGTATTATCAGCATCTGGAGTTTGAATTCTAAAGATGTCTGCTCGACCATAGGAACCTTTTCTATACGAAGCCATATAGGCTCTTTTCCCATCAGGAGTTGGGGTGTAGTAGATATCCTCTTTTGTTGAGTTTATGGGAAATCCAATATTGACTGGTTTTTTCCAACGTCCATTTTCAAATGTTGATTTGAATACATCAAAGCCACCCATGGTTTTGTGTCCCTTTGAACTAAAGTATAAGTGTGTTCCATCGTGGTGGATAAAGGGAGCTTCATCGTCGTAAATCGTATTGATATTTGGACCCAGATTTTGAGCCGGTCCCCATTTCCCATTAGGAAGCTTTTTTACACTGTAGATATCCATTTTTCCATATCCACCTGGTCGATCACTTGAGAAATAAATGGTTCTGCCATCAGCTGAAATGGAAATATGACTTTCCTTACTAGGTGAGTTGATGTCAGAATGTAATTTTTGTGGTCTTGTCCAATTTTCTCCATTTAGTTTACTGACATAAATATCTCCACCATTTGATTCGTTATTATTGTAGTAACCAGCTTTATATACGTAAATTTCCTGACCGTCAGCTGAAATAGAAATGGATGCATCGTGATCCTTCGTATTCAGAATACTAATTCCTTTGGGTTCTGACCAAACACCGTTGGATTGATGGGAAATATATATGTCTTCGAAAAATTGCCCATCCTTATCAACCTTACTTCCGGTGCCATTACGACGAGAAGTGAAAACCATGGTTGTTTCATCAGCCGTTACACCAGGACTATGTTCGGCATATTCAGTATTTATTGAATTACCAAGATTCTCGATAGTAATATTGACAGGGTGTTCCGTTAGTTGTATGGCATTTCTACAGATTTCAATTTCATGTTCAATTTCAGCTTTATAGTGTACATCGCCTCTGGGAACCAGATTTAAAAGATTGTTGAAGGTTCTGATTGCTTTGCTAAATTGGTAATTGATATGATAAGATTTACCCAGATTGTAATAATAAGCAAGTGGGATATTATTTCTTGATTTGGTATATCGAATCGCTTTTTCGAGGTATTCTGTTGACTTCTCCTTTTCTGATTCCAGATTAAAATAGCAAACCCCCAACATATTATTAAGCTCTGCATTTTTTCGGTCAAGAAGTAATAGATCGTATAAAACAGGGGCTGCTTCTCCGTAGTTTTTATTGGCAAAATACATTTTAGCCATCTTCATTTTCTTCCGTTTGCTGGTTTTGTCATTGGTAGATAGAGAAGTGCCAGCGAAACTATTATTGACACCAATTGCTATAATTATAAAGAACATTAAAGTTCTTAAAAGTTGAGTGGATTTGTTTTTGTGAATTCCAGAATTCAACTTCATCATATTTTTAAATATTATAGACAATGAGTTATCATATAAAATGAGAGAATCGAATTTTATTTAATAGTATAGAGCGAATAAAAATGATGAAGGTTTAGAAAGGGAATTTGAATAATCCCTTTAAAAATCCATGTTTTATTATAGGCCGATATGATCAAATAAAATATTTACACGTGTTGTGATATGCCTTATTATCACTGAACAATGCAAGATATAAAAAACTTTGATTTTTTTGCATAAAAAAAACGCAGATTTCAAGATCTGCGTTTCCTTCATATTTGTATTTTATGTTCTGTTTTAGAGGCTTAAAACATTAATTTATTAATTAAAGTAATTGACTTGTATCAAAATTCTCAAGATTTTCAGCTACTCTTTTCAAGAACATGCCACCAAGTCCTCCATCAACAACACGGTGATCGTAAGATAAAGACATAACCATGATATGTCTGATTCCAATTGTATCACCTTGTGGTGTTTCGATAACTGCAGGTTTTTTCTTGATAGCACCAACTGCTAAAATTGCAACTTCAGGCTGGTTTATAATAGGTGTACCCGTTGTACTGCCAAATGCACCTAAGTTTGTGATTGTAAATGTGCTTCCCTGAATCTCGTCAGGTTTTAACTGGTTAACTCTAGCACGATTCGCAAGATCATTAACTGATTTGCTTAGGCCAATTAGATTTTTCTCATCAGCATCTTTGATGACAGGAACAATTAGGTTACCGTTCGGCAGAGCAGTAGCCATTCCAATATTTACAAAATTCTTTTTGATAATCTTATCACTATCAACAGATACATTGATTAATGGATAATCTTGAATCGCTTTACTTACTGCCTCAACAAAAATAGGCGTATAAGTTAATTTTTGATTGTGTTTCTTCAGGAAATCATTCTTCACCTTCTCTCTCCATTGTACTATTGGAGTGACATCTACGTCGATAAATGAGGTGACATGAGCTGATACCTGTAGAGAATTGGTCATATGATGAGAAATCAATTTTCTCATACGATCCATTTCAATGATTTCAACGTTTTGACCTGTATAGGAGTTATGAGTCGGAGCACTAACTTGCGGAGTAGGAGCTGAAGGAGCAACAACTGCTTCGGCTATTTTAATTGTTTTTTTATCCTCAATATATTGCAGTATATCTTTCTTGGTAATGCGTTTAGCTTCACCAGAACCCACGATTGTGTTTAATTCTTCGTTGGTGATATTTTCTGCCTTAGCAATGGTACGAACAAGTGGTGAAATGAAATTACCATTTTCAGTTTTGGCTTTCATTGGTTCACTCTCTTCAGGAGTCTCAGTTGCAAGCGTTATTTGAGGCCCTTTGCTTTCAGTAGGAGCTTCTTCTTTTTTAGGAGATGCACTGGCATCATCAATACTTTCTCCATCCGTTGTGATGATGGCAACTAAGTCACCAACTTTGGGAACATCACCTTCTTCAAATAATATCTTTGCAATAACTCCACTTGCTGGAGCTGGAATTTCAGAGTCAACTTTATCGGTTGCGATTTCCATGATTGAATCCTCTTCTTCAACTGAATCGCCAACGTTTTTAAGGAGCTTTGTTATTGTAGCTTCAATGATACCTTCACCCATTGCTGGAAGAAAGATTTCGAATTTTGCCATATTGATTTTGTTTAGTGTTTGCTTATTTAGTCTAAATAGAACACAAATTTAATCAAAAAAGAGTAAAAGACAAGTATGTCTGATTAGTAAAGTCAATCATCTTTTTTTAATATCTAATTAGTTTTCTCTATATCATAAAAATCGGATAACTTCCTTGAAGATAAGCTTTATGTTTGAAAATCCTCCAGCTCGAAGTATCAGGAAATTGATATTTATAAACTTTTATCAAATGGCATTCTATTCAGAAGGGAACGTCCTAATGTGATTTCATCGGTATATTCTAATTCATCACCAATCGATACGCCACGTGCAATCGTTGTTACAGAGACTTGATGAGGTTTTAATTTTTTATAAAGGTAAAAGTTGGTTGTATCACCTTCCATAGTGGTACTGAGGGCTAGGATGATTTCAGTCAAATCTTCCTCCTGAGCTTTTTCTATTAGTGGTTTTATGCGCAAATCACTAGGCCCAACGCCATCCATTGGTGATATGATTCCACCCAAAACATGGTAAATGCCATTGTATTGCTGAGTTCTTTCAATCGACATGACATCTCTAATACTTTCGACGACACAAATGGTTGATTTATCACGCTTGGGATTTGCACAAATGTCACAAATATCGGTATCAGAAATATTATAACACGATTTGCAATGTTTAACTTCTTCGCGTAGCTGAATGATGGTATTCCCAAACTTCCGAACCTCTTCCTTGTTTTGGTTAAGTAGATGTAGTACAAGCCTTAGCGCTGTTTTTCGACCAATTCCAGGAAGTTTTGCAAATTCTGAAACAGCATTTTCTAATAGTTTGGAAGGGAAGTTATCGTAATTCATGTGTTATATATAATCGACGTATAGAAGAACAAATCCTGAGATCTGTAGCTCAAATGTAAGTATTTTTCGCATTCTTTTATCTGTGATCCATTTATGAAATAAGCTGATGGGGTTATGATGATAATAATTTCTATTTTTGAGACTTCATTTCAAATTAGATTTATGTCCCCATTAAATATCCTCCTTGTAGTTGTTGGCTACTTTACACTTTTATTAGTTATCTCATATTTTACTAGCCGCAAAGCTGATAATAAAGCTTTTTTCATAGGTAATAAACAATCACCTTGGTATGTCGTTGCTTTTGGTATGATTGGGGCTTCACTTTCAGGCGTGACTTTTATTTCGGTACCTGGTTGGGTTAGGTCAACTGAGTTTTCTTATATGCAAATGGTGTTAGGCTACATGCTTGGTTATATTGTTGTAGCTAATATTTTATTGCCTTTGTATTACCGATTAAACTTGACATCAATTTATACTTATTTGAAAGAACGGTTTGGTAATGTTTCATACAAAACGGGTGCTTCTTTCTTTTTACTTTCCAGAACAATTGGAGCTTCATTTCGTTTGTTTCTGATGGCAAATGTGCTTCAAATAACAGTATTTGATGCATGGGGAGTCCCATTTGCTCTAACGGTTTTGATCACTATAATGTTGATTTGGCTTTACACCTTTAAAGGTGGTATCAAGACGATTATTTGGACTGATAGTCTTCAAACCTTGTTTATGTTATTGTCGGTAGGTATTAGTATTTATCTAATAATGGATAAGCTTGACCTAAACATAGCAAGTACACTAAGTACCATTCGAGAAAGTGAATATGGAAAGGTATTTGAATTTAATGACTGGGCTAGTAAACAACATTTTTTGAAGCAATTTTTTACGGGAGCTTTTATTACTATCGTGATGACTGGGCTCGATCAGGATATGATGCAAAAGAATTTAAGTTGTAAGAACCTGAAGGAAGCTAAAAAGAATATGTATTGGTATGGCTTTGCTTTTATTCCTGCCAACCTGTTATTCCTAATGCTGGGATCCTTACTTTTAATATTTGCTCAACATCAGGGTATTGCAATTCCAGAGCGTGGAGATGATTTGTTTCCAATGTTGGCAACTCAGCACCTTGGACCCGTTGTTGGTTTATTCTTTTTGGTTGGATTGATGGCCGCTGCATATTCGAGTGCCGATTCAGCTCTTACCTCGCTAACGACCTCTTTTACCGTTGATATATTGGGTGCGGATGAAAATGATGAAGCAAAGACCAAGAAACTACGTAGTCGATCACATTTACTGTTCTCTTTGATTTTATTGCTGGTCATCTTAATATTTAGAGCCATTAATGATGATTCGGTTATTTCAGCCATCTTTACAGTTGCAGGATATACCTATGGCCCATTGTTGGGCTTATATGCTTTTGGCTTATTTACTTCCATTCAAGTTAAAGATAAATGGGTGCCTTTGGTAACGATAGTGGCACCGGTTTTATGCTATATCTTTTCTCAAAACTCGATGGATTGGTTTGGATTCACATTAGGATTTGAATTATTGATGCTGAATGGATTCTTAACTTTTATTGGTTTGCTGGTAATCAGAAGAAATAAGGATAAAGGATAAAGGATAAAGGATAAAGGATAAAGGTGCGATGTTAGAAAGTTTTTTTTTATTTTCACATCATCACATCATCACATCATCACATCATCACATCATCACATCAATTCATCCATTTAGGCAGTTTCTTTGATTTTGGTTTACGACCATAAAAGAAGTCATCTAAAGGAGCAGCTATTCGTCTGAAAAGTGGCGAATGCTTTATTCCAAATCGAATCGCATTGTGCAATAAATTATCTGGGTGTGAATAGGGGCAAATCGCCATACAACGCCCACAGTCGGTTCCAGCCTTACACCAATAGGTAAAACAAGATTCTGAATTGATTTGCCATCTTTTAATGCCATCAACCATTTTAGGATTGTCTGATGAGATGGATTTACTCGGGCAAACTTCGGCACATTTTTTACAATGCAAACAGAAGTCCAGCATATAGTTTAGCTTCTTACGATCTTTAGTTGTTAATGGGAATTCTGTTGTGACAACACCTAAGCGAACTCTTGGTCCTTGCTTTGGAGTCATTAATAAACCCATGCGTCCAATCTCACCCAAACCTGCATCTCGAGCCACTAAGGGACAAACAACTTGATAATTACCATCAATATGTGCCCGTGCTGAATAGCCCAGATGTCGCAGAAATTCTGCAACCTGAATGGCGATTCGCCCCGAATCCAGGTATTGTTGAGCTGATTCCATAACGATGGAAGATTGTGGAGCTGCTTGAACCATTTCTTCTGTCATTTCAACCGTGAAGGCAATGGCATGGCTATGCGAATTGTTTACTTCATTTCCATATTCGTCTCCACGACCTTTGTGGGAATACAAATGGTAATCCTTGAGTTCACAGAATCCAATATCTAATGCACCAAGTTTCTTCCCCCAGGCTTTTAGGAAAGAACTCATCTTTTCAGGATCTGTTTCTTTACGATTGGCATTGACTTCACCATCAACAGCTTTCTTAAACTGTCCAACTGCAAAGAAGCTGGCATGTGCAGCAGCAAAAGCGAATGGGTGGTTAAATAAGGATTTTTCAGAGCACAAACCTGCCTCATTTCTAAAGGCATCATCCAAGGCTTTTTTTTCAGGGTATTTTTCATAGTAGGCCTTGTAAGTATCGCTGCCAACTATCAATTCATTTCGCGAAAACATCACGTTTCTCTCATCAATCTTAGTCAAAGGGATTTCGTCACAAATCGTTTGTGGCGTTTTAAAAGGATAAATAAAAAGAAGTCCTGTAAGTATCAAATCGGCAAATAGAACTAATGCCAGAATGTTGTAGTTATAATACCAAGCGATGAAATAGGGTATAGGAAGCAGCAAACCTATGATTAGGGCTCTGAATGCTGCTCTTTTCTCATTTTCGATATAAAAGATATAAGTGCTATATAGAAAGATGACTATAAAAGTCAATGAGCTAATCAGACAGAATAGTGTTGAAAGATAGAACAGGGTATCCATTTACGACGACGATTAATGGTGTTGTTTCATTTAATAATACGTTGTCAAGATAGGTAAATTAGGCTTTTAGATTGTTTTGATTTCAAGTTTAGAATGAATAAAAGAAAGCCTCACTTTGGGTGAGGCTTTGATTGTATTAAACTAATTTTAGATCTAAAATTGATAAACGAAGGCATTAATACTCATACCAGCGCCAACCGATGCAAATACTACATGATCCCCTTTTGAGAATTGGTGGCCTTCAAGTTCACCTTTAGCAATCATATCATACAAAATAGGTACGGTTGCCACCGAATTATTTCCCATTTTTTTGATAATCATAGGCATGATATCATCGGGAACTTGTCGTTCGCCATATAAGCGGAATAAGCGTTTGGCAATGGCTTCGTCCATTTTTTCATTGGCTTGATGAATGAGAACTTTTTTGATATCCTTCAATCCCAAGCCTGCTTTTTCGATACATTCTTTTACCAGTTGTGGGACGTTAGAAATAACATATTCATAAATTTTATGGCCGTGCATTTTTATGTAGAAATCACGATCTCTATTTTGGAATTCAGGGTTATGTGAAGCACCTGACCAAAGCAAATAGGCCTCGTTTATGGTATCTGTACGAACAGAATGTGAGATAATACCTGTTTCATTTTCACTTTCAACTGCTTCTAGAATTGTAGCACCTGCACCATCAGCGTAAATCATAGAATCTCTGTCGTGAGGGTCACAAACTCTGGAAAGTGTCTCAGAACCTATTACCATAACTCTTTTTGCATCGCCTGACTTGATAAAGTAATTGGCTTGAATCATGGCTTGTACCCAACCCGGACATCCGAATAGAATATCGTAAGCTACTGTTTTGGGATTTTCAATTTTTAGTAAGTGCTTGACACGTGCAGCAAGACTAGGCATCAATTGTGGTGCTACGGTATTAGCTGAAACATCGCCAAAATTGTGAGCAACAAGAATATAATCAAGGCTTTCTTTGTCGATTCCTGAGGATTCGAGAGCTCTGCTTGCTGCTATATAAGCCAGATCAGATGCTTTTTGATCAGGTTTAGCATAGCGTCTTTCTTTAATACCTGTAATGCTATAGAATTTTTCAAGAACTTCAGGTGTAGCCGCTCCATTGTGACTACCATCAGCATTGTAAAATGTATTTTTTAGGAATTCTTCGTTCTTTACTTCAACTTCAGGAATGTAGCTTCCCGATCCAACAATTTTTGAATATGTGCTCATCTTCAATTTTTTTATTCGTATTAAAAAAAAGTAGGGCGCATGAAAAAACTTTAAGGGAATTCTCCTTAAAGTCTGTTAGATAAGAGTATGAATCTACACTCATATTAAAGTGTATTCTGTTATAGTAGTTGCGGCTAAGTTAGAAATTTATTTATAAATACGATTTTTCAGACACAAAAAAACGCAATCAGGAATTGATTGCGCCTTGAATTATAAAGCTTTTATTAATTTTTAAACAGTTGAGCTTTCAATTTTTTATCGACCGGATTGCTGCCTAACCAAATGCCCCAAAGTGCTTTTTTAAAGGCTAATCCTTCGATGCAGGCAAGTTGTTTTTCATTTTTCGAAATACTTGTGCCAGACTCAGGCTGATACGTAAATTGGAAAAGATCTTTTTTCTCAACACCTTGCTTAAAGATATTTAAGAAAGCTTCAATTTCGTTTTGAATAGCCTCAGGTTTACCTTGTGTTGATTTTTCAAATCCTTCACGAATGGCTTTGTCCATCTTTTCAGCTGTAATAAGTCCAGAAATAATACTTAGGCGAACCACAGCCGTTTCGTTATTTGATACAATCAGGCTTGCTTCTTGCTTGGTGTCTGAAACAAATAAGCCAAGTGTATACATGTCCATCCACAACTTAACTCGGGTTCCAGTTCCCTTAAGGTGAAGATCTTGGTTTTCAATTTTAAGATCTTGAGGAAAAACTTCAGTTTTGTCTTGAGCTATGGCAGTTAAACTGAAAAAAGCCAGAATTATAGGTATGAGTAATTTTTTCATTCGTGTCGTTATTAAGTAATAAGGTTTTAATAAAACTTATTGTAAGTTAATCTAACTATATACAATTTTAGCATAGCATAAGTAAAAAGTCGCTACGATATTAACCAGGTAGTTTAGCCACAGGGGGTATTGTCGTTTTCCAGATCTTAGATCACCTTCCAGTATGTAGATAAAGGTAAAAAAGACACCAAAGGCCCACATCAGAAGAAAGGACCAGTTGAAGCTGCTTACATCTTTGGTTTCCCAGGTTTGAACAACTTGTGGTATAACGCCAATACTGAGTATGATATTTCCAAACCAACCCAATGATTTGAAGAAACTTATTTTTTTTAAGAGTTTGTACATAATTGTTTTGTCTTTTTATTTGACTAACAATAATACTAATATTCTATCTATAAACTCAGCATATATTTAATAATAGACTCATTAAAGCTTGTGTGTCTAACGAGATTCACTTTGTTGACTAGGTGTTTTGTTCTAGCCATATTACCCGTATATGTTTTATGTAGGACACCAAATCCGGCCGTGTAACCGGTAAAATAAAATTTGGTGAAAATTTGCTGAATACCTAAAGCAAGAAAGGCTCCATTAAATAAAAATGTAAACGAACCTTCGGTAATTTTACCACAATATATTTGTCCTGCTCCAGGTATAAATCGAGATAAATTTTCTGCTTTATTAATTGATTTAAGTTTGGGTAAATTCTTCTTAGAATATAAAGAATCGATTTTTTTGATACTAATTAATCTATCGTTTTCATCTGAAACATATTGCTTTGCATATAGTTTGGCTTTATTTTGAGCATTCTTCCACTTTTTCATTTCATTTAAAACAAAAATTTCAACCAATTGAGTCTCTTGAGGGAGGCTTTTTGCTTTATGCCTAAGTTGTGTAATCTGCATTAGGGCTTTGGGTAGCTTATTATCCAAATAATAACAAAGGCTTAGTTCTCTTTTTATATCAATGTAGTTATCAGTGTTTTCCCGAAAGAGGTTAATCCGTTCTAATGTTTTACAAGCCTTAGTGAAATCAGCTAATAGTTTGTAGCATTGCGCTTTCTTGTATAAACAATTATAATTGGATTGTTTGGTATCTGAGTAATACAAAAAACGCTCATATTCGATGGCAGCAGATTGAAAGTCTCCAATAGAGAATAAACTATCTGCTTTTTTTATGATCTGACTATTTTCAGCGTGACTAATTGAAAATGTTCCGCAAAGGAATATGTATATTAAATAATATTTTTTGATCCATTTCATGGTTAAACTCTTCGTTTGAGATTTTTACTGAAAATACCGAGCCGTATATATTACCGACATAAAAAATAGTGAATATCGATCCAAATAGAATTGTTTTAAAATTTTTGATTCCGAGCTTTCTATGGTTCTCCCATGTGACTAAACCCGTTGATCCAACCATAAGCAAAGAGGCTATACCTTCTCCTGTTTTTCCGGCATACATTTTTCCGGATCCAGGAATAATTGCAGACATTAAACCTGCTAACCACATTTTTTTAGGCTTTCTATTTTTAAGCGAAGTGTATAATTTGTCGAGGTTTATAACTTCTGTTTGTAGAGCCGGTAGTATTAATTCTGATTTTATACGTGTAGATTCAAAAAGTTCGTAATCACGCTCCAAAAGTGCAATACCTGATGATTCAAAGCTTTTTAGTTGCTGTAGATTTGAATTTAGTTGAATGTCACTTAGAACTTTTTTAGCATCTTCGTAGTTTTGAGTGTGAGCATAATTGTAAGCGGCAAAAAAATGACTTTTATGGTAGAAAGTAGACTTTTTGCTAACTCTTTTAAAGTTGTTAGCGGAGTTTGTTAGTTGCTTAAGAGAATATAAACTCCACCCCTTTAAATAGTACAAACTATCGCTACTTGTTTTACCATCTAAATAATTTAGCTCGATAAGTGCTTCCTTAAAATCATTTGATTTGATTAAATGGTGAATAAAATCAAATCTTTGTTTTGTAGAATATTGAGCTAATAGGTTTAACGATAAGATGCAGAATAGACTTAATATGAATATTTTTTTCACTTTGACTCGATCTTTATTATGGGTTTAATTTTATAATAACTCACACTGTCATGTGCATGACGGCTTTTTTGATCGAACTTAAAATAGTTGATACTGGTAGCGGCTATTCTATTGCATCTACATATTCTATCAGAGCTCAAAAAAACACCTTTAATGAGGCCATATTCTCGAATAGCATCTTTACTAAAATCAGAACAGGTTGGATGATAAAGGCAGTCTGCAGAAAATTGTTGTGATAATACGTTTTGATAGAGGTAGAGTAGGGAGCCAAAGCTCAAACTTATGGGGTTGTATTTTTTTAACCAACTTTTTTCATTTTTGTAAATGTAATCTCTGTGATGCTTGTTAGTATCTAGCGTGTTGGTTTTTGTTTTTAGAATCAATTGCAGGTTAGATTGCTTTTTTGTTTGAGCATATAGGCTTATGCTTACATTAAAGGTGAAAAGGAGTATAAGAGTTAGCTTAAAGCTCAGATTGACTAACTTTTGCATTGTCAGGAATTTTAAAGTTAAAATAAGATGAAGTTGGTGTATTCGTGACATTAATATTTGAGAATATGGTTCGTTGAACAATAGAATCTCGTTCTGGAGTATAACTTATTTCAGTCACCTTTGTAGGCATTTTGAAATAGTTGGTTGCAAAATAATCGTAGTAGTATATTTTTTTAAGAATATCTCCCTCAAGATTGAAATAGGCTGCGTAAATTGGGTAGTCTCCATTATAAACAATTTCAACTTTTCTTATAGTCCTCATTGTTTCTGGTGCTTCCCAAACAAATATTAGGTATTTATCATCTAAACGAGAATCTACCATGGTAAATCCTTCTTTTTCCAATCCCAAATCTTGTTGCTGATTATTTGAAAAGTAATAAATCAATTCATTTTCGCTTGATAGGGTAATATCCTGAGTGAATGTAACCGTATTCGTTTTAGGAATATAAAGTTTTAATTCACCTTTTCGGTTGCTTATTTTTATGAATTTGTTTGGTGAAGTGTAAGCGGATACTAAAACACCTTGTTCTCTATCGTAAAAAAAATCGGCATGAGCTTTAGTTAATAAACCTTTTTTATACGACTGATTATCCATACTATAACTGATATAATTTGAACTCTTTTGCGAAAATGACAGAGTTGGTAGTAGAATAAAAAGCAATAATGAGAATCGAATAAGCAACATATTGTATTATTTGATAATTAAAAATAAAATTGCTGTTACAAACCAAAAATGAAGATTGGATTTATAACAGCAATTTTTATTCTACCTTTGTGGAATTACCACATAAAGAATTTTGGATTATCTACGAACTGACTGATATCATCGTAATTAACGGCAAGAACAATTAAGTCGACAAGTGGAATTAAACCGAATACACCACCACAAGTTAGAATGTAACCAACTCCAGTCATTACTTTAGTTCCTAAATAAAAACGGTGAACACCTAGAGCTCCTAAAAAGAAATCTAACAAGATCGCAGCCATAGGACTTTTAGATTTTACGCTAGAATTTAAAGTTGTTGAAGATGTCATCATATCAGAAGACATTTCATTTAAATTCATCATGATAGTTGTTGAAGCTTTTTCAAACAATACATCAATTTTAGCATCGTTAACTTGATAGTTAGATGCTTCTACAGTCGAAAATGTAAACATAGTGCAAATAAATGCAACGAGGAATAAAAGTTTTTTCATAAATGTATTTTATATGTTTAAATCAAAATTAAATAAATAATTGAACTTAATTATTCTAATTTATTAAATTTTATTAAATTTTATTCAAATTTCTAAAATCATCACCTGTAGGGTTCTGGAAAACCTTTAAATTAAACTCGGGAACTATAGCAAGAATATGATCGAAAATGTCCGATTGTATAGCTTCATAGTTAGCCCATTCCTGATCGTTTGAAAAAACATAAATCTCAATTGGAAGTCCTTTCTCCGATGGCTGAAGTTGACGTACAAGGAAGGTCATGTCCTTGTGTATTTTGGGATGGTTTTGTAGATATGCTTCAATATACTTTCTGAATGTTCCTACATTGGTTAATCGTTTCTGATTAACTGGGATCTCGTTTTCAGGATTCGCTTTTTTGATTTCTTCTTTTTTTTCTGCGATATAACTAGAAATGAGCTTGATTTTTTCGGCCATTTCTATCTCGTCATCAGATAAAAAATGAATAGATTTCACGTCAATATTCAGATGACGTTTAATCCTTCTACCACCTGATTCTTCCATGCCTTTCCAGTTATTGAATGATTCTGAAACCAGAGCATAGGTTGGTATGGTACTAATCGTTTTATCCCAATTTTGTACTTTTACAGTATTTAAACTGATGTCGATAACAGTTCCGTCCGCACTTTTTGATGGCATGCTAATCCAATCGCCAATACTTACCATCTTATTGGCTGATAGTTGAATGGAGGCTACAAATCCTAATATGGTATCCTTAAATACTAAGATTAGAACAGCAGCGAAGGCACCCATTGTACCTAAAATGTAAATAGGCGTTTTTCCAATTAGAATACTAATAATTGAAATACATCCCATGACATAGAAAAAGATCTTGACAATTTGGATATAACCTTTTATAGGACGCGTTTTACTTACTGGCAGCGTGTTGTAGATATCATTGGTCGCACTAAAAAAGGAATCTATGAGCATAACGCTTAGGATAATCATATAGATATGGGTGGCATCCTGAATGAATTGACCAGTAGGCTCATGGGAGATCATTCCTGCACTAATATTGATTATAATAGCAGGTGCAAAATGTGATATTTTATTAAAAACCTTTCTTTCCAATAGAATATCATCCCAATGGGTTTTGGTTTTCCTAACCAATTTGGTGATAATCGTAATCAGAATTTTTCTTGAAATAACATCGGAAAGCCAGGCTAGAATTAAAACCACTACAACTGCAATTGCAGATTGAAGAATAATAGCAAAATTTTCGGCAATACCTTGATTGATTAACCAGTCTTTTAAATGAGCTCCCAGTAGTTCTTTCATGCTTATTTGTCTATGGATGAGAATGTTTTTGAATACAATTGATAATGTAAACCGTTGGATTTAATATATGAACAAATATATTGAATCGCTTTCTTAAAAAGAAACTTCAAAGTGATTCCTCTTTAGAGAATCTGGATATTCTTCTAAATAGTTTCAAGAACTGCAAAAGATCATTTAATAGCCGTAAACTTTCTTTTAACTTTGCTATAACCTTAAACATATTAAAATGATTCGATCTTTAACATTAATTTTAAGCTTGCTATTTGTAGTAAGTAAGCTGAGTTTTGCCTCAGTTGATTTTGATACCTATTTTGAACACAAAACATTACGTGTTGATTACCTCCTGGGAGGTAATGCAAAAGAACAAACGGTCTTCTTGCAAAATTTAAAAAAGGAAGCTCACTGGGGAGGTTCAACAAAAAATCTTGTAGATACCTTTAATTATGGCAATTTTCGATATAAACTGATTGATAAAACGTCTGGAACTTTAATTTATTCTCGAGGTTTTGGGTCTTTGTTTCAGGAATGGCAAGCCACCCCAGAGGCAAAAACTCTGAATAGATCCTATTATCAAGTGAATGTGATGCCTTTCCCTAAGAATAAAGCTCAATTTATTATCGATTATAGAAATAGAGATGGTGTTTTTATTAAACTTTTCGAATACGAGATTGATCCAACGAACTATTTTATCATAGATGAAACAGCAATAAAAGTTAGGCATTCTAAGATAATTGGAAATGGAGATTCTGATTCGAGCATTGATGTGGCTTTTATTGCAGAAGGCTATACAAAGGAGGAAATGGGGAAATTTAGAGCAGATGTTGAGCGAGTTGCTGGTTATGTATTGAATGTAGAACCATTTAAAGCTTATGCTGACCGCTTTAATATATATGCATTGGAATCTATTTCTGAAGAGTCGGGACCAGATATTCCGGGTAAGCATATTTATAAGAACACTGTTCTGAATTCAAACTTCTATACTTTCGATTCCGAGCGATACCTCACAACCTCTGATTTGAAAAGTATGTACGATATAGCCGCTAATGTTCCTTATGATCAGATTTTTGTATTAATAAATACGGAGAAGTATGGTGGTGCAGGCATTTATAATTATTACACATCTTGCGCATCGGACCATAAACTTTCTAGAGAAGTTGCAAGCCACGAGTTCGGACATGGTTTTGTGGGCTTGGCGGATGAGTATTACACTTCAGGTGTATCGGTAGAAGATTTTTATAATCTGAAAGTAGAGCCTTGGGAGCCTAATATCACTACTTTAATCGATTTTGATAGTAAGTGGAAGTCAATGATAGAGGGTGGCATACCTTCACCTACGCCTAGAACTGAAGAGTATGAGGCAAAGGTAGGCCTTTTTGAAGGAGGCGGTTATATGAGTAAGGGAATATATTCTCCTGTTCAGGATTGTAAAATGAAATCCAATAATAAGGATGAATTTTGTCCTGTTTGTCAGGAAGCTTGTGAAAGAATGATCAAATTTACAATTGGAGAATAGCTCTGATATCTAGAAATCAAAAAATGCACCCATCAATATGGGTGCATTTTTTTTGAAAAGAGTATTATTTACTCTTATTCTTTATTTTTTTTAGCCAAACTATAGAATACTAATAAAGCTAGTCCTCCAAATAAGAAGATCATCGAGAAATATGAAACCTCTTCGTTCATTCTGGTATATTCATCGAGAATATTTCCAACTAGAATTCCAATAGCTAAACCAATAGCTAAAATGCCGTATTTTAAACTCTCCTGAGTTCTGTCTTTAGTTGCACTTACTAAAAGTTCAGCGCTAAGCCCTTTTTCAATTAGAGCCTTTCTTTCACGATGGCGGTGAACAAGAAAAATGCATAAAGGTATAATTCCAAAAACAGAAATGATTGCTACTACTCCAGTGATATCCATAATATAAGTTTTAAATTTAAACGTTAAATAATTTTCTAAACAAGTAAGAAAAGCTCTATGTTTTTTGCTTTCAACTTTATGACGCCATGTTTGAAGAAAGGGTTACAAATAAAATTATTTTTTTTTGATAGGGTTTTTATCGGTTTACTAATCATTATATAGTTGCGTTAATATTTTTTTATCATTTTATCTGTAACCAATATGGGTTTGGTGCGTCTAACTATTAGTAGTTCGAAACAGATGCAACATTTAGGGACATTTTATAGTCTATTGTATTGTGGAAAGGTATGAGGGAAATAATTGTCTTCGAACAAGTTTGTTAATCTAGTTTCTAAACATTAGAACATGAAGTCGAACAAGGATAGCTATTACATTCAAAAAATTAAGGAAGGCGATGTTGGTTCATATGCCTACTTGGTTGACCGTCATAAAAAAATGGCTTTTAATATTGCCATGCAAATAATTGGGAATAGGGAAGATGCTGAAGAAATTACGCAAGATGCTTTCTTAAAAGCTTATCAGGCATTAGATACTTATAAGGGAGAATCGAAATTTTCGACTTGGCTATATCGAATTATATACAATGCATCTATTTCGAAGATGCGAAAAAAAAAATTAGATCAGGTTTCCATTGATGATGATTATAACGCCTCGGTAAATGTGAAATCGACACAATCGGCACTTCAAACTTTAACTAATGAGGAGCAGAAGTTATATATTAATAGAGCCCTTAATAAAATGAGTGGTGATGAAAAAACGATCATTCATCTCTTTTATTTGGAAGAGAATTCGATTGATGAGGTTAGTGAAGTTACTGGTTTGAGTGTGGCAAATGTAAAAGTTAAATTACACCGATCTCGTAAGAAATTATACGGTATCTTAGAGCAGTTTTTACAGGAAGAGTTAAAAACCATACTTTAAGACTTAGATTAAAATAACAGAATAAAAGAAACTTGCTTTTCTAATTGAGACAAAATTTGGAACAGATGCAAAAGGAAGATAGATATAAAGACGAATTTATTAAGAAGCTATTGAGTGATGTTGAACTTGAGGAGCCGTCCACCGATTTTACTAAAAATGTGATGGATGACGTGATGCAAGATTGGTTAGCTAATTCGGTAAGCGTTAAGAAAAAAATGCCTGTAAAGCATTTACTGATATTAATTTCGATTGTTTTATTGGCGGTTATCATTCTTTTAGGAACTGATGTGCACAGCATTGTTGCTTCGTGGGAGCATCCCTTAATCAAGCAGGTAAATGCTATTCTAATTCAGCCAATACATGATTTATTAAACGGGGCAGTTGATCGTATCGTCAATCTGCCTGTTATTGTTTATATAATCATGATTGCAGGATTGTCATTAGTTCTTTTTGATAATCTTGTGAAAAAGATGTTACAGCAATCCTAAAGATTTTGTCTATGAAGCAAAAAAAATGCTGTCGAGTAATCGACAGCATTTTTTTTATTTTCAGTCCTAGAAAGGAAGATCATCTTCTTCTGGTGCTGGAGGCATATCTGCAGCATTGAATTCTGGCATTTCAGCAGCAGCTGCCGCTTGCATTTTTTCAATTCTCCAAGCTTCAAGATTTGAAAAGTAGTTTACTTTTCCGTCTTTTTCCCATTTTCTTCCTTTGATATTGAAAGAAACCTTAATGTTTTCGTTAACAGAAACAGTTTCTAATAAATCGCAACGATCTTGAGTCAATTGAAACTTAATGAAATCATTCCAATCAGAATTTCTCTCATTTTCAACCTCAATTACAAATTCTCTTTTCTTAAAACGATCGCTTATTTGTTGCGTATCCTCTTTCAGGATAACCTTACCGTTAATTTCAAAGTTCATATAAATATCTTTTGCTTAGTAAGTATTTACTAATGTTTGATTATTGTAAATTATCTGAGTAAGAATTACTCTCTGATGATTACGATTTTCTCGATAACATCACCACCTTTAATTTGGTCGATTACTTCAAGTCCTTCGAATACCTTTCCAAAACAAGTATGCTGACGATCCAAGTGAGCTGTATTTTCACGGCTGTGACAGATGAAAAATTGTGATCCACCAGTATTTCTACCAGCGTGAGCCATAGAAAGAACACCTCTGTCGTGGAATTGGTTACCACCAGTTAATTCACATTTGATAGTGTGACCAGGTCCACCTGCACCTGTTCCATCAGGACATCCACCTTGAATAACAAAGTTTGGAATGACACGGTGAAAAGTTAGTCCATCGTAAAATCCTTTTTCTGAAAGAGTAACAAAATTTTGAACTGTTGTAGGGGCGTCTTGCTCGAAGAACTCCACCTTCATTAGGCCTTTTTCTGTATGAATTTCTGCTTGTAACATATCTTTGATTTTTATTAATTTTTATTCTTTAAAATTGAAGATTGAAAGTACTCATTTTCTTTCAAAATGTCTTTCCCTGATGGTAATTATTCAAAATAAGTTCCTGTTTCGACGCTTTGATTATGAGTTTGATGACTTGAAAACTAGAGATTTGTTATCTTACAGTTGACATCGCTTAAATCAAATACCCTCCATCCAATCAGCCTACAAAGCTAAGAAAAGAATTGTACTCGCAAAAGAGAAAAAAAATCCCTTTCCGAAATAAATCGAAAAGGGAATATCTTAAGAGAGATCTGTTGAAACAGATTCCCCAATAGTAAATTTTGTCCTGAAAATTATTATTTAGCAGGAACTGCTGCAGCAACAATTTCAAGAAGTTCAACTTCGAAAATTAAAGTCGAGTTAGGTCCAATATTAGCACCTGCTCCACGAGGACCATAGGCTAATGTAGAAGGAATATAAAGTTCCCACTTAGAACCAACAGGCATCAATTGAAGTGCCTCAGTCCATCCAGCAATTACTCGAGAAGGTAGGAAAGTTGCAGGTTTACCAGCTTTGTATGATGAATCAAATTCATTACCATCGATTGTTGTTCCACGGTAGTGAACTTTTACTTGCTGATCTTTAGTTGGAATTGCACCAGTTCCAGCAGTCAAAATCTTATATTGAAGTCCGCTTTCAGTTGTTACAACACCGTCTTTTCCTTTATTTTCTTCAAGAAACTTCTCACCTAAAACTTTATTTTCTTCACCAGCTTTAGCTTTAAGTTCTTTGATGAATTTGTTGATCATTGCTCCACCAGCACGAGGCTCGATTCTTAGATCTTCTTTAGCTAAAGCAGCGTTTAAACCTGCTAAAAGAGCATCTTGATTTACCTCTTTCAAGCTGTTTTGTAATAAGTTTCCACCGAAACTAGCACCGATACTATAGCTTACAGAATCAACAGTTGTGTTCAAAGCCATGTTAGTATCTACTTTCTTGTCGCAAGAGCTAAATGCGAATACACCTAGTCCTAATGCTAGAGTTAATGCTTTTAATTTCATTGTTTTGAATATTTAGTTTATCTGTAAAAAATTATACGATCTCTAATAACTCTACTTCAAACATAAGAGTTGTGTGTGGGCCAATTAGGTTACCAGCACCTTGCGCACCATAGGCTAGGTTCGAAGGTACAAATAATTTCCATTTTGATCCGATAGGCATCAATTGAAGTGCTTCTACCCATCCTGCAATTACACCATTTACTGGGAATGTTGCTGGCTCACCGCGATCTACTGAGCTATCGAAAATAGTTCCGTTAATCAATGTTCCGTGGTAGTGACATTTAACGCTATCAGTCGCTTTTGGAATAGCTCCATTACCCTCAGTAATGATTTGGTACTGAAGTCCGCTTTCTAGTTCGATTACGCCTTCATTTTTTTTGTTCTCTTCAAGGAATTTTTTTCCTTCACCTATTGCCTGACCTGCTTGCTCTTCTTGTAGTTTTCCGAAAAACTCCTGAAGAATACCATTCGCTTCTTCTGGAGATAATTCTGGCATTTTACCATTAAATGCAGCATCAAGTGCTTCAACAAAAGGCTCAGTACTTATAGTTTTAACACCTGATGTAATTAGGTTGCTTGCAATGCTTAAACCAAGGCAATAGCTTACCTTATCTTGTTCTTCAGTATATTTCATCGATTCAAAATTATTCATCTCAAAAATAATAAGAGGTTTTCAAAATGCAGATTCTAAAATACTTACAATTCAATAGCCTTTAGTTCGTTTTTGAGAAATATCAATATTTAGTTATTTTCTTGTTTTTCAGACAATTATGTCTCCTTTAAAAATCAAAGCTCTAAGTTAATAGTTTTCTCCAAGAATGCGAGAAATGGATTACTTTTTTAAGTTTTTTTTAAGATTACTCGGCTTTGTTTTCAAAATCGAAATTTTCAATTTTTGTAGCTCTTAATATATGATGCTTCCCTGGAGGGCCAGCTAACCTTTTGACTTCAAACCCCGATGCTCGTAGCGCTCTTTTTACAATACCCTTTGAACAGTAAGTTACCAATAAGGCATTGGGATTAGTATAATAATAAAGTTTCTTGAATATCGTCTCAGTCCATAGTTCAGGTTGAATATCAGGTGCAAAAGCATCAAAGTAAATCAGATCATATTTATCCTTGAAGTCTATTTGTTTTAAGTCACCATTAATCTTTTTCAGAGAGAAATTATTGGAGATCTTATATGTTTGATTCCATTCTGTTTCATGAAGTTTATTAAATAGAATCTTGTCTTCAAAATCAATTTGATCCGGGTAATTAAGAACTTTCAGCTGTTCTTTTTCTACGGGATAACGCTCCAAACTATGATATACAATATTCCTATTATTGTTTTCAGCTTCCACAAGTGAGAGATAAGCATTTAGACCTGTACCAAAACCTATCTCCAAAATACGAACTGGATTTTTATCCGAGAATTTTAGACCTGCATTTATATACACATGCATAGCCTCTTGAATAGCACCATGTGTGGAATGATAATGCTCATTGAGCTCTGGAATAAATATGGTGTGAGAACCATCTTCTGTTAATTTAATCTCTCTTTTAAGCATGCTTAAATATTCTAATGGATGGCGTTTGATCCAGTTTATAATTTCGTTGCAGTTTCTTTGTTTGTTTCGTGATCTATTGGGGGGATCACAACGGACTGTTGTCTCAATCTACTAGGAAGAAGGTTAATCCATTTTTTTTGAAATGGCAACTCTTGATCGTTCTCGGGATGGCGAAGCAATAAGATTATAAATCCAAAAAACAGGAAACACCCTTTTAGAATACTTGATATGGTAATTCCCCACCAAACTCCTGTGACAGGTACGGAATCCTGACTGATATATTCTGAAAATAAAGGTAGAAAATCAATCAAACTATAAGCCAGTATAAAGGCGAAAGGGATTCGAAGAATGTTTCCAATAATCCCAATTATGGTTGGAGGCATAGCCCTACCAATACCATTAAAAGCTCCAGTTGCTGTAATTTCTATACTCATAAAAACTTGTGAGAAACTAAGAATTATTAGATACACAATACCCATTCTAAGAACATCGGGCTCACTTTGTTTAATGAATAAACTGAAAACTTCAGCGCCAAAGAAGTAAAATAAAGCGGTGCTGATTAATCCCAGTATGGAAGCAATACCAAGTGTGATGAAGAAGCCTTTTTGAATTCGATCCCAACGTCTGGCGCCATAGTTTTGGCCAGTAAAAGATCCTAAAGCAGATGAAAAACCTAAAGCTGTCATCCACGAAAGAGCTTCAACTTGTGCTCCTATAGATTGCACGGAGAATGGGATGCTATTACCGCCAGCAATATTATTCATCACGCGTGCAAGCAGCATCGCAAGTATTGCAAAACAAGTTGATTGAAGTGCTACAGGACCGCCAATTTTGACGATTGGTTTTAAAAATTGTTTTTGTAGTTTGCCTAAATACTGCTTGGTGTTTAGAGGGTTGTTTTTCCCTTTAAGGAGTAATATAAACAAACCAAATACCAGAATTTGAGAAACAACTGTTGCTATACCAGCACCTTCAGCACCCATTGCAGGAATACCTCCCCATCCAAAAATTAGAATTGGATCGAGTATCATATTCAGAATTAAACCTGCTGTGTTAACATAGAAAGGTGCTTTTGTGTTACCTGTTCCGTTATATATTCCCGAAAGTGTGATATTCGAAAAGGTAAAAGGCATACCGATAGCTACAATTCTTAGGTATACAAAAGCTGTTTGGTTGACAAAATCACTTTCAATCTGAAAGAGATTAACAATAGGGCCAGTAAATAACCAGACTAAAAAGCCAAATCCAATGGCAATAAGGAAGGATAAACCGAAAGCATTTCGTGTAAAAGCTTTGGCATCCTCCATGTTTTTACGCCCAATTGATTGAGAAATACAAACCTCAGCCCCGATTTTTGTTATGAACATGACAGAAGATCCTAACCAAACTAAGTAAAGAGCTATACCTACAGCACTAACGGTTTCACTTCCCACACGACCTAACCAAGCCATATCCGTCATATTATACGCCATTTGAACAAATGAAGTTGCAATGATAGGTATGGCAAGTTTTAATATTTGAGGAAAAATTCGTCCTGTTGTAAGATCTTTTATTTGTGACACTAAATTGACTTTTATGGATTGAACTGGAAAATGAATATCTGATTATTAAAATTAGGATTGAATAAGCTATCCTAGGATAATGTCATGCAAAATTAAGACAATATTATTGAATATAGCTCAATTAATTCAGATCTTGCGGGCATTATGAGTGAAGATATAATCAGGAAAATAATTCATATTGATATGGATGCTTTTTTCGCTTCGGTTGAGCAAAGAGATAATCCTGAACTAAAAGGGAAAGCGATAGCTGTTGGTGGAAGTGGAGATAGAGGCGTTGTTGCGGCAGCTAGTTATGAAGCCAGAAAATTTGGTGTACGATCAGCGATGCCATCAAAAATGGCGTTAAAACGATGTCCACATCTGATTTTTGTGAAGTCCCGCCACTCAAGATATAAAGAGATATCGGATCAGATCATGGCAATTTTTCATGATTATACAGATTTGGTTGAGCCACTTTCTATTGATGAGGCTTTTCTTGATGTTAGCCACAATAAAATAGGACTACCCTCTGCCACAGCAATTGCAGAAGAAATTAAGCGAAGAGTAAAAGAGGAAACGGGCTTAACAGCTTCTGCAGGTATTTCAGTAAATAAGTTTCTCGCTAAAATTGCTTCAGATTATCAAAAGCCGGATGGTTTGTTTGTTATAAAACCAAAAATGGTGGAATCCTTTATCGAGAAATTGAGTATTGAGAATTTTTTTGGCGTAGGTAAGGTAACGGCTGAAAAAATGCATCAAATTGGAATTTTTCACGGTAAGGATTTGAAAAAACGTTCTCTGTTGGACTTGACTCGTTTGTTTGGGAAAAATGGAGCTTATTACTATAATATAGCCCGTGGTATTGATGATAGAGCCGTGAATCCTAATCGTATAAGAAAATCGGTAAGTACTGAGAATACCTTTCTCGATGATATTAGAAATAAAGGACAGCTTAAAACAAAGCTCGAAGAAGCGACATTAGACCTTCATCGACGTTTGCAACGAACTAGGTTTAAGGGGAGAACTATCAGTTTAAAGATTAAGTATAGCAATTTTGAACAGATTACTCGTTCTCGAACTATTTTACATGAAATATCAACTTACGATGAAATATTGGACTTGTCTAACCAATTGCTCAACGAGCTTGAACTGACTGACAGTGTCCGACTACTCGGAATAGGAATTTCAAATCAAGTAAAGCCTAATGAAGTCATTCAACTAACTTTTGACTTTTAGTCTAAGGAATTATGTTCTTTATGCTTTCATTCAGAATGATTTTTCTATTTTTGCCTACTAGATAAAGATATTTAAGTATTTTATTTTTCAAGGATGCAAAAACAACTAAATCGTTTATTGTGGGCGACTTGCTTAATGTTAGCAAGTGCTTGCAATCCTCAAACTCCTCAGCAAGTTGGAGTTTTAGATTCCAATCATAGTATTGATTCTAGTCTGGATCATCAAGCTCTTCAAGACACTTCTTTTATCAATATGATCAATTACTATAAAATTGGTCTGGATTCTCAAATGAACCAGTTGGTTTCGGTAACAAAGGAAGCCATGATCTCGGGCAGACCTGAGTCTTTATTGAGTAACTATATCGCAGATGCGATGTTGGCAATCGGTAATAAATATTGTTCAGATAACAGATTGGGACATAAGGTTGATTTAGCTATTATTAATAATGGGGGCTTGCGAACCAGTCTTCCCAAAGGGAACATTACAACGGGTAAGTTATATGAACTTCTTCCTTTTGAAAATAAACTTGTCATTGTCGGAATGAAAGGTTCTGATCTTCAGAATGTGTTAAAGTATATCGCAACGAGAGATGGTGAAGGTGTATCTGGCGTTAAAATGGGGATTAAAGGTGACCAGGCTGTTGATGTTAAAGTTGGAGGTCAAAAATTAGATCTTAATAAGGTTTATCATATTATTAGTATCGACTATCTTGTAAATGGGGGCGATGGTATGAATTCATTTGATAAAAGAGAGAATTTTCGTCACATGCATATGAAATTGCGTGAAGCGATTATCGATCATGCTAAAGTTTTATATCAATCAGGAGTAGGTATTAAGTCAGAATTAGATGGGAGGGTTTATTATGAGCAGTAGAAGAGATTTTTTTAAGAAATTAGGAATGGGAGGCTTGTTTTTAGGCCTGGGTGGCTATGCTTTAAGTTCAAAAGCAGCTAAAAATAAACTGACTAAAATTACCCTACTTCATACCAATGATATGCACTCGCATATCGATCCTTTTCCCAATACTGATCCTAAGCATCCGGGCTTGGGTGGTTTCGCACGTATTAATGCTCTTGTAAAAAGAATTAGGAATGAAGAAGAGCATACCTTATTGCTTGATTGTGGGGATATATATCAGGGTACTCCTTATTTCAATTTTTTTAAGGGTGAGGCCGAATTGAAATTGATGTCTAGGATGGGCTACGATGCTGGTACTATTGGGAATCATGAGTTCGACAATGGTATAGATGGTATTTCATCTCAGATGAAACATATGAACTTCCCATTCATCAATTCAAATTACGATTTTACAGGTACCGTACTTGAAGGAAAAATTCAACCATACAAGATTTTTAATAAAGGGAATATTAAGATTGGAATCTTTGGTTTAGGAGTTGAATTGGAAGGGCTGGTTAGCAGTAAAAATTGTGAAGGTGTTGAGTATATCGATCCCATTTATATGGCTGAAAAGATTGTTCCTATTCTTAAAGAAAAGGAGAAGTGTGATCTCGTGATATGCTTATCTCACATTGGTTATTCAAGTAATACTGGGGGTATGTGTGATTTGAAATTAGCCAAAGAAACTACTGGTATTGATGTTATTTTAGGCGGTCATTCTCATACTTTATTGGAAACCGCGACTCGTGTTCGTAATTTAGATGGAGATGAAGTTGTTATCAACCAAGTTGGATGGGCTGGGATTGCGCTTGGGCGAATTGATTTTTACATTGATAAAGAAGAAAATACGAAGTTAGCCAGTTCAACTCTACATACTATAGATAAAAGATTGGAAGCCTAATAAAAACAAGATTCTAAGGTAGAATCAGATTTTAAAGCATATGAGTAAGCTGTTAAATAAACTGGAAAAATCTAATTTGCCCTATATTGAAGGTGTGCTTTCGATTATAGCAAATGTTCTGTTGTTTGCCCTTAAATATTGGGCTGGTATTGTCAGTGGATCAATTGCTATTATGGCAGATGCCTGGCACACTTTGTCTGATAGCTTGAGTTCAGTTATTGTATTGCTTGGGGCAAAATTTTCAAAGAAACCTGCTGATAAGGACCATCCATTTGGTCATGGACGGGCTGATTTGATTGCGGCTTTCGTGATTGGAATCATGCTTTTGCTTGTTGCTTTCGATTTTATTTTAGAATCGTACGATGCGCTTAAAAATAGAGAAAGCTTCATGTTTGGAAATCTGGCAATTTATGTGATGATTACATCAGTTATTTTAAAAGAATTGCTTGCTCAATTTGCTTTTTGGGGTGCAAAAAAAGCAAATTCAAAGGTGTTGAAAGCTGATGGCTGGCATCATAGAAGCGATGCGATATCGTCTTTGATTATTTTGGCAGGTATCTTTTTAGGAAAATACTTTTGGTGGATAGATGGTGTTCTAGGATTAATTGTTGCTTTGTTAATTGGTTATGCTGCTTATGAAATAATTAGGGATTCAATTTATACCCTATTGGGAGAAAGTCCCTCTAAAGATATCATCGATAAATTAAAATTAACGTGTAAGCGCTGTTACCCAGAAAATTTATACCCACATCATTTTCATGTCCATTCTTACGGAGATCACAATGAGATCACTTTTCATATCTGTTTACCACCTGAGATGACAATTCGGGAAGCCCATGAGATTGTGGATTATATCGAAAATCAGATTGCTAAGGAGCATGCCTATTCAGCAACATTGCATATTGATCCCATTGATGAATTACACACAAATATTGATTTTTAAGTAGGTGGTTAGGCTTTTACAACTTTATTTTCTCTGGCAAAGAAGACAGCTATTACTGCACCTCCAATAACGCAAACTGCTCCAATCATTGAGACTAGATCCAAATTTTCTGTTTTGATCCAATCTACCTGAAGACTTGAAAGAACGGCCATGGTGATTAATGTGATAATTGGATTCAAAGTGACAATAATACTCACTTTATAGGCTTCGGTGTATTTAAAAGCAAAAGCTAAAGCACCATAGGCTACAAGTGTATTCATACCTAGGAATATAACAATTAGCCAAGTTGGAAAACTTAGCTCGGTGAAAGCAGGGAAATCAACAGTTGGCGCATAAAGCAAAGCAGGAAGACCATACAGAAACATATTCAGCGTTTGTGCAGGATGTTTTTGTACCAACTTCTTTTGTAGTGCTGCATAGAGCACCCAAGCTATTGCGCCAATTTCAATCCATAAAAAGCCTTTATTAAAAGCTTGTGGGTCGTGAAGAAAACCCTGTAGTTGATTTTGGTAGAATAAAATTAGACCAATACCTGCGATAGCAAAGCCGCCCATTTGTTTAATATTCAATCTTTCTTTATAAACAATAAAGCCGACCAAAGCCAAGAGAATAGGACCGGTTTGGATAATGATTTGGGCATTACTGGGACTTGTATAATTCACCCCTTGAAGAAAACCAATATAGTTTAAGCCCAAGGCTAAAGCGGCTATTACAAGCAGAACAGGTGGTCGTTTAAAAATTTTAAGTTGCTTTTTATCGGTAAATAGATAGTAAATAAAAAGGACACCAGCTGCAAAAGTAAATCGAAACCAAACAATAGAATTTGGATCAAGATATTTAAGTGATATTTTCAGAAAAATAGGTAAAAACCCCCATAGAAATGCCGTTAGGCAAGCAAATAAAACCCCTTTAAGATTTGTTGATATTCCTGAGTTTCCCATTTTATTAGATTGAGTTATTTAGAATGAGTTTAAGTTGGGCGAAAGTAAGCTAAATTTTTATAATAATGATACTCCAGGAATATGATTTAAATCTTGTTTTGAATTTAATATTGAGATTGTTGATGGTTTGATTGTGAGGGTTTTAGTCTTGTTTGTCTACGCCAGGCAAGTCAAAACATACGTAACCAAGAGCTTTCCATACTTCCAGAACCTGATTTAAGCCAATTTCGAAACTAGAATATTCCGTATTGTCCGAATGAAGAATAAACTGATTGTTTTCGATATCTTTTTGAATTCGTTTATACACAATACCATCTTCAGAGCTAACGATAACATGGCATGAACCGTTTCGAATAAGTTCCCAATCTTGTACGTATTCACAGATGATATAGGCTCCTGCAGGAATTGGCAACATACTTTCACCTTCAATTTGAAAAGCGCGATAACTTTTATTTTCTGAGAGTTCTGCAAATGGCATTCTAAAGTTGGGCAACTCGCTAATAAACTCGGTATCAGAATAACCATTTAAATACCCAGCAGCCGCTTTTACCGGCACCAGAGTTATCATTTCTTCATTGTGCTCATCCACAATTATTGGAAGAATCCTTAGTTTATCACCTTTAGTGTCTTGAAGTTTCTCTCGATCTAATGCGTTAATATCTGTCAGAACTAATTCATCAAGATTTCTATTAAAGAATTTTGTGAATTTAAGAAGAGTCTCAAGCTTTGGGGTCGATCTTTTTTTCTCGTAGGCAGATATGGATGATGCCCCGACACCTATTTTGAAAGAGAGCTTGCTTTGAGATAATCGTTTTCTAAGACGAAGATATTTTAAATTCTGTGCTAGATATTTCATTTGATTGATGTGATGGGTATAATAAACTAAAAATTCGTGCAAAAGTAAAGAATACTTGTTGATATTGGTTTCGAATTCTTGTATTTTGGGATTACAAAATCAAAAACTACCTAAGATGACAAGTATAAAAGTAAAATCACCTTTTAATGGTCGATTACTTCAGGAGATCCCTTTAATGGATAACCATATTGTGGAAGAAAAAATGGCTAAAGCCTATGCTCTTTTTCAAGACCGATCGCGATGGTTAAAGCCATATGAACGAATAGCGATTCTCGAACGTACAAAGAATTTGATGGAGAATCGAGTTGAAGAGCTTACAAAAATTGCCGCTTCCGAAGGTGGAAAGCCTTATCAGGATTCTAAGGTTGAGATTTTGCGTGCCATTAATGGTGTTCAATTAGCCATTGAATATATGGCTCAAATTAAAGGCGAGCAAATTCCTATGGGCTTGACGGCAGCTTCTCTTAATCGAATGGCTTTTACAATGCCCGAACCCATTGGTGTTGTTTTGAGTATTTCAGCATTCAACCATCCTTTGAATTTAGCCGTGCATCAAATTATTCCGGCTTTTGCAGTTGGTTGTCCAGTCATTATAAAGCCGGCAAGTAGTACTCCCATGTCTGCAATTGAGTTGGTGAAAATGATGAAAGAGGCCGGTTTACCTGATGATTGGGCTGAAGTAGTTATCTGCAGTCGAGAAAATGCAGAACGAATGGTGAAAGATAGTCGTGTGAATTATTTTTCTTTTATTGGTTCGGCAGAAGTGGGGTGGGCATTGCGTTCAAAACTGGCTCCCGGAACACATTGCGCTATGGAACATGGAGGTTCTGCTCCCGTAATCGTTCAACCTGATACCGATATTGATGAGGCCGTCTCATTATTAGGGAAAGGGGCTTTTTATCATGCTGGTCAGGTTTGTGTTTCAGTTCAAAGAATATATGTGCACAAGTCAATAGTTGATGAGTTTAGTGAAAAGTTAGTGGCATATGCCAAATCATTGAAAGTGGGTGATCCTTTGGATCCTTTCACCGAAGTAGGCCCCTTAATTGATTCCTGGGAACAGACGAGAGTTCATGATTGGGTGACCGAAGCCATAGAAGAGGGGGCCCAATTATTGAGTGGCGGTCACAAATGCCAGGAAACATGTTATTTGCCGACAGTCCTCTTAAATCCATCGGAGGAATCAAAAGTTTCAAAATTGGAAGTTTTTGGACCCGTTGTCTGTTTATATACTTATAATAAGTTACAGGATGCTATTGACCGAAGTAATGGTTTAGATCTGGCATTTCAGGCTTCAATATTCACCAAAGATTTGGATAAGGCTTTGGATACCGTTAACCAATTAAATGCTTCAGCAGTAATGGTTAATGATCACACGGCCTTTCGTGTGGATTGGATGCCATTTGGAGGTAGAGATGCATCCGGGATTGGAGTAGGGGGAATTCCTTATTCAATGAAGGAAATGACCAGAGACAAATTAATGGTCATACGATCAAAATCAATTTAGATAATATGAAAAGAGGCTGTTTTGAAGGACAGCCTCTTTCATTATATGAGTTTGAAATTACTCCATATGCTTTAAGTTGACAGCATAAAGGATAATGAAAAGTATTGTAATCAATGCTCCTAATCCAAGCATCATCATACCAACTTCCATTCCTATAAAATAGATAGGAACGAGCATCCAAAATAGATTAACGACAGAGTAAAGATAGAAACCATTTTTCTTAAGCTTAAACATTAAGAAAACACCTAATAAGCTTAATAAGGCAAAAAGAACGTTAGCCGCTGTCATTGGACCTAAATTCTCGGCTGTTTTCTCAAGAGTAATCAGTCCGTTTTGAGTACTTTCATATATAAAACCAGAATCCATACCTGCGTCTTCCAGATTTCCAATTGCTTCTTCCAATTGTGCAACTTTATCAGGATAGTTCTTGTCAAAAGTTACATATTGATAAAGTGTCTGAAGTAAGCCAAATCCACCACTACCAATTAATGATAGAATGCATAGTACAGTAATAAATGTTGGTCTTTTTTTAGGTACAGAAACTTGAGTAATGTCTTCCATTTGTATAAAATTAAAGTGTTAGTATAGGTTAATTGATTATTGAATTATTAGGACATATGTTTTAGGTTGATTGCATATAAAGCAATAAAAAGTAATGAGAAAAAGCCTGAGAAGAAAATAGACATACTTACCATTAAATTCCAGCCTAAGATGATAGGCCCAATAGTTAGGAAGCCTACCTGTGCAGCAATATAAATATAGAAACCAATTTTTTTCAATTTAAACATGTAGAGAGCACCAACAATACTTAGAGCACTAAAAATGAATTTTAATAAAGAAATAGTGAAGATATTCTCCATGGCTAGAATTGCGACATTTAGCATTTCTTCAACAAATTTATCTCCTGGGTTGTTTCCCAACTGCTGAAATGCGTCGTTAAACATTGAAGGCTCAAAGAAGTCCATAAAGGGAGAAATGAACATAGACATAAGATTTCCCATTACACCCAACCCACTTCCTATAAAAGTTAGTACACAAAGTACTGTTAATAGGGCAGGGCGAGGTGTTGGATGTACTGATATCGTTTCCATATTAGATTTTGTTTAGTGTTACTCGTTATCTAATTAAGCATTGTTTTTTGATGGTAATAAATGTACAAAAAAGGATACAATTTATTACATAAAATAGATAAGTACTGTAAACAACTCGATTTTGATATCTCTGGTTCCCATGAATAGGAATAAACGAGGAAATGAATTCTTAATTTTCTATCATTAAATTATATTGATTATTAGTCGTTTATTCTATTATTTAAAAGCTATTGTAAAAAAGGTCTTAAATATTTTTTTAATAGGTCTAATTGTCTATTTTTGGGAAATTGAAAAGAGGTGAAAAATATGCTTTTAAAAAGGTAATTATAACTTGTAATTCAGTAGGTTGTAATTGATTTGATTAGACCTTGATTCAAACGATTTGAGTTTTGATTTTAATGAATTTTTGAGATCAAACTTACAGAATAGCACTGACAGATTTTATAAAATAAACAAAAGAAAAAACAACAATGGAAAGAGATACTCTTATTTTCGACCTGATTGGACAAGAACACAATCGTCAGAAAGAAGGAATCGAATTGATCGCTTCAGAGAACTTCGTAAGTGAGCAGGTTATGCAAGCTATGGGTTCATGTTTAACTAACAAGTATGCTGAAGGTTATCCTGGTAAGCGTTACTATGGTGGTTGTCAGATTGTTGATCAGACTGAGCAATTGGCAATTGATAGAGCTTGTGAATTATTTGGTGCAGAGTATGCTAATGTTCAGCCTCACTCAGGTGCTCAAGCGAATGCAGCAGTATTCTATGCTTGTATGAAACCTGGTGATACTTTCTTGGGATTAGATTTGGCACACGGTGGTCACCTTTCTCATGGTTCTCCTGTAAACCTTTCAGGTAACCTTTATAATCCTGTGGCTTATCACGTAAGTGAAGAAACAGGAATGGTTGATTATGATGAAGTAGAGAAATTAGCTTTGGAGAATAATCCAAAAATGATTGTAGCAGGTGCTTCTGCATACTCAAGAGACTGGGATTTCCCTCGTTTACGTGAGATTGCTGATAAGGTAGGTGCTATTTTAATGGCTGATATTGCTCACCCTGCAGGATTAATTGCAAAGGGATTATTGAGTAATCCAGTTCCTCATTGTCACGTTTGTACAACTACTACTCACAAAACACTTCGTGGACCTCGTGGTGGTTTGATCATCGTAGGAAAAGATTTCCCAAATCCATTTGGAGCTAAAACACCTAAAGGTGAAACAAAGATGATGTCTGCAGTATTGGATTTTGCAGTATTCCCAGGACAACAAGGTGGTCCTTTGGAGCACGTTATCGCTGCTAAAGCTGTTGCTTTTGGTGAAGCTTTAACTGATAGCTACAAGGAATATGCAATTCAAATGCAGAAGAATGCTAAGGTTATGGCTGAAGAGTTCATGAAACTTGGTTATAAAGTTATTTCTGACGGTACTGATAACCACTCTATGTTGGTTGACCTTCGTTCTAAATTTCCTGAGATTACAGGTAAAAAAGTTGAAAATGTATTGGTGAAAGCTGATATTACTATCAACAAGAACATGGTGCCTTTCGATACTCGTTCTCCATTCTCAACTTCAGGTATTCGTGTGGGTACGCCAGCTATTACGACTCGTGGTCTTAAAGAAGCAGAAATGCCAATTATCGTTGCTATGATTGATGAGGTAATCTCTAATATCGATAACGAAGAAGTAATTACTTCTGTTAAAACTCGTGTAAATGAATTGATGACTGAGCGTCCAATTTTCGCTTGGTAATCTTTTATTACTGATATATTTTAAAGGCTGCCCAATGGGTGGCCTTTATTTTTATACCTTGTCAATGTTTTATTGATTTTAGTTTGGATAAATTATGGAATGGTACTCATATATTTTAGTTGTCTTAGCAGGTGTTTTTGCTGGTTTTATCAATGTCTTAGCAGGTAGTGGATCAATTTTAATTCTGGCCCTTCTCATGTTTTTAGGTATGCCAGCAAATGTGGCTAATGGCACCTTGAGAATTGCCATCTTAATGCAAAATATTGTTGGAGTAGCTAGTTTTAAACAGCAGAAAGTCTTCAATTATAAAGAAGGGATAGGTTTGGCATTGCCGGCAATTGTGGGTTCTATTTTGGGAGCTATATTTGCTGTTAATATTAATGAGGAGATCATGGAGAAGACCATTGGTGCCATACTAATTGTACTTTTCTTTATTGTGCTTTATAAGCCGGACGCCTGGGTGAAAGGGCAAGTTGGTAAGATGGGTAAGAGGCCTACTATAAGCCAATATATTATTTTCTTTTTTATAGGATTCTATGGCGGGTTTATTCAGGCAGGAGTAGGCTTTTTCTTGCTTGCAGGACTGGTTCTTGGAGCTGGCTTTAATTTGGTTAAAGCCAACGCAATAAAAATTTTCATTGTATTACTCTATACAATTTTTGCTCTAGCCGTATTTATTTATAACGATCAGATTGATTATAAAATTGGACTTATTCTGGGAATGGGTAATATGATTGGAGCATGGTTTGGGACTAGATTTGCTGTTAGTTGGGGAGCCAAATATGTTCGTTATATTTTAATGGGAGTTATTATTGTGGCTTCAATCAAATTCCTTGGTGTATTTGATCTGTTTATGATGATTTTGAAATAATAAGCTGATTAAAATCTAGCTAATGAGCAAGCATAGAGTTTCTATTTAACTCTAATCCAATTGGAAGTGGTAGGTGATGGTTCCGCGCTGATAGGCTGGGGCTTTATTATCTGAATTAAATTTAGCCTTTAAAGCAGCACTCTTGGCCGCTTCAAGCAAAGTAATGTTGGCAGTTGTAGATCCTGAAACTCCGGGGCGTGCGCTAGTCACTTTTCCATTACGGTCAACTGTTACTTCTACCACAACTTTTCCGCTTTCCTGAAGGTTATATTTTGGCTTGGGGATTGATATGGAATTTCTACCCTTTAGATCAAAAGAATAGCCATTATTACCTAATCCATTACCAGTGTATTGGTTCGAATCAGGTGATCCATTTGTTTTTCCTTGATTACCAGAAGGAAAGGTTGTTCCTTGTGAACTGGCATTTGAAGAACCACTACCAAATGCATTTTTTGTCTTGTTGTTGATCCTTGCAATTTTTTCCTGACGTGCAATCTCTGCCAATCTCTCACGTTCTAGTTCAGCTAACCTTTCTTGTTCAGCCCTTTCTTCTTCAAGTCTTTTTTGTTCTGCAATGCGTCTTTTTTCGGCTTCTATCTTTAAGGCTTTGGCTTGCTCTTCCTTTAATTTTTTAGCCTTTTCTTCTTTTGCTTTTTTTCGTGCAATTTCTTCGGCAGAAGGAAGAACCGGAGCATCTTCAGTATTTTGAGTTAAGATTTTCTCCTTGGGAGAAGTAGGCGTTTTTTTAGCCGGCTCTATTGCTTTTTTCTTTTTAACAGGCTTAGGCTTTGATTTTCTCGCTGGACGTGATTGTGACGGAGCAGGTCTTTTGTTACCAGCTCCTTGATCAGTATTACCAAAGTTGATGAGAATACCTTCTTCTTCAGGTAAAGGTAGAGGTGTTCTAAAGCCAAAGAAAAATAGGAGTGCAATAATTCCTGTGTGGAACAGTAATGTTCCCACAAATCCTATTCGTTTGCTTTTTGAATCCTCCATATAATTATTTCGCTGATGTTGCTAAAATCAGTTTGTACTTATTGTTTTTAGCGATATTCATTACTCGTACAACTTGTTCCATAGGTACAGATTTATCAACATGTAGCGAGATTGTTGGATCTTCATGCTTAGCCAATAAATTCTGTAATTTACCTTCTAACTTAGAAAAAGGAGTAGGAGTGGTCTCAATATAGTAATTGAAATGCTTATCAATCGATACAGAAGTAATCGGATTTGAAGCCGTTTGACTACTACTTTTAGGCAGTAATAACTTTAATGCGTTTGGTGCTATTAAAGTTGATGTTACCATAAAGAAGATCAACAATAAAAAAACAATATCAGTCATTGATGACATGCTGAAATTGGCGTTGACTTTATTCCTAGATTTTAATGCCATAGCGTGAATTACTTGATAGGTTCATTCAAAAGATCCATAAATTCAGTTGTTGTAGCCTCCATTGTGAAAACGACTTTTTCAACCTTAGCAACTAAAATATTGTAGGCAAAATAAGCGATGATACCAACGATAAGACCAGCAACAGTAGTAACCATAGCGGTATAAATACCATTAGCTAAAAGTGAAACATCGATATTGTTTCCTGCATTTGCCATGGCATAAAAGGCCTGAATCATCCCCATTACTGTTCCAAGGAAGCCGATCATTGGTGCAGCACCTGCAACAGTAGCAAGTGTAGGTAAGTTTTTTTCAAGTTTAGAAACTTCCAAATTTCCGATATTCTCAATAGCTGCATTCACATCGTTCAATGGACGACCGATTCGCTTAACACCCTTTGAGATCATTCTTGAAACAGGTGTGTCATTGGTTTCACAAAGTGATACAGCAGAATCAATTTTACCTTCATGAATGTAGTCTTTGATGCGATTCATGAAATTATCATCCTTCTTAGAGGCTTTTCTAATTGCGAAAAAACGTTCAAAGAAAATCCAAATTGCAATAACTGATAAGAAAAAAATAGGAAACATGATCCATCCACCTTTAAGGGCTAAATCGATAAAATTAAGTGTAATTTCAGTAGATTCTGTTCCTGCTTCATTTATAATTTCCTCATTCTGAGCTATATTTTGAAGGCCCGCAAACATTGAAAGGTAATTCATATTGTCAATTTTCTGATTTGTCGATATATAAAAAAACGAGATATAATATAAAATATTATATCTCGCTAAATTAATATTTGTAATTTCTTCTTCGACTATATCGAGAAGATTTTTTTCAATTTACTTAAATCAAAAAACGAATGGTATTTCTACCATAGAATTATGACTTATAAAATGTATGTTACTTGCAAATAGAAAGCAGCAGCCCCAGCCAAGTAACCGATAAGTGCAAGAAGAGAAATCTTCTTTAAATACCAGATGAAATCAATTTTCTCCATTCCCATAGCAGCAACACCTGCAGCAGAACCAATAATTAAGATAGATCCTCCTGTACCAGCACAGTATGCTAAGAATTTCCAGAATACACCATCTTGCATAAAATCTGCCACGTAACCTACAGTTTCAGGACCTGCAATATCGTACATACCCATTGCAGCAGCTACAAGAGGGACATTATCTACAATTGCTGAAAGGACACCAATAATCAAGTTGATACCGTAAACGTTATGTATGTTTGAATCTAACCAGCTCGCTAAGATATCCAAATGACCAGCAGATTGCATACTTGCAACAGCTGAAAGAATACCTAAAAAGAATAAAACAGTAGGAACATCAACCTTCTTTAAAATGGCAGTTACATTTAGACGAGATTTATACTCTTTACCCTTATTGCGATGCATGATTTCTGTTACAACCCACATCACACCTAGTCCGAATAACATGCCTAAGTATGGTGGTAGATGGGTTACAGTTTTAAAAACCGGAACAAAAAGAAGTGCACATACACCTAAACATAAGATAAATAGTTGTTCTTTATGTGTGGTGTACTCTTTTCTGTGATCATCATTTATTTGTGGACGAGTAATATCACCTTTTAACCAGAAGCTTACTATAACAAGAGGAGCAAGCATGGTAACCAAACTTGGCATGATGACATGTCCAATAATATTTAAAGTTGTTACTTGTCCACCAATCCATAGCATAATGGTTGTAACATCACCAATAGGAGACCATGCACCACCGGCATTGGCAGCTAATACGACCATGGATGCGAAAAACCAACGGTCCTTCTGATTATCAATCAGTTTACGTATAAGAGCAACCAAAACAATAGTGGTTGTAAGATTATCTAAGGTTGCAGACATGAAGAAAGTAAGAATACTTAAAATCCAAAGTAGCTTTACTTTATTAGTAGTCTTAATTTTATCTGTAATAATTTTAAAACCTTGATGCTGATCTACAATCTCAACAATGGTCATAGCTCCCAAAAGAAAGAATAGAATTGCTGCAATTTCAGAAAGATGATGAAGAACTTCATCATGAACAATAAATTTCATCATCCCATCGACGGTATCTTTATCAGGATTAGCTAAAGCGAACTCATTCCATGCCGTACTTACTCCTGATGATAGGATGTCAACGCCTCCAAAAACATAAAGTGCCCAAGTTATTGTTCCTATAAGAAGAGCAGAAGCTGCCTTGTCAATTTTGAGTGGATGTTCGAGTGCAATTGCGATATAACCAAGAACGAAAACCACTACCATCAATACAAACATATAGTGTAATTTAGATAGGTAAATAGATAGATTTAATGAGGGCGCTAAAGTAATAATATTTGTAAAACTAAATGCACTTTGGAGAGTTAGAAATCTAAATTATACTTATAATCCTTTTATTTAAATTGAGTTTAAATTGTATTGATCATAATACGCAATTGAAGGTTCTATTTTTGATAAAAAGGGGAGTTAATTATTGTAGGTGTATTAGTCTCAATTTGTTTTAAAGTGTCTTGAGTATTTATTTCATTGGCATTATACCAATTTAATTTTACTGATCGAGAGTGGTGTTAAGATGTTCCAGTAATAATACAATAAAGGCAGAGATTCCATAAGAGGAATCTCTGCCTTTAATATTATTGATAAACCCTTGCTAATTGCAATTGCCTTTAACACGTGGTTTTATAAACACTGCAATATGCTAGCTGTCTTTCTCTAATTTATGCTTGTGGAATTGCTCCCATACCGAATACCATAGCAAGAAGAGCCACTGTTTCCACGATACCCATTACTGCAATATACATACCTATTCCCGCTTTAGGATCATTTGCAAGGTTCATACAGGCTTTGGCACCTGTTTTTCCCTGAAGTACTGCAGAAGCACCAATTACCAATCCTACGCATAGTGATAAAATCATCTGATGACCATAACTCTCTGGAGAAAGATTTGCGCCAATAAGTGCATTCATAAAAATCATACCATAAATCACCTGTGATAATGGCATACCAACTAATGCAAGAGCCATAGCAGGAAGTTTTTTCTTCTCAAGCACATATTTGTTCCACATGCCGATTGCACCCATGGCAGCTGTAGATGTTCCTATTGCAGATCCGATACCTGCTACACCTAATGCTATTGCGTGACCACCAAAACCTTCTACTGTTGTCATTAATAAACTCATATCGTAAATTTTTAATTGTTATTCTTAAAATAGTTAAATATTTGATTTTTTATTTTTAAACTTGAACGGTACATATTGGGAGCCTGAAAAATCAACTCCAGCGTGACTTGCATACTCAAGCATGTTAAGACGTACACCATGAACGATTACTGCCATTCCTGCAAGAATCATATTCAAAGCATGTCCGCCTAACAAAACAAATATGGCTAATATATAAGCCCCTACCGATGACAGACCATCTCCTATAGCCATTTCGTTAAAGCTCTGTGCCATTAAAACTGTTGATAAACCAACAGCATAGAGGCGAATATAAGAGATAATATCCGAAAAGCCGTTGACTATGCTTAATGGTAAATCACCCAAAGATGAAATAATACCTTTGAAAAAGTTGCCTCCAGAGTGTGAAAATAAGCCAACAGCCGAGATACCTCCAATAAACATCCATTTGGTATAGTCTGGAGCGGGAATTTTTAATACCATTAGGTTTACTACAATATATAAGGACCAAACGATAGCGATCCATCCTATTTGGCCAATAGCACGTCGACTATTAATAAAGTGCCATGCCTTTTGAAGGTGACCAATAGTTAGGTGAATAGCACCTATAATAAACATGACTTTCTGTACCATTATATTATCGCCACCGAAACTTGCTATTTTGTCAATAACTAGATGACTAAGTCCTGGTAATTCAGCAATCTCAGGAGAACCAAAGTAGGTCCCTGTAATTATACCCCATAACATTATTGATACACTAAGAGTGTATACCAGAGAAAACTCTATGCTTGGCTTAAACTTAAATTTACTGTGTGCAAATAGAGAAAGCAACAAGAATATGAAACCATAACCCGCATCACCCACTAAAATACCAGTAAAAAATGTAAAGAATATCATAAATACTCTCGACAAATCTAACTCGTGATATCCGTGTACAAGCCCCATAAAGTTCATTACAGGTTTAACTCGATCTACCCATTTGGGGTTTTTCAGTAGGGTTGGAGCATCTTCATCATCCCCTTCAACACTCATAATAGAAATTCCAAGCGAATATTTGTTGGCAATTTTCTTTACATCTTTTAAATGAGCATCTGAAACATAGCACTTCATATAAGGAACATTATCGAAAAGTTGCTCCATTCCGAAAAGTGCATTGCGTTCTAAAAGAAAATCTTCATGTTCGGTTTGATACGCTTTAAGTAAGTCTGTTTTTTCAGTAAGAGCACTTAAAACCTCATTTGAACTCTTTAATTGTCTGTTTTTACGGATGATACACTTATCAACATAGTCGAGTGCAAATTTTGGCGGATGATCCTCAATTAGATCATCTAACTTATCCTCACTATCGCATGATAAAAGAATGACAAGATACAAGCCTTTCCCAGCATTTTGGATATATACAATTTTATCTTCAGGGATCTTATTTAAAGTCTCCTTATCTGAAGTATAAAACTTCATATATACGCCTAACTTTGCTAACTTTTCAGCGTCGTATTTTCCAACTGCAGTCCTCCATCTTGTATACCAAGCTTTATGCTCGATCATAAGATTTAATTCATTTAAAATCTTATCATGCAAGGCTTGTGCACTAAGGATGTTACGTATCACCATTTCAGGCGATCTGGCCGACCAATGAAGAATCTCTTCTTTAGATTCAAAATCATCAATGGGTTCCACATCTTTGAGAATTGAAATGGCCTCGGTTGCCTTATCAATTCTTTCCTGAGATCTTTTTATACTATCTGACTCAGGAGTTTGTAAATTTTGAATATGTATACTATCACCTAAAAGATTACCAAACTCTCGTACAGCTTCAGTATACTTATTGCTATTTCCAGGAAAAAAGATTCTGACATCATTTAATTTAACTATCATACCGCCTCCTCCTTTTTAGCTTTAACAATCTTAGCAGAACATATCGACAAAGTCTCAGCATCTTGTAAGGATTGTTTGATTTTACGAATTGTTGCACCTACCTGCGGTATCAGCATTTTCTCGAAAAGTTGTGCTTTAGAACGCGCTTTTTTAAGTGCTTTATTAAGAGGTTCAAACTTAGCCTTTTTTACCTCTATCATAGCAGTCAATTCGGCCAATTCTTTCAATAAATGAATACCATAATCTGTCCAATACGGAGTACTAGAAAAATCGATATTGATCTCACAAAACTCAACCTTATCAAATACCTTAATAGCAATACCAGCAATTTTTTCTGGCTTGGTATGAACTTTTTTAATCTTCACATATGGAGAAATATCAAATTCGCTATCAGCAAAAACAGCACACCATTGCGAAGCCTCGCTATATGTTGCTGCAATTTTAGCCTCAATTCGTTTAATATCTGTCTCTATGGTTTTTATTACTCCTGTCAGTAACTGCTCTTTAGCTTTAAACTGAGGCAAAGCTTTTTCAAAGGTTGCCAACGAGTTTTTTGCTTCACGCAATCCCGATTTCGAATTCTTATAACTAAAAATATTTAATGCCATACCTACTCCTCCTTATTTTTTTGTGAAAGAATAAGTGCCTTAACTTTTTCCATTCCCTTATCAGGATTGAATGAAAATTGTCTCTCCAAAAGTTGTAGCTTAAGTTTGTAAATCAATATCTCCGTGAGGTCGAAATTGTGACCAAAAGAAAATTGATCCATGGTTTTCCACATCTCTTTGTTTATTGCAAGCTCAGCTTCCAGCGGGTTTAGCAGTGTAAAATCACCAGGAAGAATCTCCGTGATGAAAGCTGCTTTATTAATTTTGGCTTGACGGATATTCGCTAGTTCAGCAGTTAATTTCTTCTTGAAATTTCGAACGGCAACAACTGCAGAAGTAGGACTATAGTCCTCTTCCCAAAGATCCGTTTTTTGAAATTTCTTAAAGGCCGATGCTGAAACATTCTCGACTACCCGTCTGTTTAATTCTTCCAAATTAATACTGGGAGAAACATTCAATTGAAGAAACGGCAGACTTGTTATAAGATACTCATAACTATTGCCCATATTTCTATCCCTCTTTATTAGTTAGTAGCTCACCTAGTTTAGGTGTACAGTATTCTAATACTACCGACATAACTTCTTCTTCGGTAAACGAAAATTCTTTTCCATTTGCTTTAATAATAAAAGCAGTTTGAGAATCATTGTTTATAGTAAGAGTAATATCCTTATCGGTAATTTTAGTTTTAACGAAGTTAATCATCGCTTCAGGTCCCTGAAGTTCCATTTTGGTTCCAGCAAACTCCTGCTTAGCAATAAGGAAAAATTCACCAAGGTAATTATCCGATTTAAGAAGCTCTTTCGAAATTTCACCAAAAGAGTTCTTAAACAATGTTAGAATTCTATCTTGCAATCCAGCCACAATATCACGAGCTATGCCTTTTAGCTCAAGTTCGCCATTGTGGAGTATTACAGAAGACTTGTTTTGTGCTTCCTCTTTGGTTTTTTCAGCCTCTTGGTTTGCTTTGTCGATAATGCTTTTTGCTTCTGCTTTTGCATCAGCGATAATCTTTTCAGACATCTCTGCTGCTTTATCAACAGCATCTGTTTTTATTTGTTCAATTAGTTTCTGAACGTTGTCATCATTTCTTACTGACATAATTGTATCTTTTTATTCTAGTGGCTTGATTTAATTCATTCTAATCAAAGTAAGTTTTGATTATTCTCAATAAAGTTCTTGCCAATATTGTTAATACTAAGCCTCAGCCTTATAATTTGGCCAGTAGTCTTTTAATAATTCTGTCGGTACACCAACCTGTATTGGGTCGAAATATTTTGCCAATAACTCCCAACATAAATCTAGTCCTTCGAAAAGTGACATGGAGTTAAATGGATTTTCAAGTTGATTGATGAAGTCGGTACGGAATTGACGTAGTTTAATTGAGAATGGATCATCACCAGATCCAATTAACGAAGCTTCATGGGCTTTTTCAGCCTGCTGCATCAGTTGGGATACGGCGTCTACTACCTTACGGTGATCAGGACGAGTATCTGCATTTACATTTTGTTTCAAACGTGAAAGTGATCCGAATAGCTTCAGTTTTCCATCAACAATAAAGAACTGTCCCTCGGTAATATAACCCGTATTATCTGGCACAGGATCTTCTACCGACTCAAGAGTTGTAGCTCCAAGTATGGTGATTGAACCAGCACCTTCCATATCGGCAGCTGTTTCGTAACGAGTAGCAAGCTGTGAATAAAGGTCACCAGGGTAACCCTGTAGCGAAGGAACGTTATCCTGATAGTTAGCAATATCTCTAAGGAAGTTAGCCCAGTTGGTCATATCAGTAAGAATAACCAAAACATCTTTGCCATCGTTCATCATCATTTTTGCTGTAGAAAGAGCCGTATCTGGAACTAAAAGTCCTTGTCCGATAGGTTCTCCAGCAATGTGAACGAACATTGTTGTTTTATCTAAGTTACCCGATTTCGAAAGCTCATCGCGGAAGTATTGGTACTCGTCGTATTTAAGTCCCATACCACCAATAATAATCGCATCAACTTTAGCGTTGGCTGCAATATTGGCTAATAGTTTATTGTATGGTTCACCAGGAGCAGCAAAAAATGGCACCTTTTGCGATTTTACAAGCGTATTGAAAACGTCGATTCCAGGGATACCTGTTTCCATCATCTGGTTAGGTATAAGTCTTACTGCTGGATTTAAGGTTACCGATTCAATATCTATCTTTTGAGCAAATGAAAGAGGTCCTCTGCCATCGATTGGTTTTCCTGTACCATCGAAAAAACGACCGCCTATATCTCCTGAGTAGCTAACGGTCATCGATTCGCCTAAAGAAGTAATGGTTGCGTTGGTAGGAAGGTCGAAAGTTCCTGTTAACAGCTGCAAAGTCGTTTCATCCTCGCTCACACGTATCACTTTTGCTAAGGTTTCTTCATCAGTATCTGGGTTGGTTAGTTTTACCATATGGTTAAAACCTAAACCCGTATTGCCAACAATGTTTATCAGCGCTCTTCCGATACCGTCAATTTCAAATTTTTGTTTTAACATACCGCCTCTGCTGTTTGTGAATTAATAATCTTTTGAATTTTTTTCAGTCCCAAGCTAAACTCTTTTGAGTTTTCCGGTGTACGGTTCCAGTCAAGAAATGCCTGCTGAATTCGGTTAAACAGTTCATTCATACCATCGTGAGAAGTAATCTCGTCAGATAATGGCATATTCATAATTGATTTAACATTCTCAAGCATCAATGCAAGACGCTCTTCCGATGTTTGTTGGTCAATTTTGTCGAACGAATCTTGTTGAATAAATACTCTATCAACGACACGAGATATTTCGTATTTCATAAAGTTTTCAAGAGTGATAGAATCACGCCCTTCGAGAACGATACTGTTGGCGATAGATTCTCCCAGCTTAAGCATAGCTAGAATTGTATTTTTATCTTCTTGAGAGATAAATCCTTCGTATGACGAGTAACTGTCTTTTGTACGGTCGATTGCAGGATACATTTTCGCATTGGCTAAATCACGGCTTAGGCCAAGAAATGCTCCAGATGAATCCTGAGATGCTTTTGTTACTGGCTCGGTAAAGTCACCACCTGCTGGAGATACTGTACCTGCAATTGCAAGAGAACCACCTGAGCCTTGATCTACACCAGCTCTTTGGTATAATCCTTTTATCAATTGAGGAATATCCATTGGAAATGCTTCTGGCCCTGGAATATCACCACGCTTAGCCGAAAGTTCTCGAAGTGCTTGTGCCCATCTACTAGTAGAGTCGGCTAATAATAACACATCAAGTCCTTGAAGACGATAGAATTCTCCAATAGCAATAGCAATAAAAATTGATGCTTCACGAGCTGCTACTGGCATTGAACTGGTATTTGCGATAATACACATACGCTCAAGTAATGAGTTGCCATGTTTATCTAACAAACTTGGAAAATCTTTAAAAATCTCAACTGCTTCACCAGCACGCTCACCACATGCCGCAATAATAGCAATATCGATATCGGAATTTTTACATAAAGCATGCTGTAAAACTGTTTTTCCTGCACCAAAAGGACCAGGAATAACAACAGTTCCACCATAAGCTAATGGGAATAGTGCATCAATAATACGCATACCCGTAGGTATGGGCTTAGTTGGTACAGAACGAGTAACAAATGGTAATGGAATTTTTATCGGCCAATCGAAGGACATAGCCAACTTATATTCTTTCCCTTGTTCGTCTTTAGCCCAAACGACTGTATCAATTACAGTATATTTTCCAGCTTCTACAACTTTTGTAATTTCAAGCTCTTTGCTGATATTAAAAGGGACAAAAATTCTAAAGTCGAATTTTTGCTCTTTTGTCATTCCTAAAATATCACCAGCCTTAACTTTATCGCCAATATTCACTTCCGGTTTAAAATCCCATAATGTGTCGGTATGTAAAGGAATAGTACTAACTCCTCTGCCTAGATATGAAGAATCCTTAGCCATATCGAACAATGGTTTTTGAAGTCCATCGTAGGTTGAGGTTAATAATCCTGGGCCTAGTTTTACGGTTACAGCTTTTCCGGTAAACAAAACTTCGTAGCCAATTTTCGCTCCAGTAAGTGATTCAAAAACCTGAATTTCGGCAATTTTTCCTTTTTTAATTTGGGTAACCTCTCCTGAAACAAATAAGTCGTCTCCTACTTTAATTTTAACTACCTCATTCATTCGGGCAGTTGTTTCAAAGCGCACAAGTACTAATGCATCCTGAATATCTATAAGATATCCTTTTCTTAATATTTCATCCATTTGGTATCGTTATATTAAAAAAAATAGTTCCGTCTAATTAAATAAAATTATTTCTATTAAACCGAATCATCATTTATATTATCTTAAGCTATTGTGTTTGTCATTATTTTACTTCCGTTAATATCAGATCAACACCCTCTGTTATTATAGTATAAATTCAACCTTTGATTGAATGTTTTTGGATTAAATAAGGCACTAATATAGTAATATTTGTAAACTAGAAAGCGATTTACTCAGCTCGAATTCTAAATAAGACTTGTAATTCTTTTATTTAGATCGAGTTTATATTGAGTTGATTAGAATGTAGAATAACTGGTTCTGTGGGGAGTTTAGAGGGGATTCAATGTGTGTGTAATGTATAAAGGGCTTAGGTACTCAAATTGATTCTTCAATCAATCACACGGCTCTTAGATTATTAAAGATATTTTACGGGTGGGGGAGTATTGTATATTTTGTCAATTTTGAATACTCATAAATACTTCGATCTAATTACTCACTGAAAATTACACCGAGCTTTTATTTAGTCGTATTTTTTTTTTCTTTTTTTCTGAGAAAAGCTATGTATTTTCTAAATAATTCACCAACAGTATTGAAATCTTCTTTATAAAATATACCAACACCTTGGGTGTTTCGAGAGGCATAATCAGATAAATATTCGTTAGATCGGGTAAAAGCTTTCATTTGTAACTTACCTTTTTGGTCAAGTTTTATATTCACATCAAAATCTCCTACAATATCATTGTCCTGATTTTGGTTGGAGTTAGTGCCCAAATTACCATTGATGGTGACTTTATCGTCAAAAATTTGTGTTGAAAGTGCGAATTCGATTTCATCACCAGTAATGTTATCCCCAGGGCGGTAACTGAAACCAACATCAAATTTGTTACTGATCTGACTAAGCCAGTTAGATAATTGATTGGATAGTAATTCACTCGTTGTGACTCCAACAGCATAGCTTGAATTTTTGTTTTCAAACTCAGGGTCTGTAGATCTCATATACTCCGGAGTATAAAAACGATTCAATACGAGTAAAGATAAAATTTGTTTGTTCATTTCATCTTCAGTTGAAAAGAGAGCTTCTAAAATACTTTGAGTTTGCTGATCTAATGATGGAAAATCGATGTCAAAACGAATATTAGGATTACTCAGTTGCTGGCTAAGGTTCATATTGCACTGAACTTGAATCTTTTTAGTATTATCGACGTAAGGGGTATTTAGTAAAAGATCGTAAAGCGTTGTCTTTACATTGTATATGGCATTAATATCTATTGTTGCGCTATAAGGATCCCCATTCCACTTAATAGTTCCGCCATTTGATAAATCAAATTTCTTGTTAATTACATTCTGAAGTGTAAACAAATAACTTCCCGTATTGATGGTATAGTTACCATATATATTAAAATCTCCTTTGGTATCAATACCTAACTTAAGGTTACCTGTACCATTAGCTTTTATGATATCACCAATTTTAGGATCTAAGATAATCTGTATGTCGGTTTCAGGCGTAACTTCAAGGTTGCAATTTAGTTTGATACCACTAAGGTCAATATCATATTTTTCCTTTACAACTTCTGCTGTTTCGTAGGAATTAATGAAAGTGATAAAATTACTTTTTTCGATATCACCGGTCTTATTAAGAGGAATGTAAATTCTGGTATCCTTATCTGTTTTAGCATCAATTTCGATTTCGATATCATCAGGCGAACCATATAAGTGAGTGATACCAGTCATATAAGCTTGACCGTATAAAAGCTCATTATCGGTTATTTTTGTATTTAGAAGTTTGAAGTTTTTGGTGCTTAATGCTAAATCCAGATTAATTGTTTTGAAATCATTTAGTGCGATTGCGCCATAAATTTCAGCAATATTATCTTCAGAATCATAGAATTTAAAATTATTAAACTGAATTTCTTGTGCCGTGAAAATAATACTGTCATTACAGGTGTATGTGGTTTGTAGTTCCTCTATCTTGAAGCTTGTATCAAGAAATTTAAGCTTACCATAAAAGCGTGGTAAACTGGTAGGGCCTTCTACTTTCATGAATCCACCCAAACGTCCTTCTAGCTCCGATATATTTCCTTCTAAATAGGGACGAAGGACATTCAAACGCATAGAATCTAAGTTGAGGCTTAGGTTAATTGAATCTGATGCAGGAAAATAGTCTCCTTCAATATTAATCTCTCGCTTATTGTTATAAATGGCATGTGATTTTATCGAGAGCTTTTGTTCAATTTTGTCCCAATCACTTTTCAGATGGAAATCTCCAATTGTATCTCTGTTGAAAGTTAAATCATCCAATATAAGATCTGCTTTAGTCAAACGATCACCATAAAAATCAGAAACTTGAAAATAGCCTCTGGTATTACCATCAACACCTAAATTTTTGCTATTTGTAATCGTATTTATATTTTTCAAGCTGATATCATTAATCTCACACTTGATCATATCTTCAACTTGATTTGAAACTTTTCCGTCTATTGAAAAAAATTGTTCATCTTGACTAATTTTAAATTGATCGATGGTATAGCTTGTACTATCAATTTGAATATGGGATTGACGAATTTGCCAAGTGCTATCTGCTAGAATCACTGTACTAGGTAGGATATCAATTTCCCATTTTGGATCTTTGCCTAATGCCTTAGAACTAGCTGTTCCGATGACAGATAATGAGCCACTATAGGTTTTTGCACCCCAATTATTCCAGTTTAAATCGTATCGAAGTTGATTGTTTTGGGCTTCAATTTGATGCGAAAGATTGAAAATGTTATAGTCCTCTGTAAATGATAATTTATCACTACGTCCTTTTAAACTAAGTTTATTATGGTCGGTATCTAGGCTAACTTTAATCCCCTCTATTAACTTTGAATCGTAATTTAAGGATGGAATGTCAAGTTTAAGATTTAGAGAATGTTCTTTGGCATTTATTTCTCCACTCAACTGACTTTGAGGAGCCAGGCTTACTTCAGGGTAAATAAGTTCTGTTAATTCAGAATTCTCTTTTAAAAGAAAATCGAATTTAAATTTATTGGTCGAATCAATTTTAGTGTATGAAGAATCCGGCGCATAAGCAGGTAAGTAGTAGTATATCATGTTTGATAAGGAAGAAACAAGTTCGTCAAGTTCGTAATTTCCTTTTACGTTTAAATCAGCTAAATCTGATACTAAATCAAATTGTTTGAATTCTGGAGTGGTTTTAGAATCGATTTTAATTTCATCTAAATTAAATTTTCCTCTGCCATTTTTGTATTCAATATCATTGATAAAGATAGTACCGTTCGCATCATCAAATCGAGAGCCAGTAAAATTTGCATTTAAACTCAAATTAAGTTCTGCGAGTTCATCTTTTGTATTTAGGTGTAGCGGAAATAATTTGGCATTCTTCAATTGAGAGTCGAAATTAACTTCTGGAGTTTCTTTCGAAAAATCGATTTTCCCTGTAAAATCAAAGCCAATATTGGGGTCAAGAAGAGAGATTTTACCATCGAAATGTTTATCAGCGAAATACCCATCGAGGGATAAATTTTTGTAATCGTAATCTAAGAAGTTGAATTTACTGATATTCCCCTTCATAACCCCCTGAGTTACATCTTTGGATGTTGAACCTTTCAAGGCCACATTCATAGATACTTTCCCGATTTTTTCTTGACTCAATAGATGTCCCAGATTAAAATCCTGGGTATTGATATCCCCTGTGAAACTTAGGTTGTTTTCTGTAATGCTCGGTTTAAGCAGGATATCGGTTCTGATATCACCCTGATCAGTTTGGAAGTTTCCATAAAAGACAAAATCATTAATAAAACCATTGAACTTTCCTTGATAATGTATAAGTCCTAAATTATCAAGCTGACTAGGTAGCTGAATATGATTGTCTTTAAAATTGGGGATATAAACATTCTCAATGTCAGCAATGCTGGTGGTTAGTTCTTTAAAGTCAGCTTCAAGATACGAGTTCGCAACCTTAGGAAGACCATTCATATAAAATCGACCCTTAAAACTGGTTTGATTACCATAAAGGATATTGATATTACGTCCCTTTAGGTCGTAAATGGTACCATAAATATCTCCCGATAAAAACCCAAACTCTCTAAAACCTAAAAGTCTGTCATTGAAGTAGGCGATATCTTCAAAATTAATTTTTGATGATTCAATTTTAAAATCAAGTTTCATCTTCTTAGTGAACTTTCTCCAATAGCCTTGTCCCGTTTTATAATTGAAGAGCATTTGTCGAGCAGAGAGTCTACTTTTAGGAGAGACAATTGTAACTTTAGACATGCCCCATTGGGTAGGTGTAACCCAGCAATGCGTTTTGAAATTTTTTAATTCAAAACCAGATTTTTCAATACAACTCATGTGTTTCAAATCGAAATCAACAGAATCGCCAATGATTTTAATATTACGAGCTTGAAGTTTTATGTTTTTAACATCAATGTCGTCGTAATTCATACCGAAAGCTTGCTTTTTTGCTTTTATGGTTACGAAACTAAAATGAGAATTGATTAAATCTAGATTGGAAACATTAATATCCCACGATTTCTTTTGGACAGTTGTATCTTGCTGAGCCTGTTGTCTCGAAATTGAGTCAACAAAAACCTGTATGTTTTGTTTTCGATTTTTCCCCTCGTGCAAATTAAAGTAAGCTTTGTTTAGGATTAGCTTACCGACATAGGCTTTTCGTGTTTTAAAATCTATCGAATCTAGCTTCGATTCGAGTTTCCCAACATATATTAAAGTGTCCTGTTTATAGTCTTCTACATAGAGGCCTTTCAGGATGATACTTTTAAAAGGGGTGAAATTTACACCTTCTATCGTAACCGGCGTATGGGTCTGTTCTGAAATAGATTTGGCGATCTTTTGGCTCAAATAGGTTTGTACACGAGGACTTAAAAATACGAGATATGCCAATATAAGCACCATAATGATACTTGCTATCGACCAAATTGATATTTTGAGGAATTTTTTAATAGTTTTGTGCTTTTGAGTGCAGTTGCACAAAATTAGATAAAAAGAAATAGAAAACAGCGTGCGAAAGCTGTGTTTGTAGTCTTTTTTAATGTTTTTACGTTAATTTTTAATTTGATGAGTATAACGATATTAGGAATTGAGTCATCATGTGATGATACGTCGGCTTCAGTTTTGCGCGATGGAGTAATTCATTCTAACATTACTGCCACTCAAACTGTGCATATGGCATATGGTGGCGTTGTGCCAGAGTTGGCATCACGTGCCCACCAACAGAATATCATCCCAGTAGTTGATCAAGCTTTGAAAGAAGCCAATGTGACAGCTGATCAGATTGATGCGGTAGCTTTCACAAGAGGACCTGGCTTGCTGGGATCATTAATGGTAGGAACTTCTTTTGCTAAAGGCTTTGCTTTATCAAAAAATATTCCTCTGATTGAGGTTAACCATTTAAAGGCGCATATTTTAGCTCATTTTATAGATGATTTAAAAAACACTTATGAGCATCCCAATTTTCCTTTTCTGGCACTATTAGTATCAGGAGGTAATTCGCAAATTATAATTGTGAAAGATCATATGGAAATGGAAGTGATTGGTGAAACCATTGATGATGCTGCCGGTGAAGCTTTTGATAAATGTGCAAAAGTTATGGGCATTCCTTATCCAGGAGGCCCGGTAATTGATAAACGAGCTAAAGAGGGAAATCCTTTGGCTTTTGAGTTTAACAAACCCAAAATACAAGGTTTGAATTATAGCTTTAGTGGACTGAAAACCTCATTTTTATATTTTATTCGAGATAAAGTGAAGGAGAATCCAAACTTTATTGAGGAGAATATGAATGATATCTGTGCATCAATTCAATACACTATTGTTGATGTATTGATGAATAAAGTTAAGCGTGCAGTTAGGGAAACGGGAATTAAAGAAGTCGCTATTGCTGGAGGTGTTTCAGCTAATTCAGGACTTCAGAATGCGATGAAGGAAGCTGCGGCTAAAATGGGCTGGAAAGTTTATATTCCACAGTTGGGGTATTCTCTGGATAATGCTGCAATGGTAGCAATTACAGGGTATTTTAAATATCTAAAAAATGATTTTGTGAAACAGGATACAGCTCCTTTTGCACGAATGACAATTAAATAAAACGAAACAGCCTTGAAATATTTTTCAAGGCTGTTTATTTATTATTCGAATTTCGTTTATTCACTTGTAATATTTAAGTACCCCTTTAAAACCTTAATGGCTTCATCAGAAAAATCCTTCAGGCAAATTCTGTATTCATCTTGTTCTTTGGTAATAACAATAAGCTCCTGATCTATGATTTTAAATTCTTTGACATCAGTTCTATAAATTTTTGTTCTTCTTTTGAACCAGCCATACTTGTATTTTATTCTTCGAGAGTTTATTTTAAGATATTCCCGAGGATACATAAACTTGCAGCCCAGGAGAATCCCTATGGTATATACGGATGCAATAACGATTAGGAATGGTGCAAAATATTTACATAGGGGGATAATTTCTAGGTATCTGACGAAAAAATATAATACAATGGTTGTGATGATAAATGCAATGCCAATAGCTAATTGTTTGCTCTTACCATCAAGTGCGTTAACCTTATGACTTCGGATATCGTATTCGAATTGAAGCATGGTCATTTGTTTTTAAGATTTAATTCAAGTTACTCAAAATTGAATCAACATAAAAACCTTTGCTAAAATTCAGAACGAAATCATTTATTCTTCAATCAGGATTTGTGAGAATAAGTTGTTTTGTTGAATTAAATCAGAATAGGAATCGGAAATGAAATCTTTGGGGTTTATTTGTAGTAGTTTGATGTAGAAGTTACATTGCTCTTGAAGTTTATCTTTTGTGAGCTTATTATTTTTGTTTGAAGCTTCAATCTCTATAAATGTCCCTAGATTCTTGACTGTGTCAAGATGGAACTTCACATTGTCAATAAAAAATATTTCTCTATCCTTTTCAACAATGCATTTATTACCAATCGCATTTTCTAATATGGTTTTAAGATTAGAGTCTACTTCGGTTTTATATAAGGTGAATTTACTTTCTTTACTTCCTAGGGTATTTATTCTTTCATAATGAATCAAGTTATTTTCAATATTCCCTTCACGAAGTTTTAAACGACCATTATTAGCATTGAAATAAGTGTCCTTTTGATGATCTACTCCTTTAAAATTTGAATCTTGTTGTTTAAGAATGTCTCGAACTTTATTTAAATCACTACAACGAGCTTTGATTTCTATATTTATTGGCATGATCTATTTTTAGAATAAATTTATAGCTCAAATGTAGAGATAAATTTGATACGAAGTTGACTTGTTTATTTCCGAGATACGACAAGTTCAATAATTTTGGCCGCAATTTGATGAAGAGGCGTTATGAATTGTGGTTTTGCTATTTTATACGCTTCTGAAGGCATGATTCTTGCGATCGCATTTTCAGGATCTTGAACAATACAGCTCCCCCCCATATCGTTTATATGGAGCAGGCCATAAGCACCATCCTGATTTAATCCAGAAAGAACAACGCCAATAAGGTCTTGTTTATAGCACCAGGCCGCTGTTTCGAAGAGGACATCAATTGAAGGTCTGGAATGATTAATTTTAGGATCAGTAGAAAGGGTGAAAGTTTCATCACTTTCAATTAATAAATGGTAGTTTGGAGGAGCAAAGTAGACTGTTCCCGGAGAAATGGTTTCTTTTTCGTCGGCTTCCTTTACGGATAATTGGCTGATGTCATTAAGAAATCGAATAAATGAGTCGTTTTGATTGTCTCCAATATGAAGAACAACGACTACGGCCAATGGAAAATCCTTAGGTAATAGTGGAATAATTGCTTTCAAGGCCTCTAAACCTCCAAAAGAAGTACCAATAACTAGAGCTTTATACATGATTTACTCAAGCTTTTCTTGTAAATTTTTTGTTTATCATCCACATCTGAGAAACAATTTTCCTTGGTTGTGAATTTTAAACTTTCTTTTGAACCAAGACATAAATGACCACAAGATGACAGACTATCATGGAATAAGTTGATCACTTTATTTTGTAAATCTCGATTAAAATAAATGAGCACATTTCTGCAAATAATAAGATTAACTTCTGCAAAAACTGAGTCCGTTACAAGATTGTGATCAGCAAATACAACTCTTTTTACTAAGGATTGATCCAATTTGATCGAACCATATTTCATGGTGTAAAAATTGGATAATTTTGATTGACCTCCGGATTTTGCATAGTTTCTCTCAAATTGATCGATGTCACGAATAGGGTAGATGCCTTGTTTGGCCACTTCAAGCACTTTCCGGTTAAAATCGGTAGCATATATTTGACAACGATCCAGAATACCTTCTTCTCTTAAAAGTATTGCAAATGAATAAACTTCTTCACCCGTTGAGCAACCTGCATGCCATATCTTAATAAATGGATAGGTTTTTAGTATCGGTATGACATGTTCACGAAATGAAGCGTAAAATTCAGGATCGCGGAACATTTCTGTAACATTGATTGATAAATCTTCAAGTAGTTCAATGAAAAAATCTTTCGAACGCAATACCTTGTCTTGCATTTGAGAAATACTTTCCAAATTGCTGATAGCTAGTCTATGAATTAATCGTCTTTTAATATGAGAACGAGAATACTTTCGGAAATCATAGCCATATTTTTGATAAATAGCTTCAAGTATCAAAGGTATTTCGATATCGATATCTTCAAACTTATCGAGTTTATCTTGTTTGACTGTCATCTTAGTGAGTCGTTTTGATTCCTTGACTCAAAACATTTTTTAATCCATCTTCTTTAAAAGGCTTGCTTAAGAAATTATTCATGCCGGCATCAAGACATTGTTGTTTGTTCTCAGACGATGCATTTGCAGTTAGCGCAATGATATAGGTGGAATCGTCGATATTTTCATTAGCCTCATAGTTTCTAATTTTGGTAGAAGCATTAAGTCCATCAAGAACTGGCATCTGCATGTCCATAAGAATAATGTCATATTTTTTCTCTTTGTACATTTCGAGAGCTTCAAGTCCATTTTTTGCAATATCACATTTCAAACCTAAGTGTCGTAAAGTTAATACGGCTACTTTTTGATTTATTGGGTTATCTTCTGCTACAAGAATTGTGAGCTCTTGTGATAGATCATTGTTGTCATTATCAGGTCCTGTTATCATTTCTTGTTCTTTATATTCGAATTTGAGTTCAAACATGAACTCTGAACCTATATCTTGTTTACTTTGAAGTGTTATTTTACCACCCATTAAATTGGTTAAATTCTTTGATATGGCGAGTCCCAATCCAGTTCCTCCATATTGCCTAGAAATAGAACTATCAGATTGAGTGAATTCTTTGAATAATGTCTTTTGTGCTTTTTCAGGAATTCCAATTCCAGTATCCTTTACTGAGAACAATAATGCAACCCACTCCTTATTTTTTTCGAGCAATTTAATAGATACTTTAACCTCACCTTTGAGTGTGAATTTAACCGCATTGTTGGTTAAGTTCATGATGATTTGATTTAATCTAAAAGAATCACCTCTTAGGACTTGTGGAATGTCTTCGTCAATATCTATACTAAAAGCAATGCCTTTTTCTACAGCTCTGTAGTTAAGTAGTTGGTAAATGGTATTGCATAACTTCCGGATATCAAAATCAATACATTCTAAGTCAATTTGTCCTGCTTCAATCTTCGAGAAATCGAGAATGTCATTAATGATTTGTAATAGATGTTCACCTGATGTCGTCACAACATTGAGCATATCGTGATGTTCCGAGTTTACAGTTTCGTTTTGCATTAATCGAGAAAGCCCAAGAATACCATTCATTGGAGAACGAATTTCATGAGACATATTGGCTAGGAACATTGATTTAGCCTGAGTGGCTTCTTCAGCTTTGTTTTTGGCTAATATAAGTTCTTCATTTTTATCTTCAAGGTATTTTAAAACAAGGTCCAATTCCTTTCTTTGTCTATAAAGATCGAGAAAAACACTGACCTTACCTTTTAAAACTTCTGGAATAATAGGCTTTGGGATAAAATCCACAGCTCCGGTCTCGATACCTTTTATAATGTGAAAATCGGTTTGATGTATCGCAGAGACAAATATGACAGGAAGGAATTTTGTCTTTTTTCTGTGACGCATTAGTTCTAAAGTTTCGTAGCCATCCATGCCAGGCATTTGGACATCAAGTATTGCCATCGCAAATTCGTCCTTTAGCGTACATTTCAGAGCTTCTTCACCAGAAAAAGCTCTAACTATTTCCACATTAAAATCACTAAGGATATATTCGAGACTGATTAAATTCTCTTCTTTATCGTCTACTATTAGTATTTTATCTTTATTCATAGCTTAATTATATAACCAAATTTTTAACATAGAAAATAACTTGTTTTCATCTATAGGTTTCGAGAGATAATCGTTTGCACCATGAGAAATTGCTTTGTCATAATCTTCTTTCATGGCCTTAGCTGTTGTACAAATTATTGGTATGTCTTTGATCTCTGGTGTCTTTCTAATATGTTCAATGGCCGTATAACCATCCATTTCAGGCATCATTACATCCATCAGAACTAAATCAATATTCTTGTGTTCTTTCAGTACCTCCAGTGCAATTTTTCCATTTTCGGCCTCAAGCACTTCCATGTCTCTATCTTCCAGTATTCTACCTAAGGCAAATATGTTTCTAATTTCATCATCAACAACTAAAACCTTTTTGTCTTTAAAGATAGATTCATCTATTTCAGTTATTGCTTTTGCAGAAACTTGTGGGTTTTTAATAGCTACATGGTGCAAGAAAAGCGTGACTTCATCCATTAGACGAACATCTGATTTAATTCCTTTAAGAATAATAGAATTGGTGTATTTGCTTAATTCACGATGTTCTTCTCGTGAAAGCTCCTTGCCCGTGTAAATAATAGTATTAGGAATCGTGATATCTAGTTTTGATAATTTCTGTAATAATTCAAGTCCTGAAAAATCAGGTAAACCTAAATCAAGAATAACACAATCGTATTGTTTAATTTTGATTTGCTCTAATGCATCAGAACCACTTTCAGCTTCATCAATTTGTGCATGGGTTTGCTGCAAAAGAGAATGTATTACTTTTCTTGTTAGAGCACTGTCCTCAACAATTAAAATTTGTTTCGAATCAGAGAAAATCTGTTTGTTAATTTTGCTTATTGCTGAATTAAAATCAATGGCATTTGCGGTAGTTAGCTGTTCTTTTTTATCATCTTTTATCCCATCAATTGGTGAAACGATATGGAGAGGTAAATTAGATGTTAGTGGGTTTTCTTTTAATTTTGACAGCTGTTCTTCACCATTTACTAATAAAAGTTTAGAAGCTATAATAATCGAAGTTGGTTGATGTTTTTCAACTAATGGTAAGGACGATTCTATATCCTCGGCTACTATGCCTTGGAAGTCATTTTTGTGGATGAGATCTAGAAGTTTTTCTGCTTTTTTCTTTTCCGGATGAATGAGAAGAACCATTGCTTTAGAAGTAGCTCGGTTTCTGTCATCATCAATGAATGGCGTGATTTTTTCTTTCTTTTTAGGCTTAACTTCTGAATGATCTAATTTTGGTAATGTCGTTTCTGTGATCTCAGTCTTATTATTTAGAGTTTTTTTGCCAGGTTCAATAGGAATGATGATTGTAAATGTTGAACCTTGATTAATCGTACTCTCTAAGTGAATTTCACCTCCTAGCATAAATGCTAATTCTTTTGAAATAGAAAGGCCTAAGCCCGTACCTCCATATTTTCGTGATGTGCTTCCATCTGCTTGCTGGAATGCGTCAAAAATAGCTTCTTTTTTATCATTTGGAATACCAACGCCTGTATCTGTTACCGAAATGGAAAGAGCTTGAGATGGATCCAGATCCTCACGCATTAGGCTTAGCTTTTCATCAAGCTTATCAAAAACGACACTAATGCCTCCTGTTGTTGTGAATTTGATGGCATTTGATAGCAGATTTTTAATGATTTGTGATAATCTTAATCTGTCGCTAACGAATGAGGCTGGAAACTCCTTTGTAATCTCAACAGAGAATGCTAATTTTTTCTTTTCCGCCTGATGTTTAAAATCCAGCATGATTTCATGCTTAATATCAGCTGCATAAGTAGGGGCAAATTCAACGGTCATTTTGCCAGCTTCGATTTTTGATAAATCAAGAACTTCGTTTATCAACTGCAAAAGATCTTTACCACTTTTGTGAATGATTTCAGCAGATTCAATTTCTGATTTGCTTAGGTTGCCATTTTTGTTCTTAGTAAGCATTCCCGATAGAATTAATAAAGAATTCAAAGGGGTACGCAATTCGTGCGACATATTTGCTAAAAAATCAGACTTATATTGACTTGCTTGCTCAAGTTCTTTTGCTTTTAATTCAAGTTTAGTATGCGTTTGAGATAGATTTTGGTTTTTTTGTTCAATCTCATTTTTTTGAATTTCCAATTGATTGGTTCGTTCTTCTAATTCTTCATTGGCCACTCGCAATTCCTCTTGTTGTACCTGAAGTTTCTTCTCGTTCTCGGTTAATATTTTAGTGTGTTCTTCAAGTTCTTCGTTGGCCACCCTTAATTCTTCTTGTTGTACCTGCAGCTCTTTAGCTTGATCCTGTGTTGTCTTCAGTAAACTTTCAAGACGCTCACGAGCAATTGAAGAAGCTATATTTACTGTTATTGTTTCATTGGCATTGTTTAGGAAACTTATTTTGTGAGGTTTGAATTCACGAATTGAAGCTAATTCCATAACCCCCCATAGGCGGTTATTAAAGAGCAGAGGAATTAGAATAATCTCTTTGGGACTAATTTCTCCAGTTCCCGAAAAAATGGTGAAATAATCTTTGGGAAGATCCTTAATATGTTTGATTTCCTTAGTTTGAGACATTGATCCAACCAGGCCATGTCCTTTTTTTATAAATTTAAATTGATTCTTGTCGGGTAAACCATGCGATGCAACAAGACGAAACCTTTCTTCAATTTCATCGAAAAGATAAAGAGCTCCCAATTCGGCATTAAGGAAGTTGATCGTAAATTCAAGAGCGTTACCGGAGACCTCAGCTGTTTCCTGATCTCCTCTTAATTTTTCATTCAGTTGATTCATGCCAGTGCGGAACCAATTAGCCTCTTTGTTTCTCAGGTGTGCTTCTTCAAGTTGGTCGATAATTTTATTGAAAGTGAGCGTAAATTCATCGACTTTTGAACGTGGTTTTAGTTTAACACTATAATTTCCTTCGGCTACTTTCTGGATATTGTGAATAATTCGTGAAAAACCAAATTGAATTTCATTGAATGACTGCGTTAAAACTCCTAGTTCACTGTCACTCTTCAGTCTTAATCGTTTTTGTGGAATCCCTTTGTTTAAAAGGTTAAAATTCTTGACCAAAACATCAACCGGTTTGGTTATAGAAGAATTAATAAGGTAAGAAACGCTAGAAATGAAAAGGGCAATCAGAAAAATAAAAAAACTAATGACATAAATCAAGGCTTTATTTACTTTGTTTGATAATTGCTCCGTTTCTTCAGCAAAGTCTCCAAAATGATTTTGTAATTTATTAATATCATTAAGAAGTTCTGTATTGACGATATTATCTTTATGATTTTCGATATGTTTCTGAATGCTTAAGCCAATTTGATAGCCATTTGCAGCGATTGCCTGGTTTTCTTCTAGTCTTTCAGGGGCGTATTTACTAAGAAGTAATAATCTTTTGTAGAAAGTATTAACAAGCGCTTCATCCGGTTGGTGCATTGTAGGGAAAGAACTATAAAATAAGTTTATGAATTCTTTCTTTGATAAATTTTGTAGGTGTTCATCAATTTTTGAGAAGTTATATGCCATAAAGTTAGCAGCCTTGATATCGTCAAGTGCTGACGTGTATAAAACTTCTTTACCAGTATGGATATATTTATAGTAATCTTGGATACCACTGCTGAAAGTGTTATTATGAATACGATCAGCATTCATAAAAAGAGTTAATACTCGGCTTGATTGAAAAAAGAAATTTGCAATTAAACCTAATAGGATAATACTAAATACTGAAACTATTGTTAAGAGGAATAATCGGGATTTTATCTTCCAGTTTTTAAACTTTAATATTGACAAGTTCATAATGAAGCTAAATGACATTTAAATAAATTCACATATAAAGATGAGCAAAAATAGTGAAAAAAGCAATGAATAAGCTTTATACATACATTAATAGCGTTTAAATAAGGATTAAGCTTTATGGGAGTGTTGAACTTAAATTTTATTTATAATCATATTGCTCATTTTATATTTAACTGTAGTTTTATATTTTAATTCACAAACAATAATATTGAGAAAATGAGGAAACATATTTTGTTAATATGCTTGTTGACTTTAAGTCTTATGGTTAAAGCTCAACATAAAGATATAAGTAAGCTATACTTAAAAGGTAAATTCGAAAAAGCAATTGAAAAAGGGATGCTTAAGCTCGAGCAATCACCCAATGATGCTATTCTTAATATGATTGTTGGTAGAGCTAATGTGGCTATAGGAAAATACGAGACCGCAATTCCTTTATTAAAGAAAGCTTTGGATGATGAAACGGCGCATGTTTCTGTGAAATCATGGAGTCTGGCTGAATTGGGTACGGCATATTATCATACAGGACAAGAGCAAAAGGGAGTTAAGAGTTTAAAAAAGGCTATGGGGATGAAGGCAACACGTAATTGTACTCGTTTTGCTCATAATCAAATAATGCGATTTCAGGAAAATAAGTTTTTTCAAAAATGGAATATCCGTGAAACCGAACATCTTAGGTTCCATTTTCAGGATGAATCAGTTCTTGAGGATGTCGATAATTATGTTGATAAACACGAAGAAGCTTACCTTAATATTAACAAGTTTTTTAAGGTTGACTTACCTAAGAAAATCGATTTCTTTGTTTGGGCGGATAGAGAAGAGGCATATGATCTGTTTGGTAAACCATTGGGTTGGGCTAATTCTGACAGAAAGATTATTAACGCTTGGTATAAGCAAACGAAAGGACATGAAATTTGCCATATTATATGCAATATTGCTATTAAACCAAAGAAAAAAAGTAAGTTGATCAATGAAGGTATCTGTGTTTATTTTGATCAGACGTCTCGAAATAAAATGGATCAAGCGAGAAAAGTATTGCCTAAAGATGAGTTTCATTTGCTTGAATTATGGGAATCACCAACTCATTATGAAAGAGATTTGTCTTACCCTATGGGTGGTGCATTTATCGATTTTCTAATTCGCAAAGGAGGACAGGAGAAGCTAAAGTTACTTTTGAAAGATCAGACAATAGAGAATGCAGAAAGAATTTATCCCAATTTTAAAGATCTGGTTAAGACCTTTGAAGCGATGCTTGAACGTTGATTCAAAATTTTAGTGAATGTAAAAAAACGCAAGCTGTTTATTTTATTAAGCTTTGCGTTTTTTTTATAAGTTCTGAGTTCTAAATCAGAGTGAGGATTATTAGTTTAATCCTCTTTTAGGGAAAATCATGATAAACTCACTACCATTACCTAGTTCACTTTCAACCCAGATTTCTCCTTGATGTTTATCCACAAACTCTTTACATATAAGTAAACCCAAGCCTGTCCCTTTTTCTTCTTTGGTTCCAACTGTTTGTACTTTGGCGTCGGTACGGAAGAGTTTTTCAATATTTTCAGCGCTCATGCCTACACCATTGTCCTTAATCGATATTTTTATCTTCTCACTTAAGTTTTCAGCTTTAATTCTAATTTCACCATTGTCGGGTGTAAATTTGATGGCATTTGATATTAAGTTACGAAGCAGACTTGTTAGCATATTTTCGTCAGCAAATATACTAAGGTCTGTTTGAGTTTCAGTTTTGATTTTAATTTGCTTTTGATTGGCTTGGTAGGCTGCATAAGAGGTTGAATCTGATATAACAGTACTAAGTTCAAGTGTTTGAGGGTTGAAAGGAATATGATCTGATTGACTCATAGCCCATTCGAGCATTTTTTCCAATAGGTTGAAATTAAGCTTTGCTGAGTGCTGAATATCCTTAATGAGATCTAACTTGGTCTCATCATCCAAATCGGCATAACTTGAACACAATAAGTCGGAGAAACCAACAATCGCATTGAATGGATTTTTCAAGTCGTGAGCTATAATCGATAGAAATTTATCTTTTGTATGATTGGCTTCCTGAAGCTTATCTGCTGTTATGTTTAATTCTGTTAAGGTTTTCTTAAGTTTAGTTGTATCGTAACCAACACCTATAACAAGTCCTGACGGACTTTTAAAACCTGCCCAGAATTGATTGCGTTCTTCTTTATTCTTGTCGATAATAGTATATTCATGGAATTGTCCATTAGGATTAAGTAAATGAGAAAGCAGAGTTTGATAATCTTCTTCGTACTTCATCATCATCTTCATTGGTTTTTTAATAGCTTGTACTTCAGTAATGGAGTAGCCCGTAACCTTTTCGCATTCGTTATTCCAAAGTGTGATTTTTTTGTTATTATCAATACCCAAAATCATAATAGGAGCAATCTCGAAAAGAGATTTAAATTGAGTTTCACTCTTTTTTAACTCTTCGTCTGAGATTTTTTTATTCTCAATAATCTTATTGGTTGCAGAAGCTATAGTACGGAATTCTGTGTAGTTAAGTTTTCTTTTGTCAATATTAGAATTCGTTTGGATTGCATTTTTTAATAAGTGGATGAAAGTAGTCGTATTCTTTTTTGTTTTATGGGTTACATATCTGAATATCAAAAGTAAAATCAGATGGATAAGAATGATGATAATAAGTATATTGGCAGCCTTTTTTATTTGAGCATTTCGCATTTCTTGAATGCTGTTGCTGATATCTGTTTCTATAAGAGAAAGATCAAACCAGGCCCCAACTACCCAATCCCATTCGGTGTAAGCTTTAACATAGGAGATGTTTTTACCTATTTGATTATTTTCTTCGTTAAGCCAATCAAAAATAGTGAAGCCCCCTTCTGGTTTTTTGGATGTTGCTATTTCAGCTTTTATTATTTCAAAACCTTTAGCATCTTTCAGATTGAGTATGTTTTCACCGTTACTGTAGTGTTTGGTATTTGAGAGAATTACATTGCCTTTAGAGTCGTTGATGAAAATCTGTTGATTAATACCATATTGTATGTTTTTGATATATTGAATGGCTTCTTTTTTGATATCACCTTCAATATCAGGAATGTATTCTCCTGTACCTATAATGATATTGAGAGGTTTGAATAATCGAACATAGATAACCGATGGTGATGTGAATGATTGATCGGTCGTTAAACTTGTTGATTTTTCACGAATAAAACCTTTTCCATATTTAAGAGCAATATTAACTTCTTCCTGAACGATAGCTTTTTCCGGTGAATCTTCCATGTCCAGAAAGTTAGTGCCTTCAAATTCAGGGTGAGCAGGATAAAGAATTTCTTCTCCGTTAGTTCTGATAATAAAATAATCACCGCGAATTTCTTTCGATCGAAGAGGGCGAAGAGCTTCCCGAGCCATTTGTAAAATAACTTCCTTGTCGTGTTTCCTTTTATGGCTTTTATATAAATTTTCAACTAAAAGATAAGCCTGATCAACCCTATAAGTCAGAATTTCGTTAACCTGATTGATTCGGATGTCTCTACTAATGGCTATGTGTTCTATCACTTGATCAACCTCGTGTTTAATCAATTGATTTTGAGTTTCGATATGGGCTTGTTTACTCTCCTTGCTTTGCTTTTCGAAAGTTTTGTATTCGTAATAAAGAAAGAGGCTACTTGTTACAATTGTAGAAATAGCAAAGAATACAACAATATATAAAAGAAAGGTCTGGGGAATGGATAGGGCTTTTCGTTTAAACATATAGGCTAGTAATGGGTTTCTTTAGATTAGCTTCCAAAATACAAATAAAATTGACGATTGTTTCTTTCATATTGAAAAAAGAACTACAATGAATTATTGTTTTGGGTACATTAGAAATTATATTTAAACCAGTTGAGTTAAATGTGTGCTTTTGTTATGATAGTTACCATAAGTTTTATTTCTAATAAATAGGGATCTGCTTTTTTGGCCCGATTTTTGAATATAAACAATCGTTTTTGTAAAGTTTGTGTGAAGTTTTATTTTTCATAAATTTGGTGGGCGTGAATTTGGGTTTTGAATAGTTTTGATAAATAAGCAAGCTCGTAGAACACGCATAAGAGATAAAAATAGGTTGTTTTATTGGAGGGTATGTGTTGTTGGTTTGAAACATCTAAGGAGTGGGGTATTCTATCTCTTTTTAAGAATGAATATTATAGCAAACAATAAACATATTTAATAATTAAAAATTTTTAAAAGATGAAACTAATTGTTCTTCTGGCGGCAGTTCTTTGTTGTAGCCCTTCCTTTTCTCAGAAAAGAGATACCATTTACACTTATAATAAAACCATTGTTTGTAAAATTAAGGAAATTGCGGATGAGAATGTGAAATATTCTTATCCTGAAGAGGATATTCTTATTTCGATAAATAAGAATAGAATCAAACAAATATCATACTCCTCTGGACGTAAAGAAGTTTTTGCTGAGATTACTGGTTATAAGGAAGTAATGGGCTGGCAAGATTGGGAGAAAGTTATGACGACTAATGTTGATGATGAGGTGGATGGTTTATTCAAGTTGGGCGATGTGTCGTCGAAAGTGAAAGCTGGAACGGCCTTATCAAACTTGAATAAGATTAAAAATAAGGCACTAAGGAAAATTAAAATTCGTGCAGCCATGCTTGGTGCTAATGTCATTCATCTATCAAGTGATCATACTGAAGGGCATCGATACGATGCATGGTCAGGTACGACTAATACTGCAGAAGTGATACTGACGGGTGTGGCATATTCTAACCGAACTTTGAATATAGATGAGTTTAAAAAGGTGGTTGAGCGTCGTAATAACTTTAGATTGAAAGAAATTGTGAAGATGCCTTATAACAAGAAAACACCAACTATTATTGCAGGAAAAATGACTCCTGTTAATTTGAAAAACTACACGATCGAAGGTCTACACGTTTTTGTTGAGTATGAAGGGGATAAGTTTCGAGTACTTTCAGCAGACTTGAACCAGGTGGTTTTGATGAAAGAAGGTAAGCGAAGAACCTTTAATTATATTTTAAAATAAAGCATTTGCTTACTAATTCGACTTGTGAAATAGTTTGCGTTTTATTAAAATAGAAATGAAGGTGTAGCTCGTGAGGCGCACCTTTTTTTCATATAATCAATTTGAGTAGCTTTAAGAAAAATATAATGTACGTAACGATACAAAAAAATAAAGTATGAAACATATTTATCTATTTGCACTACTAGCTCTTGTTGGTTTAAATTCGTGTAATAAAACTAAGAACAATAAGGGAGAAATTGTTTTGGGTGATACCATTCAAACCTCAAGTGGTTTGCAATATTGCTATGAGAAAATTGGTGAGGGGAGAAAAGCTGAGGCAGGATGTAAGATGGCTACTTATCTAAGTTTAAAAGTAGGTGATGATGTGGTTTGGACCAGTGCTGATCAGCCGGATTCTTTATTTACCTACGTGGTGGGGTATACCAGATTGATTAAAGGTTTTACAGAGATTAGTATGTTGCTTAGGGAAGGTGATGAAGTGATTGCGATTCTGCCAGATTCCTTGGCTTACGGAGCTAAAGGTGCCGGGGATATTATTCCACCGCACGCCACATTGGTTTATGACAAATTTAAAGTGCTAAGAGTTGATGAGCCTAAAGGTATAATGGCTGACACCCTGCTTAAGATGATCGAAATGGCAGGGGAGAAGGCGCTTATGGAAAAATATAATCAGATAACTAAAACGGCTGATTCTATTAAGTATCATACTGGGCAAGATCATTTTTATCGTATGTGGGATAAGTTGAGTAAAGCGAATCAGCATAAGAAAGCAGCTGAAGTGGCAGCTTGTTTTGCTGATGTTACCAATGATAATAAGCTTTGGTACAAAATGGTGCTTTCCCTGGAAAATTTAGGAGAATTAAAAGAAGCAAAAGAGAATTTGGAGATTCTTATTGGTAAAGAGCCAGACAATAAGGAATTTGCGGATAAGTTGGTTGAGCTGAATGCAAAATATTCAGTAAACTAATTCTTAGAGCTAAAAAAAACATAAAGATTAGTGACTATGGAAAATGATAGAGATTTAATTGAAATTTACAGAGGGAATCCGATTGATTCTGAAATGATAAAGGATATTCTAAACGATAATGGCATTATTGCCAGCATGACAAACCAAATAATGGGAAGTATAGCCCCTTTTTATGTGGCTGCAGGAGGTATGGATCCTGTTGGAGTTGAAATTTTTGCTAGAGATAAGGAAAAGGCTCTTGCTTTAATCGAAGCATTCAATAAGAGTATACCAGAAGAGTAAATTTTGTATAAAAGATCTGTGTAAAGCTGTGATCGTGAGATTGCAGCTTTTTTTTTATGAAGTTTTCTGCATAGAATATAGAATTATTTGTGTTAGTAAGCCCAGTTTATACGGTGTAATTAGGATTAATTTATCGTCTTAAATAAGGTGTAATGATTCATGTATTTATAACATATCGATGTAATTATGATCATTAACAGGTGGTTTTGTAATGGTAGTGTTTGTTTGTTATATTAAGTCGGTTATGGTAATGGTGTGTTGTAATCGTCTGTCAATGTGATTTGTGTTTATTCTGATTGATGTTTGTTAATGGATGATAAATATATTTTGATCAACATTTGGAGTTTGTTTATGGAAGTTGTAAATTTAATTTGTTAAAGAGAAGTTGAGTGTTGAGATTGCTCTTGTTTGATGTGGCGTATGAATTTGTAAATTTTTATTTTCAATAAACATGTCAGTATTTAAAATCTTAATTATGAATGCATCTCTTTTGTATTTCGCTTCATGGCTCCTAAAGTGGGCTCCACGCAACTGGTCTCTATGCTGGAGACAAACTGTAGCTATTAATGGAAAGGCTCCTTTCCTGAACTCAGAACACACCACACTCCCCTTATCAATATCGAAAAGATTAGTTTTTACTTTACGAAGTTGATCATAATAATCATTGAACATGGAAAAACCATGCCCCACAACCATGAAGCCTATGAACTAATTCATAAGGAGAGCCTGAGTGGCTGGCAAAATCCCTACTTGTGTGTTTAATCTAATTTAATCAGGATCCTCAGTAAGTAAATTACTAAAAACAGTACATCATGAAAAGAGAAATAAATCGAATAATGCATTCCAAAAGAGATATTGAAATGAAGGATATCAAATTCTTCTTTTCCTTGTAGAAAAACTGATTTTCTACATAAGGAGGTGAAGCTAATGATTTGTATATAAATTCACTGTCAGACTTTGAAGTTGTAGTTATGATAAAATGTGGTTGTCATAATACCGCTATATTACCCACGCGTACAGTTTCTGTAAGTAGTGTAAATGTATCTGCATTAATAATTTTCAGGTTAGGGGGAGTTTCTAATTAGCAAAATGGAAAAAAACAATCAAAACTCAAATAAGATGAAAAAAACATTTACTTTTTTATTCCTTTTTACTTTGTTTAATTTATTATCATTTGCTCAAGAAATTGGAACCAATGATTTTAGAATAAGCTATGTGACAGATACTGACGTAACTTACGACGCAAATAATTCTGATGTGGCTTATAATTCTGATGATGATGAATTTTTAGTTGTTTACAGAGCTTCAAATACATCTAAATCAGATTATCAGGTTTTGGGTCAAAGGATAGATGCATCCAATGGTAACGCATTAGGTAGTAGTTTTGTAATCAGTGGTATTAGTCTTGTAGATAATAGTTTTAATCCTAAGGTGGCGTATGATAATACAAATAAGCAGTATGCCGTAGTCTGGAGTGCTTATACTACTGAATTTGAAGTATACTTACAAAGATTAAATTCTGATGGTACTGAGATAGGGGTTGATACTAAAATCAGCGATATGGTCCATGCTGAATACCCAGAAATAGTTTATAATAGCAATGATGATGAATTTCTTGTTGTTTGGGAAGGTAGAAAAACAGGTTCGTATAACGAAATTTTTGGACAAAGAATTACTGCAGCATCAGGAGCCGAAGTTGGAACGGATGATTTTATCATTAGTACCATGGGAACAAATTCTACCGATTCTTATATTGCAAAGGAATCAAAAGTTAAATATAACCCAACTAATAACGAATATTTAGTTGTTTGGCAAGGGGAAGACAATACAGGATCATTGGTAGATGGAGAATATGAAATTTTTGGTCAGCGCTTAAATGCCTCTACTGGTGCGGAAGTTGGAAGTGATGATTTTCGAATAAGTACAACGGGAACAGACGGTGTAAGTTCGATTGATGCATATAATCCTTCATTAATTTACAATTCTACTGAGAATGAGTTTCTAGTTGTATGGAGAGGTGAAGGGCAGGCTAATAGTGTTAATGAGGTTTATGGTCAGCGCTTAGATGCTTCTGATGGTTCTGAAATTGGTTCTGATTTTAAGATTAGTGATATGGGATCTGATGATTCAAGCACTGACTTTGAAGTAAGTTATCCGGGATTAGCGTATGATACCGAAAACAATACCTATTTAGTGATATGGCTTGGAGATGACGATACATCTCCTCTGGTAGATGACGAATACGAAATATTTGGACAAGTCATCGATGGTTCTGATGGAAGTGAGATTGGAGTTGATGAAAGATTAAGTGATGTTGGAGTTGATGGGAATACAGATACAGGTGCTAGTGATGGAAATATAGCATATAGCACTACAAGTAAGAAATTTTTAGTGGTTTGGGAGGCTGATGAGGTCAATTCGCAAACAGAGGTTTATGGACAGTTCTATACTACACCATCATCTAATGCCGCCCCCACAGCCACAGCCCCCAGCGCTCCAACTGTTCTTGAGGATGCCACCAATGTGGCTCTGGCCGATAATATTCAAGTGGCGGATGATGATGCTGACGATACCCAAAAGGTTACATTTGCCATCACCGGAGGAAAACTTATCTCTGGTATTTCTGGCATAAACTTTGGCGGTGATGGTAATGGTTCATCAAGTTTTACTATAGAAGGCACGCTGAATGCAATAAATAATGCCTTGGATGCTGCCACTTTTACGCCCACAGAGAACCTAAACGGTGTGGGTGCAGGTACAATTGCATTTACCACTAATGATGGCACTACGTATTCCAATACAGCATCTGTAAGCTTCGACATTATACCAGTGAACGATGAGCCCTCCTTTACCATTGGAGCCAATCAGACCGTGGCTCAGAATGCGGGCGCCCAAACCGTGAATGGTTTTGCGACGGATATTGCTGATGGGGATGGAGGCTCGCAAACTGTTTCCTTCAATGTTTCCAACGACAACATATCGCTTTTTACAGCCCAACCGGCCATCAGTTCATTGGGGGTATTGACCTATACGCCTGATGCCAGCAAGTTTGGAAAGGCTACAATTACGGTTTCCCTTTCGGATGATGGCGGCGATACTAATGGAGGTGATGATCAATCACCCGACCAGACCTTTACTATTTTTGTCACTCCAACAGCTATTCTTATTAATGAGGTGAATTGCACTCCTTCAGATGAGGAATTTGTAGAACTATATAACTCAAGTGGATCCACGATTGCATTGGATGGTTTGGTATTGGTGTGTTTCAATGGGGGGGCAGCCAATAATTCAAGCTATAAAACAGCCATTGATATGGACGGACAAACCTTAGCTGCTGGCGCTTACTTAGTGATTGGGGATGCAGGGGTTGCCAATCAGGATATTGGTTGGAGTTCCACCGATATTCAGGACGGTCCGGATGCTGTTGCCCTCTTTGTGGGTGATCAATCTGATTTTCCCAGCCCGACTGATGCTACTGCCGATGGACTGGTGGATGCCATTGTTTACCATACAGGACAGGCGGATGATACCGATTTGATCAATCTGTTGACACCTGGGCAAATTCAAGTGAATGAGAACAGTGATAGTGACAAAGCAGGACAATCATCTCAGCGTATACCTAATGGTACTGGGGGGCTTCGAAACACATCGGCCTATCAGCAACATTCACCCACTCCGGGGGAACGAAATAATGTTGCACCAACAGCCTCCGATTTCACTGCCACCTCAATTTACAAAGGTATACCCTATGTGTTTTCGACAGATTTTGGCTATTCGGATGTAGACGAGGATGATATGGTTAAGATCGCAGTGAACCTGGTGCCCTCAGAGGGGATTTTGTATCTTGATGAAGATAATGGTGATGATTATGATGCTGGAGAAGAGTTATCCAATGGAGCCAATGTAAGCAAGGCTGATTTGGATAACGGGAACCTGCAATATTACAATGACACAGGGACCAATAGCTTCTTTGAATTTGCTGTGTACGATGGTACAGTCTACAGCGCTTCCACCTACACGGCAACACTTAATATTATAGCTTTTCCCACTGTAACAACCCAGGCAGTTTCTTCCATTACCGCAACAACAGCGACCGGAAATGGAAACATCATCGATCTTGGAATTCCTAATCCTACTGCTCATGGTGTATGCTGGAGTACTTCGGAAAACCCTACAACTGCAGGCAGTAAAGATGACAAGGGGGCGGCTTCGGAACCTGGTGCTTTTACAGCCTCAATTACTGGTTTATCAGCAGGAACCACCTACTATGTCAGGGCTTTTGCAACGAACGATGCGGGTACGGTCTACGGTTCCCAGGTAAGTTTTAAAACCAATACGCCTCCAACCGTTTCCAATCGCACTTTCAATGATATTCACAAAGGAAATGTCTATCCAAATCTATCCAATGTATTCCTTGATTATGTCGATGCAGATAGCGATGATTTACAAAATATAAGAATATCTGCCTTACCTGGGAATGGAACGTTGTTTTACGACCAGAATAACTATGGTACTATTGATGACGGGGAAGTAATCACAGTTAATCAGGAGATCCCTAGAGATTCAATAATTTGGGGATACTTAAAGTATCTGAATACGGATGGGGTTAGCTCCAGTTTTACTTATGAAGCAAGCGATGGCAGCGACTACAGCAATACCGCTGCGGTTACCTTAACCGTCAATCCTACACCAAGGGTTACGTTTACAACCATTGCACAAACTATTAGTGAGGCAACTGAAACGATCACAATCATAGCTCAATTGTCGGAGGTACTTAATTATACGGCCGTAACCGTACCCTTCTCTGTGGATGTCAGCAGTACGGCAACCGGTGGTGGTGAGGATTTTTCAATTTCCGGAAGTCCTATTACAATTGAAGCGGGACTTTCATACCAAATTATCAATATAACAGTTAACAATGATGATCTGGATGAACCGGAAGAATCGGTGGTAGTGAATATGGGGGAGCCTACCAATGCAGCCAAGGGGACAACGACTACTTTTACCGCAAATATTATTGACGATGATCCTGCCCCAACGGTTGCTTTTAACACGTCAAGTTCGGAGGGATTGGAATCGACAAGCAGTGTAGACTTGCAAGTTGACCTTTCAGCAGCAAGTGGTTTTTCCATTAGTGTTGATTATACGGTTTCAGGTACTGCTACAAGAACAGGTGCGGATTGCACTTTAGCAGATGGCATATTAAACTTTGATGTAGGTGAGACCAGTAAGAATATCACCATTGCAAGCATTGTAGACAACCTGTTGGATGAAGATAATGAAACGGTAATCGTTAGCTTGTCAAGCCCAACAAATGCAGGTTTGGGAGATAATACGGTTCATACCTATACGATTAAGGATGATGATCCTACTCCAACAGTTGAATTTACTTCAGCCAGTTCAAATGGATTGGAATCGGTAAGTAGTGCGGATCTGCAAGTAGATCTATCTGCGGAAAGTGGTTTGGAGGTTAAGGTTGACTATGCGGTAACAGGCACTGCAACAGGTGCAGATTTCACCTTGGCAAATGGTAACTTAGCCATTGTTGCCGGCAATGCCAACAACAATATTACTATTGCAAGTATTGTAAACGACTATTTGGATGAAAGTAACGAAACAGTCATCGTTACGCTGTCAAACCCAATGAATGCAACATTGGGAACCAATACAGAACATATTTATACCATTACAGATGATGACACCGTAGGTTTCACTATTGCTGAATCAGCAGGAAGCACTTCCGTAGGAGAATTCAATGGGACGGATACCTTTACGGCAGTACTGGATGCTCAGCCCACTTCTGATGTTGTTTTGAATGTAAGTAGTGGGGATACGGGAGAAGCTACAGTTGATAAGGCTACTCTCACTTTTACCAATGCCAACTGGAATGTGTCTCAAGAAGTAACGGTGACCGCTGTGGATGACAATCTGATTGATGGCAATCAGAACACCAATATTACTATAAGTGTGGATGATGATAATAGTGAAAATACCTTTGATGCTCTCGCGGATAAGATGGTAAACGTCACCACTACAGATGATGATGTGGCAGGATTTACCATCTCAGAGTCGGATGGAAATACATTGGTAGTCGAATCTGGCACTGACGATTCCTTTACCGTGGTTTTGGATGCACAACCTACTTCAGATGTAGTTCTTAATATTGCTGAAGGAAGTACCGATGAAGCCACGCTAGATAAAACAACGCTCACTTTTACCAGTGAGAATTGGAATACGGCTCAAACAATAACCATCACACCTATAGATGATGATTTTGACGATGGAAATCAATTCATTACTCTTATTGTCAGTATAGATGACGATAGTAGTGACAATGACTTTGATCCGGTAGCAGACCAAACCGTGAGTGTTACGTCAACAGATGATGATACTGCCGGTTTTACCTTAACTAAAACGAATACATCGGTTGCGGAGTCTGGAACTTCAGATTCTTTCATTGTATCACTGGATGCAAAGCCTTCCTCTAATGTCGTTTTGAATGTTGCCAGTGGAGATGAGAGTGAAATTACTGTTTCTTCTGCTACATTTATCTTTACTACTGAAAACTGGAATGTCGGACAAACTGTAAACCTTACAGGTATTGATGATGCTTTTGCAGATGGAAATAAAACCACTACGATAACTATCAGCGTAGATGATACCAATAGTGATGATGTTTTTGATCCTGTTGTTAATCAAACTGTATCTTGTATCACTTCGGATGATGAGGAGGTTGGTTTTACCCTTACGGAGTCAGACGGTAGCACCCTTGTTTGGGAAGCCGGTGCAACAACAACGGATGATTTTACGGTTGTATTGGATGGTCCGCCCGAGAGTGATGTGGTTTTAAGTATTGTCAGCGGGGATACAGGAGAAGCTACCGTGAGTGCATCCAGTCTGACCTTTACCAATGCCGACTGGAACACAGCCCAAACTGTTACGGTTACAGGCGTAAATGATGTTGCAGGAGATGGTTCCCAGACTACAGCCATTACCATTTCGGTGAACGATGGCAGCAGCGATGATGCCTTTGATGCCCTTGTGGATCAAATCGTAGAGGTTACAACCGTTGACGAAGATTCACCGGGAATTACGGTTACTGAAACGGATGGCACTTCCATTGTCGACGAAAATGGTGGTATTATTGAACAACTAAAAATAGTATTGAATAAGGCTCCCGATTCGGATGTGGTTCTTTCCTTATCAAGTGCAGATTTAGATGAGATAATTTTCCAATATTATACCTGTACCTTTACTCCAACTAATTGGGATAAGACTCAAACCTTTCTTTTTAAAGGAATGATTGACAATGTCGTGGATGGGGATATTACAGTCCCACTTACTATTTCGGTGGATGATGAAAATAGTGATAATGCCTGGGATAATCTGGATGACATAATCATAAATGCCGTAAATCAGGACAAGGATGTAGCTTCTTATACCGTTTCGAAATCCTTCATAACTGTTGACGAAACCGGAACGACGGAGTCCTTTACCGTTGTTTTGGATGCGAAACCCCTTTCTGATGTGGTGTTTAATGTAAGTAGCGGTGATACGGATGAGGCAACAGTAGACCAGTCTACCCTCACCTTTACTCTGGACGATTGGAATTCGGCTCAAACAGTAAATGTAACCGGGGTGAATGACGACCTGGCGGACGGCATTCAAACGAGTATGGTAACTATTAGTGTGGATGCAGACAGCAGCCAGGATGAATTCGATGATTTGGCTGATAAAACGGTTAGCGTTACCACTAGAGATGATGATGCCAATTTTACCCTGTCAAAAACTACTGCCTCTGTGGCAGAATCGGGTACTACGGATGAGTTCACGGTTGTTCTCAATGGAGCTCCTTCTTCCGATGTAGTTTTGAGTGTTACAAGTGGTGATACAGGTGAGTCTACCATAGATCATACATCACTTACCTTTACCAGTGTAAATTGGAGCACTCCGCAGACCGTGACTTTAACAGGTGTAGATGATGATATAGATGATGGTAATCAAAGTACAGCAATTACACTGTCTGTTAATGCTGCTAGTAGTGATGATCCGTTTGATTTGGTAAGTGATAAAATACTTAATGTAATTACTGAAGATGATGATACAACACCAGTAGTTACTGCTTCACAATCTTTTGATATAGCAGAAGATATTGCAAATAGTGGAGTCGTTGGAACTGCTCTAGCAACAGATGCCGATGCAGGCACGTCATTCTCAGGTTGGACTGAATCTGGAGGTACAGGTGCAGCAATATTTGAGATTAATTCCGGTACAGGGGCAATTACAGTTACAGATAACAGCTCAATTGATTACGAAACAACAACTTCATACACATACACAGTAAGCGTAAGTGATGGAACAAATACTTCAGCAATAGAAACGATTACCATTAACATCACAGATGAGAATGATGTGAAGCCAGTAATTACAGCTTCACAAACGTTCAACATTGATGAAGATGAGCCTAATACAACTTCTATTGGAACAGTACTGGCAACTGATGGAGATGTAACAGCAACAACATTTTCCAGTTGGACAATAGCCGCAGGTAATACAAACAGTGTATTTGCCATTAACTCATCGACTGGTGAGCTTACAGTTAATGATGCCAATGAATTGGATTATGAAACGACTACAAGCTACACATTAACTTTAAGTGTTAGTGATGGAACTAACACTTCCGCAACTGAAACCATTGTAGTTGAAGTGAATCCAATTAATGACAACAATCCGGTCGTTACTGTTTCACAATCTTTTGATATAGTAGAAGATATTGCAAATGGTGGAGTCGTTGGAACTGCTCTAGCAACAGATGCCGATGCAGGCACTTCATTCTCTAGTTGGACTGAAACCGGTGGGACCGGAGCTGCAATCTTTGAGATTAATTCCGGTACAGGGGCAATTACAGTTACAGATAACAGCTCAATTGATTACGAAACAACAACTTCATACACATACTCAGTAAGCGTAAGTGATGGAACAAATACTTCAGTAATAGAAACGATTACCATTAACATCATAGATGAGAATGATGTGAAGCCAGTAATTACAGCTTCACAAACTTTCAACATCGATGAAGATGAGCCTAATACAACTTCCATAGGAACAGTACTTGCAACTGACGGAGATGTAACAGCAACAACATTTTCCAGCTGGGCAATAGCCGCAGGTAATACAAACAGTGTATTTGCCATTAACTCATCGACTGGTGAGCTTACAGTTAATGATGCCAATGAATTGGATTATGAAACGCTTACAAACTACACATTGACTTTAAGGGTTAGTGACGGAACGAACACTTCCGCAACTGAAACCATTGTAGTTGAAGTGAATCCAATTAATGATAATAATCCGGTTGTTGTTGCTTCACAATCTTTTGATATAGCAGAAGATATTGCAAATGGTGGAGTCGTTGGAACTGCTCTAGCAACAGATGCTGATGCAGGAACCTCTTTTTCAAGTTGGACTGAAACCGGTGGGACCGGAGCTGCAATCTTTGAGATTAATGCTTCAACAGGTGCAATTACTGTAACAGACAATTTAAGTATCGATTATGAAACCACAACTTTATATACATACACAGTAAGCGTAAGTGATGGAACAAATACTTCAGCAATAGAAACGATTACCATTAACATCACAGATGAGAATGATGTGAAGCCAGTAATCACTGCTTCACAAACTTTCAACATTGATGAAGATGAGCCTAATACAAGTTCTGTTGGAACAGTACAGGCAACTGACGGAGATGTAACAGCAACAACGCTTTCTAGCTGGACAATAACAGGAGGAAATACAAACAGTGTATTTGCCATTAACTCATCGACTGGTGAGCTTACAGTTAATGATGTCAATGAATTGGATTATGAAACGACTACAAGCTACACATTGACTTTAAGGGTTAGTGATGGAACAAATACTTCGGCAACAGAAACTATTGTAGTTGATGTGAATCCAATTAATGACAACAATCCGGTCGTTATTGCTTCACAATCTTTTGATATAGCAGAAGATATTGCAACTGGTGGAGTCGTTGGTACTGTTTTTGCAACCGATGTCGATTCAGGAACGACTTATAGCAGTTGGTCAATTACCGGTGGTAACGATGACGCCATCTTCACAATCAATCCAACAAGCGGAGAAATTACTGTTGCAGATAATTCTAATTTGGATTTTGAATCGACAACCAGCTATACTTTATCTGTAACAGTAAGCGATGGTGTCAATACAAGTATGGTTGAAAGTGTTAGTGTTAATGTGAATGATGTTAACGATGAAGTACCTGTTATTATTGCTTCACAAAGTTTTTCAGTAAAGGAAGATGCTGACAATAATACAAGTGTTGGTTCTGTTTTAGTAAGTGATGCAGATGCTGGAACAACCTATAGTAGTTGGACAATTATTGGCGGGAATGATGATGCTATTTTTGCTATAAGCCCTACTGGTGGTGAAATTTTCATAGATGACAATAGCCATTTGAGTTTTATGTCTGCTGAGGTTTATAATTTATCTATACATGTAAGTGATGGTCTAAATGTTAGTCAGACTGAGTATGTTACTGTAAATATTATTAATGTAAATAATAACGCTCCTGTAATTACGCCCAACCAGAAGTTTACTATTAGCGAAGATGCGACCAACACTACAATTATTGGACGCGTTTTAGCTAGTGATGCTGATGTGGCTACCTTTTATAGCAATTGGACTATAGTTAGTGGTAATGAAGATGCCGTTTTTAGTATTCATTCAGGCAGTGGTGAGATTTCTGTTGAAGATAATTCAAATCTTGATTTTGAAAGTACTTCAGTTTACATTCTGGGTATTAGTGTGAGTGATGGTCTGCATACCAGTTCTGTTGAAACGGTCCGCATTGATGTTGAAGATATCAATGATGAAGCTCCTATTGTTGTAGCAAGTCAAAGCTTTTCTCTAAAGGAGGATGCTGCCAATAATACGAGTTTGGGTATTGTTTCATTTACTGATGGTGATGCCGGTACTGTATTTAGCGCTTGTATAATTTCTTCAGGAAATGATGATAAAATGTTTGCCATTCATCCGACAACAGGTAACTTAAGTATTGTTGATAATAGTAAGCTGGATTTTGAACTTAAGGATCGATTTATCATAGGTGTGTGTGTGTCAGATGGCATGCAAATTTCAAAGGAAGTTGAGGTGATGATTCTGGTTAGGGATGTCAATGAACGGCCTATTGCAAATGCAGGTGAAAATCAGTTAGTTGCCGAAAATACGAAGGTGACACTTAATGCCTGGCAGTCTGTTGATCCCGAAGATGTGGAATTGTCATTTAAGTGGTCTGTTCCTGAGGGTATTGAATTATCAAGTGAATTCGAAGCAGTGCCTATTTTTATAGCACCCGAAGTAAGTACATTAACTGATTTTGTTTTCACTTTAATTGTAGATGATGGAGAGTTGTATTCGGAAGAATCTTCTGTAGTTATTTCAGTTGATAATGTGACTGGTATTGAGGAGGTAGACTCTGATGAAGCTAAAGTTTCATTATACCCTAACCCTTCTAAAGGCGCGTTTTATCTTGAGTTAAATAAGCGACCTGTTGATCCTGCGACTCTTAGTATTATCAGTTCGAGTGGTCAGCTTGCCTATAGCCAGAAACTTTATGAGAAAAAGACTTATTTCAATTTATCTCTTAAGTCAGGAATGTATCTTCTGAAGATCGGTTTGGATGATAAAGTTATAATGAGAAAGATCATCATCAATCAGGATTGATTTGATGATTGAAAAAACGCCCTGCTTCATTTATGAAGCAGGGCGTTTTGATTTACAGGAAAGATGGAAACGGTTTAGTTGTATACTTCTCCACCGGCCTCCATGAACTCTTTTTGTTTTTGTTCTTTTTTTGCGGCCATATCACGAACATCACGGCTGGCTTTCATTGAGCAGAAATGTTCACCACACATGGAGCAAAAGTGCGATTGCTTAGAGCCCTCATCAGGTAATGTTTCATCGTGGAATTGCATAGCGGTGTCAGGATCCAATGAAATACAGAATTGATCTTTCCAGCGGAACTCGAAACGTGCCTTACTCATGGCATTGTCACGAACCTGTGCTCCCACGATTCCTTTAGCTAAATCGGATGCATGAGCAGCCAGTTTGTAGGTAATCACACCAACCTTTACGTCATCTTTATTTGGTAAGCCTAAGTGCTCTTTAGGTGTTACGTAACAAAGCATAGCCGTTCCAAACCATCCAATCATAGCACCACCAATTGCAGATGTAATATGATCGTAACCAGGAGCAATATCGGTTGTGATAGGGCCTAAAGTATAAAATGGAGCATTGTGACAATACTTCTCCTGCAAGTCCATATTCTCCTTAATCTTATGCATTGGTACATGACCAGGACCTTCTATCATCACCTGAACGCCTTTATCCCAAGCTCGCTGGCAAAGTTCTCCTAAGGTTTCCAGTTCTGCAATTTGAGCTCTGTCATTGGCATCCGCAATTGATCCCGGACGAAGACCATCGCCTAATGAAATGGCGATATCGTACTTAGCCATGATATCACAAATTTCATCGAAATGCGTATATAAAAAGCTTTCCTGATGATGGAACATACACCACTTAGCCATTATGGCACCACCACGTGAAACAATACCTGTAGTTCGTTTAACGGTGTGACGAATATGTCGCCAAAGTAGTCCTGCATGAATTGTGAAGTAATCAACGCCCTGCTCGGCTTGTTCAATTAAAGTTTCTTTATAGGCTTCCCAGTTAAGGTCTTCGGATTTACCTTGTACTTTCTCTAAAGCCTGATACAAAGGCACTGTTCCAACTGGGACAGGTGAGTTACGAAGAATCCACTCACGAGTTTGGTGAATGTTCTTTCCAGTACTTAAATCCATGATGGTATCAGCGCCCCAACGGTAAGCCCATACAGCTTTTTCAACCTCCTTGTCAATACTGGAATCCACAGGAGAGTTACCAATATTTGCATTAATCTTAGTTAGAAAATTACGACCAATAATCATCGGTTCACTTTCCGGATGCTTGATGTTAGCAGGAATGATTGCACGTCCACTTGCAATCTCTTCTCTTACAAATTCAGGTGTAACCAATTTCTCACTATTCTGCAATTGCTCTTCTGTTAATCCCTGATTTTCACGTATCGCAACGTATTCCATCTCAGGTGTAATAATTCCTTTACGTGCAAAATACATCTGAGTTTGATTTGGCTCATCTTTTCTGGTATCAATCCAAGCTTGTCTGATTTTTTCTAAGCCTTTATTTAGGTCAATTTCGATTTTTGGATCTGTATAGGGACCAGAAGTATCATAAACGGTTAAAGGGGCATTCTCTTCAAGGGTTCCATCAGAGTTTCGAGTTTGACTCAGTTTAATTTGACGCATGGCAACGTTTACGCCATCTATTTCGCCTTTAATATAGATTTTTTTCGAGTTTGGGAATTCATCCCTTGATATCAGTTTATTAATGTCTGTTTTATTCATCTTATGTTTTTATTTAGTATTTATTTAAAAATCAAAATGCCGAAAAACCATATTTCGATTATCAGTGGTTTCTCGTATTTTCGTCTAACAGTCTAACAGTCTAACAGTCTAACAGTCTAACAGTCTAACAGTCTAACAGTCAGTAGCTGGTTCTCCTTTTTACTTTACCCTTGATTTTTTATCCTAGAACCTTTATTTACCAATTCGTAGTTTACGGCTGCTTAAATCCAGAGTATTATAAAGCAATAACTCTCCATCAAGCACATGTCCAATTCCTGTAATCATTTTAATAGCTTCGGTGGCTTGCATCAAACCGATTAAACCAGGTAATACAGGAAGAACACCAATGCTTTTCCCATCAGAAAGGGGGACTTGCGATGGCGCTTCAGGATACAGATCGCTATATTGGGTTTGGCTCTTATAGTTGAAAACTGAAAGCTGACCTGCATATTCAAAGATGGAAGCATAAACCCAAGGACGCGATGCTTCTTGTGATGCTTTGCAAATGATATAGCGTGTTTCGAAATTGTCGCAGGCGTCGATGATTAAATCGTATTGGCTAAAAAGTTCCACAGCATTAGTAGCACTCAAACGGTAGTTGTATGCTTCGATTTTAATGTTTGGATTTTGTTCCTTAAGTTTTCGTGCACTTACGTCTACCTTGTATTGACCTTTATCCTTCTCATCGAACATGATTTGCCTTTGCAGGTTACTTACTTCAATTACATCACCATCCATAATGCCCAAACAGCCAATGCCAGATGAGCAGAGATATTTTAGTAGGGGAGAAGCTAAACCTCCTGAACCGATCACCAAAATGCGAGCTTGTTTCAATTTAAGTTGAGCTTCTTCACCAAAATCGGGAAGTATGATTTGGCGATGGTAACGGTTTTGTTCTTCGATATTTAATTCAGTCATATTCACTTCTTTTTCAGTCTAACAGTCTAACAGTCTAACAGTCTAACAGTCTAACAGTCTAACAGTCTAACAGTCTAATAGTCTAATAGTCAAGTGGCTTTGTGTGTTTTTACTTTATCCTTTTAAACTTTGTACTCTTTAACCTTTATCCTTGTCTACTTTATCCTTATCACAGTCTTACATAAACTTATCCCAGTCTTTCCAAACTGCCTCGTATTCGTTATTGTGAAGCATGCTTGCAATTTCTTTAGGACTTCTCTGATCAGAGACTTCGAACTGTTCCAAGGCTTTAGTGTGTACGGCATAGCCTCCAGGTTCGGTTTTTGAACCTGCACTCATTGCTGTAACGCCCAACTTGAAAATATTGTCTCGAAAGTTTTGTGTTTCTCTGGTTGAAAGAGATAGTTCCACTTCCTGATTAAGCAAACGGAAGGCGCAAATGACCTGCAATAGTTCTCTGTCAGATATTTCCATATTAGGTTGAAAACCTCCGGCATTGGGGCGAAGTCGGGGAAAAGAAATAGAGTAGCGACTCTTCCAATACTGTTTTTCCAAGTAGGATAGGTGAAGAGCAATATGCCAAATGTCGGCACGCCAATCTTCCAATCCCAGAAGGCATCCCAATCCTATTTTGTGTATTCCTGCTTTCCCTAAACGATCAGGCGTTTCAAGTCGATACTGAAAATTGGATTTTTTTCCAGCAGGGTGGTAGTTCTTGTAGTTCTCTTTATGGTAGGTTTCCTGATAAATATATACCGCGTGTAAGCCTGTCTGAATCAGTTGTTGATATTCATCTGTACTCATAGGTTGAACTTCGACAGATATCTGTGAGAAATGAGGTCGCAATATTTCTATGGCACGCATTAAATAATCAAAGCCTGCTTTTTTCTGATGCTCGCCCGTAACCAAAAGTAAATGATCAAACCCCATTTCCTTTATCGCCTTAGCCTCCTTTAAGATTTGCTCTTCGCTTAAAGTGACACGTTCTATTTTGTTTTGATGACCAAAACCACAATAAACACAAGAGTTGGAGCAGGTATTCGATAGGTATAAGGGGACATAAAGCTGAATGGTTTTACCAAAGCGTTTTTGTGTCTCTTCCATGCTTTTGCGAGCCATTTCCTCAAGAAAAGGAGTAGCCGCAGGCGAGATTAGAGCTTTAAAATCTTCAAGATTACATGACGTTTTGTTCAAAGCTTGACGAATATCCTGTTCTGTTTTAGAATAGATGCCTGCTTTTATACTGTCCCAGTCGTATTGCTTTAAGGTTTCGAAAAAACTCATACTTACAGGTTTAAAAATGAAGTTAAAGGGCTGCTGGCTTCTGCTACATTTAGCTGAGATCCAAGTTTTGCTTCAAAAGCCATGCGCCCTGCTTCTACGGCTAGTTTGAATGCTTCGGCCATTTTCACAGGGTCATTAGCAACTGCAATCGCCGTGTTAACCAATACAGCATCGGCACCCATTTCCATAGCTTCGGCTGCATGACTTGGAGCACCAATACCAGCATCCACAACCACAGGAACATTAGCTTGTTCAATAATGATTTTGATGAACTCACGAGTGATGAGGCCTTTGTTGCTTCCAATAGGTGAGCCTAATGGCATAACAGCGGCAGAACCGGCTTCTTCCAGTTGTTTAGCCAGGATAGGATCGGCCTGCATATATGGCAAAACGATGAAACCTTTTTTTGCCAATTCCTCGCAGGCTTTCAAGGTTTCTACCGTATCAGCAAGTAAGTATTTAGGATCTGGATGAATCTCAAGTTTTAGCCAGTTGGTTTCCAGAGCTTCTCTGGCCAATTCAGCTGCAAATACCGCTTCCTTAGCGGTTCGTACGCCTGAAGTATTGGGTAATAACCTGAAACGATTAGCATCGATGTGTTTTAAGATATCGTCATCAGGATTTTGAATATCTACCCGGCGAAGTGCTGTGGTTACCATTTCGCTGCCCGAAGCCATAAGTGCTTCTTCCATAAGTTTATTGGAACTGAATTTACCAGTTCCAAGGAACAGTCGAGAATTGAATTCTTGATCTGCTATCGTTAATTTTTGCATAATTGGGGGTTTATGTGTTTGAGGTAATTTTCTGTTGTTGTTTTAGGATTATCCGCCAATGTGACAGAGGATGAAAGAGCAATACCATGAAGCCTACAAGCCATTAATTCAGAAACATCATCAATTTCAATTCCACCTATGGCGACAATGGGAAGTTTAATGCCCTCTTTTTTACATTGCTGGACAATACTTGAGTAGCCTTGCAAACCCAGAGTTGGTGCCAGGTTCTTCTTAGTGTTGGTAAATCGAAAAGGTCCAAGTCCGATATAGTCAACTCCCGCTTGATAGAGCTTCCGAATATCATCCATATTATTGGCTGTACCTCCAATGATATAATTAGGGCCAAGTAATTGTCTGGCGCGCTGAGGAGGCATATCGGCTTTGCCAAGATGTAACCCATGTGCTCCCATTTCTTTTACCAGATGCACATGATCGTTTAGGATAAATGTGGCTTGGTATTGGTGACAGATTTCAGAAGCTTGCTTCCCAAGTTTCATTATTTCTTCATCAGTTTTATTTTTTAATCGAAGCTGAATCCAATCGGCACCAGCTTGGCAAACCTGATGAATTTGTTCCAGTTCGTTCTGCGGTGAAAAATCGTTTGTGATGAACTGAAAACTCGAAATAACTTTAGGCATATGTCTATTATTTAGGCTTGATTGTATGTGTTGAAACCGTTTAACTATAACCCTTGGACTAATGGTGTTGCCCTGCCAAATACTGCCTAGCAATGCACAACCTGAAAAGCCAACGTCCATGCATGTTTTGAGGTTCTCACTATGAATTCCACCAAGGGCTATACAGTTCCTGATTTCCGGATGGTCCTGGAAAAAAGTCTGCATTTCATCGGCATAAAAAGCCGATGGGTAGCCTGTTTTTGATATGGAATTGAAGATGGGACTCAGAAAAATGTAGTCGTGTGTTTTGTAATAGTTTAAAACCTCAAGAGGTGTATGACAAGATCTGCTACGTGTTAATTTACTGTCATAGATTGAATCATCTTCATTATGACAGTTGCTTTTAAAATGAATACCTCCCAAGTTAAATTCTTTGGCTAACAGATGGTGCTGATGAAGCACCAAACGCAAGTGGTATTTCTCGGGTAAGGCACCGATCATACTCCGTAAATCAGAATAGCTTGCATGAGGTTTACGAATATGCAATTTCTGAAGACCTGACTCAAAAAGAGCTTCCCATAGGTGTACTTCAGCCGGAAAGTTGTTTTCTGGCGTGATGACAATAAGGTTCATAGATATTTGTTTAGTTGATAAATAATAGAATCAACCACCCTGAGTGGCACGAATCAACAAAACATGATCATCTTCATTTAAGAGGTGATTATCCCACTGGCTGGCAGGAATAATTTCTTGCCCAATGGCAATGGCAATACCTTTAGTTGGTGATTTAAGCTGAGCTAGCAGCTGGGAAATATTAGATTGTTTGGCAATTTGCACACAATCGTCATTTACAAAAACCTTCATACAAGTTCGTTTTGTAGTAAATGAGAAGAGGCTTTTTGCCAATTTGTTGATATTCCTACGTCGGTACAATCCGCATCAGGTTATGAGGGTATCATCTCAGCCCATAGGGCACCCCTTATCAATTACTAAGTTCAAAAAATAAAATGTGTGTTTTACAGAAGGCTGGTAAGCAGAAATAATAAGTATTAACTCCCTTCGTCGGCATTATCCGAATCAGGTTTTTAAGGGTATAATCTCAGCCTGTTGTTTAATACCGATTAGCAATCAGATTGAGTAACGTTTTCGTTAATCTCAATTTACATGACTGATTGTCTATCGGCATTATACCATTAAAAAAAGTGAATTAAATATCACAAGCTTTAATGAAATGGTATAAGGCACCCCCGTAAAACGTTGTCAAATGTATGGAAATATTTTAAGAATAAAAGCTTAAGTCTATTTTTTTAGACGCTGATTGAATATGATATTTATAAGATTGCTTCTTTATCATATTTGATCATTATAAACCAGCGTTAAAATATGAATCTATTTTTTAGTCTTTTTAACGGATGTTAGTTCCATTTTTCTGATTCGGGCACGAATAGCGCCTTTGGTTCGCTTAAGCTTAATAGCCATATCACCAACCGAAACGCCATCGAAAAATAGATTGATCATTTCATCATCATCTTTGCGTGTCCATTGCTTATAAGCTTCTTTATTATCTTTTTTAATTCGCTTAATCTTATCAAAGTTGTCCTGATTCATCTTGTGCTTTTTGTTGTTATATCTGCTTATGGACTGTAAAGGTAAGCAGAAGTATTTAGTTTGTAATTTTTGAAACTTAATGATAAGTATAAAAAGAGATGTATGTCTTTTTTGTATTTGTTAATGAGTTGTTATATTCCTTGGAAATATGTTTAGTAAATGATAGGTTTGTTAGACAAAACAAACAATCAAACAAATCATTAACCCTAAATCTAAAATGATGAAATATTTAAGTTTATTGGCACTTTGCCTAAGCATTATGTCATGTAATTTCACACAATCGAAATCAGAAACTAAGAAAAATGAACCAGCTACTATTTCACAAGCAAAAGCAGCAACTCTAAACATTAATCAGGTGATGGAAGTGGCTGCTGATAAAGTTGGTCAGGAGATTACTTTTAAGGGAACGGTTAACCATGTGTGTGCTCATTCGGGTAAGCGTTGTATTCTAAAAAATGCTGATGGTAATTTGTCTTTACGTGTTGAGGCAACAGGTGAGCTAGAAGGTTTTAATAAAGAAATTGCTGGTAATGATTTATTAGTGAAAGGAATTTTACGTGAGAAAAGATTAGCGACCAGTGAAATTGATGAGTGGGAAACAGAAGTGAAGGCAAAGCATCAAGATGAAGAAGGTGGAAAACATTGCAGCTCTGAAATGGCTAACATCAAAGAAATGCGTGATTGGATGAAAGCCAACAATAAAGATTACTATGCGATTTATTATGTAGACGGAACAAGTTATGAAGTTGTGGAGTAAGAAAAATATAAGAAAATGGCTTCGATATACTCACCGTGACCTGGGTTATTTTTTTGTTGGAATAACCATTATATATGCGGTTTCAGGTATTATTTTGAATCATAAAAAGAATGGTGAAGATCCGGCTTATAAAACTGAATACGTGGAGTATCAGTTGGAAACAAACCTTAAACCTGACCAAGTAAAAGCCTATTGGAAAGCTAATTTATCTGATTATCCATTGAACCGTATTATACCTGAAGGCAATCATTATAATGTTTATTTGAAAGGTGGTTTAGGGACTTATGACCCTATAGGTGGTGAATTAGAATTTGAGGTTTATAAGAAGAAAGAATGGGTTTATTTTATGAATAAGCTACATTATAATAGTAAAAAGGGATGGACTTTGATGGCTGATATTTTTGCTGTAGCCATGCTCTTATTTGCTCTCTCAGGCATGTTCATCGTTCCTGGGAAGAAAGGCATTAAGGGTAGGGGGAAATGGCTGATTGCCGTTGGTGTTATTTTACCTTTTCTCTTCTTTTTGTAAGTTAAATACCATTGAAAAATTATAAAGCTCATCTAACAATCTAGTTAGATGAGCTTTTTTATGAGATTATTTTACTTGCAGTAGTTATTGATGTATTGCTTTACATTTTGTCCTAATTCCAGAGCCTTTTCCCAACTCCTACAAGCTTCCTCTTTCTTTTTCATTTGAAATAGGGCTATACCTCTATTGGTATATATGCTACCTTTCATGTCGTTCAGTTTTATGGCATAATCGAAGTCTGTTACAGCATTGGCATACATGTTTTGTTTTAGAAAACAGATACCTCTATTAGCATAGTAGTCATAAACAATTTCATAATCTTCTCCATTAACTTTACTAAACTTGATTGCAGTATCGTATTCAGAAATGGCTGCTTTTAGTTTATTCTCCTTCTGATAAATTTTACCCAGATGATAAGGAAATTCATCATCATCAGTGTAAATTGCTTTTGCCTTTTGCAAATATTCGACCTGAGAGTTTCTATTACCTGTTTCGTAATAAGCCCGATTCAAGAGAGTGAAAGCATCTCTTATTGTTGAGTCGAGTTTAATGGCAGTTTTAAGTTTGGTAATGGCTTGTGAATAGCTTTCAGATTTAATAAAGGCGTCTGCCTGTTCAGTTAGAGTGACGGCTTTGTTGTGATTGACGCTGCTAATCTGTCCGTAAGTATGATCGATCAGAATTATGAATAGTAAACTTAGGAAATATGTTTTCATAGGGGTGTATTAATAAACGAATTGTTAAAAAAAATATTCCTGATCAGAAATACAGATCGGGATAATAGATGATGTTTAGTTAATTTCTTCAAAAACGATGGGTTCGTTGAACTTTTTAATAATGGTATTGAAATAAGCTTTTATCCCCCCATATTCAGCAGGTTTATAGATGCTTTTCTTAAAGCTGTAAGTACCTTGAACTGTAATATTATTTTCATTTTTTACATATTCCAGTTTTATCTCAGCCAGCCCGTTATCCATTTTATAATTTTGGGGCAAAGCATCTACTTTATACCCCTCAGGAATATTTATTATCGATTTAAAATTCTTTGTTCTGGCGTATATTAAATCAACGGGATATGATCGTCTTAGCTGTTTTAGTTTGTTTTCTTTAATAGGGAAATTTAGAAATGGAGAGACAATGATTTTGTTACCAATTTTCTCAAGCTCGCTTTTACCCTTACATTTGATGATATAGGCCAGATTGTTTCTCTTATAGTTCATCGTTGAGATATTTTGAATCTCAGATAAACCTTCCTCAAGTAAATGTTCCTTTAGTTTGGTCGTGTCGTTTTTATATGATCTTTTATAGCCTAAAGATTCAAACTCATTGGACTGGATATATAGCTCAGTTTCTGCACTTAAATCTTCAGGATTAATATTGAAATTTAAGCTTTTAGTATCTATAGATTGGAGATTGTTGTATAAACTGATCCAGATTTTTTGATTTTCATCAACGACTAAGGCTTTACCATTAATACATCTTATGGGGATTCTATTGTAAGCTACAAGATTATCAGTACCATCAGTGAGAAAGCTTTGTTTATCACCTTTTACCATTACAATGGTATAGTTAAAGTAATGAGAGAAAGGGTAACTACCTTTAATTTTCCCGTGGTTTCGAGTACTCAAAATAAGAGGTTGGGCATTGATGCCAGCAGCATTAAGTAAGGCACATAAAAAGAGGTTGATATCGGTTGAGTTACCCGATTTTTGTTCAAAAAACGCTTTGGGTTTTTTCGATGCGTATTTTGAATTAATCCCATTCCAATCGAAGTTCGATTTAATATAGTTTATGATAGCTTTATTTTTATTTACTTCGTTTTTGTCTGAAAGATCGATTTCAAATTCGAGTATTTTTTTTGCTAATTTTTCACTTTTCTTTAGATACTGACCAAACTTATCGTGATCTAATAAATCCTCACACAGTTTCGACCAGTTTGAAATAATCTCTTTTTTTTGTCCTTGGGGCGTGTTAACTCTAGCCAATTGGAAATCCATTTTTATAAGGTAATCCTGTGGTGAGCTGATATAGGACTCATCTCTGAATGCAGGCACATCTTTCATGGCATAGAGACTTATCTTATCCTGGAACTCAACTCCTCTCCCTATATTACGACCATGATCTTTAACAACATTACCCCAGGTTCTTTTGGACTCAGATAATTGAGAACTTTGATGATCAAATTTTGAAGTTCCCTGAACAATAAAGGCGTATTCATAAAAGGGGATCATATTTACAGAGTATTCGCTATAAATTGTTGGAATCTTATCCTGGAATGTCCAGTCGGGCAGGTTAAATAAAAATGGCGTTTCCAATATATACTTGTACTCTATGATTGACCCAACTTTAACATCAGGAAAAACAAATTTTTTGGTTTTCCAGTTGTTGTTTATTTGTTCTTCGAATACAGTATACTTATCCAATTCTTTTTTTACAAGTCTGCCATTTTCAATATTGTAACAATATGCCTCAATGGAAGTAATATATTCTGTTTTACCATATCCATCTACGAAAAATGGGATAGATACTTCAGAAAATTTAATTCCGGTTTTGTCTAGAATCTTAATGCGTTTTTTTCTTGTAAATCTGATGTTGTATCCCCCACGATCAGTATCAAAAAAAATAGATTTACCGATGTCGAATATAACGACAGCTTCTGCCTTGGGATCTTTTTTATAAGACTTTAGATTTTGTTCGTATTCACTAATAACGCCAAATTGCATTTGACTTTCCTGAGAAAAAGTGAAGTTGGAAACAAGAAGTAAAAGGATTAGGGAGATGTAGGCTTTATTCATTATAATTGATTTAATATAATAACAGATTTCTTTATTGACTTTTTAATTTTTTCAGTGAAATTAAACAAATCGGGATATGTCTCGAGAGAATAATTCCCTTTGTTTAACTGAAAATTTCGGATTAAAATAAGCTGGTCTTTTGTTTTGGTAAAGTGTTCTGTATAGCTTCCATATTCAGATTTGATGTTGACATTTTCGGGAATTTCAACTTTAAATTGATTGGTAAATGATAAATTGTAAATTATGGAGTCATTTTGATTAACAGGGTAGTTAATTCTAACCGGATTCTTTCTTAAAGCAGGTTTTTCAAGGTCAAAATAGGGTATGGCTAAAGGTTTCAAAACGATCATGTCGCCAATTTTTCTTACTTGGTCTTCGACTTTTAAATCTATACTTAGCAATAGATTTTTATCTTCACGGCCTTCCTGATGGAACTTCCAAGTGTCAATTTCACAATTGCTTAGTGGTAAATCACCTTCAATATATTGCTTTTGTTCTGTTTCATTAAGTTCATATCTCACGTATTGATACGTATCAAAGGCTTCTCCCTTTAGCTTTTTTGATACATGAAGAATGCCTTTCCCTTCTATATTTAAATTAAAAGAATACATATTCTGTACCAATACATCATTCAATTTTAAAGGCTTCGTTTTAACAAGTCTTGTATTTGCTCCGTTAACCATTAGACCATATCTGTCTTGAGTAAAAGTGCCCAGGTAATTGTAGGGGGAATAGCTGGTGGTATTTTCCAACCATAGACTGTCTTTACCCAGGGGAACATTCAGAATAACATGGTTAAACTGTTGGGAAGGAGTTTCCTTATTGATTTTGACGGTATTACTTCCAGCATTAATAAGAGTGTAAAAGGAATTAATACCAGCATGCTTTAATAAGGCCTTCATGTAGATGGTTAAAGCTTTGCAATCCCCATATTTATTCTCACAGACATATGTCGCGGGGTAGGGTTTTAATCCTCCAATATCAATCGCAACATTTATGTATCTGGTGTTGTCTTGTAAATAGCGATAGAGAATTTTTACGATTTTTCTTTTATCGGATATTCCCTTAATAAGTTTATCAACTTTTATTCGTTCCCTTTCCGTCAGAATGTCCAACCCTGCATTTAGTTGCTCTAGCCATTGACCATAGGAAAGCCAGGATTCGAAGCTTCCCTCAATGCCATAATTGAAGTTTTTGGGTATGATTTTAACAGATGGAACTAAAGCCTGAACGGGAGGAGAGTAAGATTCGCTCTGGATTGCAGGTCTGTTTTTGGCTTCCCACGAGTGAATAATATTTTCCTCTGTCTCATTTCTATCATGTCTTAATTCTTTTGAATCGTTTATTGTGACATCGCAATTTTTGGGCAAGATTACTTTTAGAGAAGCTTTTTGTACAGGTACATGTGTGTTCACTAAAGGAAGCCAGTATGCTACAAAGAGGAACCTGTTCTGGGTTTTTTTGTATGTATATTTAATTCTGTAGGGATATTGGTTCCATTTCAGGCTGAATTCTTTGACCCAATTATCTTGATAAAAAGCGCCTCGCGAGATATCATTTCGAGTGGTGATCTCCTTCTTTTTTAATTTACGGATTGTCTCCCCATTGAGGTCTAAGATTGAAGCTTCTAATATATTTAATTTATCTTTTTCCTGATATGGAATTTCAATGTCAGTAATCCAATCTGAATCTTGATTGTTTATTTGGATGATATAAGTTCTCTCTTCTATAAGTTTATTCTTTTTGACTTCAACGATGGTTGAAAAATCGACTATTTCACATCCTGCTTGACCGAAAGAGATGAAACAAACACATAGTAATAAATTCAATAAAATGATATTTCTCATGGAGTTTAAATGATTTCAGATAAAAGAATAAACAAATTATGAAAGATATTTCTTCAAAAAATTAACTTGATAAAACCTTAACTGTTTATTTGGTTTATGTCAAATATAATTGAATTTTAGTAAAATTATTGATAATAATATTATTTAAAATCAATATGAGAAATCATTAGGAGGTCAGTAATTAAGGCGGAAATTCATGATGGTTTGATTTATTGCTTTTCTTTAACATACTTAAGTAGTATATGTCATTTTTGTTTATAAGTCTTATTGTTTATATTTAACATCATGACAGAGAGATTGAAATGTTGAATAGAGTTTTAAGTAGAAAAATAGTCGTAAAGACATATCAGTAGATTTTAAGGAGAATTATTAACAAAAGATTATAATGTCACTAGTAAACCTAAATACCCATCAGATAGTATTAATATTAAATCACTCTTGTTATGAAAAGATTAATTTTTGTGTTTCTATTTATTAATTTCCATACTGTTGCATTTAATCAAATTATCACAGGAACAGTTCTGGATAAAAAGACAAAAGAGGCAATTCCATTGGCATCTGTCTATTTTAATGGCACAAAAGCGGGGACAACAGCAGATAAGAATGGCGTTTTTAAGTTTGATATATCAAAAAATAAATCGATGCCGATAACAATAAGTGCTATTGGCTATTATTCGAAAAAAAAGAGTGACTATTCAATCTCTGAACCACTGGAAGTTTATTTATCTCCTAAAATATACGAGTTGGAAGAAACAGTAGTTTCAGATAAGTCGCTTAAAAAGAAAAGAAAGAGATATATGAGGTTGTTTAAAGATGAATTTCTTGGGACAACGGTTAATTCTCATGATTGTGTAATACTTAATGAAGGGGACATTAGTTTTGATTATGGATCTGCTGATGATACATTAAGAACCTATGCCTTAAAACCAATTATAATTGCGAATAAGGCTTTAGGGTATAAAATCACCTACTACCTGGATAAATTTGAATATTATAAAAAAAATAAATCTACTTTTTTTAGAGGTAATATCATCTTTAAGGAAATGGTGAAATCTCCTGAAATGTTCCTTGAAAAGAGAGTGTCAACTTACCGCGGGTCAAGAATGCACTTTATTAGATCTTTGTGGAAGAATGATTTGGGTTCAAATGGTTTTAGAGTTTCAAAGCCAGGGCATGATAAGGTAAAATATAATCCCATAAAGTATGCCGAAGTTGTACTTCAAGATGGAGAAAAGAATAAATTTATTCGGTCTCTTAAACCCTTAGAAATTGACTATAAAGCTAATTTAAGTTGTATGGTTTTTCTTAAAGAATATGTCTACTTTGATAAGACGGGTTATTTTGATCCATCTGGGATTAATTGGGAAGGAGAAATGGGCAAACAACGCATAGCTGATTGGCTTCCTTATGAGTTTTCGTTAGAATAAGTAAACTAAATATTAAAGGATTTAAAATGATTCTTATGAGGCAGATTATTATTCTATTACTTCTGTTAATTACGATTTCGAGTTATGGTCAAAAATGTAAATTTGATTATAATGAAAAGGACGCTTTCTCTGGTGAGGAAAAGGTCGGTATAACGGCAACAATTTCGAAATCCTGGAAACTAGGTTTTAATAGAACAGGGAGCAAATATTCTTTGGGATTACTTATAAACTTTGCAGGAGCAAAAGAGGATGTTATTCAAGTGGGGGATACCCTAATGTTAGCCGTTGAGGGTGCTAAACCTTTGATCTTTCTAGCTATGAATGAATCAAAACCTTTGTCCAATGTAGTTGGAAGCGGCGCTTATGCCCAGATACAAACTTTCTATAGATTATTTTATAAGGCCGATGAAGAGCAAATGAAAATATTGACAAAGAATAAAGTAACCGCAACGAGGGTTTATTTTGGAAACTTACATTATACGGTTGAAGTGAAAGAAAAAAGGTCTAAGAAAATTAGGAAAGCAGCTAATTGTATTTTGTTGTAGTTTGTATTGTTGGATATAAAAAAAATCAGCCAGCTCGAGAGGTCGAACTGGCTGATTTTTTAGTGTGCCAAGGGCACGATTATATGGGGATTTAGGTTAATGCTGAAATGATGTACGAATATAACACATTATTTTAAAAAACCTAAATTTTTGTTAAACGATTCCTGAGAATCCCATAAAGGCCATAGCTAATAAACCTGCTACAATTAGAGCCGCAGGAGTCCCTTTAATTCCTTTAGGAAGATCAACAAGGTCTAGATGTTCACGTAGTCCAGCAAATAAAACTAGAGCCAATCCAAAACCAATAGCTGATGCTCCAGAGAAGACAACAGCTTCTAGCAGGTTATAGTCTTTCTGAATGGTCATAATAGCCACACCAAGAATGGCACAGTTAGTTGTGATTAGTGGTAGAAATACACCCAACGCCTGGTATAGAGGAGGACTCACTTTTTTCAAAATAATCTCTACTAATTGTACCAGAGATGCAATGACCAAAATAAATGAGATGGTTTGCATGAAACCAATACCAAAAGCATCCAAAATATATTTTTGGATCAGATAGGTTACGATAGTAGCTAAAATCATAACGAATGTTACGGCTCCTGTCATACCCACAGCAGTAGATACTTTTTTCGATACACCAAGGAATGGACAAATTCCAAGGAACTGTGCCAATACAACGTTATTAACGAATATGGCTGATATAATAATTACAATATATTCCATGATAATATCTTATTTAAGCTTTTCTGACGTGATTAATAAAAGCAATTAGGTAACCTAATGCAATAAAGGCACCCGGAGCTAGTACGAATACTAACATTCCATAGGTTTCGTTGAATAAGGTAACATTGAACATCTTACCTGATCCAAAAAACTCACGAACAGCTCCCAGCATGGTTAAAGCCATTGAGAAGCCTAAGCCCATGCTCACACCATCGATAATAGATGGAACCAATTTGTTTTTAGATGCAAATGCCTCAGCACGTCCAAGTACCACACAGTTTACAACAATCAGGGGAATGAAGACACCCAATTGCTCGTGCAGAGCAGGAACATAACCTGCCATAACCAAGTCAACCATGGTTACGAATGATGCAATAATCACAATGAATGATGGAATTTTAACTTTATCTGGAATCATTGAGCTAACAAGCGAGATTACTAAGTTAGACATGATAAGCACAAAGGTTGTAGCTAGTCCCATGCCCAAACCATTGATGGCCGATGAGGTTACACCAAGTGTAGGACACATACCCAAAAGTAGGGTGAATACGGCATTCTCTTTAAAGAAACCTCTAGTGAAAATTTCGCGATTTGTCATTATTTGTTTCCCCCTTCCATTTGTTTTGAATACTCGTTATAAGCAGTTTGTACAGCTTCAAGAAAAGCTCTTGAACTGATTGTTGCTGCTGTAATGGCATCGATATCACCACCGTCTTTACTAACGATTAGCTTAGTAGAGGCCGGGTTTTTATCAAGGATACTGGCTTTCGCTTTTGCAGGATCAACCGGTTTAAACCAGTCCGCCATTTTTGTTCCTAAACCAGGTGTTTCCTTATGCTCTAAAACCGAATAGTTATTGATTGTTCCATCAGGTTTTAAACCTACCATAAGCCAGATATATCCAGAGAAACCGTTGGTTGTAAATGTTTTTACAGCCGTACCAACCAATTCGTTTCCTTTTTTAGCGGGGTAGAATTCAAGCTTATCGCCAGTAGGCGTATCAACTGAATACATTTCCTCACTAGGGTTGTTGTCGAATTCAGGCACAACTTCTTTAATCGCTTTTAATTTTTTTGCCAGCTTAGCTGCTGCAATTGGCTCCTTAGTTAACTCATAAAGTCCACCTAAGGCTGCCGAGGCTACAAGTGTTACAATAAATAACACCAGAACCATATTTATAAATGTAGATTCTTTTTTACCAGCCATGATTATTTCCTTTTTTCGCCGAAACGCTTAGGTTTAACATACACATTAATAAGAGGTACAAATGCATTCATAATTAAAATAGCGAATGATACCCCTTCAGGATAAGCTCCAAATACACGAATCACAACGGTTAGGACACCAATACCCACACCGTAGATTAACATGCCTTTATTCGACATGGGTGATGTCACATAATCGGTTGCCATAAAAATAGCTCCAAGTAGTAAACCACCTGTTAAAATATGGAAAGCAGGTCCTGCATAAGCTTCAGGGCTAGTCAAATTCAAAATACCTGATAAAATAGCTACTGTAGCAATAATTGATACCGGAATATGCCAGGTGATAATCTTTTTAACTAACATATAGATTAATCCAAGAACAAGAGCTGCACCTGCAATCTCACCTAAAGATCCACCCATATTACCAAGGAAAAGATCCATAGTAGATGGGATTTTTGCCATTAATTCAGTTAATGAATCTCCCTTGTTTAATCCTTCTTTTATAACTGCTAAAGGGGTAGCACCTGTTTCAGCATCTAAATACGAAGTTTGGAAGCCTAAAGCTTTTGGCCATGATGTCATTTGAACAGGGAAAGAGATTAATAGGAAAACACGACCCACAAGTGCAGGGTTGAATACATTGTTTCCTAATCCTCCAAAGGTCATTTTACCAATACCGATAGCAACCAAGGCCCCAATTATGATGATCCATACTGGCAGGTTGGCTGGCATGTTAAATGCCAAAAGAATACCGGTTATTAAAGCTGAACCATCTTTAATAGAAGGCTCTACTTTAAGTAAATATTTTTGAATTAAAAATTCGAAAAGATAACATGATGCTACGGCAGTAAGGGTTACAATAATGGAACCCAAACCAAAGTAATAGAAAGATAATAGAAGAGCCGGAAGCATCGCGAAAACCACACCATACATGTTTTTCTGTATGGAATCTCCACTGTGTATGTGTGGCGATGGTGCGACAAGTACTTTGGTGTTCATATATTTTAAAGTTAAAAGTTTAAAAGTGAAAAGGTTAAAGTGAAATTGTTAAAGTGATTGAGTTGAAAGATGAATTAATTTATCCTTTCTTCCCTTTATCCCTTAAACTTATTTTCTGGCTCTCATTATTTGCCCAACCTTACCTTTACCCAATCGGATGTAATCCAAAAGAGGTCTGGTTGCAGGACAAGTGAAACTACAAGAACCACACTCGATACAATCCATTACAGCATCGTTTTCAAGTCTTTCGTATTCTTTTTTGTCAGCTAACACCATTAGTAAATATGGCTCTAATCCCATGGGACAAACCGATACACATTTACCACAACGGATACAAGCTTTAGTTGCTTTACGAGCTGTTTCTTCTTCAGCTAATAAAAGTAATCCAGAGCTACCTTTCGTTAGTGGCACATCAACACTAACCAGTGCCTTACCCATCATTGGGCCACCACCAACAATCTTAGCTGTATCTTCTGGCAAACCACCTGCAGCTTCGATAATATCGCTAACAGGTGTTCCCACTCTAAACTTCCAGTTTGATGGATTCTTCAGTGATTTACCTGTGATTGTAGCTACACGCTCGAATAAAGGCTTGTTCTTTTGAACCGCTTCGTAAACCGCAAATGCAGTTCCTACGTTCTGAACTACCGCACCTACTTCGATAGGAAGGGCTCCGGAAGGAACTTCACGATTCATGGTAGCAGAAATCAACTGTTTCTCTCCACCTTGAGGGTACTGCGTCTTTAAAGGACAAACTTCAATACCGCTATATTTTGTTGCTACTTGAGTCATATGAGCGATGGCATCAGGCTTATTGTTCTCAATACCGATGATTGCTTTATTAACCTCAAGGGCTTTCATTAGAATTTGGACTCCCACCATAATTTCGTCAGCCTTTTCAAGCATCACTCTATGGTCAGAAGTTAGATAGGGCTCACACTCAACCGCATTGATCACAAGTACCTCAGCGGTTTTACCCGGAGGAACTGATAGCTTAACATGAGCAGGAAAAGTTGCACCACCTAGTCCAACGATACCAGCATCACCAACACGTTTGATGATCTCTTCTTTGGAATGGGTAATTTCTGTAACAAGCTCTTCGCTTCTGTCTATATGTTCCAACCACTCGTCGCCTTCAACCTTGACGATGATAGATGTACGGCGAAAACCGGTTGCATCCATTACATCATCAACCTTAAATACCGTTCCCGATACTGAGGAGTGAATGTTGGCAGAAACAAAGCCAGATGATTGAGCAATAACTTGACCAACTTTAACGACATCGCCCTTTTTAACGATTGGTTTAGCTGGAGCACCAATATGTTGAGCAATTGGAATAGTTGCTATCTGAGGGATTGGCAATTCCTGGATTGCACTTTGAGCAGAAAGTTTGTTTTCTTCTGGATGAACTCCCCCTATTGAAAATGTTTTTAACACTGATTGTCCTCCTATTTATTTGTTATCAGATGTTCCGTTCTCTTTATTTTCGCTTTTCACAGCGGTATCAGCTTCAGGCTTATCTACTGGTTTAGCAACTGGTTTTACAGTTTTGGCAGTAGGTTTAGCTACGGGCTTCTCTTTACGAGGTGGAAAGTTCAACTCGTGAATAGCATTGGTTGGGCAAACAACAACACATTTACGACACAATTTACATTTATTGTAATCGATATAGGCAAGATTGTTCTCTACTACAATAGCATCAAAAGGACATTCCTTCTCGCATTTGCGACAGCCTATACAAGCTACAGAACAAGCTTTTTTTGCAACACCACCTTTGTCTTTGTTCACACATGAAACGAAAATTCGACGGCTCTTAGGACCTTTCTTTCTAAGCTCAATAATACTGTTTGGACAAGCTTTAACACAAGCGCCACATGATACACATTTGTCTTCGATAATAACAGGTAATCCTGTTTCCTTATCCATATACATGGCATCGAAATTACAAGCATCAACACATTCGCCTAATCCTAAACATCCATGTTGACAACCGGTATCTCCAGAATAAAGAGATGCTGCAATAGTACATGATGTTGCTCCATCGTAAATATTTGTTTTAGGACGGTTGTCGCAAGTTCCATTACAACGCACAACGGCAACTGTTGGATCTGCAGCTTTTACTTCGTGGCCTAAAAGAGAACCAACGTGAGACATAACAGCTGCTCCACCAACAGGACAATTGAAGTTTGAGATATCATCGGCTTTAACCAATGCTTCCGCAAAACCTCTACATCCAGGGTAACCACAGCCACCACAGTTAGCAGCAGGCAATGCTTCTTCTACCTCGTCGATACGAGGATCTTCATACACTTTGAATTTCTGTGCTACAAAATAAAGGATAATTGCCGCAGCAATTCCAATAGCACACAAAGCAAGAATAGTAATAACTATAATGTTCATTGTTTTAAATATTTACAATTTTGTGTATTGTGAACGAAAACGTTTTCTTAAGTCGATCTTTAAAAAAATACAGCAAGCTATAATAAGGTAATAACACCCCTAATGATAATAAACCACTGGTTAATTCATCCGTAAGTGATGTTGCAATAAATAGAGTGATTAGAACCAAAACAAAAGGTAAAACATAGGCCAACAATAATGCTAACCATCCAAGGGATTCCTGATAGACAACCTTGACTTCTTCTCCAAGTTTGAAATTTCCTGAATAGTCAATAATGTCTATTTCTTTTTCTTTCATATCAGACATGGAGCAAGCAGATTTAGCGTGACAGCCAGTACAAGCCGAAACATTCAAAATACTGACTGTTATCTTCTCGTTCTTTATTTCGGTAATGGTTCCGACGTGATCTATTTGCTTGTTGTTCTGCATGTATCTTGTATTGCTATATCGTGGTCAAGTGTGGGGAGTATGAGTTTAATTTACATGTGTTTAGCATGCTTCCTTATAATTCCTAATATCCACAATTTTGATCACACATCAGCAAAAATAACACTTTAGGTCAGATAGCATCAGGAGCAAAGTTTATTTATTATTTGTTTAAATAGAGGGACTTCGCCTGTTTTGTAAACTAGAGATTGCAATTTTTCATCTATCTGTGTTTAACACAGTCTGTTTGCAGAATTAGAGAAAAAAATCATTATTTTCTGACTTCTTTAAAATTGAAAATAATTTAGAATCATTATAAGGGAATGGTGTGTGTTATGAAATTATTTGGTGAGATAATCACGAATTTTCCTTGTTTGAACTTGCTGATTTTGTTGTTTGTCGAATGTTAAAGGCTTAGTATTGGATAGCAAATTAGTAATTTGATGACAAAAAAAAGCGGAATCTGCTTATAGGCAAATCCCGCGTTCATATCATATAAATGGATCTAGAAGTTAAACTTCAGAGCGACATACGGCATTACAGAATTATCAATTTTATAATTGCCATTATCTTTTTCTACCCAAGCCCATCTGTAATCAATACCTGTGTAAAGGATTGGGCTTACTTTGTAAGCAAAGCGCATTAGGGCAAGTGAGTTTTCATCAAATTTGAAAGCATCATCAAGTTTGGTTAGGTTTCCTTTGCTATAGCTACCTTCAATTAAAATACGATCGAATAGATCTTTAGTTCTTAAGTGAAATTGCATAAAAGCAGGTGATGTTTCACTGATGTCATCAGGAAGTAATAGGTTACCACCAACAATTATCTTATCGAGTATACTAGCATTTAGTGACCCATAAATTCCCTCTTGTTTTTCAGCTTGACCCAATAGAGCAATTTTAGCATCTTTATTCAACTCATACATGGCATCAAAGAATTGAGGCATGTAATTGTCGCTATACCAAAGACGCTCTATGCGAGCATTAAGTTTTAATAGGTTGCCAATAATCTTCATGTTGGCATTTAAACCGATACCCATACCTGTTCCGCTATCGTAATCAGCTAATGTTTCGGGTGCTTCGAAATACATTTTAAGGCTGTCAGATTCAACCTTTCTTAATTTACTGTAGTGTGCATACCAACCTAGGTTGAATACGGATGAGTTGACAAGGGTAATGCCCATATCTATACTCCATGCATCAATTCCATCTTTTAAGAAATGGTTGATGTCATTTGTTTCATCGTATCGTTTAGTTTTATCCTTATCGGTAACGTAGGTGAAACCCATGTCAATGGTTTTAATAACGGGGATTTCCGAGGCACCAAATGGACGAACATAAGGGCGGATGGCGAATAAATTAAAAGAACCCGTGTTGAAATCGCTATACATTCCTTCTACACCAAACATTTTTTTGATACAAATATCATAGCTAATCCCTGTTTTACGTTTTTCAAAACTCATCGAATTACTGTAGTTATTTACTAAGCTACCATAACCGACATGTTCTCCTCTTAATTGACCAACCTTAAGATAAACAGGATCTTTTTTCTTACGACCATAGCTTAGATAGGATATCATACGAAGTAGTCCCGTTCCTCCTTTGAATTCATCGGTATACATTTTACCATCATCAAGGTTGAAATAGACAGGGATGTCGAATCCAACCCCAACCTTTCCTAAGCGTAATTCAGGGTTTAAACGAACCCCAGCATAGTTTTCACCGCCGATACGAGCGAAACCAAAGGCAGACGAAAACACGCTAACCGAATCCAGCGAATTAATGTTGTTAAAAGAGCTTTCAAATTCGATATTAACTTGCGATTTAGCTGTCTGTGGTAACAAAAGGGCACCGAAAAGAATCGCCAGAATAGTTGTAGAGATTTTTCTCATTAATTATAGGTTTAGGTTATTTTAATATCATGTTTATGAAAGTCAAAAATAAGTTAAATATTGACATTTATCACTTTAAAGTCAGTATTCGTCATTTATTTTTATTTAATTGTCAATATTGAAGGTTAGCTGATGACACTCCAGTTGAACTGAGCTTTGCTTATGCGTTTAACTTGTTTTGCCAGCGTATGGTTAACTTCTTTTTCGAGTAATGGATCCTTGTCGAGTATACTTTGAGCAATATCTCTGGCATACTGTAATACTTGTCCATCCTTTGCCAGATTGGCTATTTTAAGATCGTAAGCTATGCCACTTTGTTGAGTTCCTTCAATATCACCAGGCCCTCTAAGTTTTAGGTCTACTTCAGCAATTTCGAAACCATCATTAGTTCTTACCATGGTTTCAATTCGTTTTTTCGATTCGTTGGAAAGCTTGTAATCTGACATGAGAATACAGTAAGATTGATCGGCACCACGACCAACGCGGCCTCGAAGCTGGTGAAGTTGAGATAGACCGAATCGATTGGTACTTTCAATAATCATGACCGAAGCATTAGGAACATTTACGCCAACTTCGATGACTGTGGTAGCTACCATTATCTGGGTTTCTCCTTTGGCAAAACGTTGCATCTCGGCATCTTTTTCGGCAGGTTTCATTTTACCATGAACCATACTTATACCATACTTTTCAGGAGGAAAGAAACTCGCTACAGATTCATAACCTTCTTCAAGGTTTTTGAAATCCATTTTTTCGGATTCCTTAATCATAGGATAAACCAAATAGATCTGACGTCCCAAATCGATTTGTTTTTTCATGAATTTGTAAACCTCTTGTCGCTTGTTCTCAAAATAGTGAACCGTCTGTATGGGTTTACGTCCTGGTGGAAGTTCATCGATAACTGATACTTCCAAATCACCATAAAGAGTCATGGCTAAGGTTCTTGGAATAGGGGTAGCCGTCATCACCAATATATGGGGAGGAATTGGATTCTTAGCCCATAATTTTGCTCGTTGTGCTACACCAAAACGGTGTTGTTCATCAATGATTACAAAGCCCAGATTTTTGAATTGCACAATATCTTCCAGAAGAGCGTGAGTTCCAATAATAATTTGTAGTTCGCCACTAAGGAGATGTTCGTGAATAATTTTTCTATCCTTTGCTTTAGTAGAACCCGTTAGCAGAGCATAGTTTACATTAATGCCATCCAGAAATTCAGCGATGGTTTCTAAATGCTGGGTTGCTAGAATTTCAGTCGGTGCCATTAGACAAGCCTGGCAACCATTGTCAAGGGCCATGAGCATGCTCATAAGTCCAACAAGTGTTTTGCCACTTCCCACATCACCTTGCAGGAGACGATTCATCTGTTTCCCAAGTCCTACTTCTTTTCGTATTTCTTTTAAAACTCTTTTTTGAGCATTGGTAAGATTAAATGGAAGATTGTTATTATAAAAAGTATTAAAATACTCACCAATTTTAATAAACTGATGTCCCTGATAAAGAATCTTTCTTTTCATCTTCTTTTTCAGAATATTCAACTGAATATAGAAGAGTTCTTCAAATTTCAATCGGTATTGTGCCTTTTTCAGGATCTCTGTGTTTTCAGGAAAATGAATTTGAAAAAGGGCATCATGAAGATTGATTAATCCCAAATGTTTTACCAAATAAGCGGGAAGTGTTTCCGGAATTTTTCCATTGATAGAATTCAGAATGGCTTCCTGAAACTTGTGAATCGCTTTTGAATTGACGAAGCCAGCTTTCATTTTCTCCGAAGTGGGGTAGAAGGCTTGAAGTGAGGCTTGAATCTTATTTTTATTGGGTTTGCACTCCTCCAGTTCGGGATGCACCACATTTATTCGATGATTAAATTCAGATGGTTTGCCAAAAACAATATATTCGGTATTGACCTTAATACTTGATTTAACATATTTGATACCTTTAAACCAAACCAATTCAATGACGCCATTCCCATCTGTAAAGCTGGCTACCAAACGTTGTTGACGTTTTTCACCTATGGTCTGCATATCAGTTATTTTTCCTTTTACCTGAATGTATGGTAGTTTGGAATGTATCTCGGTTGTATTATAGAATTTTGTTCGATCAATATATTTATAAGGGAAATGGTAAAGCAAATCCTCGTAGCTGTGAGCCGAGAGTTCCTGTTTTAGGAGTACGGCTTTCTTAGGACCCACTCCAGGTAGAAATTTTATATCCTGTCCTGCTAATTCTGACATCTAATAATTAATTGCAAATTTTGAAATCCTAAGTGATGAATCTCCTTTTGAGTAAGTCACTTAAAACAGATTTGAGAATGTTTGTTTAAACTTCGTTTTAACCAATGAAGTTTGATTGACTAAATCAAAAATACAATTAAATTCGTAATACTATTGAATTGCTTATTTATAGATTTTAATACTTTTTTTTATCTTCAGCTTAGAATCTTAAATCAGAGATAGATGCCTCATTTAAAGTACCAGGTACAAAAACGAATTATGCGATTGATATCAAAACATTATAGGGGTTTGGGTATTGACTCTCCATATGTTTACCATTTAGTTAGAAATGTGATTGAGGCTAAAATGCATTACTATTCTTTTAAAAAAATGGATAGACAATGTCAAAATATGCTTTCAATAATAAAGGAAAAGACTTTGGATGAATCCTTGAATGCTAAACAAAGGATATGGTTTAAATCGGAATACGAGCATTTGAAAGATTGTACGAAATTAAATCGTTTTTTATTTAGATTGATAAATTTTGTTAATCCACAGAAGATCGCATTCATAGGTGATGATTCAGGATTGAATTTGACTTATTTGGCCAAAGTTGATACACGAAGAAATTTATTTTGTTTGGGAGCACGGCTATTTGTTCAATCTTTTTCACAATTAACTTTAAATGAGCAAGGTGTTTCTAACCTGAGTTTTTCTAAATTAAATTCAAGCAATAATCATGCTTTTGATTTGATTCAAATATCAAGGATGGTAGAACTGGACATTTTGTTGGAGTTTGAGAAAAACCTGGATCAATACTTGAATAAAGAAGCTTACCTTATCATTGAAAATATTAATAAAGATGAGGAAAGAAATCTATTATGGAATCGATTAAAGGGAATGGAGCGCTTTAATGTGAGTTTGGATTTATTTGATATAGGGATATTAATTGCTAGAAAAGGATTGAAAAAACAAGACTATAATTTGAGTGCGAGGTCATATAAATAACTATGAATTATTAATATAAAATCTTTAATAATTTGTTATGAAATGTGAGTCTAAATTTTATCTTTGTGTAGCTGATAGAAAAATTGGTTGTTTAATTTTCTAGTAGCGACTTAAAAATGCAATCATGACAAAGTTTAAAGTATATACTAAAACGGGAGATTCTGGAACCACTGGATTAATTGGTGGAACTCGAGTGCCTAAGCATCATTTACGTCTCGAAGCCTATGGGACTGTGGATGAGTTAAATTCATATATTGGATTAATCCGGTCTCACGAAATTGAAACCAAGTCGAGTGAGGTTTTGCTTCAGATTCAAAATAAACTATTCTTAATTGGTTCTCGCTTGGCAACTGATGACACCAAGTCTGATCTAAAAGAAAAATTAATCATTGTTGAAGATGATATCAAATTGTTGGAGAATGAGATGGATAGGATGGATGAGAGCCTGCCTGAGTTAAATAATTTTGTTTTACCTGGTGGTCATCCACTTAATGGTTATTGTCATATTGCCAGAACTATTTGTCGTAGGGCTGAACGCCGTGCAAACCAGCTTTCCAATGATGTTGATGTTAATCCTTTATTATTGAAGTATATAAACAGATTATCAGACTATTTATTTATTCTATCCCGTAAGGTGTTGATCGATTTGGGTAAGGATGAAATTAAATGGGAGTCAAACTTGTAAATTCAGAAAAAAAAATTATATTCGCAAACTGTAAAAAAAGCAAAAATAAGACTATGTATTGGACCCTAGAATTAGCTACAAAGCTAGAAGATGCACCATGGCCAGCATCCAAAGATGAATTGATTGATTATGCAATTCGTTCGGGAGCGCCATTAGAAGTGATCGAGAATTTGCAGGAAATCGAGGATGAGGGGGATGTTTATGAGAGTATTGAAGATATTTGGCCCGATTATCCAAGTAAAGGAGATTTTCTATTCAACGAAGATGAATATTAAAAAAAAAACGTGAGATTTAAATCTCACGTTTTTTTTTATGTCTTTATTTTAGACTCTCGTCCATTGTTTCATTGGGACTAGTTTTTAATAGTCGTTTTTTGAGTTTGTTTTGAAGTTTGGTGAGAGCCGATTCCCAAATGAAAATTTCATCTTTTGTTTTTGGGCGAAGCTCTTCTCGCCATTCGAAATCTTTAAGGAAACGTTTTTGGTTCACGATATCAAAAAGAGGGTACATATTACCATCTGGCTTTTTCAGGAATAGGATCTGGTCTATTTTTTTGCCCTTTATATTAATGCTTATTTTACTGCTCTTAGCCACATTCATACCTACGATAATATTGTGTTCGTCTCTGGGAAAGTATAAGGTTTCACCATTACCAATAATATCTAATTTATCAAGATGGTTATTGTTGACATGCCCAAGCATATTACGACCTTTTATTTGATTATAAAGTGTACTATCCTCTTTAGAACATAGAAAGGCGTTTGTTCTAAAGTGAAGGTATTTAATAGCGTTGTTTTGACTTTCAATGCTGATGGAATCTGCAGTGACTTGATTGCCTTGCGCCCAAATTATTGGGTCATTGAACATTCGCATGGTAGAGTCCTGAAGTGAGTAACTTAGAGAATCGCATTTTCCTTGTAAGTCTTTTTGGAAAAATTTCACCTTATTGTAAGCAAATATTCTATTATAGCCACTTGTGTCTTTTTTTATTCGAATAGTATCCGAATGCAAGAAGAGGCTATCAGGTTCACCTACATGAATAAAAAGTGTTGAATCGGTTAAAAAAGCTTCTTCGGTATCCTTATGCATTTCCAGGTAATGGCCTCTTAAAATAAGCTTGTTTATAGTGTCTTGAAGCTCAATGTTTCTATATATTTTAGCCAGTTGATTATGCTTGTCGAGATAAATACTATCACCTTTTATTTGGTAGCTATCGCGGTTTACAGTTGTATTTTTCAAGAGGTGTGAAATACCGGTTTGTGTATTGTACCAACCAGATTCACTATAAAGAGTTTCTTTTTCACTAACAACACGAGTTGGTCCAAGAATGGTTACAGTTTTGTTAACTGTTTTATATTGCATTGTGTCGGAATACAAGGTGTAATCATCGTTTTCGAGCACAACACTATCTTTGAAAAAGAAAAGATCTTGCTCAGTGTAATAACGTCCAATAATACTGGTTAAAACATTTGTAGAATCTACAATGGTCCCACCTTGATCGTAGTATCCGATACTTAAATCCATATCGTAATCAAGTTTCTCAGTATTGAGCTTAAGTTTTTGGTTTTTAAGAATCACATTACGACGCAATTCGGCTAAACGACTATCGGCATTGTATTTTAAATAATCACTGTAAATGTGGATCGTATCTGAATTAATGATATGGACATGTCCAAAAGCTTCAAATTCTTTTTTCTTTTCATTATTATAGACGCTGTCACAATACATTTTCATGTTCTGATGCACCAAATAAACATCACCAATAAATTTGCTAACATCCGGATTGATATCACGGTCAATTTTCAAATAATTAGAATTTTTAATATCAATTTTTGATTTCTTTTGTGCCCACGAAGTATTCGGAACTGAAATCAGAATTAGTAATATAAGGGGTAGATATTTTTTAACAATGTTAGCCATTGACGATAACTTAGGAATGAAAAGTATTTTTTGATAGAATATTGTTATTTAAACCTTAATCAAGAAGTTCTTCAATGATGTTTTCAATGCTGATGCCTTCTGCTTCGGCTTTGTAGTTTCTCATGATTCTATGACGAAGAATTGAAACAGCTACAGCTTTTACATCTTCGATATCCGGAGAAAACTTGCCTGTAATAATGGCGTGGGCTTTCGCTCCAATAACAAGATATTGCGAAGCTCTAGGACCAGCTCCCCAATTAATATACTTGTTTGTTATCGAACTGGAGTGCTCTGTGTTAGGGCGTGTTTTAGCAGCTAGCTTAACAGCATATTCCAATACATTTCGGTTAATAGGAACTTTCTGAATTAAGCCTTGATAATAGCTGATTTCCTGAGCTGACATGATTGTTTCGATATCAAAAGTCTTACCCGAGGTTGTATTTTCAACAATGCTGATCTCATCTTCAAAATTTGGATAGTCGAGATGGATGCTGAACATGAAACGATCTAACTGTGCTTCAGGTAAAGGATATGTTCCTTCTTGCTCAATAGGATTCTGAGTAGCTAGGACAAAGAACGGTTTATCGAGCTGATAGTTTTTACCATTAACGGTAACTTCCTTTTCCTGCATCGCTTCTAAGAGAGCTGATTGCGTTTTTGGTGGTGTACGGTTAATTTCATCTGCTAATATAATATTGGCAAATAGTGGACCTTGAATAAACTTGAATTGTCTGTCGCTGTTTAGAATCTCAGTCCCAATTATGTCTGAAGGCATTAAATCAGGCGTAAATTGGATACGCTGATACTTAAGATCAAGAGCTTGGGAAATGGTATTGACTAAAAGTGTTTTTGCTAGCCCTGGTACACCAACTAAAAGGCAGTGACCATTACTGAAAATAGAAATTAAGACCTGCTTGATGATATCATCCTGACCATAAATCTTTTTTTTGATTTCGGTTAGCAAGGCGTCATATTTGCTTTTTAAGGCGTTTGCAGCCTCAACTTCAGTTCTAAAATTCATCCTAGAAAATTTTAATTTTCATGAATAACAAAAACAAAGAATCAGACACAACTAGAGCTGTGTCTGATTTTTGTGTGTTTAAATATTACTTAATCCAGTTCTTGAATCTGAATTTAGCATTCTTATATGAATCATCAATACTAATATAAGTAGATGATTGTTTTTCGTTGATCCATTTGTTTAATAAACCCTGCTGCTTTTGCTGCTTAAGCATGTTTTCAAACTGGCTCCAGTCATCAGAAAGATTGGCCTTGTGAGGTTTTGTCTGTGACTTAATTTTAATGATTTTATAATTTTCCTGACCTCTCTGATCATCAAGAAAAGCTTCTGAAATTTCACCCACCTTTAGTTTATTAACTGCCTTGGCTATAGCAGGAGGTAGCCCATCTTTTGTAAATTTTGAACTGGCATTGTATGGGTTGACGATTAAACCACCATTGTTCTTTGTATCCTTATCATCTGAATAATAAAAGGCAGCCTCTTCAAATTTAATTTTGTCGTTGCGAATCATATCAGCAATACTATCCAGTTTTTTAGTAGCATCAGTTCTATCCTCTTGTTTAATTCGAGGTTTTAGAAGGATATGACGAACATTTATACGGTCACCTTTACGGTCGATAAGCTGAATGATATGAAAACCATATTCTGATTCTACAATTTTAGAAATTTTTCCAGCTTTTAAGTTGAATGCTTCATTTGCAAATTCAGGAACAAGGTTGGCTCTTGGTGTGAAACCAAGTTCTCCTCCACGTTGTGCACTACCTGGATCTTCAGAATATAGAACAGCTAAGGTTGCAAAACTCTCACCCTTCATGATTCTATTACGAAAATTTCTTAGTTTTTCACGGATTCTATCTTTTTCAGCATTGGTTATCTTTGGACTTTTACTAATTTGCTGAATTTGTAACTCACCTGGAATTGTAGGTAAACTATCTTTATGAATTTTGCTGTAAAGATCACGAACTTCAGCAGGGGTTGCTGTAATGTTCTTTGTTATCTCAGCTTGCATTTTCTGTTTGATCTTGTCGTTACGCGTCATGTCACGTAACTGATTCTTCATTTCAGGAATACTTTTCTTAAAATATTGCTCGAGCTTTTCTTTTGAACCAATTCGTTGAATATACATTTCAATTTTACGTTGAATGTCATTTTCTACTTCCTGTTCTGTAACTTCGATACTATCGACCTGTGCCTGTGCAATCATTAGTTTTTCAATCAAAAGATCTTCGAAAATCTCAGATTTTAAATCCACACTTCCAGCTTCATAACCTTGAGCTTTTAAACCTAAGAAACGATCTTCTACGTCTGATTTTAGGACAACCTGATTACCGACAACGGCAATGATCTTATCAATCGAATTATCCTGAGCTTGACTGGTCGTGAAAACGATAGCCAATAAAGCTAATGACGAGCAGACTTTAAAAATAATGTTGCGCATATGTGATAGTTTAGTATATTTTGAATTTATTTTTTGATTCGGCATCTCTAAAAATGCTTTCCTCCATATTTTTAATAAACTGAATTTTTCGTTTATTGATAATTATCTTATTGATATCCTCGCTTACAAATGAAAGAGGAGCGATCTCATTCTTTAATCTATAATCCTGGATATTTATTAAATAATGGAATGTACTATCCTCGGTTTCAAAGTACTTATTTCTTCTTAGAAATTTTTCTTCGTCACTCACCTTAATTGGTGTTTGGTTGAGTAGGTTTTGAGAATAAATCCATTGCTCGCTAAAATTATCAAATTTTGTGGCATTTTGAAAGCAGTAGTCCTCTAATTTATCCCAATCATCATCTTTCTTTAATTTATAGATCTGTTTGATCTTCTTGGCTTGTGGAAGAGGTTTGGGTATTTTAATGTAAACCGCCTTTACAATATTACGGTTTAATAAGAAGTTGCCGGGGTAATTACGATAATATTTATCGATTTCAGAGTCTGCTACAAAGGTATCGAGTTTTTGCTCGATTAAATGCTGTTGGTATTTGTGGATGATTAATGAAGAACGATAATCTTCAACCATTTCTTCTACATCCTGATCTTCTTCGCTAAGGTTGAGTTCAGCTCTTGCAACAAGAAGTTGTTTTTTTATCCATTGATGGATATAGCTTTTAGCAATTCTTAAGCTGTCTTCTTTCGAGCTATTGTTGGGAACAAGCTCTCGTATTTTATTTAGATACAAGTAAGAATCATCAACTTTTGCTACGGTAGGATTATCAAGTGTATTATTTGAGTTGCATGATATAAATCCTAGAAGAATAAATAGTAAGATGATATTTCTTGTCATAAATTAGGCTTTAATATGTTTAATCTCAAATATTATCGGCAATCAGTCCGAAAACCAATTGCCGATTATAAGGTTAATCTTTGAATAGATTATCTGCTATAATTAGGAGCTTCGCGAGTAATAGCGACATCATGAGGATGGCTTTCTGCCATACCCGAAGCTGTAATTTTCACAAATTTAGCATTGTGAAGTGCTTTAATATTAGCTGATCCACAATAGCCCATTCCAGCACGTAAACCACCAAGTAACTGATAGATTACTTCGTACAGTGTTCCTTTATAAGGTACACGTCCAACGATTCCTTCTGGAACTAGTTTTTTGATATCATCTTCAGCATCCTGGAAATAACGGTCTTTTGAACCTTTCTCCATTGCTTCGATCGATCCCATTCCTCGATAAGCCTTGAATTTACGACCATTGAAAATTATAGTTTCTCCTGGCGACTCTTCAACACCAGCAAGCAATGAACCTGCCATAATTGAATTTGCACCAGCAGCAAGGGCTTTCACGATATCACCTGAATAACGTAAACCACCATCAGCAATTACAGGAACACCTGTTCCAGCTAATGCTTTACTAACTTCATAAATGGCAGTTAGCTGCGGTACACCCACACCTGCAATCACACGAGTTGTACAAATAGAACCTGGACCAATACCAACTTTTACACCATCAGCACCCGCTTCAACAAGCATTTTAGCCGCTTCGGGCGTTGCAATATTACCTACGATAAATTGCATTTCAGGATAAGTTGCTTTAGCTTTCTTCAATAAGTCAACCACACCTTTTGAGTGCCCGTGAGCTGTATCGATAATAATAGCATCAGCATTAGCTTTTACCAGTGCATCAACTCTATCAAGCGTGTCACCAGCAATACCAACTGCAGCAGCAACTCTTAAACGACCTTTCTCGTCCTTACAGGCTAGAGGCTTATCTTTAGCCTTAGTAATATCCTTGTAAGTAATTAGGCCAATAAGTTTGTTCTCAGCATCAACAACTGGTAATTTCTCAATTTTATGTGCTTGAAGAATGGCAGCAGCTTGATCAAGGTCAGTGCCTGCATTAGTTGTAACAATGTTATCAAAAGTCATGACTTCAGAAATGACCTTATTCATTTGCAACTCAAAACGTAAATCTCTGTTAGTTACAATTCCAAGAAGAACTTTGTCTTGGTCAACAACAGGAATTCCACCAATTTTGTACTCTTTCATAAGAGCAAGAGCATCTTTTACCGTCTTGTTTGGGGCAATGGTAATAGGATCATAAATCATCCCGTTTTCGGCTCTCTTAACCGTTAAAACCTGTTTAGCTTGAGCTGCGATGCTCATGTTTTTGTGGATAACTCCGATTCCTCCTTCACGTGCAATAGAAATAGCCAGAGCCGATTCAGTTACAGTGTCCATTGCTGCTGAAACAATTGGGGTGTTCAGCGTAATGTTGCGTGAGAATTGAGTTTGTAGACTTACGTCCTTTGGCAAGACTTCCGAAAAAGCTGGCACTAATAGAACGTCGTCAAATGTTAATCCATCGGAAACAATTTTATCAGATACGAATGACATTATGCAATAATTTTAGATTTAAATTGCATGCGAAATTACAAAAAATAGTGCGATAAGTGCTGTTAGATAAACTAAAAAAGTGTTAATTGATTTTAGATGTTTAGTTTTGTGTGAAAATAATGTGGATTTCAGCGGTGTTTATTGATGTTTTTATGTGTATCTTAAATTTCTGTGAAATCAGTATATACCTTTGTTTTGCAAGGTTTCCTTGTTTTTTTGATTGAGAAGTGTATTGAAAATTAGAGTTAAATGAGTGTCTACCATAAAGTCTTAAAAAAATATTGGGGTTACGATGAATTTCGTCCTTTGCAAGAGGATATTATTCAATCTGTGGCTAAAGGCTGTGATACCTTGGGTTTAATGCCAACTGGTGGGGGGAAATCCTTGACTTTCCAGGTTCCTACTTTAGCTCTGGAAGGACTTTGTATCGTTGTGTCTCCTTTGGTTGCCCTGATGAAGGACCAGGTTCTGAATCTGAAAGAAAAAGGGATAAAGGCAGAATTGATCTATTCAGGACTGACTCGAGATGAGATTGAAGTGGTTTTAAACAAATGCCTTTATGGCAATAATAAGTTTCTATATATATCGCCAGAGAGAATAAGTACCGCAATCTTTCAAGAAAAGCTTTTAAGTATGAAAGTGTGTTTGATTGCTATCGACGAATCACATTGTATCTCTCAATGGGGGTATGATTTTCGCCCATCATATTTAAAAATTATTCAACTGAGGGAGCTTTTACCCGATGTGCCTGTTTTGGCTCTTACGGCTACTGCAACCCCTGAAGTTGTTGATGATATTCAAGATCGTTTAGGTTTCTCTAAGAAAAATGTTTTCAGAAAAAGTTTTGAGCGTTCTAACTTGTCATACCTGGTTAGGCATGTTGAAGATAAAAACCGCTACCTGCTAAAAATTCTTAGAAAACAGAAAGGGAGTTCCGTTGTCTATGCACGGAGTAGGAAGAAATGTAAAGAAATTGCCGAATTTCTAAAACTGAATCAGATTAGGGCTGAATTTTATCATGCAGGGCTTGATAATGCAGTGAAGGATATGAGACAGAAAAGATGGCGAGATGGGAAGGTGCAAGTTATGGTTGCAACTAATGCCTTCGGAATGGGGATAGATAAATCTGATGTTCGAACCGTTGTTCACCTTGATTTGCCTGATACGCTTGAAGCTTATTTCCAGGAAGCAGGTCGGGCAGGTCGTGATGGGAAACGAGCTTATGCGGTATTGCTCTATTCTAATCCTGATAAAGTGCAATTGCTTAAAAGAATAAAAACATCTTACCCCGAGATTGATACCATAAGAAGGGTTTACCAAGCGGTTGGGAATTTTTTGCAGATTGCTGAGGGCGCAGGTAAAGAAGCTGTTTTTGATTTTAACCTGGCTCTTTTCTGTCAGAAATTTAAATTTAATGTTCTACATGCTTTTAATAGTCTTAAAATATTACAGCGAGCGGGTTATCTTGAAATTACTGATGATTTGGAGCATTCAACAAAATTACATTTTGCGATTAATCGAGACGATTTATATCGCTATCAGTTGGAGAATAAGCAACAAGATGATTTCATCAAACTATTGCTAAGAACCTATACCGGTTTATTTACAGATTTCGTACCTGTAAATCTGGATTCTCTGGCTTACAGAAAGAAAATGGATGTGAAAATTCTGATTGACAATTTGAAGGATTTGTCCCAGCATGGTATTATAAAATATATTCCCAGGAAGAAAACACCATTTATTATATATACCCAGGAAAGATTACCCTTGAAGTATTTGAAATTTCCTAAGGAGGTGTATCAGAATAGAAAGGAAAAGTTTGAAGAAAAGATTCATGCGGTGATATCTTATGCTGAATCCACTGAAACCTGTCGATCTAAATTATTGTTGGAATATTTTGGACAAGCGGAAGCTCCAGTATGCGGAGAATGTGATGTTTGTAAAGAAAAAGATGATGATATTGAAAACAAGATGTTTCAGGTTATTCAATCTGAACTGAAGCGTGTTTTGGAAAAAAAAGAAAGTTCAGTCGATAAATTAGTAGAATCTAGCCAATTTCCTGAAAAGAAACTTTTAGAGGTTATTCGTATCATGATTGATAATGAAGAGCTCAAAACTTCCCCAGATGATAAGATTCGATTGGCTTGAATTCGTGAGAATTGTAGCCAGATCAATCATTATTGCCAAAATCTTTTTAATTTTGCATGATTACACTATAATTTGAGAGATGGAAGATAATTTTGAACATCAGGTTTACGATAAGAATACCATAGAATTTGTGACGGTTGCCAATGAGTTTTGTTTACTTCTTGAATCGAGTAATAAAATTTCAAAAATGGATTTTATTGATCGTTCACAAAAACTTTTGCCCTTGTTATATTTAAAGGCAAGTTTGTTACCCAAAGTTGAGAATGAGTTTGAAGGAGAGATAGAGAAGTTTGTTGGTGAAGGTGACTGGGAATATATTAGAACTGCTGTGATTGAGAAGATGGGAGCTAATGACGAATACCTTGAAGTTTTTGATGATGGTATGCGTGATAGCGACGAACCTATTGTGGCTTCTATTTCTGAAAATTTTGCTGACATCTATCAGGATCTTAAAGATTTCCTAACCTCATACCGTATTGCGAGTGTTGAGATTATGAATGATGCCCTTTGGGATTTGAATAATAATTTCCATCAATATTGGGGGCAAGCTATAGTTAACTCATTGAGAGCTATTCACTATTTATTAGCTCATCCAGAAAAAATGGAAGATGATTTAAATGATCAAGGCCCATCATCTTTGGATCAAATGGATATGAGCAAGTCAATTTTCTCACAGCGTCAACAGCAGTGGGGAGATCAAGAGGATTAGCTACCAGTTAGCATATAAAATGACCAGCCTGCAGATGATCAGCGGACGATGAAAAATATAAAGAATGATCAGTTTTCAGAAGAGTATAACAAAAGAAGAAATTAATGACCTCCCTTTAGAAGCTTTCGAAGGTGAAATCGTAATAATTGATAGTAATGAAGGCTTAGAAGAAGCAGTTGAATATTTGAAACAATTTCCTGTTTTGGGATTCGATACAGAGACCAAACCCTCTTTCACAAAAGGGAATGTTAATCCTGTAGCTCTATTACAACTTTCAAGTTTTGAAAAAAGTTTCTTATTTCGATTGAATCGAATTGGTCTGCCGTTTCCTATTATTGACCTGTTAAGCGATCCTGAAATTATAAAAGTTGGTGCAGCTATAAAAGATGATATTCGAGGTTTACAGGATATTACAGACTTTGATGGCAATTCTTTTTTAGAACTTCAACAATATGTGTCAAGTTTCGGAATAGAAAACTTTTCCCTTAAGAAGTTAGCTGCAATTGTTTTAAAAATAAGAATTTCGAAACGTCAGCAGGTTTCCAATTGGGAAGCGGCTGAGTTAAGTCCCGGGCAGTTGCGTTATGCTGCAACAGACTCATGGGTCTCATTAGAAATTTATGAAGCGCTAAAGGCAAGTATAAGCAAAAAAAAGCCTTAATCATTCCACACATTTTAAATAATTAAAATTGATTCTAGCCATAGCTAGGCTTAATTACAAATAAGAATATTCATGATTAGTTATCCCAAAGTTGTATTAAAAAAAGATAAAGAAAACTCGATTAAACGTTTTCATCCCTGGATTTTTTCTGGGGCTGTTGCTCGCGTTGACGAAGGTTTAGAAGAGGGGGATTTGGTATCGGTTTACAGTAACAACGATGAATTTTTAGCACTAGGACATATTGCTATTGGTTCTATTGTTGTTCGTATTTTAAGTTTCGAACCAGTTGAGATAAATAATGATTTTTGGGTTGAGAGATTAGCTTCTGCTTGTCGTGTTCGTCGTGAAATAGGTTTGTTAGGTATTGAGAATAATAATGTGTGTCGCTTGGTACATGGTGAAGGCGATAATTTACCAGGTTTAATTGTTGACTTTTATGCAGGTACGGCTGTAATACAAGCTCACTCGGTGGGTATGTATTTGCATCGTGGTGAAATTGCTGAAGCCTTAAAAGAAGTATTAGGTGATGAGTTGATTGCCGTTTACGATAAATCAGAAGGGACTATTCCTTTTAAATCGGGTATAGAAGCTACAAACGAATACCTGTTAGGAGAGACTAAAGATTTTACAGCTATAGAGAATGGTTTGAAATTTAAGGTTGACTGGTTAGAGGGACAAAAGACGGGTTTCTTTATCGACCAGCGCGAAAACAGATCTTTACTGGAGCGTTATTCAAAAGGGCGTTCGGTACTAAACATGTTCTGCTACACGGGTGGCTTCTCATTTTATGCTATGCGAGGTGGTGCTGATCTGGTTCATTCTGTTGACGCTTCTGCCAGAGCTATTGAAGTTACCAATGAGAATGTAGAATTAAACTTCCCAGGGGATACGAGACATGAAGCATTTGCTACGGACGCTTTTAAATATTTAGATGAGTCAAATCAGAAATATGATTTAATCGTATTGGATCCGCCAGCATTTGCTAAGCATAAGAAAGTGTTATCAAATGCACTTAAGGGATATAAACGATTAAATTTGAAGGGCTTTCAGGCGATTAAAAAGGGAGGAATCATGTTTACTTTCTCTTGTTCGCAAGCTGTGAGTAAAGAAGATTTTAGAAAAGCTGTTTTTATTGCAGCAGCCAATGCGGGGCGTCGTGTACGTATTTTGCATCAACTTAATCAGCCGGCAGATCACCCTGTAAATATGTTTCATCCTGAGGGAGATTATCTAAAAGGATTGGTATTGTACGTAGAGTAAGAAATAGAGATGATTAGTTTGGCTTATTTATTAAGCCAAACTTCAATCTTAGAAAGAGGAGAAGAGTTGAACGATTTCGTTTTATGATACGTTTCAATTCTTTTTTGTATCTTCGGATAGGTCTTTAAAAGTGGTCAAAGCGAACTGACAGACGACTAAAATTAAGACATATATTTGGTTTTATATTGTGAGATGGGTTCTGTAAGTCATGGAAGCTGGATAATTGAAGAAAACTCAGTCTCATATTTCAGAGTATTCATATTATAATTTATCAGAAAGCTTGAAATTTTCAGAACTTGATTTTTGTCCCGACATCATGGACGGCCTTGATGCTATGGGCTTCGAAACTCCTTCTCCTGTTCAGGAGTTGGCTATACCACAAATTATAGATAATAAGGATTTAATCGTTTGTGCACAAACGGGTACAGGAAAAACTGCAGCCTATTTGTTGCCAATTATGGATAAAATCCAAAAGCATAAGATTGAAGGATTCAGTACTTTGATATTGGTTCCTACTCGAGAATTAGCTTTGCAAATTGATCAACAAATGCAGGGTTTTGCTTATTTCCTTTCTATTTCATCGCTTTCAGTATATGGAGGAGGTGATTCTGGTGTTTGGGATCAGCAAAAGACAGGGTTGATGACTGGCGCAGATGTTATTATTGCTACTCCAGGCCGATTGATTTCTCACTTGAATTTGGGTTATGTGAATACCAAACAAGTAAAGCATTTGATTCTTGATGAAGCCGATAGAATGTTGGATATGGGATTCTATGAGGATTTGATGCAAATTGTTAACCACCTACCCAAAGTACGCCAGAACCTAATGTTCTCTGCGACTATGCCAGAGCAAATGCGAAAATTGGCAAGTAGTATAATGGTGAACCCTGAGAGTATTAATATTGCGATTTCGAAACCGGCAGAAGGTGTTTTGCAGGCAGCTTATATGGTATATGAACCTCAGAAAATTCCTTTGATTCAAACACTCCTTAAAGATAAAGATGTTAAGTCGGTCATTATTTTTTCATCTACAAAGATGAATGTAAAGGCAATGACTAAGGAATTAAAGCGTCAGAAATTTGAAGTTGAAGGTATTCATTCTGATCTGGCTCAAAATGAACGTGAAGAAGTGCTTCGAGGGTTTAGAAATAAAAAATATCAAATTCTTGTAGCAACTGATATTATTGCTCGTGGTATTGATATTGACTCAATTGATTTAGTTATTAATTTCGATGTACCTAATGATGCCGAGGATTACGTGCATAGAGTTGGACGTACAGCTCGTGCTGCTTCTGAAGGAGTTGCTTTAACTTTTATAACAGAAAAAGATCAATTAGATTTTAAAAATATTGAAGATTTGATTGAGAAGGAAATCTTTAAGATTCCTGTTCCTGCTGACTTGGGTGAAGCGCCTGTTTATAATCCAAAAGTAAGGAAAAAAGGACCTAAGAAATTCTTCAAGAAACGACCTTTCAAGAAAAAAAAATAGATGGTGTAAAGTGTGCGAATGATAAGTCTTAGGACTTCGTGTGTGATGAATCTAAATCATGAACTCAAATACAAAACCTAATCTTATGAAAACTCTCTCTGAAAACTACGATATCGCAATTGTTGGAGCAGGAATTAGTGGACTGACAATGGCATTTAGAATTGCTCAATCGGGTAAAAAAGTATTGTTGTTAGAAGCTAAAGATAAGGCAGGAGGATGTTTAAATACCTATTATGGTGATGATGATTTTTGGGTAGAGATGGGAGCTCATACATTTTATTCGAGTTACACCAATGTGATTGATTTGATTAAAAGTGTGGGTTTAGAGGCTGATATTGTTGCTCGTAAAAAGCTAAGCATGAAGCTTTTTACTGACAAGCATGAAAAAATATTCGCACCTCTTTCAAAACTTGAGTTATTAGGAAATATACCGAAGTTATTTGTTTCGAAGCGTGATGGGAAAACGGTAAAAGAGTATTTCTCCAATGTACTTGGAAAGAAAAATTACGATAAAGTTTTTACGCGTATGTTTTCGGCAGTCATTGTTCAGAATGCAGATAACTTTTCAGCTGAATATTTCCTGAAACGTAGAAAAACAAAGAGTAAAGATCATCCTAAAAGTTTTATCCTTAAACAAGGAATGTCATCGATATCTGAAACTATTTTGGCACATGAAAATATTGATATCGCTTATAATAAAAAAGCATGTGCAATTGAGAAGGAGAAGGGCTTTTCAATAAAAACAGAAGATGGTAATTCATATCAGGCAAAAGATTTAGCCTTTGCATCTTCGCCTAAACAGGTATCAGACCTTCTGAAAGATATAAACCCTGAATTGGCGAGTTTACTGAGAGAATTTCCTATTCAAAATCTAGAATCAACCGCTTTAATATTAGATAAAGATAAAGCGGGTATCGAGCCATTAACTTTCGTAATTCCTTTACAGGGAGCTTGCTATTCAATGGTAACTCGTGATGTCTTGGCTAATGAAAAATACAGAGGGTTTGCTTGCCACTTTCAAGAAAATGATGCTTCCAATGGGGAGCAAAAAGAAACCATGGCTAAGCTTCTTTCCTTAGATGAAATTCCTCAAACCGTAAGAGCTAGCCATACTTTGCCACTAATAAAAGTAGGGCATAAGGAACGCATGGCTGCCATTATTTCTCAAGCTCAAAAAACAGGGATTTATATCACTGGAAATTTCTTTAATGGACTCTCATTAGAAGATTGTGTAGAGCGTTCTAACGATGAGTCTAAAAGGTATCTTGGGAATCAATAATTAAATCTGCGTGTATTAAGAATTCTTCAGTATTCTTATTTGTTGCAGTATAGTCCTATTAAATTAAGTCACAAATGAATTATATCAATAGTATAGCAAAGAGCTTGGGAATTCAAGTCTCTCAAGTTCAAAACACCGTAGAATTGCTTGATGAGGGAGCTACATTGCCTTTTATAGCCCGCTACCGAAAAGAGCGTACAGGTAGTTTGGATGAGGTTCAGATTGGGAATATTAAAGATGAGCTTACTCGATTAAAAGAGCTTGATAAACGTCGAGAAAGCATTATTGAAGCCATTGAAAAACAAGATAAGCTTACCGATGAATTACGATCTAAATTGAATAGCTGTACGCAGCTCAATCAACTTGAAGATATATACTTGCCTTACAAGCTTAAACGCAAAACGAGAGCAGTAAAAGCTCGTGAAAAAGGCTTGGAGCCTTTGGCAAAGATATTAATGTCTCAAAACGAAAAGGATCCTGAATCGAGAGCTTCACAGTTCTTAAACGATGACGTGGCCGATGAGGATGAAGCCTTACAAGGTGCTAGAGATATCATTGCAGAATGGATCAATGAAAACGAAGTAGCTCGAAGCACAGTCCGAAATATTTTTCAGAGGAATGCCACGATTCGTTGCAAGTTGGTTAAAGGAAAAGAAGAGGAAGGTGCAAAGTTTAAGGATTATTTTGATTCTGAAGAACCACTTAAAAGATCTGCTTCTCACCGTTTATTAGCTATGCGTCGTGGTGAGGCAGAAGGTATTCTTCGTGTTGCTATAGCACCAGAGGAAGAGGAAGTTTTGGAGAGGTTGTCTCGAATTTTTGTAAAAGGTCAGACTTCATCATCAAAGCAAGTTGAATTGGCTGAAAAAGATGCTTATAAGCGATTGCTTAATCCTTCAATTGAAACCGAGTTTGCAAAGAGTTCAAAAGAAGCAGCCGATATAGAAGCGATTCGTGTATTTGCAGAGAATTTAAGACAGTTGTTGTTATCCTCTCCTTTAGGACAAAAGCGCGTTTTGGCTATCGATCCTGGTTTCAGAACAGGCTGTAAGGTTGTGTGTTTGGATGCTCAGGGTAATCTGTTGCATAATGAAACCATATATCCACATGCACCACAAAATCAAGGCAAAATGGCTGCTAAGAAGTTGACCAATATGGTTGAAACTTATAATATTCAGGCTATAGCCGTAGGGAATGGAACTGCGGGGCGTGAAACGGAGCGATTTGTTACGAATTTGCATTACGATAGGAAAGTTCAGGTATTTGTGGTGAGTGAAGCCGGCGCTTCAATTTATTCCGCATCAAAAGTCGCAAGAGAAGAATTTCCAGAATATGATGTGACGGTTCGTGGGGCAGTTTCCATTGGTCGTCGTTTGATGGATCCTTTAGCAGAGTTGGTGAAAATTGAACCTAAATCGATAGGTGTGGGGCAATATCAACACGATGTAGATCAGAATTTATTGCAACAAAGCCTCGACCAGGTTGTGGAGTCTTGCGTAAATAAGGTTGGTGTTAATCTGAATACAGCAAGTAAGCATTTGCTAACCTATGTTTCAGGCTTAGGACCTCAATTGGCTCAAAATATAGTTGATTATCGAACTGAAGAAGGAGCTTTTACTACGCGTAAGCAATTGATGAAGGTTAAAAGAATGGGTGCGAAAGCCTTTGAGCAATGTGCTGGTTTCCTGCGTATTCACAATGCTAAGAATCCATTGGATAATTCAGCTGTCCATCCTGAAGCTTATGGTATTGTTAAAGCAATGGCGAAAGATCAGAAATGTTCCGTTGAAGATTTGATTAATGATAAAGAAATTCGTTCGAAGATAAACTTGAATGATTATGTGACTTCTGAAGTTGGCTTACCTACTTTGAAAGATATTTTGGAGGAGCTTGAAAAGCCTGGTCGTGATCCTCGTCAGGTGATAAAGGTATTTCAATTTAAAGAAGGAGTTTATAAAATTGAACAACTGGAACTGGGGATGGAGTTGCCAGGTATTGTAACCAATATCACTAACTTTGGCGCATTCGTCGATGTGGGAGTTAAGCAAGACGGGCTGGTTCATATCTCTCAATTGGCTAATCGATTTGTTTCGAATCCTGCAGATGTAGTTCAATTGCATCAACATGTTAATGTCAAAGTGACTGAGGTTGATGTGGCAAGAAAAAGGATTCAACTATCGATGAAAGATGTTGAGCAGTAGAGTTTAAATGTAAAAAGACGTGTGTACTTATAAATAGATTTATTATGGATTTTAATGATCAGGATGTAATAATTGAATGTCCCAAATGTCAGGGAGAAATTGTGGTTAAGATATTAGAAATTACCAACCATCATACGGTTGCTTGCCCTGAGTGTGGTGCAAAAAATGACTTGACAGTGAATGATCCTTCAGCTCAATTGGGTATTCCAAAGACCTATATGCCATTTGAAGGCTTAGGTGATTATATTGAGGAAGTTGAGCGTAAAAGAAAGAAAAAATAAGAATTGATCATTACTTCATGAATCATTGATATAAATAAAGAGCCTGTTCCATTGGAACAGGCTCTTTTAGCGATTGAGTATTAGCGTCGATTAACATCTCCACCGCTAGAGGTACTAACGTCAACCTTGGTTGGGTTGCCATAATATTTTACATCGCCACCAGAACTTGCTGAGGCGTTAATTTCTTCAGTTGCATTAACCGTTACATCAGCACCACTTGATGCTTTGGCTTTACAAACTTTTGCAGTCAATTCATGAGCGTCTAAATCACTACCACTACTTGCTTTAGCATAAAAGTAATTGGCTGTTCCCCAAAGATCGGCATCAGCACCAGAGCTAACCGAACAAGAAAGTTTGTCAGCATGAATGTCTAGTTTTGCATCAGCACCAGAACTAACTTCAATATCTAATTCTTTAAGTTTAAGTGTTGATTCTGTCTCAAAATCGCAACCGCTAGAGATATGGATTTCATTAACATCAACTAAAGTAATATAGACCGACATTGCTTTAGCTCTTCGAATACGATCTTCTACTTTTACGACTAATTTACCTCCTCGAACTTCAGTGAGAATATTATCCTGTAGATTTTCGTCTGTTTCAACTGTTATGGCTTCTTTATCGCCTTGTACCACAAAAACATCAAGTCCAGTTCCAGCTGAAATTGCTGTGAAATGGCCAACCTCTCTATCTTGTTTTACTAAATTTCCGTTACCTTTTTCGCCTGAGAATTGCGCGTTAATACATGATGTTGTCCCTAATACAAGCACGATTAGGAATAAACCAATTTTGTTAATTTGTTTCATATCATTTTAGTGTTAGTCGTGTGAAAATGTTAATCTGTGTATATGACGCCAAGAGCTGATTAAAAGTTACATGTTTTTTTAATTAAAATATATAATAAGGGAATTTATGTTGATTTTAGAACTGTTTGTTGAATAATTGTATTGAAAATAAATATCAATAAAAAGTTAAATTTTAATGTCACAAATCAGATCTAGTTATGATTAAGTATTAAAAGCTGCTTATTGAAGACCTTCGAAAAATATATACGGATAATTATAAGGCTCTGTTTTGTGTTGCACGTAAAATGGTGTTTCGAGATGGTTACATTTATGTGTTATAAACATTGAAAAAAAGGACTGGTGTCCCTCTTCGCTTGGTCCGGTTTAAGTTGACAAATTAGAAATATGAAAGGCCAGCTTCTGCTGGTTTTTTATATTATTAGTCGTTGAAGTTTAATATATTTCTATGTGAATTCCATTTTAATTGAGCTTACGATACTTATCCTTAATAAGCATCGTATAATAGTATTAGGAGAAAGAAGGGAGATCAAGTTTTTATCGTTTCATTTTTTTTTGTTTTTCTATTGAGTTTGTTGCCTTTAGAAGTTTTCTATGTTTATCTTTGTGTAAGCTTTTATAAAACTACAATTATGCTACCGAAATTTTTATTAGCGGATAATTCGCAGGAATTACCAGACACTTTGTTTATCATTCATACAAAGAAACCTCGTTGTATCATCGAATGTGATGTTGAGGATTTTAATTCGAGTCAAACTGTTTACTGGCTTGATGAAGAACCCAAGGACAAGGAACTTATTGAAGATGTAATGGATGAGGCTGAAACTTTCTACAATGATGAGTTAGAAAGCCAGGAAGATTTGTACGACGAAGAGTTTGAAGATTAATTCAAGTGTTTTTTAACCGCCGATAATCTTGCACAAATCATTTTGAATGGTGTTTGTGTGTGAGATTTTCGGTGATTTAATGTGCCTTATTTATGAAGAAAAGATTACAAAGATCATCGAATAAAATGGTTGCTGGCGTTTGTGCTGGAATCGCTGAATATCTTGGATTAGATATCACAGTTGTTCGTGTTGCTTATGTATTACTTTCTATTTTTAGCGCAGGTTTTCCTGGGCTGATTGTTTATGTGATTTTGATGTTCGTAATGCCCGATTATTACGAAGTCATGTAGTTTATTATAGTACCTTCTTATCTATTGGCAAATCCTTGCTGATGGTTTCTTATTTTGCTTACTATTAGGGTTTTATTGCCTTCTTAAACCCTTGGTGTATTTAGCTGTTAAAAAAAACATTCGTTTTTTCTAAGCTTCTTTCATTTGGGATGGTTTTTTATTATACTTTTGCATCGATTTTGAGAAAAGGAATTATTTTCTAAGCCTTGAAGGTCAAGTGTTTTAGATGATATTTGTCATGTTTCCTTTAACTTAAATCGGAATAAGTTTTAAACAACAAACACCAGAACGAATGAGAATTTTTAGAAGCTTGCTATTGTTATCAATGGCAGTCTTATTGACTTTGAATGCACAAGCAAGTGATGAGTCAAAAAAAACAGATGTATCACTTAGCGTTGATGTGGTTAGTCGACATGTATGGCGTGCACGTTTTTCGGGAAATGCACCTTGTATTGAACCAACATTGAATTTCCAAACGGGTAAATTTTCTTATGGGGTGTGGGGATCATATGCTCTTGATGAATCTTATCAAGAGGTCGATTTTTATGTGAGCTATAATACCTCTCTTTTTGAATTTAGCCTTTACGATTTTTATTGTCCGAATGTAGACTTTGAAAATTCCGATTTTTTTGATTTCGATAGTGATAAAAGTGTTCATTTTTTCGATGCTGTGGCCAAATATAAGGGATGTGAAAAGTTTCCTTTATCAATCATGACTTCTGTTTTGTTTTACGGAGAATTCGATCGTGATACCGATAACGAACAGCGCTATTCAACCTATGTCGAATTGGGTTATTCAAATTTTATTGGAGGTAAGAAAGTTGCTTGGGCCTTAGGTATGACTCCTGCAAAAGGTTTCTATGCTGATGAAATGAATTTAGTAAACATGAGCATGACGATATATGATCAAATTAAATTTAGTGAGCAATATGCTTTGCCTGTACGTGCTGGTGTGAGTTTAAATCCAGTACAAGAAAAATTACTTTTCAGCCTTGCTTTTACGCTTTAGTAAATAGAATTAGATATTTAAAGCCCTACTGAATTATCTCAGTAGGCTTTTTTTTTGCTCTCAATATTTAATGAAATATATAAGAAATGATGAATAGACTTAAAAGCATGTTGCTGATATGTGTGGCCGTTTTTTCAGCATTAAATTTGCATGCTGATAGTAAGTTCAATAAAATAGAAATTACTCAAAGTGTAAAAGTTGTTAGTCGACATGTTGTACGAGGTTTTTTTACGAGTAAATCGCCCTGCATAGAACCGAGTCTAAATTTTAAAACAGGTAAATTTACGGTAGGTACTTGGGGTTCTTATGCCTTTGATGCCTCTTATACTGAAGTTGATTTTTATGTACAGTTTAACACGCCTTTGTTCCAGTATAGCGTTACTAGTTTGTATAATCCCAGACAAGATTTTGAGAATTCCGATTTCTTTGATTTCGAGAGTGAAAGAAGTGTTCACTTTCTAGATGGCATCGTTAAGTTTAAGGGGTGTGAAAAATTTCCAATTTCTATAATGACATCGGTGATGATTTATGGTGATGTCGATAGGAATGTCAATAACGAACAACGCTATTCCACCTATATTGAATTGGGGTATTCTAATTATATTGGAGGAAAAAAGTTTGCCTGGGCTTTAGGTTTGACGCCACGTAAAGGTTTTTATGCTGATGAGTTTAATGTGGTCAACATGAATATGAGCGTATTTGATAAGATTAAATTTAGTGATCAGTTTTCTTTACCTATTAGTGCAGGATTAAGCTTAAACCCGTTTACTGAACGTCTATTGTTTAACTGTGCGTTTACTTTATAGTGTCATATAATATTTGAAAGCCTATTGAATCACTTCAATAGGTTTTTGTTTTTACTCTTTAGCCGTTTTTAGTTCTAAGTTGAAAGTAGAAATGCTTTGTTTTAGTTTTTGAATTTTATGAAAACATAAAATTGCATATAGGCTCCAGATAAGGAGAATTAATAGGTCAAAATGTTTCCAAAACTCGAAATTATAAATAAAGCTGATGCCACCTAATACCGCTAGAGAACCTAGTAAGATATGCATGAAACTTATGCTTTTGGATCTTATTTCTTTTTCAAACTCAGCATTCAACGAATCAGGAAATTGTATATCGGAATCTGTTGTTTTATTTAGAATTTGTTTTAGATGAATTTTGTGTTTTTTCAGAAGAATATGCTTAGCGTACCCAAATACCTTTAGTTGAAACGGGAGTGTGCACAAATAGAACAGTCCAGAGTTTACCCATCTATCGTTAAATACTGATACATTCATCGAACTCAAAAGAGAATAAATTATTCCTAATGCCAAAAAGAAAATTGAGATGTAATAGATGAAATTGATTCCAAATTCCTTTTGCTCATATTGTGAAAAATAAATGGATGTACTTTTTTCAATTAGATCGATTCTTCGCTCTAAAATTAGGTGGATAGTCATGGTGTCTATCATTAAATTTATAAAATTTGAATCAATTTATAAATTTAATATTGTTTATCCAAATTGAAATTATGTTACTATTTTTCGTAGAAATGCATATCCTTGATATACTGGTAAGCAGGAGATGGAAGGAAGAATGGTATTTCTTTTTTTTCTTTTATTGCCTGACGAATGAAGCTTGAAGAGACTTCCATTAGGGGAGCTGGAACAATATGAATCGTCCCTGGTAAATTAACATCTTCATCCTTAAAACCTGGGCGAGGATAGACATAGAGCTCATGATTTTGTAATAAAAGCTCGTAATTTTTCCACTTGGTAAAACTATTCAAGTTATCAGAGCCAACAATCAAAGAGAATTGATGCTTGCTATGTTTTTCTCTCAAATAACTAAGTGTATCAATTGTATAAGAGGGTTGTGGTAACCGGAATTCAATGTTTGAGGTTTTAAATTGAGGATAGGTTTCAATGGATAATTCTACTAGTTCAAGTCGGTGGTAATCAGCTAAAAGGCTAGCTTTATTTTTTAGTGGATTATGCGGACTAACAACAAACCAAATCTCTTCTAAATCGGTGTATTCAGCCATGAAATTAGCTATAGCCAAATGTCCAATATGAATTGGGTTAAATGATCCGAAGAAAAGTCCAATTTTCATAATCTATCTAATATATGTTGTTAGGTGCGAAAAACCGTGAAATATGATTGTTACATAGATCACGGTTTAAAATCAATATCTATTTTAAAAACTTAGTTAAAGTTTCTTCTGCTTCGTTTAATGCGTCTTCCAGTTTATCGTTGATGATAACTGTATCGAATCGCTTGGCAAAACTCAATTCATAGATGAATTTATCAACTCGATTTCGGATAACTTCTTCGCTATCGGTAGAACGTCCTCTCAGTCTATTTTCCAGCTCTTCAACCGAAGGGGGTTGAATGAAAACTGCAAGAGCCTTGTCTTCGTAATATTTCTTAATGTTCAAACCTCCAACGACATCGACATCGAATATGACATTGTTTCCATTTGCCGTAATACGATCAACTTCACTTTTGAGTGTTCCGTAGAAACAACCTTTGTATACTTCTTCCCACTCTAAGAAATCATCCTGACTAATTCTTTTTTGGAAATCTTCAGTGCTTAAAAAATGATAGTCTTTACCATCAACCTCATTAGGTCTCATCGGACGATTAGTCGCCGAAATAGAGAATTCTAATTTGAAATCTTTTGTCAGTAGGTGCTTAACGATAGTTGTTTTTCCAGCTCCACTAGGAGCAGAAAATATAAGGAGTTTGCCAGACATTTTTACGATATAATAATCCCGAACTTAATCGGGATATGAATACTTGATATTTCTTAATTGTATTTACTAATCTTAACTAAAGTACGTTTAATAGCTGTTCTTTAATTTTTTCCAGTTCATCTTTCATTTGAATGACAATCTTTTGAAGATTAGTATCATTTGCTTTTGAACCAAGCGTGTTGATTTCACGACCAATTTCTTGAGCGATAAAACCTAATTTTTTACCGATTGCTTCATTGGTTTGAGCTGTTTCAATAAAATACTTACAGTGATTAGCCAGACGTACTTTTTCCTCAGTAACATCAAATTTCTCAAGGTAATAAATCATTTCTTGTTCAAAACGATTCTTATCGATATGTTGTTTCTCAACAAATTCGTTAAGGTTATCGTTAATCCTTGTTTTAATTGTATTAATTCTGTCTTCTTCGAATTGAGGAACTTGTGCAAGTAAGTTTTCAATATTGTAGATTCTGGAAAAGATATCTTCTTCAAGAGCCGTTCCTTCTTGATTTCTAAATTTATTAAGCTCAGTAATTGCCTCTTGTGCCCCTTTGTGAATTAACTCCCATTCATTTTCATCCAAAGCTTGATATTCAACTTTTAAAGTATCCGGTAGTTTGATAATGGTATTCAGTAAAGGCTCATTATCAATAGAGATGTTTAACTTTTCTGATAAATCCTGAAGTTGACGATAATAAGCTTCAACAATTGGTTGGTTAATTTTGGTCTCTTTTTCAGCACCAATACTTTCAATAAAGATTGAAAGTTCAACCTTACCACGCTCTAGCTGTTTTTTGATATCGTTACGTAGGATCAAATCTTTTTCCTTATAAAGGTTTGGAATTCGAGTGAAGATATCTAGCTGTTTGCTGTTAAGGGATTTTATTTCGATGGAAACTTTTTTGTTTTCCAATTCAAGAGTGGCTTTTCCGAAGCCCGTCATTGATGTTAGCATATTAGCGAAAGTTGATTTTTGCAAAGTTAAGGCTTTGAGTGCGATTTGCAAATTGACAACGGACTAAGTTGCTATATCAGGTCTTTATCTATGATAATAATGACTTTATATGTTTGTAACGGCCTTGGTTTTCCATTTTCCCATTCTATAGTAGATGTACGAAAAGCTCATCCCAATAACCCATCCCATAGGAATTGACCACCAAATACCATCTGGTCCTATCTTATTTGATAAAAAGTAAGCTGCTGGAATTCGGATAATCCAAAGTGAAAAGAGAGTGATGAACATGGGGATAAGTGTATCTCCAGCTCCGCGTAAAACACCATGAATGGTAAACATGGAAGAAAAAACCAGATAAAAAGAACTGACGATGATCAGGTAGTTTTGACCTATTTCAATAACATTTGGATCGCTTGTAAACATTCTCATTAAATCACTTCCAAAAATCACAATCAGAGCTGTCATAGCCAAACAAAACACATTAGACATGATAAAGGTAGCCTTGAAGCCTTTCCTAACACGATCTATTTTATTTGCACCTAAATTTTGACCAACAAAGGCAGAAACAGCTTGAGAAAAGTTCATTGCTGGCATCATGGCCAATGAATCAATTCGACCCGCTGCAGTGTAAGCAGCAATTACATCTGTTCCAAAACTATTTACAATGCCAAGAAGAGCCATCATACCCACAGCTACAAAAGTGTGTTGTAAACCTGATGGCAGGCCTATTTTTAGACTTTTATAAAACAGATCCTTGTCAAATCGGAGCTTGGCAAAAGAAAATTTCATGATTTTATGGCTACTATTTAAATAAAGCAGAGTTGTAATTAAGGCTATACCTTGAGCTATAACTGTTGCCCAGGCAGCACCAGCAATTCCCCACTTAAAGACCATTACAAAAAGTAAATCGAAAACGATATTTAAAATAGATGCTAGTATTAGAAAATAGAGAGGTGTCTTTGAATCTCCCAGGCCTCGAAGTACCGAACTGGTGCCATTAAAGCCAAAAAAGAGAATCATACCAGCCATATAAATATTCAAATAGGTAGTCGCTTGGGGTAAAAGTTCTTCTGGCAATTGAAGTAATCGAAACAGATCTTCGCTAAAATAGATACCAAGTATTGATATTAGAAAACCAGCTATAAACAGGAAAATGTACATGGTGTCGATTGATCGTTTGACACGGTCGATATCTTTAGCTCCATAGAATTGAGAGATGACAATTGAAAAGCCAGAACCAATTCCTATTAGTAAGGCAATAAGAGTAAATATGATTGGAAATGAGGCTCCCACAGAGGCTAAAGCTTCCTTGCCAAGAACTTTCCCAACAATGACACTGTCAACAATATTATAAAGTTGTTGAAATACATTGCCCAAAAGCATGGGTAGCGTAAAATTAAATATATGGCGAGCTACGTTTCCAGTAGTGAAGTCTTTCATTGGAAAATTATTGGATTACAAAGCTCCCAATTTAATTCGGAATCTCAAAATCTGGCTCATTAAATTTAGAATTGATTAACAGAAGTGATTGGTTTTTAGTATTGCATAAAGCTTTATATACAAATGGATATGATTTAAGTTCAACTTCACGACTAGATAGTGGTATTGTTTTTAAGGTCTCAACACCATAAAATCATTGATTCTATAAAAATGACTAATGTGAAAAATTATTGTATTAAAATTAAAGTCATTTAAGGAATATTAGAATTTTTAATAATGATATCTGAGTGGTTCATACGTGAATAAGAGTGATCCATTTTTATTTTTGGTGATCCATTGTTTTTTTTTTATCTTTTTTTTAATGAAAAGAAGAATTAAGTGTTTTGGGGATGATCTGTTGTTTCATAAAATATGAATATGTAAAATTTTATGATATCTTTTATCAAAACAAGAACGCATAATATGAGTTTGCTTAAATGCTTAATTATGTATGCGATCTGAATTCTAAAAGTACACTCTTCTTTTTTTTGATCATTCTCCTTTCATTAAGTTTTGAATTATAAAATTAGACCTTACTTATTTAGGTTTAAGATTATAGTTTTTTCTCGTCACAGAAGTTTATAGTCCATGAAATAAAATAGACTGCTTCTGTAAATGTGTTTTAATTCGGCTTTTGTTAAAAGCTTGTCAGAATAAACATATACATCAAATATTGCGAATTATATTAACAATACATTAAGGCTAAATCTAAGGAAAGAGATTAAGGAATATATGGGGAATAGCCCCTATTCTATCTTAAGAAAAAGTCTTCTTGTTTTTCCAGAATATTAATCTTGGTTAGAACTATACATAGATGCAAGTTTGTTGATATGTAGAAATCTAGTTGAAATGAAATGTTCTAGCTTGTGCTGAAAATTGTGGTATGAGAAATTCGCTACTGCCTCTATTATGGGTGTTAGTTGCTAATCCAGTCGCTATTTTTTTATAGCTAGGAAAGGAACGATCACATCCTGCATGTATCACTTTACTTAAGCGATACGATATTCTTAGTAGAAATGGAATTTTATTATTCATTTACTTATGGCTGCAATTTTACTTCCCAGATTTATTGTGAGTGATATAATCAAGTCTCAACGATGGATGCCATTTTTGTTGTTGATGGTATTCTTGTTTGCATTACCTGTAAATCAAATTTATGCTACAGGTACTTTAATTAATAGTAGAGAATTCGAGACTATTTTTAATTATGAATTTACTCCAGAGAATATTATTGGCAGAACTAATCTAGAACAAAATAGATTATTTTATTCTGACGAATCGAAATATTATGAATATGCTTCTCATATAGGATTATCACTAGGAACAGATTTAATTTCAACATCGCCAACAACTGAGACAAGCTATTCCCTTGAAAGTGTCCCCAATAATTTTGCAACACACACTGCTTCTGATGCTGCAGTCGTAACTATTGATGATGTTTCTGGGAATGAAAATGATGGAGGCATTCTCGTAACAGTAACACTTGATATTGAAGTCGTAGGTGGTTTTACTGTGGATGTTAATACATCGGATGGCTCTGCAACACTTGCTAATAATGATTATGCTTCAGTTACAAGTCATACCTTAACATTTGTTGGAACAGCAGGTGAAACACAAACATTCACGATTACACCGATCGCCGATGCTATTTTTGAAGCTGATGAGACCGTTTCGATAAGTATGGATAATCTGGGATCTACAGGATTTAATTTTGATATTTCTGATGTAGCTACTGTAACCATCAATAATGATGACAGCGTATCCGCAGCCTTGAGTGTGAGCACTCAGGGATCAGAAGTTGCTCCAACGGATATTGCTTATACGGTCACATTAAGCAGCCCTAACAATACAGGATCCGC
>JBLWWJ010000005.1:0-153904 GCA_048268005.1 Ancylomarina sp.
GTCTAAATCTCAGCCCTGATTTCTTCAAATTTCCTACCCCTAAAAGGACTTCGTCGATTTTCATTTCGCAGCAGCTTCCTACCCCTATATCCCCTAAAGGGGACTTAAAATAAACAGCTAGTAACCGACACCTTAAGTGTTGGGATATAAACTATTCCAACTCCAATTTACGTTTGACACAAATATCATTTACATCCCTTATCACTTGGTCTATATCCTCACCAATCTCTTCATTTGTAAAACGAATAATTTTTATTCCCCAATAATTCATCTCAGCTTCACGACCAATATCATACTCCTTTTGTTCACCATTTAAATGCATACCTCCATCAATTTCAATTACTAATTTTAAGCTATGACAATAGAAATCAGCTATAAAAATATCTATAGGATGCTGAGCTCTAAAACGTAAACCTTGTACTTGTTTATTTCTTAATAATTCCCAAAGCTTTAATTCTGTCAAAGTCATATTTTCCCTCAAACACTTTGCTTTTTCAAAAATGTGTGGCTTTGCATTATAAAACATTGATACTTGATCAGTTAAACTCACACTTACATTTATTTAATATTCAAACTCTTATCTCACGATCCCTAATGAACTTCATCGAATACAGTTTCGCTACAGTTGCCAACCTTTAAAACCTCCAGGGAGTCCAAAAGAGACTACATGTAAGCCCCTTTAGGGGTTTGGGGTATAAAAGCATTAAAAACAAAACGCTGATTATATATGATTTTCACATTCATATATCAATCATATTGTAATCATTTTAAATCTGTGTCTAATGAAATTTCAGATAATACATTTCTCGTCCTTAGGTAATATAAGTCTTTAAATCCTGCAAGAGGGCTTTATATAAAGGATTAAGGAAATCAGTAACACCTTCATTTTTTTCTAAATCCCATCTTGTGGTCCATGATACAAATGAGGAATTATTCTCAGTTACAGGAAATACAGTCAATTCTCCTACATAGCCAAAAAGGTTATCTTTTGAAACAGGTCCCGGTCCATCATCTATACTGTAGCTAAACTTTCTGGCCTTATTATCAAATGATAATAAGGTTTCGTAAAAGGTTCCATTGACAATTCTCTTGGCTCCAACTTCAAAAAAGGATTTATCTCCTACAATTTCAACTTTAGCTATGACGTTTCTGGCCCATGATAACTCATGAAAATTTCTCAACACATCCCATACTTTCTCTGCAGGGGCTTCGATTACAATTGAATTATAACATCCCATTTTTTTTAAGTTTAGTGGTTGATAAAATATAATTTGTGGCTTATGTATTAATCATACAGCTCATGAATATCACTTTACTCCTCCAAAATTAATTCCCGTTAAATCAGCCATTTCTTTTTTCCATGTTGTGATATCATTCTCATTAAACTGATTGAGATGATGATGTCCACAGGCACGCGCCATCACTTTCATCAATTCAGTAGATGCCGTAAAGAAATTACATAACTGTTTAGCCGATTGATCGACCTTAATTCGTTTACGCAATTCGGGCTTTTGGGTTGCAACGCCAGCCGGGCAATTGTTGGTATGGCACATTCTTGCAGCAACACAACCGATTGACTGAATGGCTGAATTGGCCAGAGCCACACCATCTGCACCCAAGGCCATGGCTTTAATAAAGTCATCGGGAACTCGTAAACCACCTGTAATAATCAGAGTCACATCCTTTCTGTTGCGCTGATCAAGGTACTGACGAGCCCTTGCCAGAGCAGGAATGGTAGGGACTGAAATATTGTTTCTAAAGATTAAAGGAGCAGCGCCTGTGCCTCCTCCGCGGCCATCAAGTATGATATAATCGGCGGAAGCATCCAATGCAAACTGAATATCGGCTTCGATATGGTTGGCAGATAATTTAAAACCAATGGGAATCCCTCCTGTTATCTCACGAACCTTATTGGCAAAATTCTTAAAATCTTCAATTGTATGCAAGTCATCAAAAGTTGGTGGAGAAACAGCTGCTGTCCCTTCTTCCAACTTACGCACCTGGGCGATCTTACCGACAACCTTATTAGCAGGAAGATGTCCTCCCGTACCTGTCTTTGCTCCCTGTCCACCTTTAAAGTGAAAGGCCTGCACACGTTTCAGCTTATCCCATTCAAAACCAAACTTAGCTGAAGCGTATTCATAAAAGTATTTACTGTTGGCCTGCTGTTCTTCATCCAGCATACCACCCTCACCCGAACAGATTCCTGTTCCAGCCAGTTCTGCTCCTTTAGCCAATGCCGTTTTAGCTTCTTCAGACAAAGCACCAAAGCTCATATCGGAAACAAAAAGAGGAATATCTAATCGTAATGGTTTTTTCGCATTGGGGCCAATGATCAGCTCTGAACCAACTGGGACATCTTCCATGAGAGGCTTGGTTGCCATTTGAGCCACCAATAACTGAATATCTTTCCACTGTGGGAGCTCAGGGCCAGGAACACCCATGGCATCCACTTCGCCATGATGTCCCGTTTTAGATAAACCATCGCGGGCCAAAGCTTTGATATAAGCCAATGTCGGCTCTTCTTTAGTTGGCTCACCCAAGGCAGGTTTCTTTTCTTCAGACTTCTTATCTGAATCCTCATCCTTTAGACTTTTGTGCGTTCCGTCGCAATAAGGCAGATTTTTACTCTGCTTACACATACATAAATAAGCTTCTCCAGTTTCTTCAGGATTAAAGAATAAAGGCTTAAAAGAAGTACTAATATGAGAGCCGTCGCAAAAGGGTTGGGACTTTGATTCCCCGCATGCACAAAAATACAAATCATCATCTTTCTGCAATTGTACAGCTATAGGTTTCTTACCTGCTTGTTTTGGTTCACTCATGGGATCAGATTTTAAATTTGGATTACCCTTCAATTTAAAAACTATTTACCAATTATTCATAATATGATTGTCCCTAATTTTCTAAAACAAAAGCAGATCCAGATCAAAAAGTACCGATTACACCTAGAGCTTTTAAAATAAACTTATCCGTAATAGAAAAGCCACAATCCAATGATCGTGGCTCTTATTCTTTAATATGAATCTGTGCAAGTGCTATTATCTTTATTCAGACACCTCTTCTTTTCTACGACAAGGACAATATTTAAACATGAGTATAGCCAGACACATAAGCAGATAACCCGATATAGCAACCCACTTATTAAGTGAATACAGGTCAAACAGATCAATGATTAGGATAACAGCTCCCATTAGGGCCAATAGATAGGGTATGTATTTCATATATGATTATCTTTTTTTTAAAGACCCGAATATAAGGTATTAGGCCATTATACTCAAATTTCAACCCTTATGTTTTTTTAGAGTTAGTCATAAATCATCGTTTTATATACAGACTCTTTGATTATCACTTAGAACCGCCTCGTTTGGTTATAATTGATATGACCCCCTGACCACCACGAAGCCCATAAATAGCAGCAGCATTGCCTTTTATAACTTTTATACTGGCTATCTCACTAGTAGGTAAATCTTCTATCATTGATTGATCAATAATGTTACCATTGAGTTCGTATAAAACAAGATTGGAACCAACAATAGACGTTTCTCCTCTTATCATCACACTCCTATTCACTATTCGCAAGGATGGAAACTCATTTTTAAGAATTTCTATATAATCGCTATATTTTGAATAATCTTTAATAGCAGGTTTTGTCTTTCGTAATTTTTCAAATTGATCAATTTGAAGAATATGACCTTTTTTAATAGCCAGTTTTGATGCCTCTGCCGACTTTAACAATCGCATATTGGCTATCAAAGATTGAGAATTCTTCTTTTTTACTTTGATGCTTAATTCTTTGAAACCAGCTGCTGTAATAAGCAGTTTATCCTTTTCATGACAAGTACAAGTAAAACTGCCATCCAAATCGGTTTTAACAGGTGTTTCACTACCAGGCACCATCACATTTGCATAAACAACCGGTACGCTGTTAAAAGTGACCACTTTGCCTTTCACTTCTATCTTTTGAGCCAATAGATTATGATTGGAGAAAACAAAAAGCAGTAGAACGAGAACTAATTTATTTTTTTTCATCATCAAAAACTTCAAATTAAACAATGCTAAGTTAAGTATTCAATTAATTTCAATAACGCATCCCAAACAACGGACAATAAGATAGATAGCTATGAATTTATGAAAAATAAACAGTAAACAATAAATATACCCCATATTAAATACAAAGCACACATTAAATAGAATAAGTCTATATAAACACGCCTCTCCTTCGGCGAAACTCCGACTTCACACTGTATCCAGATAAGTTTTAAAAACAAAAGAGCTGCAATTCATATTGCAACTCTTTTTATTGGCCTGACATTCGTCCTAAGAAGGAACATTAATAAAGATCTATTCCCATAGAAAAACAGATCTTTTACCTCCCATCTCTCAGGTTGTATTCGTATACAATAAGTTCGATATCACGGTTTTTATAGGTTTTATTTTTGATCTTCTCAGTAATTACGGGGCAATCCTTGAAAAACCTAAGCCCTGTTTTTCGAAGTCCTCTACCCAAACCATTACCAACTTTTGTGACAGGTTCTACTATATGACTATCATTCATACAGATATAATAGAAAGTTGTTCCACCTCCCATAGAGAAACCAAGTGAAACACCCATATTCCCCCCTCCGGCCATACCGCCCATAGGGGTATTGTTTTCAAAGTGTTCCGAATACAGACTCATTTTCCCCTTAACACACAATTTCAATAGTTTAGGACGCTTCACATGCTTCTTTTTTATCATTTTATAATGATAGGTATTCATTCCGAAATCCTCCTCAATCTTCAAAACTTTGATTTCTCGATATGTATAGGTTCGGGCTTCACTGTTTTTGTCCTTTCTGAACTTAACGGTTTGGTCTTTTTTAATTCTGGCTAAGCCCTTGAGTTTTTCTCCTGATCGAAGTGTTATAAGAGCTTCTTTTTTCTGTGCGAAAGCTACTGAACTGATTAGCCACAAGAATAAAACAATTAGATATTTAGTTATCTTCATTTTAATATTTTATTTAACTACTCTACAGAGATAAACATATGCTTATAGCTTAAAACAACTTTATCAAATTTCTGTAAGAAGTCTGTTCCAAAGATGCCATCCTCACACCAGCTATGCATGGCCTTTTCTGTACTAACCTGCACGTGGTTAAAATTGAATTCATAGCCTTCAAGTTCAAACATAGTTAGTGGTAATCGAAATGACTTCTGAGTTGAAACACCTCCGAAACCACCAATTCGAAGTGAATCACTAATTCCTAGCTTATTTACTCCAAGCTTATTTCTCTCGTAATAATGATGGGTTAAATAGGTCTGTACATTCCCCGTGTCGAAATGCATCAAGCAAGGCTTACTATTTAAGCTTAGTCTTAAGTAGGGTTGTCGATTTTTCATCACCAAATTGCTTCCACTTTTTGGTAAGATTGATAATTGAGCCGGAAACAAAATTTTCTTCTTTTTAGGCCGAAAAATCACCTCTCCAAGCGCATTAAAAATGTCCGCTCCCAATACGGCAAAATCATTTAGTGTTGTATCTGTTACAATTTTAGGTACAACATAAAAGATTGGATTGTAACACGTGACCTCACCAAAACTTAAACTATCCGTTGTTCCTAACCATGCTGTTCCTTTGCCAACACCTACCATGGGAATAGAATCAGCAATTTTGACTAATCCCAAGCTTTTAGCTGTACTTTCCGTTAATAAACTATACTTCGGGCAACCCGTATCGAAAATCATCGGTAAATCAATATTATTTATTTTAGCATTTACCATTAAGCTCTCTCCTCTGCCTGCTTTATCCAAATGAAAGTCTATTTCACAATCTTTATCGGGACGTACCACTTTAAATGCTTTGACTTTAGCTAAAGATCTGTTAAGCTCCAACTTATTCTGAAGAATATCTCTGATTTGTCCCAAAGGCACTTCTTTAGTCTGCTCAAGAAAGGATTGTAAAAGCTTAACAGCCCCTATAAAATCATATTTATTCTCGTATACATCTGCATAGAGATAGATAAAATTAGCAATAGTCCCAATTCCCAGTTGAGCCTGATAATCTTCATTGCTCAGTAAGTCTTCAAAAGCCATTATGCCTTTATCAGGTTGGTTAAAAGCTACAGCAAGCATAGCTTCCGACATACAATTCAACATTGGAATAATGCTATCTTTCAGACACTCATGTTGCTTTTGCAATTCAAACATATCATCACCACCAATCAATTGACCAATTAGTGCATTGGGATTTTGAGCTTGTACAGCCTGGCACGAGATAATTAAATATATAGCCACTAAACTAATTGCGTAAGTTATTTTATCCTTCATTATCAAGATTATTTATAAGACGTGAGATGCCAGAACCTGTTGAACTTCATAAACATTCACGGATTTATTAAATTGCTTTCTGATACTTGGTTCCAGTTCACTGGACACCCAAATTTTTAATTCTGCATCCAAATCGAAGGTGCCATTGGTTTCAATACTAAACCTGGAAATGCTTTTATAAGAAATTGATTTGTATTCGGTTTTACTACCTGTAATACCTTGCTTATCGACCAATATTAATCGTTTATTCGTAAAAATGAAGGTATCCCGAATCAGTTTAAATCCCAATTCTATTGTCTCGCCTTCGATAAGGAGTTGATTGTATTTTTTAATTAATTCTTCCTGACTTACTGCGCCTGCATTCCCTATAATTGCTGATAATAATCCCATTTCTAATAATTAGATTTCTGATTTTGTTTTATTACACCTCGTTTATTCAAACCTTATGTCTACTTATCGTAAAGAAGTTTTAGACGCTTCATGGCTCCAATGGATAAAGGAATGGCAAAAACACAAGCAGCCATAACAGCTCCAACATAACTAATGATGTTTTCATTGGAAAATAGAGTGTGCATAAAAGATTCGTATGATTCAATACCCAGGCCTTTCTTTACGATCATACCAACAAAAGCTCCCAGCGATAATGCAAACATCACTTTTAACATGACTGTGCTTATCTTCGCATCCTTCATTTTAAGCCAATTATTAGCTTCTCTTCTCTCTCGCGTTTTATCATTTACAGAGATTATTATATAAACGATCCCCCCTATAACACTTCCAAACAGACATGCAACCAGAAGTTTCATTGATTCTTTATCAAATAACATTCCCAAATCAATACGCTGATTTATTACAGATTGCGTTATAAATTGATAGGAAAATACACCTAAAATAATTCCTAGAAGGAAATATCTTCCTAAGAACAAATACTTTGATTGCTTAATTTTACTCAACATACCTTTTCTTTTAAAATTAACATGTCATCAAATTTATGAAAAGAATCTAATAAACAGTATATATAACATTTGTATATACCTACGACCTTATAAAATAGAATCCTTCTACTTAGGCTTTAGGTTAAAAAAAAAGGAGTAGACTAATAAAGCCTACTCCTAATCACTCAAACATAACTAACCAACTATGAATTTATTTTAAGCCTCAGAAATTTTAATTATTAAAAACTAGTTTTTCCCCTTCCAAATCTATGGAGATTGCACTCTCGGGTAATAGTCTTCCTGACAGAATCTCTTTGGATAACTGATTCAAGATGACTCTTTGAATAACTCTTTTAATCGGTCTGGCTCCAAATTGAGGCTCAAAACCAATCTTCGCCAAGTGTGAAATGAGCGCATCGCTTAGTTCGAGCTTAATATCCTTTTTAGCTAAACTCGCTTTCAAAGCATTGACCTGAAGGTGAACAATCTCTTCAACTTCTTCAAGATTCAGTGGTGTAAACATGACTGTTTCATCTATTCTATTGAGGAATTCAGGACGCACAGTTTGTTTCAAAAGTTTAAGCACTTCAAGTTTTGTTTCATCCAATATGGCCATACGTTTGCTCATATCAATATCCTCCAATCTATCCTGAATGATATGGGCTCCCATATTCGAGGTCATGATGATAATGGTATTCCTAAAGTCAGCCACACGTCCCTTATTATCTGTCAGTCGACCTTCATCAAGCACCTGCAGAAGAATATTAAAGGTATCGGGATGTGCCTTCTCAATTTCATCTAAAAGCACTACAGAGTATGGTTTGCGTCTAACGGCTTCAGTTAGCTGACCACCTTCATCGTAGCCCACATAGCCCGGAGGTGCTCCAACCAATCGGCTGACTGCATGTCTTTCCTGATATTCACTCATATCGATACGAGTGAGTGCATTTACATCATTAAATAAGTACTCAGCCAATGTTTTAGCCAGTTCTGTTTTCCCAACACCTGTTGTTCCCAGGAATAAGAAGCTTCCTATAGGACGTCGACTATCTTGCAGATCAGCACGAGAACGACGCACGGCATCCGAAACCAGCTCAATGGCCTCATCTTGTCCCACCACACTCTTGTGCAACTCGTCTTCCAGTTGCAACAGTTTCTCTCTATCGCTTTGCAACATCTTAGAAACAGGAATACCTGTCCATTTAGCCACAACTTCAGCAATATCCTCACTGGTCACTTCTTCTTTTATTAAAGCATTTTCCTGATTGCTTTCTAAATCTTTTTTTAGCTGATTCAAGAGCTCTTCATCCTCCTTAATTTTTCCATAGCGCAATTCGGCAACCAATCCAAAATCACCATCACGTTCCGCCCTTTCGGCCTTTTGCTTGTGTTCTTCAATTTGAGCCTTTACGGATTGGACTTTGTCAACCAAATCTTTTTCCAAACGCCACTTGGCATAAATGCCATCCCTACTTTCCTTTAGGTCTGCCAGTTCTTTCTTTATTTTTGAGATTTTAGCTTTGTCTTTATCCCGCTTAATCGCTTCCAATTCAATTTCAAATTGCATAATCTTTCGATCGAAGACATCCAACTCTTCCGGTTTGGAGTTAATTTCCATACGCAGTTTAGCAGCTGATTCATCCATTAAATCGATAGCCTTATCCGGCAGAAAGCGATCGGTAATATAGCGTTGTGAGAGTTCAACGGCTGCAATGATAGCACTGTCCTGAATTCTCACCTTATGATGACTTTCATACTTATCCTTAATACCCCTTAGTATGGAAATGGCACTCTCCCGATTCGGTTCGCCAATCATGACCTTTTGGAAGCGACGCTCCAAAGCCTTATCCTTTTCAAAATATTTTTGGTATTCATCTAAGGTTGTTGCTCCGATGGCACGCAGTTCGCCACGGGCCAGAGCGGGTTTTAGGATATTAGCCGCATCCATGGCACCTTGTCCGCCTCCGGCTCCCACAAGGGTATGTATCTCATCTATAAAAAGAACAATTTTCCCATCTTCAGCAATCACTTCTTTAACGACAGCCTTTAATCTTTCCTCAAACTCTCCTTTATACTTTGCTCCGGCTATTAAGGCACCCATATCCAAAGAATAAATGATTTTATCCTTCAGGTTATCAGGAATATCACCTTTCACCAAACGATGAGCTAAACCTTCTGCGATTGCCGTTTTACCGGTTCCTGGTTCTCCTATCAACATGGGGTTATTCTTGGTTCGGCGTGAAAGAATCTGTAATATTCTTCTGATCTCTTCATCACGACCAATAACAGGATCCAGCTTTCCATCATTTGCCAATTTATTCAGGTTCCTGGCATATTTATCGAGTGTATTATAGGTATCTTCCTGAGATTGTGACGTCACGTTTTGTCCTTTTCGCAACTCATTAATTGCTGCCGATAGATTCGATTCATTCATCCCGGAGTCTTTCATCATACGAGAGACCGAATCTTTTGCTTTTAACATGGCCAGAAGCAGATGCTCAATTGAAATATACTCATCTTTCATTTTCTTAGCCACATTGGCCGCATCGTTTAAGCTCTTGCTTGCTTCTCGCGATAAAACAATATCGCCCCCCTCAACTTTAGCAAAACTCTGTATAATATGATCAAGTGTTTTCTGAAAAACCTCCCCATTTAGCCCAATTTTCTTCAATATAAAAGGCAATACATTATCATCCAACTCTAATATAGCCTTTAGTATATGTGCATTCTCAATCTGAGGATTCTTAAACCCTTGAGCGATTTGTTGAGCATGTTGAATCGCTTCCTGTGATTTTATGGTATATTGATTAAAATTCATTGTTTATTGTTTTATAATAAATTGTATTCAGAAAATGTTTATTCAAATCTCATACCTAAATCATCATTGCGTCATCCTGACAGAAAACAGCAACACTACATGACATAATAACAGATAATTGATCAGATAACCTGCTAAAACAACAAAAGGTGCAACCTTACGACCACACCTTCATCTTTTAATTTACAATCCTAACATCTATCAGAATCCTGAAAATTGCTCTTCAACCGCTTTAGGCGATTCAAAATAAGCTTTTCCAACCTCACTTGACATGGAATCAGGAAAGATATCTTCCACACCTGCTATCAAACCCTTTATAATATTCTCGGCAACATTCTCTGGTGAATCCTTATCCATTTCAAGTTCTTTGGTCATATCCGTATCAATGGGGCCCGGATACACACCTGAAACTAGAATGTTAGAATCTTTTAATTCCCCTCTTAATCCTTGAATGACAGAATGCACAGCAGCCTTAGATGCGCAATAAGTTAAGCCCATTGGCATGCTTGCTAAACCAATGATTGATGAAACACAAACAATGGCAGCCGCTTCCTTCGCTCTTAAACTTTCAAGAAAGGCATGGGTTAATTTGACAAGCCCCCAAACATTCACTTCAAAATTGGTGTGTAGGCTTTCAAGAAGATTCCCCTTTAAGAAATTACCCACTGAGAAAATGCCCGCATTATTAACCAGGATTTCTACATCTGTGGCCAGATTAGCCGCATTGGTAATTGACTGATCACTTGTAACATCCAATTCTACAGGAACAAGCCGATCACCATAACATGATTTTAAACTTTCCAGTTTTGTTATATTTCTAGCACCGGCATATACTTTCTTAGCACCATGCTCTAATAGGGCTATCGTAAGTGCTTTTCCAATGCCTCTATTGGAACCACTCACAAAAGCAACCTTACCTTCTACTTGTATCTTTTTCATCTCGTTTTCTTTAAATATGACTCGTGCTTTTTCAATGGATTTAGTGTAACTCATCATAGCCAACCATCCATTGAATCCCATATTTATCGACAAACATGCCAAAATAGGAGCCCCAGAAGGTATCTGCCATTGGCATCATCACCTGACCTCCATCGGAAAGTTTATTAAAAAATGTATCAGCAGCCTTTTTACTTTCAGCAGAAATTGAAATGGAGAAGTTATTCCCCTGATTAAACTGACCGGCCCATTCGCCACTAGTATCACTCCCCATAAGAACCGTTTCCTTGCTTATGGGTAAAGAAACGTGCATAATTTTATCTTTATCTTCCTCGGAAATAACACAATCCGGATTCTCAGGCATCTCCGAAAATCGGGCTATATGTGCAAACTCCCCACCAAAAACTGATTTGTAAAAAAGAAAGGCATCTTCACAATTGCCATTAAAAGTCAGGTACGTGTTAAGTGTTGTCATAATTGAGTTATTTTAGTTATTTCGATTCAGCGAACTCTTTAAAGTTTGCCAAATATTTGCTAGTCTCTTTTTTAAACATATCTGGCATTAGAAAAATCATTATTCTCAAAAAACCAGAACATTTAAATTCATTGACTGATTTCCATATGGTTTTATCGTTTCCCTTTTCAATAAAATAGTTTTGAACATGATTCCATACGCCTTTAGCTTCATAGGTTCCCGAAAACTCAAGAGGCAGGTCATTCACGGTAATGGTTTCAACCATTTCAAGCTCTCGTTTTCCCATTTTATATTGGAGTTTAGATTTAGCCCCCACTTGACCAGGGGAACCACTTATGGGCTCAAAACTCACAAGACCGGGTTGCCAATATTTCATATTCTCAGGATTATCAAAAAGTTCGATAACCTTATCTCTTGGTAGATTAATCTCAACTTCTACTTCGTATTTCATCCTAAAACTATTTTTCGAGTTCGTATTTTTGTACTGTGACAGGGAAACCTTTATTAAAGGACTAGAAATCAGACTACCTAATTTATGAAATTTTAAGGTAGTAATCAATACAATTCAGACATTAAACTCTTTTTTTTATTATCCTCTTACCAAGTAAAACAAAAAAAGTTGCACCCCTTATTGAGTACAACTTCTTATGATTTGAATGGATAGAATCGGATAATTCCTATAAATGCCACTTAGCGAATCTTCTTAATAAGATTGAAAATCAATTCAACGGTCGGATGCAAGACGCTCTCAGCTATATCAAAATTCGGCGTATGGTGTTCCAAATGCTTGCCGGGTAATGAGGCACCTACACCTATAAAGCAAGCCTTTCCTCCTCTGGACTGAACGTCATTCATCAGAGAAGTAAAATCTTCACTCCCTCTGTTTACCTTATCGGATAGAATCACTTCTGAAAAGCAATCCATATTTTTTGCCTCATCTTTTATCAGCTTTGCAAGAGAATCATCACCACAAGCTGCAGAAGCTTCACCCACTTTTTTAATCTCAAAAGAGCAGCCCTGTTTTTGAGCTGAATGTTTAACAATACGCTCGAGCCCCTCAAGCATTTCATTCTCTATGCTTTGACTATCCGATCTTAGTTCCACCTCTAATTTAGCACTATCCGCTATAATATTACGAGCTGTTCCTCCTTCCATTCGTCCGACATTAACCCGTCTCAAACCTTCCCCATCCAACTGTAAGTCATGTAGGGCAAGTGTTGTATTGGCTGCTGCCAAAATAGCATTATGCCCTTTTTCCGGACATATACCGGCATGGGCTGCTTTTCCATAAAAAGTCACATCCAGTTTGTCTGTCGCGGCGGTACCATTTTGCGAACAAACCAATTTACCCAAAGGCATATTACTCCACAGATGAGCCGCTAACAGATAATCAACATCTTTTAAAAATCCCGATTTCACGATTGAAGCTGCACCCCGAACGCCTTCTTCGGCAGGTTGGAATAAAAGGATGTAATTAGCGCTTAATTGCTCCCTATACTTCCTTAAATATTGAGCCAAGCCAAGACCTATTGCCATATGTCCATCGTGCCCACAAGCGTGCATCAGGCCCTTTGTTTCTGAAATAAACCCTTCTTGATGAGGATAATGATCTTTAGCTACAGACTCTGCTATAGGTAAAGCATCCATATCAACACGAATAGCAACAAAAGGTCCATCTCCACATTTTAAAATACCTGCAACAGCCGTTGCATTATTGGCAAATGCTTGCATTTTTTCGGGACCAAATATCTTCTCAGCCCTCTCGAAGGCTATTTTATTATCATGCTCATCAGGCAGTCCCATTAGATTATCAACATGCATGATTTCAGTACCTCTTTTCACATCGAAGCCTAGATGCGATAACTCATCTGCAATAAAAGCGGCGGTGCAATATTCCAGCCAGCCTAATTCTGGATTTGCGTGAAAATGTCTTCGATATGCGATGATTTTTTGCTCTATAGAATGATTCATGTTTCTATATAATTGTAGGTTTACCTTAATGAAACTAAATACAAAGTAAAATAATCTACCCCAATAATGAGTCATAATTTCCTTCTAATAAAAAAAGCTGCATCCCTAAGGCTGCAGCTTTCATTTATAGATTTTGTATTTCTTTCTATTCCTTTTTTATAAGTGTATTTACACCAAAACAAGTATAATCCTTATTAGGGAAAGACACATTAAAGGTGGTTTCAATTTCTTTCTCAGAGATAAGTTTGATAATCCATTGGGCTTTACCGCCAGGCACAAAATTCTCAATTGTTTCAGTTTCGAAAACAAAAAGTTGATCATTTGACAGCGAATCGTTCAATACATATTGATTGATATAACCTTCGTTGTTAAACTGGCGAAAGACAATCAATTTCCGAGCTTTATCGTAAGAAACATACCCCTTATCAATATGGTGCTCACCCTTAGGGTTTCTTTCTGTTGGCTCAAATTGAGATTCATTATTAATCTCAAGATAGGCCCCATTCATAACCAACTTAAAACTAGATTCAATATTCGATTTGTTATTTCCAAAGCCACTCCCTACACCTGACCATTCACCAATTAAGGCATTTAATCTCTCCAAAGGATTCGTTTGAGCAAAACTCATACTGCTTATGAGTACAAAAGTCAAACTTAGTATAGCAATACGTTTCATGTTCATCAGTCCTATTTATTCGATTTAGATTTGTTTTTTCAAAGCTATAAAATAGAATATAGCTATCAAGTCTATTCCGCATCAAACTCATATTTATTCTAACAAACATGAGAAAAGCCAATGTAAAAAGGTATTGCCTTTCGCCAACACCTTCATAAAAAAATATAATTGCAAATCCATTAATTAAAATGTCTTACCTAATGGATGTTTTTCCAACTGATTAAAATACTTATAGATTAAACTCATCATTTCTTCTCTAAAAATTGGCTTCGTAATATAATCATTACAACCTGCCTCTAAGGATTTATCTCTATCACCTATAAGACTATAAGCTGTTTGAGCAATAATGATGACATCTTTATTCATCTGACGTATTTGACGAGTAACTTCATAACCATCTATTTCAGGCATCTTTATATCCATCAAGATTAAATCGACATCCCTATTTTCACGATAAAGAGTCAGAGCTTCATCTCCATTTTTAGCTAAAATGATCTGGCTACTTATTGGTTTTAAAAGTAGTTCAATAAAATTCATAGAAATTCTATCATCTTCAACAATTAATACCTTTAGTTTCATCTCATTTTCGTTTAGTTCGTAGTTTAAGATCTCAGATCCATCATCTTCCTCAGATTCTATATTACAAGGTAAGGTAAAATAAAATTCCGACCCAATATTAGGTTTACTTTTTAACCAAATTCTTCCTCCTAGCATATTTACATAGGCTTTGGAAATTGATAAACCAAGACCAGCTCCTTCAAAAGCTCTTTTATCTCCCATATCTGCCTGAATAAAACGATCGAATATCGCTTCTTGTCTTTCTTCTGAAATACCAATACCAGTGTCCTTAACTTGAAACTCTATACAATTATCTTTTTTATCAAGTTTAATTTCCACACTGCCCTTTTCACTGTATTTTATGGCATTTTTTGTCAGATTTTTAAGTATCGTATAAAGCTTCTCTTTATCAGTTTGTATAATAGAGTTTGTCTCAGGTAATAGGTTCGTCATATACAATTGGATATTCTTATTACCAGCCTCTGTCTGGAACTCGTTTAAAACCGATACAACCTGGTCTTTTATATTGACTTCCGAAACGAACACTTCAATCTGCCCAGACTCGACTTTTGAAATATCTATCAAATCATCCATAATATTTAGCATACGTGCTCCGCTTTCCTCAATCAGTTCAATATATTGATTTTTATCAAACTCCTCAAAATCGGTTTGTTTAAGAAGATCCGTAAAGCCTAGAATCCCGTTCATAGGTGTGCGTATTTCATGACTGATATTAGCAAGAAAAGCAGATTTTAAACGATCACTCTCTTCAGCCTTCTCTTTAGCAATTAAGAGTTCCGTTTCAGCATGCTTCCTTGTGGTTATATCTTCATGGGTAATAACCACATTGCTTACACTTCCATCCTCCTCTTTCAGAGGATACATCTTCGAGGATAGCCAACGAGTTTCGGTTAATCCTGAAAGATGATTCTTAATTTTAATTTCGAATTCCGGAACAATAACAGAATGACCTTGAAATGCTTTCTGCACATATTGCAGGTTATCGGATTTCATAACATCCTCACCCTCTTTAACATTAAATTGGTTTAAAGTTTTACTTGATGGCACTCCCCAGAAATAATTATGAGCTTTATTGACGTATCTTTGGATACCATCTTTAGAATAAATCTCAATGACATAAGGCGATTCTTGCATTAATAGTGACAATCGTTTTTCACTTTTTCTTAACTTCTCTTCGGCCCGTTCCCGTTTCTCAATCTCATTGGATTGGATCAAAGCTTTACCTAAATGATATACCACATTCTGGAGTTCCTTTATGAAAAAATGACCAAAAGCTTTCTTTCGACCTAATATAAACAAGCCATAACCATTTAAACACAAACCATAATAGAAATAATTGTTATAGATGAACTGGGGGCACTGCTGCCTGCTATCGAGATCCAAAGAAGAAAAATACTGCTTAACGGCTTCCCAATCATCAGATTTACCTGCCGCATAAGGCATCACCATTAATTCCTCCAGACCATTATCTTCTCGTTTTTTTAATACGCCAGCCAGAAAACAATTCAGCTTCTTTAAATACAAAGGCATACTTTTATTTAGAATTAAGCCCTCATTCTTCTCAAGGCTAACACTAAAAACAAGTTCTAATAAAATTTCCGCTTGTAAACATTTCTCTACCATATACCTATAGCTATCGTCTTATTATAAATCTCTAAAAAAGAGTCCCCTGAGTTCGCAATCTCACCAATACTTAGAACTCCAAATACATTCTTATTCAAAGAAATCGTTTCTAACTCCTTTTTATAAGATTCCTGCATAAATAAAACACGTGAAATACAATCAATACAGAAAAGTGATTTTTGATCCATATCCTTGTCTATTTTTGACTGAGCAAATTCTTTAGCTTTTGCGGCTCCTTCAATAAGAGAAGCCATATCGCCATGCAAAACTTTAACATATTCTCCTTCGAGTATAGAATCGACAAAAAGCAGCCCTTCCGGGCAGCGTTTCAAGGGATCTCTAACAACCATTTCAGCATCTAACTTCTCAATTCCTAAGGGATATGATTTTGCATGTTCTGAGAAATTATCAGAGTTTAAACTAATACCAGCATGCGTATCTACAATTTCCTTATAAACATCGAATGCGGGTCGCCAATTTATGGATTTCACAAGATTTTGTTCCGTTTCTGTAACTTTCAAAACACCTGAGAATGAATGCCAACCGTGAGCAACACCCAAACTAATATTTCTAAGACTCCAACCAATTACCGCTGAATTCAGATGCACGCCTTGATTATTAATAATACATGGCTGGCTTTGCAGACTTAAAGCACCTGCTCCACCGCCGATATAACTGGTATTCATTCCAAAGAAATTGAACAAGGCTTCCATAAAAGTCTCTTTATTTTGACTTAAAGCATCAACAAATACAAATAAAGAACTCAACGGATTCATTGACTTACCTTGAATTGTTTCAAGTTGGTTTAAAAACGCTTCAGAATTTTCTGATAGATCGAACAATTGTGTGCGTAATTCAAAAGGAAGAGGCACAAGTAAAACCCCCGATTCCTTCACGTCGCTATCATAAATTAACTCGGGAAATATGCCCCCTATCACCGGTGTTTTTAAGGCATTTAATAAAGGAATTAACCGCTCCTCCGAAAAATGATTTTCATCTGCCATCAGAAACAAAATCGATTTTGTTTCATTCTCAAATTCAAATTGAGTAAGATGATTTTCTAAAGAATTAATATCCTCAGCCTGAATGTAAAATGATCTCATATACTTATGATATTATTGAATTGCCTTTATATTGATTAAAAGCAATTAACAATAAAAATAACCATAAATATTGACTATTGAAAACTCAAAACTCATATTACATAGATAAACAATCAATTGACAATTGAAAGAAAGACCAATTACTTATCAAAAAAACATTTCAAACACTTAATGCCTAATTAAACAAAACAGGACATTTAATATTACAATATGCTTAATTGAAACGACTTAATAAATTATTACAAGTATCATATTAAACCTTTATCAAGCTTTAAAGTCTTATAGGCGAGGTTCACTTATAAACAAACTCCATATGAAAAAATTATTTTCTATAATCTTTAGCTTGATGCTAATGATGTCCACAAATTTATTAGGACAAGGATTCCAAGGCAAAGCCTACTACCAAAGTAAAACTGCTGTTAATATTGATCTTTCCGGAAGGAATATACCAGAAGATCGAAAGCAAATGATCAAGGAGCGTATTAAAAAGGCCAATGAAAAAACCTTCATTTTAAACTTCAATCAACTTGAGTCCATTTATAAAGAAGATGTAAAGCTGGAACAACCTGGAACTGGAAGAGGTGGTGGAATGCGATTCGGCATGATGGGTGGTAATAGTGAGAATTACTATAAAAATGTAAAAGAAGGATCTTACACGGTAAAAAACGATCTCTTTGGCAAGATATTTCTTGTTCAGGATTCCCTACCGAAACTGGATTGGCAAATGAGCAGTGAGACAAAAAAAATTGGAAAGTACACGGTATTTAAAGCTATAGCTACAAAAACGATTAAAAGACCCAATATGAGTGCCCTATTCAATCGAAATGATAATAGTAAGGGCCAGGAATATATCGAAAAAGAGATACAGATTGTGGCATGGTATTCACCTGAAATCCCAGTTAACCAGGGACCTTCTAACTACTGGGGCTTACCAGGATTAATTCTTGAAGTGAGTGATGATATGACAACAATTCTTTGCTCAGAAATCATTATGAATCCCAAAGAAAAGATTGATATAAAAGCCCCTTCGAAAGGTAAAGTGGTGAGCCAGACAAAATACGATGAAATAGCCAAAAGTAAAATGCTGGAAATGCGTGAGAACTTCAAAGGTATGAGCGGACGTAGAGGTCAAGGAGGCAGACATTAAACTTTGTTTAAATATTCATAATCAAATTAAAACACCTTATTTTTAACTCATCATATCATGAAGAAATTTATTTCCTCTACCCTATTGCTGTGTGCTTTTTTTACAGCATTCTCACAAAATATAAACCTCAGCGGCACAGTAAAAGACAGCATAGGAACGGGTCTTGAAATGGCCAATATAATAGCATTAAATGCACAAACAAAAGCTTTGGAATCCTATTGTGTAACGAATCACAAAGGATACTATAAGCTGAATTTAAAATCTAATTCAACCTATAATATTAAAGTCAGCTTTTTGGGATGTACTCCCGGCGAATTGACCATCACAACGACGGATACAGATCTTAGTAAAGATGTCACGCTTTTTGAAGAAAACAGTTTGCTATCCCAAGTTAATGTCACTTATAAAATGCCCGTATCGGTAAGAGGTGATACGATTGTTTACGACACCGATTCCTTCACTACAGGAAGTGAGAAAAAATTAAAGGATGTACTGGTAGCTTTACCTGGTGTTGAACTCAACGACGATGGTCAAATTGAAGTTGAAGGTAAAAAAGTACAGAAGATCATGGTCGAAGGCAAAGACTTCTTTGATGGTGATACAAAGATTGCGACAGAAAATATACCTGCCGATGCCATTGACAAGGTCGAAGTCCTACGCAACTACAACGAAGTAAGCCAGATGCAAGGCCTAACCAACGATACAGATAATATTGCCATGAATATCAAACTAAAAAAAGGGAAAAAGAATTTTTGGTTTGGTGAGCTTACCGCAGGAGCTGGTCCTGATGAGAAATTCCTCGCTCATCCTAAGCTATTTTATTACTCACCTGAGTTTAGCCTCAACCTGATTACAGATATGAATAATATTGGAGAGGTGCCTTTTACACGCAGAGATTATATGAATTTTACGGGTGGTTTTAAAAACTTCAATCGTAGCGGTGGCAGCTCTTTTAGCACAGGTTCCAATAGCTTGGGAATTTCAACTGCTCAAAATAATAAAGCCAAAGATATCGACACCAAATTTGCCGCTTTAAACTTCAGCTACTCACCAAGCAAAACCCTGGATTTGAGCGGATTCGGAATTTACTCTTATACCGGTACAGAAATGAGAACTGAAAGTTCAACAACCTATAAGCTTGATGGTAACCAATCACAAGTAGAAGAAGCAATAAAAGAAAACGATCAGGATGTTAATTTAGGGCTCCTTAAGTTTAGCTCGGTTTATAAGCCTAATGCAAAATTTCAATTTGACTACGACATCATGTTAAAACAATCCGATGACGATGAACAGGAGTCTGTGACTTCATTGGTGGATAATACCACTGATCTTATCATTCAAAATAAGAAACAAAAGCCGACCTCTGTGAATCAGAATACGAATATCTATTACACCTTAAATGACAGGAATATCTTTGCTTTTGAGGCCCAGCATCTGTATCAGGACGAAGATCCTTTCTACAATGCCATCAGAAGTGAATTTGCCTTTGTGGATTTGTTTCCTGTCAACCAGTCTCAGGGGCTTTATAATCTGAATCAGAAAAAGAACATCATGACCAATAAGGTAGATGCCAAGCTTGATTACTACTATATCACTGGCGATAAAAGTAATATTCAATTGACTTTAGGAACAACGCAAAGTCATCAGAACTTTAATTCAGAGATCTTCCAGGTTCTTGATAATGATTCAGAGTTGTCAATGGAGGGTGATCAGTTTGAAAATGATGTTGATTTTAATATTTCTGATATGTTTCTTGGTTTCCACTATAAACTACAAGCTGGGATTTTCACTTTTAATCCGGGTTTAAGTCTTCATCAATACAAGGCCGAGAACAAACAACTAGGAAGTACTGTGACAGATGAATTAACCTCTATCTTACCTGATATGTATATCAATGTGCAACTGAAGAAATCGGAGACCCTTAGATTCAACTATAAAATTACAAGAGCTTTTACCGATGTGAGTAAATTTGCACAATCATACGTTCTAAACAACTACAATTCGGTATATAGTGGCAACAGAGATCTGGAGAGTTCCTTGAATCACAATATCTCTTTAAATTTCTTCTCCTTCAACATGTTCAATTTTACGCATATGTTTGCCAATTTGAATTATACCAAACGAATCGATGCGCTTAAGAGTAATGTTATTCCAATGGGCATTAATCAGATTACCAGCACCATCAATTCAAATCTGGAAGATGAATCCTTAAGTGCCAATGCACGTTATCAGCGCACCTTTAAAAACTTCAAACTATCCACAAGAGCGAATCTATCCTGGGCAAAAACCAATAATCTGATCAATTCTTTACCTAGTACATCAGAGTCTTTCTCTCAAAACTATGGTGGATCTGTTTCAACTAACTTTAAGAAGGCTCCCAATTTAGAACTGGGCTATTCTTATTCAGTAAGCAATTACGACAGAGGTCAAACTTCGACCAGCTATTACACCAAGCGTCCCTATGTCAAGTTAGATGCTGTCATCCTTAAAGAATTGATTCTAACTGCTGATTACGACTTTTACTCTTACACCAATAAGGAAAACACCATTGATAATGAATACAGTTTTCTGGAGGCCAACCTGCTTTATCAAAAAAAGGACAGCAAGTGGGAATTTGGTTTGAAGGGAAAAAACCTTTTAGACACTAAATCCTTAAATCAATCCAGCGAAACAGACTATGCCTATGCATCGTCTACCTATTACGTTCAACCGCGATACTTTTTATTCACGGTGAAGTATAATCTTTAAACAACTCAACCATAATCATATGTAAAAAGCACTTCTCCTTAATTAGGGAGAAGTGCTTTTTTTATACACCTATTTAAAAATTATTCATCCTGTATAAATCACTGGTGAAATATTTCTTCAAGGATTTGAGTTCTGTAGTCAAAAATTTCATTCAACTTATTTTTAATAAGGAGTTCATTGGCTATACTTCCTAAAAACCCCATTGGTGGTTTGTAACTAACAATGTCTTTCATTAAGACCTTATCGCCCTGCTGCTTGATAATGTGTTGATGATGCCACAAAGTATAAGGTCCCACCCTTTGTTCATCCACAAAATATGCCTTATCCCTTACGTGTGTTATTTCAGTCACCCAATTCGTTTTGACTCCCAATACAGGCTTAACAATGTAGCTGATGATCATTCCTTCGTAGATTTTATCAGGTAAATCTCTAGAGCGAATATCAAAGCCCATGTAATCGGGCGTAATCTTTTTAAGATTTTGAGGAGAAGAGATAAAATCCCACAATTCGTCGATGGTCGTATTCAATAGTTGCTCTCTATAAAATTGATAAAAGGCCATATTATCGTGTATTATATTTTCGAAATACTGATTTCTTTATAAACTTAAGATTTCAATTCATTCCCTTTTACCAATCGAATGATATTCTGTCGATGTAAAAGAATAATTAGAATTGAGCTGATGAGTAAAAAATAAAAAGCAGGCGTAATCTGGTGTAAAAAGAATTCAACAGTAGGCAGTGTAATTGCCAATACAATTGATCCCAATGAAACATATTTGAATCGCCATTTCACAATAAAATAAATGGCAACAGAGATCAAAACAGAATTAGGCGCAAGCAATAAGGAAGCTCCTAATGTTGTATTCACGCCTTTACCTCCTTTAAACTTTAAAAACAAGCTAAAATCGTGTCCTATTATTGATGCCAATGCAAGCATATAAATGTAATATGGCGTTGATGTACTTATATCAAAGATTAAAAACAGAGCAACAGGCAAGAGCCCTTTTAGCATATCGAAAAGTTGTGTTATAATGGATATTTTTGTTCCTGCAATACGCTTCACATTAGTAGAACCAAGATTACCACTACCCCATTCAAGTATATTTTTTCCGGTATAATGCTTAGTTAACAGGTATCCATAAGGAATAGAACCCCAAAGATAAGTTAGCAACAGGATCAATATTTCATCGATAAAGGTCATTTTATTTCCTGTAAGATACGCAATGCCTCATCCACATGTCTTTCAGCTTGAATTTGCGAGTTAAATAAATAGATTACTTTGCCTTCTTTATTGATGAGGTAGGTCACTCTTCCCGGAATTAAACCAAACAAATTACCTGGCACTCCAAACATCTTCCGTACCTTATTTCCCTCATCACTCAATAAGGTATAGTTCAAATTGTATTTCTGTGCGAATTTCAGGTGGCTTTCAACCGATTGAGCATTAATACCAATAATTAAAGCATCGGCCTCCTCAAAAACTTCAAATTGATCACGAAAAGCACAGGCTTCTTTTGTACAGCCCGGACTATCGTCTTTAGGATAAAAGAAAATGACAAGATTTTTTTTACCCAAAACTGAATCCATTTGAAACATTTGGCCATTCTGGTCTTTTAATTCGAATTTGGGGACTGTACTCCCTATTGTTAGTTCTTTCATTTTTTGAGCCTTTGTGTCAAAATTCAAGTAAAGAATAAATAATACTAAGTATACAAGCAGGTAGAGTAAATAAAAGTTTCTGAACTTTTTGTATTTCATATCGTGAGGATAAATATTACCCAATAAGCCTTTGATTTCTTTCCAAAACACTGGTTTGATATTGATAAGCCAACTGTCTGTTTGGTAAACTATCTTCCGAAACTTGCTGCGATAAAATCCTAAAGGCAAGCCCCAAACAAGGAAAAGAATCAACCATATATATTTAGTCACAAAATCCATTTTTGTTTATTTTTTAGGAAACCATGGTAAAAAGGAACTGGTTTTTTGTATATATTCCCTGTATTGCGCTTTGGTATCATTCAGGCTTTTTTCAAGCAATGTAACGCCTGAAACTTTTAGAATTAAAAGGGTCATTACAAGTGAGCCAATAAGCGGCCAATAAGTTCCGGCAGCTATGCTAAAAATACCAAAAGACCACCACACTGCCGAATCGCCAAAATAATTGGGATGCCTGGTGTATTTCCAAAATCCAGTATTTAGTACCTTTCCTTTATTAGCGGGATTCTGCTTAAACCTTGCCAGCTGGTAGTCGCCCCCAGCTTCGAAAACAAAGCCAATAAGAAAAACAATTAGACCTAAATAATCCAGCCAGATTAAATCATTCGAAAGGGTTTGTGAATTAACGCCTAATAAGGGAAGCGAAACAAACATGATTAGAGAACCTTGTAACAAAAACACCTGAAAATAGCTAAACCACCAATAGCGTTTGGGGCCAAAGTTTCTTCTGAATTCCTGATAACGGAAGTCTTCACCTTTTCCTATATTACGCCACGAGAGGTATATAGAGAGTCTTAATCCCCACAAACTGACCAAAACTAGTAAAAGTATTTTTCGTGCAAAAAAATCGCCTGACTGATAAAAGTAGAACGCATTTACAATCACAAAACCCATTCCCCAAAACAGATCAATTATACTCACATTTTTAATGATCACACTAAGCCCCCATAGTAAGGTAACAAGTATTAAAACGATTAGCAGAGCCTGAAGAAATAAGGTTAGCATAGGCTGTCTTTTTAATGATTAAGCAATAATGAAATGGATATGGCGCCATTACCGGCATGGATGCCAATTACAGGAGAAATATCAACCACAGATACTGGTTTTTTTCCGGTTATCTCCCGCATTTTCATCTCTGCCTTTTCAGCGCCCTCCGGATTATGTGCGTGCAAAACAATATAATTCCATACCGATTTTCCATTAGCTATTTTTTCGATATGTTTAAATATTTTATTTAAGCTGCCCTTTTGGCTAAATGTTTTTCCAAACAATAAGGATTTCCCCTCTTCATTCATTGAAATAATGGGATTAATCCCCAAAAGCTTTGCGACAAATCCCGCAGGTTTTGAAACTCTGCCGCCTTTTATCATATACTTTAGGTCTCTAACACTAACAAAGATCTTTGCCTCGCTAATATCTGTCTTCAGCTCTTTTACAATAGATTCTGCTGTTTTACCAGCCTCTATATTTTGGGCGGTTTTCAGAACAAGTAAACCGAGAGCTCCTGATAAATTTTTAGAATCGATAACATGTACAGGCTTCTTGAATTCATTTTGAATCCTTTGACCTGCATTCACACTGTTTTTATAGGTGCCACTAAATTGAGATGTGAGATGTACTGAAATAATCGCATCGTAATGCGAAGCCAGATGAGAATATAAATTGGTAAAGGTTCGCTCATTAATTTGTGAGGTTTTCGGAGATTCCGGACTACTTTCCAGCAAATCGTAAAACTGCTCAGGTTGTATAGTGATCTTATCAAGGTAATGATTATCACCAAAGTTTAAATTTATTGGCACAAGATTAATTTGATAAAAATCAATTAAATCCTGAGAAAGATCACATGTAGAATCAGTAACTAAGGCGATATTCCACTTCCTCCTAATCGCTACTTCCTGCTGACGTTGCATGTCGTCAACTTTCTGAAAAGTTATGGTTCCGAAATCTTTAAGCTTATGGAAAAGTTCAGCTGGGTGGTTGGTGTGAACATGGATACGACAGGTATTGTCGGAACCTGCCACAACAACAGAATCACCCTTATCACCAAGAAATTCCTTTAATGTCCCCGTACCTATCTGCAGCTTTTTTATAATGGCTTCTGTGCAGTATCGAAAGGTCAAATCTTCATCAAGCTGATCTTCAGAATGAACAAGCGATATCGTCTCAATCCTATCTATTTTGAACTTTCTGATGTTTCGATTTTTAATAAATTCGATGACCCCTTTTATAAAGACCACAAAACCTTTTGCTCCGGCATCAACAAAACCATATTTGTTTAAGGCCTTTAGCTTTGATGTCGTTTCAGCCAGGGATTTTTCCAGAACCACAATGGAATCAATTATCACCTTCTTAAAATCATGTACGGCAGCTTCTTTACTACTCAAAAAATCAGACCATTCACGAATAACACTCAGCATCGTGCCTTCTATAGGATTAGCAATGGCTTCGTACATATAGGGAATTGATTTTCTTACACTCTCTGCGAATTCCTGAAGGGTGATAACCTGCTTGTTTTTCGTTTCTAGACTTAAGCCGTGGAGAAATTGTGCGAAAATGATTCCAGAATTACCTCTGGCTCCAATTAATGCTGCATCAGCAATATTCCCAATCGTTTTCTTATACGACTTGTCAGGCTCTATATTATCGATTACAGCTCGAATAGTAGATGCCAAATTAGTACCGGTATCTTTATCGCGAACCGGAAACACGTTAATTTGATTCAGCTCTTCCTGATTTTGCAATATGTGCTGGCTTCCTGCTATAAACCCATAGTATAGAAATTTCCCATTAACCGACTGTTTTTTCGTAACACCCATACTCTAAACTCCCTTTTGTTCAACTTCTATCAGCTTGGTAACATCATAACCACGTTTCGTCAGTTTATCGAGACACTCCTGATAGACATCCTTATCCATTTGTGGGCTTCGGCTTAAAATCCATAAATAATTATCAGAGCGACTACCTATGATAGCCCATTGGTAATTTTCTTCCAATTCCAAGACATAATAGTCACCATAAAATATCCAAAAGAAGGAAACTTTTAATTTTGCAGGTTCGTTTATCGGATCAGGAATCTTTGCCTTTCCTGTGGCTTCAGAGTATTCACCCGAAAGGCTATCCTTATAACCACTATTTACCACCTTTATTTTACCATCTTCACGCATGGAATAGTTTGCAGTAACACCAACCAATCCGCGCTCAAATCGATGGTTGTAACGTGCAATTTCATACCAGGTACCCAGATATCTCTCAAGATCTAATTCCTTAACAACTGTTTTATCAATCATCGACTTTTGACTATTAAAACCATTACAAGCAATACCAATAATCACTAAAATAATGGCAACAAACGAAATTCTTATTTTATCACCCATCACTATTATGTATTTTCTGATTTTCAAATAGGTCCGAAACATTTAATATGATCTCTTAATAACAGATTCTAGAAATTCATCAAGGAGATTCTTTATATTCTGTTTTACCATAAAAATGTCACTTATTAAATATAGTAAAAACCAAGCAGTTGATAATAGTAAAAAACAAATAAGAGTTAAAGAAGTCTAATGCAAAGAAAAAGCACCTCCCTCTCCCAATAGTTATCGGGATAAGAGAAGTGCTTACATTGTTTTACTGTTTGCCTGTTTTTATTTATTCAATTATTAATCGTCTTGATTTAGGATACTTCACAGAATATTTCAATTCCAATTCCTTTTTCTTAGTCGGCTCCAGGCTAAATTTCCATTTAATTTCACCCTGCTCCTTATTAAGCTTGGCACCACTCATCTGTTGAATTTCAACCTCAATTTCCTCACGTTGAGAAACAGGAACCTGATCGAGCACAATCATGTCAATTGCCTGATTCTTATTATTCTTAATAAGCGTTTTCCAGGCACGAGCCTCTTCTTTCTTAGAGCCAATGAATTGTCTTGTGGTGAAATTTTTTAGCTTTTCACGCTTTACACTAACATTCTTATCGCTGCCCATTGAAATTTGTAGGGTATCCGATGCATTTTGAATATCTAAAAGTGTTTTTCCCACATAGGTTCCTTCAAAAAAGATATTGGCTTCGCCCTCTAACAATTGGTATTTTCCCCAATTATTCACATTAGCCATCAGGAAAGCATCCTGACTAATTTTAGGAATGCAAAAATACTGATAAGAGGCAGGCAGTTCGTAAACAGCCATATCAACCGAATAGTTTTTATTATTCGATTTCACGGAATAAGGTGTTTTAATCTCAAACTCAACATTGGTCTGTTTTTCCTTTGTCTCAAAAGGAATAGCCAGGCTTGAGTTACTTCTACTTTTAGCTCTTTCTTTTTTCTTAACAGACACACCAGCAACTCGACCTTGAAGTGCTCTCATATTTCTCTTAGAGGCACCATAGGCTGTTACTACAACCTCATCCATACCTATGCTCTCTGTCTCCAAAGTAACATTCATGACAGAACTATTTACAGATAAAGTTTGAGATCTCATGCCAACGTAGGAATAAGTCAGTTGGTTCGAATTAGCGGGAAGCGTGATAGAATATCGACCATTGATATCCGTTACAGCTCCAATGGTTGAACCATGAACAACCACACTAACACCGGGAATAGCCAAACCATCGTCAGCGGAAACAACCCGTCCAATTACTGCATTAATTGTTTTATTGTATACAGGAGGGTGCGAATTGTAATCTAAAAAGTAGGTTTTAAGCTCAGGAGCCACACCCGATGTTTTAGGATTGGATGAAGAAAACTTTAGCTTCACATTATTCCAGGCCACCTTGGTATCCTGACGAAGATTGGCCTTATAAACCAACTCAAGTGGTTCATTGATGTTTTTAGCACGGATGTCATAGGAAGGAAACCAACCTGCATTTCCAACAAAATAGGACAATTCGAATTTTGGTTTCGTTCTTGATTCTGCTTTTACCCTTACTACAATCTCTCCATTGGCATAAACTTTTTTACTACTAAGGGTTCTCAATTGCTTCTCAAGCTCTGAGCGTTTACTTCTCAAGTCCGATTGGCTGCCCTCTCTTTCAATCTTCTTCAATTTCAAGGCCGTCAACTTCGTACTATAAAAATCAGAGGCTTCCTTCAGGTTGATCAGGCTAACTTGACTGTTCTTGCCACTTATGGCACAATTCTCTTTCAATAAGCTTAACTCTTCGCTGATAATCGACAAGTAGGTTTCTTCCAATTTCAGTTGCTTGTTTAAATTCTTAAGCTTGGCTTCAATCGCCTTGATCTCCTCTGACTTCTCAAGCTTATCGATAAAATTTTGCTGATGATTAACTGATAAAACCGTTACATCACCAATTGCCTTTAGCTGTACACTTTTGGCATCGATAAAAGGTGAAAGGTTGACAAACTTTAAAAGGCTAATACCAGGCATTAGCTCAATTGATTTTTCACGAGAAAGCTGAGCCCCCTCAATAAATACAGTAGCAGCCTTCACCTCTGTTTTCACTTCTTTCACCTGTAATTCGCTTGCATAGGTCTGACTAAAGAGCAAGCACAAAACAATTAGATTTAATACTTTCATTTTCAAATAGCTTATATGAATACCTTATCTCTTACTAATATCACCTCGAATAATCTGCTCAATTTCTTCAAGGTCCTTATGTGGATTTCCAATAAGAAGCACCTTATTGTTCTGATCTATCAAAACCACACGAGGATAAGTTCGATTATCATTGAATATGGAGATCAACTTATCAGTCGCATAACCATGTTGCCAATTCATACCTTTCTTCTTAATTACACCTTTTATTTTCGCTTCAATTTTATCACGAGAGTTCAAAGAGATGATAGACAGTTCATCCTGATTGAATTTTTCACGTAAAGCTTTTATCTTAACTGTTGCTGCCAAGCAAGGCATACACCAGGTACCCCAAAACTCCATCATGGTATACTTACTCTTCTGCGTGGTTTCATACAAATGTTTTGTTCCCTCTCCCAATACCTCACGATAATAAACATCAGGGGCAAGTTCACCGACCTTAATCACAGCATCGCCCAATTTACTATTTTCAGCAAGGGGTTCGTATTTCCATTTAATATCCGCTTCGGTATTTTTCTTAATAATCTCAGAAAATTTAATATCAGGTAATTCTTCAATAGAAACAGCTCTTTTTTCTATTCTTTGACTATTCTTAAAAAATATGACTCGTTTTAAGATTAACTGATTATTCATAAAGATCTCAGAATCCTTTGTATCAGGCAATACTTGATCCACATCAGCTAACCATATCTTTCTCCAGCTTTTCTTCCTTTTTGAGATCCAAGCCTTACATTTTCGCCCTAAAATAATTTCATCCTCGCTTTTAAGTCGTTTGTAGGACTTAAATTTCTTATACGTGTTATAAGAAAAGTCCTTCCAATCCCCAATCTTACCTGAAATCATATCTATTCTTTGTAAATTGTCCTTTGTTGACAACTCTAACTCTTTTAAAATTTCTTCTGTTCTGTAGTAATGATATATTAAGACAGAATCATCTTTTACCAGATATTTCTCTTTCACTGGCCCCATTATCATATCCAAAATATCTAATCCATGATACTTCTCAACATACTTGATACTATCAGCCTTATTTTCAAAAGTTAATTTTCTAGCATAGGTAATACTCGCATTAAAATGTTGCTGAGCCTGAAGCTGAAGAACTAAGACAAAAGTTGCAAACGTTAAAAGGTATTTCATATTAATTAAGTTTATAAATGATTCATTTAAATTAAAACGTTAAAGCTTCCTAGCTTTCACCGAATACATATACGGAATCTTATCACCATATTTTTCAGAAACCCACCTCCCATTTTCACTTTCAATAAGATTGGGAAAACAGTTATAAACCTGATAAGGGAATTCATTAAGGAATTCTATTCTCATACCATTGGAGATTAAACTGTTTAAAACTTCGCTCAAGCTATGGTGCCATTCAATATGCTTTAGATTCTTATTGGAAACTTCAGATTTGTCTGTGTATGACTTTTCAACGACAGTTTCCAGTGCCTTTGATTTGAAATAACTATCCCTTATCTCAAACTCATCGTTGAGGGTGTATATGAAGGGATGAAATTCTACCATATAGAATATGCCATTGGGTTTCAGGCATCGGCTGATAAGCTTCGCCCATTTATCAAGGTCGTCCAACCAATTAATGGCCCCATAAGAAACGTAAACAATATCAAAAGTCTCATCTAATACATCCTCAATATCATACACATTCGAACGAATAAAGCGTGCCGGAATCTCCAGCTCATGAGCCAATTCCTGGGCTTTTTGTATCGAAGCATCAGATATATCAACACCAAGAACTTCGGCCCCTTCTCTGGCTAATGATAAAGTATCCATCCCAAAGTGACACTGAAGGTGAAGCAATTTCTTCCCTTTTAAATCACCTAATTCTTCTAATTCAATATGATTCAGCGAGGTTTTCCCTTTCTTAAAACCCTCAACATCATAAAAACTAGATTCTGTATGCAAGGCTGTTAATTCGTTCCAGCTCTCTCTATTGTGTTCAAAACTATTCATCTGCTATTATTTACTGTGTTTAAACATTTTACTAAGCTCGTACTAGCGTTTTTTTTATTCTTAATCATGTCTAATAATGCCTTAGTCAATGATTCCCTTTAATAAGGTATTGGTGCTATCCTTTACCAAAACATAAATCTGATTTGTTTCTGGATTGACATCAAAGAATTTAATATTTCTATCAAACTTCCATCGTTTTAGAGGATGACCTTCCCAATCAAATTGTAAGAGTGTTGGAAACGCTCTATTTTTCTTGCAAGTCTCATCAGGCTTTGTTCCGCAAGGGATAATTTCATTCCCTGAAAAGAGTAAATAAACATGGTTTTGAGTTGCTTTAACATCGTAGAAGCCCTCTAACGCCCCTTTAGCCAATTGAAATGGTCTTACCGAAAATCTTCTCTGTTTGTCACTAAGAATTTCAACTTTGGGAACAAAATATTCTTTTCGATTAATTTCAACAGAATCTTTACTTAAGTCTATAAAATCTATAACGCCCCCTTTATAAGAAGCATAGACAGCCATTTTAGAATCAGGGCGAAGTACGATTGCTCCCTGCATTGCCATAAAACACTCACCACTAGAAAGCGTATCTCTTTCTACAAAATCGGAGTGTTTTCCAAAATAAGATGAGGCGCCTGACTCCAAATCACGAATCTGATATTTTTCATCTCTCCCTTTGAAAATCCCATCCAAAAGAATTCTACATGAATCTATACGCACAAGAACACCTGGCTTGCTCTTTTTTTTATTGTAAACCTTCTTCTTTATCTTTTTCAACTTTAGTTTAGAATCATCCAAATCAAAGAATACAATCTTACGAAGGAGATCATCATACACAAACAAAGAATTATCTGTATAATCTTCTCTTAAGGAACGTGGTGATAAAAAATGACATGAACCGATACCTTTTGATATCTGATGATCTATGGTTTCTTTTTTAAGGTCTGCAACTGCAAGAAATTTATTTGAATTAGAATAATCAATCGTGATCAAATGCTCCTTATAATAGGTTAGACATATTGGGTCTACTATGGGATCACTATCGACAAACTCCAGTTTAGTTAATTTAATGAGACCAGCATCTTTAAATTGACTTAACAGCGCTATTCTTTTGGGATTGGTGAAAGCTAACAAGCCCATCATAACTACTATGAATAAAATCTTATATAACCTTCTCATTATTGAATGGATTTGTGCTGACAGTCTTGTGCCTCTACTAGCGTGAAAATCTTGAATTCCATTTATTAACCGTTTTATTTACATATTTATTTACATAATCCAATCTTTCTGATTCGGTAGAAAAACGATAAACTATCGGAACACATAATGTAATTGGGCTTGGAACACATCTTTTTATATAAGGTAGAGTGTGGTATTTCTTTAAGAGTTCATTTGCCGAATAATCAATATGTTTAGATCCAGAGGATTTCATCATTTTATAATTTACCAACTTACCTGCTTCGTTAAATTCCATATGCATTAGAACAGTTCCACTCTGATTTTTCATAGCTGCACTCATAGGATAGACAAGTTTTTTACTTATGCTAGCTGTAAGGTAGTCTAACATTTTTTTTTCTGTTGTGATACCATATTTATTAAGGAGTTCGGTTTTCTTACAATTAACAATGCTGTCAGATTCATATTGAATCGTTAACAATAACTCTTCTTTATAATAATAATGCCATTTCCCAGTTTTCATATTGTTCTTATAACTCCCCTCAAAGATTTTCTTTCTATTGTGCTTACAAATAAAAAGACCTTCCTTTAACTTGGTAGATTTATTGATTTCATAAATATACTTTATTCCATTTGAGAAATACTTTTTCCTTTTTACTACCGGTTGACTATAAGAAACACCTGTACACAAAATTATTACGGCCAGTGCAAGTTGTATCTTCTGAATCATTTTACATTTCACATAAAGCTTTATCATTGGATATATATTGTATTTTTCAATTAACACTAAGAGGCTTTCTAAGCTTATTGGGCTTCCATCCCTACACTTCCCGAATCGGAATCAAGCTACTCGCCACCACCCATGACAATTTAGCTTTTGCTATGGGCTATTTTTCCTTTTTTATTCATCCATATTTTCATTGTAAAACCAAAAGCCAAGCCAGCTATCAGCCAGATAGGGATTCCTATCAACATACTCTTTTGCGTCATTTCTTCTTGCATAATGAGTGGAAATATAAAAGTCATAACCAGGTACATAAACAAGCCCCAGATCAAGCCCATTATTAAGCCACTTTTAGCTGTCATTTTCGCTGTAACTGGTTCCAGGTTTAAATTCTGATACCTTTCAGGCTGTTTGTCTAACCAGTTTTGCTTTAGGGATTTTCTAAACCAGCCCCAAATCGGGAAGGTAATGGCTAAAACGATTAAGGAAGTCAAGTTCCTTTGTACAGGAATTATTCTGGAACATTTATCACAATAGAATCCAAACCAGTTTTTTAAGGCCGTTTTGTTTTGAGTTGAATACTTCAATCCTGAATGCAGTTCTCCACAGTGAGGACATGGTATTAAGGAGCGCTGACTAAAAGGTTTAGCCCCTTCCCGCTCGATCAACATCACTTTGGGAAGTGTTTGTCCCAAAATCAGTTCATTAATCACCAAGCCAGGATTAAGTATCCAATGTAAAACAACGGGACTTTTCCAATCCCAAATTTTGTATTTTTCCTTGTCGTATTTCATTCTGTTTTCTTTTTTATATGGACAAAAGGGGCTTGCTGGTCACAACTTACCCGGGTTAATTACACGACACTTTCAATGCCTGCCTCGAGACTTCTGGGGCACCGCCCATGACAATTTAGCTTTTGTTATGTGCTGGTATTACTACTCCTTCTAATTCCTAATATTTTCCAACAACTCAGGGTTTGTTAAAAGTAAATACCCGAATAAGAAAATAAGGATTCCAATAATACTTGTAATAATAATTTCTGATTTAACACCAGTTTCAAGAACACTCATTTTCACATTCGATGGATTATAAAAAACAGTTATTTTCTTTCCTTCTGGATATTTTGCAACCGTTCTTAAACTATTACGTTTCTTAAAATTACTCATCAAAGAACTACCGAAGTATACTCTTTTCGCACAGTATTCTATTCCTTTAATGACATACTTGTATTTGACTTTGGGTTTAAAAATTCTTTCGGAGTCTCCTGAAGTCCCAAATTCAATAAATTCAGATTTTAATATTTCACCTTCAGTTTTATTCCAGCTTTTAGCGTGTTTACCTCTAATTATGGCCAGAATACTTAAGGTAAAGGTTATAAACCCTGCCACAACTATTAGAATTTTCACTAATTGGGCCATGTTCAAATGGTTGAAAATTTCAGAATCCATATAAAATCTTTTATTGGTTTATTTTAGCCTGCACATAACGGTCTTACTAAATTTACTGGACTTCCATCCCGACACTTCCCGAATCGGAATCAAGCTAGTCGCCGCCCATGAAATTTAGCTTTTGTTATAGGCTTTAATTATTCTAATATTAACATTTGAAGTGCTGGTTTATGTTTTTTATCTCCAAACTTTAAAGAACAATCTAACTTATAATTTAGCGAACTCATCCATGAGTATTCCGGTTCATTGGCAATCCCACTAATAACTACTTCATCATTTTTTTCCATACCTGTCAAATAAAAAGCTACAATAAGTCCATTTTTTGTAAACCGAATATTTTCCTTAGTAAAATCAATAAAGGTCCACCCTTTTTTTATCGGCTCTTCAATATCATTTAGCAATAAATCTGTCCCTAATGTTTTGTATAATGCATCAGGAGCTAGAACTCTAAAATGCAATTTAATATTTGGGTTATTAAATTTTCGAATATGTAATCCAATTGATTTGAGTTTTGCATTTGAGTTTCTAGGAAAATATAAAAACCAACCTTTATAATCTTTCTTATCCCCTTTCAATAGAAATGTAATTCCCTTTGGCTTTTTCTTACTACCAATAAATATTTCTTCACTCCTCTTTGCAATAACTGAAACTTCTTCTAAATGATATTCTTTCTTACGTAATTTAATTGTTCCACCTATAATTGTCTCAATAGGAATTATAGTATCACTATAACCAACGCAAGAAACAAGAATATTTTTAAGCTTAGGAATTTGAGTCATAGAAAAGTATCCAGTAGCGTTTGTGGTTGTCCCTTTTAAAGTTTCAGGATAAAAAACATGAGCACACACAACACCAACTCCGTCTCTGTCAACAACTTGCCCTGTCAATTGTTGCGCCTTAACTTGCGAACAAACAATTACAAAAAATAGAATTGCTAAAAATCTCATTCTGAATAATTTATTGCCTATAACTTATAAATAAACACAATGGTGTTTATTTCGCTTGTATCTTTTTATAAGGTGTTCTTATCAGTCCGATAGTGCGGTATAACAACACCTCTAATTTTATGATGACTAAAATTAAGAATTAATTCAACTAAACAATATCTAAAGCAGAAGTAAAACTACAATCCATTTCAAAATAGAATGACTCTTCATAATAAATGCCTTATAGTTAACTTACGCTTGCTGATATGAGCCCTGTAAATCATTAGAACAGTGAATTGGTCTTTCGCTATCTTGGTTTTTTCATTTCAAGTTTAGTCTACACAAAAATTACTTATTGTAAACTTTTGATCAGAATGAATATTGCTTAACTTTAAGAACAAGCTACTCTTTGGTCTATGATAAAAAAAACAGTATTAATAACAGGAGCTGCAAAGCGAATTGGGAAACAGTTGTCTCTATTTTTAGCCGGTAAAGGCTATAATATTGCCATTCATTACAATTCGTCAAAAAAGGATGCACTTCATTTACAAGCTGAATTACAAAAGAAATATGGGGAGCAGAAATTTGAACTATTCCCATGCGATTTAAATGATCCAAAGGCTTGCAGTGACTTAATTAATAGCGTGGTTTCATATTTCAAACGCATTGATATCCTGATTAATAATGCATCGGTATTTGAGCCAGGTACAATTCAAAACACATCAATCGAACTATTCCAAAACCAAATGAATGTGAACCTATTAGCTCCGTTTATTCTCTCAAGAGATTACGCTGATAATTGCGAGGAGGGCCTAATTGTCAATTTTCTGGATACTCGCATTTCATCTTTTTCCAATTCCCACGCCGCCTATAGCTTATCTAAAGTGGCCTTTTCGCATTTGACCCAGATGGCTGCCCTGGAATTTGCGCCACATATTCGAGTAAATGGCATAGCACCCGGAGCAATACTCCCTCCCGAAGATCAGGGAGAAGAATATCTCTTAGAGCTTGCAAAAAAAACACCCATGCAAGTCCCTGTAGGCATTAAACCCATCCTTCAATCAATGGATTATATCATTAATAATAAAAACCTAACCGGGCAAATTCTATTTTGCGACGGAGGTGAACAACTTTTATAAATTAAAAGCATATGGCGATTATTCGTGTGAAAAATTTACTGATTAGAACCTTTATCGGATTTAACCCGGAAGAACTGCGTAACAAACAAGATGTGGTGATCAATATGACCATACGAGCTGATGTGAGTGAGGCCATCCGAAACGATGACGTGAACAATTCATACAACTACAAAACCATAACCAAAAAGGTGATTAAACTTGTACAAGAGGGTGAATTCAAAATGTTGGAAAATCTGACCCAACAGGTTCTTGATTTAATATTAAAAAATCCACAGGTTGAATGGGCTAAAGTTGAAGTCGATAAGCCGCATGCCTTACGATTTGCAGAATCTGTTTCCATCGAATTGGAATCAGATAGAAAATCGACAACTTAAATTTTAAGCGATGAATGATTGTATACTTGGAGTTGGATCGAATATAGAACCAGAAAAAAACATAAAAAAAATGTTGTCTCTTCTCTCAAACGACCATGAGTTAAAAGAACATTCCAGCTGGATTAAAACGGCCCCAATTGGCATAAAAGATCAGGATGATTTCATAAATGGTGCAGTTCGCTTAAAAACAAAGCTCGATTGCGAAGCATTCACCCAATATTTAAAGCAATTGGAAGATAAAATGGGACGAGATAGAAGTTTGCCGAAATTTGGTCCTCGTGTTATCGATTTGGATATTATCGTTTGGAATGGCGAAATTAAGGACGATGATTATTATACCCGCGATTTTGTCCGCAGCTCGGTTGACCAGCTACTCTAAATCTAATTTTGAAAGCGTTTATTGAGCCCGTATGCGGCTAAGCAATACCTTGAGTGATTCAGAAGCTAACAAGAACAAAACAAGCCCCACAAGCTTCCCTTGTTAGGATTATTTCATTGTCTCGCTAACCCCGATGAGTCAGGATCAATTGCACGACACGTTCAATGCCTGCCTCGAGATTTCTGGGGCACCGCCCATGAAATTTAGTTTTTGTTACCAGTATGTGCTTTAGCATTTTTCTTTTCGTATCGATTTGAGTAAACCATACTTACTATTAATAAAATCATCGATATTATTCCCCAATAACTTCCTGCATTTACTGACCAACTTAAATCAGAGTATTCAACAACGCCAAGCTGTATTATTATGGTAATAACAGCAGAAATTATTAATCCAATCCTAAATTTTCTCATAGTTTAATTCTATTTATGGTTTCGTTTATAATATCTATCTCAACATAGTATTCACACTAAAATAATCAAGGCTACTTATTGCCGGATGTTTACCTGCATGAAGCACAACGGTCTCACCAAATTTTCTGGACTCCCATCCCGACACTTCCGGAATCGGGATCAAGCTACTCGCCACCACCCATGACAATTTAGCTTTTGTTTGCACATGCTATTCAAACTGTCAAATATTTTTACGACCAATAAAATAGTAGATTAACGGACTTATACCTACAAATATAAGTAAGCCAATTGTCCAAAGTGTTTTTTGTTTTTCGTTCAATTTTTGAGATTTATTTATTTCAATAAGCGCAAGCACTAGAAAAAATAAAATAAAAACGATACCTAATATTAAAAATGAGTTTGATAGGCTTGAATAGTCTTTCAGTTTCAATAAAGTCCCAATAAATGGAAAGAAAAATGATCCAATAAAAGTGATATGAATTAATGAGTTTTTTTTCATTGCTAAGTTGTTATTTGATGAATTTAATTTAAGTCAGATACATATTTTTGCTACTTCCACTATTGATTTCAGTTACATCTTTTCCGTCAATTAGCGAATATAGAATTCAATTCTAGCCCCACCTCATTAGCCAAAAAACTTAACTTTTTCGACAGTATAGGATTGCGCATAACGATAAACATAATATCTTGTAGTAATCAAATATGTTTTATTATCTTTTTAGAATGAATTATATTGTCTATTTCTACTTCAACAATATATTTGCCCTCTTGTAGTTCATTAATATCCAGTTTGTATACACCGTTGCTAACAGTAACATATCCTTCATACTCCATATGTATATTTTCTTTATCTAAATCATAGATCTTTACTTTCACATACTCATTTTCTTCACTATAAATACAGACATTCTGGTTGCAAATAGTTGGAAATATCTTAACTCTATTGCTATAATAATTCTCATTTTTATACTTAAGAGAATCGGTTGTTGTTCCGCAGATATTTGATTTTACAATACGATATTTTCCATCAAGACGTAAATAGTTATTGTAATCGTTTGAAAAAGGTGTGGTTTCGTTCTCATAAAACCATTTGATATCACTTATTGTATCAATTTGATTAAAGTAAGAGACATTAAAATTGGCTTCTGTCATTTCGTTTTTATAAATAATCTCAGCCGGCTTATTAATTTTTGAAATATAGATAGAATCTGTATTTACACAGTTATCGGAACTAACCTCCAGATAATAGATACCTTGATTACTAATCTCAATAGAACCAGCATTCTCTTTTAAAATATCGCTTTCTCTATACCATTTATAGCTATACTTATTATCTATATTAGTATTTAATATCAGAGTCTCATTTTCACATAAAATGTTGTCTTCTGCGTTTATAATACTTGCAGGAATACCATCATGCTTAGTCAGGCTTATAGTATCAGACAAATTGGAACTGTCTGTATTAACAAAAACTATATATTCTCCCTCTTTAGAGGCAAGAAATTCACTATCTGAACCAACAATATTGTTGTTATGATACCAATTGCAGTTTTGCACACTATTGTTTTGTATTGATAGTGTTACTTCTTTAGTTCCACATATAGTTTTACTAGTGGCAACGATCCCTGGTTTAGAATAATCATAAGATAATTCTATTTGTCCCACAGCAATATCGCTATAATCATACATAGAAGCACTAAACTCGTAATCACCTATCTTTATAGAATCTCTAAAACCAATAGTGAAATAGAGTTTTGTATCGGCAACTTCAAGGGTAGTTACATTTTTAATATTGTCATATTCAAACAAACTACTGAGTTTTGAATTAACACATGCAAGAACAGAACCATTCGAAAAATATATATTACCATAATTATCGCTCTTTATAATTGATTTATAATTATTACTATCATTAACTTTAAACACAGTACTATTCTCTATTTTACCACTAGAGTTAAGCTGGATTAAAACATTAGAGTATAATTTAGAATAATATACTTTACTGTTTACTTTTATGTTGCCTTTAAATTTACCACTAACATAAACAACTCCACTTGGAGAAACAGTAATATTATCGTGAGTAAATTTTCTATTACTGACATTTATGGGCTTTTGCCATAAAACATTATAATTCTTGTCAAACTTTATAACTGTGAAATTTTCTGTTGTGCTATTATCTATAGTATAACCATTAAATTCTAATTGTGAATCGATAAACTTTCCTATTAAATATATATTTCCATTTTCATCAATTTTAATAGAATTAAATTTCTCTCTGTCAGGAGTACTAATATGAACGACACTAATTATGTCGCCTAAATTAGAAAACTCAACTATTGAGGTACCAGACTTAATTTTTTTTCCCTGAACAACAATATCTGTACTAGTACAGCATAAAGAGAATATCTTATTATTCACAAACTCTAACGCCAATATTTCTAAACTAGATGATTTAATCCAATCAATTTCATTAATGTCCTTATATTTTATAAACAAGCTTTTAAAATTGACTCCAATTCGATGATAACTTGTGTGATACTGTTCATAGAAACTCCCCCACATATATATATTAGCATCACTATCTACAGTAAAATCATTGATTTTCTGGTGGTTTTTATCAGCAATTATTGGTTGGATCTTATCTACTTTGCCATTTTTATCGATTTTTACTACCCTTTTTCCGTAACCCGTATTTCTACTATTTATTTTAACATTACCACCGTTAAACATATAGTAGACATTTCCACTATTATCTATTGTAGAGCTGCTAATATTATCAGCATCACTACTTGTACTTACCCCATGATATAACCAATTAATCTTTTGAGACTTTGCAGAGTACGGTACTAAGTAAAAGCATACAATAAGTGATATATAATAAAATTTATTCATAATGTCTGTATTTTCCTAAGTATGGTTATTGTAACATTGTTAGCTATTGTTTTATTATCTTATAGTTGGCCGTTTTATCTCCATCTACAATACTGATAATATATAATCCGGGCTTTAAATAACTAACATTATACGATTTATCAATACCCGACAGATCACTTCTATTGTTGTGAATAAAAGTTTTTATCTTTCTGCCATTAATATCTAGCAGATATATTGATAATGCTTCATTAGTTTGGGGCAAATACTCAATATTTAAATAATTATTAACGGGGTTAGGATAAATCTTTATTTGAGAATCATTAACATCCTCTATCGATGTAATTGTTGAATTAAACACCTCAAACTCCTGTACATCTGATGAATTAAACTCATCAATAACCATAATTTTTATCTTAAAACTACTTACATAATTATCTGTTTTACCAGATAAAGTATTGTAATTATTATCGAATGTCAACCAATCTGGTTTTTCTAAAACCACAATACTTACCTTATCATAATCGGGATCATAAAAATCAATATTGTACACATACTCTTCTCCTGTTGTGAATTCTAAAATAGGAGGCGTAGTAATTACAGGCTTTTTATTAGTTGGGTGTGATACATTAACTAACAAATACTTTTCTGTAGTAATTAACTTATCAGTTAATTTAAAATTTAATACATGTACCCCATAATCTTCTTTATTGGGAAAACCATAAAACATTTGTCCTTCCTCCGAATAACTTATCCAACTTGGTTTTTCAATTATATTAACATCTACAATATCGCCATCTTTATCATTAATATTTAAAAGGTATGTATAATCGTTAAATACATGAGCCTGTTTTATAAGAGAAGAAGTTTCCGGGGCACTATTATTAGAATTTATAACAGATAGGTCTATATACTCTATGTCGGATCCACCATAACCATCAGAAACAGTAATGCTAAAGGTGTATGTTCCAATAGTTTTTAATGACGATTCACCTGATATAGTATTTGTTTTACTGTTCCAGTTTAACCAACTAGGACAATTTTCTATTTTATATATTAATGTATCATTATCTATATCTTGTACAGATACTATGTAGTTGAACTCCTCTCCTACTTCTATACTTTTTGTAGCACACACAGACGTTATTTCAGGTAAATTATTCTGGTTTTTTACCTCAACATTAAATTCTGTTGTTATTTCATCCTCAAAAACAATATCTTTAATCTTCACTTTTACTTTAAATGTTTTTCCAATATCTTCTTGCGAAGGGTATCCTTCACAACTCGAACCAGACATATGCATCCAACTTGGACCATCTACAAGGCTATAGTCTAAGCTATTGTTATCTGGATTTATCACCTGTAATCTATATGAAAATCTATTATTTGCATGAGCTATTTGATTTACTATCGGTTTAATAGTATGGTTTAAATTTTTTCCGCAATACGCTATATAATTAACAGTAATAGATTCACCAAATGGGTCAGTTGCTTTTACTGAAGTAGTATATTTACCTCTATGCATTTTACCCGAAAGAGAAGTATAAGATGGATAATTATTCAAATACGGATTTTCCATTGAAGATGACACGATTTCATAGCTTAATAGATCGTTATTGGGATCTGAAATCTTAAGATTCTCGCTAAAATACTGATATACGTCATCCTTATATATTGTATCGTTAATAACCTCTGCAACAGGAGGTAGATTAACTCTCTCCATATCCATCTTATGTTTGTATACGACTGCAATATTGTAAGTATTTGCAGCTCCTATAATATTATGGTTCTTATCAACGGTATTAAAATATTTTGTACAATAATCTATTGTTGAATCATTTTCTATTAAGTTACAGTATAGATAGTTTTCATTAGAATCAAACACAACAGTTCTTTCATTACAAAACAAATAGGTATGTGTTTTATTTGAGTAGTGACCAGATATATAAAGGTTCTTTATAGGAGAATCGATAGGTTTACTATTCCCATCACTATCTATTTTCATGCTTTTAATAGACCCATCTTTATGAAACACAATTGCTGTATTATCGGGTTTGGCAATAAAATAATTTAAGTCTTTAATATCTTCAAATTTTTTATTCCATAATATATTACCCTGTAAGTCAATTTTAGTGATACTAAGATACCAATTGTAAGTATCGGGTACCCTATTCTTACCTATAAGATAAAAACACTTGTTTTTTAAATTAAGTTTTATCTCTTCAACATTAGTAATACTATTATTTTTTACACTCCACTCAACAGATCCAGTTTCGAAAGAAATTTTTTCAACAGAATTTGTTTCTGTCACATACCTGAACATACAACTATCTGCTACAGCCGATACTTTTTGCATGCTACTAAAATTATTGTCACTACAAACAATATCGTATACAGTATTAAACTCATTATCTAACTTTAATGATTTAAATTTCTGTTCATCATTATTGTAATACCAAAAATATGAATTTAGTTCATTGTCTGTGTGCATTTTAAACAAACCAGGAATAGAATTTATTCTTTCATTCTTTAATATATTTGCATCACGATCTAATTTTGTGAGATTGAAAAAAGTATCATTATATGGTTTATGCACAATAAGAATATTATCATTCTTTCCTATAGTACAATCAACATCTCCATATCTCCTGGTTTCAAATTCAATCTTTTTTGTATATACTAACTCCCCGTTGGTATCAATTTTTGTTATTAAAAGGTTTGAATTTCCGTCTTTACCAACAGCTATGGTATTATTGTTTGAATCTGTACCTAAAAATTCAATACTATTTTCCCCCTTTCCTTCTCCATCATACAAAATTTTAGAAATAAACTCTCCAGAAGGAGAAAACCTCATTATAACACCTCTCGAAAACTTATATTTTTTTGAAGAATAATCAAATCCAAAATATTCATTGCATAGAATAAGTAGTTCATTATTAGAGTTAACAATAATTTTTCTAGGAGTAATATTCTCATAATCGGTATCTGGAACAAGGGCTTTTTTATAGACTAAATCTCCTTTTTCATTATACTTAATAATGCATATATTAGAGTTAATATATCTATTATCTACATATTCAGATTTAGCAAAAACAATACAATTACTCTTATCTATAGATGTATACTCTAAAAAATTATTTTCTCCGTTTCCAATCTCAGGAGATTCGAACATTTGCTCATTTATTATCTCTCCACTTACATTTAATGTAAATAGCTTTGTTCTATAGCCAATACATTGATTATTCTCAATAATGTAATGAGTTACAAACACTCTTATATTATTATTACTATTAAATATCCTTGCGTGAGAGAAATTGTATTTTTTAGAATCCGAGCTATTTTCTATAGTATCTTTAAAAGTTTTTGTGAAAATTAATGAATCGTTAATACCATATTTTGTAATAGTGTACTGTTCTTGTCCATTAGAAATTTTAACGACACTACCATCGTCCATAATAGTATAACTATAATAATCATCTCTTACGTGACCATAAAAAATAGATAGCTTCTCACCGTCTGTATTGTATAAAGCAAATAGAGAACTGTTATCGTATATTAAAAGTTGATTATTACTATTCAACTTAATTTTATTGATAAAAACACCATTTATCTTCTTTTTCCATACAAATTCTCCATTTTTATCAATTTTTAATAGGTTATAGTCTGATGCTTGTGTAGATAAATATATATTTTGGTTTTTATCCACTATCATATGTGATCCATTAGAAACATTATTTAAATTTTTCTCATAAAGTAAATCACCTGCACTACTATATTTTAATAATAATAAGTTATAACTATCAGAAACTAGAATATAACAGTTTTTTTGATCATCAATTACTGTTGCACACACCTTAGGACCATTGTATTTTTTTTCCTTTAACTGGTAATCAACCCTCCATAACTCTTTTTCACTCTCATCATATAGAATAGTTCTAATAGTGGGAATAATCTTTCCATTATCAACAACTCCAGATACAAGAAGTAAACCAGAGGAGTAACAAAAGTCATTTATTAAACTTTTATTAGTAGATATATCTCCTTTTATTGGAGTAATCCAGTCAATAAATTTATTTTGTGAATCCGCATGTATTTGTATCAGTAGTGTTAGTAAGAGTAAAAGTGTGATTCTTTTCATAAATTGATAGTGTTAATAACGGTCTTGCAATGTTTCATGGGCGATTTCAAAGAGTAATCTTACCCACCGACCAAGGGGAGCTCACGAACGACGTGAGTAACCCGCCAAATAAGCAAGCCGCATTTTAAAATCACGAAAACCTTTAAAATCATTATTCGTGAGTAATAAATTTGTTTATATTTTTAAGCAAACCTCATTTTTAAATCTCGAACTCCTTTAAAATAGAGTCAGTGAGTCATTTTAGTGGCTTGCTGGTCCCGATGTGTCGGGATTAATTGTGCTAAACTTTCAATCCCGAACCATCGGGACCACCGCCCATGAAATTTAGCTTTTGTTGGGCATAGTAGTTTATGCATCACAAATGACTTTTTAGAATTTGAATCAATGATTTTAAACTCCACTTACTTATAAAAACTATCGTCATCCAAAAGATCAATACTAGAATCAAAACTAGTATCATAGAAACTAAAAAATCTACATAATACAACCTCCATAGCATAAATAAAAGAAATGAAGAGGCAATCACAATAGCGACCAATTGTTTTGTCAAGTCAATATGAAATTCAACCGAGTTTTCTTTAATTTTTATTTGCACATTGTCATCAACACTCAAGCTATATAAAATCGGTTCCCATCTATTCGAGAGGGAATTGTATTGTTTTCTAAATCTAAAAACCGAATCAGAAACTTTAACAAGTTTATATTTATTCGGTAAATAGAATTCTAATATTCCATATATATAGTCTTTAGATAAAGACTCTGTTCTTTGTACCTCTTGACGAATTTTTATAATCATACTTTCATTGATAATACCAATCTGCAAGTAATTCGGCTATTATGCCCAACAAGTAGGTAAAGTGCAATGCACTTTATCCCGTTTATATCTTTCTAAAAGGTGTTTTTATCAGTCCGATATTACGGGATAACAACAGCTCCTATTTGAAGTCACTAAAATTAAGAATTAATTCAACTAAACAGTATCTGAAAATCATGTAAAATTACAAGCCTATATAAAATAGAATCACTCTTCATAATAAATGGGTCACTGTCAAATTGAAAAGGAAAAAAAGCTTAAACTAAAGGCTATTTTACGCTTTAATTTGGGCTCAGATTGTTTTGCAAAAGACAGATTAGCTTTTGCAAAAGAGGAAAATGGACACCATTTAGCTCTTTTACCTGAGGTAAAAGGCCAAAAATGAATTATAAATGCTCTTTTACAATTTGTAATGGGCCCGTTACAAATTGCAAAATGCTCATTAGCTTTTGTAAAAAACCCAAATCTGTTAAAAAAACGCTTACTCATCGGGTTTTATTTTGGAACGCAACAAACACCTAAACCTCCATACATTATAGGAATAACAAAAGATTTACCCTGACGTATTTATTTTACTAAATAAATTATTTATCACAAAACATCAATTTACGCATCAAGGCTTACAAAATCGAATAACAAACAGATAATCAAAACATTAAAACGGACACCATGTTAATGAAAATCCTTGGCCTTTTCCCTATTTGCGTTTTTTTGGAATTTAACGAAATATTATTTTACAAATTGTAATCTTAAAATCAGACTCAGAAAATTTAAAACACGGGTTATCAGACCATTAAAGTCAAAGCCGAAAAGCCAATAAATATGCGATCTTAAGTCATTCTCGTAAAAATTCATCAAAAAAGTTTCAATTTTATAAAATATTCTTTCATAGCTTTATTATAGGATCCTATATAATATGTTTAACCCATAAAATTTAATAAAATGGTTCAAATACCCGTTAAAAAGGATTTTATCGAATCTAATGAAGAAGGATTTGCTCAAAAAAGAGATAATTTTCTTCAAAAAGCGCCTCAATACATCGATTCGGGAGTACTACCCAAAGACATATCGGATGCGCTAATCGCAGAATTGCAAGAAGACGAAGCTAGCCGCGATAAAAAGAACAGGGACAAAAAAACGGCACACGATTCAAGACTTGCCTATGTAAGTGGGCATAAGAAAGTGGAAAAAAGCCTGAGAGATTACAAAAAGGCCATTGACAACAACTCTTCGGTCACAACTGAAATTAAACAGGAATTGGGATTGCTTGGTAACGAGAAGATGGAAAACTCCAACAATAAAAAACCAGACCTGAAAGGAAGAGTCGTAGGTGGTATCCCCCACCTCAGCTTTACCAGAACACCCATGGACGGCATTATGCTTTATAGCAAAATCAACGATGGGGATTACGATTTTCAGACCAGTGTAAAAGGATCGAGTTTTGATGACACCCGTCCGCGATTGAACCCAAAAGTCACTGAAATAAGAGAGTACTATGCCTACTATATGTACAATGGTAAAAAAGTGGGGAAACAATCGGAAATTGTTCGTGTGGTTCTTAATCCAATAGAATAAGCATGATGAAGAACCTGATAAAATAAGCCCCACAGCGGAAGGTTGTGGGGCTTATTTCATTATTGATATATTATTTTCTATTTGGCATCTTTCAGGTTAACCAAGCCTAGTTTGTTCACTAGTTTACCAATGGTTAGGCCCTGAATAATAATGGAGAACAGGGCGACCGAATACATTAGAAATACAAATAAATCGCCAAAATGCTCCGGAGGAATGGATAAAGCCAAAGCTATGCCCAAAGCACCTCGCAGGCCACCCCAGGTTAGCATGAGAATGGTTTTACGGTTCACCTTTTTATTGGTATGTTTAATCAGCTGAAAAGGTACCAGAACCGCAATATATCGTGAGATTAAAACCACGACTATGGTGGTAATGGCAAGGGGAATATGAACCACATCGGGATTGATGATGGTGATAAAGAAACCCAAAAGCACAAAGAGAACACCATTTAGAATCTCATCTAAAACATCCCAAAAGGTAACCAGCTGCATCAGGTTATGCTCCGAATAGTCTTTACTGTGTATCTTTTTACCCAGATACAAACCCGCTGCCACCATGGCCAAAGCAGGCGAAACATGAATATTTTCAGCTAAAGCATAACCGCCTGATGCCATAACAATGGTAATCATTACATGCGTTTTGGCATTGTTTTCTGTTCTTTTAAGTATTTGAAAACCCATAAAACCAATGAACAATCCAAAACAAAGTCCCCCAAGCGCTTCTCTAAAAAACAGAAAAAGGACTTGATCGACGTGTATATTCTCATAGCCCTGGTTTATAATTTGTAAGATCACCACGAAAAGCACCATGCCTACCCCATCGTTAAAAAGAGATTCACCCTCGATATTCATTTGTATATCTTTCCTTACGCTATAACTTTTTAAGATACTTAAAACAGCTATGGGATCAGTAGGCGATATGAGAGCTCCAAATAAAAGGGAATAGATATAGGGAATATTTAAGCCAAAGAGTTGGGCCGCATAATAGGTCATCGTTCCCACCAGAAAGGTGGATATTAAGGTTCCAAAAATGGCAAAAACAATAACAGACTTCCTTTGCTTCTGTAGTTCCTGAATATTGATATGCATGGCTCCGGCAAAGAGCAGAAAACTAAGTATGATTTCCAGTAAAAACTCTCTAAAATGGATATCCCTTTCGAAAGTGGGAATAAACTGATAAACAGAAGGCGCAAATTCTTTTAAAACGAGAATAAAGACCGACATAACAAGTGCTAAAACCATCATGCCAATAGTGGGACTAAACTTCAGGTATTTTGTATTTATAAGACTAAAAAGAGCAGCAAAAGCCAGAACGATTACAAAAGAATCAAACATTTAAATTTTTATTATTAGTTATGTGTCAGAACCCAAGATTTGGATCCGGACAAAAGATACAAGCTATCATTCAGCTTTGTGGTAAAGCTGAAATTATCAGGGTATTTAATGGTTTTCCTAGTGTATAGAAGCCTTAGTTTTGATCTGAAAAATAAGAGAATGGGACCCTCCTGTTTTTCCTTGAGGCTATCAAAAATGGTCTAAGTTAATGGTAAATAAAAGTCGCTAATTGACGATTTAAAGTGGTGTTTAAATCAAGCCCTTCCTTATACCCAATTAATTTAGATCGCTTAATCGGCCGCGAATTTATGAAAAACAAGATGCGAAACAAAAAAAACAGCCATTTGTTTATGAACAGACCTAAAATAAATGAAATTCTCGCAAAAAGAATCCCAACTAAATCGTATAAACTGGGACACCTACTATTAAATAACTCATTCATTTTGCATCACTTACAAATTTCGATCTAAGTGCGCTAAACCTATTTATAGATTATGTGTAAACTTCCCGCTCTATCCACCTAGGCAGATCATACGTATTTATTCATGTTATGTATTTTGCTGCTATCAACATATTTAATACTAATAACAGGATGACGAACCGCTTTTTTCGATATTTAACATATGGCCTCTTTTTTTAATGTTTTTCGTTTTACGAAAGCTTTAGAAAGACCGGGAAGTTCCGTCCCGATCCATCGGGATGTTCGAAAATCACCCGGCCGCACTTAAGCGTGAGGCAAATAAGTAAGATGAAGCTCCCGATTTATCGGGATTGATTTTTTTTGCTTCGTTTTTTGGATCAAGCCAAAAAATGAAGACTGCTATATTTGCAAAGATTATGAGCTCGCAAAAAGCTCTATTAAGGCAATCACCATTCTCTATTTCGTCAATTCTGCTAAAAAGGTACGAACCGCACTCACAGACTCCACCTTATACTTAGCTGCTGTGTGTTTTAAACCAACCTTAATGGTGTGAGCTGATTCAGGTAATTCTTTAAACATATACTCATCTGTCCAATCATCGCCCACTGCAAGAACAAAGTCGAAGTCCTTATTCTTTATAAATTGTAAAGCTGCAATCCCCTTATTTATACCACCTGTCTTCACCTCAATCACTTTGTTTCCCTCAAGTATTTCCAGGTTATGATTGGCGATCATGGTTGTTAATTCATCCTTCAATTCATTGGCTCTTAAATCGGCTTGTTCGGGTTCTGCTTTTCTAAAATGCCAAACCAAAGAATAGTTCTTTTCTTCTATAAAAGTACCGGGTGTTCTATCAACAAAGGTTTCAAGAATAGGCTGAATACTTGACTTCCAACTATCTGTAGCATTGGAAAGCATTTTCCATTCCCGATCTACCTTTTTACTCCAAACCCCATGTTCAACGATTAGGTTGATTTTGTGTCCCTCAAACCAGGATTCCAGACTAGCCCTGTCGCGCCCACTTATAATCGTAATGACATTGCGAGGGTCTTCTTCTAATTTATATAGGAGTTGATGCAATTCCTCATTGGGTTTGGCATCATTGGGGTTCTTTTTAAAACCAGTCAGGGTGCCATCATAGTCTAAAAAGATGGCTCGCATCTTTGAATTTTGATAATCGGATCGAATCTTATCCTTGATGATGACATTTAATCGCTTAGCATGCATGGAATTTTGGACCTTTTCTACTTTCGATAGTGATTTTACAAACTCACTGGACCATTTAAAAACATCGTAACGTTTAATTCTATCCTGTAGGAAAATCATGCGTTCGCGCTGTTCACTTAATGGCATGGTCAAGGCTTGATTTATGCTATCAGCAATTTCTTTGATATTATTTGGATTAATGATCAGGGCCTCTCCCATTTCTAAAGACACACCCGCCATTTCACTGAGAATGATAACCCCGGTACGATTGGTTCTGGATGCCACATATTCTTTCGCAACCAAATTCATTCCATCCCGAACGGGTGTAACCAAACAAACATCGCAAGAGCTATAAAGTTCAATTAAATTCTCAAAAGGCATTGATCTGTAGAAATACCAAACAGGCGTGTAATTGATATTTCCAAATTGCCCATTAACAGTCCCAACCAACTCTTCAACCTCACTTTTAAGATTGACATAGTGCTCCACCGTTCCCCGGGAAGGTACAGCCAGCATAATGAGGGTTACTTTCCCAACAAACTCAGGATAGTCTTCCAAAAACTGAGCAAAAGCTCTTAATCGATTAGGTATACCCTTCGAATAGTCCAGGCGATCTATAGAAAGTACTAATTTTCTATCAGGCGACAGGAGAAAGTACTTTTCTAATTCACGATGCAAATCAGATTTCTCTTGAAGTGGTTTTTGAAAAACTTCCGTCGCTGCATTCTTAAATTTATTGTAATCAATCCCCATAGGGAAAGCATCAACAATGATAATTCGATCTTCAATTTGTATCTGGTTAAAAGAAATCTCATAACCCATTAATCGGCGAACAGAACTAAAAAAGTGACGCTGGTAATCGTAAGTGTGAAAACCAATTAAGTCAGCCCCTAACATACCCTGTATCAATTCTTTTCGCCAGGGCAAAATACGGAAGACCTCAAATGATGGAAAAGGAATATGAAGGAAAAAACCGACCGTTACACCCGGTTTCTTTGACTTTATCATTTCAGGAACCAATAAAAGCTGATAATCGTGAATCCAGATGGTATCACCTTCTTCCAAAGTTTCAAGGGCCTTATCGGCAAATTTCTGGTTCACATTAACAAATGCTTCCCAAAGCTCAGGGTCATAATCGATATATTGAGCAAAGTAGTGGAATAAAGGCCAAATAGTACGGTTACTAAAGCCATCGTAGTACAAATCAATCTCCTTTTTAGAGAGGTGAACCGAAATACAGTCTTCCTGCCCCAACTCCTTTTCTATCCTTTCAGACAGGTCAGCATCGATATCATCACTAGGTAAACCCGGCCATCCAATCCACTTCCCCTTATACTCTTTATATACCGATCTCATACCGGTAGCAAGACCTCCAACACTGGGGATAAGTTCTATCTGATCATCATTGACGTTGATGCTAACTGGAAGTCTGTTGGAAACAATGTGTATTCTATTCATAAAATCAAGTCTATTATTCTTCTAGCAAATCATTCGAAAGTCGTGAAAATTAGCTATTTTGAAAATTGTTATGTGAATATATACTAATGTAATCTTTTTTTATGACAAATTTAAATTATGGCGTGGTTGGAAATTGTCGGTCTGCAGCACTGATCTCTGAAAAAGGTTCATTAGACTGGTTATGTTTACCCCAATTCGATTCCTCTTCAGCTTTCGCTAAGCTACTGGATCGAGAAAAAGGTGGCAGCTTTGAAGTGATTCCCGAAAAATTAGTTCGCAGTGTTCAATACTATAAAAAAAACACCAACATTCTGCATACGCGTTTCATTTGTGAAGATGGAATTTTTGAACTCGTGGATTTTATGCCTCGATACATCACCGAGGATAATGATTATTATGCGCCACCTGATCTTGTGCGATATTTTAAGCACATAAAAGGGAAACCAACTTTCCGTATTCACTACAACCCCAAATTGGATTATGCGCGTAATCATACGCAGAACAAGCATGCTCAGTTTGATTTTATTAAATCGTTTACCACCAGTGGCACTTACGATTCACTGTATTTATATACGAGTTTTGATTGCGATTCTGTTTTAAATCATGATATTATTCGCTTAGAAAAACATGAATTTTGTCTGGTTACATACAATCAAAAGCTCCTAAAACAAACAGACGAAAGAATCTACCTGATTTTACAGAGGACAAAAACCTATTGGTTAAATTGGTCAGAAAAAACAAAAATCCACCCGAAATATAAAGATGAAATCAATCGTTCAGCTTTGGTTTTAAAATTACTTAACTACCAAAAATCGGGTGCTGTATTGGCTGCCATAACCACTTCCTTACCTGAGACCATTGGTGAGGTTCGCAATTGGGATTATCGTTTTTGCTGGATTCGGGATGGCTCCATGGTGGTGAAAATCCTTACGCAATTAGGACACTACAATGTGGCCAAACGCTATTTGGATTTCATTATGGATATTATTCCTGAAAAAAAGGAAAAAGTACAGATCATGTATGGCATCAATGGCGAAAAAGAGCTCTCAGAATACGAATTAGATCATCTTGCCGGTTACCAAGGTTCAAAACCTGTTCGAATTGGAAACGCCGCTTACAAGCAAAAACAAAACGATATTTATGGGATTCTCCTGGACTTGATTCATCAGCAATTTGAGTTGTTCGAAAATTCATTGGGCCATACCGAAGAACTCTGCACCATTGTGCGAAGTATCGTGAATGTGGTCGATGAGAATTGGCGCAAACCCGATAGAGGTATCTGGGAAATTAGAGGTAAGAGTCTGCACTTTACCTTTAGTAAGGTGATGTGTTGGGTGGCTTTCGACCGTGCCGTCAAAATTTCAAAACTTCTCAAAAGCGATTACTATGTGAATAAGTGGACTCCCTTTCGCGATGCCGTGAAAGAGGATATCATGAAACATGCCTGGAGCGAAAAGAAACAAGCTTTTACCCAATATTATGGCTCCGATGATTTAGATGCTTCGGTTTTATTAATGGAGAATTATGGTTTTATTGAGGCTACTGATGAAAAATACATCTCTACCGTTCTCACCATACAAAAAGAACTGGAGCACGATGGTTTGATGTATCGCTATAAGAATCAGGATGATTTTGGAACGCCAAAGTCAGCCTTTACCATTTGTTCCTTTTGGCTCATAAATAGCCTATTCAAAATTGGAAGAAAAAAGGAAGCCAAAGAAAAATTTGACATTCTCATGAGCCATTCAAACCATGTAGGTTTATTCTCTGAAGATATCGATTTTGATACGAAACGATTACTTGGAAACTTTCCTCAGGCCTATTCACACTTGGCGATTATCGAAACGGCAATGAACTTCTCTGAAGAAGATGACGAAGAATCTGAAGGACTAATTGAACAATTGAATTGTTAAATTAGTGACTCCTTAAAGATGAATAATATAGGACCAATTCAGCGTTTGAATTGGTCTTTTATTTTTACTAAAGTCATTATTATATTCATAATATAACTACTTTCGCGCCACATTTATTTTTTAACGCATTATATTATGAATTCCATACTAGAACGAAATCTTTATTTCGTAAAAGAACATGTTGGCATGTTTAAAGCCGCCAATAATTATGACATATACAACCCTGAGACCCAGGACATGATCATGAGCTGTCGGGAAGAAAACCTGGGTTTCTTCACCAAATTATTTCGTTTTACGGGCTATAAAAGAATGACGCCTTTCAATGTCGTGATCAAAACCAATTCAGGCGATAAGGTGCTGACTATCAAGCGAAACATTTCTCTTTTTATATCCAATGTGGAAGTCTTCGACGAAAATGATCATTTGGTAGGACGATTTAAACAAAAATTCTTCTCTATAGGGGGAAAATTCAATGTTTTTGATGCCAAGGACACACATCTTTGTACCCTAAAAGGAAAATGGACAGCCTGGGATTTTAAATTCTTAAAAGATGATGTTGAACTCGCTCATGTCAGCAAGAAATGGGCAGGTATTGGTAAGGAACTCTTCACTTCTGCTGACAACTACATCTTAGAAATCTCAAAAGAAGTGCCTTCTGATCATCCAATTAGAATCATGATCTTAGCTGCTGTTATGTGTATCGACATGGTACTAAAAGAGTAAACCTCATACAAATATCAACAAGCCACCTGATACTTATGAGGTGGCTTTTCTTTTTAAATTCGGGGCCTGACGAAGAAATTTGTAAAAAAATGAAAGCTTCATATAACTTTAAGTGGTACTTTTGAGTTTAAGCCTGTCTTTTACCAACTAACCTGTAAGTAGATTCCCCATATGTTTTTACCCATTTCAAATAGAGAAGCCTTTTTAAGAGAATTTAAATTTCAGACCTCACGAAGTAGCGGTCCGGGTGGTCAGCATGTGAATAAGGTAAGCTCCAGGGTTGAACTCCGATTTAATCTTAGAGAAACGCACTTGCTGAGCGATGAGGATAAAAGCACTCTTTATAATAAATTGGCAACACGCATCAGCCAGGATGGTATTCTGAGTATTGTCGTTCAAACAGATCGTTCTCAATTAAGAAATAAACAATCAGCAATTGAGAAGTTCTTCGACTTGCTCACACAAGCTTTTACCCCAATTAAAAAGCGCAGACCAACAAAGCCCAGCCGTGCCGCTCGCGAAAGACGATTAAAGACTAAACGTATCGATTCTGAGAAAAAAACGCGTCGTCGCTCTTCGGGCTGGAATGAATAAGGTGATTAGAATTTTAGTTTGTTTCTTTCAATTTAGGTAGGCTAAGCTATAGTTTATTTTTTTTTATTGATAAAAAAGTAGGGTATTTCAAAACTTGGATGTTTTAATAGAAACAAGTTTAAATCTATAAATCGTCCCCCTATGAAAAAACAATTAAATATCTTAATCATTAGCTTCATTCTATGTACAAGCACCCTAGTATCCTGTTCAAAAAGTAGCGGTGATGATAATAACTCCGAAAGCGAAAATGGAGGTATCAGTCTTACAGCAAATAAAACCTCAATTCTTGCTGATGGCAAAGATGAAATCATTTTTACCGTTAAAGACAATAACTCAAAAGATATTACTTCTGAGTCGAAGATTTATGTGGATGGTGAAGCCATTACAAATAACGTCTATACGAGTACTACAAAAGGCGAACACAAAGTAAAAGCCGTTAATCTGGATAGAGAAGCTAGTATGAAAATTCTGGTTCGTCACTACACCACCCGATTATATCTATCAAGCAACAGAACGTCCGTATTCTCATCGGGAACTGAACAATTTGAATTTAAAGTACTCGACACAAAATTAAATAATGTAACTGCCGATGCTAAATTCTATATTGATGATCAGTTAATTAATGGCCACACATTTCGTTCATCTGCAGATGGGAAATACAAGGTTAGAGCCGAATTTTCTGATATTAAAAGTGCAGACTTGCTCATTGGCGTTAATATGTCGCCTCGAAATGTATTGGTAGAAGATTACACCGCAACCTGGTGTGGTTATTGCCCGGAATCGATGTATCATCTGGAAGAACTAAAAAGTAAAACCTCTGCAAACATGGTAATAACAGCCATCCATGGCGATGATGAGTTCACTTTTTCGAAGATAGGTAGTTTGGCATCAACCTACAACATAAGTGGATACCCGACTAAGATCGTTAATAGAAAACCCTCAATCAGCATAACTGAAAGCTCTTTAAAAGATCTAGTTAAAGAATCATGTCCGTTGGGGCTTTCATCTTCAATTCAAGTGGATGGAAACAATGCCAAAATAGATGTTCAATTAGAAACTTATCAAACAACTCAAGACATCAAATTAGTCGTAGCTCTATGCGACAATAATCACCTGGCAGATCAGTCCAATTACTACAATAACGACACTAATTCAGCCTTTTATCAAGCTGGTGAAAAAATGAAGAATTTTCAACACAATTACATTCTTCGTAAAACATTAACCGATTTGTATGGCGATGCCATCCCCAATGAGAAATTGACTCAGGGATCGAGCTATAAGCTATCCTATACCACAGATGTTTCGAAATACAACAAATCTCATCTATCTGTCATCGCTTTTCTGGTAAAAGATGCTGAGGTTATTAATGCAATTTCTGTTGATAATTTATAATCCAAGAATTTTAAATCAAGTTTAGTTGTTCAAAACAAGGCAGCCTGTTGGGGAATCAACGAACCCTTTCAGGACGCTTTGTTTGATAATATCAACCAAATTCTATCCGATATAATAATGAAAAAATATCTCATAAGCCTTCTACTTGTTATCACTGCTTTATGCGCAAATGCACAAATTACCAGCACTCAACTTAAGGATTTAAATGGCAAAACAATACCATCAGATAATATCTTAAACAATAGCGAAGAGCCGATTGTTTTATGCTTTTGGGCAACCTGGTGTCGTCCCTGCCTACAGGAACTAGAGGCCATTAACGAAGCCATAGATGACTGGCGTGATGAAGTGAATTTTAAAATGGTCGCCATATCGATTGATAATACCCGATCCAGCTCTAAAGTCCCTGCATTGGTGAAAGCCAGAGACTGGCAATTCGATGTCTACATCGATGAAAACTCAGATTTAAAACGTGCTCTTAATGTGTCTGGCGTTCCTTTTTGCTGTATCATTAAAAAGGGTGAAATAGTTTGGAAACATAGTGGCTATCAGCCTGGAAGTGAAGAACTAATTCTGGAGAAACTGACTGAATTATCAAAAAAATAAGCTTGAAAAGAATATGAATAAAGGTAAAATACTAACAGGGCTTATTATACTGGGTCTGTGCCACCTTGGAAATGCTCAAGATAAAAAAGGGAAACTAAGTGGTAGTTTCGAAACCATTAACCAGGTTTACAAGAAAGACAAGAAAACCAAGGCTGTTGTACCCGATGATAAATTTGGTTCTAACTCCTATCTCAAATTGGATTATCATATTGGGAAATTAAGCATGGGCTTGCAGTACGAAGCCTATTTACCCAAACTAGTAGGTTACGATATCCGCTATAAAGATCAGAAAATAGCAGGACGATACTTGAAGTATCAGGATGAGACATTGGAAATCACTGTGGGTAACTTTTACGAACAATTTGGTAGCGGTCTTATTTTTAGAAGCTACGAAAACCGCGAACTGGGTATTAACAATGCCATTGAGGGTGTGGGTGTGAGATTCAAACCTACTGACTACCTATACTTAAAAGCCATATATGGCAAGCAACGTGAATTCTTCGAAGTTTCAGATGGTATACTGAGAGGTCTTGATGGTACATTTGATTTGACACAATACTTTGGTTTAAAAGACAGTCACCTTACTGCAGGAGGAAGCTGGTTAAGCAAATATGAAGCTTATACAGGTGCTTTGGAAGATTTCCCAAGTCAGGTTAACGCCTATTCAGCTCGAATGGATCTTGGAATAAAAAATTGGAGTATGAATGCCGAGTTTGTTCAGAAGAATGATGACAGAAGAATTGAAAAGCCTGATAGAGAAATAACAGGTCAAGCACTACTCATTAATTCATCCTTTGCAAAATCAGGTTTGGGGATGAATTTTACTTTCAGAGCTCTAAAAGATATGAGTTTCTATAATGAAAGAGCGGCCAGTGGCTTAAATCTTTTAGTGAATTATTTACCAGCCATCACCAAACAACACAAATACAGTTTGTTGAATATTTACACTTATATTACTCAGGCCAATGGCGAAATGGGAGCTCAATTCGACCTTTATAAAAAATTCAAAAAAGGGAGTCTGCTGGGAGGTAAATATGGAACCAAACTGGAAGTTAACCTCTCTGCTTACAACGATTTAGAGCTTAAAAACGCTGAAACAAAGGAGAACGATTTCCTTAAGCTCGGAGACAGCAAACTGTATCGGGATATCAACATCCATTTGTCGAAAAAACTCTCGAAAAGATTAAAAACCAAGCTGGCTTATGCCCATATCGATTATAATAAAGGGAAATTACAAGGCGGTGACTCTCCCATCGTAAAATCAGACTTTCTGGCCAGTGAAATCGAATTTAAACTGAAACCTAAACATGTTCTGAGGGCCGAATTGCAACACCTTTGGACCAAGCAGGACAAAAAAAACTGGGTAGCAGGCTTGCTTGAATATTCTATTGCACCGGGCTTCTCCATGTTTGTTTCCGATCAATACAACTACGGAGATAAGGACAAGATCCATTATTATTCCGGTGGATTTGGATGGGCCAAAGACTCAAAAAACTTGCAGGTAGCCTATGGCAGAAATCGTGAAGGCTTAAACTGTTCCGGAGGCGTTTGTCGATTTGTACCTGCCTATACCGGTCTGAACATTAGCTTTTCGACCAGCTTCTAAACTTATAAGTTTATCAAAATGAATAGCTTATTTATCTAAATCACAATTTAACTAACCAAATCATTTTGATGGGCATCTCATATTTGAGGTGCCCTTTTTATTTTAGATGGGTCGTATTAGAAGAATTAGTTAATAAAACAGGAACTATTAGCTATTTAAGCATCAGAACAAAAAAAGATACTTATTGTTAATAAAAATTATTTTTTATTGTTAGATTTAAAAAGAATTAACGATTATCTTTTTTTTTAACCCGATATATTGATAAGATGAAAGAATCAAGACCCTACACATTAAAAGAAATTTGGCCTATCGTTACAATCGTAGCTATACTTTTTGTTGTGCAAGTCATTTATTTTATTCTGGATACAGAAATAGACAAATCTTCAATTTTGACTTATAAATCTCTTATCTCTCATGCAATAATACTAATAATAGTGATTTGTACTCCTCGCTATGCTGCATGGAGAATCAAGAGAAAGCTTAGATAATATATTCTGAAAAATCGAGAACCTGAGGCACGAAGACAAAGCAATCTCATGATAAACGAAGCCTTGTTGATAAAGGTGTGCTTTCGATTATGAGATTACTACTCTCGCTTAGGTTCACTCGTAATGGCAGATCAAGTCTGCCATTCGCTTCGAAATAATAATCCCAAAAAAAACAGAAAGGCTGCCCTATCACTCAGGCAGCCTTTATTCATTTTACGAAGTTGTCTAGTCTTCGTCCTCGTCGAAATCATCCTCACTGGTATACTTTTCCTCATATCGCTCTCTTCTACTACTCAAGAGTACACCATCATCATCATAATCGGAATCCTGATCCACCAATTCCATTGCCTTACGTACCGACATTCGAACCATGTAGATTTTCTCTTCTGTCTCGAAAGGTAAAGCAGATACTAACTCACCTTTAGGATTTGTAAATTCAATAAGATGTTCACTAAAGCCTTCAAGATAATGAAGTTTGATTTGCTCCTGAATTTCTATTGAGAGCTTTTCATAGTTTTGAATGACTTTGGGTTTGTTCGTTTCCATGATTAAAATAAAATGATTAAGTGTGAATTACCAGTCCAAAAGATATGCAAAAATTAATGGCGCGACAATAGTTGCATCAGATTCTACAATAAATTTTGGGGTATTAATATCAAGCTTTCCCCAAGTGATTTTCTCATTGGGTACAGCCCCGGAATAAGATCCATAACTGGTCGTTGAATCTGATATTTGGCAGAAATAACTCCAAAAAGGTGTGTCTGTTCTTTCCATGTCCTGATAAAGCATGGGTACCACACAAATTGGGAAGTCGCCGGCAATACCACCACCAATTTGGAAGAAACCTATGCCATTGTCCTTAGTATTTTCGGTATACCAATCTGCCAACCAAGTCATGTACTCAATACCCGATTTCATAGTAGAAGGCTTCAACTCCCCTTTCAAACAATAGGAAGCAAAAATATTTCCCATGGTTGAGTCTTCCCAACCCGGTACCACAATCGGTAAATTCTTTTCGGCAGCAGCCAGCATCCACGAATCCTTAGGATCTATTTCGTAATATTGCTCCAGAACGCCCGAAAGTAACATTTTATACATGTACTCGTGTGGCAAATAACGTTCACCTGCCTCTTCTGCTGTCTTCCATATTTCATAGATATGCTTCTGCAGTCGGCGGAAAGCCTCTTCTTCAGGAATACAAGTATCGGTTACACGGTTTAAGCCCTGTTCCAACAAATCCCACTCCTGTTGAGGCGTAAAGTCACGATAATCAGGCACACGACGATAGTGTGAGTGAGCTACCAAATTCATAATATCTTCTTCAAGATTAGCTCCCGTACAAGTGATGATTTGCACTTTATCCTGACGAATCATTTCAGCCAATGATTTTCCTAACTCTGCCGTACTCATCGCACCAGCCAGTGTGATCATCATTTTATTTCCCTGCTCAAGCTGTTGCTCGTAAGCTTTAGCTGCATCAACCAAAGTGGCTGCATTGAAATGCTTGTAATGCTCTGTTACAAACTGTGAAATGGGTCCTTTTGTCTTCATTTGATTAAGTAATAATCTAATTTAAATACGTGATAAAATAATAAATTGACGGCCTTTCAATAGTTAACCTTCTTTTTCGTCAATATGTGTTTTTGCTAACATGAATTTATAAGATAACATCTTATAATACAGTTTGGCAACTAAAAATTCAGGTGCCTTATTGCCTTCAATGGGTGCTAGCTCTACCAGATCGAAACCCAAGACCGTTTTCTGTTCGAAAACCATTCTCAGGTAGCGAATGCAAGTATTCCAATCTAAACCTCCTGGTTCTGGTGTTCCCGTTGCCGGCATGATCGATGGATCAAGAGCATCCAGGTCGAAAGAGATATAAACCTTATCTCCCATCAAATCGATGGATTTTTGCATCCAATCGTCTTGTCCATAAATATCTTCGGCAAAGAAACATTTGTCCTTATTCAGATAGGCTAACTCGGAGCTATCCATGCTTCGAATTCCGACTTGAATTAAGTTGGTATTCTTCGAAGCATCGTGCAAAGCACAAGCATGATTATAAGGTGTCCCCATATAATCTGCCCGAAGATCGGCATGTGCATCCAAATGCAAAACCGTAATATCAGGATGCTGTTCGTAAAAGGCTTTAATGATACCTATACTAATGGAATGTTCCCCACCAAAAAAAGTCGGAAACTTCCCTGTTTCTAGCATTTTCTTAGCCACACGGTACGATTCTTCAAAAACTGCTTCGGGGCTATGATTTACGGTAAGCTCTGGCAGAATATGTACACCTTTAGTATAAACTTCCGAATCGGTTTCTATATCATAGAGCTCCATATTTTCAGCAGCATCAAGAAAAGCACCAAAACCATTATCAGCGCCTTTTCCCCAGGTACTCGTCCCATCATAGGGGATAGATTGCAATAAGACAGATGCAGATCCAAAGGCTGCAAACCCGTCTTCTATTCCAGCAAAATTATTCATACTTTAATGCTTATTCATTATAACCAAGGATATTCAACATCTCATCAACACTTTGCTCGTTACGATATACGTAATCAACAAAGTTTCCTGACTCATCTCTGTCAACAATAACATGTTTAGGTGCTGGAATCAAACAATGCTTTATACCACCATAACCTGAAATGGCATCCTGATAAGCTCCCGTATGGAAAAAACCCAAATAAAGAGGTTCTTTGTCTTTACTATCGAACTTAGGCAGCATAATTTGTTGGTTGAAATCCTCTGAATTGTAATAATCGGAATGATCGCAGGAAATACCACCAATATTGATCTTAGTATAATCGTTGTCCCATTTATTTACAGGTAACAGGATAAATTTTTCGTGTATTGACCAGGCATCTGGAATGGTATTCATCAATGAATTATTGATAATGTACCACAACTCGTGATCGTTTTGTTGCTTTTGTTCCACGACCTCAAAAATGATAGCTCCACTCTCACCAACGGTATATTTCCCAAATTCAGTATAGATATCTGGTTCATGAACACCTCCATTATCACAAGCTTCTTTAATATTATTAACGATTTCGCGAATCATGTATTCGTAATCGTATTCAAAGCCCAAATGATTTCGAATTGGAAATCCTCCTCCTAAATTCAATGAATCAAGCGAAGGAGATTCCTTCTTTAAATCAACATAAAGATTAAGTGCTTTCTGGAATTCGCCCCAATAATAGAGGCTATCTTTAATCCCTGAATCAACAAAAAAGTGAAGCATTTTCAATTCCACATTTTTATTGTCTTTGATATGCTCGTTATAAAACTCAAGCATTTCTTCAGGACGAATCCCTAAACGAGAAGTATAATAAGCTGATTGAGGTTCCTCATTGATGGCCATCCTCAGTCCAATCTTAATTTTTCTATCTCCAACTAACTTTTGAAGACGGCCCATTTCACTTGTACTATCAAGAATGATAATACAATTATCGAAGCCTGCATCAACAAGTTTCATGATTCTGGAAAGGTAGTCGCTGGTTTTATAACCGTTGTGCACAATCATTCGACTTTGATCCAACTCCCCTTTTGCATGAAGTTTTAGAATTAAATCAATATCAAATGAGGAAGAAGTCTCAAGATTGACATTATGCTTTAGCGCCTCACCAATAACATGGTGAAAATGACAACACTTGGTGCAATAACAGTAATGGTACTTGCCTCTATAATGTGAGGCTTTAATAGCACGATTAAAGAGGTTTCGCGCTTTTTTAATTTGTTCTCCAATCCGAGGAAGATAAATTAATCGGAAAGGTGTCCCGTATTTTTCAATTAAATATTTGATAGATACTCCATGAAAAGATAAGTAACCACCACGCAAATCAAAACCTTCCTGAGGAAAATAGTAAGTTTGCTCAATCAAATCAAAATATGTATTCTTCATTCTATACCATAAAAAATAAGATCGTTTTAAAAAAAAGTGAGCAAATATATCATTTTTTTCATTTGTTTGATTCTCCTCAAAAAAAAATAATTGCAACTTTATAGTTAGAATAAAAAGAAGAATTGTTGTCCTTATTTTAACAAAAATAGTCATCACAATGTCTATCAGAAAAGCAAAAACAGAAGACGCGCTTAATATTAAATATTTAAAAACTCAGGTTTGGTTACACACCTATGCTACAAAAGGTATTAATGATGAATATTCTGAGTACCTGGAAGCTGATTTCACCCAAGCAAACTGTTTGAAATCAATTTGCGATAAAAACAAATGCTGCCTTGTTGCAGAAGAAAATGACCTTCTTGTTGCCTATTGTGAGATTGATTTTAAGGCGATTCATCCTGACACTAACGAAAATTGTGCAGAGTTAACCGTTTTATACGTATCAGAACATTTTTGTGGGCATGGCACTGGTAAAGCTCTTCTGCATGAAACAGAAAAACAGCTTATTACTAAGGGCCACACAAACTATTGGTTATCATGCTTTATTGAGAATCATAATGCCATTGGATTTTACCAACATATGGGCTTTAAATCCAATTCATCAATCTACTTTTCCATGGGTGACAGTCAATATGAAAACGTCGTATTTCATAAGGATATAGAGCTGTAAGCAATCTTAATTCCCTTACACAAATTGTTTTATACACGCTATAAATTTTGAATTAAACCGCCTAGCCAGTCAACTGATCACAAAATTTGTATAAGGCTTGCTATTTCGGATAAAAACATCTTATTTTGCGAAAGCTTATTTTTATCGATTCCAGATAATATAATTCGATAATAACACAGGCTTATTTTTTAGAAAAGCAAGAAACAAGATAAATGAATTCGCATCAAGTAATTAGCATTAGAAACCTGACGCCATCGACCTACGTGATTCGTATGGAAAAGAAGGATTTCACCTTTAAAACAGGCCAATATATCACGCTTGGCTTTAGTGGCAGTATCGACCGCAGAGAATATTCTATATACAGTGCAGAACAAGACAATTATTTAGAAGTCTTAATTAAGGAAGTTGAAGATGGTTTGCTTTCGAAAAAGTTGAAAAAATGCAAACCGGGAGATAAATTGGATGTGGATGGTGCATTTGGTCATTTTTCGCTAAAAGAAGATGAAATAAAGAATAAGAAGTTCATGTTTATCAGTACGGGAACCGGAATTTCACCTATTCATAGTTTTATTCACACGCATCCAGAGATGGACTACACGCTTTTACATGGTATTCGCCATAAAGAAGAAGCTTATGAAAGTGAATCGTACGACCCCAATCGCTATATTTTATGCACCTCAGGTGAAGATACTGGCGATTTTAAAGGTCGGGTAACAGAATATCTTCTAAAAAATCCGGTATCACCTGATACAATCTGTTATCTTTGCGGCAATTGTCATATGATTTACGAAGCTTACGATATTCTTGAGAAACAAGGTATCAAGCTGGGGCCTATTCATACCGAGGTTTATTTTTAATTATTAAGGTGTGAAACATTGAGTCAGGTTTAATAAAGACTTTACTCGCTGTATAAAGGTTGGTAAATCAACATGATGACACCTTGGGGTATCATCAAATTAACGAATCAACACATCATCTAATCAATTTATGAAATATCATCTAATATCGCTGGGCTGCCAGATGAATGCTTCCGACGGGGAACGTGTGAGAACAGTGATTGAACAAATGGGTTATACCTATACTGAGGAAGAAACTGAAGCTAATTTAATTGGTATTCTAGCTTGTTCAGTTCGTCAGAATGCTATTGATAAGGTTTATTCTAAAATTCATAAATGGAATAAGAGAAAAAATAAATCCAACTTAATCACCTTCGTTTCAGGCTGTGTATTACCCTCAGATCATGAGAAATTCCTAAAGCTATTCGATATTATCTTTCAAATGAAAGATTTACCGAATCTGCCAGAGATGATTCATCAATATGGCATTACAACACCTAATGGTGTACAAAAAGGCTTTGACGCTCACAACGATAATATTTCTGAGTTTTGGAATGTAAAACCAGATCACACTTCAGATTTCGAAGCTTTTGTACCCATTCAGAATGGTTGTGATAAATTTTGTTCATTTTGTGCCGTACCTTACACACGTGGTCGTGAGGTGTCGCGTCCATCGTCTGAAATTATTGCTGAAGTTCGTTCTTTGGCTCAAAGAGGATATAAATCAATCACTCTACTCGGGCAGAATGTAAATTCTTATGGTTTAGATAAGCCAAATGAAGAAATCATGTTTCCTGAATTGCTTCGCCAGATTGGTGAAGTGGGAAATGAGCTTGCTACTGAATTTTGGGTTTATTTTACCTCTCCTCACCCACGAGATATGTCGGATGAAGTGATTGAGGTCATTGCACAATACAAATGTTTAGCAAAACAGATACACTTGCCTCTTCAATCTGGTGACGACAAGCTTCTAATTGCCATGAATCGTAAACACGGTTTGGAAAAATACCGTGAGTCGGTTTCAACCATTCGTCGATTGATTCCTGAAGCGACCTTATTTACTGACATTATTGTTGGTTTTACGGGTGAAACGGATGAGCAATTCGATGCCACTCGTGAAGCCATGAAAGAGTTCAACTTTAATATGGCCTATATCGCCAAATATTCACCACGTCCGGGTGCTCTAAGTCACCGATGGTTTGACTCTGTGCCAATTGAGGTGAAAAAAGAACGACATCAAGTGCTTACTGAAGATTTGAAACTCACTTCGAGAAGTTATAACAACAGTATGATTGATCAAACATTTAGAGTATTGGTAAAAGGAACCGCAAAACATGATGGTTACCTGGCCGGAATGACTGAAGGTAAGATCAATGTGCGCTTTTTATCTGACAATACAGCTTTAATTGGACAAATTGTAGATGTAAATATCAAATCTGCTACTGATTTCTCTGTGGAGGGAGATCTTGTAGATTAATAGAATGAATACCTGTGCACATCTTTAATTATTGTGCTTACAATATAAATGATAATGAAAACAATTGCCTTTAAAACTTTAGGTTGTCGTCTGAATCAATACGAAACAGATGCTTTAGCCTCTACCTTTCAAAATAACGATTACAAATTGGTCGATTTTGATACGGAAGCTGATATCTATGTCATCAATTCTTGTACTGTGACGCATCAAAGCGATCACAAATCTCGTAACTTCATCAGCCAGGCTAATCGTCGTAACAAAGATTCGGTACTGGTCGTAACCGGCTGTATGGCCAACAATGCTAAAGAGGAATTGGAGAACAGAGATGAGATTAACTATGTTCTTGAAAATGACAATAAATCAGCTTTATTTTCATTGGTTGAAGCGCATTTCAAGGGTGAATTAAAACACCCATCTCAATTAGATAAGGATCTTTTTGCTTACGGTGCTACCGAAAAAGGTTTTCACACGCGCAGTATGATTAAAATACAAGATGGTTGTGATAACTTCTGTACTTTCTGTATCATCCCATCGGTAAGGGGGCGTGCCAAAAGCCGTTCATTCGAAGCTATTCTTGATAATGTGAAGGCAGTTGTTGATCAGGGAGCAAAAGAAGTTGTGATCACTGGCGTCAATATCGGCCGTTATGAATTTGAAAACTACAAATTCGATGACTTGATTGAAGCCATTCTTAACTTAGATGGTGATTTCAGATTACGCATCTCATCTCTGGAGCCAGATGGCTTTGGTGATAAGTTCCTGGGCCTATTATCTCATCCTAAAATGACTCCTCACCTCCACCTTTGCTTGCAATCGGGTTCCGATGAAGTTCTTTTGAGAATGCGTCGAATGTATAACATCAAAACGTTTAAGAATACGGTAGAAAAAGTCAGAGCCATTCGACCTGATTTTAACTTCACAACGGATATTATTATTGGTTTTCCAGACGAAAGCGAAAAAGATTTCTCTGATAGTTGTGATATGATTCAAAACCTGGAGTTTGGTCATGTACACGCCTTTAAATACTCTATTCGTAAAGGAACACGTGCTGAAAGAATGGAGAATCAGGTTCCTGAAAAGCTTAAAACAGAACGCAGCGCGGTATTGAGAGATATAGCAGAAGAAAGCAAACTAAAATACAGAAGCCAGTTTATTGGTCAAACGCAACGTGTTTTGGTTGAAACGATAAATGGGAATACGGCTAAAGGATATGGCGAACATTATATCCCCGTTCAATTTGAAGCTGAAAACCTAAAGAAAAACACATTCTATAATGTGATTATAAAAGAAATTGCCCCTGAAAAGGATGGTTTATTACTAGGAGAGTTAATTTAACTTTCCTGGTAATAATTATTTGAGAATTTATCTCGCACCATGAAATATAACAGAGTCGATCGCAACGAGTTCTTTATCTTTTAGAACTTTAATTTGCACACAAAGTTCATCTGTATTTCTGACATTCATTCTGGATTCTGAAAGTGCAATAATGGCTCCTCTTAGAGCTAATACCTTACCTTTCTGTAGGGTCTTTTTAGTTTTAATACGACTACGGCTATGCATTTCCAATTCGTAATTTAGAAATACATTTTCCTGGCTCGTATTCTCAATCTTAGCTCGAACTGAAAGTGAACTCAACTCACCTTCAATCTCTACCCAGGCATTTATCTTATCTTGTTTAGGAGCTGATTCTCCAACAAGAATACTGATAAACTGGAATAATATCAGAAGCTTAAAGATCATTGACAATAGTTAAGTAAGACAATGATATAAAAATAAGGAAGATTGACATAAAAATTGCTAAATTCATTAATATATCTATCATCAATTCAAGTCCATTAGTCAATAATCATATGATAAGAAGTGGATTAAGAATGCCTTGCCAAAAAAAAGTTGATATGTTACTTGACTTTTTTGTTAAGAAATAAAGCTCGAATAATCCGCATTCAAGAAGCGGCGCAGTTCATCGGTACTTATTCTCACCTTAATTTTACCACCCATAATATAGGAGATATTCCCTGTTTCTTCTGACACAATAATCACATGGGCATCGGTCACCTGGCTAATACCAATGGCTGCTCTATGTCGTAAACCAAGACTACCAGGGATATTGGGATTATCCGAAACGGGCAAAATACATCGAGCCGCAAGAATACGATTATTATCCAAAATTAAGGCGCCATCATGCAAAGGCGAGTTCTTGAAAAAGATAGACTCTAACAGACTAGATGAGATACGTGCCTTTAGGATTTGTCCTGTTTCTGCAAAACTAAATAAATCGGTACGTTTTGTAATAACAATAAGGGCTCCCGTTTTCGATTTAGACATATTTTCGCAGGATTCAATAATAGCTTCAAGTTCCTTTTCTTTAACAGACTTTTCATCTGCAGAAAGCCACTTTTCAAAGGAAAATTTTTGGCTAAACTTATATCGAGAACCTACATGAAGTAAAAACTTACGGACCTCTTGCTGAAACACAATTATCAAAGCAATAACCCCAACCCCGATAAACTGACCAAGAATACTACTTAATAATTCCATATTTAATGCCCTTACAAACAACCACATTAAATAGAACAGGAATAGACCAACAAAGATATTGATGGCAACAGTCCCCCTTATCAGCAAATAGATTTGATAAAGTAAAAATGCAACCAAGAGTATATCCAGAACATCAAAAAAGCTTAGTGTTATAAAAGCTAGGGTCATATATTAAGTATTAGGCCAATTTTGGCTCGAGAGTAATCAATGCGTACTAATAAAAATGTCTTCTTAACAAAAGTAAAAATTTATAATCGATATTACCTTACAAGAAATGCTCAATTATTGAATCTGCATTTTATTATAGAGATTTACGCATTCAACAGCCTCTTTCACATCATGAACCCTAAGAATGTGTGCGCCTCCCATCAAAGCAACCATATTTAATGCTGTCGTGCCATTTAAACTATCTTTAGCTCCTCCACCCAGTAGTTTATAAATCATCGATTTGCGTGAAATACCGATCAATAAGGGCAGATCTAATGATTTAAAATCCTGCAGCTGCGCCATAATTTCATAGTTATGCTCCAGGGTTTTACCAAATCCAAAACCGGGATCAATAATGATGTCCTTTGCTCCTAATTCATTTAACTGCGTCACTCTTTTCTTAAAGAATTCTAAAAGTTCTTCCATCACATTCTCATAAACCGCATGTGACTGCATCGTTTGAGGTGTCCCTTTAATGTGCATCATGATATAAGGCACTTTTAAGTCCGCAACCGTTTCGAACATTTTATCGTCCAGCGTTCCTCCCGAGATATCATTCACAATGCACGCCCCAAACTCACTAACAACTCTTCGAACCAGTTCCGAACGAAAGGTGTCGATGGATAGCATTGTATCAGGTAATTCTTTTCGGATACATGCTAAGGCAGGTTGCATTCTTCTCCACTCCTCTTCAACATCAATATCTTTGGCTCCCGGACGAGTTGAATAGGCACCCAAATCAATAATATCAGCACCTTCGTCTATAATTTGTTTAGCACGTTCAAGAATTGAATCGGTATCGATATATTGTCCGCCATCAAAAAATGAATCTGGTGTTAAATTCAAAATCCCCATAACCAAAGGTTTATCAAAAGATATTGATTTCTTACCACACATAATTGATTCGATCTTCTGATTTGAAGAATTTGTTTTATATTTTTGCATGTGATGAATATTTTCGTTCTAAAAACTGAACAAAAATATAAGAAAATTGTCAAAGCACTCAACTTGCGTTGGGATTAGACTACTTTTTATTATTCATACATATTCGATAGACTGATTTATCATACTTTAAGCCTCATATAAGGATGACTACTACAGAACAAATTCAAAAACCAAACATGACAACTAACGAGCAATACGATAGCATTATCAAGATTTGTACAGATATCTACACCAAGAAAATGAAAGACTATGGTACCGCATGGCGTATCTTACGTCCGACATCTCTTACTGATCAAATTTATATCAAAGCACAGCGCATTCGTAGTATCGAGGAAAAAGGCATGAGTAAAATTGAGGACGATATTCGTTCTGAATTTATTGGGATTGTGAATTATTGTATCATGGGCATCATTCAATTGGAGTTGGGAACTTCAGAAGAAGCATTAGCTGAGGATAAAGCGCTTGAATTATACAGCAAATACTTTCAGGAAGCAAAAGAGTTGATGGAGAAGAAAAACCACGATTATGATGAGGCCTGGAGAAGTATGAGAGTTTCTTCGTATACCGACCTAATCCTAATGAAAATTAATCGTACCAAACAGATTGAAGATAATCTTGGAAAAACAATTATTTCAGAAGGTATCGATGCCAATTATTTCGATATGATTAACTATTCTGTGTTTGGATTAATCAAGCTGGAATTTGGAGAATAATCGAACAAAACAAAAACATTAGCCAACCCCAATTCATTATTAGCATGAAGTTTCTAAGAACCATAAGCCGCTTTTTAGTCGGATTCCTCTTTATCTTTTCAGGATTTGTTAAAGCAATTGATCCCATGGGATCAACCTTTAAATTTAAGGATTATTTTATGGCTTTTGGGATGGATTCATTGGCAGGACTAGCCTTTTTCATGGCTATTGTTCTTGCTGCGCTTGAATTCTGTGTGGGAATGCTTATTCTATTTAATGTATACAAAAAGAGTGCTGCATGGTTAGCCTTGCTTTTCATGTTATTCTTTACCCCACTCACTTTAATATTGGCTTTAACCAATCCGGTAACGGATTGTGGTTGCTTTGGCGATGCCTTGATTTTGACCAATTGGGAAACATTCGGAAAAAATATCATCATCTTAGCATTTACCCTCGTCCTATTCTATACCCGAAAATTAGAAAAAGACAGGAGTTCTAAAAGAACTCAGAATTTAATGCTGGCTTTTTCGCTGGCAATTGCATTGGGAAGTTCCTATTATTCATACCGTCATTTACCATTCATCGATTTTAGACCCTATCACATTGGCGCTAATATTCAAGATGGTATGCTGATACCTGATGGCGCCCCAACTGATGAGTATAAGTCTATTTTCAAATACGAAAAAGACGGCCTTATTAAAGAATTTGATGAGAGCAATTACCCTTGGCAGGATAGCACATGGAAATATGTGGATGTTCAGCAAATCAAAATTAAAGAGGGCTATAAAGCGCCTATCCACGATTTTTCTATCTCAAACGAAGTGGTAGGTGATATTACAGATCAGGTTTTAAATGATGCTTCATACACCTTTTTATTGGTGAATCGTCATTTGAATGAAATAGATCTTGATAGCCAAAAACAGATCAACGAACTAGCTTCCTGGGCAAACAATCAAGCTTATAACTTTATTTGTTTGACAGCCTCTACTAATGATGAAATCAGAACTTTTAGAGAGAAACAGGGAGCTATATATGAATTCTTTGCCACTGATGAAATTCAACTCAAAACCATGATTCGTTCCAATCCAGGACTCATACTTCTGCAAAATGGAACGATTTTAAACAAATGGCATTGGCGAGATATACCCAAAACAACAGAAATAAAGGCTAATTTAGCAGCCTATTCAATAACACAACATCAAACACTAACTAACAAATTAGTTATTTTAAGTATTACAACAACTTTACTGCTTTTAATCGTAGGCTTCCTTATGCTTAAATTTCGATTTAGAGCTGTAAAAAACAGATGACAGTTATGAGAAAAAAAATTGTTGCAGGAAACTGGAAAATGAACAACAACCTTCAAGAAGGTATCGAGTTAGCAAAAGAAATTAATGGTTTGGTGGAATCTACCGATATCAAAGATGTTCAGGTTATTATTGGTGCTCCTTTCGTTCACCTTACAGAGCTTAACAAAGCTATTACCAGCAATAAAATTCGTATTTCGGCTCAGAACTGTGCCGATGAGAAAAGCGGTGCTTACACAGGTGAGATTTCAGCTTCGATGATTGATTCTACTGGAACTCAGTGTGTGATTCTAGGTCACTCAGAGCGTAGAAGCTATTATGGTGAGACTAATGAAATTTTGGTTAAGAAAACCGACCTTTGTCTTGAAAATAAATTGACACCTATCTTTTGTATTGGTGAAGTTTTGGAAGAGAGAGAAAGCGGAAAGCATTTTGATGTGGTTAAATCTCAAATTGCAGAAGGCTTATTCCACCTTTCTGCTGAAGATTTCGGAAAAGTTATTTTGGCTTACGAACCAGTTTGGGCTATTGGGACAGGTGTAACTGCATCTGCTGATCAAGCACAAGAAATGCACGCATTCATCCGTAAAACTCTAGTTGAGAAATATGGTGAAGCAGTTGCTCAGGATTGTTCAATTCTTTACGGTGGAAGCTGTAAACCATCTAATGCAAAAGAGCTATTTAGCAACGAAGATGTAGATGGTGGTCTTATTGGAGGTGCTTCGCTTGTTGCAGAAGACTTCATGGGTATTGTGACTGCTTTTTAAGACACAGAATCTAAAAAAATGAAAGTCGGGAAACAGATCGTTTCCCGACTTTTTTTATGTCGTTTAATGAATGTAAGAGTTCTTTATTCTTTCAAACTCTGGATACATGCAATTGCTTTTTCGGCATCATCGGCATCTACGATCAGTTCAGCCACATCGGGCGATACATCTATGAAACCAGCATGAATCCCTGTCTGAAAATCATCCTTAACAAAGGAAAGTATATCCAATTCCTCCAATCTTTCCTTATAATAATTAACCTCAATTAAAGATCCCTTATATACGCAAACACTTTCTTTTCCTTCAGTCATAATATATCAGTTTTATAGGGTGAGACAACTGTTCCTATTAAAGATAAAATTTATATCCTTAAAATCAAAGTAGCTCGCATAATTAGATAAAACTATATCATCTGAATTTAATCTAAAAGATATCTCATTATGGGTCTTTTATCTAATTGGGTGTCAACTTTCATAAAGCCGATTGCTTCGTAGGCTTTCTGGATACCTGCCCAGGCAAAATTATCAGGGTATTTGCTAAATTTTGAGTTACACTGATGCGATTCAAGCACTTTAGCCCCCTGAGCCTTACAATATGTTATGAGGTGGCTCAATAAAGCTCTCTTAACCCCTCTTCTTCTCCAATCTCTTCGAATAAATAAACAGGAAATGATCCATGTTTGTTCATCAATAATTTGCGTTTCATGCGATTTTGGTAACCTGATAAAATCCTCCCGATTACCCAAAGAACACCAACCTACTGGCTCATTATCATTGTAAACAATAATACCTGGAATCTGTCCTGATTCAACAAGGGCTTTCATTGCTAAACGGTTGCCTTCTCCTCTACCCGCTTCAAATTCATCGGCTTGCAGTCGACACTGCATGCACCAACAACCTTCGCAAGCTCCTTTCTCTGTAAAAAGAAATTCAAAATCACCAAAATTAGAGGCATTCAAAGGTTGAAAACTGAGATTGTTATCTTGATTAGCTTTCTCCATAATTCTTGTTTTTTGTTTTTAAGATACAAAAAAAAAGAACTGGTTTTACCTAGAATGATTCAATTTAGGACGTATACGCTGGCGATATATTTGACTCTTAGAATGCTTGTTATGAAACAACAATCGGCACCACTATGAATATCTTTTTGTTAACCTATCTACCATCAAAAAAAAATCCTGACTCAATTTGAGTCAGGATATATTTAAATTGCAATAATTGTATTTTACAGTGAAATCACTTGTGTTTTCAATTCTTTTTTTCTGTAATAAACAATAATGGAGGCTATTGAAACAATTAGCATAATGGTGCACAAAAGTGAACCTTCAAAACCAAACTCTCCCCCATTTAATGTTTCATTCCCCACTAATTCGACTGTAAATAGCGATTTAATGTTCTGCCCGCTAACAGAATACCCGAAAATTGGGCCTTGCAAAAAATTCCAAAACAAATGCAGACTAATAGGGAACCATAAGTTCTTTGTATAGATATAAGAAGCTCCTAATAATATACCTGCAAGTAATAAATTGGTCACACCTAAAACTGATAAATTTGGATTTAAAAGATGCAAGGAAGTGAATATTGCAGCACTTAATAGAAGTGCCCAAAATTTATTCATCCCCGTCATTAAGTTATTCAACAAATAGCCTCTTACAAATATTTCTTCGTTTAAGGATACCAATATAAAAAGCAGAAAGCTCATGAAAATACTTAGAATATTCAATTCTAAATACTTAAACTCTACAGAGCCTGTTACCCAAAGTATTAATGAACCCAAACCCAATATAATAACGGCATAAATAAAACCTAAGCCTATATCCTTAAATCTGTTATTAAATGAAAAACCTATCGATTTTATCGACTTTCTATCAATATATTTTCTGAAAAGAAAAACAATTAGAGCTGTGCCTACAAATCCAGAAAATTGGAGAATCAGCTGTTCTCTTATTCCCATATTATCAAATGCCGACTGATCGGTTAGACTAATTCCAGCAAGTAATACACCTATCATCTGGAATATACCAGTCATGATTAAAAATAAAATCATCACAAGGACTATTCTGGCCCATAATGGTAAGGAAGGTTTTCTTTCAATTATTTCTATTTGTTCAATCATCTATTTAATCTTTATTGGGTTATTATGTCCCATAAAGATAATCGAAATACCATGATATCAAATAGGATTCTTATTACTTATAAAAGAATTTTATGGTGGGCTATTTCCCAAAAGCCCTCTTGACTTCAGCCAATTTAATTTCTTTAAAAGCCATAATTATACCAGTTCAAGCATCAGTTCATTTTCCTAAATTAGAATCGTAAACTAAGCTGATTGTATAGACTAAAGCACAATTCATTTATTTCAACAAAAACAAAGAACTGGTTTTACCTAGAATGATTCAATTTAGGACGTATCCGTTGACGATAAATTTGACTCTTAGAATACTTAGCATGGAACTTTGATCTAAGCTTGATTCTAGCCTCTTCCGGCAAGTTTATTATTTCTTTACACTCATCAGTACAGCAGCCATTATATTGCGCCTTACAAGCCTCACATTGAATAAAGAGTAAATGGCAATCATTGTTTGCACAATTGGTATGCGTGTCGCAAGGCGCACCACATTGGTGACATTTACTTATAACTTGTCCATCAATACTCTCTCCAAGGCGTTCATCAAACACAAAATTCTTTCCAATAAACTTCGATTTAAGCCCGGTTTGATTTATCTGACGAGCATATTCTATAATACCTCCATGCAGTTGATTGACATCATTAAAACCATGATGTTTTAAATAAGCACTTGCTTTTTCACAACGAACACCTCCTGTACAGTATAGCAGAACCTTATTGTCTTTTTTATCTGCGAAATCATCAACAACCAGTTGTATTTCTTCACGGAAGGTATCCACATCAGGACAAATGGCATTCTCAAAATGCCCCACTTCACTTTCGTAATGATTTCTCATATCAATCACAAGAGCATTAGGATCATCCAGAGAATTATGGAACTCCATCGGTGTAAGATGTTTACCTACATTGGTCACATCAAAACTGCCATCATCAAGACCATCAGCTACAATTTTAGGACGTAATTTAATGATCAACTTAAAAAAAGATTTTCCATCATCCTCTACAGCCCATTTAATAGGCATATCTTTTAACTCTTCTCTAGCATTCAAAGCCGCAATAAAAGCTTCCAGATTATGCTCTGGAACGCTCATTTGTGCATTTATGCCTTCACGCGCAATATATATTCGTCCCAAACAATCTAATTTATCCCATTCAAGAAATAAATTATCTCTAAAGCTTTGAGGATTTTCGATTATAACGTAACGGTAAAAAGAAAGCGTTGTACGCTTAAAGCTTTCAGTCTGAAGCTTTTTTAAGGCTTCTTCCTTACTCAATTTATTATGGAGCTGCATCTTATTTTTATTTAGAATAATTTAAGATGCAAAAATAAGGGATTTGTAAGGAGTTGCAAATATTCAGGACATAAATAAGACTTAAAAGTATTTTATTATATCTATACAATCGATTTGCCGAAATGATATTAATTTCCCTTTCGCTCTTTCGCGATTAGTAGCAGTATTAAGAAATAGAATGAAGTGGCTCTCCCAATTTTATAATTGTAATATCAAGAAAAAGGAATCAAAAAGAAATAAAGATTACTCGCAGGTGAATTGGAATAAGAACAAAGTTATCTTGCAATTTTTCCTTAATTATTTAATAAAAAAAATGGCAGCTTAAACAGCTGCCAATAATTATTAAAAATCAATTTTAACCCCCATTGCAATTGTTCTTGGTTTGGGATAAGTATTGTAATCAATTCCATTGGGTACTTCGGGGTTTAAGCCTTCGTAGCCCGTTATAGTAAACAGGTTTTCACACGAAGCATAGATACGAGCATTTAAGGCTTTATTAAAAATACGATTAAAAGAATACCCTAAAGTTAAATTCTGTAAACGTAAAAAAGATGCATTCTGTACGTAATAATTGGAGTAAAGCTGACGTCTTTCAAAATTTGTATACAGTACATCTCTTGAAAGATTATAAGGTAATGCTTGTTTATTTCCTAAAAATGAATCGTTGTTATTATATACATAATGCCCCAAACTGGCACGCAGACTAAAGCTACAATCCCAATTCTTATAATGTAAATTAGAAGAAAATCCGAGACGCATTTGGGGCTGTGAATTTTTATCGAAATCCCGATCATCATAAGTAAGATCCCCATACATACCTTCAACAGGCTTCCCATTGCTAGCATAAACCTGTTTACGTGCAACAAATGTGTTATATGAATTTCCTTCACGATTTAACTGTATAGTGCCCCCAACTCCACCATAAATTTGACCTGCAAAAAAACCTGCAGCCAAACGATCAATTTTGTTTTCGTTAAAGCTGGCTATAAAATTTAAGGACCATTTTAACTTATCGGTCAATACAGGAATAGCATTCAAGCTTATTTCAATTCCCTTATTATGTATTTCGCCATTATAATGCATTATATAATTACTGTAAGCAGATCCGGATGGAGCAGGCATTGCGTAAGGTAGATTTTTGTGTTTTACGATATATCCTTCAATTGTTGCATTCAAACGATGCTTAAAGAACCCCATGTCAACACCAACATTGCTTATATGATCGCGCTTAATTTGTACCCTAACATTTTCGTCCTTTGTTTTACCCATTACAGCATATCCCATTCTAACAATTGCACCATTAAAATATGAATTCGCTGGTGTTTGCTTAAACAACTGATAAGACAAACCTATGGAAGAGGAGTTGCATTTCTCATCCCAATCTTCGCCGGTATCCATTCTGTAATTTCCACTTAAACGAAATCGTTCCAATAAATCGATAGATACATGTGAAAACAAGGATTTCATTTTCTGGCTTACTTGCCAACCAGCAAAATTTATTGACTGATAGTTACCTTCCGATATAGTATTGGAATCATGATTAAATATATGACTATTAAATTCATCCGTCTTAACTATGGAATAGTCTGTAAACTGACTAGCATTTGCTAAAGTCGTTTTTATTCTATCATTCTGTTTTATATAACCAACTTTCATATTAAGACCAGAAATAATTCCCCTTAGGTCTTTCTGGTAATGAAACTCAGCCTTCATAATATTACTATTGATATTGTATGATCCAGCGTGTAACGAGTTGTGAAATTTATCAGCATAAGAATAGGACCTGCTGACACTTAGCTTGTTCATTTTGTCATGAGATTTGTTTTTACCAAGCATAAACACAACTTTTCCTCCCTTCAAAAATGGCAATTGATACTCTGCATTAAAATTGAAATTCCAATTTCTCTGATCAATACCATTATTTGATAAATTCAATATTTCCGTAGGATTTTGCATAAGAAAAATTCCATTATCAATTGGCTCAGTTCTGGATGCTGCTTGTGTTGGATCGAACCTAATTGCAGCAACATAAGCATCAGTATTCCCAAATTCATGATCAATTTTAGAGGTATTATAAGCTAAGCTCAACTTAAGCTGATCTTTAAGCAGTTTTCGGTTTAAATGTACACCAGCTGTCCATCTGCTGTAATCCGAATTCTTAAGAACGCCTTCCTGCTTGTTGTGTCCACCCGATAATCTGTAGGCTGTTTTTCCTATTAAGCCAGATACATTCAAATACTGATGATTCCCAAGTGCCGTTTGTAAAACTTCATCCTGCCAATCGGTATCTGCACTACCCTTACTCCAGGAAGCGTTAGGATTTTGTTCCAGATATTCAAACATGAGTTCTTTATACTCATTGGCATTCAAAACATCCACCTTATTGCTTCTATACGAAATGGAAGCAGAATTATCAAAGCTAATCGCAAGTGATTTATTACTGTTCCCTCTTTTAGTTGTAATTAGCAACACACCATTGCCTGCTTCGAAGCCGAACAATGCAATGTCGCTTCCATTTTTTAAATATTCTATCGATTCTATATCCGATGGATTTATTGTATTTAAAAAATTACCATATTCATCAGCTTGCAAACATACAGGTATCCCATCAAGAAAAACCAAGGGGTGATCGTTTCCATACAATAATGATGACCCACGCGATTCCATTTTATAAGCTGCCCCTGGATCACCACTTTTAGCAACGATATTTAAGCCTGCAATTTTACCGATTAATAATTCTTGAATAGAGAGCTGTGTTCCCGTATAAACTGTTTTAATTTTCTTTAATGATGGATAAATTACATTCAACTCATTTTTTTCTAACTCCAAATGAATATTTTCTCTAACAGTATCTTTTGGGAATTTTGATTCGATTCTACTATCAATCGTAATTAAAGTATTTGCTCTAATCTGTAAACAAAAAAGAACTAAAATAATCGGTAATGTTTTTTTCATTAAAAATCTATTATAGTTAAAATAAGATCAAAGTTAATAAACAGTATCTAATTACACTTTGATAAATAGTAATCTAAATTTGGTATAAACTATTTAACTCCCATCTTCATACCCAAAATCCTCTTTTGAAATATATCCATTTAGATAGACATAGGCTTTTTTAAAAATTATCGCCATTCTACCATAGCCTTGTTATCTGCGTAATAAGGCATAAAAAAATAGCCTCCCATTTCTGGAAGGCTATCCTTAATATTTAATCGATGTTATCGGATTAGATAGCGTCGATAATTGCATTTAATGTTGCAGAAGGACGCATTGCCTCTTCAGCAAGCTTATCACATGGCTGGAAGTATCCACCAATGTTCATAGGCTGACCTTGAACTGCGATTAACTCTTCGTTAATCTTAGCTTCATTCTCCTGAAGATCTTTAGCCACCTTAGCGAAACGAGCTGCCATTTCAGCATTCTCAGTTTGTGCTGCAAGAGCCTCAGCCCAGTACATTGCTAAATAGTAGTGAGATCCACGGTTATCCAACTCATTAACTTTACGAGAAGGTGATTTTCTCTCAGCTAAGAATTTAGTTACACCTAAATCAAGAGTCTCAGCGAATAATTTAGCTTCCTTATTGTTAGCATATTCTGCCAAGTGCTCGAAAGAAACACCTAAAGCTAAGAACTCACCTAATGAATCCCAACGTAAGTGATTCTCTTTCTCGAACTGCTGAACGTGCTTAGGAGCTGATCCACCTGCACCAGTTTCGAATAATCCACCACCATTCATCAATGGAACGATAGATAACATCTTAGAAGAAGTACCAAGCTCAAGAATTGGGAAAAGGTCAGTTAAGTAGTCACGTAATACGTTACCAGTTACTGAAATTGTATCTTCACCTTTTCTGATACGCTCTAGTGAGAACTCAATAGCATCAACTGGAGCAAGAATACGAATATCCAATCCTGTTGTATCGTGATTTGGTAGGTATTTATTTACCTTAGCGATAATCTGAGCATCGTGAGCTCTGTTCTCGTCTAACCAGAAAATAGCTGGAGTTTGAGTTGCTTTAGCTCTGTTTACAGCTAATTTAACCCAATCCTGAATAGGTGCATCTTTAACTTGACACATTCTGAAGATATCACCTTCTTCAACAGCCTGCTCCATTACAACAGTTCCGTCAAATTCTACAACACGAATAACACCTTCGCCCTGAGCCATGAAAGTTTTATCATGAGAACCATACTCTTCAGCTTTCTGAGCCATCAAACCAACGTTTGATACAGAACCCATAGTTGCTACGTCGTAAGCACCATTTTTCTTACAGTCATCGAAACAAACCTGGAACATTCTAGCATAAGAACGATCTGGAATCAATGCTTTAGTATCTTGTAACTCGCCTGCTGGATTCCACATTTTACCACCATCACGAACAACTACTGGCATTGAAGCATCAATAATCACGTTGTTTGGTACATGTAGGTTAGTGATTCCTTTGTCAGAATCAACCATAGCCATATCTGGACGAGACTTATATACTTCCATGATATCAGCTTCGATTTCAGTTCTCTTAGCTTCAGGAAGATTTTGAATTTTATTATATAGGTCACCTAAACCATTGTTGAAGTTTACACCCAACTCCTTAATTGTATCAGCGTGCTTAGCGATAGCTTCTTCGTAGAATACCTCTACTGCATGCTTAAACATTACAGGGTCAGAGATTTTCATCATAGTAGCTTTCAGGTGAAGCGACCATAGTAAACCTTCTTCTTTAGCAGCTGCAATTTCTTTTGCGTAAAAAGCACGTAAAGCTTTTACATTCATTACTGAAGTATCAGCAACTTCACCTTCTAATAAAGCTTGCTTTTCTTTCAATACTGTTACTGCACCATTGTTGTCAACATACTCGATTCTTACATCAGTTGCTTTAGTCATAGTAACTGACTTTTCGCTTCCGTAGAAATCTTTCTCAGTCATGTGAGCAACGTGTGCTTTAGAATCAGCTGACCACTTACCCATACGGTGAGGGTTGTTCTGAGCATACTTCTTAACTGAAGCAGCCGAACGACGATCAGAGTTACCTTCACGTAAAACCGGGTTTACTGCAGAACCTAGAACCTTAGCAAAACGAGCTTGTAAAGCTTTGTCCTCTTCAGTTGTAGCTTCCTCTGGGTAGTTAGGTAATTTGTAACCTTTAGCTTGCAATTCTTCGATAGCAGCCTTAAGCTGTGGAATAGATGCACTGATATTTGGCAACTTAATAATGTTTGCCTCAGGAGTTTTAGCTAGCTCTCCTAGTTCAGTTAGGTAATCAGAGATTTTCTGATCTTCAGTCAAATTCTCTGGAAAGTTAGCGATAATTCTCCCTGCAAGAGAAATATCCTTGGTCTCAACTTCGATACCTGACGCCTCAACGAATGCCTTAATAATAGGCAATAATGAATACGTTGCTAGGGCTGGTGCTTCATCAATCTTAGTGTAGATGATTTTTGATGTTGTTGCCATGTCAGTTGGTGTTTTGTGTAATTTTTAATTAAAAAATATAACTTGATTGTCTGTTTTTCTTTCGAATTAAACAGCGTTTAATTCGAGGGTAAACATATAGATTTTTTTTATTTCAGAATATAAAAGTGCTTTTTTTTTAACGATTTTTTTCTTTAATCAGAACAAGCACTAAATCAACACAATAAACACAAAAACACAATAAACAGTATCCGTTATTTTGTCTAAATAAGGCCAAAATGGACTCATTTATTCGAAGTCGAGGGAGAATTTCTGCTTTAACTGCTCTAAAAGTGGATTTTTCTCACACAAATATTTAAATCTATCGGTGTCGGTATACAACCTTTTTTTCGTTTCAGTTTGTGTTATTTCAATGGTAAAATCAATGGTTGAATTTTGCAGTTCTCTTTTTAGATAATTAACCATTTCATTTTTGACAATGGTTATATCGTCTGCTTGAATTTGATTACTCACCTTAACAACAAGCTGACCGTCTTCGCGTTTTTCGGCATGACAATTGGCTATGGCTAAACGAATTCTATCACTTTTTTTCCTAACGATGGTGTATTCCTTAAGCTTCTCAACAATAGACGCAGCAGTATAAGCCTGATTCTGTACACTGGTATACTTGGCTTCAGCTTCCTTAGACTTAGTTTCGGCTTTGGGAGTAGAAACAGGTCTATTGGCAATACCACGACTCATAGCCGCCTTTATAGATATGGATGATGGACCAGGACTTGATGGTGCAGAAACTCTCTGTTGGGACTGCCCTGAAGGATTTGAGGCTAATTTCTGGACTTGCTGCTTAGGATGGACAGGAGCTTTATCTTTAGCTCCTGCAGCTTTGGGAGCTGAGGTTCTACCCTCAACTCGTATTTTTAATAATCGTCGGAAATTTTTCCTTAGACTAGCTCCTTTTTTTTTTGATTCAATTATCTGGGACAATTGAATTAGGGTAAGCTCGATAAGTAAGCGCTGATTTTGACTGCTCTTATAATGTATGTCGCATTCGTTAAGTATGCCTAAGGCATCGTATAAGAAATCAATTTCACACTTTTTAGATTGCTCGGTATATTTTTCCTTAACACTATTACTGACTTCGAGTAATTGTAAAGTAGCAACATCTTTTCCAACCAATATATCTCTTATATGAGAACTCAAACCCGCAACAAAATGATGCCCGTCGAAACCTTTCTCTACAATCTCATTAAATAGAATTAAAGCATCCGTTACTTTTCCCTGAAGAAAAGCATCCACCATTTTAAAATAGTAATCGTAATCCAAAACATTCAAATTCTGAATCACATTCTCGAAAGTAATCTCCTTACCCGAAAAACTCACAATCTGATCGAAAATAGATAAAGCATCACGCATGGCGCCATCTGCCTTTTGTGCAATCACATTTAAAGCTTCCTCGTCAATATTTATATTCTCAGCAGTAGCAATACGTTTCAAATGAGATACCGCATCCCCTACTTTAATACGACTGAAATCGAAAATCTGACAACGGGATAAAATTGTAGGTATAATTTTATGCTTCTCCGTTGTGGCTAACACAAAAATGGCATGCGCTGGCGGCTCTTCCAATGTTTTAAGGAAGGCATTAAAAGCCTGCTGAGATAACATATGAACCTCATCGATAATATAAACGCTATATTTTCCAATTTGAGGCGGAATACGAACCTGATCGATCAGCGTTCTGATATCATCAACCGAATTATTAGAAGCCGCATCCAGTTCATGTATATTATAAGAACGGTTCTCGTTAAAAGCCAAACAAGACTCACAAGAATTACATGCCTCGAAATCGGATCCTATATTGGAACAATTGATAGTTTTAGCAAAAATTCGCGCACAAGACGTTTTACCCACTCCACGAGGACCACAAAACAAATAGGCATGAGCCAGATGAGCATTTTTAATGGCATTCTTAAGAGTGACGGTAATAGATTGCTGACCAACGACTGTTTGAAAGCTTGAGGGGCGATATTTTCGTGCTGAAACGATAAAATTCTCCATACTGAGGTATAAACGAAACGATTAGTTCTTATTCTTACTTTTTCAAGGATTTCAAAGATAAACAATCATACTAAAAAAGCGATTATTTAAGTCTAATTTGTTTTCAACAAATCTAAAATCACATTCACTAAGCCCCCGCTACCTTGAATATCCTATTGAACAATTAGTTATTAATATTCATTCTTTTATGTTCGTTTGTTATTTTCGTCTATTGAATAAAAAAATATCATAAACAATCTAAATATAACCTTTAATAACCCCCTTCCCCTCTATGAAACATTCTATATTTAAATTTTTCTTCACCCTTTTAATCCTCAACCTATTTATAACACAGGCACATGCTAAAAAAGACCCCATTAAATTTGGGAAAGTAAGCATGGAAGAAGTTGAAATGAAAACCTACTTGCCTGACACAACAGCCTCTGCTGTTATTCTATGTGATTACGGAATCACTGACATGCCCTTTTCGGATCAAGAGGGGCGTTTTGAAAGAACTTTTAAAAGAGTCATTAGAATAAAGATTCTAAAAAAAGAAGGGCTTGATTGGGCTAATTTTGAAATTGAGGTTTCAAAAAGAAATGACAAAATTAACTCCCTCAAAGGTATGACCTATAATCTTGAAAATGGGAAGATTGTTAAATCGAAACTTAAATCGGATGGTAAATTTATAGAATCCAATTCTAAAAATTATCAGACCTATAAACTAACCTTACCGAACGTAAAAGTAGGTTCTGTTATTGAATATTCATACAGTATCAGATCAAAATATTTCTTCAATCTAAAAACCTGGTATTTCCAAAAAAGTATCCCTGTTAAGTGGAGTGAGTACCGTGTTAACATTCCCGAATACTATCAATATAAAAAATTAACAAAAGGCTACCTAAGCCTTGCTGTTAGAGAATCCGAACATACTTCAGGTACACTTTTTGGAACGACAATATATTCAATAGAAAAATTCAGATGGGCCGTATCAGAAGCTCCTGCTTTTAAGAAAGAACCGTATATGACGACATCCCGAAACTTTCTATCTGCCATAGAATTTGAATTGGGAAGTACCAATATAAATGGAGTCTTCAAAAACTACACAAACTCCTGGGAAAAGATTAATGATAAACTTTTGGAATCAGAATCCTTTGGCCAACAGCTTAAAGGAGGAGGATTTCTTAAAGAAATAGTAACAAAGATAAATGCAGAAGCTAAAACTGATGATGAGAAGATGAGTCTGGCATTCGATTTCATCAAAAAACATATGAAATGGAACGACTACTATGGCAAATATGTAAATAAAACATTACGCAATGCTTTTAAAGAAAAGAAAGGTAATGTAGCCGATATAAATTTGATGCTTGTATTGCTATTGAAGAAACTGGGTTTAAATTCCGATCCCGTTATTCTAAGTACAAGAAATAATGGTATGGTCTTCCCTTCACAACCTAATATGTCAAAATTTAATTATGTGGTGGCTAAAGTCAAAATAGGTGAAAATGATTACCTCTTAGACGCAACTGAACCATTATGTCCTTGCAAGATTCTTCCCTATAGATGTATGAATGGACAAGGACGGCTTATTTCTAAAACAGGAAGCACCTGGATTAACCTGGACTCTTCTATGCCTTACAGACACATTATCTCAAGCAAACTCACACTTAATGACGATGGAGAACTAATTGGTGAAATCACTGATGCTCACCAAGGTTATGCAGGCTTAAGCGCCAGAAAACATTTCGAAGACAAAACAATTGATGAATTGAAAACATCTTTAGAAGAAAATAATCAAGGTTTAAGTCTTGAAGAGTTTGAGATTACCAATCAGGATGACATTGAAAAAACTTTACAAACCAAAGCTACAGTTGAAATTACGGATAAGGTTGAAGATGCTGGTGATTTAATTTATTTGAATCCCATGCTTTACGAACAAACCAAAAAGAACCCTTTTACACTTGAAGAACGTAAATACCCTGTAGACTATGGTCATGCCTATGATGAGATCTATAGTATGGAGTTAAGCTTACCTGAAGGATGTAGTCTGGAATCGAAACCAGAAAACATGCGAATGGCTCTTCCTAATAAAGCAGGTTCATATACCTATTCCATTCAAGTAGTGAATGGAAAAATCATTCTAATGAGTCGCTTAAAAATATCAAAAACGATGTTTGCCTTTAATGAGTACCCAAACCTTAAGGAATTTTACAAACTGCTTGTTGCTAAGCAAGCCGAAATGATTGTCATAAAAAGAAATTCATAAGCATTTAACTGGGATGATTCATTCCAGTTTCTTTTTATTAATGTTTCCCAATATATTAGAAATTCCAGATATGAATAAATACTTAAGTCTATTATTGACATGCCTTATTATCTTTAATCTTAGCGCCTGGGCGAAAAAGAATGAAATAAAATACCCGGTCTCAAGTATTAGTGACGAATTAAAGAAGAATGCCCATACGGTGGTTCGCCTTAATGAAACACTATTTACTGTCGAATCCATAAAAAAGGCTACCATTAAAAACCATCAGGTCATTACCATTCTTAACAAGAATGGTGAATATGCTTCAAAAAAATCGGTTGGATATGATAAATTAATGGCTCTCAAAAGCTTTAAAATTCATATTTACGATGCGGAAGGTAAACTCATAAAAAAAGCGAAGAGTTCAGACATCAAAGATTACTCTGCGACTTCAGGCGGAACTTTGTTTGATGACAACAGAGTGAAGTATTACGAAGCTCTGCAAAACGACTACCCTTTCACCATAGAATATGAATACGAAAGAGAATTTAATGGGATCTTAAATTACCCTGAATGGCGAGCGATAAATGCCTATAACAGATCTGTTGAGCAGGCTGAATTTACAATCAACATTCCTCAGGATTTAAAAATGAGAACCAAAACATATCATTTTAATGGCGAACACCATAAAACATCATCCAATGGCATCGACACTTATATTTGGCGGGTAGACAATATAAAAGCATTTAAATCGGAACCCTTCTCACCTGATTTTAATGATATCGTACCCCGGGTTGTTCCTGCTCCTGTTGAGTTTGAAATGGAAGGCTTTAAAGGGAGTCAAGAAACATGGGCCGATTTTGGCAAATGGGATAATCAACTCATTAAGGATAGAGATAATTTACCCATAGAAACCATAGAAAAAGTTAAAGAACTAACTGCAAATTGCAAATCTGATTATGAAAAAATAGAAATATTATATGAGTATATGCAATCCAAAACCCGATATGTAGGCATTCAGTTGGGCATAGGTGGTTGGCAACCTTTTCCTGCTGAAACGGTTGATAAGCTCGGCTATGGTGACTGTAAAGCTCTAAGTAATTATATGAAAGCCCTACTCAAAGCTGTGGATATTCCTTCAAATTACACAAGCATACGTGCGGGATCGGGAGAGCACTATTTCGATAAGGATTTTGTAAAAAGTCAATTTAATCATATTATCCTGATGGTTCCTATGCCAAAGGATACCATTTGGTTGGAATGCACTTCACAAACCAGTCCTTGTGGTTTTCTTGGCAGTTTTACCAACGATAGAGATGCACTTGTGCACACCGAAGAAGGCGGTAAATTGATTCATACGCCAGTCTATCATGCAGATCAAAATACGCAGATCACAAATGCTAATGTCATTATTGATATAAACGGTCATGCCAAAGCGAGTGTCATACGAGACTACAAAGGTCTTCAGTACGAAAATCTGAAAGGCATTTATGACGATGGACCTGAAGATCAGAAGAAAGCTTTATATAAAAGCATTAGACTTTCCGATTTCTCTATCGAAAAACTAAAACTGGAGCAAAATAAAAAACGTCTACCGGAGTCCAAACTCGAACTCGACCTGAGCATAAAAAAATACCTTTCTAAAGCAGGAAACCGTATGTTTATGCCTCTCAATATTATAAATAGAAGCACTTATATTCCTAAAAAAATAAAAGAACGTAAGTTTCCTATAGAAGAGGATTATGCGTATTGTGATACGGATACGATCCAATATACTTTACCCGAGAACATGCTTATCGAGAACCTACCAAAAGCGGTTAATCTCGAAACAGAATTTGGCAAGTACAGCACTCAAATTGAGGTAAAGGATAATATAGTAACCTATATCAGAAATCAGGAAATGTACACATGGCAATTTCCGGCTGAGAAATACGAAGCCTTGAGAAAATTTTATAAAACAATCGCCAAATCAGACAAAGCAAAGCTTATTTTGAAACTAAAAGGTGAAGGTGCCTAATTAGCTTCATAAACTTAAGATAGTTAAGCGAGTTCAAATCAAATTTGGGCTCGCTTTTTCTATATCTATTTTGCAACTCATTCAATATAGCTCTCATAATTTAATTATCAATATGAATATATTGTCCTTAAATTTATTTATCTTCAATCAAGACTTATGTCTATAAGTAATTTCACAAACACCTAAAGCAATGGAAAATAAAGAGATTACAATCCACGATTGGTTACAATTTAAACCCTACAAGGAGGAAGTCTTCAGCGACGCTTGCTATATTAAGCTGGCTAATCAATTTAAAGAGGTATTGATAAACGACCTTTACTTTACCGAAGATCATGGCATGCAAGAGGAAGATGCCACTGAGTTTGCATGTATTTTCGCTTCTTTAATTGAAGATGTTGTTTCGGAAACTCAGATTTATTATACATTCAGACGCCTGCATAAAGAATTGTATGGGCACGCCATCCCATTCTCAAGCGAAGGCTATGACGAAAGTATTGCTTTAAATTACAGTGACATCCGGTTTTTGCTTTGGTACTACCTGAGTGTTAAGAGACCTGATACCATTATATATTTGGGTAGCATTTTCATGGCCAACCTGCTTGATCAACTCTACGAAGTTATAAGCGATGAAACCATTGACTATAAAATTAACGCAGATTTGAAAAGACACTACAGCTTGCCACATGAAGCCTGTCATATAAACTGTGTAAGAGATCTGATTGATAATATTCTATTTAAAACTTACCTCTTTTATCCTGACGCATTTAATCGTCTCGGAGATTTTGAAGAGACCCTATTAGCCGAGAACTATTCGGATATGAGTCCTCAACAGGCAGACGACACACGCAACGCTAATTTGTTCGAAAATCGCTACCACTTTATCTGGCACTACCGCACCCGCTTGCTGGCTTTAAATGGCAAAGAATGGGTTGCGAAACTTATTGGCAAGACACACCCCTTCTATCATGATGTTTTAAATATCTCACAAAGCATTAGAGCTTATTTCATCTATAAAAGTGAGAATGAAGACGATCTCATCGTCGAGCATATCGCTTCGGGTAAACCATTTGAGATAACGAAGCAATCCATTATACCCAAAGAAGGTTTGATTCCCAACGAATCGATTCTTTTCCTGTCCATAAACCAATGGCAAGGCAAATGGTGGAACAGCGGCATTGTTTTGTATAAAGAGTTTGATGCCGATTTGATCCTGGATGAAAAGGCTTCAGTAGAAGAAAAGCTGAAAATTGCCTTTTTGGATGAAGACATACAGAGAAAGCAACAAGAAGAATCTGAAAAACAAGTGAAACACTTCATCACTTTTAACCAGAACTCCCCCATTGCTTTTATGCCATCAAAAGACTTGTCGCAATTTGTAAACGATTATACCCGCTACTACAGAAAATGTGAAAACATTCAGCTTCCTGAAGGTGTATCGGCTGAGATAAAGATTGAAATTGAAGATGAAGAGTTGGACGAATTTAACAAGAGGTGGACCGAAGCTTTTGTTTTTATCAATTCGAAAGAAGGTATGGAAATCTCTTACAATTTTGTCGATATCATCCCTGACGAAAAGAACCCTTACTACAAGCCTGACAAGCTGAGAGACAAATTCTTGGACATCATCGTTTCTAAACATGCCTCCAGGGAATTAACACAATATTACTTCGATCAGTACAAGGAACAGCTAAGTGGCCTTTCTTCTGAATTTGATAATACTTTTTCCAAAAACTTAGATTTTCTAAGCCGATTTTGGAAGCACGATATGTATTTCAACGACGCAGAATAAAGCGAGCCTTCAAGGGCTATAATGTCTTACTTACAACTACAGGCCCCTTAGACCGAAAACATTTCGGGATAAGGGGCTATTTTTATGTACACGAGCTAGCTCGTTATAACGGGGGAACAGCTTTCAATTGATGCCCTACCGCCCAAGAAATGTAGCTTTTGTTGTGTCGTCCTGCGTCACATTTCTTAAAACAAGCTACAATAGTAGAAACCAATAAATTGACGCATCAACTAAACCTGGTGTAATTGACAAAATTTTAGTCTTATTATTAATTTCTAACTCTCTGACCGATTTATTGCGCTAAAGTCTTAATTCTATCTGTAGTTTTCATAAATAAGTTTTTATTATGACAATAAAAAATCTTAACTTTTGCGTCACCAAAGAATTCAAAGATAACCCAAACCCTAAAAAACGTTTATATGAACAATGAATTTTCAAGAAGAGAGTTTCTCCGAACAGGATCTGTCTCTCTAGCGGGAATGGCAATTTTGCCCTCATTTTTAAGTATGGGATGTAATCGTCTTACCGAACAATCGGGCTTAGAGGAGTATTACGCTCATTTTAATGTTGACAGAGAAATGCTGCAAAAAGTTATGGCTGAAGCCTTATCAAGAGGTGGCGATTATTGTGATCTGTATTTCGAACATTCTCTTTCAAATAATGTGGCGCTTCAGGATAAGCAAGTAAATCGTGCCGGATCCAACATTGACTATGGCGTAGGTGTGCGTGTATTGAAAGGAGATCAGACCGGTTATGCTTTCTCTGAAGAGATTTCTTTGGATGCTATGAAGAAAGTCGCAAAAACGGCAGCTAGTATTGCGAATGAAAACAAAGACTACCCACCTATCAATTTGCAGGAAAAAGTACACCCTGAATTCTGTAAAATTAAAACGTCCTGGGAGGATGTATCTATCAAACAAAAAATACCATATCTCCAAAAATTGAACGATAAGGTGTTCAGCCTGGATGATAAAGTAGCTAAGGTTCAGGTTTATCTGAACGATAGTTCTTCATATATTCTTTTTGCGAATTCAGAAGGTGTGGTAAGTTTTGATTATCGACCTATGGTGAGTTTTATTGCTGTTTGTGTGATGGAAAAAGGCGATAGACGAGAAGATTTCTTTGCATCGCGTTCCATGAGAATAGGCTATGAATATCTAAATGAAGAACTTTTGGATGAAATAGCAAATGAAGTGGTAGAGGGCGCCAATAAACAATTTGAAGCTGTAAAACCAAAAGCAGGTCAAATGGAAGTTGTTTTAGCTGCAGGTGGATCTGGTATTTTATTGCACGAGGCTATGGGTCATGCCTTTGAAGCTGATTTTAATCGCAAGGGAACATCAATCTTTAGTGATAAGATGGGGAAAAAGGTTGGAGAAGATTTTGTGAATATCATTGATGATGGAACAAATCCAAATTATAGGGGAACTCTGAATATTGATGATGAGGGAATCCTTACCCAGAAAACAAAGATGGTGGAAAATGGCGTGTTAACCAGTTATCTACACGATAGGATTAGTGCAAAACATTATAAGGTGGCGCCAACAGGAAATGGACGTCGTGAGTCCTTCCGATATGCACCAATTCCTCGTATGAGGAATACATACATGGAAGCTGGTCCTCACAGCACAGAAGATATTATTTCAAGTGTAAAGGATGGTATCTATGTGGATACATTTACAAACGGACAAGTTCAAATTGGAGCCGGTGATTTTACCTTCTATGTGAAATCGGGGTATTTAATTGAAAATGGTAAACTGACCCAACCGATAAAAGATGTCAATCTGATTGGTAATGGGCCTGAAGCTCTTCGTCAAATCTCAATGGTAGGTAATGATTTGAAAATTGATTGTGGTACAGGAACCTGTGGTAAAGGAGGACAAGGTGTTCCTGTTTCTATGGGATTGCCAACTGTTAAAGTAACACAACTGACTGTTGGTGGTACGAATGCTTAATGAAGCATTAGAGTTTACTTTTAATCAATTAAAAAAGACGTTTCGATGAAAGACAATAAAAAAATGGAATTGGCCCAATGGGCTGCCAAATATGCCAAAGAAAATGGCGCAAAAGAAGTTTCAGTTTCGGTTTCTGATTCTAAGGAATCGGAAGTAGAGGTAAGAAAGCAGAAAATAGAAAAAATACAGGAATCAATCCAAAGTGGATTAAGCCTGAAGCTTTATGTGAACGGAAAATACTCGACACATTCCACGAATCGACTTGATAAGAATGATCTTGAGAAATTTATCAAAGAGGCTATTCTGGGAACGAATTATTTAGCTGAAGATCAATATCGCTCTTTACCCGATCGTCATCTTTGTTATGATGGGACCGAAAGAGATTTAAAACTATTTGATTCGCGTTATGACGCAATTGATCCCCGTCAGAAAATTGATTTGGCCATGCAAGTTGAGGCTGAAACAACAGGTATGGATGATAGAATTATTAGCGTTAGCGGATCTTATAATGATGGATCTTACCGTAGTTATTTAGTCTTGAGTAATGGTGTTGAGGGTTTCAAAGAATCAACATCATATTCTGTTAGCGCAAGCGCATCTATAAATGGTGGCGATAGCCGTCCAAGTGATTATCATTATAATTCAGCAAGATTTTGGGATCAGTTATCAGGAGAAGGTGTTGGGAAATATGCGGTTGAAAGAGCTTTAAGGAAAATTGGAGCCAAGACAATTAAGTCGGGGAAAATGCAAATGCTGATTGAAAATAGATCAGTAGGCCGCGTATTGAGTTCTCTTCTTCAACCGATGTATGCTTATAATATCCAGCAAAAAAGATCCTTTTTAGAAGGAAAGATTGGTCATAAAATTGCTTCTGATTTATTGAGCATTACCGATAATCCATTTATTGAATCAGGACGTAGTTCACGCCTGTATGATAGAGATGGTTTGGCTGCTCGTAAAATGACAGTCATAGAGAATGGTATACTTCAAACTTATTATATCGGTGATTATTACGGTAAGAAGTTAGATATGAAACCAACTACAGGCTCGGCATCTAATCTGATTTTTGAACTGGGAGATAAAGACTTATCAGCCTTGACCAAAGAGATGAATGAAGGTATTTTGGTAACGGGTTTTAACGGCGGTAATTCAAATTCTGCAACGGGTGATTTTTCAGTTGGCGTAGAGGGATTCTATGTTAAGAAAGGCGAAATACTTCATCCTGTATCAGGCATGAACATTTCCGGAAATCATAAAGAAATATGGAATAATCTGGTTGCCATTGGTAACGATCCAGTAAAAAATCGTGGCTGGCAAACACCAAGCATGATGTTTGAAGGTGTTGGTTTCAGTGGATTATAATATTTGGATAATAAGTTTAAAGAGCCCTGTCAATTTGATAGGGCTTTTTTCTTGCTTGCTGGTTTCGATGTGTCGGGATTAATTGAGCTAACTCTGGAACAATTCCCACCGGTCATGACATTTAGCTTTTGTTACAGCTGTTTTTACTCTTTTCTAATTTCACTTGGAAGTGAATTAATATGTTCTAATATAGGAACTGAACTTCTAATACAAACTCCAGTTCTTATGTATGTACCGCAAGAACACTCAAAATAATGATAATAGATATATTTTTCTTCTTTAGATATTGCTTCTTCAAAACTCTCAAGAGAAGAATCTCCACCAATAAATTTTAAAATACCTTCATCCACATATCGTCGCCACAATTTCATTTTGTCAAAGTAATCGTTGGAGTTTAGTTTCCTTTCAGGTATCTCACAATGTGAACATTTATAACTCATCTTTTCTTTAAATTGCATACAAGGTATGGATAAACTCAATGGTCTTTATTTCACTTCTATTTTAGTAGTCGTGTTGTTATGCCTTCCATATGGGCTGGTTAAGTGCTCCTCCCCCCTTTGTTAGCTGCGCCTATTTACTTCTTCGATTTCTTTATCAATAATCCGATACTTACAATAAAGACGATGCCATAAACAAGGGCTAATGCTGGTTTTTCAAATGTCAAATTTTCAAAGTCGAATTGTTTATAGAGTGCTCCTCCTACAATTAAAGCGATGATCACAAAAAAGAAGTTGGGAACGATCTTATACTTCATGTTTTTTCCTTTTTAATATTTATATTTTACTTACCACACAATAAAACCGAAACGAAGCTAATCGTGCAGTAGCGAGGTATGTCTTTCACCTAAATATCAGTTTCTGATCTTATTTTCACTCTTCTTTATTTGAATCCGTATAAGGATATAATTCCCTAACGCAGCTATAGCAGGACCAATCAGGATATAATATATTTTAGTATTTACTTCGATAAACAATTTATCCATAAGGAAAATCACTACTAACATTAGAAATGAAATAATAAAATACCAAAAGTTTAATTTTTTATTCTTCATACATATTTTGAATCAAGGTTTTAATATCCAATTTTTATTATAAAATAATCAATCCCCCACGCTGCCACACGAAACGAAGTTCGATGAAATCAATCTTTCTCCCGATGTGTCGGAATTAATGGAACTATCCCAATAGCGACTCATCAGCACCCATGAAATTTAGCTTTTGTTAACTGCTGGTTGTTTATCGATTTTCATGAAAAACAATAAACCAAAAACATATGGAATTGCATATATTAAGTTGATCAAATTCATATATTTTACAGGATTAGCTTCATGACTCATCGTTCTGATTATTAATACTGTAAACAAAAGATATGAAATAAAAACAAGTCCGTATGTTACAAATATTGAAACTACAAAAGCTTTCAATATCTTATTCAAATGATGTATTTCACTATTAAGTTTTAAAACTTTTATTCCAAAGATTATGGTGATAATTATAAATGATATACCAAGTAATCTATATACAAATTCAGGAATCATTATTGTAAAGTCCTGTGCTATATTTAAATACATCGACAGTATTTGAATGGTAATCAATGTATTTACAATTCCTTTCACATTAATTTTATATTCAGAATATAAAAAAATTGCCATTACGTAATAAAAAGCGATCATACTAAGAGCAAAAACGACTCTAAGTAGAGACTCATTCATTTTAATTATCCATTCAGTATTTGGAATAACAAAATCTACCATTCCTATTTCTACATAATATAAGATTAATAGTATAGAACTTATAATTCCAATAATTTTCAATTGTTTCATATCTGCTTAATCTAATTACAACTTGCAGTTAACAAGTGTATAAGTCGCCATACGGCTTACAACACTTATCTCTTATTCTTTAATACAAGCCCACACGAAAGATCGATTTCAGCGAACTTTGTTTCCTGCGCTAGTAAGATATGTTTCTGCCTATGCAGAGCACGAGCTACAAGCTCGCGCTAGCGGGATCAAACGACTCGCCACCGCCCATGAGATTTAGCTTGTGCTACCGCCTGGTTTTTTATTTTTTTCTTCCAAATCAAAAAGTTCAGATTCAACCTTATCGATCATCCTACTCTTCATATAAGCAAATATTTCATTGTTTATTATTTTAAGTTCAATTTTTTCATCTACAATTAAACCGAAAAGCCTTCCTAATCTTGTTTTTTTATCATATTTATAATCTTCAATAGACAGTTTAACTGAACTATAGCCACTCTTCAGAATAATTGATTCTAAGTTTTTTATGGTATTTGTCGGATTGTCAAAATCAGTCAATTTTAAAATACTATTTCTATTTATTGAAGTTTGAATAACTGCACTAATAATTGCATTTATAATCAAAAATCCCCCAGTGGTATACTTTATATGATAGATTGTTTTTCCTGTTAATATTAATAGTAAAAAGAAAAGACCATACGATAGTACAAACATGAACAACATAAGTTTTATTAACTCAGAAATAGATATTTTATTAATTTTTTTTTCAATTTTCATTTTTTTATTTGTTTGTTCATACAACTTGGCGGTAACAAGTGTATAAGTCGCCATGTGGCTTACAGCACTTATCTCTTATTCTTTAATACAAGCCCTCACGAAAGATCGATTTCAGCGAACTTTGTTTCTGGCGGTAGCCAGGTATGTTTATGTCTTTACAAAGCTCGAGTGATAAGCTTGTGCTAGCGGGGATTATACATCTAATGCAAGATCCTTCGTCATCTCATTATATTCCTGATGTGTGATAATTGCCGCTTCCTTACCTTCTGATATATTAATTTGCATTTTATTTAGCTTCGAGGGACCTACATTTTCACCAGCTATTAAGAAATTTGTTTTCTTACCCACCGTGCTATCTACATCAGCTCCAAAATCTTTTAATTCTCGAGCAATCATTTTTTTATCAGCACTAGCAAATCCCGACACGACAACCTTCTTCATATAAAAAGGATTCTCTTTATTCTTAGCATTCTCAAAATCAGGCTTAAAAACATCCCCTTTTAACCTCTCCCCGTATGGACTACGACTTCTTTTCTTTGATTTCCTTGCAACAGGATTAGCTTCTTCTATCTCGTTTAATGGTAGATTACCATTTTGATATAAGTCGAATATTTTCGCACACACTCTTGCATCAGATAAAGCTTCGTGATGGTCTAATTCGATACCGCATACTTGTGCTACTACATTAAGTTTTGCATTTGTAATCTTATAGGTGCATTGCCAATCCAATTTTAAATCTTCATTTAGACCATAATAATCCATTGCTTGTTCCAAACATGCTTTATCAGTGGAGAATGCATTATGCGCAACCACGACATTTCCTTCAATCCTCTTTTTAATTTCTGGATATACATCTATAAAAGCCGGAGCACCTTTAGTATGCTCAGAGGTCAATCCATGTTTTTGGGTTGTGTAGTAATTATATTCATTATTGGGAGGTTGAATAAGAGTAGAATATTCATCTACTATATTACCGTCCTTACAAGAAACAATTCCTACAGAACACACACTCCCTTTAAAAGGCATGGCATGTTCAAAATCTATAGCAACAAAATCTATCTTGCCCATAGTTATTTTAAGCTATTTATTAATTTTCTAGTAACAGTATCATTAATTGCATCGCATCTTTTCATGACGTGATTTAAGAATACTTCTTCACTAATAATTTGAAGTTTCTTGAACTTATAATTTCTAATTCGTTTTTTTTCAGCGACCGAATAAACATTTAGTTTATCATTTAATTCTTGTAACAGAGGATGGCTTTGATCTATCGATATTTCCCTCATTATTGAATCGGCTATGATAAAATAGTCTGCATCTATTGTAAGTTCTTTGTCATTGGGCCATCCTCCTAAATTACCTATGATTTGAAACTCGTTATACTTACTGCCTTTTAACTTGTCTGTAAAAACGACTTTCTTATCATAGAAAGGGTTGCTTTTACTGTCATTATTAAACTTGGAATCTTGTTCTTTTATATGTTCATAATCAACTACAACCTCAGGTTCAGTTTTTTTTAATTCCTTTGTTTCCTTATCAAGTAGCAGACAATCTATGTTATAACCTGCTAATGAATCAACATACGATTCATTCTTACAGTATAGTTTTTTTATAGCATATTTTCTTAAATTATCTGAGCCATTAAAATTAAATTCAATAAAACGGTTATTAGAATCATCAATGGATGGTGGTTCTAAATAACTTTTGTGCAATAAGATAAACCTGAACTCATTTTCTTTATACCAGTTTTCATAATCTTTAAAAAAGAATGAGCAAAGTAAAAGATCCGCAAAAAACTCTGACCAAAAGTTACTTTCCTCTTCTGTCTGAAATTTTAGACAGTAATCCTCATAAGCATTAGTAATTAAATCCTCTAAAATCTCAAGTTTAGTTTTTTCGTCATAGATAACTTTACCACAAGTACAGAATAAATATTTATTCTTGTTGTCGTCACTTGGGTAATCTAAAAATCTTTTCAATAGAGATTTTGAGAAAACTAAAGCTATACCGTTACCTGAATCCCCATATTCAGACCACATATGGTCATTGTTTTCAATTGAAAAGCAAAGATTATACATAGTTGGCATACTATGTAAATGATCATTGTGATGTTTTTTCAAATTCAATTGCTCATAGAGCTTAAAATTCGCTTTTGTAAGAGCAGAAAATCCTAGCCAATTTTTGGAGTCTTTTAAGCTTTCTGTATTAATATTTTCAATGACTGAAATGATATAATCAGAAATCTTACCATCCCTGTCGTCATTTGAATAATTATTTTTTCTGAATCGTAATGTGTTTGAATCTAATATGCTTTTAAAAGAAGTTAATCTTGTAAAGTGAAATAACTCATCAGGCTCTGAATTGAACCAATCATCTCTTGAACTGTATTTTAACTTAAAATGCATCTATATGTATATTAAAGTTTTGTTATCTGATGTGGATTGGAAATTGTACATAACGGTAAATTGTATAAGTAGTGGCAGATTGTGTGATACTTTCCTTTCTATTACTGATCAAAATGAAGTTAATTGCATTACAGTTTTATCAACTCATTGATTGTTACATTAATTAAAGAAGGGATTTTACCACTTTCAATTTCACTATAATTAACTTCCAGACCTTTTGTAACATCAATAGCAATACAATATTTTTTATTTACAGAATAACTATTAGAAAAATGTTCTTGCAAGTATTGATAAATCATATCTGCAAACATACCTAGTTCGATTTTAGTATAACCATGCAATTTTGCGACAAACCAAATACCACCAATTTCTTTCTTTTCCTCATGTGTGAAAGAAAAAATAAATCTAGGTTTTGCTTCAATTGGTAATCCCTTAATATTAATTATTGATTTAATCTTCGGTTGTTTGTGATATTTCAATTCGAACTTAGGTTTACACTCTTTAAAGTCGAAATCCTTAATCCCTTCTAATATATCTATATTCTTTTGGTGTCGATCTTTAACCTTCTTATCGTCAGTCCCTAGAATTCTTTCATTCAGCTCTCCAATTCTCTCATCTAGTAAATCAGAATTATCATATTTAAATGTGTTACTAATTGCACTAAGACAGCTAACCCAATAATCACCACCACCTGAGTTATCATTTAATTTATCCTCTTTTTTAAGATTATTTACAAAAGTGATCTTTGTCCTTTCGTTTTTTCTACGAAATTCAATTAAATTTTTAACTGTAACTTTTTTCATATTACATAGTGCTTAGATGTTAATATTACATTTAATGTAAGTACAATTTGAAGTTGATATTGTTTCACTTCAATTATTATTCTAATACATCCTATCTTGTAATACAACAACAATTCTGTTAACGAAGTTTTCAAGCCAATCAAATTTATGAAAAACAAGCAGCAAACAATAAATTAAATCATAGTAAAATAAAGGGTGTACATAAAATAGAATAAATCTATATTATTATGAATAGCTATATGGGATAATAAAAAAGAGAATGCACCACCCCGTCTTGCTTCGCAAGCCACCCCTCCTCATTAAGGAGGGGAAAGTGTTAGTATAGAATAAAGCCGATTAAAAAAGCAGCCTCTCTCCTCCTATTAGGAGGAGAATATTTAATCATAGCCTGACAATTACAAGATGGCTATAGTCAGAGCCTGATGGCTTGTAAATAAAAAAGCTGTGGCTCACACACCACAGCTTAGATCTGTCTGTTTAAATAACCCTCCAAGTTACGTTTAAACAGACAGGGTATTGGAAATTGAAATCATGAAATTCGTCTATAAGCTTTAGCCAATCTTAAACAGGCTGCCTTTGCTCAACCGGCAGAGCCTCCATTTCCAGGTTTAGCTTCAGTTTCTCGGGGGCATACCGCGTAATAGTCACATAAAGGGTTTTATAATCCATATTCTCTACCTTCAAACGGTATTTACCCGATGGTACAGTCTTAAATCTAAAGGCACCCGTTTGAGTAATGTCGGCCTTCATATCGAGCTCTTCAATGGTAACACTGCCATAGGCTATGGGCTTGTTCGTTGCCTCATCGGTGATATAACCCAGCAGGTCGTATGCGTGATGCATCGGTCTACCGGCTTTGCGCACCGAAAAATACTGGCTGACAAATTCGGGCTGGCTTGCCCTCAGGTTCTCGATTCTACGGTCGAGCTTTTTAGTCAATAAGCTATTGATCTCTTTCTTAAGCCGATTGAATTCCTTTTTGTCATCTTTTTTTGCATCCATCAGAATCTTACGATCGGCCCGATCTTTCTCGAAAGTGGCGAAATCGGCTTCCAGGTTCACCAGCTCGGCTTCACTTATGCCGTAGGGAGCCAATTCATCGAGATGTGCCCGACAAATATCTATGGCCTGTGTGGTATAACCAATGAGCTTAATCTCAGACAATCGCCTTAGCTCGGCATTGGAGATATATACTTTCTGCAGCATCAAACTATCCGAAAGGCTATCAGCCAAACAGGACAAGGCATTGGAAACATGAAAAACCTGTGAAATTACAGACTCTTTTAAGGCATTTTTATCAGCAACCAACCAGCCTATGGGCTCATCCATTTTATTGGAGTAGCTGAGTAAGGATGCCAATGCACCTGAAAACGTTTCGACTTCGGCTTTGGTGGTCACATCGGTTTCGTAATAGCTCTTATTCTTCACCAACAATTGGTCGGTAGCGATGTATGAGTTTACTTTTAAACTATCATAAGTATTCATTTATTCTGATTTTAGGCAGTACAAATAAATCGAGAGCATGACAAGCAGGGCTCTGCTAGTCGCTGTTTAAAAATTAATAGCTTCTTTGATTAGATTATACTGCACGATTATGAATTGAATCGTTTGTGTGGCACAAACAGTTCACTTACTTAATTGGGTATAATATGGATAAGCCTAATTGATGAAGATCTTATTTCATGGGGCTTTCAGCCATTTTCCTGGTCCGTATCAATCTTCATTTTCCTCTTCACTTTAAGTTTATTAAGGGGCTTTAAATTTCAAGATTCACCTCCTTATTGTATTCGATTTAGCAGCTCTTGAATGCTTTATAGCTGCTTCTGAATCGCTTATAGCAGCTCTTGAATTGCTTATAGCTGCTTCTGAATTGCTTATAGCAGCTCTTGAATCGCTTATAGCAGCTTCTGAATTGCTTATAGCAGCTCTTGAATCGCTTATAGCAGCTTCTGAATTGCTTATAGCAGCTCTTGAATCGCTTATAGCTGCTTCTGAATTGTTTATAGCAGCTCTTGCAAACCATACAGCAAATGCTGCGAGTCATTCTTAAAGTAAAGTGCTTTGTTCTTTTTTAGGATGAAATAATGATCTGCTTGGAGATGGCTGACAACGAAGCTCCGATTGATATCGGTATCGTGGTGTGAGTTTCAGTCAATATGAAATACTTATTTAATATTTAGAATCAGCTTACAGTCAAAAAAATAGTTTATGATCTGTAATCGGGTACGCCTTGGAGGATAAACTGTTACACTAAGTTAAAGATAAATTTCTTTAATACACAAATATAAATTCGATTAATCACGAAAAGAACACTGTTGATCAGGAAAAAACATGCTTTCACAACAAAGCGGAAGCGTTGTAAACAGAGGGATCTTGTATTCTGATCGATAGATATTATTTTTTTGTAAAATTTTCAATTTTCTTTTCACTGCTTCTATTAATAAAGATAAACATCCCTATTAGAGCCTTAGAAGTAAAGGAGGGCTTTTGTGTATTGTTTAATGCTATATCTTAGCTCACTATCCGTATAAATGTAGTAACTTCAACGAAAGCACCACCCCGTCTAGCTTTGCAAGTCAGCCAGTCATACCCTGACATTTACAGCTTGCCAATAGTCAGAGCATGACAACTAATAAACTGATTACGCCGAGGTGCTTTTGTAATAGTTTGCCGACTAGTATTAACCTGACACCTGCAACTTGCCTAGAGTCAGAGCATGACTACGCACTAGCCTAAACGATAAAGGGATACTTTTCTCACTTGTACTCTGTTTCTCAATAAAGCTTAGATGCCCATATTATAAAAGCGAGTTCAAATTAGATTTGAACTCGCTTTACTATTTAAATACGTTTATCTTTCTATCTCAATAAATTTTTAATTCGTGGGACAAGTGGTTCTTGAATTGATTTTCTGATTTAAATCCCCGACATAAGCATCAACAACCTGCTTGATATCGCCATAAACCTCTTTATTGACATTTGCCATGACGTTTAAATAGGGCAATAGATCGTTGTTTATAATCTCACGAATTATTTTTTGTTGTGCCAAAGGTGCTATCAACTCCATTTGTTCGTCACTGATTCTCTGCATTCGCGAATAGGTTTCAGCGACTTCTTTTGCTGATGATTTGACCAGATCAAGACAGTCTGATACGCCAACCAATGATTTTAACAGGGGTTTGATTTCATCGCTATCCAACTCTTTAATTAAGGAGTTAAAGGATGAAATCTGAGATTCATAGCTTTGAATATAGAGTTTTAGATCGTTGGCTGCGAACACATTCCAGACTTTTCTGGCATTGGCGGCAATCTCCTTATCCCTCATATATAAGTTGGCTTCTACAAATTGCTCCAGGCATATGAAATCTCTATCAAAAACAGCGTCCTTGGCTGCCATCTCTACTGTAAAGTCACTGCTTCCTATTTGGCCAAGCGTTTTCGTTAACAGCTCATTTTCCTCTTCTATTCTTTGGCTTAATATTGTAATAAATGTATCAGAAGCCAAATCTCTCTTTTTAATTTCGAGTAATATATTCTGTGCAATATTTTGAACTTCTTTAGCCTTACATTTAATCACAATTTGTTCTCCCATTTTAGTCTTTAATTTTTTTATTGTTCTTGTTTTAAAGAACCAATATAGACATAATATGTATTCCACTTCGCATTACAAGAATGAAAAATTTATCGAACTCCAGCTGTTAGCATTTGAAGCAATTAAATTTCAATCAATTAAGTTTCATTTTTCACCTGGCTTAATTTTTAGAGTAAAAAGGTATATACCGTCCAGAATAGGAATAAAAATCCAAGAACGAAGCCTATTCTCTTTAGTCTTATTTTAGAGTTTATTTTTAATTCTCTAATTTCTCTTTTTAGATTGCTGACTTCATGCAGTTTGGTTAAAATCTGCTTTAGATTGAAATGAAACTGTTCATTCTTTACCACATAGTCGATAATATTCTTAGAAAACAGATCGACTGCCACTTGTATATCTGTTTGTGCACTGAGCATGATAACAGGTAGATTATTATAGTTTTGACCAATAAGTTCAGCAACCTGATCGCCCGTACTTATGCCTTCATCATCCTCATTTAAAGCAAAATCGAGGATGACAATATCAGGTTCGCGGTGCTTTAATCCTTTAAAAAATGCGTATACATTGTGAAATGTCTTTATACGATAGCCCTCTAGTTCGAACCACAGTTCTAAAGCATGAGAAAAAACAGGATCATCATCGAGTAGATACACCATTTTTTGATTTTCATTTGACTTTTTCATAATCATATTTTATAAAAACCGATTATTATTTCGCATCATATTCCTTTTGGAAAGCAGCTGTTTTAAACTTGAAATAAAAGCTTTTACCTGAAGTAAACCAGGATATTCAATAGCTAAAACAACTATCGTTAGTGCTGTAAATACGCCTCGCCAATTGTATGCTTCCCTGAACCAGAAAGTAAAAAAGAGAATTAAAATATGCACGATATATAAGCTAATTGCTGCGCGTGTGTGATTCATTCCCGTTTTGGTTAACAAGTGATGAATGTGTGTTTTATCAGCAGAAAAAGGTGATCTCTTCTTTAATACTCGCTGAATGGCAACTCGAATCATATCATAAGTGGGAACGATTATAAGACCCAAAATCACGCTTAGCTTTTGCGGACCTTCCAGAATTAAATTATCGGCATTAGTTGCCCCAAAGATTCGAAGACAAAGGTAGGCCGTTAGGAAACCCAGAATAAGAGAGCCCGTATCGCCCATAAAAATGCGGGCCTTTCTGAAATTAAAAAACAAAAAAGCCAATAAAGCTCCCGCCATTCCAAAACAAATCACAAATTCTATTCTTTGGTTTTGAGCAACAAATAAGACTCCCATCACCATCATATTAATAAAGCCCAAGCCTCCTGCTAGTCCATCTATACCATCAATCAGATTAAAAGCATTGGTTATTGCAACAATGAAAAATACAGTCGTTAAATACTGAAATATAACTGGAAGTTCGTGTATGCCTAAAAAACCGTAAAGATTCGTAAATCTTAATCCCTGGCTGGCAATGGCAAGCCCCAATGACAATTGAATGAATAAACGTAGAGAGGCTTTAAGACTTATTATATCGTCTAAAACACCCGTAGCAAGCAAGACAAATAAACTCAATATTAAAACCGAGATACTCCCGCAATTGCTTATACCTATACAGAAGAGGACAACTGAAATTAAGCCCGCAAAAATTGGTAAGCCACCTAATGTTGGTGTCGGCGTTTTATGTGAGGCTCTATGATTGGGTACGTCTAACAAGCCCTTCCTTTTAGAGAAATAGATTAAAAGTGGCGTTAAGATTAAACAAACCAGAAAAGCCAAGAGAAAAACAAGCGATATTTCCGTATAAGTATTCATCTTATAAAATTTTAAATTGTAGATGATGAAATAAAATTGATGCTATATTGTTTAGGTAAGCGAATTGTTTAAGCATTTTTTCTTTTGTTCTTTTGTCTTGAAACAAAAGGAACCAAAAATTCAAGAGCCACGATTTTCTCAATCTTAAAACTGACTGAATGATAAGTGCAGCCGGGTGATTTCCTCGGCAAGCTCGGAACTTCCCGGTTTTACTAATCATCCATTGGGTTTATAAGATCTCTTAAATCAATGCTCAATAATTAATCTGTAAAAACGATTATTATATTAACAACTCAAATTCACCCAACTATATTCCCCATATAGACAAAAATTGATCTATGAGTCTCTATTCTGATAGAATAACAAAGAGTGCTCAAGGTGTGCCATCTCATTTTCTATCAGGAATTCTCGTTTCATCATTGCCAGTTTGGGCAAGACATTCCTTTTGGTATACTTATAATCGAATGAATAAATGATATTGGCATATTTTCTAGTGATAATTGCCCAGGTGTATTCCTTCATGGCAACCATTTTTAAGTTTTTCCCAACTTCATAATAGTCCTGAGTGCTCTTCGTTAAAATGATATTTTTCAAATCCTCTTTCTTTCTGAAGAAAAGAGCCTGATTGTGTGTGCTTGCTCTATTAAATGCAACATTAAACGCGACGATAGGTAAGCCTAGCATCATGGCTTCAACGAGTGAAGGGTTTGTGCCGCCAGCACTATGTCCATGTATATATAAGTAACAGTTTGAGCGAAGTGTATCCAGGTGAACCTGATCGTAAATCGGATCCAGTAAAAGAATATTCTTACAATGCGCATACTTCTTTCTTAATTCACGCCCATACTCACTACCATCCCAGTTACCCACAAAAGCAAGCGTTCGATAAGGTAATTCGGAGAATGTTTCCAGAATAAGGTGGACATTATTTTCAGGTTCAATTCGACAAACCTTAAAGGCATAAGGTTCCACTATAAAAGGATAGAGTTTCTTCATCTTCGAAGTAATGAACTGCTCCCTGGCATGATCTGCTCCATAAGCAATCTCATGACTCAGACTCTTATAGATTAAGGCCGTATACTTTTTAATAACCGCATTATCCGTAATATCAGCATGAGAAAAACGGACGGCTAACTTCTCTGAAAATCGCAGAAACTTTTTAACCCACTTGTTCCACTTATTTCTTCTCCATTCCAAACCATCGATATTCACAATTATCTTTTTGTTGGTAAACAAACGAACAAAAGGAAAAATAAGTCCACCGGAAACGCCTAGTACAACCAGAACATCAGCGTAAAACACAGCATGAAGAATGGAAAGGATATCATAAATGATACTCTGCCATCCGTTTGCATTAAATGGTAAATAAAAGATACGAGCTCCATTCCAGAATTTTGGTCGTTCTTCCTTGGCATAGCTCAACTTACTATTGTAGACCGAAAGTTTAAATTCCTGATTTAAATTTAAAACCAGATGATGAGCAAGGGTTTCAAAACCACCATATCGACCCGGTACACCTACGGTTCCTATTATCGCTATCTTTTTCATATCTATATGCTTTTAGTTTTTATTCTGTTTGCTCATTTATATGAAAACAATATGCCAAAAAGAAAGCCCCTTTATTTATGGGGCTTTCAAAACTTCTACAACTTAAACTAAACTTAAATTTGAAACATCAGTTTCATTTTGCAACTAAATACTGTCTTATACATTGGCACTTAGTTTTAATCTAGCTTTACCGGATCATGAGCCTTCCGAATAAGCCGAACTTCATTTATTCATTAAAATCTATTTTTAATTGTATTCATGATTTCCGCTTTGCTCCAATGGTTGGCTTGATCCAAAAAACGAAGCAAAAAAAATCAATCCCGATAAATCGGGAGCTTCATCTTTCTTATTTTCCTCAGGCTTAAGTGCGGCCGGGTGATTTTCGAACATCCCGATCGTTCGGGACTAACTTCCCGGTCTTACTAAAGCCTTCGTTAAACGAAAAACATTTAAAAAGAGGCCACTTCCTAAAGTATTAAAAAAATATCACACCACCTTGTCTGAATCTATAAACAACTCACAATCTGCACAGTAAACAGTGAAATCAAAATCATTTAGAAGGTCAATTTCATGTTACAACTAAGTGCGAACAAGAATTTTCTGTATTTTCATTTGCATGAGTTCCGGCATAAAATCTTTAATTCGTTTTTTAGCATTCATCGAAAATCGCTGATAAGCCTTTGGTGTTTTCTTCATACGCTTTATTGTTGATTTTATCGTGTTAGAATCTCGTACATCAATTCGATAACCATTAACACCATCCTGAACCACTTCAGCAATACCTCCCACCGGTGGAACAATAACCGGCACCCCATAACACATGGCCTCGAGAGCCGTTAAACCAAAGGTTTCTACCCACTTATCAGGATGAGACAGGTTTAAAACCATAAAAGCCCGGGAGTAAAAGAGATGCACATTGGTCTGTACGGGAAATATCTTAAGATTATTAGGTATCTCATAGCCTTTAAAAAAGTCAGCTAAAGCCTCGAAAGGTGCATTTACAACTAACTCAAATTTGATTTGTGGCATCTCACTAGCTAAGTTCACAAAATCGAATACACCCTTATAGGCTTTCAAACTACAAACCATCAAAACCGTATCTCGTTTTTGTTGTTCTGCATACTCTTTAGCTGTCATCATAAATTCCTTTGATAAAGAATTATAAACCACATGCGCCTTAGTACGCTTTATAGGTTCCTGATCCTTTAAAAATTCTGACACATAAATGACATCGGTAGCGGTTAACTCAACAATCTTAAAAAGATACCACTTTAGTATTTGAGGTCTTATGGATGTTTCGTGAAGATGACAAATGACGTGTTTGCCCATTAGCTTTCCAGCCAACAAAGCTCCAAAAGGAAGCACGGTATTCACATAAAAGACGACATCTTGATTCCAATATTTTAATAAGCGTAAAAAGAGAATCAGTTGTGAATAAAACAAACGAAACAAAGTCAGTAATTTCACAGAACTCCACATGTAATAGAAGGATTGATAATTGACCTCATCCAGATTAGAAAGAAAGCCTTCTTCTCCGTTTGCTGCACAATACAAATCAACATCATTACCCGATTTCACAAAGCCCTTAATCACTTGAGATAAAACCTTGGGGCTACCACTATAATCATTCAAAAGATGAAAACAAACAATCTTATTTTTCATAGCTTACCGATTTAATACTTGTGAATAAACCTCTTTTAAAACCTCTCCTTTTCTATCCCAACGAAAATAGGATTCGAACCTTGCTCGTGCTTTTTGAGCCAACCTTTGCCTGTAATATTTACAATCATTCAAAATTTTTAAATACTCAGCAAAGGCTGTAATGCTTCTTTCCGGAGCAGCGTAGGAGACCTTTAAACTGGCTTCTCCTGCCAATTCTCCTGGTCCGCAATTGTCGAAACACAAAACGGGCAAACCATAAGACAAAGCCTCAGCTACAACCATACCTGCCCCTTCGTGAGAAGGAAACAGAAATACAGATGCCTTTCGATATTCCTCATCCAATTCAGCTTTGGACATCCAGTTCAAAACCTCAACTGAATCGTTTAACTCATGTTTGCTTATTAGAGTCTTCAGCTTCATTTCATCGGGCCCCTTGCCTATCATCTTAAATTTCACTTTAGTCTTTTGCTCTGTATTCAAAGTTTGATAAAACAGTGCAAAAGCTTCCAATGCGATTTCAAAGCCCTTAAGGGTAACAAAACGGCCTACAGAAATCACGATAAAATCATCTTTAAACTGAAGATTTGGATTCACGACATCAGTTGCAGCAACCTGAGATAATTCCACTTTCTTTTCGGAAGGAAAGTTTAATACACCTTCAACCAGAGAGTGCATAACCAAAATTTTATCGCTTTTATTTATGGTCTTCTTTAGGAAAGGGTCATACTTCCAGAAATAATTCTTGACCCACCATTTCATTCTCTCCTTTATTCGTTCAACCCAATTATCAGATAGATATGCCTTTGGAATTCGTGGATGATGACCGACAGGTCCCCATATCATAGGTTTTCCAAGCTTCGACAAAAAGGAAGGTGTCCAATCGTTGTGAAAATTAAGGTTATGAGACAAATCGAATTCTACCTTTGATTTTCTCACAAAGCGTGGCAATAAGAACTGCCAAAGCAGGTAATACAACATGGCTCCCCGTCCTCCTCTTTTCCAAAAACGCATCCACTTTGGTGTATCGAAATACAAAAACTGAATGTTCTGATATAAATCATTAGGCTTATCAAGCATGAAGGCCTCAATGGATGGTCTGTTGTTTTCCCGAGTAATTGCAATGACCTTATTATACCTGGCTATCTGCAGAATAAAATTCCAACCTGTCCCATCTTCTGATCCCTTATAAGGATTCATAGCGTATACTGAAGCTAATATTGTTTTCATAGGATTGTGTTTTAGAATTACTATAAACTCAAGCCGATCTTTTTATTAAAACAGAAGATCGATCTTTAATAACTTTTGCAGGGACACCGCCAATAATCGTATTTGCAGGCATGCTCTTTGTAACAACAGCACCCGCTGCAATCACGCAATTATCACCAATACTGACACCATCGAGAATGGTCACCTTGGAACCTATCCAACAGTTTTTGCCAATTCGAATACCCTGGCGTTCGGTTCCCTGATGGCGAATCAGTTCTTTATCTGAAGAACAATTGTGATTCTCCGGATGACAGCTTAAATACTGACCTACAATACAGTCATCACCAATCTCTAAACCTCCTGCTCCTCCCAAATAAGCATATTCACCAATGCCAACATTATCACCAATATGAATAAACTCACCCAAATCATTAAAAGTGTTGGATATAATCACCCGACTAAAGGCCCCAATACCGGAGTTATTCCCAATTCGGATTTCCCCTTTTCCCAAGGCACTCATGTAAACAAAGTCGTCGAGTTTTACCCACCGTCCCAAGCGGATATTTCTAAGGTTGAAGAATTTCACACCTCTTCCTAATAAGAGAAACTTTGGGAACCGGAAGTAAAAAAACAGTCTTGTTGAACGCAACAAACACATCAGTTTGTCTAGTGTTAAACCGATTAAAACCATCAAGCTGATATTCGGATCAAAAGAAAACTGAGGGTTTCTTTTTTGTATCATTTTTTCGAGTAGTGTTTTCATCATATCTAATTTAAGCGTGAACAAAATTTTGAATGATTACAGGCTGTGTTGCACCTGCTTAAATACTTCTTGTAATGTTTCTTCTCTGTTAATATTTTCGATGCAATGATATTTCGAATCCGAATATTTTTGTTCGTAACGATTAAACGTAGAGAAGTAATTCTTTGTTAATCGCGAGATTTCATTTGCAGAGAGTTCCTTCTTACGTTCTCTAATAATTTGGGGAGACGCGTAAAAGAAGAAGTTGTGTTTTGGCTTATGTATCAATGCATATAATCGATTGACAAGCTTTTTTGAAAGACTAATATTGGATCGTCGTTGATCGTTGATGAAATCAAAATAATAACGATCGTAGAGAACAACATAGCCTCTGGATACATATCGGATATTGACGTAGATTTGCCCCAACAAATAGTCGGCATAATAGTAAGCAAAACGCAATATCGAACTTAAAATCCCATGATTATTACCTTGGTGAGGTAAGGTATCTGCTGCTCTTTTTTCAGCTTCTTTTTTCCCATACCTAAAAGCACTTAGAATTGGAAACAATGAAGGTCTGTGTCTTAGAATAACTACTTTTTTGCGATAATCTCTTTTCAATCGCTGAGCAACATCATTAATCAGAGTGGATTTACCAGCCCCATCAACTCCACTGAAACTAATAACCAGACCTCTTTGAAATAATAAACTTCGTAAAGTATCGATCGTATAGCTGATAGAATTTCTTATGAATCGAAATCCCGAATTGGCCTCTTGATTTAAAATCTGATTCTTTATTAGACTTATATTATCAAATAAGCTTTGAAATGTTTGAGTCAGGTTTGCTCCATATATGCCATAACGCGTATAAACAAACAGACGGAAACGATCCTGATCTTCATTTTCCAATTGTCCGATGAATCTTTGATACTTTTCTGAAATCTTAGCATTATTCAGCAAATAAAATAGAATGAGGTAATGCAAGTCATCCTTCTTTCTCGGCAATTTAATTCCTTCCGAATTCATAAATGCTTCATCAAGCACTTGATTAGCATCCATAAATACAAGGTTTTTACGAATAAGCTTTGTTATTAAATCCAGGCTTAGAAATGAACCATCAGAAAAGAACAATTCGACCTTTGCCATAAAGCTTTTCTGGATTTTTTTAATTCGTCCTACTAATACATGTGATTTACAAAATGCTAAAACCTCCTTTTGGGCCCTTTCTGAAATCAAAAGATCCACGTCTGAACTGGTGCTAATATCCGCCATTTTCACATTTCGACTATGCAACCAGGCGTATCTTTTATTCATAAGGAATTGGAATAAATCTGAAATAAAAATTTTCCTGTACGGTTCATTTTTCATCAATTTCATTTCACTCTCAAGTGCTTCTTTCCATACTTCAGTTAACCAGTTAACCTGAGTATGAAGCTTAGATTGTTTCTGATAAATATTGATGTAATAAGAAATATTATAAAGTAAGTATAAGCGGAAATTCAGTTTCACATCAATTGCAAATTCCTCTACAAATTGTTTAATCACAACATTCTCCGAGATAATCTGCTCGATACTTTGATAAATATTTTTATAATTCTGTCTTTCAACTAATATTTTAGATTGAAATACAAAATGAAATAAATCGAAAAGCATTGGCACACCAGGCTTTGCTAATTCCCAGTCGATTACGGCAAGTTTATTATCATTAGTGGGAACAAAAAGGTTCCATGGTGTAAAATCCATATGAGCCCATGCTATATTTACTTTCTGATCGGAATCAATTGCATCGAATAAACTCTTACTATAGAAGCATAAATCTTCATGAAATGGAACATGACTTTGTAATTTAAAACCAGCCATCATAGCTCTCAAATCTTTATAAAAGACTGAGCTCTTAAGAGCTACTTTTTTATTTTCAAGTGCATATAAATCCTTTAGAGCTAAAGCATGAAGATTTGTAAAAGCACTTGTCGATTTAACTTTGGAGTCACTAACATTATTGACAAACATATCTCCATTAACCAAATACTTCGATTTTGGCACAAGCACATTTGCGAATACATTCTTATTCAAAGCCTTAAGCACCGTGTTCTCAGCAGATACCAGACATAAAGACTCATAGCTGATAGGATGCTTCACAAAACCAATGGTTTTATTTTTTTTGTGCAAGGCAAACAGTACTTTTCTGTTAGGTCCGACTGTCCCCGTAAAAACAGAGAATGAATCGAAGTCTAATTTCGTTTTCCAGCTGTCCTGCAAGGATAATCTCCTTGAATAGAAATAAAAACGTCCCGATACAATTAAGAATTGGAGTCTCAATAGGAATAAGAGTTTGCAAAGTAAAACCAATACTTTTCCTTTAAAACCAGAGGTGTTATAAAGGTCTAAGAACCCCGGGAATTTAGAATTTGAAGCAAATATCCATCTGACACTGCCATCAGGATTGTTAATGTAGGAAAAAGCATGCTTTTGCCCCTTTGCACCACTTAGCTTAAAAGGTTTTTCCGAAAAATAGTAATCGTAAGCTTCTGGCAGTTCTCCTTGAGTCCAACACTCTTTTCCATGAAAATAATCTGACAAAAATGATTTTTGAATTATTTCCCGATCGTTTATTGATAGTTTGTTTTTCATAGTTCTGTGATTTATATCAACTAAATCACATCTTATGCCAACGAAGCTTCAACAAGGGAATGCCCATAAATAAAGGCTTACAAGAAATACAACATTCACAACAAGTCCCTTTTTAAACAACTAGTTTCATTTTGAAACTAAACGATTCGTTTATAAGAACAAAAAAATGACCATCAGTGCGATGATCATTTCTATAATTAGATAAACACCTCATTGGAGAAGTGCCTTGCGATTATATTCCAATCAAATTCTTCCGCAATCATGCGTTGCGCATTATGCGACATAAGCGTGATGCTTCCAGACTTTTTACGCAACTCCAATTTTACCATGGCATTTGCGATGTATTCCGGCGAGTTGTCTTTCAAACCAAATCCTGCATGATAATTATCGATATAAGTTAATAGGTTTGTGGCTTTACTAACAACACAAGGCACCCCTAAAGCCGATGCTTCCAGAACTGCACCTGGCATGCCTTCATTTCTTGATGGATGAAAAAATCCAGTTAAATTCCGAAGACATGATTTCTTTTCGTCGCCGTATTTTGCTCCCATAAAAATCACACTATCGGATAAATTCAATTCATCAACCAATTTCTTCATCTTCTTCTCCTCACCTCCAGCTCCAATCATTTTCAACTTTCCGGAACCATTGTATTTATCCTTATACAACTGAAATCCTTTAAATAAGAGATCTAAACCTTTTGTATAAACCGTAAACCTTCCCATAAAGCCAAAATTGATATCCGGAGAATCTACCGGACTTTCAATCACAGTTTCTTGCTCTATTACCTGGCCATTGGGAATTAGAACTTGTTTGGCATCTAAATCTAAAGCATCCATTGAGTCGGCTTCACTTTGTCCGATTAAATGAACATATTCAGCTTTCTTTAACAAGCTTTTTTCAAATAAATTCAAGTAGATTTTTTTAAGGAAATAGCTTTTGCGCAAGGCCAGTAAGTTATAAGATCCGTGAGGCGTAAAAACATAAACTCTTTTATTGCGGCTCAATATCTGGCTCAACGCGTACATTTCAGGCACAAAGCCACCATGAAGATGAAATGTGGTTGATTGCTTTTCACTCTCAATAGCTTTTTGCAAATTAGCGTCAATAGCAAACGAATTCCTTTGCTTTTTGAATAGACGCAAATGAAACTTTCTGGCATAGTCCGAAGAACTATTGGGATCTTTAGTAATTCCCCAAACCTGAATCTTCTCTCCTATCTCACTTTGGGCATTGGCAAGTTGATAAACGACCTTATTTACACCATTCATGCGATTGGGATTCGCTTTCCCCAGTATAATATGTATAATTGCTTTCATAACTTTAGTTTTTATAAACGATTTATGCTTTAAGAAAAATCTGTTTCCCAGATAGAAAGACAGAGAAAGCTAAGTATAAAATCATAATCAACTGACTCATAATCAAACCAAACAAGAGACCATTCATCTGAAAATTTTCAATCAAAGGATAGGCCAACAAGAGACCAAACAAAGCCGATAGGGCGGTTGCGAAAAAGAGTGATTGCGTTCTTTCAAAAGTTCGTAAGGCAAAACGAAATGGCATTGAAATACAGACCAATAGATTAATAATTGCAAACCAGATTAAAACATAAGCGTATTCCTGATAGTCACTGCCATATAAATTGGTAATCAACCATGTTGAACAGATTAGTACCATTAATCCTAAACCCGAACAAATCAATAAGCTTTTTAAGGTCATTTGTTTTAGGTAATTATACAATGCCAATTTCCCTTTTTGCTGATACAGGTTCGCAGAAACAATAGGCACATGGTTTTCAATTGCCAAAAAAACGACATTCATCACGCCATGTAAATTCTGCCCCATTTTTATTGCTCCTATGGCAACAGGTCCAAGAATTGTGCCAGCTGCAATAATGAAAAAATTACCAGATGAATATGTTAAGATTGCACGAGCTAATAACCATTTCGAAAAGTTCCAATGCTTACTTAGGCTTTCTCTTAATATGCATTGCTTAAATTCTAATTTTCTAATCTTATAAAAGCCAAACATCACCGAGATAAGCAAAGAGAAACAAATCACTCTCATGCATGTTTCTAAAGTAAATTCGGCAAACACATAGATCAGTGATATCAGAATAATTTGAAGAATATAAGCCATACTATCCAGTAGTATTAAGCTTTTAAACCGTTTCTGAAACAAGAATAATCGCCTTATAAAGTCCTGAAGCAAAACGAATAAGGCTATCAAGGCTATCAAGCCACTTAATTCCTGTATTTTGGGACTTATACTAATGGGAATAAAAGTGAGTGCCAGAAAGCATAAGGCAGAAAAAAACAAGGCAAAAACAGCTTGAATAATCAGAAGGCTATTCAGGTATGGCTTTTTCTTTTCAGGTGAATAAGTTGGACCAAGAGAATACAAAGGCATAACAAAAAATGCCTGCTGTAAACCCAAACAGAACAAATAGATTAGGAAAATGAAACCATATACCCCAAACTGTTCAATTCCCAGGAATCGAGCGATTAAAATTCCAATTATAAAGTTAGACCCACTCACTATCCCCTGATCAAACAAGACAAGCAATTTTTCTTCCTTACCTCCGAATATCTTTTGTAAAAAAAGCATCATAAATAGATTTTAAAATAGTGTTTGATCTTCGCTAATAAATTTCCTTTCTCGTATTCATAAGAATACCTGCTACCCGTATAGTAACCCGAAAAATTCGTTGCAGGATGTACTCCATTTAAAAGAATCTGCATATTTTTCCACCCATATTCTTCGGTTAATATTTCAGCTTGTTGAGCATATTTAACACCAGTAAACCTTGCTCTGAACAAATAAATCACATGATCGACCAAAGCGTATAGTAATAATGATTCATTTCCAAGTACAGTTGCTGCAGAATCAAAAATCAGGATATCGTATTTAGCTTTTAATTGCTTGATCAGTAGATTTAGACTTGCCCTATCCAAGTTCGATACCTCAGATGAACCAGGCAAAATATCAATCCCATTCTCACCCTTAATGATGGAAGTTTCATTGATAAGCCGACCAGCTTTCACATCTTCAATCCATGTGTTACATTCTTTGGCTACAAATTCTGGATTTAAAGCATTGAAATCTAACAAACACACCGATTTCCCTTTAGTTTGAAAAGCCTTAGCTAAATGCTGAGCGACATAAGACTTGCCTTCACCTGGCAAAGATGAACCGATTAAAAATGTGCTCCCCTTCTCCAGGTAATCTCTCACCTCAAATTCAGATGCAAGTCCTGAAAATTTATTGGAATCAACATGAATCCCTCTTTTCGGATGAATTTTTGGAATAACACCAATAATAGGCAAGCTCGTCAGTTTTTCCAGTTGAGATCTTGAGTTTATCTTACCACTAAGGAATTCTTTGAGATAGATAAATGCAAGTGAAAGAAGTATACCCAGTAAGCCTGAAACAAACAAAATCAATTTCTTGTTGGGTGATATGGCTGTATAATTCGGAACACCATACTCAAGTATCTGATGAAAAGAGATCGTTGCGGCTTTCACGATAGATGCTTCCAGACGTTTTTGCGTTAAGAAATTATACATTTCCTGATTCAATCTGAATTCACGCTCCAAAATCACCATCTGTTTTTCATTCGTAGGTAATTGATCAAATTGTTTATCTATCTTATTCAAGAAAGTTTCCAATTCTTTTCGACGAATCATCATATCTTGCTTGGTCTTCTTTATGCTTTCTTTGAGATAAACAATCAGGTCTTCAATTTTTGCTTCTATAACTTTAACTTTTTCATTCTCGGAAGTGTATTTCATTAAGAGTTCACGACGTTCCCCCTGAAAGGTTTTCATCTTTTTAATCAACTCTGTAAAAAGCAGATCACCAAAAGCGACCTGAGGCGCTAGTTCTAGAAAATTAGGGTTCCCCTGATTAATATACTGATTTAAAGAATCGAGAGCCGTTTCTTGCATCACGATATTACTGTATTGAACACGAACCTGCGATGCTTCACGTAAACCTGTTTCTGTTTGTTGGCGAAGGTTCACAATCTTATTGTTTGACCGATAAACTTCGAGTGCTCGCTCCGATTTCCTCAATTTTTCAGATACAAAATCCAATCTATCTTCAATAAAAGAACCTGTTTTATCAGCTGCATTCGTTCTAATATCAATATAGTTTTCGATATAAGTTTTGGCAACAGTATTCACAACTTCCGAAGCTTTCTCAGGAACCTGAGACTTAAAACCAATGCGAATAACCGCCACATCTTTATCAACAGATTTCACAAACAGATTCGACTTAATTAGCTCTATCTGTTTCATCTTAGAATGGTGTATAAAAACATACTCCCCACTCAATTTACTTTGTTTCTTTCCATTCAATTGTGGAAGTAAATTCAATTTCAAATTAAAAACACCTTCATCTATTTCCTTCGAAAACTGACCATCAACCCATGTTAATAAACCTTGTAAAGAATAGCCCAGCCTAAATGAGGTAGAATCCTTAATTTCCAGAAGAAACTCTTTGTCGAGATACTGTGAAGAGATGTGCTTAAATTCAACTTCAAATGGTAGGTCGGTATACAATTCTGTTCGCTTAACACGCCCCACCCGATAATAAGTCACCTTATAATTCAATTGATCTGCAACACGTGAAATCAATTGTCCCGATTTCAAAACTTCCACTTCCGCAGCAATTTTTTGAGGTGCAAAAAACACATCAAAATCCTTATACAGATTTGTTCCAGAGAGTCCCGTCGATTTGTCGTCTAATCTCAATAGAGAAAAGCTCTGATACATAGGTACGGAGTAAATGATCACCTTAGTTGCTAATAAGATGGCAACAAGAGTTAAACCAATTATAATTGGAAGCCCCTTTATCGAAGGAATCAATAGTCGTTTTATATTATCAATCTCGTTCATAACTATTTTACTACTGAAATGAGTACTGCAAGACTTGAAATTACCCCAAGAAAAGGAAGCATTCTATTTGATTTTTTATCAAAGGCTTTTCCATTTTTATTGGGCACATAAATGACATCTCCTGGACGAATCAGAATATTACTTTGCTGATAAGTCTCCATTTGAGTCAAATCAATAATATACTCCTTGGGTAGTCCATTTTTTTCCCGAACTAATTTCACCTGACTTCGGTCTGCGTAATAATCAAAACCTTCAGCCTTAGCTATAAGATCCAGTAAAGGCACTTGATCTTCGTCCAAAATCAGTGATGAAGCTTGTTTAACAGCTCCTAAAAGAGACACGCGTTTATTTAGAACCTTCACAACAATAATAGGCTCCTTAATAAATTTCGAATAAGTCACTATTAGGGAATCAGTCAATTGGCGCGTAGTCAAATCAGACACTTTAATCTGTCCTATTTGGGGAAGAGCCACTCTTCCATCTCTATCAACCAGAACCCATTTCCCATATACTTCATTTGAATTGTAGATTCCAAACACAGAACCAACGCTCAAGTCGTCATGTCCCCAAATACTAACGGCAAGTTTATCTTCGGGTTGAATAGTATATTCGTAATTCCTGCTTTCAGCAGAGAACAAATCTTCATTATTCGTTTCTTTAGTTGAACTCTGCATTAGATTTTGAATCTTACAAGAGCCCAGTAAAAATGTCATACTGAAAATCAAAACGATTAAAAATGGATTGAATGATTTCATGATAGGCTGAGTTTTAGATTAGAACAAGAGATTTAAAAAGGAAAAATTCTCTTTTAATTGTGAAAGAAGGCTCCTCTTCTTTGAATCCAAATTCATAATTCGATTCATGGAAGAAACAATTCTCATTTTGGCCTCATCATTTTTAATGATATAATCAAGAGAGCCATATTTTAAGGAACTCACGGCAATCTCGATTTTCTCCTGAGAACTTAGAAAAACAACATGGATATCTGGATTTGTTGCTTTAATCTTTCTCAAAACATCTAAGCCATTGGTATTTTCTAAATAGTAATCCAGAAAAATAACATTCGGTGCTTGATAAAGATTATCCATGATTTCTCTTTCTGTTTCGAAGGCACTTACACCCTTAAAACCTGCTTGATTTAATACAGTCTTAATGAACTCACTATAAATAGGATCGTCATCGACTATGAAAAGCTTATAATTTTTATTAAATTTCATAATTATATGTTTTTATGGTTCGATTTCAGTATATCCAAGACAATACCAAAACCATAAGTCGCTGAACAAGAAACACTAAGCAAGCATCAATCATTTGAATTCAGTTTCATTTTGAAACTTTTAATTCAAATTAGGAGTACAAGCAAAAGGTTAAATTTCATCTAGAATCTAAATGATTAACTGCTTATGAAACAAATACACATATCTATAATAGAGGATAATGAATGGTATGCTGATCTATTAGAATACCATCTGCAGTTGAATCCCGACTACACGGTTAGTAAATACGCTAGTGGTGATGATTTTTTAAAAAACCTCTTCCCAAAACCAGATGTAATCACTTTAGACTATTCCTTACCTGATATAAAATGCGAAACGCTCATTAATAAGATAAGGGAGCATGATGCTGACATTCCAATTATCATCATCTCGGGGCAAGAAGATATAAATACGGCCATCAACCTTCTTAAAAAGGGGGCTTACGATTACATTGTAAAAGACGAAGATGCCAAAGATAGACTTTGGAATACCATCAAGAATCTGCGAGAAAATCTACAACTCAGATCTGAGAATCAGCAATTACGTGAAGAAGTTGGAAAGAAATTTGACTTTAGTCAAGTCATTGTAGGCAACAGTGAGCCCATAAAGAAACTTTTCGTTCTGATGGGAAAAACCATAGACTCATCTATTTCAGTTTCAATAAGTGGTGAAACAGGAACGGGAAAAGAATTGGTTGCTAAAGCCATTCATTTTAATTCTGCTCGAAAAAAACAGCCTTTTGTTGCGATCAATGTTGGTGCCATTCCATCAGAACTAATAGAAAGTGAACTCTTTGGACATGAGAAGGGTGCATTTACCGGTGCTGTTCAACAACGCATTGGTAAATTTGAGGAAGCCCATAAAGGAACGCTTTTTCTGGATGAAATTGGCGAAATGGATGCCAATACTCAAACCAAACTTTTACGTGTTCTGCAAGAAAGAGAACTCATACGTGTTGGGGGAAATAAAAAAGTGAAAATAGATGTTCGCGTAGTTACCGCAACACATAAAAACCTAGCTGAAGAAGTCAAAAAAGGCAACTTCCGACAAGATCTTTATTATAGATTAATGGGAATTCCTGTTAAACTGCCTCCTCTGAGAGAACGAAATAAGGATATACTTATTCTTTCACAACACTTTGCCAACGAATTCACAAAGGAAAACAAACGAAAAAAAGTGAGTTTTAGTTCGGAAGCAAAACAAAAACTAATGGCTTATGCCTATCCTGGCAATGTTCGTGAGCTAAAAGCTGTTATAGAACTAGCCATCATCATGGCTGATGACAATGAGATAAAGGATACGGATATTCACTTTGAAAGTTTTGACTCTGCGGCTAATTTTTTATCAGAAGAAACCAGTCTTGAAAATTACACCATTAAGATTGTGAAGCATTTCCTCGATAAATACGATCAAAACGGTGTAACGGTAGCTCAAAAATTAGGTGTTGCCAAATCAACCATATACCGAATGATTAAAAAACACAATTTAGTAGAATAGCGATTGATTCAAGTATTATACAAACAGTGGAGTTTCATTTTGAAACTCCATTTTTTATTATGCAACTTTCTCATAAACGAATCGTTTTTGAAGGTCAGTATTTATAGGAGTTTTCAGATATATTTCCAACGGCACAATACTTGAATACTTATAAATACAATCTAAAAAAAATGTATTTATGTATCTCCAGGAAAGTCATATCTCAGAAATCAAAGACTACATCAAGAATCAAATTCATGATGAATCGACGACACTTTTAATTCTACTGGCAGAAAAAACAGCACCTGATTTAAATGAGTTGGTACAAGAATTAAATGCAATAAACGTTTCGTTTGTTGGGGGCATATTCCCTAGCCTAATTTCTGGTAAAACACATCATGAGACAGGTGTAATAATTCAAAGCTTATCGCATTTACAAAAGCCCGTTGTTATTGAAAATCTAGAAAAACCCACAACCCATCTCAGGTCCATTTCACTTCCAAAAACTGAGGATAAACTCACCCAACTCATTCTTGTTGATGGCATTGCTGGGAATGTATCCCATTTTCTCTTCGAATTATATAACACCTTTGGAAATTCTGTCAATTACTTAGGCTGTGGAGCTGGTTCTATTTCATTGGAATCGAAACCTTGCCTTATCACAAACGAAGGTGTTTTTAAGGATGCAGCTCTAATTTGTTTACTTGATATGAAAAGTGAACTTGGTGTTCGTCATGGATGGAAAAATATCGAGGGGCCCTTTGTTGCCACAAAAACAGAAGGCAATACCATACATGAAGTCAATTGGGAACCGGCCTTCAACTTTTATAAAAGATTGATTAATAGTCATTCGGGCATAGAAATAGAAAAAGATCTATTTCTCAATATATCAAAGTCCTATCCATTTGGTATCTACAAAGAAGAATCTGAGTTTATTGTAAGAGATCCCATCATTGTAAATGGAACCAGTATTACTTGTATAGCAGATGTACCGGAAAACACCATTCTTTACCTTCTTACTTCGGATAAAGCGGCCTTGATTACAGCTGCAGGCTCAACATTTAAGTCTAATGCTCCTATCATTCAAAAAGCACATACCGGACTTGTTTTCGATTGTATCTCGAGAGCTTTATTCTTAAATCAGGATTTCGAAAATGAATTAACTGCCGTTTATCATTCTTTTCAGAAATATGCTCCTGATATCACACCAGAAGGTGCTCTTAGTTTAGGTGAAATAGCTCTTAATGGCCGAGGTAATCTTGAATTTTTCAATAAAACACTGGTCACTGGCATCCTTTATTAACCACATAATCACACCTATACAATGTATATCAATGGGGAAACATATAAACAATAAGATTTTATTTATTAAATTTAAAAGAACTGAAAACATGAGCAGAATATAGCACCTACTAGATACACCTATATATTATGAGAGACGATCAAGGTACACAGAACGACATCATTCAAGACATCACTTTACTTTACGAGCTATCACTGGCTATCGGAAAATCACTGGATCTAAGAACAAATATCCTTAATTTTATTCGAGTTTTACAATCTCGGAAAAATTTAAACTACGTCTCCATTTGGATAAAAGATCGTTACCTCAACTTTGATCGATCCCTTCCCAATAGTACGCTTATTGCCTCTATACCAAGTTTCCTTGATGGAAAAAAAACGATCTCTAACAAACACAAAATTTATCAGCTTTTAGAAACATCGAGTTATATCAAGATCGATTCTGAGGATATCAATTTCAAAGAAATTAATACTGAAAAAGATATTAAGGAAGGGTGTTATACACTATTCAAATTGAGAAATATTGGTTTCCTAAAACTTTACAGATCCCAAAATGTAAATACAGATAATGATAGAAAACTAGAACAAATCATTAAAAAACTCACAACTTCAATTGAGGGAAGTCTGTTTCATGCCAAATCCGTTCATGAATCTAAAATCAGACAGCAGGCTGAAATTCAACTCAGAGAAAAAGATTACCTCTACAGTGCTCTTGTCGAAGGTATAGATGAAGGGCTTATCATTGTCAATCAAAATTTGAAAATTAGCTATGCAAATCCTCAATTCCTTAAACAAACAGGTTACCTTCTTGATGAATTACTTGGAAAAAATCCTATTGAGCATCTCTTTTTAAAAGATGAACAAGCCAGTATTCTCAAACAGCGCGAAATATTATTAACAGGAGAAAAAAACACATTCGAAACCAAACTCCTTAAAAAAAATGGTGATGTACTCTGGACTCATGTTAGTGGCACACCTCTATTTGATGCAAACAAAAACTATCTGGGGTCCATAAATATTCTACTTGATATCACCGAGCGAAAAATGATGGAAGAAAACCTCAAAGAAAGTGAGGAAAGAACCCGAATGATAATTGAATCGGCTCTGGATGCGGTCATCATTATTGATATCGAAGGTATTGTAACCCACTGGAATGAACAAGCCAAGAGCATTTTTGGCTGGACAGCTGAAGAAGCGATTGACGAATCATTAAGTAATCTTATCATTCCAGAAAACTATAGAGCAGCGCACGAAAAAGGAATTAAACACTATCTCAAGACAGGGCATGGTCCTGTTCTAAATCAAAGAATAGAAATTACGGGTCAGCATAAATCGGGACACATTTTTCCCGTTGAACTAACTATTCAATCTCTCAAACACAATAATAAAGTCTTTTTCAGTGCTTTTGTAAGAGATATTACGGAACCTAAAAAAGCTAAGATTGACCTTGAAACAACTTCAAAGAGATTAGAAACACTTATCGTCAATCTTCAGTCAGGTATTCTACTCGAAGATGAAAACCGTAATATCATCATCACCAATCAAGAATTTTGCGATATTTTCAGTATTCCTGCACCTCCTGAATCTCTAATCGGGATGAACTGCACTGAATCTGCAAAACAATCAGCACACCTTCTCGCCCATCCCAATCAATTCTTAGAATCGATTACTGATGTTTTAAAAGATCAAAAAGCAAGAATAGACGAAAGAGTTGAATTTGCAGATGGACGGGTCTTTGAACGTGATTATATTCCTATTTTTTCAAATGATCAATATTTTGGCCATCTCTGGCAATATAAAAATATCACGGATAAGATAAAATATCAGGATGAGCTGAAAATTGCCAAGCAAACAGCAGAAGAAGCCAATATATCGAAATCGCGTTTTTTAGCCAACACCAGTCACGAAATAAGAACACCTCTAAATGCCATTTATGGTTTTAGTAAACTCTTGGATGAAACAGAAAAATCTGAAGAACAAAAAAAATATATCTCAGGCATAAGAACTTCATCATCTAATCTACTGAATGTGGTTAATGATGTCTTAGATTTTTCTAAAATTGAATCAGGAGAAACCAGACTTGATTACTCTGCATGTGATCTTTCTGAGATGTTAAATCAACTATTCCAAACTTTCGAATTCAGAGCTGAAGAAAAAGAAATTCAGCTGAGCTCTAATATTGACACACATATTCATCCATATATTTATGCCGATACGGCTAAACTGAACCAAGTTTTCATCAACTTAATTTCAAACGCCATAAAGTTCACTCAGGTAGGTTGGGTAAAATTTGAATGTCTACTCGAAAACAGCACTAAAGATGAAGAAACGATTCGTTTCCTGGTTAGTGATACAGGTATAGGAATCGATAAAAATAGTTTGGAGAATATCTTTGAGAATTTCAAACAAGAAGATGATTCAACAACCAGAAAATATGGTGGCACAGGCCTTGGCCTAGCTATCAGTAAACAATTGGTCGAATTGATGGGAGGCGAAATAAGCGTTGAAAGTACGAAAGGTGTTGGTAGTCATTTCTCTTTTAAGCTCAGGTTTAAAAAAGCAAAACAAGAGGATATTAATCCACAAACACCCCAGCTTAAAATAGATGAGAATCTCCTAAAAGGGAAACGAATTCTATTGGTCGAAGACAACGAATTCAACCAAATTATTGCCATTTCCATGTTAGAAAAATGGCATATTGATATTGACACGGCAGAAAATGGAAAAATCGCTATCGAAAAACTAAAAACACAAACCTATGACTTGGTTTTAATGGATAAGCAAATGCCGATTATGGACGGTATTCAAGCCAGCAAAATCATTAGACAAGAGATGAACTTAAAAGTGCCAATTATTGCACTAACCGCCAATGTACTTAAAGGCGTTATTGCTGCCTGTAAGGATGCTGGCATGAACGATTATATTTCAAAGCCATTTGAACCAGAAATTCTCTTTCATAAAATTGTTAGCATTCTCAATTTAACTGGTAATTCCCCCAATGGTCATTCGGATATTCATTCTGAATTATCAATACAAGTTCCGGATAAAATACTTGATATATCGAAGCTTGAAAAGATAATGAACAATGAGAGTGAAATGGTTAAGAAGATGCTTGTTAAATTTAATGACCTAACACCAGCTTATATTGCTGATTTAGATGAAGCCTTTAATAATCAGAATTGGACTGAGCTTTCAAAAATTGCTCACAAGATAAAACCCTCAATTAATCTTGTTGGTATCGAATCTATAAATACTGATTTTCAAAATCTCGAGACCTTTGCTCTCGATGAGAAAGACTTAAATTCGATACCAGACATCATGAATCGGATTAAAATTTATATGCCCAAGATGTTTCAGGAAATTGAAGAAAAACTGAATTCATAATTTCGTTTACAACGACATCAGTTTAAGCCTCTGGTTTCATTATGAAACCAGGGGCTTATTTTATACCTTTCTTTACGAAGATGAGAAAAAGATAAACCTGCTCTAAACAAAGGCCTTTGGAGAGATTATGGTTATTGAGATTAAACGTGGCATGTTTTTTCTATGCTATTGCTAAAGAATTCATCAAAGCAATACAATGAGAAGACACAATCAAGATATCAAATCACTGGCTAAGAAAAATCTATCTGTCATCAAAATACTTCTTTTTATGATGATAACCAGTTATTTTTCTATTTCAGAAAGTGCTGCTATTACACAGGTGTATAAAATTGGTTTTCGATTTATAGCTTTAATCTGGTGTTTCCTTCTCTACCAATTCAATCTGAAAAAAGGCATGGTTGCCTCGTATTATTATAAAGAAAGCCTGGCTCTTTGGTTATATCTGGGCTATCTTCTTTTGTCATTCGCTTCATTTATGTGGATAACCGAAGGGCCTGAACGTTCCGCCAAGGTTTCCTATTCCGTATTACAATGGAATATGACAATTCAGAGTCTTATTTTTGTTTATTACTATTATAAACTTATTCTTCAACACAACTTCTTTTATCAGGAATATGCCATAAACCTAAGCAAGATATTTGCTCAGGTAATGGGAATAATTTGTTTGATTCTCCTCATAGGCTCACTTATAGCCCCTGATGTGTTTTATCGTTCCATGCGAGGGGGAAGTGAAACACGTCTTGGAGGCTATTTAATGAATCCTAACGAACTGGGGATGTTAGCATCAATGGGTGCAAGTTTGGCTTTACTGGAATTATTAAAAAGCAAAAAGAAAGCTCAATTATTCTTCTGGTTTTCAATATCCCTACTTACCTTATTCCTAACCACATCCCGCTCGTCGGTTATTGGCTTTTTAATTATAGCTATGCTTATTATAAAGAACCGGGCAAGTATAAAAATCAAGGTTGTTGCTTTTGTATTAGCAGGTATCGCCATTCCTTTTATTCTGCAATACGTCATTTTTAAGGCTGGTAATATCGATGAGGTTTTTAGTATGACTGGTCGCATTCCATTCTGGACTGCTTTACTGCAAGAAGGAATCGTTAAAGAGCCTTTTCTGGGCTATGGTTTCCAAAGGATATCTTACACCAACCGATTTATAAGTCTTACCGCTTATTCCGGGCATATGACTCATAATACCTTTTTACAAGTCCTTTTAAATCTGGGTTTCGCAGGATTCTTACTCATCATTTTACAAATGACCGTCTTGTTTAGAGGTGTCATACAATCAAAAACCAAAGATCTTAAAGCTTTTTTTCTTGCCATGATCATACCTCTTCTCATCAATTCGGTTACAGAATTTGGGATTTTCGGACAAACCAATTATGCCATCTTTTTTTATCAATTCCTAATATTCGTTGTGGTTCAACATTACAACCCAAAACTCAGTCAACAAGAAAAAATTAAAGTCAATCTCTTTTTTAAGCAATATCAAACCAAATGAAAAATACCAACTATTTATACGGCCTCAACACATTGAGATTTATGGCGGCATTTTTTATTATTGCCATGCACACTCAAAATAACCAAACCCTTATGAATTTGCCTCGCCTACCTGATATGGCATTCTTATATAAGGGTGCGGTTTCCTTCTTTTTTACGCTTAGCGGTTTTTTAATCACCTATATACGCATTGGTGAATATGAGAAAAGTGGCGATATAAACATGCGTAAATTCTTTAGCAATCGCTTTTATCGATTAGCACCAGTTTACTACCTGGTAATTGCCTTTGGTCTGCTCTTTTATTGGGGCATTATACCTCTTCTAGGCATAGAGTCTCATACCGATTATAAACTTAGTCTGGCTTTGCTACTTTATCTGGCATTTTTACCTAATCTCATGAATTCCATGTATCACGTTGGTGGTGCATTACATGTTTCATGGTCGATAGGTGCACAAGAACAATTCTATTGGATTCTAATCCCCTTCATGAAATATCGTTTTAAATACCTGGTGCCTTTTCTTGTTGTAATCACAATTCTATCCGTTTTTGTTAGTATTGGTAATGCCTACAACCTTTTCGGCTTAAGCAACGAGATGCAAGCATTTGTGCATACAATGCGACTCCATTTCATGTCAATTGGTGCTCTTTTAGGCTACTATCTTTATTACAAAAAGGAAAAACTCTTAAGCTTATGGATATTCTCTAACAAATGGATACAAACCCTCTTATTTTTATCATTAGTGGGATGGTATGGCTTCAACACTGATAGTCAATTCATAAAAGCAACTATTACCTTACCTCTTTCCTTACTTTACGGATGGTTAATTATTAATGTGGCAGCCAATCCTCGCAATATCATTAAGCTGGATAATCCATTTTTCGATTGGATAGGACAAAGAACCTATGGTATTTATATGATGCATATGTTTGTGATCTATTTAGTATCCTTTTTCTTTAGCAAGACTGAATTCCTCTTGGATACATTTGGATTGTATATCTCCTGCTTTTATCTCATGGTATTTGGCCTCAGCATTGGACTAGCTCACCTCTCATTTACTTATTTTGAACAACCTATTATTAAATGGACAAAAAAAATAGCCATGAAAAATAAAATCTTAACACTGAAAAAAGTAAAAGCATAAAAGCTTCTTAGATAAGTTAAATTATCCCCCTTCTCCACTAACATCTTTTTACTATCTTTGCGGCGTTGGCTGGTTTTATATTTCTTCTTATCGGGGTGTGAGTTATTTTATAATCTCGATCCAATGGCATTCCTGGCTGGAAGACAATATAAGGCAGTGAATAGATACCTGAAACTTAAAACGGATAATAGCTTTGGCTCTTATTCGTTTTTTTGATTTAAGAACACTTCTTCTTATTTAAGATTCTCAACAGAGTCTGTAATCACCCCATATTCTATTCGTTCAAAGACAATTACAACCACTTATATTATCTTTCGGCACCTGCGGCGTTTTAAATCTAACAGAGATCACAAAATATCACAATCAAGCCTTCGATATAACAGAATTTCTTACATTTGCCGTGAACATTAAATACTTCAAACAATCATGCAATCATTAAGAGAACTCTACAAGATAGGTTACGGTCCTTCAAGTAGCCACACCATAGCCCCTGGACGTGCGGCTAAAATATTCAGTAAGAAACATCCTAACATACAAAAATTTCGCGTGACCCTATATGGAAGCCTTGCAGCAACCGGCGTTGGTCACGGTACGGATACAGTAATTGAAACAGTTATTAAGCCTCGTGAAGTTGAAATCATCTGGAAACCTGAAGTCGAATTACCAGTTCATCCCAATGGTTTACTTTTTGAAGCAATGGATAATGATAAAGCCATTGACTCCTGGGAAGTATACTCAGTAGGTGGTGGTGATTTACGTGACGAAACCGGTCTATTGAACGATGCCAGCAAGGTGTACGAACTCACAAATATGAATGATATCCTAGCCTGGTGTCTGGAAGAAGGGCGTTCATTCTGGGAATATGTTGAGTTCTGTGAAGGGAAAGAAATATGGGACTTCTTAGAGAATGTTTGGAAAGTCATGAAAAAGAGCATTAAACGAGGCATAGAAGAAGAAGGGGTTTTACCAGGTACACTTCGCATTGCCCGCAAAGCCAGCTCTTATTATATCCGATCAAAAACGACAACAGGATCTACAGGAAACATTGGTCTTTTATTTGCAGCTGCTTTGGCTGTTGCCGAAGAGAATGCTGCCTGTGGAAAGGTTGTAACAGCTCCTACCTGTGGCGCATCAGGTGTCGTACCTGCTGTTCTCTATTTCCTCAAGGAAGATCAAGGCTTTAGCGACAAACGTATCATACGAGGTCTAGCAACGGCTGGCCTGATTGGTAATATTGTAAAAACCAATGGTTCTATTTCCGGTGCAGAAGTGGGTTGTCAGGGTGAATTGGGAACTGCCTGTGCTATGGCGGCTGGTGCTGCAGCTCAGATTATGGGGGGTACGCCAAAACAAGTTGAGTATGCCGCTGAAATGGGATTTGAACACAATCTGGGCTTAACTTGTGATCCTGTTGATGGTTATGTGCAAATTCCTTGTATTGAGCGTAATGCCTTTATCTCTCAAAAAGCCAGAGAATGTGCTGTGTACTCACTATTTTCTGATGGTTCGCACAAAGTATCTTTCGATCAGGTCGTTGAAACCATGATGCAAACGGGTAAAGATTTGCAGTCGAAATACCGTGAAACAAGTTTAGGTGGCTTGGCGAGAATTGTTCGTCCGGTCATTAAAAAAGCCTAAATATATTGTAAAATTAATGGGCATGGAAAAGTAGATTCCGATGCCCATTAATTTAATGCATTTATAAATTTTAACATTTCAGATTGCCATACAAGTCTAAAAAACACTACATTGCGTACCGTATTGTGAAAATTAACTCATCCTTTTAGTTAAATTTTAAACAATAATACCAATAGAGGCGTATGAATTCGAAGAGATTGATTGGTTACATTTTAATGATTTTAGCGGGTATTACTTTCTTACTTTACCTCACCTTTCCCTTTTTAAATCTACCTACCGAAAACAAATTATTGATCATTGCTGGCACATATGTAATCAATAAAGTATTCTTTTATTCTGCCCTATATTTTCTGGGTAAACAAATCATTGTAAAAGTCGCATCTTACTTACCCAATTGGGCAGAGAGATTCATCTTTCGCATGCTGAAAGTTCAAAAAGTAGTTGCAAACTAAGAATTCACTAATTGGATAGGCGTTTCTTATTCTCATTGGAGCTTTGGCTATATTTGGGTTTCCCTTTGAGGAAACTCAAGTAGAAGGCATTCCACATAATAAAAAGAACCAAAGCCATAACCGTATACCATTGGCTCAGAAAACCCGATACTGAATATATAATCGCCTTTGAAGGTTTATCCTGAGGATAAATCAACTCTAACTTCATTCCAATTGGATAATCGGCATTCTCCGGACCTTGTATTTTATAAGTTTTATTGGCTACCTTATAAGTAATTTGTGGGTATGTTTCATAAAACAACTTCTGCTTAAATTCTTTTATATCAACTACTGTACCCTGACAACGTTCCCCATTGCTAATCAAATCCCAATTACCATAAACAGGTGCCAATAAGATTAAAATATTGATGAATAAATAGCGAAGTTGTTTCATTTGATATTGTGTTGGTTAGAACGAATAGATAAAAATAAGGGCTTACATTATTAAATGCAAGCCCTTTCCATTTTATAATCTATCTACTAATATCTTTTCAGCGTCTTTAATTGTTACATCTGGTAACATACCCACTGAAGGAAGTTGTCTATCAGCAAATCGCTTAATAATTGTATCAATTGTGTCTTGACCAACATTGTGCTGACTCAAACGTGTTTGAATACCAATTCGGTTAAAAAAGTCTTCCGTTTTGACAATAGCCATTGCTTTTCTCTCCTCTTCGCTACCTTCAGTAATATTCCAAACTCTCTCAGCGTATTGCAATAGTTTCACGCTACGCTTATCCTTAAGATGCGTCATTAAACCTGGCAGAACAATCGCTAATGTCACAGCATGATCAATACCATGGAAAGCGGTCAATTCGTGACCAATCATATGTGTTGCCCAGTCACTTTGAACTCCAGCTCCAATAAGGCCATTTAAGGCCATAGTAGCTGCCCACATCATGTTGGCATATTCATCGTAATTTGGTGTTTCAGAATCGTAAGCTTTCGTTCCTTCTTCTATTAATGTCATCAATAAGCCTTCAGAGAAACGATCTTGTACAGGTGAATTCACAGGATAAGTTAAATATTGCTCCATCACATGTACAAAAGCATCAGCAACACCATTGGCAATTTGTCTTTTGGGTAAAGAATAAGTTGCTTCAGGATCTAATACTGAGAATTTCGGGAATAACAAAGGTGAACCAAAAGGAAGCTTCTCTTTGGTTGCAGCCTTAGTAACCACGCCACCACTGTTCATTTCAGAACCTGTGGCAGCCAATGTTAATACTGCTCCAAAATCAATTGCAGATGTTACTCTGGCACGCTTCGCCAAAATATCCCAGGCGTCATCTCCTTTAAAACACGAGGCTGCAGCAATAAATTTTGTTCCATCTAAAACAGAACCACCACCAACGGCCAATAAAAAGTCAATCTTCTCAGCTTTTACAATTTCTACCGCCTTCATCAAAGTTTCAAAATGAGGGTTTGGTTCTATGCCACCAAACTCCTGAACCTTAAATCCATCAAGAGCAGCCATCACCTGATCATAAACACCATTCTTCTTAATTGAACCTCCACCATAGGTGATTAAAATATTTGCACCTGCAGGAATGTGCTTCTTCAATTCTGCAATTTTTCCTTTTCCAAAAAGGATATTTACGGGGTTATAAAAATCAAAATTATTCATATCTATATCTTATTTTTATCGATTAGCTCATTAATATTTGAGCCATCAAGTTAAGTTTAATTTCAAGTAATAAAAAACATTATGCAGGACTTAAGCATTATTTAACAGCTATGGCTTACTCCCTTCCGCATTATCATAAGTTTTTATTATAGTAGACACAACCTCTCAAACATACTGTAATACTAGCCTCTTTTGACTGGGACAAAATTATTTATTAATATTGCAAGTTCAAAATACTTTATTTGAATAATCATCATCAGAATTACTTATGGATATTCGATTATTAAACTTCTTTGTTGCTGTTTATGAACAGAAAAACTTATCGAGAGCAGCTGAAAAATGCTTTGTTTCTCAACCCAATGTATCCAATGGTATTAAGCAATTGGAGGAAAAACTAGGGAAAGAGTTATTCACCAGACATAAACGCGGTGTTCTAATAAAAGAAGAAGCCCACTACCTCTATCCCATAGCCAAAAGAATTATTGGTGAACTAAACGGACTGCCGGATCTTTTTAAAGAAGAAGCATACAAACAAAAGGTTAGTATGGGCATAGCACTTGGTTTACCTCAGGAATTTAAAAAAGAATTCTTCAAAAAAGCCAATCAAGCTTTTACTCCTATTGAGTGGGATATCCGACCTATGAGTCGAGATTGTGAAATCAACCTACTGGTGAGAGAATGGAAATATGAGGAAGATTTATTCCTACCCCTTTGGCAGGAAGATTATATTCTGTGTATTCCTGATGGTCATCCGCTTTTAAAAAAGGATTTGATTGATTTAAACGACTTGAGTGGTGAACCCTTTATTCATTGTCCACCTTGCGAGGCACACCAACAATGCATAGGCATACTTAATAATACGGGTGAAAAATGGAATACAGTAGCCAATTGTGCTTCAAAAACTGAAGTTTTAACACTTCTAATGGCTGGTATTGGTATCACATTCTTACCTGAAGACCTGGTAAAACCCTGGTCGGGATTTGAAACCCGACCTTATACGGGACCACGACACTATCGGGAAATTGGTTTATCCTATCCACAGGAGAGCTTGAAAAATAAAGCTATCGAGAATATTATCAATCTATTTTCCATAGAAAAATGATGAATAAAAAATTCTGTCTATAAACATTGCATTTATCATGAAAAAGCAATGGTAAATAAACTATATTGGCGTTTTAAATTTAAACAGTACACAACCAAAGCTAGAAATAGCAATAAAACTAATAACAAACCTTTTAACAAGACATGAAACGAGCCATGAGAAGTCATTAGTCATAAACAAAGTATGATTTTGGCGACTTCCATGTGGTCTTAAAAAGAAAATTACAAACACATGAAAAAAACATTTTTAACAGCCCTTGTAAGTTTAAGCATTGCTTTGCAATTCACTTATGCTCAAGGCGCTTTAGAACAGAAAAATGATCCATTTTTTGGAGAAAGCTGCACCAGTATAATGGTCGGTAAAAAAGCTACTACTGACGGATCAGTAATTACAAGTCACACTTGCGACGGACGTTACCGTACCTGGTTGACTTTCGAAAAAGCACAAGAATTTGACAAAAAAGCGACTCATAAAGTTTATAAAGGAACTTTAAAAACAGAAACAGCTTGGGATCAAAGAAAAATGAAGCTTGTAGGTGAGATTGATCAAGTAAAATCAACTTTTGCTTATTTAAATACAGCATACCCTTGTCTTAATGAGAAGCAACTGGCTATTGGTGAAACAACAACTGTTGGTCCAGAAGAGCTGGTAAATGAGAATGGTATGTTCCTGATTGAAGAGCTAGAAAGAATAGCACTACAGCGCTGTTCAACAGCTCGCGATGCCATTAAACTAATTGGTAAACTGATTAAAAAGCATGGTTATGGCGACTGGGGTGAGTGTATCACCATTGCTGACAAAAAAGAAGTTTGGCAACTAGAGATCTTTGGTGAAGGTCCTGATAAAATTGGTGGTGTTTGGGCAGCTCAACGTATTCCTGATGGTCATGTTGGTGTTTCAGCTAATATCTCTCGTATTGGAAAGCTTGATCTTAAAAACTCTGACTATTTCATGGCATCTGACAATGTATTTAAAGCGGCTAAAGATTTAAAGCGTTGGGATGGTAAAAAAGAATTCAAATTTTGGGAAGTATATGGTGGTGTTGATAAACCATTTAAAATTCGCGAATTCTTTATCCTGAATCACTTTGCTCCTTCTTTGAATCTTGATTTTGAAGCTGACGAACTACCTTTCTCTGTAAAACCAGACAACAAAATATCTGTTAAGGATGTGATGGCGATGTATAGAGAGACCTACGAAGGCACAAAATATGATATGACTCAAAATCTTAAGGTGATTAAGAAAAAGTACAATGATGAGAGAGAAGTTATTGGACAAGATACAATCACAGCTCCAAACGCTCATCCTTGGCCAACTGGTAACACTCGCAAATTAAGCAATTTCTTAAAGGAAGGAACCATTGAGTACCAACGTACCGTGGCTGTAGCCTGGTGTTCTTATTCTTTTGTAACTCAATTGAGAGATTGGTTACCTGACGAAGTTGGTGGTGTTGCTTGGTTTTCATTCGACAATCCGGGGCAAAGCCCACGTATTCCAATTTACGCTGGAACGACTGAGCTACCTGAATCATTTAACTATTGCGGACAGAAGCGTTTTCGTGCTGATGCAACCATTTGGGCATATCGTAAGGCAAACAAATTAGCAACTCTTGCTTGGCAGAATACTCGCGAAGAAATGATGGCTGATGTAGCTCATTTTGAAAACAAAGGTTTTGAAGATGGTGCTGTGCTTGAAAATAAAATCGCTAAGCTGATCGAAGAAGGAAAAAAAGATGAAGCTCGTAAGCTTTTAAACCAATACACCAAAGATTTCACCGGAGCAACAATACTTCGTTGGAAAGAACTGGAAAATAAATATTGGGGTAAATTTGGTTTAGGTTTCTAAACCTTACCATATACCATACAGAAACGCCCGCTCCTTACTTGGAGCGGGCGTTTCAATTTTATAGTATTTTATCGAATGAATGAGAGTTTAAACAACCGTATCGTAACGAGAAATTTTACTCACACCTTTTATCAGCTTCAATTTTGCAATCAAATTATTCAGATGATCGATATTTGATATAACAACTGTTAACTTACCTTCAAAAGCTCCTGCATTGGACTCAACCTGAATCGAACGCATTTTTACGCGTAAATCCTTAGTAATAACTTCCGAAATATTATTAACCATACCCAACTCATCTTCACCCATAATGTGAAGCACTGCTTGATAAGAAGCGCCTCCTTTGGCTGTCCAATTTGATTTAACAACACGGTAAGGATAACGCGTCAACATTTCATTGGCATTGGGACAGGATACACGGTGAATACGAATTCCCTTACCAATGGAAATAAAACCAAAAATATCATCACCAAAAATAGGGTTACAACACTTGGATAAAGTGTAATCCACATTAGCAATATTCTCATCGACAATCAGGACGTCCTCTCCTCCTTTTTCCTGAGTTTTTATAGCAACTTTCTTTGACTCAAGTGGCGCCTTTTCTTCCTCTTTTTGCGCCGTTATAACCTCTTTTATCTCCGAAAGATCATGTGTCTCAATAGCAATATTGTAATATAAATCGGACGCTAACTTATATTTATAATGATTCAGTAGTTTGCGGATATTCTCATCACAAAATTCAATCTTCCAATTCTTCATTCGGCGCATCAGCATCTCTTTACCAAGATCAGCTTCCTTTACCGTCTCCTCATTAATTGTTTGACGAATTTTATTCTTAGCCTTTGTGGTTACAACAAAACTCAACCAGTCAGATTTTGGTTTTTGATTATTGGATGTGGTAATCGATACGCGATCTCCATTTTGCAAAACCTGACGTATTGAAACGTTACGCTGATTCACCGTACCTCCAATACATTTATCTCCCAAATCGGAATGTATCGCATAAGCAAAATCCAATAAGGTAGAACCTGATTTTAGCTGCTTTAAATCTCCCTTAGGTGTGAAAACGTAGATCTCTTTACTGTATAAATCAGCCTTAAAGTCATCAATTAAATCAACACTACTATCTTGACTGCTTTCGAGAATCTCTCTCACATCCTGAAGCCAATTATCGAGACCTCCATCACCCTTATCTCCCTTATATCTCCAGTGGGCAGCAAAGCCTTTTTCAGCAATTTTATTCATTCGCTTGCTACGAATCTGAACTTCAACCCATCTATCCTGTAAGCCCATTACTGTGGTATGTAAAGACTCATAACCATTGGTTTTTGGAATGGTAATCCAGTCGCGCATACGACCCGGATTGGGTCTGTACAAATCAGAAACAGCAGAATAAACCTGCCAGCATTCCGATTTTTCACGTTTTTCAGGTGCTTTAATAATAATTCGAATGGCAAAAATATCATAGACTTCCTCAAACTCAACCTGTTGCTTTTTCATCTTATGAAGAATAGAAGCAATCGACTTGGTTCTGGCTTTAATTTTATATTTAATACCCAAATTATCCAGCTCAACTCGAATTGGAGCGACAAAATCTTTAATATAAATCTCACGTTCTTCTTCGGAATCTTTAAGTTTTTTCTCCAGCTCAAAATAAATCTCCGGCTCAAGATATCGTAAAGTTAAATCCTCCATTGATGATTTAACCTGGTACATTCCTAAACGGTGAGCAAGGGGTATATAAAGGAAATTAATTTCCTTGGCCAGGGAGATCTGTAGCTCCCTGTTTTTATTCTCAGCATTACGTAACTGAAACAAACGATCTGCCAAAATAATCAGCACAACTCGCACATCATCGGCAAAACTTAATAATAGCTTCCTAAAATTCTCAGTGCGTAATGTTGGATTCTGCTCATATATCTCTGTTACTTTAACCAAGCCTTCAACAATTTGAGTCACTTTGGGACCAAATAAAGATTTGATTTCGGAAAAACTGATATGATTTTTCTGTACAATATCATATAACATGGAACAAATAACAGATGTTCGCCCGAGCCCCAACTCACTAACTACAATTTCTGCTATTTCCAGTGTTCTATAAATGGCAGGTTCACCATTGGTTCTCCTCTCTCCTTCATGATCTAAAAGACTTAAGTCGAAAGCCTTTCTGACCAATTTAATATCCTCCTGAGAGATAATATTTGTACATGACTTAAGGAGATTTTTATATCGATATAGTATTTGTCTTCTTTCCTCTGCTTGCTGTGTAATAGCCACCATAGTTATCTTTTTACTATTTGAACTCAATTTAGAATCTAATAATTCCTCGCTTAACCTATAACCTCATTCTAAATTCAATCCAATTATTAGTTCGTGTATATAAGGACAATAAAGAAGCCCTTTTTATAATCCCACTAAAAGTATAAAAGCTTAGTCTCAATGGCAAATAGATTCTATTTTTTTAACGTATGATAAGAGCTGATGAATTTTACCTAAGATTGAAGTCTTGTCGTAGTGAAATTATGCGATGATTTATTAAATTTGTTAGCTTCGATATGAAGTCTCATTTTATCGCACATGACAAATAAAAACAAACGTATCCTATTCACACGTTCATTGAATACTGATCAAATTGATTTTGGTCAGAAAATGAACTGTACAATTGACCATCATGCTTTTATACGCATCGATTTGTGCTCAATAAGTGCTGATGAGCTCGAAATAATCAATTCCGGTCAATACTCCAATTGGATTTTCACCAGTCAGAATGCGGTTAGAAGTTTGCAAGAAAATCAAGAACAGATTCAGCTTGATAAGCTGGAGAAATGCTTTGCAGTCGGTCAGAAAACAGCTGATCAGCTATCGGGAATGGGCATTTCATCTCAAATCCCTAAACGACACAACTCAGAATCTCTTTCTGAACTACTAAAAGATTACGCAAGCGAATCGTTCTTATATTTTACAGGAAACCTGAGACAAAAAACCTTGATTCACTTTTTCGAAGAACACGAAACGCCTTATAAAGAAATTAAAGTTTACGATACACACTTGATACAACCAGAAATCAATTTGGAGGATTATGATGCCATTTGTTTTTGCAGTCCAAGTGCGGTTCACAGTTTTTTCAAAAACTATCAACTTAAAAACAACCAGCCTTGTTTTGCCATTGGTAACACCACGGCTGTGGCTCTGGTCGACTATTCGGATTTTGTGATGTTAGCCGAACAAACCAACGTTTTTTCATTAATACAATCCTGTCATCAATATCTAAACTCATAAAACACAAACAATATGCACCAATACAAAAGAAGTTCAGAACTCTTCGATCAGGCTCAACAATATATCCCTGGTGGAGTAAACTCTCCGGTTAGAGCTTTTAAATCAGTAGGCGGAACACCTGTTTTTATTAAAAAGGCAAAAGGCAGTATCCTAACTGATGAAGATGATAATGAGTATATCGATTATATCTCATCATGGGGACCAATGATTCTTGGTCATGCACATCCAAGCGTAATTAAAGCCATTAAAGATAAGGTTGAGTATTCAACTTCCTTTGGTGCGCCAACACAATTGGAAATTGAAATTGCCAAACTAATAGTGGATATGGTGCCTAATATTGATAAGGTAAGAATGGTGAACTCGGGCACTGAGGCTTGTATGTCGGCGATTCGTGTAGCTCGTGGTTACACCGGTCGTAACAAATTTATCAAATTTGAAGGTTGCTACCACGGCCACTCTGATTCATTTTTGATTAAAGCAGGTTCTGGTGCCAGTACCTTTGGTGAGCCAAATTCACCTGGTGTTACACCGGGCACAGCTAACGATACACTTACGGCAAAATACAACGACATTGAAAATGTAAAACAAGTCGTTGCTGATAATAAGGGTGAGATTTCTGCGATTATTATCGAAGCCATTGCTGGTAATATGGGTTGTGTCCTACCTAAAAAAGGTTTCCTTGAAGAATTACGTCAGATTTGTGATGAAGAAGGTATTCTTTTGATCTTCGACGAAGTGATGTCGGGATTCCGTTTGGCTAAAGGTGGTGCACAAGAGTACTTTGGTGTTAAGGCTGATTTGGTAACCTTCGGTAAAGTTATTGGCGGTGGTATGCCAGTTGGGGCTTACGCCGGACCTGATGAAATTATGAAAGTAGTGTCACCTGTTGGACCAGTTTACCAGGCTGGAACCCTTTCTGGTAATCCTATTGCCATGATTGCAGGTTACACCCTGTTAACTGAATTGAATGAAAAACCGGAACACTTTACCGAGCTTGCTGAAAAATGTGAATACCTTCACAAAGGTTTAGATCAAGTTTTAGCTGCTTCTGGATTTGACTACAAAATCAACCGTTGCGGCTCAATGATCTCTGTATTCTTCACAGATGTAGATGTGGTTGACTTCGACACAGCAGCAACAGCAAACAATGAATTGTTTCCAAAATTCTTCCATGAAATGTTGAAGCGCGGTATTTACTTACCACCATCATCTTTCGAGAGCTATTTCTTATCAAACTCATTAACTTACGAGATGCTTGACAAAACCATTCAGGCAGCTAAGGAATCATTGGAAGCAATGAAAGCTTAAGAATTTCAAGATTCAATATACCATCCCAAGTTCAGATTCTGAGCTTGGGATTTTTTTATTTATTCTGAATTTCCTTTTAATATGCGGTGAAATTATATCATTTTTAGAATTTGATCGCTACTCGGCCTCCAAGTAGTCACATTTTCTGTAATTGTCCATTACTCGACCTCCAAGTAGCCACTTTTTCTGTGATTGTCGCTTACTCGATCTCCTTCTATTCTTTTACTCACAGCCTGACAATTACCCCCAAGAATTCGGGGTCTCTATAATCAGAGCATGACAGAGAGGAATAAACTAGCCTATTCTTCAACCAACATTTCATCTGCGATAATCTGTGTTATCTGCGGGAAAATTTGCCATATTAAATTAACTCTTCTACAATTTTAGTAAATTTACCTTTCTCAAAATTCAAACACCTAATACACCCAAACATGCACATCAGCAAAGAAAATCTACTGGACACGCATAAAAGAATCCAGCCATTCATTCATAACACACCTGTCTTAAGTTCATCTTTAATTAATAAAATTGTTGGTGCCGAAATTCATTTCAAGTGTGAAAATTTTCAGAAAATGGGTGCTTTCAAAATGCGTGGTGCTCTGAATGCAATCCTCCAATTGAGCGACGAACAGAAGAGCAAAGGTGTTGCAACGCATTCGTCGGGGAATTTTGCTCAAGCTCTGGCTTTATCAGCAAAGCTACAAAGCGTAAAGGCTTATATTGTGATGCCAGAAAATGCACCTGAGGTTAAGAAAAAAGCGGTTAAAGGATATGGCGGAAAAGTTATTGAATGTGAAGCAAACCTTGATGCCAGAGAAACAACTTTAAATAAAGTGGTAGCAGAAACTGGGGCGACTTTCCTTCACCCTTATAACGACTATCAGGTGATTCAAGGTCAGGGAACTGCTGCCATGGAATTGATTGAAGAACATGCTGATTTGGATTATATTATCACCCCGGTAGGCGGTGGTGGTTTACTTGCAGGTACTGCTCTGGCTGCCTATTACTTTTCTCCCAAAACCAAAGTCATTGCAGGTGAACCTTTGGGTGCTGACGATGCCTGGCAATCACTTGAAAAAGGCAAATTGATTCCACAAACGAATCCTCAAACTATAGCTGATGGACTACTCACTTCATTAGGCGACAAGACCTTCCCATTAATTCGCGACTACGTTGAAAAAATCGTTCGTGTTGAAGAAGATGAGATTGTTTCAGCCATGAGATTGATATGGGAACGAATGAAACTGATCGTAGAACCTTCAAGCGCTGTAGCACTGGCTGCCATATTAAAAGAGAAGGAAAAATATCAAGGTAAGAAGATTGGACTTATTCTCTCTGGAGGCAATGTGGATTTGGGAAATTTGCCTTTTTGAAATCTATGCGTCAACAAAAATATCCTTACTTCAAATGTAACAAAAGCTCATAGGTTTCATGAATGCAATAAGTTTACCATATCACTTAATTATTCCTTCAATAATTTCCATTCTGATTTTATGTCTATTATTCTACAATCGTAAACAAATATTTAAACACAGGAAACGGAAATGGTTTTGGATAAGCATGACTTTATTCTTCACGCTATACCTTCTTATAGTAGTTGGAGCGGCTTATTCTGATATTACATTAAAATTGAATTTACAGAGCTTCGATTTGGATGGGAATGGGTTTTTCACAAAAAATGAAATTACAGCTGAACAAAAAATGGCTATGAATAAGGTTATTTCTGACGTTGGAAGAAATTTGTCATTTATAACGGGATTGATTTTCTCGGCTATAATAGCCTCTTTTGCTTTTATTGTTGGAAAAACAATTGAACACTTCAAAAAAGGATAAACTTTACAAAAAAATCTAAATTTCATTTGGCTCAAGATCCCTCTTAAAGCTCTACACAATTCATAAAACCAGCAGGCTATTTATTTGGCAGCTTAAAACGACAACATGTACAAACTATTCCTTTTGATTTTGGTCGGATTTCTTCCTGCCAAATCAAACACAGAAACAAAAATGGATGAATTACAAAATAAGTTCCCCACTGCGATATCACAACAGAATTCTACACTGAAAAACAAACTGGAAGCTTATAAATTCGTATACACCCTTAGTCGTAAATCTGAATATTTAGGAGATGTCTATGTCAAAGAAGTAAATGACAGTGTATTCAGTTCTCTTTTAATCGTAGAGAAATTAAAGAATTCCGATATTAAATTATATGAAGTTAATAATTACACTTTCTCCAATAAGAATGGAATAGATCTTGAAATAAGGAAAGATAAGTTTTGGGGCTACAGATTTGAACTTAAGAAAAGAGATTATTTTGTTTTAACCGCATTACATAGCAATGGAGCAAATGTTTCTGACCCAATAAAAATAAAATGGAACGATAAAGATCAAATATTTGAAGTAAGAAAAACCCCGTAAACACTTAAACATACAATATAACAACAAGTCAATACACGTAACTAAGTCCAGTTTAAATAGATACCAAAATAATTTAACCAAAGGACCTAATTACAAATAATTAAAACATGCAAGCACTTTCACCCAATCAAATAGCCTGGCTGCTTCCCATCACGATTTTAATTCATCAGTTGGAAGAATACTTCGCTCACTTTCCACTTTGGTACTCCAATCTGTTGGATGCAAATTTATCGGAGGAAGATTTCATTCTAATCAATGCAATTGGTTTGTTTCTGTTTACGACAATTTCTTTATCCTACCTATTCAATAAAAACAAAATCATATTAGTAGCACTGGGAACACTTGTTTTCGTAAATGGAATCCTTCATGCACTATTAAGTCTTTTCACCTTTACCTATTCACCTGGCAGCATTTCAGGTCTTATACTATTCATCCCTTTAGGAATAATCATTTTTAAAAGAATAATGCCTCATTTAAGGAGAGCTGAAAAGATTATTGCCATTACAATCGGTATCTTTGTATTGTTTATGGTTAGTCTGATAGCCCTGAATATTTAAGTACGTTTCAGCTATTAAAAACAATGATGACCATTTCCCAATTGATAACCTGGAGAAGGCTCTATAAAATTTACAGATGATAAAAGTTGAATTCTATAAATCAGACGAAGTTGCTGATGAATTATTAAAGTATGCCGTTATTGCAACAGCGGAAAAAGACAAATGGGTTTTCGTCAGACATAGAGAACGATCGACTTGGGAAATTCCTGGAGGAAGACGCGAACCCAATGAGGACATTCTAAAATCAGCTGAGAGAGAATTAATTGAAGAAACAGGAGCAACGAAATATAGCATACAATCCCTATGCGTCTATTCAGTTAGCATCGAAAAGAAGAAAACCTATGGCTTACTTGCTTTTGCAGAGGTTCAGGAATTTGGAAAAGCCTTAACGCACGAAATATGTGAAAGAAAAGCATTTAGTGAAACGCCTACCGAGCTAACCTATCCATTGATTCAGCCTAAACTACTTAAATTCGTTGAGGCTGTCATGAATCAAAAAGCAATCTAATAAGATAGTCCTCAACCAACTACAAGATCACAAGTAAATATGAAACCAAACGCCATAGAACCAAATGAAAGCCATATTGTTCCCCCAATACCTAGTCCTATTCGACTTCAGGAATATGGTGTTGGCATTTTTAGTGCAGCCGAAACCAAATCAGCTTTAAAAAAAGCCTTAAAGAAAAAACAAATTAAGGTTGATGGCCATATTGCTACAACAGCTACTTTTATAAAAGGTGGGGAATGCATTAGTATATACATACCCGAAGAAGTCAGTCCCAAGAAGAAACTAATCTTTCCTCTTAAGGTCATATTTGAAGATGAATACCTGGCAGTGATTCATAAACCTGCTGGCATATTGGTAAGTGGTAATAGTTTTAAGACCATTGCCAATGCCCTGCCTCAAAATATCAAACGTAGTGAGCTTTCTGATGCTTGCCGACCTCAGCCTGTTCATCGATTAGATTATGCAACCACCGGTATATTATTGGTTGGAAAAACGAGCAGTAGCATTCGTGCCTTAAATAAGTTGTTTGAAAATAAAGTGGTTGATAAAACCTACTATGCCATTAGCATTGGAGAAATGGAACAAGAAGGTAAAATCACCACAGAAGTAGATGGTAAGCAATCACATTCGAACTATAAAGTCTGTGAATCCGTTTCATCAGAAAGATTCGGCAAACTCAACCTGGTACAATTAGAACCCAAAACAGGACGAAGACATCAGTTACGTATACATTTGTCAAGCATCGGAAATCCAATATTGGGAGACAAAGAATATGGCATTGAAAACTTTATTTTAAAGGGAAAAGGATTGTATTTACATGCCCACTCTTTAAAATTCATACACCCCTTTACCAATGAAGAAATCGACCTAAAGGATGAACTGCCAGAAAGATTTAGAAAAATATTTATTTAAACACTAGTCACCTAAATTTCAACCGATAATTATAACTAGCTGAATCAAACACAATATGGACTTCGAATCAATCCTATCAACATTTCCTGGCAAAGAAGCCGCTATCCTTATTGCTAAAGAAATAGCCAATGAGCCTAAACTGATGCCTAAGTTATGGAAATTTGCTACTGGTTCGCATGAAAAGTCATGGCGAGCGACCTGGTTGATGGATAAGGTTTATGATGAAGCTCCTGAACTCGTTCGCCCCTACATTCCACAAATGATCCAAATGATGCCAAAGCTAGAGTGCCAAAGCAAACAAAGACAATTCCTAAAATTAATCAGTGAAGAACCTCTTCCTAAGACAATATCGGGTGATTTTATTAATCGTTGTTTCGATCTGCTTATCTCCAACTCAACACCAGTTGCCGTTCGAGTTTATGCCATGCAAATTCTATTCAACTTCTCTCAGCAAGAACCTGATATTAAAAATGAATTGGCACTTGTTATTGAAGAGTTTATGAATGATGGTACAGCTGGTTTTAAATGCAGAGGCAAAAGAATACTAAAGAAGCTTAATCAAGATAGTCTTTAATTGCCACGTTAAGCTCATAAAACGTTATTGGCTTGGCGATGAGTTTTAAATCGGATGAAATTAAAAACATATTGGGTGTTGATGTGACATTGTAAATGTCAGCAAACTCCCCTTTCAAACCATTCTTGTCGCAAGCATTCACCCAGGTTAAAGCACGCTCCTCAACAAAGTTTTCCCAGGATCTGATATTATTATCTATAGAAATGGCCACGACCTCTAGTCCTTTTCCGTGATAAGTTTGATACAAGTTTCTGATTTTATCCAATAATTCAACGGAACCATCACAATGAGCAGACCAACTAATCAACAAAGTCACATCACTATTAACCTTTGAAAGTGATTCGATATTGACACTCATACAATTTGGAAGAATAAAATCAGGTGCTTTTGATCCGATAGAAAAGTTCTTATCATTTTCCATGCGAGTTCTCATCATCTTACTTGCCAATACATACTCGCATGAATTAGCCAGCTTGTAGGTTTTAACGACAGATGCATATAAATTTGAAAAGTCAGCCTCAGGATAGGTTTGCATTAAAAAATTGACCAGGCATTCCTGAGCATATTTATTTACCTCTGATAACCAAAAGATTTGTTGGATCATCAAATCAATCTCTTTCGACACATTGCGCTTAAGCATAGTTTGAATTTCCTTCGTTTCAAAAAAACGTTCCAATTTATTGTAGAAACCCGGTGTACCAACCATCAGGGAATCTGTAAAATCGAAATGCTGGAAATACTGATCAACAAAAAAACGACTCTTACTTTTCTGATTCAAAGCCGGTAGCATATCAGCATAGGTTAAAGCCAATTGCAACGACCAATCATCGGCTCTTTTCGACCACAAGTCTTTTACCAACGCCTTATATTCCTTTTGTATTTCTTTATAGGTTTTGATAATCCCATTAGTCTCAGATGAATTGGCTTCGCCTTTTTGAAATGCTTCACCTAAGCGCTTTGCTTCTTGTTTGTAATAATCAAATTCAGAAATATAATATTGTAACTGATTGTTCTTATTTCCCCGGTCAAAAATCAGCTCTGTTTCTTCAAAATCACCTTTTATCTCGAAGGACATTTGAGGCTTTTCCATTCTAAAATCTACCCAATGCCCATCTTTATCCAATAATCGATAGACACCAGGCTGACCAAGCCATTTAAAAAATATAACGCCAAAAGCTTTCACTCGGGAACTATCAATTGTGACAATTCCCACATCATCTCCTTTTTGTAAATAGAATTGCTCAGAGATATGATCATTTGCTTTTACAGACAGGCTCATTTGCTCCTGCGAAAAACTAGAAAAACTTATGAATAGGAAAATAACTAGTGTGTATCTCATAAAATGAATGTGGTAATAAAATTTGATCCGTTTAAAACTCCAGGCAGGATAGCAGGTTTAATTATCAAACTGTTTTGCTTCCTCCCAAATCACATCCATTTCTTCCAGGCTCATTTCTTTTAATTTTCGACCTACCCCCATGGTTTGGCTTTCCAAATAATTAAAACGCTTGGTGAATTTTTGATTGGTTCTTTCAAGTGCATTCTCAGGATTAACACCATACAGACGAGCCGTATTAATCAACGAAAAGAATAAATCGCCAAATTCTTGTTCTATTTTATCCTGATTACCTGATTTAATTTCATCTTCAAGCTCCGAAATTTCTTCCTTAACCTTATCCCACACTTGCTCTTTCTCTTCCCAATCGAAACCAACACCTCGAACCTTATCCTGTATGCGGTTGGCTTTTACCATAGCCGGTAACGACTGAGGAACACCTTCAAGTACTGTACCTTCCCCCTTCTTCTCCTTAAGTTTTAATTGCTCCCAATTTTCTTCCACTTCTCGCGCATCGGCAACCTTGACATCAGAAAAAATGTGAGGGTGACGGTAAATTAATTTCTCACTAATACCCTTACAAACATCAGCAATATTAAAATCGTTGGTTTCTGAACCTATTTTCGCGTAGAAGACAATATGCAACAATAAGTCACCCAGTTCCTTTTTTATCTCATCCTTATCATCCTTTAAGATAGCATCAGCCAACTCATATGTTTCCTCAATTGTTAAGGTACGCAGGCTTTCAAGCGTTTGTTTTTTATCCCAAGGGCATTTTAAACGCAATTCATCCATTATATTTAGTAGCTCTTCAAAAGCCTTCAAATTCTCATTCATCTCTTTAAATTTAATAAGTATATTCTCTTTTAAACCTAGCGTTCCAAACTCCACGCCTCAGGTTTTGCCGCGAACCACTGTTTTACTTGCGCCCAATTTCCTCTAAAAAAAGCTGAATCTCTATACTTATTCAAAGCATCTTCAGAATGCCAATGGCTGTGTGAGAAAAATAGGTTTTTATTATGGACATCCTGCAAAATTTCTAAAAAAGTGCAACCTTCAAAAGCAACAATCTCTTCTTTCTCCCCTGCAGTCAACCTTTTAAAATCAGCTATATGCTGGTTTTGAATTTCTAATTTAACAAATCTAACGATCATGAAATTTAACTCTTATATCTGAATTTGTGTCTATTTCCAATAATTTAGACAACTTACCTTTATTCATTGCCAACTCGAGCATACCTGCCGAATTGAATATGGCAAGAATATCACCCTCTGGCACATCACTATAATGCTGGCTAATTTTAGTAATTAAATGTTGATTACTTTGAACCAGAATTTCAAAATCTCTCCCCTCCAGACTAGAATAAAAACGATCCTTCGAAATATTTATAATAGCATTGCTATAGGAATCGATATAAATAACTTTCCCCGTCATGGTATCTTTCTGAATCAAAGCTCTAATAGGTACCATATTATAAAGCTTATCGGTTTTTTCACCCAAATCGGACAAGGGTTTATTCCTAAAAACATGAGCAGCAACAGGAGCGAAAATGGCCAATTCTGGAAAATTCAACAATTGTGTATCTAACTCGTCTGCTTTAATTCGAATAATTTCATCGGGCTGATCTCTAAACATTAAATTAAAGATCCCATTATCAGCTCCAATAAAATAATGTCCTTTATGCTTTACAAGCACATGAGGGTGTTCTGTTCCAGGTTCCGAGTTTACTGTGATAATATGAATACTACCTTCTGGATAATAGTGATAAGCATTCTTCACAATAAAAGCAGCTTGGGAGATATTATACGATTCAACATTTTGACTCAAATCTATAATTTGGGCACCTTCACAAAGAGAAAGTAATTTTCCCTTCAAAGCTCCCAAATAGTAATCACGACCATTCCAGTCGCTGCATATTGTTATAACTCCCATGAACTAAATAGTTTATTAGTGTTTGATTTTCGTCTCATAATTACACAGAAACTATCTTACACACAAGAATTTATACAGCGCTTGAAAATGCAAATAGATAAAACCTGATTCAATCGAAAAAAATCACTAATTTGTAAGTCCAAAAGTAATAAATTATTGAACAAAATTTATGATTGAACGACACATATCTATAGGCTCAATAGACCCTCTCGACTTTTATGGTGTAAACAATAGTAAATTTAATATTTTAAAGGAACTGTTCCCTAAGCTACAAATTGTTGCGCGTGGTAATGAACTTACAGTAAAAGGAGAAAAAAAAACACTGGATTTATTTGAAGCTAAGATCAAACTTATACTTCTCCATTACAGTCAATACAACACGCTCACAGAAGCTAATCTTAAACGACTTATTTTAGAAGACAGCCAGGAAATTAAAGATCCTTCTGATCCTAAAAACATTATTCTTTATGGAACAAATGGAAAACTAATTCGTTCACGCAATAACAACCAAAGAGAACTTGTCGAAAAAGTTGAAAAAAACGACATGACATTTATAATCGGACCTGCGGGAACCGGTAAAACTTATATTGCAGTTGCTTTAGCCGTTAGAGCCCTTCGAAATCACGAAGTAAAACGCATTATTTTGAGTCGTCCAGCAGTGGAAGCGGGTGAAAACTTAGGATTTCTACCCGGTGATTTTAAAGAAAAGGTTGATCCTTACTTACAACCCATTTATGATGCACTATTGGATATGACCCCTGCCCGAAAACTATCAAAGCAAATCGAAGAAGGCGTTATTCAAATTGCGCCATTGGCCTACATGCGTGGTCGAACCCTTAATGATGCTTTTGTTATATTAGATGAGGCACAAAACACCACTAACATACAGTTGAAAATGTTTCTGACACGTATGGGAACTAGCTCCAAGTTCATCATCACTGGTGATGTCACTCAAATTGATCTTCTCGAAAAACGGCAGTCTGGATTAGTACAAGCCTTTGACATATTAAAAGAGATAGAAGGTATTGCCATGCTTGAGTTTGATAATTCAGACATCGTCAGACACGAATTGGTGAAGAAAATTGTGGATGCCTACGAAATTGATGAAGAAAACAAGGAGAAAAAGTGGAAAAAAGAGGAATAAATCTTTTAAATTTGCATGCGGGACATCAGATGTTCCTATTTAATTAAAGAATTACCATTTTATAAATAATAAATCTATCTGTAAAGATGAACGAAGCAATTGTAAAAACAGATTTTAACTTTCCGAATCAAAAGAATTTATACGTAGGTAAAGTACGTGACGTTTATAATATCAACGACGAATTCCTAGCCATGGTCGTTTCTGATAGAATTTCAGCATTCGATGTGGTTCTCCCTAAAGGAATTCCTTTCAAAGGACAAGTATTGAACCAGATTGCTGCCAAATTTTTGGATGCTACTGCTGATATTGTTCCTAACTGGAAACTTGCGACTCCAGACCCAATGGTCACTGTTGGTCACCTGGCTGAGCCTTTCATGGTTGAGATGGTAATCCGTGGCTACCTAACTGGTCATGCCTGGAGAGAATACAAAGCAGGAAAGCGTACACTTTGTGGTGTTCCAATGCCAGATGGTATGGTTGAAAACCAGAAGTTTGAAAACCCAATCCTTACGCCTACAACTAAGGCTTTAGAAGGACACGATGAAGATATCTCTAGAGAAGAGATTCTTGCTCAAGGTCTTGTTAGCAAGGAAGATTACGAAAAACTAGAAGAATACACACGTGCTCTTTTCCAAAGAGGTACTGAGATAGCTGCAAAGAAAGATCTTATCCTAGTTGATACTAAATATGAGTTTGGTAAAAAAGATGGACAAATCTATTTAATTGATGAGATCCACACACCAGATTCGTCTCGTTACTTCTACGCTGACGGTTATCAGGAAAGAATCGACAACAACCAAGCACAAAAACAGCTTTCTAAGGAATTTGTTCGTGAGTGGTTGATGGAAAATGGTTTCCAGGGTAAAGATGGACAAACAATTCCTGAAATGAACGAAGACCGTATCAAGCAAATTTCTGAAAGGTACATCGAACTTTATGAGCAAATTATTGGTGAAAAGTTTGTGAAAGCTGACACATCCAACATCAATTCAAGAATTGAAAATGGTATTGCAAGTTGTTTGAAGACAATGTAATTCATTTCAATAAAAATATAGTTCAAGGCTATCCCTTATATTTAAAGGGGTAGCCATTTTTTTTGTTTCAACAACCTTGGCTATTTCCAGTTAATTAATTTTTATGTAAAAAAACACACTCCTCAAATTAGGATTTAAAAATAACAAGCCTATATTTGTACTGACCAAATTTTCAAACCGTTTAACTAACTAAATTGACTACTTACATAAGTAATTTATGCATTAGTCAACAAGAATTACCTATGAAGCGCCTTATCCCCCTATTGATTATCCTACTATTGGGTACTAGTATTTTTGCAAACAACTCAAATGTCACCTCAAATAAAATTGGTATCATCTGTGGTACTATTAAAGACCAAAAATCAGATAAAGCCATCGAGTATGCAACGGTTTCCGTTTTCAATAAAGAGAAATCGAAACTTATAGATGGAACCATCACCAATGAAGATGGATTTTTCGAAATCAATAAATTAAGACCAGGTAACTATTATATCGAAGTATCCTTTATTGGTTATGAGAAAAAAATCATTCCAGATATTGCCATTAGAAGCTATCAAAAAATGATGAACCTCAAGGTCATCAAATTGGATCATTCTACCAAGACTATCCAAGAGGTTATTATCAACTCTGATAAAGATACTATCAATTATCTGATTGATAAAAAAGTAATTCCAGTAAGTAACCAACTATCTGCTGAAGGCGGTACAGCTATCAATGTTTTGGAAACGGCGCCTTCGGTAAGTGTAGATGTGAATGGAAATGTTAGTCTAAGAGGGAGTACTGCTTTTACTGTTCTGGTTGATGGAAGACCTAGTGTAAGAAGTGCACAGGAAATCTTAAGCCAAATACCAACCAGTCAAATTGAAAATATTGAAATCATCACCAACCCTTCAGCAAAATATGATTCTGAGGGTGGTGCTGGTATTATTAATATCATAAGCAAAAAAGTCAGTTTTAAAGGAGCCAGTGGTTTTCTTAACCTAAGTCCGGGGAGTCATGACAATTTTGCAAGTACAGGTATGTTCAATTTTAAAAAGAAAAAGAGCAACTTTTACCTGGGTGCAAATTATAATGTTAAAGCTTATAGTGGGAATAGAGAAAACTTCAAAACTATATTCTCTGAGCCTCAATCGCACTTGGATGCTTTCGGCAAACTAGATTCTAAAGACAAGAGCTATTCAATATCTTCAGCTTATGATTTTGAAATTGACAGTCTAAATTTATTCAGTATTACAGCCAAAACGGGTCAATACAAGACGGACAAATTAGATAAATTAGTCTATGAAAAATATGAAACTAAAGACAATATTTCAATTGACAATAGCAAAGAAGCGACTCAAAATGAGACAAATTATTACGAATCAACTCTTACCTATCTTCGTAAATTCAATAAAAAGGGGCATCAATTGAATACTTATATCGATTACTCTGGCAGAACATATGAAATAACTATAGATAGTGAAAACCAGTCCTTAAGTGAAAATAATAACTATCTTTCATTTATTGAAGAAGATGCCAAAGGTATTGTGATTAAATCAGACTATACTCTGCCACTAGCTGGAAAAAGTAAATTTGAAGCGGGATATGAATACTTTTCATTTGATTTTGATAGAAATCGCTCTTTCAAGGAGAATAATATTATAAATCCATCTTATAGTCTATCTTCTGATTATAAAAAAACAATACACAGCTTATATACGACCTATTCGGGGAAATTAAATAAGATTAGCTATCAATTGGGGCTAAGAGCTGAACATCTCGACAGAGAGATCAAATATGATGGTAGCATATCTGATCTCAATCGTTGGGATTTCTTTCCTTCATTACACTCTCAAATTAGTATAGATAAGGTCAGTAAACTATCCGCTAGCTATTCCCGACGTATCAATCGTCCTAAAAACTATCAGCTAGAAGCTTTTGAAATTTGGAACGATGTTTATAATCGAACAATAGGTAACCCTGAGCTAAATCCTGAGTTGGTCAACTCATTTGAATTGCAATACAATACAAAATTTGGAAAGCATAGCTTTTCATTAGCCTCTTATTACAGATCAAACAAGGATAAGATTGAGCGAATCAAAACCGTTTCAGCAATTGCCCCTGATGTTATCATCACTAAATATGAAAATGTAGGCACAGATCATAGTTTTGGGCTGGAAGCTTTCACAAACATTTCAATAGCAAAATGGTGGCGTTACTTAATGTCAGTTGACTTTTCTCATTATAAAATTGAAGGTGACTACACTAATAGTTCAGATATAGGAAGCTCAGAAAAACATGAATTTTCTACCTCCAGCAACAATTGGAAAATAATAAGTGTTTCCAGATTCAAATTAACTAAGTTGACTCAATTTGAGTTAAACATGACATATAAATCGAAAAAGAAATGGGCACAAGGTGAAATTGATGATTCCTTTCTTACTACAATGACATTAAAACACAGTTTCTTCAAAAGAAAACTATCTGCAAGCTTTATTGTGACCGATGTTTTCAATACAGCTGATTTGAGTAGATCTTATTACAATGAAGATTATAAGCTGGTTAATAAATTCGATAGAAATGCACCCACCTTTAAACTTAGTTTAAGTTATAGAATTAACAATTACAGAAGCATTAGGAGAGCAAAAGGTGCTAATATTGGAAGCATGTAGAAACTTCTATCAAGGAAAATATAATCTGTGAATGAGTTAGTCAATTGGACTTCTCTTCACAGATTTTTTTTGTTTATCACTTTCCTGTTTTATGAGATAAATTCAAATTTCACAGCATTAATCTCTGTTATTTAAAAAATTCTTATTTGCTTTGTAGTGAGCACAATGCAAACTGACGAAAATGCTCAGCTTACAACCTAATAATCAAGATCATCCATGGCATTCATTCAAAACGACAAATTATTCTCAGGCAAATGGTTCTATAATTATGCTCTACTTGTGGCAGGAGCCCTTGTACTGGCTCTGGGTTATATTTTCTTTATTACCCCTCATTTTATAGTCCCTGGCGGCGCTTACGGTATTGGAATCATTGTCCACAAACTATCTATAGGACTATTCCCTCACGGCCCCTTTGATCTTTTGGATGCATCCGAGTACTCAGGCTTTTTCTCAAAGATTGGCTATTACTTTATGGAGTACCAAAATGATATGTTCCATCAGTATGAAGGCGGTATTCCTGTTGGTTTAACAGGACTTGTCATCAACATCATCCTGGTATTAGTTGGTATTAAGATATTAGGTCCACGCTTTGGTTTTAAAACGTTTTTTGGTTTCTTCCTAAGCTCTATTTTCATCGATCTTGCTACTAAATGGTGGGGCTTGGTTCCTTTAGTTGATGATATACTCCTATCCTGCGTATTTGGTGGTATTCTTATTGGTTTCGGATTTGGTTTAATATTACGTGCCAAAGCCACCACTACAGGTACTGACACCATAGGTATGATACTATCCAAATATACCGGTTTACCTTTAGGTCAAATGATTATTTATGTCGATCTATTAATCGTCCTTAGTAGTTTATATGTGGATATGGATTGGCAAATTCCACTTTATTCACTTATTGTTCTTTATATCTCTGGTCGTGTTATTGATATCACCATTCAGGGCTCAACATTTGAGAAAGCCCTCTTTATTATCTCTGATAAAACCGAGGAGATACGTGATAAGGTGATCATCGATATGAAACGATCTGGCACCTACTTAAAAGGACAAGGCATGTACGATGGAGAAGATAAAAACATGATCTTTATAGTTGTTAATCGACGTGAGCTTTCAATTCTAAGAGATTTTATTGAGCATATCGACCCCAATGCTTTCATTACGGTGATGGAAACAAACGAGATATTAGGAAAAGGCTTTAAATCTCTTTCCGGTAAAGTAGAATAATATTGGTTTTTAAATTCACAGAAACAAAAAAGACCTTCACAAACGTGAAGGTCTTTTTTGTTGAATGCAAATTCAGATTATGCCATATTATGGTAAACATGCAATACATCGTCATTATCTTCCAACTTATCAAGAAGCTTTTCAACATCAGCAACTTGCTCTTCGCTAAGCTCTTTAGTATCCATTGGAATGCGCTCAAAACCTGAACTGATAGGTGTAATATCATTCCCTTCAAGGTAGGCCTGAATTTTTCCAAACTCCTGGAATGGAGCATAAAGCAAGATACCATCTTCCTCAGCAAAAACATCTTCCACACCAAGGTCAATAACTTCCAACTCCAGTTCTTCAAGATCCTGACCTGTGTTTTCAATTTTGAAATGACACTTATGCTCAAACATAAATTCAACACTTCCCGCTGTTCCCAGACTACCTTTCGTTTTAGAAAAGTAAGAACGAACATCCGCAACAGTACGCATATGATTATCAGTAGCCGTTTCTACTAATACAGCAATACCATGTGGTGCATATCCTTCGTATACGATTTCTTTAAAATCCTTTTGATCTTTCGATGTCGCTTTCTTAATCGCACGCTCAACATTCTCCTTAGGCATGTTAGCTGCTCTTGCATTCTGAATTACCGCACGAAGACGTGAATTAGACGTAGGATCAGGTCCGCCCTCTTTAATAGCGATTACGATTTCTTTTCCAATTCGGGTAAAGGTTTTAGCCATTTTATCCCAACGCTTAAATTTGCGTGCCTTTCTAAATTCAAATGCTCTTCCCATGATTTATGATTATAATTTTCGGCAAATGTAACACATGCCTTTTATTCTTTAAAATTTTTCGATGATTAAATCACCAATCCAATATTATGCCGGACTTGTAATGCAAACTTATAATAAGATCCTGATATAATCAATTTGCTTATTCTAATCCTGAATTTGGTTCCTTAGCCATATGGTTATAGGTTAGTTTTTCTAATAAACTTGGAAACCATTTTTTCAACCAAACGGTAAACTTCCCCTCTACAAAGGTAAGAATTAACTCACGCTTACGTTTTACGACCGCTTTTGCAATATGAGCCGCACATACTTCAGCAGTCATCATTTTTGCTTCATCGCGTGGTGTTTCACCCTGTGAGCTACCATCAGCTGTTAAAGCTACATTTCTAACATTAGAAGCGGTAAAGCCTGGAGCTGCCACTAAAACATGAACGCCTGTCTTTAAATTTTCCACTCTCAGTGTATCAAGAAATCCTCTGATTGCATATTTTGAAGCTGAATAACCTGTTCGTCCGGGTAAACCAACATAACCAGCAATAGAAATAACACCTACAACAGATCCTTTCGATTTCGTTATATAAGGCATCGCATACTTGGTACAATATACGGTTCCCCAAAAATTCACATCCATCAAATTCTTTAAAACAGATAAATCACAATCTTTAAACATGGCACGCATAGAGATTCCAGCATTGTTAATTAAGACATCTATACGCCCGAACTTGGCTACAGCTTCAGAAATCATATTCTGACAATCGCTCTCTACACTCACATCCGTTTTTACACATAGCACTTCGGTGCCTTGTTCTGTTAAGGTTTTCTCAATTTCTTTTAACTTTTCAAGATTTCGAGCTGCTAACACCAATTTCGATCCACGAGATGCAAATTCAAAAGCCAAAGCTTTCCCTATTCCTGATGATGCACCAGTAACAAGAACAATTTTATCGATCATATGCTTATTAATTCTATTATTTTTGTTGAAGTAATAAAAGATAAAGCAAACAAAGAATAGATTAAATCTATAATTTAGTTTTCACTCACCTTCTTTTCGGAAGCACAAATTTAATTTTTTTTCAGTTTTATTGTACAATCTCCACTAAATTATAAGTTGAAGCTTGAAAATTTAAAATTTTGGCGCATTTGATGAATAAATCAACAAAATTGACCATTCAAAAGTCCATTTTCCACAAAATATTAATGGCAGTTTATTCTATAGCAAAGCTTTAGATAAAGACAAAAAGGTTTTAACTTGCGAGAAACATATTCAGATTTTATGCTCCATTTTAAATCTTATCATAAAGGCAAAATCAATCACACAAAAAAATGTGTTTTTTTTTATATTTTTTCACTTTCTGATATCATTTTACGAACCAGTGGAATAAGGGTATTTACAGTGCTCCAACATTAAAAAAACAAGGCATTGCAAGCTTTTAAGGTTTGCGTATCTAATTTAAAGAATCTATATTTGCAACGCTTTTGAAAACAAAGCTTCTTACTGATTCCTTAGCTCAGCTGGTAGAGCACATCACTTTTAATGATGGGGTCCTGGGTTCGAACCCCAGAGGGATCACGATAAGACAAGCAAAAGTCTTATAAATAAAAACTGCAATGATTCCTTAGCTCAGCTGGTAGAGCACATCACTTTTAATGATGGGGTCCTGGGTTCGAACCCCAGAGGGATCACGATAAGACAAGCAAAAGTCTTATAAATAAAAACTGCAATGATTCCTTAGCTCAGCTGGTAGAGCACATCACTTTTAATGATGGGGTCCTGGGTTCGAACCCCAGAGGGATCACAA
>JBLWWJ010000005.1:154004-354920 GCA_048268005.1 Ancylomarina sp.
TGATTCCTTAGCTCAGCTGGTAGAGCACATCACTTTTAATGATGGGGTCCTGGGTTCGAACCCCAGAGGGATCACAAAGAAAGAGATTGTCCAAACGTCAATCTCTTTTTTTATACCCACACTCACAAATAAGACCTACTCCTCTTTTATTCTAAAAATCCTACTATCTTTGTATAAAAATTAAGATAGATGAGTTTATACAAATCAGCCATTCGCCCCATTCTCCTTCAATTCGATCCGGAAGCGATTCACAAGTTTACCTTTAAATGCTTTAAGCTTTTTCAAAAATCTGCATTGATTCGCTCAATTGTCTCAGCACAATTCAAAGTCAGTGACCCAAAACTTAAGCGAAATTTATTTGGTTTAACTTTTCAAAATCCTGTTGGCTTAGCCGCTGGTTTGGACAAAAATGCTGAAGCATTCGATTTTTTAGGTAGTATGGGCTTTGGATTTATCGAAATTGGTACGGTCACGCCAAAAGCACAAGCAGGAAACCCTCTACCCCGCCTTTTCCGCTTTGTAAATGATAAAGCTTTAGTGAATCGAATGGGATTTAATAACGAAGGTGTTGAAGAGGTTGTGCAGCGTCTAAGAAAAAAGAGAACACAAGTTATTATTGGTGGAAATATTGGCAAGAATAAGTTAACCCCAAACGAAAAGGCTACAAGCGACTATATCAAATGCTTTGAGGCTCTCTACCCTCTTGTGGATTATTTTGTTGTGAATGTCAGTTCTCCCAATACCCCTAATCTGAGAGAACTTCAGGATAAAGAACCTTTAACAAAACTCCTGAGCGACTTAATGGAGTTGAATTGTTCAAAAGGAAAAATCAAACCCATTCTCCTTAAAATTGCACCAGATCTTAATCAATCACAACTTGATGATATTGTAGATATCGTAAAAGAAACCAAAATCGATGGTATCGTTTCTACCAACACAACCATTTCGAGAGATGGTTTGTCCTATCCCGAAGATCAAATTCAAAAAGTAGGTGCTGGTGGTCTAAGTGGTCAACCTCTTCGTGAACGAGCTACTGAAGTCATCCGATATATTCACGAAAAATCGAAGGGCAGCATTCCAATCATTGGCGTAGGTGGTATCATGAGCAAGGAGGATGCCATAGAAAAACTGGAAGCCGGGGCATCACTGATTCAGCTTTACACCGGTTTTATCTACGAAGGTCCTGCCTTGGTCAAGGCCATCAATAAAGAATTACTTCGAAAACTTTAGGATCAACTCAAGTCTACTTGTGATAATTTACTAGTTATGTTCTCTTTTAACAAAAAGAGGCTAACTTTGTATGCCTAACATTTAACTCCTATCCCATTTTATGGAGATTTTCATTGATTCTGTTAAGGTAAAAACCTTTAAAGGTGCTCGCCTATGCGATGCTTTGGCTACCTACTCTAAGGAGGCTTATAAACTTCTGATGAAAGAGGAAATATGGCTGGAAGATAAGCGCGGCAACCCTATGGATGCAGACGGACGTCTATGGGATGGGATTGAACTCTACATTAAACACAAAGCCTAATGATCAAAAACCTCAGAAACTTACTTTTTCTACTTTTACTACTCCTATTAGGAGCCTGTAGCAAGAGCACTCCAGATTACATTACTAAGGATGACACTATCGAGGACACTAGTGAGCTTACCAGTGAAGATATTATCATCCTACATATGAACGATATTCATGCAGACATTAATAATTTCCCTAAAATAGCAGCTTATGTCAATAAATTAAAAGAAACAAATCCTAACGTTTTTCTACTTTCAGCTGGTGACTTATTTAGCGGCAACCCAGTGGTCGATCAACATGTAAAACCAGGCTACCCCATGATTGATTTGATGAATCAATTAAAATTTGACGCTGCGGTCATTGGGAATCATGAATTTGATTATGGACAGGAAATATTAAATAACAGAATTGAACAAGCTAATTTCCCATTTATCTGTGCGAATATTGATACTGAAAATGCCAAATTAAAACAACCAAAGCCTTACATCACACTTGAGACGAACCTAGGATTTCCTATTATTGTTTTGGGTTTAATCGAAACGGGAACTAAAATTGGTGATCGTTACATTCCCTCTACACACCCTGACAAGGTTGAGGGTATTGACTTTCCTTATTACAGATATGAAATTAAAAACTACACGAACCTGAAAAAATCAGACAACCTTTTCCTTGTTCTATCTCATTTGGGAGAAGGTTCTGACCAAAGGTTGGCTAATGAAAATGCTGAAATTGATCTAATTGTAGGAGGTCACTCACACAAAATCATTCAAAATCCATATGTACAAAACAATGCTTTAATTTGTCAAGCAGGTTCAAAGGGGCGTTTCCTGGGTCGAATTGATATTAAAGTTGAGGACAACAAACTTGTTTCAAAATATGCCAAATTAATAGAAGTAGACAATTTAAGTGAAACTGATAACAAAATTGCTTCACTTGTTAATGAATACAATAATAACGACGTTTTAGAGCGCGTAATTGCTCAAAATCTGGCGGAATTCAGAAATAAAGATGAATTGGGTGCTTTAATGACAGATGCGATCAATTGGAAACTAAATACAGACATTGCCTTCCAGAATTCAGGCGGCATTCGCTCATGGCTGCCTTTTGGAGAAATAAAAGTAAAACATGTTTACGAATTAGATCCATTCAATAATGAAGTCATCATATTTGAAATGACCTGTGATGAAATACGCTCTTTAATCAAAAGTGGTGGAAACGGTGACCTAAAGGTCGCTGGAATCCAATATCGCTATATGGGACAAGACGACATTCAACTTGAAAACTACGATGGAAATCTGATTGATGAAACAAAAACCTATAAAGTTGGTATCAGCTCTTATATTGCCTCTGCCTACACCTTTGATCACATTGATGAAGGACAAAATTCTTATGTCACCAGCGCAGATTGCCTGATTAAATTTCTCGAATACAAAAAAGAGATCAATTATTCAGGTGTAATACGTATTTTTGGCACAAATTAAAAAATATCTATTATGAATTTCAAAAAGATTATAGCAGCAATTCTTGTTGTTCTAGGCATTATCCTCATTACATATGGTTTTACTGAACTCAATAGCTTAGAGTCACAATTTACACGTGCTCTGGGACAAAAAGATAATCATGCAATGGGAAGCATCATTGGTGGTGCTATATCTGCAATTATTGGTTTGTATCTATTGATTCGTAAAGGATAAGTCAATTTTAACGACATTAAAAAAGGGGATAAACATGACTGTTTATCCCCTTTTATATGACTTTTTCTGTATAAATTCTAATTACACATCATTGCCGATTGAATTAAACTAACTCTTAATACGATATGCCCATTAGGTCTGTTCCCAATAAACTCCGGTTTAAAACCAGCAGCTTCCAATTCACGCTTCACCAATCTAATCAACTCAGAACTAACTTGATTGAAATGATGTGCCACAACCAAACTTCCTTTATTGAACTTTTGTTCAAACTTATCTAGAATCTTACGTGCTTCAATTTTATGCTGCTCCATTTCTTTTTCTACAATATGCGAATATGCGGCTACGTTTTTCATAACTAAATAATTTTAAAGGTGAAAAATAGATTATTGTCTGAACCGAATCAACAAGAAGTATAACTTAAAATAGTTTCTTCTTCGAGAATTACATTCAATTCTCCTTCCTCTCGGTAAACATTGATTTTAATTTAAAACCGAAAAGTTTCTTCTCAAACTTCTCTATGACAATTATAAATCTTTTTATCCAGAAATCAGTGATGAAATTTAAATTTATTTAGGTAAACGTCGATTTTTCATTGATTAATGGAATAAGCCATTTTACACACAATTTATAAAGTGCAGATTTTTAAGCACATTCACTTTTACAGACAAGCCTTTTATTATTTATTCAGAATGCATCTAAATTCAACCAACATCAAGTGATCTTCTTCTTTCAAATGAGGGTAAAATCCAATTAAAGCATTCCAAAGCTCAATTTTGGATCGAAAACTATCTTTTTGAATTTCATATTCACTCATACCATTAATTGTTTTAAATGATATTCCTGTAATCTCTATAGGCAGACTTGAACCATCTGAAAAATCTGCCATTGCTTTACCTAAAGGGTAGTGTGGCTCATCAATGCGAGCTGTTTGTATTTTATGACCAAGACGTATGTCTTCATAAAAACTTTCGTGAAAATGTATTCTTACCATCCTAATTTTTATATTATTTGCTCTTTATGTCATTCAATTCTTTAAAAGATATTTATCTTAATTGAAAATCATTACTTTTAATTGAAGTAATTCTATGATTTACACGATTCCAAATCTCTTTATGAAAAGATCAAAAATTTATCTCTTAATAGCCTTTAGCTTTCCATTGCTTAGTTTTTCACAAAACTATTCTAATATTGACTTCGCAGATCGAATTTCGGAAAAAGATCTTGAAAAAAATGTAAAAGTTCTTTGCTCCTCTAAAATGCAGGGACGTGAAACAGGAACTAAAGGACAAAAAAATGCAGCAGCTTATATCTACTCACAATTTAAACAGTTCGGATTAAAAGCCGTTGATAAGAGTCAGGATAGTCTCTCATATTTTCAAAACTTTAATCTTTCAAAACTGAAGTTACCATCAGGTCGTATTAAAGTCAATAATAAAACCTATCACAATTATAAAGATTTTGTCGCAAACCCAATCCAAGACTCAATTATCCAGCATTTGGATCTTGTATTCATTGGCAATTCTTCAATCGAAGACTATTCCGAAGTGGATTTTACCGATAAAGCTGTTTTATTTCTGACTACGAACTTCCATAAAGCATTTTCACAGGCGCACCAAATATGGCAACATTCCAAACCAAGCTTCATCTTATTTAACAAACCCATTGACGATTGTATGTACAACAGATATATACACACCTGTAAGAGCATGAGATATAAACGTTTTCGCTTAAAGACATCCACTCATGAACAAGACACAATAAAACAGACTGGTCAATTAGATTTATTCAGCTACTTAAGAACCCAACAAATCATCCCTGTTTCTACACGATTTGCCAAGGCTGTAACGGGTTTAAAATTGAAAAAGCTAAAGCAAATCGCTAAGAATCAAGAAAAATCTGAATTAACTACAAAAACTTTAAAATTCGAACTGATAAAGAATGATGATATTGTAGGAACTGAAAACGTTATGGGCCTGATTGAAGGTTGTGAGAAACCAGATGAATACATTGTCATTTCCGCACATTACGATCATTTAGGTGCCCATAAAGGAATCGTCTTTCACGGAGCCAACGATAATGCTTCCGGTACTTCAGCACTGATTGAAATTGCGAAAGCTTTTAAAGGTGCATGCAATAAAAACCTGCGTCCTAAGCGTAGTATTCTATTTGTTGCTTTTACAGGAGAAGAAAAAGGCTTACTTGGATCCAAATACTTTGTCAACAACTCGCCTGTCCCATTACAATCGATTAAAACCAACCTAAATTTGGATATGTTGGGACGTACAGATAGTGAACATCAACATACAGACTATATTTATTTGCTGGGTACTTCAGACCTTAATCCTCAGCTTAAACCAATAAGCGACAGTTTAAACAAGCTACACCCAAAATTAAGTTTAGATTATGAATACGATCAACCTCACAACCCACTCTATGGAGCTTCAGATCAAGCCTCTTTCGTAGAAAAAGGGATTCCATCCATTATGTATTTTAATGGCATACACGAAGACTATCACACATCAAATGATACAGCTGACAAATTAAATTATGAAAATATTAAACGGGTATCACAACTGGTGTTTTTAACTGCATGGGAACTTGCAAATCAAGATTAGGTCTAATTGTGTAAATCTAAAATATTTCAGGTTTCATGTATCATTATCATCCTTTTATCAAGGATTAAAAACATATAAGAATTCAACTAATCTAATTATTTGTTCAATTAAATTCTTATTTTTAAGATAAGAAGCGCTATTTTTGTATCATATAATCAACAACATTCTGTTTATGAGAGCTATTCTACCCTTATCGATTATTAGCCTGAGTCTATTGTTATTCTCATGTCAAAAAGAATCTAAGCCTAAGGAATATGTAGATGAAAACGAGGCCTTAGTAGAAAATCTAAAAAAGGTAAGTGGTGATTCCAGAACATATAACTACGATTTCAAAATTCTGGAAAACCCAAAATCTGAGGGTGTTAATTATTATGCACCAATTCCTATTACTGAAGGCTTTTCAAGCATCCCTAAAGAAATGAAGGAAGCAATTCATTTACCAAATATTAGTGAACTGCCTTTTACACCAGGAACTGAAAAAGCCAATATTGTAACCTTCTGGAATACCTTCAATACCCTTATTTTTGAAATTCAAATTTCCTATTTCGAAAATGACACTGAGTACAAGGCTGATAATCAAGACTTCTTTATTATATCAGCAACTCAATTAGCCGACAATCCTTTTATTGACGATCCTAATTCTGAAGAAGATCCTATAGATGGTTGGATTGAGGACTTTAAAGTTAATGCTCCTGCCGAACCTGTAGGTGTTAGAATATATGAAATGAAGGAATTAACTCCAGACTTACCTCTTTTTTTTAAAGATAGATATAGACACTGGTCTACAATGTATCCATACTATTCTTACAATGAATCTAATAATTTGATTGAACACACTTCAACAGGATCAAAAATGTATTATGCCTGGCACGATGGTTTAATCTTCCAAATTGGATATAAGTTTAACGACGAAACAATTGATGTGGAACCTATGGTTCGTCAAATTATTTTGGGTGAATAAAACCAGGTCTCTATAAGCCTTCGCAATGCCTTTTAAGGTGTCGTAAGCCATTCACTATACCGTCATCGGAATAATGATGCCAAAAGCTATCAAAAGCATGCTCTACCCCATACAGATACTCAAATGTGTGGGGTAATTCTATTTCATTCAAATACTCGTGCATGGCAAAACTTGCTTTTCTATTCTGATTTCTAACAAAACGATCTTCAGTTCCGATTTCCATATAAAGCTGAACACTTGCTTCAAGTAAAGCCGCTTTACTCTTATTAGCCATCTCTTTATTATCCGCTAATGTGTAATCACTCACATAGCCCATTGAGATAACAGATTTAAAGCTATTGGGGTATTTAAACAGGTAATTCAAGGCGCCACCTCCTCCTCTGGAATGACCTTCAAGTGAAACACCTTCCTTCTCTTCTCCTGCTTTAAAATGAGCTCTGCAAAACTGAATAAACTCTCCATTTAGTTCTGGCACAAGGAGGGCCTCATTTTCCGGATTAAACCATTGAATTTTATCTCTATCATCATCTCCCCGAATACCCGCAATTACAATATCCTGTAACTCGCCCGTCCTAATCCATTCATTTATTTGCTCAGCAGCCACATACTTTTGAAACGTCCCCTCATCTCCACCTTGTCCGTGTAAAAACAAAAGCAATCTGTAACTTCCATTTAGATTCCAATTAGGAGGTAGATATACAAAGTAAGGTACTTCAGCTCTCACCTTAGATTTAAATGAAGATAAAGTAAACTGCCCTAAGGCTTTAGTTATATCGAAGGCTAATGTCATTTCTATTAGATCTGTTTAATTGAATATTATCAAGCTCTATCATATTTATCTGATGATTTTTCATGATGCATATCATTCATCGGATTAATTATTGGACTACTTGCTTAAAGTTACTGTTGCAACTTAATCGGTATGACAAAAATAGCATTTTGAATACTATCAGAGATATTCTATAACAATATATATTTGACAGAATAAAAAAATCCTGACGTTCTTTCAAACTGTCAGGATTCATTTTGGTTAACGTGTTAGAAGTCTAGGATAAATAGTGGCTATAGGTATTAATATCCAAAGTCTCCTGTGATTTTTTACAGAACGAATAGATAAAGGCACTGGCCAATCTCGCATTGGTTACCAAAGGTACATTTAAGTCGATGGCCGCACGTCTAATTTGATAGTCGTTAAAAAGCTCATTTTCGCTTAGGTTCTTTGGAATATTGATGACGAAATCCACCTCTTTGGATCGAATTAAATCCAGGGCTGTTTTTTCACCCTTTTCATCTGGCCAAGCAACAGCTTCTATCTCAAGTCCATTCTCAGAAAGGAATTTTGCTGTCCCTCTGGTTCCATAAATCTTGTATCCTTTCTCTTGTAACATTTGAGTACTCTGAAGAAGTTCGATTTTTGAGCGAATAGGTCCACTACTAATCAAAACACCCTTCTTCGGAATCCTATAACCTACTGACAGCATTGATTTTAGTATCGCATCGTAATAATCCGGCCCAATACAACCAACTTCACCTGTCGAAGCCATATCAACACCCAAAACCGGGTCTGCTTTTGACAGTCTTGAGAAGGAAAATTGTGAGGCTTTCACTCCAATATTTTCCAATTCGAACATGGATGGCATCTGCGTTGGAATGGCACCATTCAACATCGCTTTTGTAGCCAACTCCACAAAATTATAGTTCATCACCTTGGAAACGAATGGGAAACTTCGACTGGCTCTCAAATTACATTCGATTACTTTAATATCGTTATCCTTGGCCAATAACTGCATATTAAATGGTCCAGTGATGTTCAGAGATTTTGCAATTTCCTTCGCAATCTTACGTATTCGACGAATCGTCTCAAAATACAATTTCTGCGGTGGGAATACCAAGGTAGCATCACCTGAGTGTACACCTGCAAACTCGACATGTTCAGATATGGCATCAATCAAAATCTCTCCATCTTTTGCCACACCATCAAATTCAATTTCCTTGGCTTGCTGAATGAACTCACTCACAACCACAGGGTATTGTTTCGAAACCTGGGTCGCCAGATTTAAGAAATGTTCTAATTCATTCTTATTGGAAACCACATTCATAGCGGCACCTGACAATACATAACTCGGACGAATTAATACAGGAAAACCAACCTCATCAATAAAGGTATGAATGGCCTGAATGCTACTCAACTCTGCCCATCGAGGTTGATCAACACCCAAGTCATCTAACATCGCTGAGAAAGTCTTTCTGTTCTCCGCTCTATCGATACTTTCAGGAGAGGTTCCCAGAACCTTAACATCAGCTTTATGCAAACGCATTGAAAGGTTATTAGGTATTTGACCACCCACAGATACAACAACCCCCTTAGGCTGCTCTAAATCGATAATATCCAAAACTCTCTCGAATGATAGTTCATCAAAGTATAAGCGATCACACACATCGTAATCGGTACTCACCGTTTCCGGATTATAGTTAATCATGACCGAACGGTAGCCTTCTTTCTTCACACCACTTAAGGCATTCACACTACACCAGTCGAATTCTACACTTGAACCAATACGATAGGCACCCGATCCTAAAACAATAACTGACTTATTATCATTTTCATAAACCAGATCATCTTCACTACCACTATAAGTCAAATATAAGTAGTTGGTTTGTGCTGGGTATTCAGCTGCAAGCGTATCTATTTGCTTCACAACCGGGGTAATTCCAAGCTTCTTACGGGTATTTCTAACCTGTAATAGTTCTAATTCCATATTTCCATCTACTGGCTTTAAAACAAAACGTGCAATTTGAAAATCGGAGAAACCATACACTTTAGCTTTACGTAATAGATCCGTATCCAGAGAGCTTAAATCATCGTGCTTTTTAAGGTCCCATTTTAACTTACTGATATTTTCCAGCTTACTTAAGAACCACTTATCAATAGCTGTTAAATCATGAATCTGATTCACCGAGTAGCCCTGTTCAAAAGCCTGAGCAACAGCAAAGATTCTCATATCGGTAGGGTTAGCCAATTCTTTATCAACATCCTCAAACTTGGAATGGACATTCCCCACAAAACCGTGCATACCTTGTCCGATCATTCTCAGACCTTTCTGAATGGCTTCCTCAAAGTTTCGACCAATGGCCATCACTTCTCCAACCGACTTCATACTAGATCCAATCTCCTTGGTTACACCTTCGAACTTATTCAAATCCCAACGTGGAATTTTACATACCACATAGTCGAGAGCAGGTTCGAAACAGGCCGTAGTCGTTTTGGTTACAGCATTTTTCAAATCCTGAAGAGCATATCCTAAGCCAAGCTTGGCTGCCACAAAGGCCAAAGGATAACCTGTTGCCTTAGATGCAAGAGCTGATGATCGAGATAGACGAGCATTCACCTCAATCACACGATAATCTTCTGAATTTGGATCGAGAGCATACTGAACGTTACACTCACCTACTACGCCCATATGACGAATAATCTTTAGAGCAAGAGATCTTAACTTATGATACTCCGAATTAGTTAGGGTTTGTGATGGCGCAATAACGATACTTTCACCGGTATGGATTCCCAGTGGATCAAAGTTTTCCATATTACAAACCGTAATACAATTGTCGTATGCATCTCGAACAACCTCATATTCGACCTCTTTCCATCCCTTCAAAGACTCTTCAACTAATATTTGAGATGAATAGGACAAAGCGTTTTCTGCTAAGGACTTTAGTTCATCCATATTGTTACAGAATCCGGATCCTTGACCACCTAATGTAAAGGCTGCACGAACGATAATTGGGAAACCTAATTTATCCGCTGCATCCAAAGCTGCATCAACTGATCCTACCGCCATACTCTTTGGCGTTTTCACATCAATCTTTCGGAGCTCATTGGCAAAAATCTCTCTATCTTCAGTTTTTATGATGGTCTCGATAGGCGTACCCAAGACCTTTAGATTATATTTTTCAAGTGTTCCCGCATTGAATAGCTCTATTCCGCAATTCAAGGCTGTTTGACCACCGAAAGCTAAAAGAATACCATCTGGCTTCTCTTTTAAGATTACCTGTTCAACAAAATATGGGGTTACAGGTAAAAAGTAGATTTCATCTGCAATACCTTTTGAAGTCTGAACGGTAGCAATATTAGGGTTGATCAATACGGTTTTGATCCCTTCTTCCTTCATGGCTTTAAGCGCCTGCGATCCTGAGTAATCAAATTCACCTGCTTCCCCAATTTTAAGTGCTCCGGAACCTAATACCAATACTTTCTTTATATTATGAGTCATGTTTTTCTGAGTTAATGTTAATTCTGATATCCTTTTTTCATTTTAACCTTAAGTACTTTATCCTTTATAGGCTTCCATCATTTCAATGAAATCGTCGAATAAGAATTCAGTATCCGTTGGACCACTTGAAGCTTCAGGGTGGAACTGAGAGGCAAAAAACGGCTTAGTTTTATGCTTGATTCCCTCACAGGTGTTATCATTAGCATTCTCAAACAAAACCTCCCAATCTGATGGTAATGTAGCTGTGTCGATAGCATAACCATGATTTTGAGAGGTGATATAACAACGCTTGGTACCATTTAAAAGTACAGGCTGATTATGAGATCTGTGGCCATACTTTAATTTATAAGTATTCGCTCCAGCTGCAAGGGCCATCAATTGTGTTCCCAGGCAAATCCCCATAATTGGTCTATCCTGATTAATAGCTACTTTCACATGCTCAATGGCCTTTAAATTTAATTTTGGATCACCAGGTCCATTGGAAATGAACAAACCGTCGTAATCTTCATTTGTGAAGTCAAAATCATAAGGAACGCGTGTAATGGTGGTGTCGCGCTTTAATAAGCAACGAATGATATTATTCTTCACGCCACAATCCAGCAAAAGAACTTTGTGTTTTCCATTTCCATAGCTCTTGATCTCAGTGGTGCTAACTTCAGAAACCAAATGGCGTGAATTAGGATCTTCAAATTCTAAATCCTGATCATCCACAACAATCTTGGCTTTCATGCTCCCACCATTTCGAAGCTTCTTAGTCAGAGCTCTTGTGTCAACACCATAAATACCCGGAATTTGGTGCTCTTTCATCCAATCTGAAAGACTCAAACTGGCATTCCAGTGACTAAAGTCCTCCGTATAGTCGGATACAACAAAACCAGATAATTGGATCTTCTCAGATTCGAAATGGCGGAATAAATCATCTTCTTTTCTGTCTCCTGGAACACCGTAATTTCCAATCAAAGGAAAGGTTGTCACCAAAATTTGTCCACGATAAGAAGGGTCACTCAAACTCTCAGGGTAACCCGTCATAGCCGTATTAAAGACCATTTCACCTGCAACCGATCCTTCGTAACCAAAGGAAGTTCCATGATATTCGCTACCATCTTCCAGTATTAACTTTGCTTGTTTCAACATAAATTGTTTTATATAATGGTTGTTTATAATTCTTTATTCAATTGTCTATTAAGTTACTAACTTCTACCTAATAATTTCTGATATGCCTGATCGATCTTTTCGAAATTGAATGCTTCAAGTGTTTTCTCCAATTTCATTTGAATTTGCGCATTGCATAAATTGCCGATACTTCCTTCATGTTGATGCTTTAAATCTCCTTCAAACTTAAATTTTCCGGATTCTACCAAAGCTCCAACTTCTTTATAAGCATCACGGAATGGTACACCACTCAGAACCAACTCATTCACTTTCTCTACCGTAAAAAGATATTGGTATTTGTCATCTCTCAGCAATTCCTTATTGATTTTTACATCTGAGAGCATCGTCTTAGTCATTTGCAGGCAAGAAGTTAGTTGTTCAAATGCTGGCATAAAAAACTCCTTAGTCAACTGGTAATCTCTATGATAACCTGACGGTAGATTCGAGCTAACTGCTTGAATCTGCGTCGGTAGTACTTGCAAAGAGTTTGCTTTAGCTCTCACCAGTTCAAAAACATCAGGATTCTTTTTGTGTGGCATAATACTGCTCCCAGTAGTAAACTCATCAGCAAAGCTGATAAAACCAAAGTTTTGAGAGTTATACAAACAAGCGTCCATAGCCAGTTTCCCGATGGTATAGGCCATATTAGCAAGTGCTGAAACAACGGCAAACTCCATTTTGCCTCTACCCAACTGAGCGTAGACCACATTGTAATTCAGATCTCCAAACCCTAATAAATCGGTCGTCATTTGACGATTAAGAGGAAAAGAAGATCCATAACCAGCACCTGATCCCAGTGGGTTTTGATCAACTACTTTGAATGCGGATTGCAATAAGGACAAATCATCACTTAAAGCCTCTGCATAAGCCCCAAACCACAAACCAAATGATGACGGCATAGCTACTTGCAAGTGCGTGTATCCGGGTATCAGCACATCCTTATATTTTTCAGCTTTCTCGATTAACAAGTCAAACAAAGCCTTAGCTTCATTCACCACTTTTTCAATCTGATGACGTGTGTATAGCTTTAAATCAAGCAGAACCTGATCATTTCTCGATCTTCCAGAGTGAATTTTCTTACCAATATCACCTAAGGTCTTAGTTAATAGGAATTCAACCTGAGAGTGCACATCTTCGATACCTTCTTCAATCGTGAAATCCCCGTTTTGAATGTCAACAAAGATTTTTTGTAATTCCTTTTCAACCAGGGCTAACTCATCAGATTCTAACAAGCCAATACTTGCCAACATTTTACCGTGTGCCAGTGAACCCAACACATCGAATGGAGCCAAATCAAGATCCAATTCACGATCTTTACCTACCGTAAATCTCTCTATATCTTGGTTAACTTTCGTTCCCTTATCCCAAAGCTTCATACTTTCTTTTTTTTATTGCTAATAGCCATTAGCTACATAACTCCTTTTTCCTTTCCACTTTATCCTTTAACCTTGTATATCAAGGTCATTCAATAATTGGTAATATATCTCTATGCCTTCTTCTATTTCTGACAAGTTAATGAATTCATCAGCCGTATGTGATCGAGCTGAATCTCCAGGTCCAAACTTCAATGTTGGAAAACCTTTCATAATAGCCTGATCCGAAGTAGTCGGTGAACCATAATAGCTTCTTCCCATTTTTATTCCTGCCTGAATTAGTGGGTGTTTCATATGGATACCTGAAGAATTCATTCTAAAGGATCTGGCTTTAACCTCACTTTCAGTTTGATTGTTGATCATTGTAAAAAGCTCCGTATTATTATAATGTTCATTACTTCTCACATCCACCACAAACCTACACGAATCTGGCACCACATTGTGTTGACAACCTGCTTCAATCTGTGTTACCGTCATTTTCACTGGTCCCAGCATATCTGAGTCCTTCCCGAATTTGTAAGTCTGAAACCATTGCAAATCCTTCATGGCTTTTTCAATGGCATTTATACCTTCTCCTCTGGCTGCATGTCCGGCCTTTCCTTTAGCTTCAACATCCAATACCATCAGACCTTTTTCAGCAATAGCCATTTGCATTAAGGTTGGTTCCCCAACAATGCCTATATCAATCTTTCCTATTTCATTTTGAATCAATTCAAAACCATTCTTTCCGGATATTTCCTCCTCCGCTGAGGCTGCAAATACCAGATTATAGGGCTGCGACCTTTCATCAAGTGCTAGAAAAGTAGCCATTAGAGAACACAAACAGCCTCCCGCATCATTCGATCCTAAGCCGTATAGCTTCCCATCTTCAATAAGTGCTTGGAAAGGATCCTTAGTCCAGGATGCCGAAGCATTCACTGTATCCAAATGCGAATTCAAAAGCAACAAAGGCTTACCATCCGTATTGTGTTTTCCAAAAGCCCAAACATTATTCCCTTTTCTATGGGTTTGGTATTTATGACTTTGCAAGACACCCTCCATTAAATCAGCTGCCTGGTCTTCGTCTTTGCTATATGACTGTATACCAATTAATCCCTTTAGGGTTTCAATTGCCAGTGCTTTATATGTATCTAAATTCATCATTAACATTCTATCAATTGGGTTCCACAATACGCATCATTCGACATTTCAAGTAAATCACCAATCATAACCTGAACCCCATTATCAAAAGCTTTAAAAGCATTCTCAGTCTTAGGTAGCATGCCATTATTTATCGTCCCCTTGGTTTTCATTTCCTGATATAGACTCATATCTAATCGTTTCAGAAAACTCGCATCATCATCAGGATTAATTAAAACCCCTGGCTTCTCAAATGAGTAGATCAACTTCACCTGATACTTTTCACTCAATGCAATAGCTAATTCTGTTGCAACTGTATCGGCATTGGTATTCAGGAGTTGTCCTTTCCCATCATGTGTGATAGCTGATAATACCAAAACTTTGTCTTGTTCTATGTAGACAGATAGTGCATCTGTATTTACATTAACAACATCACCTACAAAGCCATAATCGATGCTTGCATGCTGACGCTTTTCAGCTAATATCAAATTATCGTCAGCCCCACACAAACCAATTGCTTGTTGATTCAGAGCTTGAAGTCCAGCAACAATCTTTTTGTTGATTAAGCCCGCATACACCATGCTGACAACTTTTAAAGTCTCTGCATTGGTGATTCTTCGTCCATCTATCATGGGTGAATCAATACCCAGTTGCACAGCCATCTCAGTCGCTAACTTTCCACCACCATGTACCAGCAGTTTAGGGCCTTCAATCTTTGCAAAAGCATCAAGACTTGCAGCTAACTTGCTTTCATCATCAATCAGATTGCCTCCAATTTTTACGATAGTTAAGTTTTTCATACCTACTGCTGTTTAAGAATTGATGAAAAGTCACTTATGAACGCCTTGGCATCCGCCATGGTCAGACTTAATGGAGGTAAGAGTCTCAAGGTTTTATCGCCTGAAGCTCCAGTGAAGTATGATTTGTCAAATAACAATTTAGATTTCACCTCATTTTTGTTTTCCAAATCGATTCCAAGCATCAATCCTTTTCCTCTAAAAGCATCTTTACCTACCAGTTGTTTAACTTCATTCTCAAGATATTGACCAACTTTCTCAGCATTCTCAATTAGTTTTTCCTCTTTCATCACCTCCAGTACAGCAATTCCTGCTGCACAAGCCAAATGGTTTCCACCAAAAGTAGTTCCTAAAAGCCCGGCCTTTCCTTCTAATTTAGGGTGAATAAGCACACCAGCAAGGGGAAATCCATTCCCCATCCCCTTAGCAGTTGTAGTGATATCGGCTTTGATATCGGCGTGCTGGTGTGCAAAAAACTTCCCTGTTCTTCCATAGCCCGATTGAATCTCATCAAGAATTAAAAGGGCATTATTTTGTTTGCAAAGATTCTCTGCTTCTTTTAGGAAATTGGTTTCTGGTATCACGACACCATTGACTCCTTGAATCCCTTCAATAATAAAAGCTGCAACGTCACCATTTTCAAGCTCAGTTTTTAAGGCTTCCGTATCGTTCATCTCTATGAAGACCACATTGTGCTTGGCATTATAGCTTGAAGACAGATTCGCATTATCTGTTACGGCTAGTGCACCTCCGGTTCTTCCATGAAAAGCACCTTTTATGGCAATCACCTTTGATTTGCCTGTATGGAAAGCCGCCAGTTTTAAAGCATTCTCATTGGCCTCTGCTCCTGAATTACATAGAAATAAGTTGTAATCGGTATATCCTGATAATTCACCCAACTTCTCAGCCAATTGATCTTGCAGTTTATTTTCAACCACATTGGAATAAAAACCTAAACATCTCATCTGATTTTCAAGACGAAACAGGTAATGAGGATGGCTGTGACCAATGGATATCACACCGTGGCCGCCGTAAAAATCTTTATATTCTTTTCCCTGTGCATCAGAAAGGCTAATGCCCTCGCCTGAAACCAGGTTGATATCGTATTTTGTGTATGTATTGAATAATTGCATTGCAAATTTTATTTAGAAATTGAGACCGATGAGCTGAAGGTTTGAATGGCGTAGAAACCTCCACTCACCAATCTCAATTCAGTCCCGATAACCATCGGGATCATAATTTAAAAAGCTACTGGTTTCAGTCTTAAACCGACATCTTCTGCTAAGCCAAACATGATATTCATATTCTGAACAGCCTGGCCTGATGCTCCTTTCAACAGGTTATCTATACTTGAAACAATCAAAAGTTTATCCCCGTGTTTCTCCAAGTGAAGTAGACATTTGTTGGTATTCACAGCCTGTTTCACATCGGTATTCTCATCACTTATGACAACGAAAGGGTGATCCAGATAATAGTTCTGATAATGAACCATAGCTTCAATCAAACTCCATTCACATTTAGTATAAACAGATGCTAAAATGCCTCGGGAAAAATTCCCTCGGACTGGTACAAAATTTAATGCTTTATTAAAACCCTTTTGCAAATTCTTCAGACTCTCGTTTATCTCAGCTAAATGCTGATGTTCGAAAGCTTTGTATAATGATACATTATTGTTCTTCCACGAAAAATGAGAGGTTCCTGTAGGTGCCTGACCAGCTCCTGTAGAACCGGTTATAGCTGTTACATGTACTTCATCTTTTAAGGACTGATGCTTTGCTAGTGGCAATAGAGCTAACTCAATAGCCGTTGCAAAACAACCTGGATTAGCAATATATTTAGCTTCAGAAATGCTCGTTTTATTCATCTCAGGCAATCCATAAACAAACTCGTGCTCATCGCTCTCCAACCTGAAATCCATACTCAAATCGATTACTTTCAAATTCTCTGGTAAATTGTTCTTCTCAAAAAAACTTTTGCTTTTACCATGCCCCGAGCAAAGAAAAATGACATCAACACTTGAAAAGTCAGCTGGTGAGAAATTCAATGAACATTCACCCAATAAGTCTTTATGCACTTTGCTAATTGGCTGTCCATTATGACTTGAACTCTGTACAAAAACAATCTTTGCCTCAGGATGCCAAAGCAAGAGTCTCAACAACTCCCCTGCGGTATATCCCGCTCCTCCTATGATTCCTATCTTTATCATCCTACTTTGCATTTACAGTGTGATAAATCTTCATCGAGTTGGCCAGAATGGTTGTAAAGCCTTTCACGTCATCTGCTGTCCAGCCTTCATTCTTTTCTCCGTATTGTCCAAAAGCATCGCTCATCAAGTCATTGGGTGTATTCACGCCAACCATTTGATAATATTTAGGATAGAGCATCAACTTCACTTCACCTGTAACTGTTTCCTGAGAATCTTCAAGAAAACATTCTATATTTCTCATCAGTGGTTCCAGGTATTGAGCTTCGTGGAGAAGCATACCGTAAAAATCACCCAACTGATCTTTCCAATGCATTTGCCACTTACTAAGGCAATGCTTTTCAAGCATTTCGTGAGCTTTAAGAATCAAAACCGGTGCTGCTGCTTCGAAAGCAACTCTCCCCTTTGTTCCTAAAATGGTATCCCCAATGTGCATATCTCTACCAATTCCGTAGGCAGATCCTATTGTCTCTATGGTTTTAATGGCATCCAACGGATTATCAAACTCTTGTCCGTTAACAGAAACCAACTCACCTTTTTCAAAACCAATAGTCAACTCACTCGCTTCAGTTTTTGTCACCTGTGAAGGATAAGCTTCCTCAGGAATGGTTTGATCCGAGACTAAGGTTTCTTTTCCACCAATACTTGTTCCCCAAATTCCAGCATTGATCGAATAAGCCATCTTCTCGAATTCGTCATCAATCCCTGCTTCTTTCAGGTATTGAATTTCCTCTTCTCTGCTCAATTCCAAATCTCTGGTTGGCGTAATAATCTTGGCATTTGGTGCCATAATTTGGAAGATTAAATCAAATCTAATTTGATCATTTCCTGCTCCAGTACTACCATGAGCAATATAATCAGCTCCAATTTCGTGCGCGTATTGAGCAATGGCCATGGCCTGAAAAGCTCTCTCTGAGCTTACTGATAAAGGGTAACAGTTGTTCTTCAGAACATTTCCCATAATCAGGAACTTAATACACTTTGTGTAATATTCTTCGGTAAGGTCGATACTAGTATGTTCAACCACACCCAGTTTCTGTGTTTTATTCTCGATAGCGGCTAGCTCTTCATCACTAAATCCGCCTGTATTTCCAAGTACTGTGTAAACTTTCATGCCCAAATCCTTCGATAAATGAAGGGCACAATAGGTTGTATCTAATCCGCCACTGTAGGCTAAAACGACTTTTTTATCTTTTGTTATCATGATTTTGTCTTTGCTTCTGATTCTACTAAAATGATTCTTGAGGCTTATTCGGATCGCACAACATGCCTGTACACAAGCACATTTTGTGATTGGTTCTTTGAAGGATGTCATAGTTCACGCATGACGCGCATCCTTGCCAGAAAGACTGATCTGTGGTAAGTTCCGAAAAAGTAACGGGCTTGTAAGCCAGGTCTGAATTGATCTTCATGACCGCCAAGCTGGTGGTTAATCCGAAGATTTTTGCATTGGGATAACGCCTTCTGGATAATTTGAAAGCAGTTTCCTTAATATGCTTGGCTAAACCAACATAACGGTAGTCCGGATGGACAATAAGGCCCGAGTTGGCTACATATAACTCATGTTCCCAGGTTTCTATATAACAAAAACCGATGACCTTATCGCCTGCAAAGGCAATAATCGATTTTCCCTCCTGAAGTTTCTGAGCAATGTATAAGGGATTTCTTTTAGCTATCCCTGTTCCTCTTATTTTAGCAGCTGTTTCAATCATCTCGCAAATCTCAGTCGCATACTTGGTATGTATCACGCCCGATTCGATAACAGCTATGTCTTGTTCTATGTCTACAGTTAATTCCATTTTTTCTTAAATCGCTAGGTTTCCCAGAATAAAGCTACGCCTGTCAGGCTTAACCACTTGTTGTTAATGTCAATATCAAAGCTCTCTTTCAAGCCATTTGTCAGCTTGTCCTGTCGGAGCCTTAGCCGATCTTCTCTGTTGAATAATGTGTTCATCTTGTTTAAATTTTATCTTGATTTAATCTTTAATTTCTTTCTTTAATTCCCTATAAATCTGAACCTTTTAACGACAATAGGGTACAAAAAAAGCCCACCGTGGTCGACGGCAAGCTTATAAATATCCTATTTGAGCTAATAGTATATCAGACGACTCATCCGCCCCTTCTGGGTAGCAGTTCGAACGCAAGTGGCGTCGGCTTACTGTGTAGATAGTTGTTGGCATATGAGGTTCTGTTATAAATTAAGTTTCAATAAAAAAAAGTTCAAAAAAAAGGCTTACCGTTCAAACGGTAAGCCTTTTAAAATATATCATGGTCAATTCAGACTACACGACAATAAGACATCTACCGCTTTCTTCGAAAGTGATCTGCGTCGTCGTCGGATATTTAAAAATTGAGTCATTGGTTCTGTTTTATTCTTTTGGTACTCGATAATTTTACTGATTGGGCATAAAAAAAGCCTTCCGGTATAAAGGAAAGCCTGGAAAATAATCCACAAACATTGCTTCCTTATTGTTTCAATAAAGATCTGCGTCGTCGTCGAATTATCATTTTTGTAGCCATGCTTTTTTCTGTTTTTTCGTTGTGACAAATGTAGAGACAATTTTCCGATAAATCCAAACGCCTGTTCCAAAAAAACAAGTGCAAAGGTTTTCATCAATTCTAAATAAGGAGCTGAAAACACTATAAAACCTAACACTCTTATTTAGATTTAACTTTCCACAAAAAATATAAATATGACCCTCCTATTTACCACAAACAGGTATAGAGCATCCCGATTTTTAATGAATGCTTTCCTATAAACAGGTTTAAAAAGATAGAGTAATCATCATTTTTTTTAGAATCCAATTACAGAATATCCCAATGCCATAAACACCCATTAATAAATTTCAAGAGCCAAATTGTGTATTTAATCAAATCTGCTAATTCATACTAGTTCATTCTTATAAAAAGAACTAAATTGGGTATTTACCGTACAAAGTAATTACTGTAATCATCACAACACTTATCTGCTTAATTGGTTCTCTCATATTAACCCTAACAAATAAGACTATGAGCTATTTGAGTAATTTTTTTGTATCCCTTGATCAACTGGGCAACACTTTAGCTGGTGGCAATCCCGATAATACCATATCAGCAAGGATAGGCTATTACAATTACCATGATGACTATTGCAAGGAGCCAGCCTTACATTGGAAGCTTTTTAGACTTATAGTGGATAAAACATTTTATCCGGTTGATGGGGAGAGACATTGCCATGAAGCCTACCACAATGACGCTGGCGAATACTTTGATGAAACCAAAAACTGGGCAATAGCGATCTTAGCTGTGTTCATTATTCCCAGTTGTATATGCATAGGACTTATTCTATATACCTTATTGGTTATGGGACTGGTTTCTCCAAAACATATCGACCTCACTAAAAATATCAAACAAAAGATTATCGGAGCTAATAATAGACTAAAAGGGACACTCAATGAATTTAATGAATATGATATTCTAGTCAATGCTGACATCAAGGAGTTGAACTCTGAAACTCAAACCTTATTGACAACTGTCACCAATATCATTCAATCAGAATAGTCAAATAGCAATAAAAAGATAGAAACCTGGATAGAAAAAAGGGCATAAAAAAGCATCACGTTTAATAAAGTGATGCTCTAATATGATATCGTAAATGAATTAGACTACTACAGCTTCCTCAGTAAGTGTAGCTTTCTTCGATTTTCGGTACAGGTAAGAGTTAAAGATATTTCTCTTGGCAAAACGCATTTGCTTATCAGAGTTAATCAACTTTTCAAAAACGTTTCTTTTCACACCAAAGTATTCGTAAGCCGATCCATCTAAAAAGGTAATCTCAAGCAAAAGACCTTTGTGCTTATAGTCATCAATACCAACTTGAGTTGTTGTGTGCTCATACTCCTCCAGGTTTGCAGCTTTAGTCTCAGGAGCAATACTTACCAGAAAATGATAAGCATCTATAATCTGACGACTTTTTAATTCAGCCTCTTCATACAATTCATGTCCTTCGGGAAATTTATCGGTATGCCATTCTTTAACCAAATTTCTATAGGTTTTCTTTAATTGTTTAAGATCAGTGTCTTGATCAACATTAAACAATTTCTTGTATTCATTAATACGCTTCATAGATGCTTCCTTTGTAAATTTCCTCTCAGTAGATTCTCAGGTGTTTTTAATGGCACACCCATGCCCGTTTTTTTTCAAAACAGCCGCAAACATAGACAATTAAAAGTTCTGAATACGTTCTAATAACTCTTTTATCCTTATTTATTTTCTACTATTCAAAATGACTTGCTTTAAAAGTTCCTCAACTGAGAGTCTCACTCCTTTTATGATCCAAAGATTCAGCAAGAAGAATAGAAATAATTATTATTAATTACGAACTGGAAAAAGTTTAGACTGTGCTATAACCCTTTTTTGTATGCTAGTAATTCTATGTTAAATAATCTTAACAAATAAATCATCAACTTAGTTTTTTCATATATTAACACATAACAAATCATTATGTGAGCTAATTCAGCTTACTCCGGATGTATGATATCCAATTCTGGATAGTTAACCACCAATACACCCTTTAAGAGAATCAAATTAATTTAAACGAAAACTAAGCTTATGAGAGAAGGAACCATTTACCTAAAAGTTTGTACACTCGTATGTGTTATGATGGCTAGTTTATCATCTTTTGCTAATATGCAGAAGGCAGCAGATGATAAGAATTTATCACCTTATTTTTTAGTTCTGAGCAAGGAAGGAGAAATTGCAAAATTACCTTTAAAGTCAACGAAAGTTGATGTGGAAATATCGGGTGTCATTGCTGATGTCAATGTAAAACAGGTTTATACCAATACAGGTAAGACTACAATTGAAGCCATTTATGTATTTCCAGCATCGACTCGAGCAGCTGTATACGATATGTTAATGACGGTAGATGGAAGAGAAATTCGGGCAGTGATTAAAGAGAAACAACAGGCCCGTAAAATGTACGATAGAGCAAAACGTGAAGGACGAACAACTTCTTTATTGGAACAAGAGCGAACTAATGTTTTTAAAATGAAGGTGGCTAATATTCTACCTGGAGCTACCGTTAATGTGGATATGAAATACACCGAACTTCTTATTCCTACTAATAAGGTTTACGAATTTGTATATCCTACTGTGGTTGGGCCGCGCTATGTCAGCAGTGAAGAAATGATTGATTCTAAAGCAGAATCATGGACCCAAAATCCTTACTTAGAAGAAGGCGTCAAGCCAACTTCATCTTTCGATCTTCAATTGGGATTATCAACTAGCATTCCAGTAAAAGATTTAACTTGTGAAACACATGAAAACGAGGTAAAGTTTTTGTCCAAATCAGATGCCAAATTCACACTGAAAGAACCTGATGGAGGGAATCGAGATTTCATCCTAAAATACCGCCTTGCAGGCAATGCAATTGAATCAGGCATTTTAACTTATAGCGATCCCAATGGGGAGAATTATTTTTTGGCAATGATGCAGCCTCCACAAAGGCCTTCAGAAAAAGACATTCCAGCTAGAGAATATGTTTTTATCGTAGACGTATCAGGTTCTATGAGAGGATTTCCTTTGACCATTTCAAAAGTGACAATGACCAACCTTTTGAATAAACTTAACAAGAAGGATTTATTCAATATTGTCTTTTTTGCGGGGAGTTCAAAGCTCTATTCTGAAGAATCGCTTCCAGTCACAAAAGAAAATATCTCAAAAGCCATTGACTTTATGGATAGCCAATCTGGTTATGGAGGTACCGAGTTGATTACCGCACTTAAGAGAGCCATGAGCCTGAATTCAAAAAAGAATTACTCTCGCTCCTTTGTTATATTAACAGATGGTTATGTTTCTGTTGAAAATGAGACCTACGATTATATTCGAGAACAGCTTGGTGAAGCAAATTTCTTTTCTTTTGGAATAGGAAGTAGCGTGAATAGAGGCATTATTGAAGGAATGGCACATGTCGGTTATGGTGAACCCTTTATTGCGACAACACCAATAGAGGCTAAAAAGCTTTCTCGTAAGTTAATTAAATATATCTCGAACCCTGTGCTGACGAATATAAAGTATCAGTTTTCAGGTATAGAAGCATACGATGTGTTGCCTCAACAAATACCCGATTTGTTTACCGAACGCCCCTTGATTATCAGTGGAAAATTCAAGGGAGAAGCAAAAGGGAAACTGATTATTAAGGGATTGTCAGGAGATAAACAATTTTCAAACAGTCTGGAAATTAAAAGTAATACATCCGAAAAAACCAACGCATTAAAGCATTTATGGGCCAGAGAAAAAATTCGTTTGCTGGCTGATTACTATGATTTAAGGATAGATGAGAAGAAGAAACAAGAACTTATCAATTTGAGCCTGAAATATAACCTATTAACCAGATTCACTTCCTTTATTGCAATTGATTCTGTCATATCAAATGAAGGAGGCAAACAAGAATCGATTCGACAAGCTTTACCATTGCCTAAAGGGGTATCTAAATTTGCGATTCGTGGTTCAGCGAGTATCAAATCTGGAATAACCCCTCCACCCGCTCCAAAAGGCTCTAATGTTTTAAACATCGTAGATGATGATTCAGAAGAACTGGAACTAGAAATTGAAGATTCTGAAGCTGATATGGCTGAAGAAGTTCTATACGTTGTGGTAGAAGAAGATGAGGAAGAAGAAGACGAAATGCTTATTTTTACCATTGTGGAAGATATGCCTGAATTCCCAGGAGGTAATGAAGCCCTTTTAAAATTCCTTGCTGATAACATTCAATATCCGGAATCTGCTAAAGCAGATAAAGTTGAAGGACGTGTTGTTCTTAGTTTTATTATAGATAAAGATGGCACCGTTATTAATATTAAAGTTATAAGAGGTGTAAATGCCGCCTTAGATGCTGAAGCCATACGTGTTGTGAAATCGATGCCAAAGTGGACTCCCGGTAAACAGAGAGGAAAAGCCGTGCAAGTTAATTACATCTTACCCATAATGTTCGCGTTGAAATAATTAGACATTTAAACCAGATAAGGAGTTGTTTCTCAGCAATGGGGAACAACTTTTTTTTATTTATACGACCTCATCCCTCGCACCTGCTCCCGCCCCATTAGCTTTACTGAACGCATACACAAAACCCCAAACCCCTAAAGGGGCTTAAAACCCATGATGACAATAAAAAGGGTTCCGATTAAACCCGAAGCATTATTTATATTACAATCCCTGGTCAGAGCCTAAGTAGGCAGACTTTGAGGGTCTAAGTAAACTAACAAAGAATCAATTTCAAATTACCCCTAAATCCCCTAAAGGGGACTTAAAAAGAAACCAACAAAAGCCCCTTTAGGGGTTGGGGTATTTTCTTCGTGCAAACTCTTGAATAAATATTAGTCATACCCTGACATTTACCCCCGAATTCTATGGATAATCCATAGAATTCTGGACATGACGGAAATTCAAACTAGCTTTTGTAACTTGATACTGAATTAAAGAAATTGAACCATGTGTTTTGATATTCAGACCGTATTGGAAACTCAGTTAAAGCGCGCTAAGAAGCTTGGTAATGCCGATTGGATAAAGGAATTGGATAAAGACTTAGATATTTATCGCGATTTTCCTAAATACCATGCCTCTGGGTTTACTCATCCCAAATTGATTATCTACACGCAAGATGAGCCTTATAAACCAGTGGCGGCTACCTGGGGCCTGATTCCTTTTTGGGTGAAAAGTGAAGATCAAAAAAATAAACTATGGAATGGGACCTTAAATGCCAGAGGCGAAACATTATTCGAGAAGCCTTCCTTTAAAAATTCTGCAAAGAACAAAAGATGCCTGTTACAAATAGATGGCTTTTATGAGCATCACCACTATAAAGGCAAGACATACCCTTTCTTTATTAGAAGAGAAGATATGGAGCCGATGACGCTTGCTGGTTTATGGGATAATTGGCTAAACAGAGATACAGGTGAAATCATAAAATCGTTTACCATTGTCACGACTAAGGCCAACGAATTACTCAGCAAAATTCACAATAACCCGAAGCTGAAAGAGCCACGAATGCCTTTCCTATTGACCGATGATTTGGCAAACGAATGGTTGACTCCTAATGAGAACAAAGACGATATCACAAACCTCATCCAGCCCTACCCAAGCAATGAACTCGCAGCCCACACTGTAAGACGATTAAGAGGAAAAGAATATATGGGTAACCTAAAGGAAATATCAGACCCCTTTGAATATGCTGATTTGGAGTTTTAATCAAACTACCAGAGAAAAAAATTGAGGGTCTCACTTTTTTTTTGTGAGGTTCTCAATAATAAACAATCTCAAAATAATTAAGTTCCCAACAATTAACATTCTCCTATTTTGTTAAATTTACAATCCCAACTCTAATACAGATACCATGGAACTCCTATACGTTTGGATTGAAGATTATAAAAACATCAAAAAACAAGGTTTTAACTTTTCACCTAAGCATTGGTTCGATTACGATGAAAAGACCAATACCCTTAAACATGAGGAAAGAAACCAAAACTATCCTGAAAATTTCTTTGGTGAGAACATTAGCAATGTAACGGCTATTGTAGGTAAGAATGGTAGTGGGAAGAGTAGCATAGTAAGTAGGATACTAAATAGTATACAAAATCCTCATGAGACAGAAGGAAAGTATTTTATTATTGTTAGAAATAATTTAAATGAAATTAAAATTCATAAGATTGGAGTTGATGTTAAATCTAAACTCCCATCGTTATTTGAGGATTATTTGGCTAACCCCCAATGGGTACAAGAGAATACAAACCTAATTTACTATTCTAATGATCTTCTTTATGGTCCTCCAGTAATAAAAGATCACAATCTCAAATTAAGAATCGATACGGTTAACATCGTGAATAAAGACGTATTTGACATATCAACAAACACACTTTTACAAAACAATCAAACAACTGGTAAATACAAAAGTGCAGCCTTGTTAAATATCTGTAATTTCTTTAATGAGTACGAAGTTGTTTCAAATAAAATTCGCTTACCAGGATATTTTGTTGCTGAATTACCTGAATTAAACCTTGATCAACTAAACATAAAGGGATTGATAAAAAACTTAGTAACAAAAGATAATCTGGCAAAGCATTCACATATACTAACCCCTAATGAATATATTGAAAAATGGGAAGTATTTTGTAATGATTTACAAGTATGGCTACACGTAAATTACACTGAACAAAACTTTGTAGATCAAATTAACATACAACTTTTCATTGCATTTATAGAAAACCATTACACTCGTTTGGACGGTAATTTAGACGCACTATCCGATTATTTCGATTTAACCAATCAATCATTTGAAACTATTCCTCTAAGTTTCTTTAATCGTATAAAAAGAGATAGCAGTAAAAGAAAAGTGATTTTCACAAAAAGAATTGATGCGATTTTAGACTTCATGAAATTTCTAGAAGATAAATTCCAAAAAAAACTAAGAGCTATTAAAGATATTGAGAGCAATACCTACAAATGCCATTTCAATATTAAAAATAAGGATGAACTTGAACTTTTATTTGAATTTATAAATCATTTGAACGAAATAAAATGGCCTGAAAAACATACAGAGGATAGGTATAATCATTTTAATCTATTAGATTACTATTTTGAATACACGTTAACTCGTCCTAGTAATTTCAGTTCTGGTGAAATAGCTTTACTCCATTTTCTTGCACGCCTTTACCACTTAAAACAAATCAATACAGGTAAAGAATTAAAAAACAATATCATTCTAATAATTGATGAAGGAGATCTAGGATATCATCCAGAATGGCAGCGTGAGTATTTAAAAATAGTAATAACTGAAACTTCAAAAATTTTCAAACATCATAATTTACAAATTATTGTTACTTCACACTCCCCCTTCCTAGTTTCTGATCTACCAAAGGAGAATATCATTTTTCTAAATAAGGATGAAAATGGTCTCTGTGAAGTAAAACCACCCGAAGACATGACTCACACCTTCGGTGCTAACATCCACAGCCTGTATCGCAACTCCTTCTTTTTAGAGAATGGTTTAATGGGTGAGTTTGCCAAGGGGAAAATTGATAGAGTGATTGAGGATTTAAATGAGAGAGATAACAATATATCTGAAGTCCGAAAAAAAGAAATTCGCTTTATTATCGATCAAATTGGAGAACCGCTTATAAAGGGCAAATTGCGTCAAAAATATAAAGCAAGATTTGAACCTATCGAAGATCAAATCAACGAATTAAAATTGAAAATTGAAAGACTTGAAGCATCCCGAAAGAATTAGATATGATACCAATAAGACCACAGAACATAACAGATATAGTCGATGAATATTATTTGGCAGTAAAGTCGTATGCTATAAATCAAGATTGGTACGTAATACTCACTATATGGTTAGAAAAGAATGACTATACCCTCGAGCAACTCATAAAAGCCAAACATTCGGAGCTTTTAGTTCTCAAAGATCTTTTTGATAAAGATGGAACACCTAATGAGATCGGGAAAATATATGCAGCTTTTTCAAATAGCTCTAAGGGGTTAACTTTTAAACTTGAAGACGGTGAGAAAGTCAAATATTCAGGTATTGAGTTAATTGATCGATTAGGTATAACTGTATGCCCCTACTGCAATCGCACCTATGTTCAAAGCATTAAAAAGCAAAATCAATATCACAAAAAAAGAAGAACCAGTGAATTCGATCACTTCTTCCCCAAGAGTAAATATCCGTTTTTAGCTATATCATTTTACAATCTCATTCCTTCATGTAAAACCTGTAATCATATTAAAGGAACGAACCCTGTTTTATTTTCACCTTACGATGAAAAAATTAACAGGCGAAGCTTGGTGGACTTTAAATACAACATTGAAGGTGCAGATTATCTAACGAATCCAAAACATGTATCTATAGAAATTGATTGGAAGAACCCTGAATTCTTTGAATCAAATGGAAAAGTACTGGGACTCGATGATTTATATCAGAACCACAACGACATCGCCCAGGAAATTCTTTTGAAACGACACGTATACAATGATTCCCGCATTGATGAATTATGGGAACAATATAAAGGCATATTCAGCTCAAGAGAAGAAATCATACAAATGATTACAGGCAATTATATACAAGACGAAGACCTTGGCAAACGTCCCCTCTCAAAACTCACCCGCGACATCGCTCGTGATGTTGGTTTTTTAAAATCGAAGTAAATCAATTCAACTATATTGAGATTGCCACATCCTCATACTTCGGATTCGCTACCGAGCCTGCGAGATCACCGAAGGTAATGACAAGTGTATTGGACTCTCAGTTATAAGCTACCCCCTTCCGTTCACAAATTCAGCATCTCCGTTGCACTCGGGAGCTGTTCCGTTGGGCTGGGAACCCTTCCGTTGCATAAATGAGGTACTCCGTTGCAGGTTTGTGGCCTCCCGTTGCACTCGGCAGGTGTTCCGTTGGGGACTAATACCCTTCCGTTGCACAACGGGGATACTAAATTTTGTAACGGAAGCCCTAAAAAGTATAAAAACCAGACATAAAAAAAAGAGAAGTGATGGGCTTCTCTTTATCTATTAATAGCACTAGGCTTCTTCTTAAGCCTCTTGTTCCTGCTTTCGTTTGTATGCATTGTACTTATCCCTATTGTATTTGCTGGAATAGGATTTCACATGAGCCGTATTTTTACGGAATACGAATCGACCGTAGTTACGAATTTCGTCAACCACCAGCTTTAATAGCGTGTAAGCCTGATCACGAATCACTTTGCTTTCGTCGTCCACATACATATGCCCATTTACAGCTCCAAGTATACCACTCATTGCATCGGCATCTTCGGCTGCTTTATCCAATAAAGTCAGGTCGAAGTTGATAGCCTCAAGAGGCTCACTGTTTGCCTTCCCCAGTACCGAAAGGTTGGCCATATCCTGAATGGCATCAGCCTGAGAGTCCCCTTCTTTAATGGCATTCATCTTTTTAATTAAAGCTTCGTCATTACGAAAGGCAAAATCCATATGGTCAACTAAATCCTCACGGAATTCTTCAAAAGCAGGCCATTGAGCCTTCCAGGCTTCCTTAGCATCCTGGCGCACTGTGTTAAGCTCTTCCCAATTACTTTGAGCTGTGCGTAAAGCACCAATACGAGGCAATAATTTGTCCAGAAGTTCTGTAGTCATTCCTACGGCGGAAAGGAAAGCCAAGTCGGCTGTTGCGCGGGTGTGCAGATTTTCCGATTCCTGCAAATAAATGCCAATGGGCATATCGCACTGCTTAATTTGCTGTTTAGGTACAGCTTTAATCTCTGCTAAGAGATCCAATAAATCTTGTTGATCTGACATGAGTCTGAATTTTAAATGTTTTTAAAAACCTTCAGCACAAATCGTTCTTCTCATTAAATTTATTTTCACTTACACCTTAGCGGTGTAAAACAATCATTATTAGCCATCAACTAACAAATGACTATTGAAGTTATGTAAAAAAAACTTACTTGTCAAATAATTATTGAAAATTAACTTATGTTGCTTAATCTTAAAAATACTGATAAGCTGATTCAATTTATATGTTCATATTTATTTACCTTCACCCTTCAAATCAAAACACTATTAATACAAAGCCCATGTTTATCATACAGGTCAATTATAAAGTGAGCCTTGACATCGTTGAGCAATATCTATCAGCTCATGTCGACTATTTAAAACAACAATATACCTTAGGTAACTTTATAGCTTCGGGCAGACAAGTCCCTCGTACGGGTGGTGTTATTCTCTCCAATATGGAAAGTAGAGAGGCATTGGAACAGGTTTTGGAACAAGATCCTTTTAAGCAAAATAAATTGGCTGATTATGTGCTCACTGAATTTGTTCCCAGCATGACTTGTGAGGAATTGGATTTTTTAAAGCAGTAATGAAGAACTGGTGATTATATGGTGGGTGATTCATTTATAGAGAGATTGCCACGAGCTCGTTCCTCGCTCTCGCTACAGCCCCAAATGGTCGAGGTGCGAGATCACCGGAGGTAATGACAGGTGTATCGAGATTGAGTCTACAATGACAATAAAAAAAAGAACCCCTTTCACAAATTTGTTCTTTATATACAAATTTCACAAGCTTACTTTTATCGATAGAATTTTAATTCGTTTCTCACCTTTCAGGGGAGATGTCCGACAGGACAAAGGGGTGTTTTTTAATACTTTAACACCCTATCGCCTATCGGCACTTTCCCTAAGAGGGAAAGAATCATTTATCAAATTATAGATCGATTTAATCACCTACTTTTCAATATGTTTCTAATGAATATTTGAGAAAGGGGCCTACTCTAATTCAATCTACCACGGAGATTAGAGAATGTTCTTTTGATTCTAAAACGGAACTACCGCTCAGATAAATATCAACCTTTCGTGCCGCCTCACGACCTTCGCTAATGGCATGCACCACCAGCGATTGTCCCCGACGCATATCGCCAGCAGCAAAAACACCTGCTTTAGTCGTTTGATATTTTTTTGTTTTCACATTTTTTCTCTCGTCCAAATCAATTCCCAACTGGCTGATAAGCCCATCGAGCTGAGGGTGTAGAAAGCCTACGGCTAAAAAGGCCAAATCGCAAGGCAATTCACGTTCACTGCCTGCAATTTCTTTAAAACCACCATTCGCCCACTCAATATCGACCAGCTTTACAGCTTTTAACTGTCCCTTCTCATCACCAATAAATTCTTTAGTTAGAACAGACCATTCTCGCTCACATCCTTCCTCCTGCGAACTACTTGTTCGCAATATGGCTGGATATTGTGGCCAGGGGGTTGCGGGATTAAAACCCTCGGGTGGCTGAACCAGCAATTCAATCTGAAGGACCGACTGAGCCCCTTGTCTGATAGATGTTCCCACACAATCAGAACCCGTATCGCCTCCTCCTATTACTAAAACATGCTTGTCTTTAGCCAGAATCGCCTCTTCTTTTTTTATTTTATCACCGGCATTTCGCTCATTTTGCTGACGCAGAAAATCCATGGCAAAATGAACCCCTTTCAGATCCCGACCTTTCACATCAACATCTCTGGGTACGGTTGAACCTCCTGATAGCAATAGGGCATCATAATCGTCTAAGACCCTTGCCAGAAGAATATTTTTACCCACCTCGGCCTTGGTTTTAAATTGAATACCTGCAGCTCGCATCACATCCAAACGGCGATCGATCACGGCTTTTTCCAACTTAAAATCGGGTATCCCATAACGCAACAAACCACCAATACGATCGTTTCTTTCAAATACGGTCACCTCGTGCCCGGCTGAATTGAGTTGTGAAGCGGCGGCCAAACCAGCTGGACCAGAACCAATCACAGCCACCTTTTTATGGCTTCGCATTAAGGGAATATTGGGTTTTACCCAGCCTTCTTTATAGGCGCGCTCTATAATGTTCTTTTCGATTAGCTCAATGGCCGTCGCCTCTTTATTTATAGCTAAAACGCAAGAAGCCTCGCAAGGTGCCGGACAGATACGGCCCGTAAACTCCGGAAAGTTATTGGTCGATGCCAAAATCTTATAGGCGGCCTTCCAGTTGTCTTTATACACCATATCGTTAAAATCCGGAATATTATTTCCCAGTGGGCAGCCAGAGTGGCAAAAAGGTACACCGCAATCCATACAACGTGAAGCTTGTTTTTCGACTTTAATTTTACTGATTGACTGAATAAATTCTTTATGGTCTTTGATTCGAACCGCCACCGGATTATAGGCTGGCAACTCTCTTCTATATTCTAAAAATCCTGTTGGTTTTCCCATCTTTTCAATTCTTTAAATTCCAATTCGATTCCTCTCTATTCTTAAGCTGTAAATGCACTCTCAAGAGCTTCAGTTTTCTTTTTCTGATTCTCAAGAGCCAGCTTATATTCCTTAGGGAAAACCTTAATGAACTTCAGCATGGCATTATCCCAATCATCCAGAATTTCCTTGGCTCGTTTACTTAGCGTGTATTGATAATGCTTTCTGATGTAGTCGTGCAAGATCTCTTCGTCATCCAAATCGATGCACTCGTAATCATCCAGTTCATAGTTTTTGTATTTCTCGAAAGTCCCCTCTATATCGTACACATAAGCGACACCTCCCGACATACCGGCTCCAAAATTGGAACCCACACTACCAAGAATAACAACTTTTCCTCCGGTCATATATTCGCAGGCATGGCGCCCTACACCTTCGACCACTGCCGTTACGCCCGAATTTCTCACACAAAAACGCTCGCCAGCGACACCATTGATATAGGCTTCACCTGATGTTGCTCCATAAAAGGCTACATTACCGATAATCATATTATCAGCCGCTTCGTAAGTCGATTTTCTATCAGGATACACAATCAACTTACTACCCGAAAGACCTTTACCAAAATAGTCGTTAGCCTCACCTTCGAGCTCAAAGCTAATTCCCTTAGCTGCAAAGGCCGCATAACTCTGCCCAGCCGAACCCCTGAATTTAATATTGATGGTATCTTCAGGCAGACCTGCAGATTTGTATCTCTTCGATATCTCATGTGACAATAAAGTCCCCACAGCACGATCGGTGTTCACCAAATGGAACTCACCCGAAACCTTTTCCCTTCTTTCCAGAGATGGCTGTGCCAATTCAATCAATTTCCAATCGAAAAACTGATCGATACCATGATCTTGTTCGGTCTTTTTATACAAGCCAACACCTTTGTCCGCCTTTTCCTTATAAAGGATAGGACTTAAATCCAGACTTTTAATCTTCCAGTGCTCAATATCCTCTCTCAATCTTAATGCATCGACCTGACCGACCATTTCGTTAATGGTTCTGAATCCCAATTCAGCCATTATCTGACGCAAATCTTCGGCAAGGAAAGTGAAATAGTTCACCACATGCTGCGGATCACCTGTAAAGAGCTTACGCAATTCCTTATTTTGAGTTGCCACACCAACCGGGCAAGTATTCGAATGACATTTTCGCATCATGATACAACCCGTAGCAACCAGGGCAGCTGTGGCAACGCCCCATTCTTCAGCACCCAAGAGAGTCGCAATAGCCAGATCTCGTCCGGTTCGCATCTGTCCATCGGCTTGCACGGTTATTCTATCGCGAAGTTTATTTTTCACTAAAGTTTGATGTGTTTCCGACAAGCCCAGCTCCCATGATGTTCCTGCATGCTGCACTGAACTAATAGGCGAAGCTCCTGTTCCACCATCGAATCCTGAAACCAATACCACATCGGCATGAGCCTTTGCCACACCAGCAGCAATGGTCCCTACACCTGCTTTCGAAACCAATTTCACATTGATTCTGGCTTTTCTATTGGCATTTTTCAGATCATAAATCAACTGAGCCAAATCCTCGATACTGTAAATATCGTGATGTGGCGGTGGAGATATCAAACCCACACCTGGAGTTGAATGTCGCACCTTCCCAATCCATTCGTCAACCTTATGTCCTGGTAGCTGACCGCCTTCACCCGGCTTAGCGCCCTGTGCCATCTTAATCTGAATCTCATCAGCCTGACTGAGGTAGTAAGACGTTACTCCAAATCGACCGGAAGCAACCTGTTTAATGGCCGAACGCATGCTGTCCCCACTGGGAAGTGGCTCGTACCTCATTTCATCCTCACCTCCTTCACCACTATTACTTTTACCGCCAATACGGTTCATTGCAATAGCTAAAGTAGAGTGCGCCTCGTGCGATATGGACCCAAAGGACATGGCACCCGTCGCAAAGCGTTTGAATATATTCTCAATGGGTTCTACCTCTGCCAAGGGAACCGATTTACGCTTTTTAAATTCAAACAAACTCCTGATGGTTACCGCTTTTTCTGACTGATCGTTAATCTCTTGGGCATATTCATTATAAGCTTCCTGAGACATGCTACGTGCAGCTTGTTGCAATAAACGAATGGTGGTTGGGTTAAATAAATGGTGCTCTCCCTTTTGTTTCCACTGGTAAATTCCCCCTTCATCCAAGCGTGGTTTTAAACCTGCCTGCTGAGGGAATGCCAACTGATGACGCACCAAAACTTCACGAGAAATGCCTTCAAAACCGATACCACCCAATCGGGAAACGGTTCCCTTAAAACAAGTATCTACCACCTCATCTGATAAACCAATTGCCTCGAATATTTGAGCTCCATGATAAGATTGCAAAGTTGATATCCCCATCTTCGAGAAAATCTTAAGCAAACCACCGCCAATAGCCGCAATATAATTTTCAAAGGCAAGCTCATTAGTAAGCCCTTTCGGTGATAATTTATTGGCTTCGAGAGATACAATGGTATCGAAAGCCATATAAGGGTTAATGGCATTGGCTCCATAACCAATCAATGTGGCAAAATGATGGGTCTCACGCACATCACCAGCTTCAACAATAATACCAACACGCACACGCAATCCATTTTCAACCAGGTGATGATGGATTGCTCCCATTGCCAATAAAGACGGAATAGGCGCATGGTTTATATCTATCTTTCTATCCGATATCAGAATGACATTATGACCATTTTCTATAATGGCCTTGTCAACCTCCTGGCACATCTGGCTTAATGCCTTTTCCAATTCGCCGGCCTCTCCCGATGCCGAATAGACAGCATCGAGCACCTTGATACGAAAGTTGGTATCGTGATAGCTTCGTAATTTCTGCAACTGCTTATTGGTTAAAACAGGCTGATCGAAAACAATTTGTTTACAATGCAAAGGCGTTTCAGACAACAAATTATAGAGCTTCCCTACCGAAGTGCGTAAAGACATGACAATTTTCTCCCTAATGGGATCGATAGGTGGGTTACTAACCTGTGCAAATTGTTGCTTAAAGTAATTTGACAGATGTCGGCTTTGATTGGATAGAATGGCCAAAGGCACATCACTTCCCATTGAACCCAAAGGCTCCTTACCTTCTTCTGCCATGCTGGTGATGATAAAATTCACATCTTCCTGACTAAAACCAAAAGCTTGCTGACGACTCAATAAATTTTCAAGATCGTATTCAAATGTTGGCTGCTCAGGAATTTCATCAATATGCAATTGATTCATATTGAGCCAACTTCTGTATGGCGCTCGTTTTGCCATTTCTGATTTTATTTCCTTATCGAATACAATTTTCCCCTTTTCCAGATCAGCATAAACCATTTTACCGGGTTGCACCCGCCATTTTCTCACAATCTTTTCAGGAGCGATTGGTAATGCACCCACTTCCGACGAAACAATCATTCTATCATCATCAGTCAGAATCAGTCTCGAAGGGCGCAGGCCGTTACGATCCAGAGTCGCTCCAACAATATTACCATCGGTAAAGCAGATAGAAGCTGGTCCATCCCAAGGCTCCATAATGGATGCATGGTATTGATAAAAAGCTTTCTTCTCGTCATTCATCTTATGCGTTTCCTGCCAAGCCTCAGGAACAAGCATCATCAAGACATGAGGCAATGATCGACCTCCCATCACCAGCATCTCAACCATTGAATCGAGATTACCAGAATCGGAATTTGTTTCATCCATCACAGGGCGCAACTTGCGCATGTCTTCGTGAGAGAATTTGGTGCACTCAAGGAATTTCTCATTGGATCGCATCCAGTTCATATTCCCTCTCACCGTATTAATCTCACCATTGTGAGCAATATAACGGAAAGGCTGTGCCAATCGCCACTTAGGAAATGTATTCGTTGAAAAACGGGAATGAATTAAGGCTATGGCCGACTCAAGATCTTCATCCAGCAAATCGGTATAATACTGTCGGGTTTGATGCGTTCTGAACTGCCCCTTGTACACAATGGTTTTGTACGAAAAGGAAGTGAAATAGAAGGCCTGACTATCGTTTAGAATCAGCTTATTAATGGTATGTGCGCTATATTGGCGCAAAACAAAGAGCTTTCGTTCCAGTTCCATACCCGATAAACCATCCTTATGCTTTACAAAAACCTGCTCCCCCTTTGGCTCGGTTCTACGCGCAGTTTCACCTACTGCGTTCGATACACCAGGTACATCACGGTATCCTATCAAATCGAAACCCAGCTCAGAAATATTAATATTCAGGAGTCTTCGGCAATCTTCTCTCTCTTTTACATCATCAGGAAAATAGATCATACCCACACCATATTCACCAAAGGCAGGCAACTCCATCCCTATTAATCTGAGCTCTTTTCTAAAAAACTTGTCTGGCACTTGTATTAAAATACCTGCTCCATCACCTGTTTCAGGATCGCTTCCTATTGCACCTCGGTGTTCCATATTCTCCAACATAGTCAAGGCATCCAGAACAATCTGATGAGATTTCTTTCCTTTTATATCGGCAACAAAACCAATACCACAGGCATCCGACTCGCACTGTGGCACATACATCGACTTCTTTTGTTGCTCATATTCATCATCGGGTAAATTCAACTTTGTCATAAAAATTAATCTTGGCTTAGATGATTTAACTTTAAAAGCTAAATCAAGGGTTAATAGTTTTCCAACTGCTCTTCAGGGATTAGTGGTTAATGAATAACAGTCGTTCTTATTTTTAAGACGATCTAAGGAAAAGCCAAAAAATGGCGCGCAAATAAATCAGGTTATCCTACACATGGAAGGAAACCCATATTTACGTCATTTAGGAAGTGTTGTTGTTTGTTGTAGTTTAGTGCTCTCGAATTTTCGTTTTCACACCTTCATATTTTCGTTTTTCAATCAAAATAAAGGGATGATTTGATCAAAAAACGAAGGTTTGAAATTGTTGAGAATTCTTGTTCGCAATAACATCAAAAGCGTATTTATTTCCTGATGTTATGTCTTAAATATAGATGATCAGTAGAGGAAAAACAAACAACAGACTTTCGTTTTTCACACTTTCAAGTCAAAAAAAACAAGAATATTCCGATAAATAAGAAAACTGAAATAAAGCCTTAAGCCTTTAGAAATGCCCCATTGAGGAAATGATAATCCAAATGGATATACTCGACGTTCAAAGCCATCTTTTTTTTTATTTATTTTTGATTTTTCAACAGGCTACAATTCCGCAAAGGATTACGAAACACAGGGCTTTGCAAAAACAGAGTTTAGAATTCATCATGAAAAATATCTTATCATAAATTAAGCAAACGATTTCGAAATTCATCATTTATCACCCATCTCAAGAGTCATTATTTTTATTGAAATCAGTCTTGAAAAATCTGATTGTAAATTAATATTCAGACATAGAGTTTGAAGCCATTTTCAACTCCCTCTTTTAATAATAACGGTTCAATTTTCAAATATGAAAACTATATTTGTACTTTAACTGAAATAAAAACATCATTAAGGTTTAAATAATGTCAATAGAAAACATCCCCGAAATATATCTGAAAAAAGACGCCCCTGTTGAGGATGTGTTTGTCTATGATTTTAAAATGACCAATGATGTTGTTAAAAGCAAGGTCAACCTAAGCATGAACATGTTTAGTTTTTTGCAGGTGGGTAAAAAACAGGTCCATTTTGCAGATGCATCGGTCATGGTGAATAAAGAACAATCCTTACTCATCAGAAAAGGAAACTGGCTGTGGACTGAGTTGCTCGATAATGATGACATCTATTATTGCAAGCTTCTATTCTTCTCTGAAAACAGACTTAAGGCATTTCTAGAAAAACACAGTAAAAAAGAAGAATGCTTAAAAGATGAGGTTCCTTTCTTCATCATCGAAAATGACGACTACATTGCTTCATATCTGAATACCTTATCAAAAATGAGTTCTATGTCTACGAATTTCAATGCGGAAATGCTTTCGCTTAAGTTCGATGAAATCATGCTTTACCTGCTTACCAAATACGGTGAAAAGTTTGAAATGTACCTGTATTCTTTAATATCGAAAGAGACCTCTCCTTTTAAAAAGACGATTGAGAGTAATGTGTATTCCAACCTAAAATTAGAAGAGATCGCTTTCCTATGCAATATGAGCCTATCAACCTTTAAGCGCAATTTTATTGCGGAATATCGAGTCTCACCCGGAAAATGGTTGCAGGATAAACGTCTGCAAAGGGCGAAAGAACTTCTGGAGAACGGCGATTTAAAAGCCTCTGATATTTATCTGGATTTCGGATACAGCAACCTTTCTAACTTTAGTATTGCTTTCAAAAACAAATTTGGAATCAGTCCAATCGAAAGCACAAAATAGAAGAATCGCACCCACAACACTCTATTTTAGGACCTTTAGCACAAAAAGCTAATTCAAATATTATTCCATCATTTAAAGTTTGACCTTTTTTAATAAACGAATGAACTTTTTCAGTAAGCATACTGAATGGGTCTTGCCATACTTTTGTCAGCGTAATCATTAACAAATGTTCTATAAGAAAACAGGCTTTCAATAGAACTTTTGTTTTGAACTGATAAAAACCAAATTAATAATAAGAAGTATGGCAAAATTTATTGTACCAAAGGAAATTTTTCACGGACTAGGTAGCCTTGAAAATCTAAAAACATTAAAAGGGAAAAAAGCAGTTATCGTAATTGGAGGTAATTCTGTAAAAGCAAACGGTTCTCTTGAAAGAACAGAAAATTACCTGAAAGAAGCAGGTATTTCAAGTGTTGTGTTTTCAGGTGTTGAAGCTGATCCATCAATCGATACAGTAAAAAAAGGAGCTGATTTCTTTACACAAGAGCAACCAGATGTTATTGTTGGACTAGGTGGCTGTTCGGCTATCGATGCAGCAAAAGCAATGTGGGTGTACTATGAGTATCCTGAGTCAACACTGGAAGAATTGGCAGCACCTTTTGCAGTAAAAGCGATGCGCAACAAGGCTTACTTTGTAGCTATTCCATCAACAAGTGGAACGGGGACTGAGATTACAGGTCTTTCAGTAATTACGGATAAGGAAAAAGGAACCAAATACCCTATCGTATCTCACGAATTGACACCTGATGTTGCTATTGTTGATGGTGAGCTATGCGAAAGTATGCCAGCACATGTTACTGCAAACACAGGTTTGGATGCACTAAGTCATGGTGTTGAAGCTTATGTTTCTAACATTTCTGACCGTTATAACGACTCATTAGCTAAAGGTGCTATCGATTTGGTATTTAAAAACCTTCCAACGGCCCACACTGAACCCAATAATAAGGAAGCCCGTCAGGCAATGCACGATGCATCTTGTATGGCAGGTATGGCCTTTACAAACGTATGGTTAGGAATTGTTCACTCTATGTCTCACCAAATTGGTGGTACATTCGGTATTCCTCACGGATGTGGTAATGCGATTTTGATGCCTAACGTGACGCGTTTCAATTCAAAAGTTACTGATAAGTATAAGGACTTAGCTGAGATGTTCGGTAAATCAACTGCTGAAGATTTTGCTCAGGAAATTGAGACTCTACGTGCATCAGTTGGTGTTGTGGGATCGATTAAAGAGTACGGTATTAGCCAGGAAGAGTGGGATGCAAAATTGGACACGCTAACACAAAATGCCATGGATGATCCTTGTACGCTTTTCAATCCTAGAAAACCTAAGTTTGAAGAAATCAAAGCGATCTACCAGGCTTGTTACGAAGGAACGGCTATAAATATTTAAGCCAGATCCGATACATTACTCTAGGATTGCAATCAAAAAAAACCTGACAGGTTATTTCCAATTATGGGAATAAACCTGTCAGGTTTTCTCTTATGATCGTATACTGATATTTACAAATTGCCTTTAGTTAGAGTATGACGAAAAACGAACTAAGATATCTTATTGTAAGAGGTTACAATACCTTTAATTAAGGATGAACTCAAACCATTATGCTCCATCTCATTCAATCCAAGAATGGTACAGCCCTTTGGCGTGGTTACTTTATCGATCTCAAATTCCGGATGATTCCCTCTTTCTATCAATAAATCAGCAGCTCCTTTTACGGTCTGATTCACTATGGCAGTAGCAGTTTTTGAATCCAAACCAATTTGAATGCCGCCTTGCACCATGGCACGGATAAAACGTAAAACAAAAGCTGTTCCACAAGAACCCAAAACCGTAGCAGCATCCATTAATTCCTCATTAATCGTAATACTGGTTCCTATTTTATTAAAAAAGAATTGAACCGTTTCAAGCTTAGATGCACCCGCCTCGTTATGACAAAGACTGGTCATCGATTCTTTCACATCAGCTGCCGTATTGGGCATGGCTCTAAAGACTGGCATATTTTCAGGTAAAGCCTCCTCAAGTTCCTTAACATGCACGTTAGTTGCCAATGAAATCACCGTGTGTTTTTCTGCATTCAAGTGCTCCTTAATATCATTTAAAACGCTAATTACTTTGTAAGGCTTTACAGCTACAATAATAACATCAGACTCGCCCACTGCCCAAACATTATCTGTTGTTATTCGCACGCCTTGCGCCTCATAAGACTTAATCGCATCTAGACTTCGTTTAGTCGCTATTATATTTTCTGATGGGTAATCCTTATCATCGACTAAACCATTCAAAATTGATTTACCCAGGTTGCCACAACCTATAATACAGACTCTTTTGTTTTTTAAATTCATTTCTTTTTTTCTTAAAAATCTATTGGGCACATAGTTTAGCCTGTCCTGAATAAACAAAACAGTTATTTAAACTTAAAGATGCTAATAGATAATCGTGTTGTATGTGTTGAGTTTTCGGGCCGCAAGTTAGCTATATAAATTCGAAAACAGATGATGAAAGTCAATATCAAAAGGACTTTGAATAAATTTCACGACTTGAGGAAAGGTTTATTTTGTAATAACAACTGAGCTTTCTAATTCATGAGACTGGGGGTTTTCAAACCAGGATTCCATAAAATTAAAATTAGCCTCACTCACTTCAAATTCGAATGTATCACCCTTCTCCTTATTGCGTTGGCAGACACGCTCCCACCTGACTTCTTTGGGAATATCTAAATAATGAAGTTTGATCTCAAAACCATTTTCTTCGGCAAAGCTTCTAAATTTCTCTCTATGTTCAAATTTTGAAAGCCCTAAATCAAGAATTGAATCCGTTCCTGCCTGTTCCAACTGATTCAGGAGATCAAGTATCATGCTCTCTGCACGCTCTATACGTTCCAGAAACCATTCCAAGCCATCGTCCTCCGTTTTATCTTCAAGAAATAAGGTTTTATTCCACTTATCTATAGAGAAAATAACAGCTCGAGTTTCCTCTTTCAAACGATGTGCATATGTGGTTTTACCCGATCCCGTATTTCCAACAATTAAGTGTATCATTTCTATCCCGTTTAATTAGAACTTTAGCTTTTCCAATTTACCTTTGGTGGATTATTCTAATCGTTTTTCAACTTACTATAGACCTCCAAATCGGTAAATATCCCTCCGGTCAATTTTTCACCATCCCTTTCGATCCCCTCCAGCACAAAACCTAACTTTTGAGGTATCTTTTTACTGGGTAAATTCCCAACAGCACACCTTATTTGTACCCGATTCATTTCCAGTTCATCAAAAGCAAACTCGCAGAGTGTTTGAACGCACTGAGTTATAATATTTTTTTTCTGATATTCTTCAGATAACCAATAACCCAACTCGGTTCTCTTATTTTGTTTGTCGCTATCTTTAAAGCCTATCAATCCTGCAAACACACCATCGTAATGAATGACAAAAACATAATTATCATGTGTATCCTCAAGCATCTTCTTAATAAAGAACTCTGTATTTTCGACATGTACAGATACTTCAACAAATGGTAACCACTTCCCCAAATACGGTCTCTGATTATCTATGGTTTTAAAAATATCCTCAGCGTCTAACAATTCAATTTCCTTTAGCAGGATATGATCAGACACTCTAATCTTTTTTATATGTTCTCTGTTAAGCATTGGCTAATATTTTAACAACAAAATAGATGAAATCCTTTAATATTCAAAAATTGCTAATAAACCTTTATGGTCTGAGGGCCATACTTTACCCGGCTTGCTAAACAAATCCTTATCTTCAACAAAAACCTCAGATTTTACAATTGAGGCATCAGGACCTACTATCACAACATTTTTAAGTTCGAGCTGAGATTTTTTATTATAAAAAATGAAATCGATACGCTCTCTTTCATCCGACTTAGGAGCCCATGTCAGTTTATCAATAGGTATCAAATCATTATATGAAGGGTAAGTAAAGCCGGGATTCTGAACAGGATCTGGATATTGTTCACGATAGGTATCAATAAAACCAGCCTCTTCCAATAGTTTTGTGCACTCCCACTCTATAACCACACCCCTATGATCGTAAAGATCACTAGTCTCTTTAATCCAATCCCGATGAGATGGTTCATTAAAATCGCCCCCAATAATAACCTTACTGCCTTGCTCTATCTCTAACTTCGCGTCTTTAATGAATACTTTTATGGCATCATCTCGCATAGAAGCCTTACTTACAGCTAAAAGCTCATCAACATCAGTTGTTGGCTCGGGCAATTCTTCCCAGGTATTACCCGAATAACCTCTAGGCATATAATAACTACAGTTCAAATAATCGAGATGAGCTGAATAAAACGCTATGATTTCTCCATTAATATTGACTCTTGCTTTAGTTATCGATCCGTGATCATCCTTAACCGGATAAAGCGCAGAATAACTTTCAATAGGGTATCTTGAAATCAAGCCACTATCATAACTCTTACCGCCATAGAATTTTAACCCTCTAAGCTCCAGTTCAGCAATTATTCTTTCGTTAAAGTTGCTCTTGTTATAATTACGCACTTCACTAAATGCCACGAGATGCGCATCAGTACGAACAATTTCTTCAACAATAGCATCAAACCCACCTGGCACAACAGTTCCTTCCTGCCAAATATTAAATTGTAAGACTCGCAATTCCTGTTTTGGTTGGCACGCCGATAAAGTTAAGATGATCCCTAGTAGGCTTAGGCAGATTAGTTTGTTTAAAATTGGATATTTCATTCGGGTTATTTTAGTTTTATCAATAGCTTATATTAGAGTTCATTTGGCAAGATTCACACCATATTGAAGCTTCATTTTTTTTTATTTAAGGCATTTCTGCTCCTGTGGCTTCATATATTCTAAACCATTGTTCATGACTCATCTCAATAGATATGGCGTCAACCGCATTTTTAATCCGTTCAATCTTACTGGTTCCGACAATAGGCATTATACCAACCGGATGTTTCAACAACCAGGCATAAATCACCTGATCAATTTGATCAAGTTCCAACTCTTCTGCAATCTCAAGCAGTACCTTATAATTTTTCTGTCCTTTCTCTGATTGAGGATTCAGCAAACGACCTCCGGCCAAGGGCGACCAAGCCATAGGTTTAATTCTTTCCTTTAAGAAAAAATCCAGATTCCCATTTTCGAAGTGCTCCAAACAATAGGGTGAAATTTCAACCTGATTCGTCACCAATTTCTCATCTGTATAAGAGTTAAGCATGTCAAATTGTTGACTATTGAAATTAGATACGCCAAAATTCAGAACTTGACCTCTTCGTTTAAGATCAGAAAAAGCTTTAGCGACTTCTTCAGGATTGAAAAAAGGCGATGGTCTGTGCAGCAGTAACACATCAAGATAATTTGTCTTCAGATTCTTCAAAGAATTCTCTACCGAAGTCACAATATGCTCATAGGAATAATCGTATGTCTTTAACTTCCTTTCCGGAAACTTATTCGATTCCAGTTTAATACCACATTTACTAATAATTTGAATTTCATCTCTTAAAGAGGGTTTCAGACTCAAAGCATCGCCAAATAATGATTCACAGGAATAATTACCATAAATATCGGCATGATCAAAACTCGTCACACCCAATTCAATTGATTGTTCTGTTAGTTTCAACAATTGCTGATCCGAAAGTTTCCAATCGGCTAATCGCCAGTGTCCATGAATGATTCTGGATAATTCGAGATCTTTAGTGACTTGTGTTTTAGTTGTCATTATTTCAATTTAAGTGGAGATATATTTAGTCGAAACTACAAAGCACATACCCAAGCTATTTCTTTAAAATTCAAGGATATTAACAAATGCTTATTCGATATTATACAATTGGAAGAGTAAAAATAAATGAACTGCCCTGGTCTGGTTTACTTTCAACGTATATTTCACCCTTATGCTTATCTATAAACTCTTTGCACAGAATAAGACCTAAGCCTGTACCTGTTTCATTATCAGTTCCATTTTGAACTAACTGCTCATCTATCCTAAACAATTTCGCAATATCATCAGGTTTAATACCAATACCATTATCCCGTACAGAAATCTCAACAAAATTTTCAGATTTTTTTGATTCAACAATAACGGTTCCCCCACGGGGTGTAAACTTAATCGCATTTGAAACCAAATTCCTCACAACTGTGTTGATCATGTTTGGATCTGCAAAAGCCGTTAGATTTTCATCAACTTTTGCTTCAAGATAAATTTGTTTTGTCTCGGCGCTTCCTCTTAACAGATTCACCACTTCGTTAATCAAATCCCACATATCAACCCTTTCAGGTTGCCAGGCCATTATACCCGTTTGCATTCTCGACCAATCCAGCAAATTCTCTAAAAGGCGATAGCCTTGTTTTGCTGAATTATTTATGATGGTTAGGAAATTAGCCATTTGCTCTTGCGACAATTCATTTGAACTGCTTAGTAAAAAGTCCGAAGCTCCAATCAACGATGCAAAAGGATTTTTTAAGTCGTGAGCAATAATTGAAAAGAATTTATCCTTAGTCGCATTTAGTAGCTCCAATTCCCTTTTCTGCTTTTCAATCTGGATCTTTTGCCTGGTCAATTCTTCCTCCAATAGATCTTTTACAAGCATTCTCTCTTTTAGGTTTTGCAAGCCTGTCGAAATAGTATCCAGAATATTAACCTGAAATTCATCCTCAACCATCTGTAAGTGACTGTATGTACAATGCAGTAAAGTAGAATTCATTTTGGCTCTTGCTGATGCCGATCTTTTATCATCATTAACCAGAGCATATTCACCAAAACTTTTTCCCTTGTCCAACTCAATAAAAACATGCTCCTGGTCGTGAATTTGAACACTACCCTTTGCAATTATAAATACAGAGCCCCCCATATCACCTTTTGTAAAAATGGCTTGACCTGCTGCAACTTCAATTTCATCAATATGATGTGCCAGAAACTGGAATACCTCCTCTTTCTGATCTGCTATGAAATCTAAATTTTTAAGCAAACTTATTTTACTCCTGTATGAAAGACCCATTATTCGTTTTTGGTATCGATTAAATTTAAGCGTTCTTAAAGAAATAAATTTTCAAGTAATTATGGCAAAAAAGGCTTAAAAAAAAAGCATCATTTTAAACGATTTACCATTTAAACAATGCTCATAATTTAGATCCAAGATTTCATTCTAAATCAGGAATTCCTCCCTTAAATTTACTATCCCTTCAAATCGATCAGCAATCGGTTAATAGAAATCAGATCAAACTCTCCAAATTCTTCTTCCTTATAATGCTTGATAAACTCTCTATTGATAAGAAATAGCTTACTATTATAAGTGTCTTGCGGGTAGGTGTTTTCAGTATGAAAATCATCAAATTTCTTAAAATTCAAAGGACAAGCCGATAGCTCCCAGGCATCACCTTCCTGATTCATGAATAGTAAGGGCAAACCATGAGTACGGCAGATTATCGGACGAGCTGCATACACCTGACACATATCTTCAATCAGGAAGTTACAGTCCTCATCTTCTGAATCCAGTTCCCTAAATTGCTGAGGGGGATTAGCTTTCAGTTGTTCTAGCATGCTGAAATATTCAACTGGCAAGACCTGAAAATTCATACAACAAGATGAACAACCTTTTTTACACGCCATTTCATTCTTATGCAATGTGCCAAGCTTTTCACTTAACTCACTAATTTCTGTTCTTAATTGCAGGTATTTATTAACTTCCTGAAGGGCTTTCTCGTTCATCTTTCTTTATTTTCAAATTTTCACAAAGATAGAATCTTAATTTTGAAATTAGAAGATGTGAGGATATGCTAATGGGTTAATGTAGTATCTCCTTTTTTTTTGCTAGCGCAACCCGTTACTCTTCAACACGATTTAAATCAATAGGTAATTGCTTTACTAGGCTAATACCATTGGGATTCACCTCAGCCTGATATGCAAATACTTCAACCCCACTCTCAACAGCCTTTTTCAATGCCTCTGCATAATCAGCGTCAATAGTCCATGCAGGTCCAAAGATCGTAACATCCGAACGCTGAATCACATAAAACATGACGGCACGAATACCTTCAGCTTTCACTCTCATCAAGGTTTCCAAATGCTTCTTACCACGTGTTGTCACAGAGTCAGGGAATCGGGCATGCTCGCCTTCTTTCATGCTCACATTCTTAACCTCGATAAAACAGCTTTCCTTTTCATTTTTAGCAAAAACATCAAAACGGGAATCCTCAAACTTCACTTCTCGCCTCACTTCGGTATAAGTATCCAGTCCTTTAATTTCATGATCTCGTATTGCTTCATAAACCAACAGATTGGGAATACCTGTATTAATCCCTACCCAATCGCTATTAATATGAATCATTTCCCAGGTATATTTCGTTTTTCTTTTAGGATCGTCAACAGGTGTTAAATAAACATCAGCACCATTCTCAATACAGGTTTTCATACTCCCTGAATTGGTGCAATGAGCCACAACAAGTTCTCCCGAGTCAAGTTCAACATCAGCTAAAAATCGCTTGTATCGTTTAATGAGTTTGCCGTGTATCAAAGTTTCTGGAAATTGCATAGGCTAGGTAATGGTTTAGTGAAGTCTTATTATTAATTCCTGAAAGCTGAACAATTGAATATCCTTTCTACATTTTTTGCTTTCAGCTTGAAACAGAAATATTACTTTTGCGGTAAATATACAATCTTATGAGTAACAAAGCGCCCCATCTATACATTTTCAACGCGACTAGTGAAATGGCTATCTCTAATGGAACTGTTAGTTTTATGCCCAATAAAATACTATCCCGTTTTGAACAGGACCTGGACGTTTTGCCCATTTATTATGCTGAATCTAAAGATGTGATCCTGGTCAATCAAATTCCTGATACTGATTTTCTAAAATCACTTGAAGAAGTTGGTATCAGTGTTCCAAGATTTGTCTTATTTCCTCAGTCACTTACCGATCAAACATTTTTGAAAGAAGAAAAAGGACGTCTGCACCCCTGGGGTTGGAGTCCGCGGATACACCATCAACTGGCCCCCTTTAAAAGTCAATGTCATCAAGATTATTTAGATCAGCCAAATGCCTACTGGCAAACTGAACACAAAGATCTTTATAGTCGCAAAGTTGCTCTCTCATGTCTTGAACACATCACTAAAAATGCCCCTTCAGACAAATATATTTCAAAGGATATTTTCCCTGTTATTTGCACCCAACAATCTGAGGTTGAAGCGTTACAGAACAAATGGCAACAAATAGTGATTAAATCACCCTGGAGTTCATCGGGACGAGGCTTGCAAGTTTTACGAAAGGCATTTATAAACAAATCAGTTAAACAAGCACTTGGTGGCGTGCTTAAGTCTCAAGGCTATGTGATGGTAGAGGCACTTGTAAATAAACAATTAGATTTTTCAATTCAATTTTTTGCTGATGGGAAAGGTAATCTGGATTTTTTAGGCTTTGCCTTTTTCGACACCAATGAAAATGGTCAGTATCAGGCTAACTACCTCGGCTATACACCTGAGATATTTGATCAAACATTAAGCAAGGCAGAACAAAGGCAACTTATAAACTCTGTAGGGGATGCACTAAAAGCCAATCAAATTCCACAAGAGTATTGTGGCTTTTTGGGCATTGATTGTATGCTATTCTTCGATTCTGAAGGTAAAAGCAAGATTCAACCCTGTTTAGAAATCAACCTGAGATATAATATGGGAACAATAGCTCTAAAGTTGAACCCATATATTCATCCTGAATCTAAAGGGACCTTTAATATCTTTGCAGATGCTAAATCGAATTTTGTCAATTTTAATAAAAAGATGAGTCAGACACATCCTTTTGAGATGAAAAATGGGAAATGGTATAAGGGCTATCTACCTCTAACAAGTCCAAACCAGGAAAAACTCTTTGGAGCCTACATTTTACTTGACTAAAGTGATGCTTTAGATAGGTCATAAATCAACATTTGGGGGCTTATTATAATAAGAATTTAAAAAAAACTTTTTTTTTCTTCAAGCAATTATAGCAAATAAGAATTTCATCAATCACCCCTCTCCACCCTCTACAAGTCTCTAATTATGGTACATAGGAGTTAATGGAATAAAATATCAGCATGGATAAAGCCATTGATTGAGTATTTTTTTATCATAAATACTCTCTATTTGAATAAAACTAATGAAGTTTATTTTGGATACTGAGAATATTACTATTACATTTGTTGCGTTGAAAAGCACTAACAAGAAGATAATATCATTAATATTCGTTACCATTCGTTCTCTTGAGAACAATACATAAATGAATCTTTACTTGGAATTATACTGAAAGGAAAGCTTTCCACAAATATTTATTATTTTAAAAAAATTACAATGCAAGGAACAGTAAAATTCTTTAACGAAACCAAAGGTTTTGGTTTCATTAAGCCAGCAGATTCAAGTGAAGACATTTTTGTACACTCTACAGGTCTTATTGACGAAATTCGTGAAGATGACAAAGTTGAGTACGATATGGAAAAAGGCCGTAAAGGTATGAACGCCGTAAACGTAAGAGTAATTGACTAATTCAGTTACTACGATACATAAAGGAAACCACCTCTCGAGGTGGTTTTTTTTGTGCCATACTTTTTTACTTCCCCTCACTCTGCTAATCGAAATTCTTAAATATTAGATCTAGTTAAACCATCTCTTGATTAGAGTAGATTTAAAAGATCATCATCTCTATTTATAATTACTGATCCCGAAAATTTCTCAAAATTTATCTGAAGAGAAACATAAAATATCCCATCCTTAATTTCGTCTATAATTAAACGAAAGAATAATAGACTCCATAATGTCCCACAATCTTCTATTCTAATTCTACTATCAGAATTTACTCACAAAAAAAGGATACTTACCTTTAGGTAAATATCCTTAAATATTGAAGAACAGTTTAAAACTGTATCTGTATTATTTTTTAATCAAAGTCACATTCACAGCATTCATGCCCTTAGGACCACGCTCTGTTTCGAAGTTTACTTTATCATTTTCGTTCACATGATCAACTAATCCATTGATGTGAACAAAAATACTTTCTCCTGTTTCAGCATCCTTAATGAAACCGTATCCCTTACTTGTGTTGAAGAAAGTAACCGTTCCTTTACGTAGAGGATCTTCCACATAACCTGCATTACTGTTTCTAGCACCTAGAACAATGCTATCAACATCAACTTCAACTTTTTTAGTTGGATCTGGAGGAGTAGATGTTAGTTGACCATTCTCGTCAACGTAAACCAACATATCTTCAAAAGATTGCCCACCACCGTTGGCTTTTCTTTCTTCTTTGCGTGCTTCTTTTTCTTTTCTTTTTTTGAGTTTTTTCTTTTCTAACTCTTTTTTACCGAATGTTTCTTTTGATCTGGCCATTTAATTATTTAGTTCTTAATACAATAATATACCTCTTAAATTTAAGGCTATAATAACAAACCTATTATAGTATAAACCTAATGGTGCTGCAAGATACGGAAATTATTCAACTTTCACTTCTTTTTTTTAACTCATCAGTAAAAAGAGAATTTATATTTCATTGAATACCATCGAGAAACTTCGCTTCGCACCAAATCATATGTTTAATCAAAATGATAAATTTACTTGTCACTCCTTTAGGATCTATCAACTTAACAGATGAATAGAAAATTAAACACGCTCATATCTTTTCAGTGCAGCCACTATTCTCTCCAAACCTTCCAGTATAATAGCCTGTGGGGATCCTATATTTAAGCGCATATATTGTGTTCCCTTTTCACCAAATGTTGTTCCTTTATTTAATGCTATCTCACCTTCATCAACCAGAATTCGGTGAAGCTCCCTATCCTCCAGGTTCAAAGCAGAAAAATCCAACCACAAAAGATAAGTCCCTTCAGGCTCAACTATACGAACAGAAGATAGATTCTCGGCCAAATAAGATTTCACCAGTTGCACATTTGTTTTTAGATAAGCCAATAGTTGCACCAACCATTCTTCACCATGAGTATAGGCAGCCTCAAAGGCAACACTACCAAATACATTAGCCCCTTCAACATGAAAACGTGAGGTCAGTGCACTATATGCCTTATGCATTGATTCATTGGGAATAATAACAATAGATGTAGCAAGGCCTGCGATATTAAAAGTCTTAGTGGGTGCTAAAAAAGTCAAACTATTATTTTTAGCATAGCTACTAATAGACGATATTGGTGTATAGGTATGGGGCTTAAATATGATATCTGAATGAATTTCATCTGCCATGATCAATATATTGTGCTCTTCACAAATAGCGACCAATTCGGATAGCTCTGCTTTGGTCCATACCCGACCAACAGGATTATGCGGATTCGAGATGATAATCATTTTTGTATTCTCATCTATACTCGCTTTCAAATTATCGAAATCCATCCGGTAGTTACCATTCTCAAATTTGAGTTCATTTTCAACTAAAACCCTATCGCTGGACTCTACAAGTTGAAAGAAAGGATGATAAACCGGAGGCTGAATAATAATTTTATCTCCAGGCTCAGTAAAAGCCATTATGGCCATAGAAAGACCTGTTAATACACCAGGTGTTACTTTTAGCCATGAAGACTCTACGTGAAAACTATGTCTTTTTTTCATCCAATTGATAAAGGAAGAATAGAAGCTATCACGATAAAAAGAATATGCATAAATAGGATGCTCTAACCTATTTTTCAATGCTTCTTGAATAAAATCAGGCGTTTCAAAATCCATATCAGCAACCCACAGGGGCAAGAGCTTATTGGAACCAAAATATTTTTCAAGCGCATCGTGCTTAACGCAATTCGTATTTTTTCTATCAATTATCTTATCAAAATTATAGGGCATAGAAATTTCTGTTTTAAGATCATCAAAAATCAGGATTCGAAATTTACAATATTTACTTCTGGGATTTAAATATTTCAAGTCAAAAAACTCGAATAGAATCATCTCTTTTACTATGTAAAATCATTACAGATAAGATTTGAATTTCACATTTTTGTTTTACCTTTGTCTCACTACATGCAACCACGAGGAAATCCCTCCGATTGAATATTCAGAATAAAATATTTTAATCGAAAACAGATAACTACGAGACCATAAACACAAGTTTTTCTGGCTTGCGCTGATATAAAACTCCGTTTATGATTATCCTACTCACAAGGCTATCTTAAATACATTTAAATTAAAGATATGATTCCTAAAATTGAACGCGCTACAATTGTAGTTCTTGACAGTGCTGGTGTTGGGGCTTTACCTGATGCAGCTGATTTTGGCGATGTAGGCTCAAATACATTTGGAAATATTGCCAGTCATTGTGGTGGCATGAACCTTCCAAACATGCAAAAATTAGGTTTGGGTAACCTGACCGACATTAAAGGTGTTGAACCAACTCAGAAAGCAAATGGTGCTTATGGAAAAGCAGCGGAAGCTTCTAAGGGAAAAGATACTACAACTGGGCACTGGGAAATTGCAGGCGTAGCCATTGACAAACCTTTCCCAACCTATAGCAATGGTTTTTCTGATGAAGTGATTCGTCAATTTGAGAAAAGAACCGGACGTAAGGTTATGGCCAACAAGCCAGCTTCTGGTACCGCTATTCTTGACGAATACGGTGAAGAGCAAATGAAAACAGGTAATTGGATTGTTTATACTTCTGCTGATCCAGTTTTTCAGATAGCAGCACACGAAGAGATTATTCCTCTTGAAGAACTAAATAAGGCTTGTGAAATTGCTTTGGAAATTTGTACAGAACTGGCTCCGGTAGCACGTGTTATTGCACGTCCTTACTTGGGAAGTGGTAAAGGCAATTTTACTCGTACAGCTAATCGTCACGATTATTCGGTAACACCTCCTCGTCCAACTATGCTCGATCGTTTATTGGAAAACAACCTTGATGTAATTGGTATTGGCAAAACCAGCGATATTTTTGCTGGACAAGGCATCTCAGATTCCCGTGGTACCAATAAAGACAATAATGATGGTGTTGCTAAAACACTAAAAGCTCTCGAAGAAGACACAAAAGGTCTGATTTTCACTAATCTTGTTGATTTCGACATGGCCTATGGTCACCGCAGAAATCCAGAAGGTTATAAGGCAGCTCTTGAAGAGTTCGATCAGCAATTACCCGAAATTCAAAGCCGTTTGAAAGAAGATGAAATTCTTATTTTGACAGCTGACCATGGCTGTGATCCGACTTATAAAGGAACAGATCATACCCGTGAATATATTCCTGTTATGGTTTATGGAAAGAATATCAAAACCAATATCAACCTGGGAACACGCACAAGTTTTGCAGATATTGCTGCAACTATTGAAGAGTTATTACTAGGAACAAAAATTGAAGGTAGTTTTGCAAAAGACTTATACCTGTAAGTTGCATTGTAATATTAATAGCGCAAGCCTTGGCATTTATGTCAAGGCTTTTTTTATATCAGACCTTTACAATCTTTAACAATAGATTTACTATTCAAATTCATTAAATACATATTTTTCAGTAATTTAAAGGTCAAAATCAATAAACAAGCCTCTATGTTTAGAACAAGATTAATCGTTTTATTCCTTTTTCTATTGCTGACCTACCCTCTTGTGGCGCAACAACAGCACATCCAGTTCAAACGTCTTACAATAAATGATGGACTCTCCTTAAGTTCTGTCTACTGTATTTTTCAAGACTCCAAAGGCTTTATGTGGTTTGGAACTGAAGATGGCCTTAATCGTTACGACGGACAAAATTTCACCATATACAGAAGCAAAAGCAATGACGAAAACTCAATATCATATAAATGGATTGAGAAAATTATAGAGGATAGTAGAGGAAGACTCTGGTTTGCATCACAGGCAGGCTTGACTCATTTTGATATGGAAACGGAGAAATTCACTCAGTTCACTACCCTATCCGATCCTCAAAGACGAATTAGCAATGATACCATCACCCAGATTTTTGAAGATGAAAACAAAAAGCTTTGGGTTGGCACCAATAATGGATTAAACCGAATAGATATTAAAAATTTAAGAACAGAAGAGATAAAAAGTATAAATGCAGATATCTCATGCCGAATAAACGCATTCATTCCTAAACAAAATGGCTCGATTTGGATTGCTTCCGATAAGGGACTTCTTTATTTTGATAAAAAGTCGAATGAAATTCTTACTAGCTCTTTTGCTGAACTTAAATCAATAAAAGTCAATTGCCTTGCTTCTCACGATGATAAACTCCTTATAGGTACATCTAATGGATTTCTTACATTAAATAGCCAATTAAATCAAATCAGTTCTGATATTCAACTCAGTAAACGTCATATTGAAAGCATTCATATCGACAGAAAGGCAAACCTCTGGATAGGCACACAAAAAGGGCTATACAAAAAAAGGAAAGGTGAAAATATCTTCAAACTTTTCTTAGAATCTATTGATTCTTCCAATAGCCTGGCAACTAATACGAATAAACCTATTATTGAAGATAAACTGGGACATATCTGGTACGGTACTTTTGGTTCTGGTCTATATCGAATTGATGCTGAGAATTGTAAAACAAGTCATTACACACAAAACTCTGCTGACCCACAAAGCCTATCTCAAAATTCGATCAACTGCTTACACGAAGATAAATCTGGCTCAGTTTGGATTGGAACCTTTGGTGCAGGTATCAGCATTTACGATCCTCAGGCTCACAAATTTGAATTACTCAAACACAATGCTCTTTCAACCAATAGCCTGGCTAGTAATTTCATATGGAGTATTTGGGAAGATCATAATCAAATAATCTGGATTGGAACTAATGATGCCGGACTAAGTGCTTATAACAGATCAACAGGAAACTTCAGGCATTTTGATTTTAACAATACGCCAGCCATACGAGACGTTTTTGAAGATAGCAAAGGACAGATTTGGGTTGGGACACATGGCGAAGGCCTTTTCAAATTAAACCCCGAAACCGGACAAAAAACGAACTACAGATACAAGCGAAACAAAGTCAATAGTCTATCTCATAATTCGGTTCGCGTTATATTTGAAGATAGTGAAGGTTTTTTATGGGTTGGTACCCGTCAGGGCTTAAATCGTTTTAATCCAAAGACACAAACTTTCAAAAGGTATTTACACGATAGTTCTGATCCACACAGCATGCCACATGATTTTGTTTACTCCTCCATTTATGAAGATAGCAAAGGTCAATTGTGGCTTGGGCATTATGGTGGCGGCTTGAGTATTTTAGATAAAAAAACAGGAAAATTCACCTCTTATCAATTCATACCCAATTCTGAAAACACCCTTTCAGACAATATCGTTTTTTCATTTTATGAGGATTCTGATGGCATATTTTGGATTGGTACAAACAACCAACTCAATCGATTCGATCCCGAAACTAAAATCTTTCAGCACTTCAGTGTCAGCGAGGGTTTACCCAACAATGTGATCTATGGAATTCTACCAGATAAACAGGACAATATTTGGCTAAGTACCAATTCCGGAATTTGCCGATTCAATACGAAAGACTATTCAACTAAGAATTTCACAACTGCTGATGGCCTTCAATCCAACGAGTTTAATGGGGGTGCATTTCACAAGGGTGAATCAGGTCTACTTTATTTTGGAGGTGTTTATGGTTTAAACATCATCGATCCTGAAAAAGAAATCAAAGCTGAACCAGCTTACGATGCCCTTATCACAAAATTACAAATATTAGGAAAAGATGTTGTCGTAGCCCAGGAAAGTGATTCCATACAGGCTAATTGTCTGCACTACGATATAATACTTGATTGTTATAAACTTCAGAAGAGTATCATTTTCACGGATAAAATCAGGCTCGACTACCAACAAAGACATCTCTCATTGGAGTTTTCATCCCTATCAAGCTTTTCACCAAAACAAATACGCTACAACTATAGAATGCTGGGATTGGATAAAAACTGGATTGATGCCGGGGAACGAAATTTTGTATCCTATTCAAACCTAAAACCTGGAAAATATCTATTCCAGCTCAAAGCGCAAAATTCGGATGGTATATGGAGTACAGAAACTAGAGAATTAGGTATCAAAATCAACCCTCCTTTTTGGATGGAATGGTGGTTCATACTTCTTGAAATCTCACTGGGAATTGCCATTATCATTTTCAATTACAGGTATTTGTTAAAAATAAGAACAAACAAGATACTTCGTGTTAAAAATGAAAAAATCAGCATTGCCAATAAGAAACTTACCGAATCGGAACAGCATCTTATGGAACTCAATGTGACCAAGGATAAATTCTTTAGAATTATATCTCACGACCTAAAGAACCCATTTACCAGCCTGATGTCCATATCACAGCTTATTCACGAAAATTATGATGCCATTGATGATGAGGAAAAGAAGATGGGGATTAAAAAAATCAATCAAGCCGTTAATCATATTTATGCTTTATTGGAAAATTTACTTACCTGGTCGCGTTCTCAAACCGGTAAAATTAAATATGAGCCTGAAAACTGCGAACTAACTGAGCTGATTAAAGAAAACATCAACCTCTATATGGTTAGTGCGCACAAAAAAGGAATTCATATTGATTACCATTTACCAGATAAAGCCATTGGCTTTGCTGACAAGGAAATGGTGAATACCATTATTCGAAACCTATTAAATAATGCCATCAAATTCACAAAGCTTGATTCAAAAATCACAGTTTCTCTGAAGCCTGATACCTCCAACTATAAGATTGAGATTCAGGATCAAGGCGACGGCATACCTGAAGAAAATATCAATAAGCTTTTCCGAATTGATAAGAAATACAAAACGGTAGGTAGTTCAGGTGAAAAAGGTACTGGACTGGGCTTATTGCTTTGTAAGGAATTCGTAGAAATTAATCAGGGTACAATTGGCGTCAACTCCAAATTGGGTGAAGGCTCTTGTTTTTATTTTTCAATTCCCAAGTCTACATCAAAAATAACAAGTATAGATGGCACCGATTAAATGAAAATATTAAATGCAGATTGTTATTGTTGAAATTTGATTTTAAATCAAATCCAACCTGACTGGTTAATTTACAAGACGTAAGTAAACCTGTCAGGTTTTAGAAACAAATTACAAAACCTTAGCACGTTCGGATATCTTTAGATTATCCCATTTAAAGGAAAATTCTGGATTTATAGACATCTCTGGTTGTGATTCTGGAAGCCTGATCCAGAATACAACTCCCTGTGGTGCTTCTGAAATCACCCCTATTTTTCCCTGGTGTGCTTCAACGACAAGTTTACAAAAACTCAATCCTAAACCAGAACTGTGAACATGACCATCATCTGTTTTGTCCCCCTGTTTAAAATATTCGAAAATAAGTTCTTGCTGTTCTTTCGGAATGCCTGGTCCTGGATTGGCAATTTCAATTCTTAAATCTCCATTTGTGCCCTGTTGACACCTAATTGTAATGGTTTCGTTTGCTGGCGTATATTTAATCGCATTACTAAACAAGTTTGTAAATACCCGTTTTAAAAGCTCTCTGTCGGCATTAATTAAATAATCACATTCTGTTTTAATACTTATTTGTAATTTACTCACATCAACCAGATAAGCAACTTCTTCAAAAGCATTGCTCAATACTTCTAATAATGAAATCCGCTCTTTATCTACTTCCAGTGTAGTATCGCGATATTTATGTACATCTAAAATATTATGCACCAAGTTTAACATGGTATATCCCGACTGTTGCAGAAGCTCTTCAAAACAATCAACATCCTTTAGTACTTTAAAATTGACAATGACATTTAATGGCGTCTTCAAATCATGCACCAGCATGTTTGTCATATTTTCTTTAAACTCTGATAATTGCTTTACCTCCTTAACTGTTTCTGCAAGTTTATTAGTTTGTTGTTCGATCTTTTTATTTTTCTCACTTAAATGTTGTCGCGATCGGTAAATTAGTATTAAGAACGTAAGAATAAGCAGCATTAGAATAACCAAAACCACACCTATAATAATCTGACGTTTAATTTTGGCATCCTTCAAGTCATTTTCCTGCTGCAACACCAGGTTTTCTTTTTCCTTTTTCAATGAATTATACTTCGCTTCGATACCGGCAATACTCTTTTCCTTTTCAATATTAAAAATGCTGTCTTTATAAGCATGGCTCTTTAATAGATATGCACTTGCATTTTTATACTCATTTAAAGACATAGACACTTGGTAAAGCGTCAAGTTAAGATTCTCTAAAACACTAAATTTCCGATATGCTTTGGTAAGTACAAGGGCTTATTCAAGTTCTTTTTTAGCTTGTCTCGGATTTCCCTGCTGTAAATAAATCTGCCCTAGCGTTATTCTTGCTCGGGCTTCACCGATTTTATCCCTCAACTTCAGTCTTAATTTAAGAGATTTATGGCTGTAGATAAAGGCCGAATCGTACTGTGTCTGATCTTTAAATATGATCCCCATATTGTTGTACAAAATGGCCATTCCACGCTTACTGTTTATCGCCTTCTTTATGCTGAGTGATTTTCTGTATTGATCAAGTGCTTTATCATATTCCTTAAGGTTTTCGTACACCAGTCCCAAATTGGTACGAACATACGATTCACCAACTTTATTCCCTTGTTTAAGCCGGATAGCTAATGATTGATTTAGGTATTTCAATGCCAGTTCTGTTTTGTTCTGGGCTTCGTATAGCAATCCAATATTACTTGTTATCAACCCCTTACCTTTCAGATCAGCTTGTTCTTCAGCAATTCTCAAGGCTTTGTGATAATAATCAAGAGCCACATCAACATTTCCCTGAGATTTATTTAGAAGCGCTAAGTTATTATAAAGCATCGAAAGCAAGATTTGGTCTTTTATTTGACCGGCAAAGCTTAAAGCCTTGCCTAAGGCTGATGAAGCTTCTTCGTAATCTTTCGATTTAATATTATAAAAGCCAATACTATTCAAGCTTTTCACCATTCCCCGATAATCATTGTTCTCCTGGGCTGTATGGTATCCCTTTTCCAAATAATAATAGGCCGAATCTTTTACTTTTTTATTGTACCATATAATTCCCAGTTCGTTATATGCTTCTGCTTGCTGCGTGTAAAGCTTTTGTTGTTCAGATATTTCGAGCGCTCTAGAAATATATTTAAATGCAGAATCCTGATTTTTGTAACGATATAAGTTTCCTAATGTATTAAGGTAATCGGCTTTTTCAGAAACTGATTTTGTAGCGTTTATCAGTTCCAAAAGGCTATCAGCTTGTTGCAGCTGACTGTAACTATTAGTCGCAGTCAAAATACAAAAGAGCAAAGCAAGACGGGATCCTAATTTCATAAGAAGCTTTTATCTGAAAATATTATATCTGGATCCCAAAGATATTAAGATTTCATTCCTGGGATACTTTTTGCCAATTTTTGTTTAAGGATATAACCCAAAAAAGCTGACCGTACTGTCAGCTTTTTTTATTTGTATTCTTGTAAAGAGCTTTAAAACTTATTTTGATTTCGTTTCTTTTTAAAGCCTTTTATCAACTTTCCTAAGTCCTTATCCTTCTTCTTACGTTCTTGTGCATCCGATTCGAAATGAGATTTTTCTTTCTCAATCTTACAAAAATTAGCGTAGGCATCTTCATCAATTTCACCATTTTCAACGGCATCAATAATAGCACAGCCTTCTTCATGCATATGTGTACAATCCTTATATCTACAATCTTCTGCATATTCAAGAATCGATTCAAAGGTAATTTTTAATCCATCCGACTGATCCGTCACGCCAATCTCTCTCATGCCTGGATTATCGATCAAAATACCTCCACTATCCAAAACAAAAAGTTCACGATGGCTGGTGGTGTGTTTCCCTTTATTCACAGCAGAACTAATTTCTCCTGTTTTCATCTCTTCTTTACCCGAAAGACCATTCAGTATGGTTGATTTCCCAACACCCGATGAACCCAACAGGCAATAAGTTTTTCCTGTCTCAATAAATTCTTCCAATTGTGAATAACCAATCGACTCATGACTTACACACAGCAATGGCACTTCAATCATACGTGCCTTAACTTCTTGCATCATCAACTGTAAATCAGCCTCATCGATCAAATCAACTTTATTAAGAACAATGACAGGCTCAACTTTGGAAGCATTACAAATGGTCAGGTAACGTTCTAATCGATTTAAATTGAAATCACGATCCACCGATTGCACAATTAAACCACAATCAATATTCGTTGCTATAATCTGCACCTGTCCTATTTTCCCTACCGCCTTTCTTTCTATAATCGATTGGCGTGGCAAGACAGCATGAATCAAAGCTTTGCCCTCATCATATTCCATAAAAGCAACCCAATCGCCAACGGCAGGTAAATCATATCGATTTTCCGCTGTAAATCTTAAATTACCCATAAGCTCGGCATCAAACTCATGGGTAGGTGTTTTCACGACATACCGTTCCTTATGTTCCAATATAACGCGACCAATTTCGAATGAATCCAGTCCATTATCTATTCTGAATTTCTCTAATTCTTCGTTATACCCTAATTCCTGATAAGTCATTGCCTTATTTTTTTTAGTTATCTGTAAAACGAATGTCAGAAATATAAATGAAATAAAAAAGGTAGATATAATTTATGATCCCCATGTGCTAGTCCTCTAGTCAAAAACAAGTTTAACTTGTAAACATATCTTATTCTTTTTAACTTTAAAATCGTCCTATTTTTTGAAATTAATAACCAAATGCAAAACATATGCCTAAAACTCATGTAGAAAAATCAATAACAATAGCTGCTAGTGCTGACAAAGTAAAAAGCGTTATTAGCAATTTTAACAATTGGAAACCCTGGTCGCCTTGGTTTATTCTAGAGCCGGAAACAAAGGAAACTGTTTCTGATGATGGCAAAACCCATGAGTGGGAAGGAAAACGTATTGGATCGGGAATCATCAAAGTGATTAAGGAAAGTGATACGGTGATCAATTATGATCTTAAGTTTCTGAAGCCCTGGAAATCGCAGTCTAAGACTGATTTTATTCTTGAACAGATTGATGAGAACACGACCAAACTGACCTGGACCATGGATGGCTCCTTACCATTTTTCATGTTCTGGATGAAAGCCATGATGGAGCGTTTGATTGGAATGGACTACGACCGTGGTTTATTGATGCTTAAGGATTATATTGAAAAAGGACATGTTGATGCCAAACTGGAATTCCTTGGTGAATCTCAATTTGAAGGTTGTCAATTTGTTGGAATAAAAAATGAATGTACAATTGACAATATTGGTGAAGTCATGTCTGAAGATTTCAAAAAACTAGCTGATTTTGCCAAAGAAAATGAAGACCATGTTACATGCGACTGGTTCTCCATCTATCACAAATTCGATTTTAACAAGAACAGAGTGGTATACACCAGCGGAATTGGTATTAAATCAGATCCACAAAGTATACCTGCCGGAATGATTAAAGGCCGTCTTCCTGCAACCAAAGTGCATACAGTTCGCCATATCGGTCCTTATGAATTATCAGGTAATGGATGGAGTGCGATTATGGCCATGGACAGAGCCAAAGAATTTAAGCAAAACAAGAAGATTCCACCTATGGAATTTTACAGAAACAGCCCAATGGATACCGAACCTAAAGATTTGATTTCGGATATTTGCATGGCGATTAAATAAAAACAAAATCGTGCAACCTGACAGGTTAATTTTACGAGATGTAAGTAAAACTGTCAGGTTTTAAAAATAACACCCTAAATGAGAATAACATTTAGGGTGTTTATAGTTAGATCGATTTTTATATTTTCTACTACAGTAAGTGTTGACTCAGTACTTAACCTGTATCAACAAAACTCAATAGTATCTTTATTTCTCTGAGACTTTCAGTAATTCATCAATCTTCTCAACCAATTTATTCAATTTCTCTTCGCTATAACCTATCGACGTATACACAACTTTCCCATTCTGATCGATAAGAAAGTTTCGAGGAATAAATTCAGTAGCAAATTGCTTATAAATAGCCTGGTTAGGGTCTAATCCCACATTAAATGCGATTCCTTTGGTCTTCAGTTTCTCCATTTTTTTTCTAACTACCTCTTCTTTTTCACCACGAGAAACCGGAAGTAAAACAAAATTACTGGAAGCAAAAGGCTTGACAATTTTATCGGGAAATTCGTAAAGTTCTTTCATACAGGGTGCACACCAGGTAGCCCAGAAATTAAGCAAAACGACTTTCCCTTTTAAATCCTGCAGTTTAATTTTTTGTCCGTCAAGCATGTCAACAACAAAGTCCGGAGCCATATCACCTGTGTTTACCAAGGTCGACTCCTTCATCTTTTTTGCCCGCTCTTCCGCATTCTTTTTATTAATTGCGGCAGCTTCTTCCGGCGTAATTCGTTTTACGGTCTTCATTTCTTCATCGGTGTAAAGATCAAATATAACAACCGTATTCTCGTTAACTCTTTCTCCTATCTTTTTAATTAGGGCTTCTTTTGCTTCGCCAGAAACACCCATTTTCATTTCTTTAATACGTTTTATATCCAGATTATCAATATAATCCTGGCTAACCTCTTCACCATTAATAATGTATAAGTATTTCGGTTTCTTCTTATTGGATTCCTGAGCATAAGAACCGAATGCATATACCAGGCTAATTAACAGGACTACAACTAATTTTACTTTCATATCTTCTCTATTTTAAAGGGATTGTTATTGGGCTTATTTTATAAGGAATAAAAGAATACCATTAAATTGATCAGTCTAAAATTAAAAATAAATCCAACTAAACAGTATCTTAAACTTAAGTAAAGCAAGTATTCTACATAAAATAGAACGACTCTTTATAACAAAAGAGTTTTTGTCAAATTGGAAAGGGTGTTTTGCTCTTTAATTTGGGCTCAGATTGTTTTGCAAAAGACTGATTACAGTTTGCAAAAGAGGAAAATAGACACAATTTGACTCTTTTACACCACGAAAAAGGCCAAATATGAATTGTAAATGGTCTTTTGCAATTTGTTTTGGGCATTTTACAAAAAGCAAAACGCCCAGATTATTTTGCAAAAAACCCAAACTCACTCAAAAAATGCTTACTCATCATGTTTAAAACTAAAATACGACAAACTCCTGCACAAGTAGAAATTACAGATACTCTAAAACTTTAAATCCACACTATTTATTTTACTAAACAAATTATTTCATCCCAATATCAATTTTTCAGCAAATATCTACATAACACCTAACGAACACATAATCAGACCAAACCAAGACTTATTAACAATAATAATCCTTGAATTCTCCCTATTTTCGTTTTTCCACAATTTAACCATATATTATCCTACATCTTATAATGTAAAAAAGCGCCCCAAACGTGAATACGTTTGGGGCGCTTTATTAGGCTTCTCTTCTTAGCCTAGGATTATAATATAAAGGAACGCGATACAACCGAAGCTAATCGCACACCTGTGGGAATTTTTCGCTTAAGATTTGTTATTTAATATATATTGAAAGCCTATTGTAAATGTGTTTAAATCTAAATTCAATCCGAGGTTTTCATCTATATTTTCATAACCATCATAGTAATCTGAGGATTCGTCAAGACTATATTTGGTTCTATTGTAATACAGTTGCCCAATCGTACATTTTAACGACCACTTATTAGAAATAAAATAAGTAAGACCAGGTGATGCATTAATATTAAAAACAGAAATGTCACTTTCTGATGTACTACGATCTCTTCCATCATCATGTTTTCCAAATCCAAACTGAACTTTTAGCGTTGATGTAAAGTAAAGTTTTTCAGCTATTTTACCATATTTTGTGATATATGGATAAATAAGAAATTGATTTGTTTCTACTGTTTGATTATCATTATAAGGACTTGATCCTCCTTCTATATACTTACTTTTATTTTGCTGATATGCTATTCCAAGACCTACTTCTAAAAATTCGGAAATAAACATTCCACATTGGGGACTTATAGAGATATGTGTTGTTTTGTACTTGTCTGCTTCAGAAGTACTGCTGTGACTAGTATATTGTTGAGATAGATTATTTTTATTAAAATTTATATCGCCACCTAATATGATGGTTCCCTTTTGCACTTGTGCGTTAATCGTTGAGAAAAAGGTACAAGCTAGTACTATTAACAGTAATTTTTTCATAGGATACTTTTTATTCATTTTTTATTGGTTACGTGTTTGAATCTCATCAATGGCTTTTTCGAGCATTAAATCTTTGCACTGATTCATTGATTCTTCAGTACTTGTTATCGTAATATGGAAATTACAATATCTAACCTGACAGGTTAAATTTTTCGAGATGTAAGTATACCTGTCAGGTTTCATGCCGATTTAATTATTTTCAACTATTTGTATTTCTTCTTCGCTTAAACCGTAAAGTTCATACATCATTGGGGCTTTTTCTTTGTCGGTTTTATCTATCTCAGCTTTTAAGCTTTGGGCTTCTGATTTTTTAGTTTTAAAAGCTTCCAACCAATCCATTTTGGAGAGTTTATCCCCTCCTACTTTTTTTAAGGTGACTAAAATTAAAGATAAATTTGATTAAACAGTATTTAGGCGTCAAGTAAAACAAGTATTCTACATAAAATAGAAACACTCTTCATAATCCCGATGTAGGTGAAACCTTGTCTTCTTACTTAAATCCATTTTAAAATACGGCCTGGTATATGTCTCTTAAAATGCTACGAATATTCTAGTAAGTCAGAGCATGCCCTTCTTCCAACAAACTTGGCTTCTCCAAGTGAGTCGTATAAGCAATTAAGTGCTAGCTAATTCTACTATACTGGCTTGCTAAACTTAATAATCTTATTTACCTTATGGCTTCCAAAATTAAACCCACTATGCCTAAATTTAACCCAGTAAAAAACTACCAGAATACCCGTAAAACCATTGGGTATGTTACAAGAAAAAAAGCGACAGAGAAGGATTATAAACGCATCGGATTTATGTCTGGTTTGGAAGTCCATCAGCAGCTAAAAACCGAAAAGAAACTCTTCTGTCACTGTCCGGCAGGTATCTTACACGATCATAACAATTATGATGCAGAGATTATCCGCCATATGCGTCCAACACTATCGGAGCTTGGTGAATATGACGGAACGGCTTTAATGGAGTTCAAAACCCGAAAAGAGATTACTTACCGTTTAAACAACGAGTCGGCTTGTACTTACGAAATTGACGACACCCCACCCTTTATTATCAATAAGGAAGCTCTGGAATATGCCCTTGAGATCTCTCTCCTGTCGAACCTTAATATTGTCGGTGAGGTTCATATCACGCGTAAGCAATATTTGGATGGCAGTATTCCTGCAGGTTTTCAAAGAACAGCTATTCTCGGTGTTGAAGGTCATATACAGTTAAAGCACAAGAAAGTTCGTTTAATTCAATTGAGTATAGAAGAAGATTCCTGTCGAGAGATTTCGGATATTGGTCACAATAGAGTCTATAAGACAGATCGCCTGGGCATGCCCCTAATTGAAACGGTAACTTATCCTGAGTGTTATACACCTGATGAATTGAGAGAAGCTGCCGAGTATATCCGTTTTCTTAATAGAAGTACAGGAAAAGTCCGAACAGGAATGGGTGCTGGTCGCGAAGATGTTAACGTGAGCTGTAAAGGCGGTACGCGTATCGAAATAAAAGGTGTGGCGCATAATAAATGGATTCCTGAACTATCTCATAACGAGGCTTTCCGCCAATGGGCTTTACTAAATGTTCAAAAGCTACTGAAAGATCAGGTAAAAAACCAGGAGGCTTGGAAAATAAAGCCTGTTAAGATTGATCCTACTCAATTAAAGCTTAAAAACGTGCTAATGGCATCCCTGGATTTTTCCGATAAGGAAGTTTATGCTGTCAACTTGGAAGGTTTCCAGGGTATACTCTCCCACTTTACACAGCCCGGTCAATGTTTTGCCAACGAAATTACAGAGCGATTGAAGGTTGTGGCTTGTATCGAAAAGCCTAATATGTATCATTCAGAAGAAATTGATGGTTCAAGCTTAAAAGCCGACTTCTATATCATCAAAGAGCTTGTAAATGCTGGTGAAAATGATGCTCAAATCATCTTCTGGGGACCTAAGGACGATATACCAACAGCGCTGGAAACCATAGAGGAAAGATGCATTATGGCATTCGATACCATCCCCGAGGAAACCCGTAAATCTTTTAAGGATGGAACGACGATTTTCGAACGAGTACTGCCAGGAGCAGATAGAATGTATCCTGATACAGACTCGGCTCCTATCCCACTGCCTAATGATTATATTGAAGATCTAAACAAGAATTTGCCTATCGAAATATTCAAACGTTACGAACAACTCCGTGCCTGGGGTATCCCAACTGATACCGATCATTATATTTTAAGAAATAATCTTGTTCCAGTTATCGAGAAAATTGAAAAAATGAAGATCCCTGCCAAATTTGTTGGCACCTTCTTCGGACATACCCTAAAATACGTAGAAGGTAAGTACAAAAAGCATGAAGATTTTAAATACAATCGCATTGTAAAAATGTTCGAATACATACAAAAGAACAAACTTCATTATGCCATCTCCAAGCTGATGCTTCCTGTGCTTATTGAGCACCCCAATATGGATTTCTCTTCAATTCTGACCAGTATTAATTTCAAGAAAAGAAGTCTTGAGGAACTCTTAGCTCCCGTGAATTATCTGAATGAAAAATTCAGAGAGACCAATGGTCAGGTTGATAAAAAGAAAACCATTGATTGGATTATGGGCCAGCTTCATAAGCAAGCTACAGGAAATTTAGCATTAAGCGAATTGAAAACTAAAATCGAAAAAGCTATTAAATAGTCGACTATTATGGAAGATATTTTTCAAGGATATAAAGGCGGTGCATTAGAAGTACTCAAAAAATATAATGTGAGAGTTTGGGGAACGGCAAAGATTACCACAACACGTGGTGATTTTGAAGGAACCATTCTACCCCGATCGGAAAATGATGACGATCAGCATATTGTTTTAAAAATTATAACGGGTTATAATATTGGTGTAGATATCATCACCATAACCGACATGAAAGAAACGGGCTACAAAAAAGCCAACTATAAGATTCCGGAAAAGGAATTCCCCACTACCGAAGGCCTTCCTAATGTGAAGCTATTCGGAACGGGAGGAACTATTGCTTCTCGTCTGGATTATAGAACCGGAGCCGTTATTCCGGCTTTCTCTCCGGGAGAGCTATACGGTGCAGTACCTGAATTGGCTGACATTTGTAATTTGACAACCGAGAAGGTCTTTGCCGTTTTTAGTGAGAATATGGGGCCAAAGCAGTATTTGCAACTGGCCAAGGCTATTGGTAAAGAAATTGAGAATGGCGTCGATGGTATTGTTATTGGTCATGGTACCGATACCATGCATCATACAGGTGCTGCCTTGACTTTTATGGTACAAAACTCACCTGTACCCATTGTTATTGTGGGTTCGCAACGCTCATCAGATCGCCCAAGTTCTGATGCAGCCTTAAACCTGATGCATGCCATGTATTCGGCAGGGAATTCGGATATTGCAGAGGTGATGGTTTGTATGTTCGGGCCGACTTCGGATGAATATGGTTTGTTGCACAAAGGAACTCGTGTGCGTAAGATGCACTCCTCTTACCGATCGACATTCCGTACCATTGGCGATACACCCTTAGCTATGGTCAATCGTCATAAAATTGAGAATATCAAAAAGGATTACAAGCACAGACGTAAGGATAGGAAAGTAACAATAAAGCCTTATTTCAGTGATAAGGTGACCATGTTGTATTATTATCCGGGTATGAAACCTGATGTTTTGGATGCTCTGGTTGATTGTGGTTATAAAGGAATCGTTTTTATTGGAACGGGCTTAGGGCACGTGAATAAAGAATTGTATCCATCCATTGCAAGAGCTAAGAAAAAAGGTGTGTATATGTTTATGACCCTTCAAACCCTTTGGGGCTACGTTCAAATGTTTGTTTATGAGACCGGTCGTGAAATGATGGCAAGAGGCATCGTTCCTGGTGGCAATATGCTACCTGAGGTGGCTTATATCAAACTGGGTTGGGCTTTGGGTCAGACAGATGACCTTGAAGAAGTGCACAAGCTGATGCTAACACCTGTTAATGATGAAATAACCGAAAGAGAGCCTTATAATGGATATCTTCTGTATCAGGGTGGTATTCCTGAGGTTGAAGAATTCATTAAAGAGGTTCATAAATAAAAGAGTATTGTTGAGACGCAATATTGAAATTCACTGTTGAGACGCAAGATTTTGCGTCTGTACAAATAAATTATAAAAATGTAGAGGCGCAAAATTATGCGCCTCTACATTTGTTTTATAGGCTGTGTTTATCCAATTATTTAGAAAAACCGTTTAGGACATTCTTGCCAATCACACGGCCACTTTCCTGTTGGATATGAGCTTCCTTAAGTGTTTCTACACTCATATTGCCCAAATTATTGGTCACCGTGGAAATCAGTTCTCCATCATCAATCAGTTCTGATACACGATTTAACAATTCATGCTGTTTTTCTATATCCTCCGTCTGAAACATAGATCGTGTAAACATGAATTCCCAACTGAAGCTTAGAGCTTTGGTTTTCCCCAAGCGTATATCTATTTCCTCTGGGTCATCAATCAACGCCACATGACCACGAGGCTTAATGAGTTCGACTATGGCAGGAAAATGTTGCCCCGTTCCATTAAGGGAAGCCACATAGCGTGGTTCAAGTCCAAGCCCTTTGATTTGATCTACCAAAGATTCACGATGATTGATCACATGATCTGCTCCCATTTTCTTAACCCATTCTATGGTTTCAGGACGAGATGCCGTCGCAATAACCGTTAATCCAGTTAGTTGCTTAGCCAGCTGAATGAGAATAGAGCCAACACCACCTGCGCCTCCAAGAATAAGCAAACTCTCACCTATCCCGCCACCTTCTTTCAAAGCCAGAGAATCGAACAGAAGCTCCCATGCCGTAATTGAGGTGAGCGGGAAACCTGCTGCTTCGGCAAAATCCAGCGATTTAGGTTTCTTTCCAACAAGTCGTTCATCAACGGCATGAAATTCAGAATTAGTCCCTGGTCGCGTTAGATCTCCAGAGTAAAAAACCTCATCACCCACTTTAAATTTGCTGACCTGGCTGCCAATTTCACGAACCACACCTGCTGCATCGTAGCCTATTACCTTTGTGCCATCCTCAGGTGCCATCCTTGTGCGAACTTTGGTATCTACTGGATTCATGGAAATCCCACGAACTTCAACCAATAGATCGTGAGCTTCTAAGGCAGGTCTTTCTGCTTCGAATTCAATTAATGCATTAGGTGCGTTTATGGGGCCAGTCTGGTAATAACCGATTGCTTTCATATATTTCTTTTATTGATTAATGTCTAGATTGATCTACTACCTTGCAAATTATAGATATTAGCAAACTATGCCAAATAAATAGTTCGTTGTTCAATATTAGACAAAAAATATTATGCTTTACCAAAGATATCAGAACCAAAAAAGAATAAAAATATAAGGATCAAAAAGAATCCGATTATAAAAAAACATCACCTTTTGTTGCTTTGAGAGGCCTTGGATCAAAATTATCTAATCCTCTTCGTTTATATGCCTACTAGTTTTTAATTAATTTTATTTAAAATTTCTTCTGTTTGACCACTTAAAGTATTGGATTAAGAATAAAGATAAAGCTCCACAACTCGCAAATCCAATAAATAAAGGTACCGCTGTTATATTTATAAATCGTCCAATAAAGGTTGCAATGGGTACCGCCATTACGGTCCCAATAAAACCGAATAGAGCTGCCCCAATTCCGGCAATATGTCCGATGGGTTGCATGGCCAAAGCATTAATATTTCCAAAAATAAACCCTATACAAAAAAGCATCATCACAAAGAATGAAATGAGAATAATAAGGCTTGGATTTGGCTCACCGTAAAACAAAATGACGTAAATCAATGAAATAAGTGTTAATGCAATAGTAAAACTTGTTGCAAGCTTCAACATACCAAATCGAACAACAAAAGTTCCATTTAAAAAGGTCGATAAACCAATTACAATAGCTATTCCGGAAAATATAAAAGGGAACTCTTCAACCAAACCGTATTGTTCCTGAAAAATTTGCTGACTTGAACTTAAATACACCATAAAGGCAGATAAAACAAGACCTGACATAAAGGTAAAAACCAATGATTGTTTGTACTTTGTAAATTCCTTTATCCCATTAGTAAAAAGCGACAAGGTCATTTTCCTTCTGTTTTCAGCTTTCAGTGTTTCCGGTTGGCGTTGCGACATCCAAATAACGACAAAAAGTCCGAAAATTAATTGACTTGAGAAAATAGATTGCCAGCCAAAGCTATCTAACATCAATTTCCCGAAGGAAGGGGCAACAATTGGCGCTATAATAAAAATAACCGTTACAAAAGACATGATTCTAGCCATATAGTCTCCTTCAAATCGATCTCTAACCATAGCCGTACTAACGGTTCTCGGAGCAGATAAACCTATTCCCTGCAAAACTCGACCAACTAGCATCATTTCCATACTTGTAGCGTAGATACAAAGTAAACTTGACAGAGTAAAAACTGAAAAGCCTAAATAAATAACGGGCTTACGCCCCAAACTATCAGATAAGGGACCAGAAATAAGCTGACCAAATCCCATTCCCAAAAAGATCATGGTTATCAGAAGTTGATTATCCTTTGGATCTACTATTCCAATTGTCCTTGCAATATCATTCAAGCCTGGCAATAAGGCATCGATCGACAAAGAGGCCAAAGACATTAAAGAGGCCATGATAATGATAAATTCTGTATCTGATTTCTTTCTAATATTCATTAAGATATTCTGATTTAATATTTTTTATAAAGAAGAAGCCCCAAACTAGTTAATGGTTTGGGGCTGCAAAGTACTTGAAAAATATTATTTATAGTTCTTTTTCTCTGTGATATAATAAATCAGTGGAACGATTAATAAGGTTAGGAAAGTCGAAGCAATAGTCCCCCCCATCAATGAAATAGCTAATCCCTGGAAAATAGGGTCGAACAAAATGACAACAGCCCCAATCACAACGGTTCCTGCTGTTAATAAAATTGGCGTCGTTCTAACTGCTCCTGCTTCAATTACAGCTTCCTTAAGAGGGCTACCCTCCTTCAAGCGTAGATTAATGAAGTCGATAAGCAATATGGAGTTTCGAACCATAATACCCGCAAGCGCAATCAAGCCAATCATGGATGTTGCCGTGAAGAAAGCACCCATCAACCAGTGTCCAACTAGGATTCCGACCAATGATAAAGGAATGGCAACCATCATCACAAATGGAACCTTAAAGTTTTGAAACCAACCAATAATCAGCATATAAATGACTAAAAGCACTACGGCAAAGGCTGTTCCCAAATCACGAAAAACCTCATAGGTTATTTGCCATTCACCATCCCATTTCAAGCTATAATCATCTTCAAATAAAGGCTGTTGTGTATACTCTTCAGTTAACGAGAAGCCTTGTGGCACTTTAATTTCACTCAAGTTTTCTGAAATACCCATGATACCATAAACCGGACTTTCTAACTTTCCTGCCACATCAGCAGTTACATAAACCACTCGCTTCTGATTTTTTCGATAGATACTTTTCTCTTTCGTAATCTCATTAAGTTCTACAATATCGCCAACGGCTATCATTTCTCCTGTTTGAGTCAGAATATTCACCTTTTTCAGATCATTAATACTTGATCTCTCTTCTTCTTTCATACGAAGATTAATTCCAATCTGATTGTGCTCCTTCTCCTGATAGAATTGAGACACATCCTGCCCATTTAAAGTCATGGCAATAGTCTGAACCACTTGTTGCGTGCTCACACCAGCCAACATGGCTTTTTCTTTATTTACATCAAATTGATATTCTATTTGATCGTCTTCTATCAACCAGTCCACATCAACGACATCAGGTGTTTTACTAAAAACACCTTTCAATTGAGATGCAATAGCAATTTGTTCATCATCGTTTGGTCCATAAACCTCAGCGACTAAGGTTGACATAACAGGTGGCCCAGGTGGTACTTCAACCACTTTAACATTGGCATTAAATTTCTTTCCTATAGCTTGTAAACCAGGACGCATCGCCTTAGCAATATCATGCGATTGTTCATCCCTATCATGCTTATGAGTCAAGTTGACCTGAATGTCAGACATATTAGCCCCACGTCGTAAATCGTAGTGACGAACCAAACCGTTAAAGTTCATTGGTGCAGCTGTTCCTATATAACATTGATAATTTAAGACGTTATCCTGCTGAGCCACATAGGCAGCAAGTTCTTTAGTCACCATAGCAGTGCGCTCAAGAGTGGTTCCCTCAGGCATATCAATAATAATCTGAAATTCGTTCTTATTATCGAATGGCAACATCTTAACCGCTACCATCTTAAAATAAACCAAAGTGGTAGATGCCAATAAAAGAACCGTTACTGAAATAATAAAAGACCAACGCAATTTCTTTGATTCCAACATTGGCCGCATGGTTTTATCATAGAGCTTATAAATTAAACCATCCTCCAGTTTAAACTTACTTTCGATTTCTTCCTCTTCATTTTCTCCACCTCTCAATAATCGGTAAGCTAAATATGGCGTAATGGTTAAAGCAACCAATAAAGAAAATATCATGGCAATAGAAGCACCTATTGGCATGGGGCTCATATATGGGCCCATTAAACCAGATACAAAAACCATAGGTAGTACTGCTGCAATAACTGTGAAAGTAGCCAGAATTGTTGGGTTCCCCACCTCGTCAATAGAAAGCAAAGCCGCTTCCATAAAGGACTTCTTCTTCATTTTAAAATGACGGTGCATATTCTCAGCAATAATAATGGAATCGTCCACCACAATACCAGTTACAAAAACTAAAGCAAAAAGAGTAATACGATTCAAAGTATAATCCAGATAATAGTAGCTGAACATGGTTAGAGCAAAAGTAATAGGCACCGAAAGGAAAACGACAAGACCTCCACGCCATCCCATGGCCAGCATAACGACGAAGGTTACAGCTAAAATAGCACCTAAGAGGTGTAGCAAAAGCTCTGCCACCTTATCGGATGCTGTAGCTCCATAATTTCGAGTCACTTCAACATGAACATCAGATGGGATCAAATCCTTCTTCAATAATTCCAGTTTATTCAGAATCTGATCAGATATCTTCATTGCGTCGGCACCCCTGCGTTTGGCCACAGAAAGTGTCACAGCTGGATATTCTCCTTTAAAGGCAGCATGCTTATCATTAATTTCACCATAACCGAAACTCACGTACTGAGAAGGTATTTCAGGTCCGTCTATAATCTCTGCCAATTGTTTCAAATAAACCGGACTCCCTTTGGTCACGCCTATAACCAAATTCGAAAGTTCTTCAGCATTTTTTATAAAATGCCCCGTCTTAACCAAAAACTGATTGTCGTTATTATTAAAAGATCCGGAACCCATTTGTTGATTCGAAGCTTGAATTTTTTGAGCGATACTTAAGGCATCTACATGATAATTAGCCATGAGTTCACGGTTCAAAATCACTTGTAATTGTCGCGAACGTCCACCTCTAATTGCTGTTGATGAAACTTCGCTGACTTTTTCCACTTCATTATTCAATTCCTGAGCTATTCTTCGTAATTGAAAGTCATCGTACTTTTCACTCCAAAGTGTCAATCCCAAGACAGGAACATCGTCGATAGCACGTGTCTTGATTAATGGAAAAGAAACCCCTTGGGGCATTTCATCCATATGTTTCATGATCTCATTGTACATTTTAACCAGAGAACGTTCCACATCCTCTCCCACATAAAATTGGACAATTAGCATAGCTTGTTCAGACATGGAAGTCGAATACACGTATTCAACGCCAGGTATATTTGCGACCACTTTTTCAAGTGGTTTCACTATCCTTGATTCAACTTCGATTGGACTAGCACCCGGATAAGCTAAAAAGATATCAGCTATAGGTACATCTATCTGAGGCTCCTCTTCCCGAGGTGTTAGGTATGAACTGTAAGCTCCAATGATCAAAAATGCGATCATTAATAATGGAGTCAGTTTCGATTTTATAAAGAGTTTGGCTATTCCGCCAGCAAATCCTGTTTTCATATGTTTATAATTTCATGTTCTTGCCATATGGAAGTCGCCCAATAATCATCTTCCTGTGTGTGGAAAGATTTGCTTATGGCTCGTTTCATATCCAATAGAAAATTAGTCTTGTTTTTTTGAGAAAATCATCGATTATTTTACGCTAGAGACTTTTAATTTAGCACCATCCCATATTTTACCTTCATAGGATAAAATATACTTCTCTCCTGAACTTAAACCTGAAAGCACCTCAATTGAATTGCCATAAGTTTTACCAACACGAATCCAACGTAAAAGAGCAGTATTGCTCTGACTTAATGTGTAAACACCTGTCAACTGACCTTTCTCAACCAATACGGATTTAGGAATGACAATGCGCTTAATTTCTCCCATTTGAATGAATACTTTGGCAAACATGCCTGTGTATAACTTCAATTCAGAATCTTTAATCGCATCAAGTTGCAGTTTAACCTCAAACTGATTACCTGAATCAAGAGCAGAAGGATTAATCTCAGATACTCGTGCCTGAATACGACGTTTATTTTGAGCCGTCAATTCAACCTCCACATAATCGTTAACTTTTATTTTAGAAATCTCAGACTCAGAAATACGAGCAACAACCTCATATTTCCCGTTCTTCTCTATTGAAAGTAATGGCATGCCCGGAGAGGCTAAATCGCCAACCTTAAGAAATTGCTTCGTAACACGCCCATTATAAGGTGCTCTGATATTCGCATATTTCAATGTTTCTTCAACTTCAACAAGCATACCCTTAGCTGCTGCTAATTTGGACTCAGCAACATTCTTTTGAATTTGCATGCCTTCCAATTCTTTCATCGAAGCCGACTTTTTATCAAACAAAGTTTGATAACGTTCTAAATTCTTTTCAGCATCAGCAAATAGCGTCTCAGAAACCAAAACATTCGCTTCAGCTTGCTTTTTCTTAGCTAAAATATCCTTATTACTAATTTGTAACAGCAGTTGTCCTTTACGAACTTTCTCTCCTAATTTCACATGTATCTGCTCAACTTGCCCCATTATTCGAGTACTTAATTTCGAATGTGTTGACGCCTCAAGTTTTCCCGTAAAACTTAAAAGTTCGGTCTGCTTTATATTTTCGGCTTTTGCTACTTCTACGGTCAAATCGAACTTTTCTGACTTTTTCTTAACTGGTTCACTGCTGCATGAAGCCAATAATCCGACTGCAATAAATAGGCTTAAATAGTATCGTGTGTTCATATCATTTGTATTGGATAGTTCTAAACTATTGGTTGATTTTATTTTAATTCCTTTTCTAAAAGAAATTCTAAGTAAAACTTAGCTGAATAGTAATTATTAATCGCATTCAGGTATTCTAAATTTTTAGTCGCATACAGGGTTTCTGACTGGATTAAATCCGTCATCTTCTCTAAACCTTGCTTAAAACGATTAGTACGGATTCTCAACGCTTCTTCTGATTGCTCTTTTGCTAAACGACCCGTTTCAATTATTTGCATACTCAAAACCAATGAACGCTTGGCTTCTTTCACTTTAAGATTATTCTGCTCTAAGTAGTCATCGAAATCGATCTTTTGAAGTTGAAGTTCAGCTTTAGCTTTTTTAATTTTCCCGATATTTTTGTAGCCTTTGAACAAGTCCCAGGATAATGAAGCTCCAATCATATAATTATTGGCACTTGTGCCTAAGAATTCTTTATCGTTCCATTCGTAGGCTCCAAAAGCATTAATTCGTGGTAAGAACTTATTACGAGCCGATTTCAATAGTTGCTCCTTTGCCGATACACCTTTCTTATAGGCTAAAATGTCTGATCGATCTTCATTGGTCTTTTCATTATCAACATTTGACCCCATAAGTGGTTCTTGAAATTTATCAGAAGCTATTAAATCACTTGCCGCTTCATGTCCTAACAAGAAAGCTAGATAGTCTGCTGCCCCTCGACGTTGATTCCTTGTGCGATTTAATTGATTCCCGACTTCCAGAGCACGAACTTTTGCAGCTAAAACATCAGCCTCTTTAATGAGATCTTCTTCAAAAAAATCTAAGCTTTGCTTCAAGTTAGCATCTGTACTAGCTTTAACTTCTTCAAACACATTAACGGCCTCTTGTGCAAGCTGCAATTGTTTGTAAGCTTTCTTCACTTCAAATTTGATATACTCAGATGTTCTCTCCAATTGCAGGCTCATAGCCTCATATCCATACTTAGCTGCCTTGCGTTCATGTATACCATCGAAATTCAATAGAGGCTGCTCGAACTTTATTTGTGTTTGGAAATTCTCCATTGAACCAGGATCGTTCAATAATACCGGATTAAAATCAGCAGTTCTTACCATTTCCTGCTTCAATTTAAAACCAAAACTCGCTAGCGGATCATTGGTTCTAATAGCTGTATGTGATAAATTGATTCCGGGAAGAAATAAGGAATGAGATTGTTGATAATTTGCTTTAGCAATATCAACACGGGTTTTCGTTTTTTTTATCTCTTTATTATTCTCTTCTGCTTTTAATAAAGCCTCTTCAAGACTAATTGCAATTTTAGTCGATTGAGTATGAGCAAAAAAAGGAATAAAAAACACAAAAATGATAATCAATTGATAGGATAACTTTTGCATATATTTTATGATTTTGAATTCTTTTACATCTCAAAACTATATAAAAACAAGCATATATCCAACTATCTACATATCTAAACTATCTATCTTGTCATAGATTAACCACATCAATTTTTATATTAAAGGAAATTAGCACTTTAGCTTGATAACTACAAATAATATTTTGTATTAAATCCTATAGGTTTATCTTTGCCCACTATATCATCAAAAACAAAAAGCAAGTTTGGTGTTTTTCATCAAACTGAATATCTAAACTTGATGCTAGACGTATCATACAACCAAATACCATGAGAGAGTCAATTGTAATATTATGTGGTGGAGGACCAGCTCCAGGAATTAACACCGTAATAAGTAGTGTTGGAAAAGTATTCTTAAAAAATGGCTACCGCGTTATCGGTATGCACGAAGGCTACAAGGGTCTTTTTTCTGAAACCCCTGAAACTCAAGAACTGGATTTCCCATTTTTAGATGGCATCTTCAGTAAAGGTGGTTCTTCTCTTAAAATGAGTCGATTCAAGCCTAAAGATTCAGATTTCAACACCAATTTCTTCGTTAAAAACAATGTCAAACTATTGGTAACCATTGGTGGTGACGATACAGCTTCAACAGCCAATCGAATTTCTAAATATTTAGAAGACAACCAAATTTCCATTTCAAACATTCATGTTCCTAAAACCATCGACAACGATCTTCCATTACCAGTAGGTTCTCCTACTTTTGGATTTCATTCGGCAAAAAATGAGGGTGTCCGTATAGCGACTACCGTTTATGAAGATGCTCGAACCTCACAAAACTGGTTCGTTTTATCAGCAATGGGACGTGAAGCAGGTCACTTAGCATTTGGTATTGGTGCATCCGCTCATTTTCCAATGATTATTATTCCTGAGATGTTTAATAAGACAGATATCTCAGCTGAAAAAATAGCCAACCTGGTGATTTCTTCAATCATCAAGCGTCGAATTCTTGGACTGAATTACGGAGCTGCTATCATTAGTGAAGGAGTTTTCCATTTTATGGATACAGAAGAAATTGAGAGTACAGGTATTAATTTCACTTACGATGCTCATGGTCACCCGGAGTTATTTAATGTGAGTAAATCACATGTTTTCAACATGTTTATTCAGCGCAAGATTAAATCATACAATCTAAATATTGGGACTCGTCCTGTGGAATTAGGTTTCGGCTTGCGTTGTTGTCCACCTGTAGCTTATGATTTGGATTTATGTACGATGTTAGGAAATGGCGTATATAAACTATTTAAGGATGGAAAATCAAAATGTATGATTACCGTTGATCCTAAAGGTGATGCATCTCCTCTATTCCTTAAAGATGTTGAAGATGAAAATGGTAAAGTGAAACCTCGATTGGTTGATGTGAATAGCGAAAAGGTTGAAACAGTAATGAATAATAACTTACATTACTTGTGCGAAGAAGATTTAGAAGCTGCTAAAGCTTACTTACCAGATGCTGAGAATTATTTATTCAAAAAGATCTTGAACTGGGAATAATTAATTCCTAAGTTTAAATATTAAAAAACCCATTTCGTTCATTCGATTTGGGTTTTTATTTTGCATTATATTTTCACCTCTATTAATAAATAAGAAATGTGTTTTTTGATAAATAGTTCAATTATGGATTTTTTTCACTAATTTGTATGTTATTAAAAATCAAATAATAAGCTATGAAACTGATTAGTCATTATAAAGTTTTTCACGACAAAAGACTTGTTATTGAATATCACGAGGGGGAAGGTACCCTTGAAAAAGTTAAAGCTTTCAAAATAAAAGAAGCTAAGGATCCAAACTACTCTCCAGACTATGATTTACTGATGGATATCAGAAAGGTTACTATTAAAGGGATGAAAAACGATGTGAAAGATTATATCGAATTTGCGAACTCTCACACAGGTATTTCAGGTCATCGTAAACTCGCGGTTATAACAAACACACCTCGCCATGTCATTTTCTTCACTTTTCTGAATATGTTTAAAATAAAGTTACCTCAAATCATGAAAATTTTCAGTTCCCTCGAAGCTGCCATTCTCTGGCTCGGAGAACCCATCTCATTGGAGGACGCTAATTCTTGGTTAATAGAATTAAAAAATGAAGCTAAGATTTACGTCTAATCATATTGTGCTCTTACAACCCAATTATTTTAGTCATTTGAATTTTAAGCTCTTAAAAAGCATTCTTCAAATTGAAAGACCAAAATGTTGTATTTCCTATAAAGAGCAATTAAAATTATTTTCAACAAAAAGTCTTAAAACGCTTGTTTTATCTAATAAAAGCAATACTTTTGCCAACGCTTTGAAACAATACAGACAATGTATTATATCAAACCATAAATTGTTAAAATCTTTCTTTTAAATAAGAATTAGATATAAAGATCTTTCTCACACTTGGCTTCCACCTGTGTGAGCTAAGCTAAACCCTTATCATTTATTTGGTAAGGGTTTTTTGTTTTCATTGATTTAATGTCTCTCTTCACATAATTTATTATTTAAATTCAATCTACACTCAGCTCAACTCAATAATCTATCAAACTGGGTATTAGACCTATTTACACTTAAAAAACGACCTCTAATAAGCCTTTATTTTACATTAGTAAGATTAACTCTAATATTCTACTTAATAATTAAACAAGTACTGTTGCTATATCTGATAAAAACTATACTTTTGCGGCTGCTTTTTACAACAAAAATTAGAAATGGAAAACACTCAATTCATTATTCAGAAAGACACCACTGCAAATCCAGGACCATTAGGACTTTGCGGATTTGGATTATCAACTATCCTATTAAATCTTCATAATGCAGGTTTATTTGGCATGGACACAATGATTCTTGCAATGGGAATCTTTTTTGGAGGAATCACACAAATCATCGTAGGAACTATGGAATGGAAGAAGAACAACATCTTCGGAACCATGGCTTTTACATCTTACGGTAGCTTTTGGCTGATTTTAGTTGCCCTACTGACTTTGCCTAAAATGGGATTAGGAACAGCTCCAACAGCCGTTTCAATGGGATATTTCCTAACAGTTTGGGGAATTCTATCTTTAGGATTCTTCGTTGTAACACTTAAGTTAGGTAGAGCGATGACAATCCTTTTCGGATCGGTTGTTCTATTATTTGCTTTATTAGCTGCAGCAAACTTTACAGGTAGTCACATGATTCATACAATTGCAGGTATCGAAGGTATTATTTGTGGCTCTATTGCTATTTATATTGCAATGGCCCAGCTTTTCGAAGCCGTATACGGACGTCAACTACTTCCATTGAAGTAATCATATAAAGATCTTTTTCACACTTGGCTTCCACCTGTGTGAATCAGTTAAGCCCTCGTCATTTATTTGATGAGGGCTTTTTATTTAATTTTTCTTTTGAAAATGTATTATTAACTTTAGTAATATGGAACCTAAAAACTAAATTCTATGTCAGGTTTAATTCATATTGTCTATTTAAGTTATTCTAAAAAAGAATTATCAGAAAGTGAATTGAATGGTTTCTTAGCCTCAATTCGTCGAAGAAATGAAATCCAAAATATCACTGGATTACTTCTATACAAGGATGGGGCTTTCATTCAGATCATTGAAGGTGAAAGAGATATCATCCTTAATCTCTTCGATAGTATTTCAAGTGATTCCCGGCATTCAAATATTGTGAAATTAATAGAGGAACCCATTTCAAAGCGAGCTTTTCCGGCTTGGGCGATGGGCTTTCGCAAGCTAGATAAACAACAGAATGTTCTAATACCTGGCTTTTCTGATTTCATGCAAAACGAGCATTCTAAAATAGATTATAAAAACTGTGCTGAAGCAGTCAAACATCTATTATATAGTTTTCGTAAACACACCTAAAATAAAAAAAGAGACGAAGCTTAAAGCTACGTCTCTTTCCATTTATTCAATAATACACTCGACTTCTTTCTCTTCAGCTTTGTGATTGTCAATCTCATCCAGATCGACGAGGGGGAATTCTTCCTTGTATTCCGTTAAGGATTTATAAAAACTGTAGCACATGACGATCAGAATAAGAGCAAAGGGTATTGCAGTTAAGATCGATGCCGTTTGTAAGGCTGTTAAACCACCACCAATTAACAGAACTGCTGCAAGTAACCCTTCCATGGATGCCCAGAAAATCTTCTGCCCTTTGGGTGCATCGTGTCGTCCACCAGAGGTTAGTGTATCGACAACGAATGAACCCGAATCTGACGACGTAACAAAGAAGCTAGCCACCAAAATCACTGTCAGAATCGATGAAAAGGTCGTCAATGGATACTGTTCGAGTAAGTGATAAATTGCCGTTGCTACATTACTATTAACAGCTTCAGTAATCGCGTGGTTTCCGATCAGTTCCTGAAAGATAGCTGATCCACCAAATACCGTCATCCAAAGCATGGTTAATAGGGTTGGTACCAACATCACACCAAAAATGAATTCTCTGATGGTTCGTCCCTTAGAAATTCTGGCTATAAAGATTCCAACAAAAGGCGACCAGGAAATCCACCATGCCCAGTAAAACACAGTCCATGAACTTTGCCAGTGTTTGGCTTCTCCAACCTCGCCATAAGAATTCGTCCAATAACTCAATTCGAAGAAATTACCAATATAATGTCCAATATTTTGAATAAAGGATTTGAATATAAAAAGAGTTGGACCAACGATAAGCATAAATACTAATAAAGAGATAGCAAATCGCATATTCCATTCACTCAACATTCGTATCCCTTTATCTAATCCTAAAATTAGGGATAGCGTTGCTAAAACTGTGATAACAACAATGATAACAACCTGAACCGCATTGCTACTTTCCACCTGAAAAAGATATTCCAGACCAGCATTAATTTGTTGAGCCCCTAGCCCCAAAGAAGTAGCCAGACCGAATATGGTTGCTATGACGGAAATAATATCAATTATATCCCCAATAGGACCATATATTTTATCTCCTAGTATGGGATGAAAGATAGATCGTATGGTCAAAGGCAATTTCTTGTTAAAGGTGAAGAAAGCCAATGCTACCCCTACAATGGCATATAATGCCCAGGCATGTACGCCCCAATGCAAAAAAGTGATGCCCATAGATGTTTTTGCAGCCAAGACAGTATCTTCACTAGAACCCAGGAAAGGGTTGCTATTAAAATGAAAGATAGGCTCTGCCACACTCCAAAATAGAAGTCCGATCCCCATACCAGCACTAAAAAGCATGGCAAACCAGCCCATTCGGGAAAATTCGGGTTTGGCATCTTTACCACCAATTCTGATTTTTGCAAACTTACCGAAACCAAGGTATAAGGCAAATACCAATAAGGCATTTACCAGAAGGATGAAGAACCATCCAATTTTATCGGCAACATAGTTTTGAGTATTGGCAAACCATTGCTCCATCGGTTTACCAACGATCAAAGTTGTACTTACCAATACTGCTATTATAAGTAAAGAGGTGATAAAAACCGGTCCGTTGGCTTTTATCCCTAAAAATGTTTTTTTGTCACTTCTTATTATTTCACTCATCCTATATATTTCCTTTTTGATTAAAAGTAATAGCCTACATTAATATTGAAACGCATTTCCCAATCGGAATCAGGAGTTCCTGATGCCAAAGCATTGGTCCATTCCGATCCCAGCCAAGGCTGATTCTTACCTGCAGCCAAATCAAAATAAGTGTAAATGTTACCGGCTGTAAACATGGCACCGGTTACATTCATAATAGAACTTTCAAAATTACTTTCGGTTTTATCCATATATCCAAAATCGTTATAGATAACAACACTGGATACAGGTCCCCATTTAAGAGGAATAGAATAACTTAATCCAAGCGTATATATACTCGCTTCGGCAGCAACCAAATAAGGAGCACCATAGGCAGTCATGGCAACGACATCATCTCGTTCGCCTTCCAGATTTTCAGGATTGTATTTGTAATTGGCAACCTGTGCTTTGACACCTAATTTGCCAGCTTGCAATTCGTAATGTGCTGCAAAAGCATAGCGGTTTCCCATTTCTTCGGTATCCAAGTTGAACAAACCGCCATATTGAGCAGAAACACCCAAGCGGTGCTTGGCATTCTCATTTTCAATTTTATAGGATAGTTTCCCATTCAATTGATTGACTTCTTTATTTCTGATATTCAGATTACCGTCTCCATCCAAATCAATAGAACCAACATCATAAGAATAACGGCTATTTGAGACATCGGAACTATTTCCAAAACGAAGCTCTTCTGCATTTTTGAAGAAAGCCAGGCTATAATCCCACTTTTCGCTCTGATGCGTATACTTAAGCCCCATGTCGTGATCATCTTCGAGACCAACGTAGTAGTTTAAACTAAAAAACCAGGAGTTTGAATTGTATTTTGTAATTCCGAAAGGCACTTGGATCAAACCGAATTGTAATTCGTCGTTTTCATTAAAATCATAGGCAATCCAGCCTTGTTTTAACATAGCTCCTCCAAAATCTTCAGAATAGAATCGATATTCTGCATTAAGTTTTAAGCCCTTGTATTTTGCTTTGGCATTTAATCGAAACACATCGAAACCCAAATCGCCACCGCGCTTTTTTTGTGCTTCTTTCCAGCTTGAATAATTGTAATTAAATCGCAATGCACCGCCAATGTCAACAAGAGGTTTCTCCTGTGCACGCACGGAAATAGTGGCCATAAGGAAACAGATCCCCAGCCACGTTTTTAAATAAAACATAAAAGTGTATTAGATGAATATATACATGCAGAATAATGGGTGCATGCAATTAGGTATTCGTTTTTAAAACGAATATTTAGGCAAGATTAATTGTAGGATGGTGGGAGGAATTTATCGGACAGAATTCTGAAAATAAGAAACTGAAAGCTATAGATTCTGGTATTCCTTTTATCGTGAAGTTCACTTGGTTTTAATCCCATAGCGTGCAAAGGTAGTTATTTATTACTCCCTCGCAATATAATTGCCTGATTTATAAATACATTTCATTTTTATACAGATCAATCTTCACCTTTTGACTGTTAAACTGAACCATTACTATCCCCTGATAGAAAGTTGGATGATGAGTGTTTTAGTTAGCTTTTTCATCACAATAAAGATGAGCTAATCTTCGGCACAAGAAGATGGAAGTTTTAGAAAAGGAAAAACACAGATGGCTTTTTTTGCAACAACCTTAGAAGAGAACACCATATTTCAAATATTACCTAAGGACTTGAGAAATAAACAAATATTGCCACACAAATCTATAAAGCAGCCTCCAAATACTCGGAACTAAAGGTATAAATATGATACAAAGCATTCTTAAAGTGAGAAACAGTTTTAATCGATAGCTTATGTGACAGTAATTCTGTTCCCAATGAAACAAAATTGGGAACAGAATTGGGTTAAAATCATGAAATACATTAATTGCAAGTTGTTTTTACTATACTAATCACACTTACTATTAGTAAGAACATTAGAACCAAGCTTTAAGCATTTTTTCAATTTTGTTACATTTTTCTAATCTTTTCAATATCCTTCTTCAACGACTCTATCGAGCTCTCTTTATAATCTTTGTGTTTAGGGTTATTATTAAGATCATTGATTGCATTTTGAGCTGCTTCCAAAGCTTTTTCCTTATTGCCTATGAAACGATAAGCATGAACATAGATTCGATTTGACTCATACTTATCTGAGATGGCATCGTCATATTTTTGGGCACATTTTAAAACCATTTCTTTCCCATTAATACTATTTAACACCTCTTCATTCTTAATTGATTTTATCTTAAAAAGAAAGGTTAGATACAAATAAGGATAATCTTTTCCATAAGATGTTAAAACTTGATCAGCCTCAAGCGCGAATTTATCGTACTCCTTATTCTTTAAATAATCGTAGCACAAAATCTTAGCTTCAATCATATCAATTAACGGCAGGCCATACGATCTAAACCTCTCTACTTCCTTAGCATACACTTCTGTTCCTTTTGTATAGGTTAATACAGGCTCAATTTGTCTTTGCAGAAAACGATCGAAGCGATTCTTGCCAATTATTTCACCAAACTCTGCTCTATGCTCACACATATATTTGAAAGCCTCTCCTTTTGTACTCAAATTAAAGCCAAAAACAATGATATGAAATAGGTCTTCGTCCATTTTTTGCTCATCGCTCAAGCTCATAAAAAAGGCATCGAATTCGCCTGACATGTTAGCATCGTTTGCAAAAAATTTCTTTCCAACCTCAAAGGAACGATCTCCATTCTCCCATTTCTTTAGCGCCTCTCCCAGTCGGTTTTCTGTGTCTAATGAGATCTTTGCTTCATTTATCAGCTTTTCTGCATTTTTATAGCCCGTTGAAACATGTAGCACTTCCTCCTTATGATTCAACCACATCAGTGTTGGGTAAGCAGTTGCTTTAAGCTTATTAACCAATGCTCTATTTTTTCCTTCTTTATCATCTGCTTGAAGCTTAAAACAGATAAAATTTTCGTTAAAATAATCGCCTACTGCTTTCTGAACAAATACCTTTTTAGACAACATTTTGCATGGTCCACACCAAGAGGTGTACACATCAACAAAAAGAGATTTGTTCTCATTTTTAGATTTCTCAAGTGCCTGCTCCCAAGTACCGTGGAAAAACTCAATTCCTGGCTCCTTTGTACTGCATGCAATAAGAGCAAGAAGGCAAATAGCCACTAGTGTTTTATTTACTATTTTCATTTTCATGATTCTGATTTATAATTCTCCCCTGAATCCTTTAGGCACAAGATGTCTATCCATTTGCAATGGATACGATAATGCACAAAAAAATTACAAATAAAGGGAATGTCTTAATCTGGTTTTTAAAAAATAAGGGAGGAATAAATCCTCCCCTACTTCTTCTTATTTATTCTTTCTTTTTAATGACCACCAATATCATGGATATCAAAGTCAAACTCATCCTCTATATAGTTCTTGATAATAAAATATTTAGCCTCTAACAAAGGATAACCTTCCATCTCTGCCAACAATTCGGCTTCTGTAAGTGACATTATTTTTGTAAGAAACTGCTGAATATCCTCATCTACATTTTCTGGAGTAAAAGTTTCCAAAACTGGATTCCACCAAGGACCTCCCCATCGGTATTCTCCCTCCCAAAAACCAGCTTCTTTAACATCATCTATTTCTAAAGCTGTTAGTGTTTTTTCGTAAAATCCATCGCTTACTTCAGCAAAAGTTGATGGTAAAACAAACTTAGCATTTGAGGCCAAATAGCCGGTCCATAATGCCATATTGACACCAATTTTTGCTTCTGCAAGAACCTCATCACTATAAGCTTCAACACCATCTCTTATTTCACCAAGCGCAACATAAGAAGAGCCATGAAAAGCATTTAAATTTTCTATTTTTTCATCATCATCATCTACACTTGTAATAGAATCAACTAAGAATATTTTAGGCGGAAAAAAATTCTTCTTAAAATCATCAGAATATAATCCCCCAAAGATCTCATTCAGATAGGAAAGTCCATTACTAAGGACTTCACGATCGGTTGGTGCAACAAAAGTTACTTCCTTTAGAGAAGTAAATTCCAACTGATAATCCAGTGAATCATACTCATAAGAAATTACAGTTTCGTAATTTTGATAAAATTCATAAATGTAATGATCAACAGGATCTTCACTATCTACAGGTGTAATATTATCAACACCTAATTCAACGTTTAGGTCGTCTTCTTTGTAACAACCCACTAGTCCCACTAATAGAAGCAGACAAGCAAAAATATATTTTTTTAATTTCATAATTATTCTAGTTTACAAAGGTTCTTTCTGGTCTATTAATATTCACCATATCAGGATCATAATCCCTAACACTTAATGGAATTGGCAAAGTGTAAGCTGGGTCATTTTCCTCTAAGACATAAGTTTCATTAATGTCATTTTCAGCAGATCTTACATAAAGATGTGTTATACTTGGTCTACCCCATCTACGAAGATCAAACCATCTGTGTTTTTCGAAGCAAAATTCAATTCGTCGCTCATTTCTAACAACCTGTATAGCTTCTTCTTTTGTTGAAGCTGAAACTTCATAAGCTGCCCCCTCTTCGAACCTATAAGATCTTAGGAAATTAATATCATCGATAGCATCAGAGACTTGCCCCAATTCTGCAGCTGCCTCAGCTCTATTTAAATAAAACTCTGCAGTACGCATTGCATTAGCATGAACACCTGTACTTGACACATAACCACTTTTTTCGGCATATGTTCTTCCCGACCAACTTGTGTAAAAGAAAACGTCGTCTCTTAAATCTCCTGTCTCATATAAGCTTCCCAATTCGTCCGAAACAAGAAACATAGATAGATTAGCCCAGCCAGAAGAGTAGTAATATGCGTCATGCTCTCCATAAACAAAAAGAAGCTCAGGGTTATCAGTATCAATGAATTTAGAAAGAGATTCTCCTGGGTATTTTTCTAAATCATAAAGTTTATTTGAACTATACAAACCTTCTTCTGCAAAGGCTATGGCATCCTCAAATTTCTTTTGATATAAGGCAACTCTTGATGCCAGAAGATAAGCAGCTGAAATATTTGCTTTGAAATAATCTTTTTGCAATTTAGATGTATTAAAGTATGCAATTGATTTATCAAGATCACTATTAATCAATGCATAGTTTTCTGCAACCGAAGATCTCTTGATTTTCACATCAGCCATACCTGTTAAGTCATTAATAGGCACACCAAGGTCAGTAGCGGCTGTTTCAGCATTATAAGGCTCACCATACAAGTTAACAAGCATAAAATAACTCCATGCTCTAATAAAATGTGCTTCACCCAGCACATCCGCTTTAGCAGCACTCTCTCCAGCAATAGCATTCACTTCATCAATTACTATATTGCTAATTAAAATAGAGTGGTATAATTTACCCCAATTGTCATCATCATTTCTTTCACCTTCTAATGTATTCTCAGGTTCTCTTTGCCAAGCGTAATAGCCAAAGCCTTTGTTTCTAGCATCCCAGCCACCCCATGATTCATCAAAAGAATAAATTTTGACATCATCAGTCATTAAATCAAGCTCAAATGTAAACTCTGTATTCTCATCAATATAAGCCTCACCGTATAAAAACTCTGTATAATCTTGAACCGACTTGGGTACAATAAGATCATTCGATGTTTCCTCCAAAAAATTATCACAGGAAACTAAAAATGCCATAAGTATGACAACTAATATTTTTGATTTCATCATCATCGTTTTAAAAAGTTACGTTTAATCCTAAAGTAAAACTTGGAGTTAAAGGAATTGAAGCAGAACCACTTCCAAAATCAACTTGCTGAGGATCGGTGTCTCTTAATTTTTTATCTTTCAATGTCCACAAATTAGTTGCCTCAAATCTTAATTTCACACTGCTTAAATTTAGCTTAGAACAAATTTCAGGAGCTAATGAATGCATTAAAGTCACTGATCTCAATCTCAAGAAATCTCCAGAAGCAACTCTTAAATCACTTTTGTTATACATTTCCCATTTATTATCAGCAATTTTTATGGTTCTATCGTCATAGAGAATGCCCGTTCCCATTCTAAGAGGATCATTACTTAGTACAGGAATATTTGTCCTATTTTCATCACCTGGATTTCTCCATCTATTTACAAAAATATCATCCATATTCTGTCCAGAATCTGGCAATTCCTGACCAGAACTCATATAAAGAGGATTCAATCTTACATCGCGTCCTAAACTGTAGAAGAAAACAGCACCCAACGACCAACCTTTATACTTAAGAGTAGTTGAAAATCCACCTTCAATGTCTGGTGTTCTTGTTCCCGAATAAGACAGCATTTTTGCATACATTTCTTCCTTAGTGATACCTGGGGTTTCTTCAGTATCGTTGAAAGTAGGTAAACCATTCTCATCTAATCCTCCAAACTTATACGAATAAAAAGAATTCAAAGAATGACCTGGAATAATTGCATTACCACTCAAGTAATCTTGATAGGTAAGATCTGTTTTTCCTGCATCTGTAACTTTATTGGTATTTTTACCTCCATTAACCGATAGCATCCAAGTCCAATTCTTATTTCTTATCGGCGTAAAATTAAGGCTTAAATCGTAACCTCTATTTTCGATATTACCCGCATTAGTTGTTATTCCAGACACCCCCGTAGTAGCAGAAATATCTTTGGTTACAATCATATCTTCACCTTTCTTATTGTAAACTTCTACCGAACCACTTACTCGACCATCCAAGAGTGCGAAATCAGCAGCTAAATTATAAGAAGTCGTTTTTTCCCATGTCAGGTTTGGATTTGGAAGCTTATTCAAAGTTGAATAATAATGACCTGAATATTGATGTTGTGGTTGTAAGTATACAATTAGGTTTGGATTAGAATCAGGAGATACATTCCCTTGAATACCATAAGAAGCACGTAGAGCAAACTGGTTTAACCAGTTCACATTTTTCAAAAAACTCTCGTTGTGAGCATTCCATCTACCGGAAACAGACCATACAGGAAGAAAACGGTTGTTCTTATCCTGACCAAACTTGTTTGAACCGTCAGTACGGATATTAAAATTAGCGATGTAACGATTGTCGTACGCATAAGTAAATGCACCATAAAACGACATTATATTGGTTAGGTTATCCGTAACCACATCTTTGTTATCTTGCATGTAATTCATAGCAGCCAAAAACAAACTTGGATCAAGCTTTGTGAATTGATGACCACGCTCTGGAAGATATCCCAACTCTGTTGAAGATAATCCCTCATAACGAGAAGAACTTAGCTCAAGTCCTGCAATCACAGAAAATTCATGAACATTTGACAATGTTTTTCTATAATCCATATCTGCTCTTATAGTATAAGATGTATGTCTGGTATTGCTATTCGACAATTTACCTCCATAAGGCAATTTGGAATCTACCTCATAGAAGTAACTATTATCAGGGAAAGGCTCTCCCAAATTCACTGTTCTTAACTTAGCGGCTGCATAAGTTTTTTCATTAAACCACGATCTATCATTAGTATTTGTTCTGCTCACATTAACAATACTTCGAAGTTTCAAATCATTATTCACCTCATATTCAAGATCTGTTTGGAAATTAATTTCCTGAGCTTCAATATCTCTTCCAGAATTTTCTAACTCTTCTAATATATTGTACTTAAGATAAGGTAGGTCTGATGTGAATGCTCTTGACTTGTTGTAGAAAGCACGGCTACCATCAGCGTTATATGCTGGTATTGCTCTTGAAGTTGAATAAGCATACTGATATGGGTCAATAGACTCGTGAGCATAGTTTTTTTCATTATGAGAAGCACGTAATTGTACGCCAAGCTTAAATTTATCTGTAAGTTGTGTTCTCACTTTCAACAGGGCATTGTACTTCTTATTATCATTATCAATAAAAGTACCTTTACTATCGGAAAATCCTCCTGAAAAATAATAATTGGTCTTTTCATCACCACCCGAAATACTTAGATTGTGTGTTTGTGACAAAGAATTTCTAAAAAGAATATCATACCAATCAGTATTCATGTTTGCATAAGATTGAACTTGCTCTAAAAATTCAGCATAAGTGATTTTTTTTGCGTTATAGTCATATAAAGCACCTTCGTATGAAACACGCGATGGTGCTGATCCGAAAGTTAATCCTCTATCTCTAATCTCCTGAGACATTTCAATTCTTTCGGCAGAATTCATTCTATTCAGATTACTGTAAGCAGGACGAGTATTTACAGTAAAGTTTGTTGAGTAATTCACTACCGCTGCACCTTTCTTACCATTCTTAGTCGTAACAACGATTACACCGTTGGCAGCTTTCACACCATAAATTGCAGTCGCAGAAGCATCCTTCAATACATCAATACGCTCAATATCCTCTGGATTCAAAGAAGAAATAGCATTACCAATCAAATTGATATTATCTAATGAATTCAATTCTGATGGTGAAATTGGTACCGGATCGTGTAATATTACACCATCAACTACCCATATTGGCTCCCTGTTTCCAGAAATTGAAGATGCTCCACGAATACGAATTTTAGGTGCAGCACCTGCAGTAGAAGTCGAATTAACAACAGAAACCCCTGCAATCTTACCTTCAAGCATATTATCAACAGTTACAACACCAGCATCCTTAAGCTTCTCAGCACTTAAAGTTACCACAGAAGAAGACAGTTTACGCTTTTCGATGTTACCGTAACCTGTTACAACAACTTCATCTAAACTTTCAGCATCATATTTTAGTACAACATCAATCACCTTCTGTCCAGTGTAAGTAATTTCCTGTTGCAGCATTCCAACAAAAGAAAACACAAAAACAACATTCTCATTTTCAACCTGAATACTGTAATTACCAATAATATCAGTAGCCACACCAGTTGTGGTACCTTTTACAACAACCGAAACACCAGGCAGCCTGTTGCCATCTTTATCAGTAACTGTTCCTTTTAGTTCTTTTTTCTCTTGTTGTACCGGTTTAACAGACTTATCTTTTTCAATAATAATAAATTCGTCCGTCACCTTATAAATCAGTCCTTTTTCCTTCAATATATCTTGAAGAACTTCCTTTAAATCTGCACTTTTTACATTAAGATCCAAACTTTCATGTTTATCCAACATGGCATTGTTAAACATCACGATATATCCTGTCTGTTTTTGAATTTCATCAAAAACCGCTTTAAAGGTCGTCTTCCCCAAAGTTAAATTCACCTTACCCTCCTGTGGCAAAGCTGCCTGAGTTTGAAAGTTGGTTCCAATCAGAATCACAGTACATAAGAGCAGTGTCTTCAGTTCTGATCTGAACCTTTTTTTTAAGGCCATAAGCCAATCTAAATGCTTTTTTTTCATACTTTTGTAGTTAAACTAGGTTATTATTTAATTAATAATCAATAAACCGGATCGTGTTGCGAGCACTTTTCGGTTTATTTTTTTAGGTTTTACTTATTCTATAATAAATGAAGGATACATTTTATTTCTGTTCAAAAACCAGAATTTTATCTTTCTCCACCCTAAATTTTAAATCTGAGGTTGTTCTCAAAAAATCAAGTGTAAACTCAATGGGTTTTGCTTTTTTAACAGCACCTGTAAAGGCGTAGCCCTTCAATTTCTCATCTTCAAACACAAAATCAATATCGTACCAACGACTAAGTTTCTCAGTCAATTTCTCTAAATTAATTTCATCGAAATAGATAATACCATCTTTCCAAGACGAGTACAAATTCGTATTCACACTTTTCTCTTCTAAAATGAGCGTTTCTTTAGAAACTAGAATTTGTTTGCCAGGCAGGATTGTTTTATTACTCTCTCCTGCTTCCACGTTCACTATTCCTTCGACCAGCGTAACCTCTACAACTTCTTCTGCTCCATACGCCATGACATTGAACTCTGTCCCCAATACCTTTGTCTTTACATCAGCTGCATGTACAATAAATGCTTTTTCAGGATTCTTAGACACATCGAAATAAGCTTCCCCTTTCACATAAACTTCTCGCTGAGTACCATTAAATGCAACAGGGTATTTCAACTCCGATTCTGAATTCAACCAAACAGCAGTTCCGTCGGCAAGTACTACTTTATATTCTTCTCCTCTGGCTACTAGTAATGTATTATAGACAACCTGTTGTTCCGTTTTTGTTTGCAAGACATCTTTCTGATAATTGATTCCTTCTTCGGTGTTGTGTTTAATAATGGATCCGGCATCGGCTAAGGAATCCTGAGTTTGCTCAGACAGCAAAACGGTTTCTCCTGTACTCAAAGTTAGAGTTGCCTTAAATTCACCTGGAGAAGACAATTCTGCGAGTGACAATTCCTCTCCTACATTCCCAATTTGATTCACATAAAAGATCAAACTAAAAGACACCAACAAAGCAATTGAAGCAGCAACAGCTGAAAAACGATATAATTTCAATCGTTTCTGTTTATTCAACTGTCTTAATAATTGATTTTTTGCCATAGAAGAATCAATCTTATCCCACTTAGCAGTAAATGAAGCTTTCGTAATGGTTTTTACCAACTGACGGTATTCCTTCGTATTCTCATCACTTTTAACAAGCCAGTTTTCCACCTTATCTTTTTGAGACTGGTCTGCTTCCTTTCTAATGTAGTCTATTACATCCTGATATATATTGTCATGTTTATCCATGTCCTTCTCTTTTTACTCTATTAACACAAGTTTTTCTGAAACGGGTGACCCCATTTCATTATTTTTGAAAAAAATATTGCAAACGAAACTGACTTCCTATATCTTACTGATATACTAGTAGTTTATCACATTAAATACGGCAATAATAACACACTCAAAATAAGTTAAGACCTGTACCATGTGTTTTGCACTTATTAAGATTGTATATACATTTAGCCCACAACTAAAAGCATAATCGTTAAAACTTGTTGTTATCATCAACCGATACCACCCTTATAATCAAAGCCTTGTATGTCAACAGAAGATAAGAAAATTTTAGACTTACTACAAAATCAAAAGCAGAAAGGTTTGATTAAACTATTTGATCTTTATTTTAAGCCTTTGGTTTTGTTGGCTGACCTTTATTTGAAGAATGAATATTCTGCTGAGGATATTGTACAAGAACAATTCATCAAATTCTGGGACAAGAAGTTATACCAACAAGTAAAATCTCATTCGACTTTAAAAAACTACCTGTTTACGATGGTAAAAAATGCCAGTCTCAATCATATTCGTAAAAATGATATTCTACTGGAATCGTCAGAACTTTTTGAAATTGGTGAGGAAATAGCACGAGACTTAAGTGAAGAAGGCATAGCAACAATAAAGAATGCAATAGCTCAATTACCTGATCAAACCAAAAAGGTTGTGGAATGTGTTTTGGTTCAGGGTATGAAATATCAGGAAGCTGCTAATGAATTGAATATTTCAATCAACACGGTTAAAACACAATTAAAAAGGGGTGTCCAAAAACTAAGAACGGAATTGAAGGATCAGAAAGATCTTTTATTTTTATTCTTGCTTTGTAAATAAAAAAGCCCCCAAATTCGCCAAAATGGTATTTAATATTTATTCATTTTCTTGAGTATTTTCACATAGGTGAATTTATAATGACTCAGAATAAGTCTTCTTAAAGAAGCACATAATTACAGTCACAAATTTTGTAGCTTTGAAAACAGCGAGATGAACTTACAAACACCGAAGACTAATTAATATGATTTTATTAGATAAGCCCTACGTTTCCCAATTTCTAAAAGATACCATTTCACAATACCGTTTTCCAGCACTTGATACAGGCGATATGATTGAAGATGGTGAAATCGCTTTGATTAGCTCTGAAGCAATCATACAACAATTTAAGAACAAACCTAATAGCCGTCTTTACACCAATTCAGAGAATTCAATAAATTGGGTAAGTACCCATTTAGGCTTTACTAAGCTTCCGGAATATATCAATCTTTTTAAAAATAAGGTGGAATTTCGTAAGTTGATCAAACGTATCTATCCCAATTTCTTTTTTAAGGAAGTATCTCTTCAGGATATTGATCAGATAGATTTAAATGAACTCCCTATGCCCTTTATTATCAAACCTGCAGTTGGCTTCTTAAGTTTGGGCGTACATAAAGTCGTAGATCAAGTCGAATGGCTTAGGGTGAAGCAAGACATACATAAGGAATTTACAAATGCTCAGAGCTTGTTTCCTATCGAAGTGGTCAATGCCTCATCGTTCATTATTGAAGAGGTTATTGCTGGAGATGAATTTGCTTTCGATGCCTATTTTGATGAAAAAGGAGAAGCAGTCATTCTTGGTATAACACAACATTTATTTGCATCTGAAAAAGATGTGAGCGACCGTGTTTATTTTACGTCAAAAGAGCTTATTCAAACTTACTTGCCACTGTTTACGCAATTTGTTGAGTCTCTGGGCAAGCAAGCAGATATTAAGAACTTCCCTGTTCATATTGAGGTAAGAGTGGATGATAAAGGCAAATTAATTCCTATTGAAGTAAATCCTATGCGATTTGGAGGCTGGTGTACCACCGCTGATTTGACTCATTTAGCTACGAATTTAAATCCTTACCATTGCTTCTTAAAAAATATCAAACCTGATTGGAATCAGATATTAGATAATATGAATGATGAGATTTACAGTTTAATCATACTTGATAACTCAACAGGTGTTCCTTCTGAGAATATTGTACAATTTGATTACGAAAAGCTACTTAAACATTTTTCAAATCCACTGGAATTGCGCAAAATCGATTACAAGTCGTATCCTATGTTCGGCATGTTATTTACTAAAACTGAAACGTGTAAGTTCGGAGAAATAGAAGAAATCTTAGTTTCAAATCTTCGAGAGTTTGTCACAGAAAAATAAAACTGATTATTCATAAATATATGAGAAGGCCTAGCGAATGTTAGGCCTTGTTTGTATCAGTCCCTAAATAACATTTTAAACCTCCCCCAATGTTCGACCAGTCTCACGAAGTTTGGTAGCCGTTTTAGCATCACCAATGACCTGTGAGCTATAGATACCATGATGCCCGGAAATGAGATAAGCGACAATACAGGCAATCGCAACGTAGGGACTACAGGCTATACCAAAGAGCTCGATAGCCATAATACTCGATGCTAATGGTGTATTGGATGCACCGGCAAAAACAGCAACAAAACCCATTCCAGCCAGAAGACCGACCGGTAGTGGAAAAAACAGAGACAAAGCACTGCCCAAGGCGGCTCCAATAAAAAATAAAGGCGTCACCTCTCCCCCTTTAAAACCCGCACCTAGTGTAATCGCAGTCAGCAAGAGTTTAAAAAAGAAAACGTAGGGCGCTTGCTGAACCGTGAAAGATTCGACAATGGTAGGCAAACCTAATCCCAGGTATTTAGTCGTACCCAAAAGGCCTGCAATGGCTAAGATCAAAAGTCCTCCAAAGAAAGGTCTCATGTAGGCTCTTTTGATGTATTTACTACTGAGTTTGCTGTAAGATGATGTCAGCTTAATAAAGCCGAGAGCAGCTAAACCAAAGCAAATTCCTGCCAAAATCGTGATGAGAAGACCTTGCAGGTTAATATCGGGCACTAGACCTAAAATGTAATGGGAATGGGATACGCCATAAGATTTGGTGACATAATCAGCCATAAAGGAAGAAGCAAAGGCCGGGAAAATGGCATTGTACTTGATTTTTCCCATGTGAGAAACCTCTAATCCGAAAATGGCTCCGGCAAATGGCGTTCCGAAAACGGCACCAAAACCGGCACTCATTCCTGATATTAAAACAATCCGTCTATTGTACTTGCTCAGCTTAAAAACACGGCTAAGTTGATCGGAAATAGCAGCAGCCATTTGTATTGCGGTTCCCTCACGACCTGCCGATCCACCAAAGAGATGGGTAAACACGGTTCCTCCCAGAATAAAGGGAGCCAATCGAAAAGGGATGATCTTTTCTGGCTTATGAACATTACTGATTACCAGGTTATTTCCCGGTGCAATTTCTTTTCCCCAGCGGTAAAACACATAGCCCAAAAGAATTCCTGCCAAAGGCAAAAGATAAATAAGCCACTCATGTGCATTTCTATAATCTGTGGCATATTCCAAGCTAATTAAAAAGAAAGCACAAGCCGAACCCACACAAATGGCAATGACCATTGATAACAATAGCCACTCTAATATGGATAAAAGAGCAGGTTGCTTACTTAGAATAAATTTACGAACAAGTGAATATGAGCTGTACAGATTTTTTTGCATAACAATCCTGTGAAATTGATTAATACATTCGCAGGAGTCATCAGCCATTGGGGCAGTTAAGTAGGAAAACTCCATTTCCTTTGGGTGGACAAATTTATGACTTTTTTTTAAGATCAAAAATCTAGAAATAAAAAAAGAATTAATCGAAGACCAATCCGGCGCAAAATCCTAAAAAACCATAAAATCAAAAAGCTTTCTATCCTTCTACAAGGCAATACTTTTAATATGAAATCTCTGTGAAATTTCGTAAATTAGATAGTGAATATATTCAATTACAATCAGGCTCTACTACCCTTATCCAGAGCACTAATGAATCTTCAACGAATCATCATATTCACTTAAAACAAAACACTATGGGAACCAATTATTTATGCCCACATTGCAGAGGAATATTGAATGTTAAAGGGCGTATCATTTTGTCTGCAAAAAATTCTAAGGATGAAAAAGGGCTCCTTTTACTTCATCCTGAGATAGGTAACTACTCAAGTTGTAAAAATGACGATTTTCAACTAACTACTGGCGAAAAAATCTCTTTATACTGCTCTATATGTCATTCTAACCTTGACAGCGATAAACACGAAAATTTTGCGCAGATACAGTATCAAAATGTCCACGGGAAAGAGTCTACAGTTATTTTTTCTAAAATTTATGGCGAAGAAGTAACACATCTATTTGAGGACGAAAAGGTAATATCGTATGGGGAGCACTGTAAAAGATATGCTGATCCTGAATGGTTTTTAAAGAGTTCCATTGATTAAAAAAGGGATAAAGCTTAGCTCTATCCCTTTCAATTATATTACTTTTATTTAGGTCTGTCGTACTGACAACAGCCAGGAAGTCCCATATAATCATTAGAGGCAGCCTTGCGCTTATCGGTGTCGTAACCTGCTTTAGAAATAGCTAAATGTATTTTTTTCACATCTGTTTTTTTCTGATCAAATGACACCTCAATCATTTTTGTTTTTTTATTCCAATCGACAGCAGTCACCCCCTCAACCTTTGAAGCTGCTTTTTCAATTCTCTGTTCACACATGCCACAATTGCCATATACTTTGAACTTCTCCGTTTTGTTCTGAGCCAGCACACTCATCATCCCCATCAGAAACAAAACAACTACACCTAGAATTTTTGCTTTCATATTTTTCAAATTTAAGTCCCGAATACTTTCGGGATTATAATAAGGATTATAGATCTAAATTTACAAAATTATCATCCATTCAGGCCTATAAGCATTTCAATTTATTTCCTTTCATACTTACAGCAGCTATGTAATTCCTGATATACAGAATCAGCAGCTTTGTGGTTTTGGGTATCGTAACCTACAGCTGCAATGGCTTTCTCTACTGCATCGATATCTTTCGAGTCAGATTCAAAATCCAGATTCAACTTGTGGGTCTCTCCATTCCAGTCAGCACGAAGCACTCCTTCAATAGATAATGCAGCTTTTTCAATAGTTGACTTACACATATCGCAATTTCCATTAACCCATACCGAGGCTTTCTCCATACGAGGATATTGGCAACATTCAGGTAGATCAGCATACACCTTATCGTCTGCAAGCAAATCACCTGCATCGTAACCTGTTTCAGTAATTGCTTTTTGCACTTTTTCAGGATTCACTTTTTTAGCATCGTAATGCATGGTCAGTTCCTTAGCTTCCTTATCCCAAACAGCATGAGCAACACCCTTCACTCCCGAAGCAGCCGTTTCAATATTGGCTTTACACATCTCACAAGCTCCATTTACAAAGAATTTAGCCTCATCCATGCCTGGCATCAACTTTTTAGTCTCTCCTCCATGATAATGACCTGCTGGTGCAGCGCCACCATCAGGGTTCATCATACTTCGCAAACCAACCAATTGAGCCGCAGCATCAATTTTAAACACCCCATTAGTTGCTATTTCTTCACCTTCCTCTAAACCTTCAGTAATCACATAATAGGCTCCTGCTTCCGGTCCTAAAACAACTTCTCTATGTAGGAAAGATGGTGATTCACGATCGGGAACTTTCACATAAACTACGGATCGTTTCCCTGTCCATAAAACAGCTGACTTAGGTACCATTATTTCGCTGCTATTTTCAGCTATTTCTGATTCCAAAACACCTTGTACAAACATCTCAGGCTTCAAAACACCATTCTTGTTTGATACTTCAATTCGAACTTTTGCTACACGGGTTTTTCCATTGATAAAAGGATCGATATAAGTGACTTTCGCAGAATAGGATTTTCCAGGATTAGCCTTAAGTTCAAAGTTCACATCATCACCTAGCTTAATCCAAGGCAAGTCACTCTCATAAGCGTCAAACATCACCCAAACCTTGGAAAGGTCAACGACTTTAAACAAAGCCTTTCCTTCTTTCACATAGTCACCCAAGGCCACATGTCGCATACTTACGGTTCCTGTAATAGGTGATAAGATATTGAAATAAGCCTGAGGCTCTCCTTTTTCTTCAATCGCTGCAATTTGCTTATCTGTTAAATCCCAAAGTTTCAATTTACCTTTGGCAGCCAGGTATAAGCCAGGACGACTTTCCTTAAATGAAATGGCTTCCAACAATTCTTTCTGAGCACTCAATAATGCCGGAGAATAGATACTTGCAAGTTTTTCTCCCTTGCGGACATACTGTCCGGTATAATTAACAAAAAGCTTCTCGATACGACCACCAAAACGGGCAGTTAGTTCAGAGATGTTTCGCTCATCAACCTGAACTTTTCCCTGAAGGTTAATTGTCTTTATTGGAGTTCCCTTTTCTACTCGTATTGTCTGAATAGAAGCCAACTTAGCTGCCGACTCCGACATTACAATTTCATTGGGGTCCACATCATCACCACCCGATTGCATGCTTTTTAATGGAATTAAATCCATGGCACAAATCGGACACAAACCGAATTTATCTTGCTTGATTTGTGGGTGCATAGAACAGGTCCACGTCTGAGGTGTTGATTCTTCAATGTGTTGATGTGTTGATTGATCTGTTGATGTGTTGGTTGGTTGATTTGTTGATTTGCCAATGACAAAACCGACAATACTCCCAATTACGAGTATAACTGCAATCAGTTTTATATTCTGTTTTAATATTTCTATGATCTCTTTCATAATTATCATATTAAGGACTCTTCTTTGCAGAAGAAATTATTTTATTCAATAACTTTTTAATTGAAAGCAGTTTGTCTTCTAATAAAGTCGATGGATTCGGATAGCTGTCACTGTGTTTCATCAAATCCATCCAATATTCAGTTTCCAGAGCTTCTTTATGCGCAATCTTTAATTTGTGAATAAAATCAGCCTTACTTTCTGCACTTTGAGCTTCTTTTACATTTGCACCTATCGAAGTTCCTGCTTTCAATAATTGTTTAGCTACAACATATTTTCGTTTAGTTTCTAATTCTTCACTCATTTCAATAATAAGCAAGGCAAATTCAAAACTAATTTCTACTATTTCATTCCTAGGAATCATGATGGTCAAGTATTTATTTAGAGATAATCAAATCATTAAATTAATGAATAAATCCCTCATCCTCATATCATCACATCTCCTAATCACCACATCAATTTCCCATTAGGTAGGAGATAAACGAAATAGCTGCTTGCTTATCTGCTTTAGCTTTTTCCAGTTGCAGATTATATTTCAAAACTTTGCGTTCCATTCTTAGGATTTCCTCGAAATTCTTATTCCCAGTCGCATAATTCGTTTCTAATAAATGTAAAGCTTTTCTGGCCAACTCGAGTTGTGAGTGAAAAAGATGGATACGTCTTTCACCATCCCGGTAATCTTTCCATCCCTTTTCAAAAAGGTTCTCAAGCATATTACTCTTATTAAGTTGTTCAAGCTCTTTGGCTGTTTCCATATAAACAACCTCCTTGATCATAGCTTTGTACTTATTTCGATAAAGCGGAATAGTCAAGCCAATTTTAGGAAAAACAAAGGCATCAGTTCCAGCCAAATTCATATCACCCTTGCCAGTTAGGACATAATCAAAACCAATATTGATATTAGGTTTTCCAGCCTTCCTGGCCACCTCTTTTTTGAAACTTAAAGCTTCTTGTTGAAAACTTAAGCTTAAAAGTTGGTGATTATTGCTTTGGATAGAATCGAGTATGGCCTCTTTGCTTAATACCAAATCAGTGTGCCATAATTTTTCTGGAATCCAGATCTCTTTTTTACTTTCTGTATTCAATAAATTATGAAACATCACCTCCAGAACAAACTGCTTATCCTTAAGCAAAGCAAGCTGATTCTCAAGATCCCCCATCTCAATTTCAATGCGATAACCATCGAGTGCAGATACCAGTCCTGCCTCTAACTTAATCTCAGACATCTTTCTAAAAGATTGAAGGATATCTATGTTTTCGAGACTAATGGCAATGGCTTTCTTATTAAAGTAAAGGTTGTAATAAGTGCTTCGAACCTCATGAAAAAGCTTAGCCTTTGCCTCTTCAAAAGCTTCATATTTAGCCTTAGCAGATTGAATGGCACTGTTTTCTTTTGCCTTTAAAGTTCCAAACCAGGGAAACATCTGAGAAGCAGAAAATTTGAATTCCTGAGGTCCCATTCTTGTTTCGATCGGCTTTATGAAATAAGCAAATGCCACTTGCGGATCAGGCAAGGCCTTTACCTGAGGTGCACGTTCCAATGCTGCCAAATAATCGTTGAACTTAGCTTTAAGTCCAGGATTGTTTTCTGCTGATATCTGCAAATATTGTCTTAGGTTCTTCTGCCCTAATTCTATTTCTTGTCCGTTTACATTGAAAGAACAAGAAATAAGTAGAGAAATGAAGAAATATTTATATATATATGGTATCAACTTTCGATATAAAGTGAGTTTCTTTTTCATTACTAAATCTATTATATAATTTACAACCGCAAAGGTCTCAGAGAAAAATCGCAAAGAGCGCAAAAACATAATCATAAAAAGTAACTTTGCGAACTTCGCGAAAACTTAGCGTTCATTGCGGTTAAACTTATTTCTATCCATCGTCTTTAATCTTCTTTCCTGCCACATGCTATAAAGAACAGGTACCACCAACATGGTTAAAACCTCAATGGTCATACCTCCAAATAATGGAATTGCCATCGGAATCATGATATCGGAGCCTTTTCCTGTTGAAGTAAGTACAGGTAAAAGTGCGATGATGGTTGTAGCCGTTGTCATAATAGCTGGACGAACTCTTTTTGAACCTGCTTCGATAATCAATTCTCTAACTTCAGTTACAGATTTAGCAGGTTTCTTATCCTGCAATTGCTTGATATAAGTACTGATCAAGACCCCATCGTCGGTTGCCACACCAAAGAGGGCGATAAAACCAACCCAAACGGCAACACTCAAATTAATGGTTTGTACCTGGAATAAGTCCCTAAAGTTCATACCTGCCAGAGAAAAATCTAAGAACCAGGTCTGGCCATAAAGCCAAAGCATGATGAATCCTCCTGAAAGAGCTACAACAATTCCTGTAAAGATCAATGAGGTAGAAATAACCGATCGGAATTGAAAATATAAAATCAAGAAAATAATCATGAGTGATACCGGAACTACAATCATTAAACGCTTAGTAGCTCTAATCTGATTCTCATAATTACCCGTAAACACATAAGAGACACCTGCTGGTAATACAAATTCACCTGATTCAAGTTTTTCATCCAAATATTCCTGCGCATTCTCTACCACATCGATCTCAGCAAATCCTTCTTTTTTGTCGAAAATCACATAACCTACAAGGAAAGTATTCTCCGATTTGATCATTTGAGGTCCGCGCACATAATGGAATATTACTAAATCGCCTAAAGGAATTTGAACACCTGTAGGTGTAGGAATCAGAATCTTCTTTAAAGCTTCAGGATTATCTCGATATTCACGTGCATATCTCAATCTTACAGGGAAACGCTCACGTCCTTCAACTGTAGACGTCAACTTCATCCCTCCAATGGCAGAACTGATAACGGCTTGTAGATTTTTTATGGATAAACCATAACGAGCAATGGCATCACGATCAATCTCCATTTCAAGATAAGGCTTACCTACAACTCTATCTGCAAAAACAGACATGCCATTGACACCTTCTACATGCTTAAGTTGTTTCTCCAATTCAAAGCCTACCTTTTCAATACTTTCCAAATCAGGTCCAAAAACCTTAATTCCCATTGGCGCACGCATCCCTGTTTGGAGCATCACCAATCGAGTTTGAATAGGCTGCAGCTTTGGAGCTGAAGTCAGACCTGGTATGGTTGCATTGCTGATAATCTCATCCCAAATGTCATTGGGTGATTTGATTTCATCTCTCCACTGACGAAAATATTCTCCGTTTTTATCAATAACCAAGTTTTCCTTAGCCACCAAACGAAATCCTTCTTCCTTGGGATTGTAAACCGATCCGTCTTTTAAAATAAAAGCTTCATCTCTATCTACTTTAAAGCGCATCTTATGCCCATCTTCGTTTAGAATGTATTCTGACTTGTAATTAATCACATTCTCGTACATGGAGGTTGGTGCTGGATCGAGTGCTGAATTAACACGTCCCCATTTACCAACTACAGACTCAACTTCTGGTATGTTATTTAATTTTTTATCAAGTATACGAATCACCTCCAGATTTTCAGCAATACCCGAGTGTGGCATGGTTGTAGGCATCAGTAAGAAAGACCCCTCATCTAAAGAAGGCATAAATTCTTTTCCAATACCTGGTAATTTTTCATCCAAGTTCTGATAAAGAGCTGTTTCTTTTACAAAATTGGGTGCAAAACCAAATAGCTTATCGAAGCCCTGCCAGCTGGTAATTCCAAATAAAACAATCAAGATTGGCAGACTCAAAAACTTCCATTTGTTTTCTAAACACCAGGTCAAGATTCTTGAATAGAAATACACAAAACTTGACATCAATCCTAAAATCAATGCAACGATTAGGATAACGAACATGAAATTGGCAAACATGCTGTACTGCGCACCCATTGGCATCCATGCCTTTGTCAGGAAGAACACAATCACGACGATTGTGATGGCAATATTGATAACATTTACCAGGTATTTCTTGCTTTCAGTCCATCTATCAGCCATTAAGCTGTTTAATCCATAGGCCGAAATCACAATGGCAATATAATAACCTGAAAAAACGGAAATAAGCAGACCTGCAGCGATCAAAAAGATGCTCCATATTTTCTTAAACTTATTTTTATCTAATCGAATTGAGAAAATTAGGTGAGCCAGGGTTGGAATAATAATTAGTCCAATCAAAAGGGCTGCCAGCATGGTAAAAGTCTTTGTAAATGCAAGCGGTCTGAAGAGTTTCCCTTCGGCAGCCTCCATGGCAAATACAGGCAGAAAACTGACAATGGTCGTCGTAAGAGCAGTAATCACAGCACCTGCAACCTCAACAGTTCCTTCGTACACCACATTCAGCAATTGCTTGCCCTTAGCTCCTATATTTTGTGGCATATCAATATGCCTGATGATATTCTCCGTGAACACAATGCCCACATCCACCATCACACCAATGGCAATGGCAATACCCGAAAGGGCTACAATATTGGCATCTACACCAAATTGACGCATGGTAATGAAAGTAATTAAAACCCCAAGCGGCAATAAAGAAGATATAAGAAATGAAGCTCGCAGATTCATAACCAAAACAATTACAATTAGAATACTAATCAAAACTTCTAAGGATATTGCTTCTTCAAGGGTTCCCAGTGTTTCTTTAATTAGACCTGTACGATCGTAAAAAGGGACAATAGTTACTTTCGAAACCGTTCCGTCTTCTAATATTTTGGATGGTAAACCTGGAGTTATCTCAGCAATTTTTGCCTTTAAATTATCTATCGCCTCTAAGGGATTGGTTCCATAACGAGCTACCACAACACCACCAACAGCCTCTGCTCCGCCCTTATCCAAACCACCACGACGCGTTGCCGGACCAAAATTGATCTTCGCCACATCTTTCAATCGTATGGGCACATTATTACGAACGGTAACAACCGACTTTTCAAGATCTTCGAGATTTTTAATATAGCCCAAGGCTCTCACCAGATACTCAACACGATTGAATTCTAGCGTACGAGCACCTACATCAAGGTTACTGTTTTTTACAGCAGCCATTATTTGTGCCACATTCACCCCATGCGCTCTCATGGCATGTGGATCTATATCAATTTGATATTCCTTGACAAAACCGCCTATTGAAGCGACTTCTGCAACGCCTTTGGCAGATGTTAAAGCATAACGAATTTGAAAGTCCTGAAGACTTCGCAACTCATGAGGATCCCAACCGCCTGCAGGATTACCTTCTTTATCTCGACCTTCAAGAGTATACCAGTAAATTTGCCCCAAAGCCGTGGCATCAGGACCTAAAGCTGGTGAAACATCATCTGGCAAAGTACCTGACTGAAGCGAGTTTAGTTTCTCTAAAATTCGTGTTCGACTCCAATAGAATTCAACTTCTTCATCAAATATGATATAGATACTTGATAAGCCAAAAATGGAATTACTTCTAATGGTTTTCACACCAGGTATTCCCAGAAGTGAAGTTGTTAATGGGTAAGATATCTGATCCTCGATATCTTGGGGTGAACGACCTGGCCATTCAGTATATACAATTTGTTGATTCTCTCCAATATCAGGAATAGCATCAACGGGAACCGGATCTTTTGGTAAAATACCTGTATCCCATCCAAAAGGAGAATTGATTACACCCCATGAAATGAAAATAGTAAGTACCAGGAAAGTGACCAGTTTATTCTCAAGGAAAAAACGGATAAATTTATTCAGCATATTTGTCTTTTTATGATTTACTACACATTGTAATTTATGCAAAAAAAATGCAACAGAACGCATTCATTCACACTATTATAATGTTTAAATCATAAACGGTAGACTTGCAAATCGGAAAGGATAGTTTGGATTTTTAGCGGTGGAGGCTTATGGTATTCAACCTGCACAATCTCTTCTGTAAAATCAGGAATTAGAAGAAGTTGAATGAACGCCGGTAGAAAAGAAAAATCTTGGGTGAAATCGAAATTTATCATTTGGATCGTAAAATCATCCTCAACTTCCACCTTAATAATTTCATTGTGACAGGATCCACAAGAATCACCACAACAAGAATCTGATGCGGTCACTAGCTGAACAGATTTCAGTTCACCACCACAATAATGTGCAGATACAGTCATCCCCATGGTGGTCACCAAAACGAGCAGGGCTAAAATGATATGACTGATCTTTTTCAACATGGTATGTAGCTTCTTTTTACAAATATAAACTAAGATACATAAATCAAGGGTTAATAAGATGTTAATTCTACTGAAAATATCAATCGAGTATAATTTACAAGCGTAAAAAGCACCTATAAAACCCTGTGAATTTCAAAAGAAATTTATGAGTTTTCAATATTTAAATTCATTAAAAATAAATTAACACCCTAGTAATCAACAAATATCGCAGCCAAACTTCTACACTCCCATATTTCACAATTATTCAGCATCTAAAGTATAGAATTAAATGGGTATGTTTATTACGATTACAACCTTCCCCCTAAGCTTATGAAAAGACAAATTTCAAATTCAAAATATAATTTCCCTGACACAACTGTATCTAAATGGCAAAAGTTAATTGATTTGCTAAACAAAACATTTAACCTACCATCAACGCTCATTATGACACTTGATGGAGAGTGGATGGAAGTCTTTGCTAAGAGTAATAATGCCGAGAATCCATACAATCTTGGAGAACGTGAAGAAATACATGGGCTGTATTGTACTACTGTCATCAATACGGGTGAAAAATTAGTTGTACCTAATGCGCTTATGGATCCTGACTGGGACTCTAATCCAGATATCAAACTGGGCATGATTGCTTACCTGGGCTTCCCTATCTATCTGCCAGGCGGAGATGTTTTTGGAACGATCTGTGTTTTAGACAAAAAAGAAAATGCCTTTTCGAAAGAAGTTGAAGAGCTACTCATGCAAATAAAGGAAATCATAGAATTAGATATTGCAAGCTTCATAACCTTTGAAAATAAAAGTTTAATTCTGGAGGAAAAAGCTCTGGAACAGATGCGGATTATTGATCAAACAAAAGAATCGTACCAGGAAGTAAGTCAAGAGTTAAAAAAGGAACAAGACCTAAATAAAAATCTTAGCAAGAATACTGAACAATTAAATCAAAAACTTCATCAAAGTGAAACTAAATACACCACTCTTTTTTCCAAACTGAATTTAGCAGTGGTCCTGTTTTCTCCGACTCTTGATTCCGATGGTAAGCTTATTGATCTTACTTACCTTGATATGAATCCCGCGAATGAAAAGTTAATAGGCATGACAAAAGAAAGCGTTTTGGGAAATAACCTGATGACGATTTTCCCTAAAACGGACTCAGCTTGGCTTAAATCTTTCGAACCCGTTGTGAAGGAAGGGGAAACGATTAATCTTGAGCTGTACGATACCCCCTTAAAAAAACATTTTTCAGTGAATGCATTTCCGATAGAAGATGGTTCCTTTTGTGTCAACTTTTTCGACATTTCAAATCAGGTCGAATTAAAAGAAAAAATTGAAGAAAGTGAATTCCGCTATAAATCTTTTTACAATTCAATTGAAGCAGGTATTGTAATTTTTGAACCTATCTTCAATATTAAAGGCGAAATAGAAGATCTCAGATACATTGATATGAATCCTATCAATGAAATAATTATAGATGAAAGTTGTGAAGATCTAATTGGTAAAAGACATTCTGAATGTTTTCCAGATACGCACGATGAATTTTTGGAGCATTTTAAAGGAGTTTTTACCTATAACAAAGGAAAACGATTTGAGAAATATTATCCATACTCATCAAAATATTATTCAACTAATATTTTCCCCATCGACAATGGACTTATTGCTTTTACTTGTTACGACATTACTGAAAGTATTCAAGCCAAACAGGAGTTAGAAGCAAGTGAGAAAAGACACAAAGCCATTTTTGAAAACAGCAGTTCGTCAATGGTCTTGATTGATCCTGAAACAGGAACGATTCTTGACGCTAATAAAGCCGTCTTAAACTATACTGGCTATTCGAAGAATGAGTTTTTAAAAATGGATATTGGACAAATTAGTCAGTCAAGCAAGGAAGAATTAAAAAAACAACTCAAACTGGCTGTTGATAATGAAAAAAATTATTACGAGTTAAAGTATCGCCTTGCATCCGGAGAAATTAGAGATATAGAAGCTTATACCGGAAAGATTGAAGTGAAAGGGAAGGATGTTTTACATTCAGTTGTACATGATATCACCGATAAAAAAAATGCCTTTAAAGAGGTTCTAAAACTTTCGAAAGCTGTTGAACAAAGTCCGGTATCCATTGTTATTACAGATTTGAATGGCAATATAGAATATTCAAATCCAAGAAACTGTGAATTGACAGGCTATTCTGCTGACGAATTAATCAATAAAAACCCACGAATATTAAAGTCGGGAAAACTATCGAAAGATATTTATATCGATCTGTGGAACACAATAATTGGCGGAAAGAAATGGGAAGGTGAATTCTATAATAGAAAAAAAGATGGGAGCTTTTATTGGGAGTTTGCAAATATAGCTTCCATCACTGATGATAAAGGGGCTCCAATCAATTATATAAAAATTGGTAAAGATATTACTGATCGAAAAATGATGGAGTTGGAACTCAGAAAATCCAAATTAAAGGCCGAGGAAAGTGATCGCTTAAAAACAGCTTTTCTGGCCAATTTAAGTCATGAAATCAGAACACCCTTAAATGGAATACTGGGATTTTCGAATCTGATGATGAATGAGGATACGTCGGAAGAACTTAGAAATGAATATGGGAATGTCATACAAGAATCAGGAGATCAACTCACGATGATCATAGACGATCTTGTAAACATTGCTCAGATTGAAGCAGGACAATTAAGTATTAAACAGACTGAGTTTGTAGTTCAAGATCTGTTTAATGAGATACTTCAATTTTATAAGCCTGAAATTGCTGACAAGGGATTGGAAATTAAAATTTCAAATACGTCTTGTGTTACCTGTCAAATTAAAAGTGATCATAAAAGAATCCGTCAGGTTATAGACAATTTGATTAAGAATGCCATTAAGTTTACTAATAAGGGTGAAATTACACTTCGTGCCGAATGCCATCCAAAACATGTGTTGATCTCAATAAAAGATACCGGAATTGGGATTTCAGAAACACATCAAAAAATAATTTTTGATCGATTTAGACAATTAGAAAATCATAGCACAAGACTTTATGAAGGTAATGGTTTGGGGCTATCAATATCTAAAGAAATTGTAGAATTATTGGGTGGTGAGTTATGGATGGAATCTGAAATAGGAAAGGGATCTACTTTTCATTTTTCAATCCCTATTGAAGTATGTAGCATGATATAAGCGACTAACTTCTTTAAATATTGGGGAGATCATTAAAAAAAGATAATGAGATAAAACAATACAAAACTAGACTTTGTCTTGTATATATCCGTATAAAACGATTTTACTTTTATGTTTCATCATTTTTTATTCTATTTGTTATAAGTCAAATCTCAAAATCAAAGAACAGTTCATGACCTTTCATTCAGACTTACGCAACAGAATACAAAACGAATACACGGCCCAGTGGATGAATTGTCCTGACCATTTTCCTGAGTCTAAAAGACAGTTCTCTTATCTCGAAAAGCGAATCTGGGAAATCAAGTTCAACCATTTTTTACGGCTTATTAAAAAGGAGTTTAAAGTTAAGAATCCCAATAAAACAAAGATACTGAATCGATCTAAAGCCTTTTTTGAAGAGAATTTAGCTTATCCTCATGAGCAACTGACGATGATCTTTTCAAATGAAATGCTTAATGCCACTAAGGACTTTATTCGAAAAGCCTGGGAATTTGATTCAGAACTAAGCCAACAGGAAATTTTCCAGGCCCTACGTAATGTATGGGTCATGATGGGTTTACAATCCTTCTTTGGAAAAGAAATCAAGGTTACACCTTCACTTCTGGCATATAGTCTACTCTATCCCTACACAGATAACCTGATTGATACCCCAACAATTAGTAAGGCTGAGAAGTTGGAGTTCTGCGATCGCTTTGCGCATCGATTAGATGGCAAACCTGTTGACGCTAAGTCTCAAATAGAAAGTCGAATTTTCGACTTAGTTACAATGATAGAAGGTGAGTTTGAACGAGAGACACATCCTGACTTATACGAGAGTCTCTTAGCCATTCACCACGCACAAACACAAAGCTTAAAACTGGTCAGTACAAAAACAGACCTTTCAGAAGATGAGCGTTTCCAAATTTGTATAGAAAAGGGGGCCACCTCTGTTATTGCTGATGGCTTTTTGGTTATGGGTCATCTGGACGAAAAACAATACCATTTTCTCTACGAATATGGGGCTTACCTTCAAATTCTAGATGACTTGCAAGATGCTCGTGACGATTACGATGAAGGTATTATGACCTATTTTTCTAAGAATCTATCACAAACCAAGTTAGATCAATTGCTTTGTAAAACTTATTATATGGGAAAATCATTCTATCAGAATATTGAGAAATGGTACCCTAATGAGCTTTCTTTTAAAGGCCTTATCCAGCGTAGTTTTAGTTTCCTTCTTTTGGCTTCGGTCTATCAGAATCAAGCCGATTTTAGTGATAACTTTGTTCAAAACATTGAAAAACATGCCCCATTCCGCTTTTCTTTTCTTCACAAGAAAAAATTAGAACTGGACCCGCTTCGTCATCACCTATTAGAGAAGGTCGAAGCGTATAAAGCCAAAGAATTTGCTCTATAATTTCATCTATAGGCTTCCGAACTTCAGCTTCAGATTTCTATCGTACATGATGATGCTACCGGCAACTGATACATTAACACTCAAACGTGTATCAAACTTTACTAAATGATGAGATTTATCGATAGCATTCTTCGTTAAACCATTGTCCTCTGCTCCCAATAAGTAGACACAACGACGAGGGTGCTTAAATTCTTCCAAAGCAACTGCCTTTTCATCCAGCTCAACGCCAACTAAGACAGCACCTTTGGGAAGATGCTGATAAAAATCCTCGAAATTTTCGTAATGAAAATAAGGCATGGCTCCTACGGCCTTATGGGTATCACAAGCCTGCTTGGCATAGCGTTTTCCCACTGTAAATATAAAGCTGGCACCCATATTCTGAGCCGAACGCCAAAGTACACCTAAATTCTCAGGTGTTTTCCCATTCTGTATGCCTATGCCAAAAAAACCTTGTTCTAATGTATCAATCATTACTTCACCATTTTCATATTCGTGGCGCAAATATAGGTTTATTCGTACTTAGAGCAAACAATAAAAGCTGTCCTTTTCAGAACAGCTTTTCATGATTTTATATTTTACTTGATCAAATTCTTTAGTTTAGATGTGTAAACTAGCATTAAGAATCTGAAAAAAAGGATAATTCCTAAACCACTTTAATTTATTTCCAATAGATACAAAAGCACCAGTTAGTTATATTCATAATATCCTTTTATTAAAATCTCCATTGAAGAATCGTAGCTAAAAAGATTAAGCCATAAACAATAGGAATCAGATACATGACAGCTTTGTTTTCAATATTTAAAGTTCTGTTGAGTTTCTTAATTGTAATACTGCTCACAAATATGCCTAAGCCAATTAATAAAATTAAAAGAACCGATATAATTAATTGAGGCTGTTGCCCTAATGTAAACATACTAATTTGTCCCTTAAGGAAGAATTGCGTGTTTTGTAAACCATCCATATTCGAAAACACATGTTCAAAATAAGGGATTCGAGAAGTCATTTTCAACAAAGCCTTACACAAATGTGCGGCTGCCATAATGGGTATAAATCCGGCAGCAAATGATTTTAAATACTGAAGAAATGATATTTTCTCTCTGAATAGTTTACTGATAAGGTAAGGAATAGTCCAAATGATAAAAGGAAACACAACAAACAAGACTAAAGACTTTAAAAAGCCAGCTACAAAATGATTTGAAATAGCTAAGCTGTTTTTTAAAGCATTTGGCGTGAACATTAAAATAGATTTAGTTACCGACCACTCACTTAATATTTCGTAAATCACAAAACCAGAAATAATCATGGTAAAAGCCAGTTCAGCCACTGTCAATTCTAATTTTGAAAACAAACTTTCCTTAAGCTTCAGTTTTACAAAACCTGGATTTGGACGTGTCGATAAACTCTCAGAATTGTTCTTATCACAAACTTTACGGCAACCTCCACACAAAATACATTCCGAGTTATCAGTAATATTATTCGGAAATAAATCAACACCACAACTCTTCTCACTAACTCTATACAAATCTGTTTTACTAACACATGATTTATCTTTACAGGATGCACAACTAGCAATAGCTTTTACTCGCCATCCCAAAAATGAAAAACGAGAATACAAGCCTAAAAGAATCCCTATAGGACATACATATTTACAGAAAGTATTCTTCTTATAAGTTAAACCGATCAAAATAGAAAGCCCTACAATTACCAATAGATAAATAGCCATATACATGGGACTACGATGAATCGCAAAGCCATTAATTCCTACAAACAGAATTAAAATATAAAATATAGTGATCATCCAGCCTGACTTTAACCATGCTGGTCTTTCATTTTTTAATCCGATTCGTGAGGCAAATGAAGTAATCATTTCTACAGGACAGATCAGACACCAAATCCTTCCGAAAAAGATGGAAGACACCACCAAAAATGGCCACCAATACGACCAAACAATCAGGTTTGCTAAATTGAAATTTCTGAGTTGCTTTAAAAAACCAGCTTCGGTCGCATGAGCAGAAAAACCAATATACATCAGTGAAAACAAAACAAAAAGAACCAAAGTCTTAATAAGTAAGCTAAAATATTTAAGAGAGATTAATTGATTCAGAATCTTCATGGAGATTGTTTTTTTGTTATAAAAAAAAGAGGGATAGCTCCCTCCTTATTTCTTTATTATGCAAATATATCAATATAGTAATTGACTATCTTAAGTTTTGTTTACTTATGCATATCTTTTGCTGCACTTAAAGCTTTCTCTAAAGTTATGTTAGGAATATGATCAGGTATCTTTCTATTATGACATCCAAGACATGAATACTCAAGAGCTAGTGAAGCGGGTCTGGTTTCATCATCACGAACCCATTTACCATCTTCAGTAAACATAGACTCATCCTTAACTGTAATTTTCATTAAGTGCGAACGAACATCACCTTCGTATCCACTATCACCTGTTTTTGCACCAGATTTAGCAGCAAGTGGCATATGACAGTCAATACAGTTAGCTAAAGCACTATGATTAGTAGTTTCTGTTTGAGTGCTATGACAGGATGTACATGTTTTTCTAATACCATCACCATTCCAAATAACACGTTTATGAGGGTCGTGACAAGTAGTACAACTCATTCCACCATCGATATGCTTAGTTGTTGTAAGCTCATCCCACTGCTCATGGTGCTTAATAAATCCACCACTTGCATTAATAGGACTCTTGTAATCTCTGTTATGGCATGTACCGCATAAGAAGTTAACATCATTACCAGCAGGGTCAGGCTTTTGAACAACACCATCAATTTCTAATCCATCAATTCCAATGTGAGCAAATTCGTATACCTTGTCGATATTTAATTTAGTTGGTCCTTCGATATGCGCGCTTCCTGGTCCGTGACACGACTCACAACCAATACCACTTTCAGTAAAGTTTCCTAGGCCTTCAACACCAGCAAGCCAGGTTCCTTCTGTGGTTCCACCTGTAGTATGACATTTAAAACAACTATAGTTATATGTCTTCTTATCAACTGGGTGATAGTTTGACCAACCATGGTCTTCGCCACCAAAAAAATTAAATTGATTGTGTCCCATACCAGGACTAAATTGGCTGTCTTTAGTTCCAATAATTTCACCGTCAACACCAACGAATCTAACTTTCCAACCATATCCACCAACTACACCTGCAATATTATCCCATGTTACATTACCATCAGTTAAATTAGTTAACCAGGCAGACTGAAAATTATCAGCTTCATCAGGATAAACGGGACCTAGGCTACCAGGAGTAACAGAAAATTTGTAAGGATGACCTGAGTCTTTCCAATCAGCAAAATGATCGGAGTGACATGTTTTACATGATTCAGATCCTACATAAGATAGTTCACTGGGATCTGGTATTGGATTAATATCAATATCATCATCGTCGTCGCTACAACTTGTAAAGCCAAGTCCAAAGACAAACATACAAGCGATCATATAGGAAATATAATTTCTAGATTTCATAACAGCAGGGTTTAGGTTTATTTCGATGATATAAACTTAGGGCTTCTGTTATTTATGTACAATCGCAAGTTTTACGTAATTCGTATACCACAAACTACGTAGTTCGCTACAAATCAATCATATTATGCTTGATTGCAAAACGTACCAATGCAACTGCTGATTTAAGATTCAACTTTTGCATTAAATTTCTTCTATGTGTCTCAACGGTTCTTAGACTAATATTTAATTCATCCGAAACCTGATGATTTGAGAGGTCATTGGCAAGCAATTTAATGATTTCAATTTCTCTTTTGGTCAAATTCTGTTCGGGCTTTTCATCTTCTATATCTTTCACAGAATTATCAAGCATCTCATCGAGCATAAGTGCTGAGATTCTGTTTCCCAGATGTTTTTTCCCTGATTTAACGGCATTTATAGCAGTCAACAACTCTTCTTTCTTAGAATTCTTCAATAAATAACCGTCAGCTCCCGCTTTCATCACTTGTAGAACATATTCCTTCGACTCATGTTGAGTAAGCATTAAAATTTTAGTATCCTGATATTCTTTTTTTATTGACTTGGTGGCTTCTATTCCATTAAGCTCTGGCATGGAGATATCCATTAACACAATATCCGGCTTAAGACTCTGTACTTTTTCAATGGCTTCTATCCCATTATTTGCCTCACCCACTATCTTAATATCCTTTTCTTTAACTAACATGGCCTTAATACCATCAATAATAATCTCATGATCGTCAACTAATAAAATTGTTTGCATATCAAACTAGTTTAAGGGGATTTCAATTAATACTTCAGTTCCACTTCCTTTTTCTGAACTCAATGAAAATAAACCATCAAAAGCGGCAATTCGTTCCTTCATACTAATCAAGCCAATGCCTCGATTAGTCGTCTCCATTATTTTTGCCTCATAATCAAAACCGACACCATCATCAACAATTATTAGCGAAACAAAGCCTTCATTTTTAATTAATTGAATATGAGTCTCACTTGCATGTGCATGTTTTAATATGTTATTAGTCGTTTCCTGTACGATTCGATAGAGTACGTTTTCTATTTTCTCATCCAATCTGCTATTTACATTAAATTTTGTGAATTTAAAAAGTCCAGTATATTGCTTATTTAATTCATCTGTCAGATTTTCGATTGCAACTGCAAGTCCAAAATCTTTTAATAAAATGGGCACTAAATCGTGAGCAATACTTTTCGACTCATTTATGGCCTCATCTATTTTATCTTGAATTGTATTAATATGTTGATTCAATTCGCCATTTTTCTTTAAATCTGTTGGAAAGTTATTATCAAGATAATAGGATATTCCTGTAAGAATTACCCCCAAGCCATCATGTATATCTCGAGCAATGCGTAATCGTTCTTTTTCCTGAGCTTCATTAATATCAATTAAATGCTTTTTTCGGATTCTTTCAATTTGATTAGTCATCTCCTTTTGCTCTCGTATATCCCGGGCAACATACACCACTCCGACCAATTCTCCATTTTTATTTTTTAGGGTTGAGCAAGAAAACAATACTGGAATTCGATCCTCATTACTGGCCACATACACTCTCTCTTCATTGCAGTCACAGTCTTTTTCACAAAGACAACCAACATTGGAATCTCTTAGTTTATTATCTTTTCCGATTAATATTTGGTTGATATGTTTTCCTATAAGATCCTCTTTTGTGTAGAGTAATAAATTTCTACTAGCAGTATTACTTAAGTTTATATGACCTTTAATATCAGTTACAATAATAGATTCTGACATACTTTTCAGAATATTATTAAGATAATTTTTGGAGACCGTGGTTTTTTTTAAATCATCCACCATTAGATTAAACGACTCTCCCAGTATTTCAAGTTCATCGTTTGTTTTCATATAAGTATTGACAGACAAGTCGCCTTTGGAAATTCTCTTTGTACCTTGCACAAGTTCATTTAAAGGACGTGTGATTCGTTTAATAAACTTAGCAACGGATACATATCCTACAATAGTAATCAGAACTAAAAGAAAGAGAATCGTGATTGTACAATGAACTGCAGCAGTGGAATTTATTTCAATATACTCATCAATTTCATGCTTCGTTTCATTTAATAAGGATTCAATTTCTTTGTCTACCTGTACTAGCATTAAATTAATCTGTTCTACTAATTCCTGATGGGTTGATGTGTTAACACCAATAATATGAGATTTGGTGATGATGTGTTCAAAACGATCCAGATAGTTATCAAATCCAGAAAACAAGGCTTTATTATGAGAACTTGACAATAGCTTATTGCAATAAATTAACGTGTTTCTTGCAGAATCCAACTTATTATTAAAATCTTCTAAATCGGATTCTTTGTGAAACAGCATATAGGTGTAAGCAGGCGTAATGGTTTTATTGAAGGAATCACGAAGATCATGAACAGCATCCAATTCGATATATTCAAAAACAATTTTTTCTGAGGTCCTATTTAATACCCTAATACTTATTAGACCAGCTATTCCTATCAGAATAATAAACAGAATAAGGAGGGTGAGTTTTTGGGAAAGACGGCTCCCTATTTTGTGCTTTGCTTGTTCCATCAATGTCGTTAGTTAATTAAGAGAGAACCGTAAACTGGGGACCGGTTTTCATCATAGATTAGATTTTAGTCTGAAAAACAAATAAGTTGATTAATCCCTTCTAAGATAATAATCATTTAGAAGTTCAACTGATTTAAACAAACTAATTCAAGTTCAAACTATTGCAACCATCCATTATTCTCTCTTTCATGTCCTATACTCGACTCATAGCCATGACCAGGATAAATCAAGGTATTATCTGGTAGTATCATCAACTTCGTTTTAATGCTAGTTAGCTCCATTTGAGTATACATCTCGTCCTCCTCATCGGTACTTCCAGGGGTATTGCCTATACCTTCTTTTTGCAATGTATCTCCAGTAATTAGAATATCTGCAATGTGCAGAGCAATACTCCCCATTGTGTGTCCTGGGATATGGTAAACCTTCAAACTCTCAAAGCCTGAAATTTTGGGAATGTCAGTCTCTTCAAAAAATGAAATCTCGATCTTATTCCGATACTTATAAGCCTCCTTACTGTGAGCATATATGGACACCTTGTAAAGATTCTTGTAATGGGAATTCCCACCCACATGGTCACCATGACCGTGAGTATTAAAAATAGCCTGAACATTCAGCTGATTCTTACTTATAAAATCCTCTATTTGCTGATCGACTTTACCCGGATCCACAATTAGAGCATCACGCGTATTGACATTATATAAAACATAGCTATTTTGCCAAAAGCCATTACCATGATCAATATCAATCATTTGTATTTCATAAGGCTCTCCGGCAAATAAATTCATCCCTAAAATTAGGCCAAATAAAAGACTTGCAATCCGTTTCTTCATGCTAGATATTTTAATAAAGAATAAATAATCTAAGTATTTCACTTATAGTAAATATAACAAGGAAATATGAAATGATACACAATATTACCTCACTGAAAAATTATAATGTAGCATCATAATGAAATATAACAATCCCATTTTTTAACATATACATTATTTCTTATGCTAATTATTTATTATATTACTAATTATTTAACAACCATTTTATAAATTCCAAATAAGATGAATGTACGTACTCAATCGGACCTAATCAATACGAATTCATCCAAATTAGCTGATACAGTGCGTTTACTTTTTGAAAATACTGCCTCAGAATATGGTGAGGAATATTTTAGACAAATGGTTCTTCAATTGGCTGATTCACTCGGTGCAGATTATGCTTTCATTGGGGAACTTGACAAAGATGAAGCCAAGACAATCAACACGTTAGCATTTTATCAAAGAGGAAAAATCCTTCAAAATATAACTTATAAACTTGCCAATACCCCCTGCGAAAATGTTGTTGATAAAAGTCCCTGTTTGTTCGCCCATAATGTAGCTGAGCAATTCCCTCAGGATGACTTCCTTAGCGAAAACAGCATCAAAGCCTATTTGGGAGTTCCACTTTTCAATTCAGGAAATGAAGCCATTGGTTTAATAGTCTGTATGTTTAAACAGACCATACAATCACCACAATTTGTAAAGGATGTTATTCAAGTTTTTTCCTCTAGAATTTCAACCGAAATTGAACGTATGCACCTAGAGGATAAACTTCGAAAAAGTGAGAATCGATTTCGCCATATTGCCGAAAATTCAGCAGCTTGGATCTGGGAAGTAGATCAAATGGGTAAGTATACCTACACAAGTAATAAGATACATGAAATTCTAGGCTATCATCCCTCTGAGCTTATAGGTGAAAAATATTTTTATGATTTCTACCCACAATTGAATTTGGAGGATTATAAAAAAATTATATTCTCTTCTTTCCAAGATAAAAAGAAGGTTAACGGCTTTGAAAATAAGAAAATTAATAAAAATGGTGAAACTGTTTGGTTTAAAACCTCTGGTGTTCCAATCATCAGCCACTCAGGAGAATTATTAGGCTACAGAGGTACATCTATTGATATAAGTGAGCAAAAAAGAACTGAAATCCAGGTAATAAAGCAAAATGAGTTTCTAACAACGCTTATAAATACACTTAATTACCCTTTTCATATCATTAATGTAAATGACTATAGCATAGCCCATTTAAACTCTTTGAAAACAATTGCTAATAAGGATACGAAATCAACATGTTACAAAATCAGTCATAATAGAGAAACCCCATGTTCTGGGAATGAGCATCCATGCCCTCTTAAAACAGTATTAAAAACCGGAAAATCACTCGTTGTTGAGCACAACCATATTAATGAGAATGGAGATTATTATCCTTGCGAGGTGCATTGCCATCCCATCTTCGATAAAGAAGGGAATGTCTCTCAAGTAATTGAATACAGCATCGACAAATCTGAAAATGAAGCAGCTAACAGAGTAATCACCGAAAGAGTTAAAGAATTACAATGCCTACACCAACTAACTCAAGCTTTAGAAAAACACAAAAGTAATCCGGATGCAAACTTTAGTGATGTAGTCGATATTATTCCTGAAGGATTTCAATACCCAAAAAAAACGAGCTGCTCTATTTTATTTTATGGAACCGAGTATAAAACAGCAAATTTCCAATCAAGTAACTGGATACTGACAAGTCCCTTATACAATGGAAAGAAATTGATTGGTCGAATTAAGATCTGTTACAATCAAAAATTAGATACTGATCCTTTTATAGAGGAAGAAAAAGAATTACTCGAAACAATTGCCCAACAGTTATCTGCCTTTATCGAACAGCAACACAATGAAAAACTCAGAGACGTAATTTACAAAATTTCTGAGGCATCAAATACAACAGATAATCTTCCTGAATTAATTGATTTAATCCACAAGCAATTGACGCATCTGATCGATACCAGTAATTTCTACGTCGCTCTGTACAACGAACAAAATGATTATTTCTCAGTCCCTTATTCTATTGATCAGGAAGTCGACATACCATCCTTCCCTGCTGGGAAGAGTCTCACTAAATATGTCATACAAAAACAATCTTCATTATTAGTAACGAGTAATATATTAGACAAGCTTGAGAGTAATGGGGAAGTTATTTCTGTCGGGAAGCCTTCTAAAGTCTGGCTAGGCGTTCCTCTAATTCTCAAGGATAAAGCGATTGGAGTTATATCCGTACAAAACTATCAGGACGAGAATGCATACGATCAAAAAGATCTTGAAATATTGGAATTTGTTTCCCATCAAATTAGTATTTCTGTTCAGAGAAAAATGGTAGAAGATGATCTAAAAAAGGCTCTAATAAAGGCACAGGAGTCGGATCAATTGAAAACAGCCTTCCTTTCTGCTATTTCTCATGAATTACGTACCCCCTTAAATGCTATTATAGGTTTTTCTGAATTAATAAGCAATGAGTGGAACAAGGAACAAACTATTGAGTTTTCAAAATTAATCAATCAAAGTGGTCGGAATCTTTTGAGTATAGTTGACAACATACTAAGCATAACACAACTAGAAGGTCAAAATATCAGAATTAATCAAACCAAACTTCAAGTGCAAGCGTTTTGCTTAAACTTATTGAACAAAATCCGCAATGAAAATGATCAAGATAAACTCCAAAAACTAACTATTAATTTTAAACCGTCAGTAAGTCATCAAGATCTATGGATTTTAACTGATCAGGATAAACTATACCAAATACTCTATAACCTACTCAACAATGCTGTAAAATTCACACCGAAGGGTGAAATTATAGTGGCATACTTGGTAGAAAACAGAGAAAACAAATCCTTCATCAAATTCTCAATAAAGGACTCAGGCATTGGTATTTCACAAAAGAACAAAGATCTTATTTTTAATCTCTTCAGACAAGAAGATGATTCTCAATCCAGAAAATTTGGAGGGATTGGTATCGGCTTATCAATAGCAAAAAAATACACCGAACTGCTTCATGGGCATATCGAGGTCGAGTCAGAATTAGGTAAAGGCTCTGAATTTACGGTTTGGATTCCATTAGAACCTAATCTTATACCATCAAATTAATGATACTCTTTCTTAAGTATCATTGGATAAGAGCTTGTCAAAAACATCTAATCATACAACTTAAATACAAATATCCATAAGTTCCTGATGCAATGCCATTTGTTTTTTCTTAGTCAGATTTAATTTTTCCAAATGTGACATATCGTTCAAAAGTTGAGCACAAGTCACAATACCTTGTTTCATCAGAACCTGTTTTTCCTTTCTTGTTAGTTTGTGCAAAATAGTCAGGGGATATAATTTCAAATCTTCCACGAGAAACTTTAAACCCTTATTTTGGGGATAATCCCAGGCTAAAAGATGCAAGTCGTTGTATTTGGCATAACGAATTGAATCAGCTGTAAAACGTGTATTGGTCACCACCCAACCCTTAAAAGCCAAATCTTGATATTCAGGCATTTTTTGTCGCTTGCGAACAATATCATTCACCCGGGAACGCACATATAAGGGCACTTGAACACTCACTTGCTTCCCCTGGTCTTTATGATATTTACACTCAACCAAATTCTGAACACCCTCTTTATTGGCAATAACATCCATTTCGTGAGTCACAGAATAACCATCAAGCACGACGCCTACTTCAATATCACACCCTTGCTTTTCAAATAACTGACCAATGAACTGCTCAAATGGGTAACCCGTTGGTCCTAAGGCGAAAATGGCCTCTTTCAACCGATATCTCATGGCCGAATGTGCCCTTTCACGGCGCAAAATCTTAAAAGCACGTGAATAAATTTGCTTGGTTGTGACTCCAGAAAATATCCAATCCTCTATATCCTTAATTATCATTGAAACCGTCTCTTTTTCAGCTCCAGCATTATGAAGTGATTGTTTCAATTTTTCAATAGCAAAAGGTTCAAATTCACCAGATGCCTTTCTAACAAGAAGAAGTTTGTTTTGTGAAGATGTTGTATTCATATAACTGGGACTGATATAGTTCTGATTCGCTAACTTTGTTTTTTTAACCAATTTAAAAGCTAATTAATGCAAGCATGATCTAAACTTACATAATCTTTTGATTAATTGATCCACACAAGTCTTTTAATTATCATCTATCTTACTTTACAAATTCTGAGGAAAAAATATAAATTTCTCCTGAAATACATACAAAAAACTACACATCAGAATGTATGGAACTAAAAGGTCATTAAAAATCATTTTATTGATCTACTGCTTTGTGGGTGGATATTCTATTTTTCACCATACTTCAAATGCCTATATTGATAAAGTATTCCCTTATCGTAAGGTGTCCATAAACAAGCTTTTAATCCCGCTTTTTTTAGACACTTATTTGTCCATGTATTGCATGTAAAAAACAAATTAAAGGATGGGGTGGCTTCATAAAAACAATCATAGGCATGATATTGTAAGCCTTGAATTTGAACCAAAGCCCCATTCTCACTTCTCTGAAAGCTGTTTTCAATAAAATCAACTAATTCCTGAAACTGTTCGCTACTAACCGAAATCGACCTACATGCGGTACTAGCCTTCAATTCCTTATAATAGTCGACATGAATTGCAGATGAGCTTGTAAGAAACATCGCATTAAAAGTCGTTTTGATTGATAGGTCAGACCACTTAGGCGTATTTATATAGAATTCTTTATCCCCAAAACCAAAACTGACAAACTTAATTGTATGAATTATATCAGGATGGATCCACACATCAGTTGTCCAGTCCTTAATCTCATTCTTTAAAGGCAATACAATATCCAAATGTACACCGTTCGATTTTATGTAGATATCAATTTCATTCTTTGAGTCCACATTTCGATTAATAGGAATGAACGAGAATATTATCGAGAAAACAACATAAGTGACCATCAACAAAATAGATGTTGACATCAACCATTTCAAATAAATGTATACTATTCTGAAAAATCGATCCATTACTCTATATATCCTAAATCGTTTCCATTTTTTCAATTAAGCATCGGAACATTAGCCATAAGTCGACTCATATTTAATGACCGCTTCTGATTTTTTCAAAGCGCCATTCGCATAACTGCTTAAAACGATGCATCACATTTAATGTCACCCTATCATGCACGGCTTCCCACATTCTATTGATTAAATTTCTATTGGACCATTTTTCCTTTCCATAAAAGTTAAATCCTACCATCAAAAATAATTGGCTTTGTTCCCTCTCTTTTTGATCCGGAATTGAAGATCGCACATACATTGAAAAAACACCAATAGGGTATCCTCCTCTACTCTTGTACAACAAATAGCGAGCATTATCCGTATCAACGGGATCTGGAATCCTCTTTATAGTAATGGCATTGAGGCTAAACAAGGGGATAAAACTTCGTCCTAACAGACTCTTTTTAATCCAAGAAGGAAAATTTATCCAACCAAATAAATAAATGGACAAGTTTTCGAGACTGTTTTTTCTATTGATAACTTTTGCAATATGATTGGGCCAACAACTTGAATCTCCATCCCATTTGAGTAATTCCTCAAAAATATATTTTGCAGGTGCATTTATGCCTATTTTATGAATATTCAATATTTTAAATGAATTTACTTCAACGCCAAGCCGTTGTAAAATTCGATATGTATAATCCTCTCTTTCAGATTCGCTATCAAACTGAATTAAAGTAGCTTTATCAGGTTTATTCATTACAAAATACCTGATGTCCGAGAAAATATGCTTGCTTTTATTGGGAGGTTTCAGTGCCATTGATCCATTTTCTTCTTTTACCAATTGATAAATAGAGCTTACTTTCAATTAAAGTATCCATCTTAAGTTACAAAACTACAACTCGCATTCCCAGTTTTCAATCATATTTTGTGTTAGTCATTCATATTTTCTCCAATCATTTACAAGAATCGCATTTAGTCATCAAAAGATAATTTGCAATATGAAATCTTCTTTGTGTCATATCAACTTCTTAGAAAAAAGAATGACCAAATTGATCATCAATTTGGTCACCGCTTACTTAAGATTTTTCACTCACAATCAGACAGCTTGTAAATTTTAAAATTGTATTTCAACCTTTTACCTCTCCCTTTTCCACCTCCTGAATGCCTGCGTTCTCCCAGCCCTTTTCCGAGCTCACCTATTGTTTTTCTATCGGCATCATTTTTTTCACACTTCCCCAGTTTCCTACCCATTTTAGAACCTAAATATTCAGGACCTTTATTATCTAAATGTGGCATGATCATCGAATTTTAATTAATTGTATTTCAACTTGCACAATTCATTCCATTTTTTGTATTCCTGGAATTTTTCATCTCTTCGAAAAACCTTTTGATATCCGGGAAAAGAAGCAGTAAAAAAATAATCACTGACAAGCCTAAAATTAGCTTCCCTAAAATGCAATAAGGACCACAATAAAAACCATCTCCCAATCCAAACAAGCAGGTTGAGCAACCAATCAAAACCATCAAGACATAATCAAGAAATAGCAACAATGGAAGAAGAATAAATACCTTAAAAATTACTAAAGCTTTCATAGTTTATAAATTTAATAACACAGCCAATTATAAACATAGACTCTCATCTAACACAAAGATAATGAACATATGTTCATATTGCAAGTTTTTTTAATATGCTCTAACAAGATCAATCCACCTTGAAAATCTTACGTTAATCTTATATAATTAAGTCATCTGCCAATCAATATCGACAAATAAAGGATGATGTTTTTAGCATATTGTTGTAAATTGAATACAGATCAACCAAACTAGAAGGCTAATGATTTTGTTGATGAGATTTAATTCTAAAATGACAATCGGCGAACATATAGCCTAGAATTGGCTGTAACTTTTGAAAGCTAAGAAACGATTACTTCAGAAATAAAAACAAGTAAATATGGTCACTACATTAAAAAGTATATTAAAGAATCATCACTTTACTATTGAAGCATCTTCTATTATTAAAGAAGAAAACCTCTTGCCATTAGGCTTATTAAACCGTTTACATTTCAATTATCCACAACACTCAAGTATAATGGAATCGTCAGATTTCATGTTTAAGACAAAAAATCATTACAGTGGATTAAATGGATTTAGAGAAATTATTAATGTGCTCAATAAGCATGATATTGATATCGGATTTATTCAGGAACGGGAGCTTTTCATTCTTATCTATCGTTTTTTGGCAACTAAATTTGTTTTGAACGCCATAAACTGGCAAAATTTTGAAAATGATCCTCTTTTTCAACTCGTCTTTCCTCAACCGGGAATGATAAAACCTGATACTGTGAAAGCCTATAATAAGGCCAAAACAAAAGAGAGCAGACAATCTTTAATTAATGATTATATCCGAAAAAATACGAATCCACACGATGGCAAACAACAATTAAACAAGCCCTGGTTCGAAAATGAAGATGGAGAACTGGTCATTCTGGAAGGTAGTCAGCATAAATACCCACAGTGTCAACTTATTTTTGATCAAACAACACAGTCTTGTTTTTCCTTCTGTACCTACTGTTTTCGACATGCTCAAGTAAGAGGTGATGAAGACATGTTTGAGCAGCTTGATATTAAGCCCGTACATGATTATTTAAAAAAGCATAAAGAAGTAACCGATATGTTACTTACCGGTGGTGATGCTGGTTATATGCCCTATGAACGACTCAGAGATTACACACTGCCTTTAATCGAAGATCCAGAGCTTACTCATATTAAAAGCTTACGAATTGGATCCAGGGCCCTAAGCTATCAGCCTGAAATGTTTTTAACCACGGATTATAATAAAATTCTGGAGCTATTCAAAAGTTTAACAGACCATGGTGTGCAAGTCGTTTGGATGTCACACTTTTCGACTCCGAGAGAAGTTTTAAATCCTGTAAGCATTGCTGCAATCCGCAGACTTCGCTTATATGGAGCTGTGGTAAAAAGTCAAAGTCCAATGATGAACCACATCAGTTTATTTGCCGATGAAAACGGCATAGTCGACATTGAGCGCTCCGCTCAAAACTGGATTGATCTTGGAAATGTGTTTGCCATGCTATCAATCGGTTTTCATTCAATCTATTGCGCTCGACCAACCGGCGAGCACCACTACTTCACGGTTCCTCTATCTGAAATAAATAAAGTGTTTAGCCAAGTTTACCGTTCGTTACCATCAATTAATCGCCCATCCCGATACATTACCATGACATCATCGGCCGGCAAAACATCCATTTTGGGTACAGTCGAGCTTAATGGTCAAAAAGCCTTTGCCTTAAAGTTCAACGAATCTAGAAATATGGAATGGATGGACAAGGTCTTCTTAGCTAAATATGATGAAAAGGAGAATACCATTGAAAAACTCATCCCCTTCGAGGGAGAAAAGCACTTCTACGAGGAGGAGCTGATACAAATAGAAAACAACAAGCAGGAAACTTTATTAAGAAGAATGAAAGAATAGTGATCATTAACACCATAGATGATGATAAACAAAATTGTAAAATCAACAAGTGAAGCGCTTGCTGATATCTTTGATGGAGCCGTGATCATGATCAGCGGATTTGGCGAAGCTGGTAGTCCGATTGAGCTCATTCATGCGCTTATAGATCAGGGTGCGAAAGATCTTACGATTGTAAGTAATAATACAGGAAGTGGTCACGTCGGACTAGCTTCACTTATCGAGCATAAACGAGTTAAAAAGATGATTTGCTCTTTTCCCAGAACAGCAAATTCAACTGTTTTTCCTGATTTATATTTAAAAGGGGAAATCGAATTGGAACTCGTCCCTCAAGGCACTTTAGCGGAAAGAATAAGAGCTGGAGGTGCAGGTATTCCGGCTTTTTACACACCAACTTCGGTGGACACCCCATTGGCAGAGGGTAAAGAAATTCGAACATTTGATAACACAAGCTGCGTGATGGAATATGGCATCAAAGCTGACTTTTCTTTGGTAAAATGCGAAGCTGCAGATCGGTATGGTAATTTAATTTACAATAAGACCGCTCGTAATTTTGGTCCTATTATGTGCACGGCTGCTGACCATACCATTGTTCAGGCCAGAAAAATAGTAGAACTGGGCGAGATTGATCCTGAGTGTGTTGTAACACCGGGCATCTTTGTAAAAAGGCTTGTGGAAATAAGCAATCCGGCTGATGAATCAAAACTTGTATCCGAAAACAGGAGGTATCCATGGCGCTAACAAAAGTTAATATAGGTTGGAACAAGAATGAAATGGCCCAAAAAGTGGCCTTAGACATTCCTGACGGTGCTTACGTCAATCTTGGCATAGGCATGCCGGAATTGGTAGCTGACTATGTACCCGAAGGCAGAGAAGTAATTTATCATACCGAGAATGGTTTACTTGGAATGGGACCTGTACCCGAAGTTGGAAAAGAAGATCCTGAACTCATCAATGCAGGGAAAAAAAATATTACAACAATTAAAGGCGCCTGCTTTTTTCACCATGCTGATAGTTTCACAATGATTAGAGGTAAGCATATTGACATCTGTGTTTTAGGAACTTTACAGGTTTCCGAAACAGGAGACCTTGCCAACTGGTCAACAGGAAAGCCTGACGCAGTTCCGGCAGTCGGTGGTGCTATGGATTTAGTTTCTGGCGTAAAAACCATATTGGTCATTACCAAACACTGTACAAAAGATGGAAAACCAAAAATAGTTAACAACTGCAACTATCCACTTACAGGTAAAGCTGTTGTCGATTGTATTTATACCGATTTGGCAATAATTGATGTCTGTAATAATGGCCTTTTTGTTAGAGAACTTGCACCAGGTGTAAGTTTCGACTATTTGCAAGAAAAAACAGGAGCAAAACTCAATCAGTACGAATAATAAAAAACATTTGTCAAACACAATTTGTTACGACCATGGATACTAATCATATCGATTCGAAACATCATAAGCGAACCAGCGAAGAAATTTACAAACAAGCTTGTGAACTAATACCTGGTGGAGTCAGCAGAAACACCATTTTTCACCAACCCTACCCTCATTACATCAGTCATGCCAACGGCTGTTATGCCACTGATATTAATGGTATTCAACGATTGGATTTTGGAAACAATATGGCTGCCTTAATACATGGTCATGCACATCCCAATATTGTTAATGCGGTTATCGAACAAATCCGAAAAGGAACGGCTTACACCATGGCCACCGAAGCTGAGGTTCTTTATGCCCAATTGTTGTGCGACAGGACACCTTCTTTTGAAAAAATCAGATTCGTCAATTCAGGAACAGAGGCTGTAATGGCCATGATTAAAACCGCACGAGCCTATACAGGCAGACCTAAAATAGCCAAAGCCGAAGGTGCCTATCACGGAACCTACGATTTTGCGGAAGTCAGTCAAACAGCCAATCCTGCAAACTGGGGTGATACCAATCAGCCCAATTCTGTCCCTGTAGCAAATGGGACACCACAATCTGTTTTGAATGATGTTATTATTTTTCCATACAATGATGTTGAACGTACATTGGCGATCTTGGATCAAAACGCCAACGAAATAGCCTGTGTCATCATTGATCCTGTCCCACACCGTGTAGGGCTAATGGAGGGAAAGTCTGATTTTATTGAAGCCATATATAAATGGACTCGAAAAAATGGAGCCCTACTCGCCTTTGACGAAGTCGTAACTTATCGTGTTAATTATGGCGGTGCTCAGCAAAACTACTCTGTAAAACCCGACCTCACGGCATTGGGGAAAATAATTGGTGGTGGGTTTCCCGTTGGGGCCTTTACCGGACGTTCTGATATCATGAAAGTTCTGGATCCAAGAGAAAGTAAGCTCCTTTTTCCACATTCCGGAACATTTTCCGCAAATCCGGTAACCATGACCGCTGGTCGTATTGCCATGGAGATGTTTGACAAAGAGGCTATTATCAAACTAAATAGCTTAACACAAAAAGCCATTGACCAAATAAAAGAAGCCATAAAGCTTGCCGATGTTCCTGTTTCCATAAGTGGAACCGGATCGATGTTTCGCTTGCACTTAAAGGCAAGCACTCCGAAAAACTATCGTGAAGCCTATCAAGGCTTTGATACACGACTATTAATCACAGAAATGCTGGATTATCTTTTCTTAGATGAAAAAATAATGATGATAAACACCCTGACCTGCATGTTTTCAACCGTGATGACTCAAAAAGAAATTGATATGATCTCACAAGCTCTCTTGAATATGTTTAAACGATATAAAGAACAATTATATACATTACAGAAATAAACAAGAAAACGCTATGACAGATGTCTATATTTGCGATGCTGTAAGAACTCCCGTAGGTAAATACGGTGGCTGTCTATCAACTGTGCGTGCTGATGACCTTGCTGCAATCCCACTGAAGGCTTTAATGGAACGAAATCCGAACATTAACTTGTCGGACATTGATGATGTTCTAATGGGCTGTGCCAATCAAGCAGGAGAAGATAACCGAAATATTGCCCGCATGGCATTATTACTTGCTGGTTATCCGGAAACTGTACCAGGGGCGACTATCAATCGCTTGTGCGGTTCCGGAATGGATGCCATAGGAACTGCTGCCAGAGCCATAAAAGCAGAAGAAGCAGAACTGATTATAGCAGGTGGTATTGAAAGCATGTCGCGCGCGCCATTTGTTATGGCTAAAGCTCCAACGGCTTTTTCCCGATCACAAAAATTTTACGACACAACAATAGGCTGGCGTTTTGTAAATCAGGCCTTGCATAAAAAATATGGAACCGAGTCCATGATAGAAACTGCTGAAAATATAGCCGTTGATTTTAAAATCAGCAGAGAAGATCAGGATCTGTTCGCACATTGGAGCCAGGAAAAAGCCGATACAGCGCAAAACAAAAGCTATTTTGCAGATGAAATAATACCCGTTCATATTCCTCAACGGAAAGGTGAAGACATCTGTGTTGATAAGGACGAGCATCCCCGATTAACATCCATTCAAAAATTAGCCTCTTTAAAAACACTGATTAGTGAAAATGGAAGCATAACCGCTGGAAATGCTTCGGGCGTAAACGACGGTGCTGCAGCTTTAATTATTGCATCAGAAAAGGCTGTGAAAAAATATGGCTTAAAACCCATGGCGAAGATACTCGGCATGAAAACAGCAGGTGTTCAGCCACGAATTATGGGTATGGGCCCCGTTCCAGCAACCCAAAGTCTTTTAAAACACTTGGGCTTAAGGCTTGAACATATAGACATTATCGAACTTAATGAAGCGTTCGCTGCTCAAGCATTAGCTTGTATTCGAGAATTAGATCTAGATGATAGAGATCATCGTATTAATCCTCTAGGTGGAGCTATTGCATTAGGACATCCACTTGGAATGAGTGGTGCCAGGATTGTGACATCAGCTCTCTATCAACTGCAGCGGTCTAACTCAAAGAAAGCCCTTTGTACCATGTGCATAGGAGTTGGGCAAGGAATAGCTATGGTTCTTGAAAAAGTTTAGGAAACGAATCATCCTGTCTAACAGACCACAAATCATTGCAAAAACACTCTAAACTAAGCTGCTATGACGAAATTAATTATCGCAAATACCGAATCTGATTACAAACTTATTGCTGACTTATCCTCAATCATTTGGACGGAGCATTACACCGATATTATTGGTTACCGTCAAGTTGATTATATGCTAAAAAAATACCAATCGGCAGAGGCTATAAAGGATCAGATTGAAGAGGGGGCCTTATATTATCTCATTACACACCAGGGCCATAAAATAGGTTATCTCTCCTATTACAAGAAAACGGACTGTTTGTTCTTAAGCAAGATCTATATTTTAAAAGAATGGAGAGGTAAAGGTATTGGTAAAAAAGCCATGCACTTTCTTGAAACAACAGCAGAACACCTGGAATACAAAAGCCTGTCGCTTACCGTCAATAAAAACAATAAAGAAACCATAAAAGCCTACATAAAAATGGGTTTCAAGCGAGTCAGAGATATTGTAATTGATATTGGTAATGATTTTGTAATGGATGATTACATCATGGAAAAGGAGATTTGAATACAAGATAAAAGAGCAATCCGTTTTTAACTAACAGATTAAATCCATATTAAAAAAAATCCCCAAGACTAATCTTGGGGATCTTAATTGTAAGAGCTCTTTAAACGTACTCTATTAACGAGGGTTTGTTACTTAAAGGCTATAATTTTGTTAGTTTTTCATCAGCTTTATTGTCGTCTTTTTCCTTAATTTTTTCTGTATTGTCAGATGTTTTTCTGTCAATCAACTTATGGTAAGGATCAATAGCAACGCTATGTGGTTTTTTATCTACAATAAAGGAGAATACATTTTCCTTGGCAGTAATATGAACTTTCTTAAATAAAATTTCCTGCTCCTCTTTATTTTCATCTTCAACAAAAATGGCAAGATCAATCCAGTCGTTCATATCAACGTACTCTTTATCATCCTTTTTCTTATTATTACTCTTAAAAGAAATTTTAACAGATCCATTGTCAGTTTCCAGATCTGCAGACTCATCTTTTGCTGCTTTAACCACTCGGTACTTCTCTGCTTCAACTATAAAATCGACTTTGTATTTACCATCCACTGTTTTGCTCACAAAAGCACTATCAACCTTATTATCAAAAAGAGTGATGGTCTCCAACATATCCGTGATCACATAGTCTAATGAATCGGGCATATGACGTTTCATCAAATCAACAAACTCAATCGAAGTTGTATAAGGTGGTTCCTGAAAAGCAACATTCGAAACATACTCGCTAAGTGCAGCACTTAAGTTCTCTTCGCCCATATAGTCAGAAATGGCATACATGGCAACAGCACCTTTATTGTAATGGATGTATTGCTGATTCTCGTTATACATCAAAGGCTGCTCTTTAACGCGCTCTCCTCCTCTACCTCTCAAATAACCATTAAGCTCTTCTTTCATGAACTTACGGATCTTTGTTTTAGGGTATTTCTGCTCCAATACTTTTATTGCCGAATATTCCGACAAACTCTCCGACATCAGAGTAGCACCCTGAACATTAGCACCAATCACCTGATGTGCCCACCACTGGTGTGCCATTTCGTGTGCCGTTACATGATACGCATAGTTCACAGCGCCTTCGTCCGATTTATCTTCCTTAGCGATAAAACCAATAGCCTCTGAAAAAGGGATGGTATTAGGGAAAGATTGTGCAAAAGTTCCTTTGGTACGTGGGAATTCGATAATACGTACTTGCTTGTGCTGGTAAGGTCCATAATTATCGCCATAATATTTTAGCGAAGCCTTTAGAGCATCCACCATATCAGCAATATTATAATCATGACCTTTGTGGTAATAGATTTCAATATTGACACCTTCATACTTATCGGTAAGCACCTCATATTTTCCAGATACCCAAGAGTAAAAGTTCAGAATAGGAGCATCCATTTTGTAATGATAATAAGCTCTATCCCCTTCTACCCATTTCTTTTGTAAATAACCCGGTGCAATCGCCAACTGATCAGCCGACGTACTTACCGTCGTTTCAAAATTGACCCAATCGGCACATTCCGAAATATAAGTATTTCCCAATGCCGTGGTATCGGTAGGTGCCGCCATACGATCACGCTTAGGTAAATCATATTTTTTACGCACCGTGTTATCTGTGAGTTCACCCGAACGAGTATAACCAAACTTTGGAAAACCACCATTATTAAAGAAACTACCATTCCCCAAAACTGTGGAGCTGGTTCTTAAAAAATGATTTTCCTGATTGCTCAGCGTAAAATTAACCTGCATAGAATCACCGGGCATTAGTGGTTTTTCTAATCTATAAATATCGTATTGGAATAAGGTATCCTGACTTACCAAATTGGCAATCTGCGAAAACTCAACCTTTGTGTTCTTATAGGTATAGTTAATATGCACAGAGTCAATAGCCTCATCACTTTTATTCTTTACAATGTATTGGCCTTTAACCTTAAGATCGTTGGATTCAGGATAAATATCCACGTCTACTTTAACATCAACAATACGTGGCTGAGCGATATTGAAATACTTTGAATATTTTTTCTCATACTCCACACTCTCCAGCTCGTTTTGCTTAGATGTTTTATACTCATGCTTAATATTGTTGAACCAATAAATATAAGTCCCGATAGAAACAAAACCAATGAAACAAACCGTAAGCGAAACATATAAAATTCTTGTCCAGTTTTCTTTTGCTCTACGAAAGCGGATCTTAACCGTTTCGCGAACACCTCTTCGCCAAATACCTAAACCTAAAATCAATAAGACTGTAGAAAATAGCAACCAATACAAACGGTAAAACATATAGGCTGGTATGCCACTGCCATAACCATTCATATCAGAATAGGCTATTGCCGGACCAGAGTTAAAGTTGAAAATTTGTTGTTCGATACCCAGTTGTGAGAAGAATGGACTGAAAATGTAAAATATAAACAGTGCAAAAAATCCAATATAAAAATTCGATAATAATGATTGGACAAACAATGCAACAGCAGCCCAAACAATATAGGAAGGTAAATCAAAAATAAAGAGTTCCGTCAAATAATGAAGCGGCTCTATCTCGTAATAACCTTCAGATATCTGAAGAGAAATACAAGTCAACATCACCACACCTAACATCAGCATCTGAACTTTTATTAAGGCGATGAATTTAGAAAAGTACTGCACCCAATTAGGGGTATGTGTTACATCTACCAACTCAAACATTTTGGCACGACGCTCACGCTGAACAAGCATTCCCGAGTATAAGAAAGTAATCAGTAATAGGAACAATTGGAACATCGAACTTGGAATCATCAACATTTTCCAAGTGGTTGGATAGGTTGTTGTACCAAATAGTTTCATGGTTGTTGTATGCCCTACCACCATAAATAAGACGCCAAAAGCAACCAGTATAATAAAAGGCACCGACTTGATAATGAACTTAAGGTTCATGTTAGAAACCTTCCACATCAGCCTTAAATTCCAGCTGTAAGAATTATCAATCGTCACCTTAGGTAGATTAATATCTCTCAAATTATTGAAGTTATCTTTTACGACAACAGCACTCTTTTTAGAGAACCAACGAAAGCTAATTGCATTTTGAGTGAACTGAAATTTGATGTAAGTCGCAGCGAATATTAATGCTGAAACACTTATCCAGATCAATCGGTTGATTAAGACATTCCCCCCCATTGGCAATAGGTTGGTATTACGTTCAGCTACATTCCAATATTCAGTCGCATGACTAATGGCAGTTGCTCCAAAAGGATCTAGCAAAGCAGCAAAAGTTTTGCTATCCAGTTCGCTCATTAAATTCTGAGACATACCTTGTACAAAAAACAAGATGATCATGGTTACAAAACCAGCTCCCAAATTTCTACTAAAAGTAATAACGGCAAAAACAATGGCTCCAAAAAGCAAAATATTTGGCAATACGATTAAACCGTAAATTTGTAAGAAAGCTAAGGGACGAAAAGGCCCTAATATTTCGGGGTTAACACCTGGCAATAATGGTGCAATTAAAAATCCCAAACCAAAAACCATGAAGATGGCTAATGTAATAACAATGGAACTGATAAATTTAGCCGGAATATATTGTGATTTTTTAAAGGGATATGAATAGAGAATAGAATGCATCTCTGAACTAAAATCGCGATTTACCGAACCACCAACAATAGAAGGCAGCAGGAAATATCCCAAAGTCAATATTCCAAATCCATTAAACAATGCAATTGGTGAGTTGGCTAACCGTATGGATGCGGTAGTGGCTGTGTTGCTGTCGAATACGCCAATTTGAGCGGCCATTATCAATGTTGAGATAACAAGTAGTACGGCTGCATAAATATAGGTCGCCGGATTTTTCAGCCAATATTTAAGTTCGAACTTTAAAAGTGTATTAAATTTACCCATGATTAGTTAACATTTTTTAGTGTCACAAAGTAAACATCTTCCAAATCAGCTTCTTTTTGTGTAAAAAACTCATCTGGCTGTGTTTCAGAGTAAACATTAATGTTCATACTATTATCATCGTTGAATTTACTCGATAGAATCTCAAAATTGTCTTTATGTTCGTTAAGAGCAGATCGTTCAATACGTTTTGTCCACATCTTACCTTTTATTTGCTCTACAGACTGTTTTGGTGTTTGATGCGTCAGGATTGTTCCTCCATTCATAATAGCCATATCGGTACATAACTCCTTAACATCCTCTACAATATGCGTCGAGAAAATGACGATGTGATTGGTTCCAATCTCACGAAGAACATTTAAGAAACGACTGCGTTCAGCAGGATCCAAGCCAGCAGTTGGCTCATCCACAATAATCAGTTTCGGATTATTAAGCAAAAGCTGAGCAATACCAAAACGTTGTTTCATCCCACCGGAATAACCCGCTACATTTTTCTTACGAGCTTCAGTCAGATTGGTCTGATCCAATACAGCCTCCACAATCTCTTTTCGTTCCTGTTTATTTGAAATTCCCTTAAGCTCTGCAAAGTGCATCAATAAATCTTCAGCTGACATTTTAGGATAAACACCAAATGATTGAGGCAGATAACCCAGTGAATTACGTAGTGCCATTTTATCATCCATAATATTAACACCATCGAAAACAATACGTCCTGAATCACCTTCCTGAAGCGTTGCGATAGTACGCATAAGTGTTGATTTTCCCGCTCCATTAGGACCCAAAAGTCCAAACATGCCGGTTCCAATCTTGATATTGACATCGTTTAATGCCTTAACACCATTGTTATAGGTCTTTGTTAAATTCTCAATTATTAATTCCATCTATTAAATATTTTGGGTTATTTTTTTAATTGATCTTAAAAAACAATTTCTCTTATTTGAATCATAAACAGATGCGCATAAAAACACCTTCTGCTTAGATTCGTGAAGTCTAAAATTGCTTTCAAACAAATCTAAATAATATCATCTAATAATAATACTGTCAAGTTTGTCAACTCTCATAATTTCGATAAAGGCCCTATTCACGCAATTTAAATTATGTTTTCACCCTATAAAGTAAAAACCAATTACTCCCTATGCTTAAACATATAATTCCCTAAATGGAGCATCATAAAAATTAGTGAGCCTTTCCGCCTCTAATCTCTCTTATAAACCAAAACTACTCGTGATGGGATTGCGTTTCTTAAGGATAAAATTCTGAACTTTACTAAAGTTTAGAAATAATAGTAACGATCATAAAACCATAGCATATGAAAAAATACAGGCATAAACATCAAAACGAAGAAGAGATCAAAGCTTATATCAAAGAAAATAAGCTCGATGCTAAAAAATGTGATTCCGGATTATACTACCTGATATGTAAGGAGGGTGAAGGGAAACACCCGGAGGCTGACTCGAATATCACGATTGCCTATTTTGGCTATTATACCAATGGTGATTCTTTCGACCAGAATGAATGCTTAGAGATTAATATGTCAGAAGTTATTCCGGGTTGGATTGAAGGAATCCCATTTTTTAAAGAAGGTGGCGAAGGAATTTTGTTAGTCCCTTCTCACTTGGCCTATGGCAATGAAGACTATGGCTCCATACCCGGAGGTTCGGTTCTTATCTTCGACATTCAACTCTTACGTGTCAATTAATCATTTAAGAACGCTCCCTTGTATCAAAAAAAAGACCTGCCTTTCTCCTTTTTAGGAGACTGACAGGTCATCATATATCGTAAGAAAGAATGCTTAGATGCGTTTCATCATGGCTTCTATTTCTTTAATCTGCGCTGATAAAAACTTTCGCTTATCTAACTTTTTAGCTTCTTTTAAATAATAGCTGGATAGTTTCTTGTTCCTTTGTGACAAATAGATTCCCGACAAATTCAATTTGGCTACTGCCTGATCAGTTGTCACTCTAAGCCCGGTATTCAAAGCCTTCTTGAAGTTCTTCTCTGCTTTTGAGTTGTTGTGTTTCTGAGACTCAACCAATCCTGACAAATAGTAAAAGTAGGCTTCCTGCCCCTTAATCATTCTTTCCGGATGTTTCACACGAGCCAATATATTTGAAGCTTTTTCAAACTTATTTTTTCTTACAAAGTAAAAAGCCAACAGGTTCATCATATTCTTAAAATGGAATAAAACGAAAAATCCTGAAACTACTATTGACCATATTCCTAATGATACCATTCCCTCAACAAAAAGGAAAACAGATCCTAAAATCAAAATCCCGGCAATAATCAACCGAAGGTATTTTCTTATCATGATAGATATTTTAATATTTAATACTACAAAACAAACCATTTTTTTAGTACAAACAAGCATTATAGAGCTGTATTTTCTTATTTAATTCCTTATACTTTTGAGAACCAGCTATCAAAAAAAGTTTCATCTAAATGCTTCAATACAATTAGGCCAAATAATACGATTTACTGAAAGCAAAACGCGTATATCCCATGAGGCTGCCAAAGATTCATCTTCATGGGCCAAATAAACAATGGCTTAAAGTATCCATAGGATTAATAAATCCTAAATTGAAAAGGCTCTGTTTTAGCAGATAAAACAGAGCCTTTTCAGATATAATTTGCATTAGCCTTCAAAAAGCTATTGTGGAAATCCTAAAAAATTCCCAGCGGATCATTTATAACAGGTTCAAATATATCTGCACTTACTAATGAAATCCCAAATCTTAAATCAATTAAAGCATGTAGTTTGTAACAGGTAGGACACATAGGCACAATTTTCACACCACGCACTTTGTCATTAACGATATGAGCACCTACAGTTGGTTCATTTGAGCAAGAAGCAACGGAGCATGTTTTAGGCCATGATCTACCGGTAGAATCTATCCAATGTTGTTTCCAGGATTCATTCGTACCATCATTTACCGCTGTTCCATTTGTGTTTTTCCAATTTCTGGGAGTAACTGACATAACCAATTTATTTTATTGTTAATAATCTTAATATATGAGTTGACTGAAATATTTAAGCCGCAATATGATTTGCCGCCTTTTATTCCTCCTCAAAACTTAAATCAGGAGTAAAACTAATAGGTTTCCTGAAAAAATCTGCTTGTCAAATCTGTCAAGTCTGTCAAGTTGAATCATCTATAAAAACACAGAAAAAACCAATCTAAATAAATAATCATTTTTTTAAACCAAGCTTTTATCACATGAGTAAAACCAGACTTGTTCTAATAATGAAAATCGAACTCACAACCCTAGTACTGGAGCAGTTCTGAAGGATTAGAGATACAATCTTATGCTTACTATAATAAAACAAAACATTATTTCGACTCCTAAGCTTTGAATACATTATGTAAATATACAAAATGTAAACCTTCTCGCGTTTATTTCAGCTTGAATTTAGAGTTTGCTTCCAAGCCGAACCATTCTATCATCAGAATCTACCCTCGAAAATACATTTTACAACAATCTTGTCCGGAATAATTTTCACAATTGAGCTTTACGCCCCAACCGAGCTTTTTGCGAACTCATGAGCTTTGCGAATAAACCCGACATCATTTCTTGTCTTGAAACAAGAAACGAAGCAAAGAAATTCAAGGCTACTTTTTAAATATCTTTCTTATTTGCCTCACGCTTAAGTGCGGCCGGGTGATTTCCTCGACAAGCTCGGAACTTCCCGGTCTTTCTAAAGCTTTCGTAAAACGAAAAACATTTAAAAGAGATGCCATATTATAAAGCGCCCAAAAATAACCCCTCTATCTTAACATCTAACTTAAATCCATTATTAACAATAAAATACAGAACATAAACAAAAACATTTAGAACGGTATTGATTTTACAACTAAAAGTACGTGTAAGGTAAAAATTAGGCCTTCTACTAAAAATCCTGAATGCAACACGAATTAGCCAAATATATAAATAGCCCTGCTTTAACAGATAAAGCAGGGCTATTCATATGTGATATACAGACCTAATTTATTGCTGGTATTCCGAAACTTTAAAAGATCTTTGTAAATCGTCCTGAAGTTTTGAAATTTCGCTACCTATTGTTTTTAAGGTTTGCTTGTCGATATCAGTTAAGTTCTTCAACAGAACAGAATTTTCAGGTAAGTCGTTATCTAAAAGCAAGTCAACCTGCCATTTAATACGCAAATGCATTAAAAAGTTGTACATTCTTTCAATTTCCTCACCCATTTTCTCTGAAATTTCACCCAGCGCCATCAACTGATTCAAACGCAGTAAACTATTGGTTTCAGGAATGGCGTGATAAAGAGCGTGAATTCGTAAGTAACCAATAATCGGTACAAGGTATTGCTTAATGTCTACTCTCTTCTTATCCATACTTGGTTTCTGTCGAATCACCGTCTTAGCCAACTGATTGAAAAAAGTAAGGTTACCTTGTAAAGTCTCATTGACATGATCAAACAATTGATCCACCAATCTAATGTCACCATAAATTAATCGTAAATCGAAAAATATGGAGCTATCCAATACATTTGACATATCCGGATTATTGATCCAGGTAGAGAAATAATCTTTCCAGACATTAATATCATTACACCATTCCGGATTTCCAGCCATCAAATCACCCTTACATCTGGCATAACCAATGGCGTGCAAATTTTCATTGACGATCTCCGATAAGCGTAAAAAATAGTCCTTATTCTCATCTGACTGTTCCTCAAATATAATGGCATTATCCTGGTCGGTTTTTAAGGTTTGCTCACCACGGCCTTCACTACCCATGGCCACAAAAGCAAATTCACACGGTGGCTCTCCCACTTCCTTCACTGCCAATTCGATTATTCTTGTATTGATGGCATCGGCTATGGAGGTAATGGTACGCGAAATACTATTGATATTATCGGTACTGGTAAATATGGCTTGAATTAATACAGGCAGCTTATCGTAGATGCGTTTCAAATCACTAATCAGGTAGCAGGCATTTATCTCACGAATCAGATAACTTAAGGAGTTGCGTTGCATTTCCAAACATTGCTTATTACTGATATGACCAATAATTGCCCCATAGTTGTTTTCAACCAATAAATGCGTAATGTCTTTTTGCTCGAAGAGTAAAACCGCTTCGTACAAGAGAGCATCTTGATTAATGGTTTTTACCGGTGAGCTCATCACCGAATAAATAGGCTTATTCACCTCAGTCTCTTTAGCCAAAACCCGGCTTCTTAAGTCCGTATCAGTCACAACACCAATAATATTCTCTTTTTCCTTAACACAAATCAATTTAGATCGATTATCGGTCATGATTCTGGCAACATCATAAACCGAATCACTTAAATGACAGGTAATGTTTTTATTGATCAAATTGTGAACCGGCTGGTTCATTAACTGTAAAGACAGTTGAATATCATCCGATATTTTTTGAGCATCTAACCTTAAACGTTTTTGCTCGGTTACATTTCTCACAGCAATAATATAGCCAATTTGCCCCGACTGTGTAATCTGAGTTGCTGAAACCACAACATTCTCCATACCTGCTTTGGCATGGAGCAATTCTGTTTCGAAAGTATAGGTCTTCTTTGGATTATCGATCATAGACACCATTTCGTCCCAACTTTTTCTAAAGAGTTTCGAAAAATCAGTCCCAATTAAGGTATCATTTTCATCCTGTAAAAAACTGATGAATTTGATATTTGAGAACACCACTTTTCCCTCAACCAGCATCAGAGTCCCCTCGGTTGAAGCATCCACCAAACTTTTGTATTTTTGAATAGATAACCTTAATTGCTTCTCAGCTTTCACCCTCTTATCCTCTATGGCCTTAGACTGACGTAAAATGTAAAACAAAATAATAATCATCAGGAGAATGATAACAAAAGAGACCTTTAATAAGGATTTCTTCAGATTCTTGATTTCAAGTCTAACATCTTCAAGATAAATACCCGTTCCTATCACCCAGTTCCAATCATCAAAACCTTTCACATACGAAAGCTTGGGAACAATCTTAGACGCATCATCCTTCCACTGCCAGTAATATTCAAGCGTACCTTCCCCTTTCTCACTCACCAATCGAGCTGCATCAACAAAAAGTTTATTCTCATGATTATCGGCGAAGTTTGACATGTCCTTACCATTCAAATCCGATCGATAGGGATGCATAATCATAACGGGACTCGAAGAAATTATCCAAAAATAATCCTTCTGCTCCTTGCCATACCTCATCTTTCCTACTTGCTGGGCAGCTTTCTCTTTTGCTTCATCCAGGCTTATGGCTCCACTCTCGTAGGCCTCCTTATATTCTGCCAAAACGCTCCATGCCGTATTGGTTAACTCAACAATCGTCTCCTTTTTTCTATCCATCATACTTTGCTCAAACAAAGGGATGATAATCACATAAAACGATACGATAAACATGCTAATAGCGAGTAGCGATGGTACAACAATGCTATAAATAAACTTACTGGCTTTGGGATCCTTCATACTAAGCTGTGTCTTATAGATAATAAATTGAACTTGAAGATAAGGTGTTTATAATGGATTAACATCAATGATGATGGGTTGATTTGCATATTCGTATAAAAAATTAAGATTGCTTGAATTGACATAAGTCGTTCCATTTTTCTCAATCAGCCCATAACTTTCGTGTATGTGCCCAAAGATATGATATTGTGGTTTCAGATCCTTAAGCCTTGTTGTTAAATGTGGGCAACCACAGGATTCGGCCCTCCTGTTCTGATCCAATATATGCTGAGGGGGAACATGGGTAATTAGAATATCCGTATCGTCGGGAATTTCATTCCAGTGTAAACGAATCATTTTCTCGCTACGATTAAAGGCCCAATTTTGAAACCAGGGCTGAACGGGCGATCCCCATAGCTTGAGTCCTTCAATTTCAACACCCGAATCGTTCAAGTAAATTATCCCGTCGGGAATCAGCTTTTTTATTTCTTTTGAAGTGGCCAGCTCGAAAAAGAAATCATGATTACCCGCAATCAAGACTTTATATTGATAATCAAGGCCTGAGAACCAATTGATAAAATCAAGGATTTGCTCTTTCGTACCCATTTCACTCATATCACCAGCATGAATGATAAGATCAGCTGGTTCCAAGTTTACATCCTGATGTTTACCATGTGTATCCGAAATACAAATTATTCTCATAGTCTTTCTTTATCGTTCAATTCAGACCTTAAAGATATTCTTTTCTGATATTTATTCTGATCCCATTTCGGGGGATTTTTAATAATATACTGTGCTATCCGATGATACTCTCCCCAATGGCGAATAATATGATCGTGATAATTGCTTTGCCAAAACTTATGATACCGATTATACTTGAGGATATTCAAATGCCGCTCATCAATATAATCATCAACAGCCGACACCACTTCCGATTTAAACCCGGCTACAAATGACGATGGCATGGATATGATTGGGCATCACAACAAATTCACCCAATTGCAATTCCTTGCGAATATCGACAGATTTGATTAATTCATGCTGAATAATTTTCCCAAAATCATTCAATACCATTTCTGCATTAACCTCTTCACCCAACAGGCATTGCATATTATCGATGCAAATGGTTGCTTTTGCCGTCTGCTTTTTTCTATAAAGTGGTACAAGTTGTCGCAATTTATTCAGTCAGTTAAACTGCAGTAAGTGATTAGCGATTCTGAATTCACGTAAATAGTGAAGGATTTTAGGATTTACTTAGTGAAATTTTCATTTAGAGTGAGAGAATCAAGGAATGAGCTGAGGACTATTTTTAACTATTAGGAGCCTCAACAAATCTCATGCTAACTTAACGGAGTGTTCGATGGTATTGAATCCCATTTAATTTTTCTTCACAAAGTCATTAAATGCATCATAGGTTCCACCACTTTGTCGGGCTTCTGCATTTGAATTTGCTGTGCATTCCAGTTCTTAGCTATCTCCTGCAACTGCATATGTTCATGTGCAAAAAACATTTTGTAGGACACAAAAACGTAGCATCCCACTATCCTTAGGGTCTTTTATTCAGTCTTTGGCACACCCGCCTAAACAATATCTCAGGTGGCTACAGGTCTTGCATTTACGGAGTAAATTGGCTATAACACATCCGAACTGATGCTGCTTTTTTAAGTTCAACATATTAATGATTTCCTTGTCTTTGATGTTACCGAGTTTCCTTTTTGGATCCACAAAGAAATCACAGGAATACACATCGCCCTTGTGCTCAATAAGGGTATAAACACCACACTCTTTTTGCAAGCTACACCGGTGCTGGTATCCCAACCTAAGCATAAAATACGGAATCAAAACGACGCACCGAAGTGCTTGGCACGCCATTATTAAAATCGGCAGTCCACAAATTCCAAAGCTTGCAAAAGACTTAGCCATATCTTTTGATAAAAAGCACTGTGCCTAACCGATTAAAAACCTTTTAAAAAGTAAGGCTTGGTCCAGACAAATTTCAAATCATTTTAAACCCAGATATAACTTACAAAAAAAGAGCGTGTTAAAAAACAGCTCCTTTTTTTTGATTTCTATATGGAAATCTATCCTTCATGAAAAAATAATTCACTGAAAATACCCCCTTAAAAACTTCACCAGTCCATTCAACACTAGAAAAACGGGCATGCCTAGCCTCTAGTTAGGGACGTACAATTTTGAACTGTACCATCTCTTCAGTACTGTTCCCTGATTGATCAATCACTGTCAGAATAAAATTATAATCGCCTTCACAAACATTATCTTCTACTGCAATATCAAAACTCAAATTGAAGGATTTTTCTCCCTTTGCAAGTTCAGGCAATGGCTTTCCATAAGCATCAGAATCCGTAAAAGAACTGAAATAAAATTCTTCTATATTTTTACTCGACTTGGCACCTCTGTAATTTATTTCCACTACATAATTCGCCAGCGCCTTATCGTCAGAGATTAGGGTCTTCACTTTTAAAATCCCACCGGTGTTTACCCTTGCTCCACTGATGGGGCTATTCAGGTGTATACGTGGTTGGGTTTTATCTATCTTATTTTCATCATCACCACAGCTTATAAAAATTAATGCAAAAACAATGATGATAGTATATTTTAATATTTCCATAGTTTTCAATTTATTGTATCTCCTGCTTTATCAAAAACACCAATCAGAACACAAGGTCCCATTGCGCCAACAGGCTTACAACCTTATATTTATGTTTTAAAAACTCTTTAAACCAGCTTAATTCACAACTTCAATTTTACGAGATTGAACCTCATGACCCGAAGTGACACGAACGATATAGACTCCGGAAGGTAATTCGTTAATGAGAACACGATTGATGCCAGCATTTTCTTCTTTTTTCACATAAACCCTTCGTCCCATAATATTAAAAATTTCAAGGATATACTCCTGTTTGGAACTGTTCAGTTGAAGTCTGAATTCCCCACGGCAAGGGTTCGGGTAAATCTTAAAATCGACCAGCTCATCTCTAATGGTCTCCACACTGGTTGGTATCATTTCCAACAGCTTAGTGTCCGACTCGAATGGTGTATCAAATAGGTAACCAATTGCATATGCCTCGTACAGGCCTGACTCTTCGACCTTAACTTTTATATTAAGGGGGCCCAGGGCTGGATAATTGAAAGTCTCAAAAACGTCATTATTCAGATAGACTTCCAGTTTATCGTAGGGAACGGTGACATCGACTTCGATATTCATCTTATAATCATCAAGCACTTCGAAGCTTGAAATAACAGGGGTTTTGTCCTTAATTTCGAGCTCTTCCACATTAGATTTAAAAGTTTCCTGGCCAATGTAAGCAATCACATAGGACGTGTAAACCCCGAATTCCTCGGTATCAAAAGTAATATTAAGGGCACCCAGTTCAGGAGATGAAATGGTCTGGTCTAATTCTCCATTCAAATAGACATCCAAATGATCGTAGTTTACTTTGACATCCATATTAAGATGAATTACCTGATTCTCTAACTCAGCATATTCTGATATCTCCGGAAGCTTATTTATTTCAGGGATATCCACACTCCACACACCTCTACCATGAGTTGCAAAAACAACTTGTTGACCTACAATGTGCATATCATAAATTGAAACAGGAGGCATATTGCCGGTTACAGCATGCCAACTGACTCCCTTATCGGTAGATTCGAACAGACCAATTTCGGTACCAGCCCAAATGGTATTTGGATTATGTGGCATCACCAGCAAGCTATGGGTAACAACATCCGGAAAACCATTGGTACTTTTATCTCCGGTTCCAAATCCGGAAATATCCTCCCAGCTTTGTCCCCAATCAGTCGTTCTTAGAATTTTAGGTGATTTACTAAGCGAAAATAGCAAATAGGCTGTAGAAGGTTCCGAAGGGTGTGTAGCCATTCCACTGATATAAGCTCTCATATCCTTTTCAGCATAGTCGTTCACAGCCGTATATGTTTCACCCTCATCCTTAGATACATGGATTTTATAATCGCCATCTTTTACCATGGCAGCTCCAGCCCAAACAATGTTCGGATCTGCCAATGATACCTCAACATTGTGCTTGCTGGTAGCTCCGCCCCAATAAGAATTAATTCTTTTAAGTGTCCAGTTGGCACCAAAATCAGTGGATTTGTAAACACCATACTTTCCTATAGCAAACACGACATCAGGGTGCCATTTTGATGCAGACAATCTGGTGATAAAGGGCCCATCCTGATAAGATATACCTCTCACCGAAGACCAGTTCTTTCCACCATCCAATGATCTGTAGATGGAATTGTAGTAGATACTTCCCATTAACTTTTGGGGATCATTTCGGTGCCACAGGCATTCGAAACCATCTCCTCCCAATCGGAAATAGTAATTGGAAGTGGAGGATGCATTTTCATCAAGGGCTGATTGCCAGGTTCCGTTATCCTGCATGCCCCCCATATACTCATTGGCTACTGGACTTTTGGCGACCCCATAAAATTGTGTGGTAATATAGTTGTTGGGTTTCTGAATAAATGTGACGCCATTATCCTCAGAAACTCCTATCCCCCCGTCGTTTCCGTTGACAATTCTGAAATGACCATTTTCTCCGGGTATAATGGTAATATTGTGATGATCAGGGTGTAAACCTTCAATCTTTGTTTCTCCTCTGGCAAAAGCCTGATCGTAACTATTGGCCCCTCCAAGATTTCCATATGCGTCTGCAACACTGATGGTTTCCCCACCAGATATCTCAACAGCTCCATAATCCACAACAATTTTTGATTCTGGCAAATTTTCAGCATCCCAGGTGGCTCCCTCTTTCAGAACAGCCCATATATTGTACAATGACTTGTACATGTGCCCACCAGCTTTGGCAATATGTTCATCGGGAGTATCTCCATTGTACTCCACTGCATTGATAAATAGATATTCTCTTCCCAAATCGCCATAGGCATTTTCTTCCCCTTTACGGGTATATAGATTAAAAGCACCATCCTTTTCCTGATCACGGAAAGAAACCATTAGCTGTCTGTTGTTTGTAATATCCCAAACCTGAAAAGGCACCTCTTTGTAATCTGCGTATGTATAACTCGAGCTTGCAACCCCTGAAGTTGCTTCATCAGGTACAGTAAATCGGTGAGCCTTTTGCGAAATTCCTTTTCCAAAACGGATTTCAATGGATGTCCAGTCAGAAGCCAAAAGATTTGTACCCCCTTTTGAGCTTAAGCCTCCATCGAGATGACTGCCACTAAAATTAACGAAGGATAAAAAATCGGTATCAACGGTATAAGCTGCCTTAATTGCCGGATCTTTTTTAGTGGTCGTTTTATTAACAGCCAGTTTCCACAAATTAACACCGCCAACAAAAACGACACTATCGATGAATGGATGCGCTGCCAAACTGTTGTTGTAATTGCCCTGGCCCCCTAATAAATTCTCATTAAGCTCAATGCTATCTTCATCTTTAAACCTGTACCAATTCGTTGCTTCATCCCAGGAAACATATACAGTAGATTCAGCTTCAGAAATATTAATACTGGTGTAAACAATGTTTTTATTCACGGGAGACACTGCGATTTCGTAACGGGTACCAACTGCCAGTCCTCTTGAAAACACTTCCCAGCTATCTCCACCATCTACAGATTTGAGGATCCCTTTTCGACCTTCTCCAGCATAAATAATATTGGCTTCATCGGGGTGTGCTGCAAGGTCATCCACTCCATGTATCAAAGGATCACTTTCATAGACCTGAAGCCAGTTTTCACCACCATCTTTGGATTTGAATATACCGTATTCGGTAGCTGCAATAACAATATCTGCATTCACAGGGTTCACCCAAAGCCGATTGGTGAAAGTGAATTTTTCATCAGCGGCTGTTTGGGCCAGTTGTACCCAGCTGGCACCTCTATCAACCGATTTCCAAATACCATTTCCTCTATTTCCTGCACCACCAGGAAAGCTTTCTCCTGTTCCGGCATAAATAATATCATGATTTGACTTTGCCATAACCAAGGCGTTCACTGACAAATTAGTCAAATCGTCAGAAAGGTGTGTCCAATTTTCAGCTCCATCTGTTGTTTTCCAGATTCCTCCTGTGGCACTTCCGGCAATCCAGGTATTTTTATTGACATCATCCGGATCTACAATAATGGCTCTGGTACGTCCACCTATATTCGCTGGGCCCCGTTGAATAAAGTCTAGCCCTGCGGTGGTACTTTTTAGGCTTGACTCACTATTCTGAGCTTTGTACTGAACTTGATTCCGGGCATTTTGCAATTCCAGTATTTTATAATTCATCTTGTAGCCCGATTGTCTTTCTCCAATTTTTGTGATGATATCCTTAAAATACTTCCCGTACATATCAGGCTTGTTGGCTTTGCTATAGCCAACCATTCTTTTCTTTTTCTTTTCCTGAAATTGTTTCTGCCAAAACTCTTTCGGCGTAAAATTTTCGAAAGAAAATTCTTTTCCCGAAGGTTGACTGTAATTACCGATAAGAATGGCCAAAAGGCTCAAGATTCCTATAGTAAACAAGAGGTGTTTTTTTTTCATAGGTTGGTATTTTTCTATCGAAGACCTTGAGTGCTTGTCGAAGCTAGTCTGCTGGTTAAACAGATTCCTGCTATCAATGGCATCCCTTCCGTCCTCAGAATAGATGGTTTATTGCTTCTTTATAAGCTTAATAAAATCTTAGTGTCTTATTCCCGGGCTGACTTTTTTCCTGATCATCAAATCGAAAATATAAGTCCACTTTCCCGTATCAGTTGGGCCGGTAATGTATCCTCTCTGATTGGTAATCATGAGTTGTGTATTGTTGTACCAGTCAACTTTCACATTTGCCATTTTATTCTCATAAATTATTTCCTGATTCTTAATATCATAAACGAAAAACTCAAGCACTTGATTGGGAATAGGCTGATGATCAGACTTCTCCTTTTGACACAGCATATAAGTCCAATTTGCATTGGGAATGAACTCAACATGTTCGCCATACTTTTTGTGTGCTATGTGTTGATAGATCTGTTTTGAATCTGATCCATTCACCTGAAACAGGTTTTGATTTGACTTGCATCCACTGATAAGCAGAAGAAGGCATGTGGCAAATACGACGTGTTTAAAAGACATTTACTTAAGCTTTTAGTTCATTTATTATATTTATCAATTCAAACGGATTCAAGCCCATACTGGATTAACATCAGTAAGGACACAGATTGAAATAGCGTTTAATTGTTTGTTTTTTTCCTGCTTTATCCTTCACCGTAAGAGAAAGAATATAGTCCCCAATAGTAGCCTCTGAACTCACTCCAATATCAAATTCAAGGTTTACAAACCGTTTGCCTTTGATTTTAGGCAATGGATGCCCCCAAGCATCCTTATGATCGTAAACCGAAAAGGCTTTCACATACTTTGGGTCTTTTGTGCCTCCCTTTTCAATCCATATCTTATAAGAGTCTAATTCACAATCATCCTTCAATTCAGCCCTTAGGATAAACTGACTTCCAGGGATCACATCGGAAAGTAACTGAGGACAAGACAATACAACTTCTGGAGATTTTGTATCGATCTTATCATTATTCAATTCAGGAGAGCCAAAATTTGATAATAATGCAAAAAAAATCATCGGCAACTTTACTATAAATATGTCACCCATTGAATTTTTAGAAAAATAGAGTTTTGTCATAATGATACATTGTGAAAATTAGTCTTTTGAAACGATCACGGGCTTTATCAAAGTTCGATTTGGGTGGTTTAAACTTGAGTAAGCCCGTGTATCTAAATTTACGCCACCACCCATCGACAAGCCCTGTCAAATTGGCTATTCGCTATTGGTGGTAAGCTTATCTGTAAATTCTATAAGACAATTGTCGTTTGTTCTCTAAGAATTTCCTGCACATCTAAACGTGACTGTTCATTGAAACTTTCAATGGTATAATCAACGGCCAAATTAAGCGATTCATATTGCCCTTCTGAAAGATGGTAAGTACAAATAATGGCTTTGAACAAGGCATCTTGACTGATTGGATTAGAAGCGCTTATGACCACACAATTTTCTTTTTCATCCAATTTTACATCTTTAAAATAATCCTTAAATTCTAGCTTTGCATTATGATTATCGATTGTTAAAGTGGGCATATTCACGGTATAATCTATCCCGTCAACCTTAGCTACTCTACCCGAAAATTCATCATCCTTACTGCAAGAAGCAAAGGCAATTGACGCAACTAGCACTATTAATAATATCTGTTTCATATGTCTATAATTTTCTTTCAATTGTCATATGGAAGCTGCATGTCAACTTTAATCATTCCACATCGTGTAACTTCTTCTTTAAAATTCACATGCATGTTTCATCTTACTTAAGTTCTATTGTTTTACACATAATCTGATTGTCAGAAAGCACTCTAACGGTGTATTTTCCCACAGGGATATTTTTCGCTTCCCAAAGCTTCACATAGGTCCCTGTACTTGTCATATCTTCAAACATATTTGCGATCACTTTTCCATCCTCATCTAATAATTCGGCTGTTACCCCTGTCTCTTTCTTTGAATTAAGCACAACAGAAACACAGCGTTTACCAACAAGCGTTGTGAAACCCATAAAGTCAGTTCCGTCATTATCGTTTAAAGCGGCAATAGATTTTGTATGGATTTTAATTTTCACGAACTCACCTGGCTCCAGTGTCTTCGCATCGACAATACCTATGTATTCTTTTGCTGGTGTTCTTCTGTAGTCGACCAATGTGCAATAAAGCACTTCACCATCACCTGATTTACCTCCAGCTTCTTTATCATTAATATTAAGGAAGAATACAGGCGAATCCTCTCCTTTAACTTCATCCAATAAATCTGTGACATCAATACCAACCTCAATGGTTTTATTAGATGACCCATACAAACCTCTCATATAATGATCACCACCCGCATTTCTCATCCATTTATGATATCGGCTGACGGAGGCATAGTTTGCATTCTGATCGGCTGCGACACCGACCTTAACACTCACATCATTTCTTGAATCATGCTCAATTCCAAGACGAATTGCAAGTTTAACCTCTCTCTCTTCGGCATCAATCATTAAACATTCCTTGCCCATATTTCCGGTTCCCCCTTCACCCTGCTTTAAGGTGGTGAATGTATGATAGGGTGCGTAAAATTTTCCTTGATCGCCCCAGGATGTTCCCCAGGAATTTGCCACTATAAAAGCACCCATTTCAAAACCATCTTTCTGACCATCTTTATTGTAATCCCACCATACAGAATCATCAAATCCGACAATAGCCATGGAATGCATGCCGTTGGTTCCAAATTCAGGAATGATTGCCTTTAAACCGGTATCGGTTATTTCATCATAAGGAGTTGCAGCTAATGGATCGGCAAATGCAGAAAATTGAATTAAACCTCCATGAACAGAACCATTACCATGATCGATAAGATATTGCTTCATGAGTTCCAATTCTCCGGGTATGGACGGATCGAGACGACTTAATTTTCCAATTCTATTGGGCATACCTGCTTTATAAATATCGAAACCGGAAGCCCATTCTGTCGTGCTTTCTGTGGTATAAACCGACTCCGGAACAACACCATTGGCATCAATTGTAGCATAAACATCCCAAGCGTACGTACCTCTGTCTATACCACCATTCATAAAGTTCCAGATATACATATAATTAGCAATATTCTCAGGTAACTTACCATCTCTGTTGAGCAAGCGGTTTAGCTCGTAAGTATATATGTAGTGGACATTGGATGCCGGACCACATGAGTTACTTATTTGACTGACTATAGGTGGAAAAAATTTGGAATCAGAATTATCAACAAAAGTAACAGCAGCTTCTCCCGACTTCACCCTTTTTAGAGTAGATGAAATGGCCAACTTGGGTATTTGGCTCAATGCTTCGAATGCCTTTGCTTTATTTTCTGCTGTAATTTCAATTAATCCGAATCTTTTTTCGGGCAAAAGGGTATTGTCTTTATGCTGTGCATTTACCTGCAATAGGATGCATACAGCCGCAAGACTTGTTAATATTTTTTTCATGTGTTATGAATTTTATAATTCAAGTGAGCTTATCTAATTAGAATAGATCTTTTACAAAAAAGAACCAACATGCAGGGAGTAAACACACTATACCGGCACATTGGTTCTGGTTCTTTAGAATAATGTTTGTAAAATATTATCCCCTCTCTATGTTGTAATAGGTCACAAGGTCGAAATCAGGACCAAAAGAAGTCTCAATTGCCACAAACTCTCCATCATAAACAATTCGCTGATTTTTTAAGACTTCGATGCCACTTATTCCAGAGGCTGCAATATCAAAAGTTGCATGATATGTATTTTTGAAATTTTCGTCATCTGCAAGCTCACCATTTACATCTTTCGTACTTCCATCTTCCATAGAAAGTGACATGACAATTGAATTATCATCATTCATTATATATGAATATTGCGTTCTAACAGCATTAAACCAATTTTCCTTCTCTTCATCGGTTAATTCACTATTTAGCATTGCCAGAATGGTCTCCTCATCATAAATATCTCCCGATGCTTTATTGATCAGTTCAATTTTTACGCCTGTCCATTGCCCAACAATTTCAGCAGGAACATGAAAGTCTGCTCTTTCTACCGTTAATTCAATAGTCGCCTCTGATCCACTTTCATTTTCAATACCAATAATAGCAAAACCAGGTTCTACACCAGTAACAACACCCTTATCATCAACTGTTGCCACTTCTAGGTTATAACTTCTGTAACTTAAATCCTGACCTGCAGATTCTTCAGTAACACTAATCTCAAAAGACTCTCCAGCTTTAATGGTTTTAAAGGTTTCTTCAACAGTCACTGTTCTGATTACATTATCATCATCTTCATTCGTACAAGAATAAAGTGACATCACCATAAGTGAACACATCAATAAGGTTCTCAATTTTGCAAATCTATTTTTCATCTGTATCTATTTTTCCTATTTGTCAATTAAAACGAGTCATCAATTAAACAAGTATCATTCGTACACTCCAAAACATTGGGCTGGCAGCCGTTTAAACCGACTCGTTTCGTAACTTCTTAAATTAATATTTGATTATTCTGAGATTCTATTAAGTTTAACTCTAATATCAATCTCTTCAACAAAAGGGAACAAACTCATTACTGCAGAATTCATATCTTCAGAAAGGGTCACCAAGGTTTCTCTTGACACTTGTGTGCCTTCTTCATGATGTTCTACATAGTTTACAAAGTAAGCCGAGTGTTCTTTTGATCTGGACCAGGTCTGGTCACTTACATCCACTTTATAAACCCCTCTTGCAACTACAATTTCCAAATCAGAATCTTCTCCTACAGTAAAAGAAAAATCTTTCTCAAAAATGGAATTCGTATAGATAATAAATCGATTCAGATCGGCATAAACAGATCGCTTGTCGTAATCAGTTGTGGAAACAATCGTATCATTAAGTAATTTAACAATATCCGGAACCAGATAAATGGCCTCATCCTGCCCTTCAAAATTTCTTAATACAACTTCTACCTCATTTACAGTTTCCCACTTCCCAATAAAACGATCGGGATTCACAATAACAGCACACTTTCTAGATACCTCTGGATTATCAAGAAGATAAACCTTTATAGTAGCTGTTCCTGATTTTAATGCTTCAATATTCCCTTCACTATCAATGGATACATAATCAGGATTATAAGACAACCACCCTAGTTCCTGTGTATCGGAACCACCGGATACAACTGCCTCCAGCTTCATTTGGGTACCCAATTCAACCGTCATTTCTTCAAAAATCTTAATACTAGCTATCGTATTATCCGCATCCTCATTATCACAAGAAGTGAAAAAGAATAGGCCAATTAAGGCACCAAATATTAAATTTAACTTTAAAGCTTTCATCGTAATTATGTTATATGTTTGAGTTTTAATATATCCAAAGTTTTTTACTGTACTCTCTCGAAAGAAATATACCAGGTATGACTTGCAGCAGGGTCAGGAGATAAATCCAGAACTGCCTTATTTTTATCTTCACTAAGCGTTAAAACACTGTTTCTTACTCTCTTCGAATTCCAATTCTCAGTAAAATCTATATAGTATTTGTTCAATTCTATTGACTTCCATGAACAATCGGTACAGTATACACCCTCTTTTCCCAGAGTTACCTTAAGCTCATTTTGTTCCTTTATATCCAATGAGCATCCTACACCATAAATTAATTTACATTGCTCAGCATAGGCTATATTTGCAGCAAAATCGGCTTTTTCTTCTTCTGTTGTAGCAGCAGCCAATCCTTCTTTACAATAGACCATAAACTCATCATACGTAAATTGTCCCTCTTCAGGGTTAGGCAGGCCATTGAATTGGATAATCATCTCACCTGTTCCCACAGAATTCCAAGTCCCTAATAAAACCTCCTCTTTTAAGCTTATTGTGCAGGAAGCACTTATCTCGGGATTTGAAACCAGAGTTGCTGTTATGGTAGCTGTTCCAGCAGCTTTTACGGTCACCAAACCCGTACTTGAAACAGACATAATATGAATCGCATCTGAATTCCATTTCACACTTTTACTATCGGCATTTTCGGGTTTAACGGTCGCATACAATTGATAGGTTTCACCAATCTTTTCTAACTCAAGCTTGGTATCCGACAACACCAACTCGTCAGCCATTAGTTTGTCTGCATCTCCCTCTTTCTCGCACGAAGCGAAAAAAATCATTGCCAAACTCAGCAGCACTACAACTCTAGAAATTCTCATTTGTATCATTTTTACTTTTATAAAATATAAACAGTTCGTTAGGTTTCCGTCACCTTAGAATTAGCCTCGATTTATGATACAGAGTTATCATACTCAACACAAATTAGTTTAACCTAACGAACTGTTATTGCATATTCTCCCTATTATTTCAGTATATTATTGTTTTACAGGAAATTACTACTCTTTAGTCCATGTACCGATTGGGTACCCCCACTCAGGATGTGTTCCTGTGTTTGGGATGTAATAAAACTTAGTGGTTTCGTCGATATATAAACGGCAAGCTCCTGTTTCAATGCAAGCATCCTGAAAAACACTTTTATCCGTCACTTTTTCAGATACTTCGTCGATAGATGTGGCATTGTAAATGATCTTAGTCAGGTTTGTCATATCCCAACATGAGATATAAAGACCTGAGTTACAATTCGATAAATTAAGCTCCTCTATCTTCGAATATGAAATAACCAAATAAGTAATTAGCGGACTGTTTGAAATATCCAAGCTGGTTAAAGCACATGATCCTCCATCAAGAGATGTTAAATTAACATTCGTCGATAAATCAAGAGTCGTTAAATTTGGACAGTCTGCAAAAGACAATGATCCTAATGCGGTATTATCTGTTACACTTAGGTTGGAAAGCGGGGTATTAGAACAGCTTAAAGCCGACAGAGAACTACAACCAGTCACATTTAGTGTTGCCAATGATTCATTATTATCGCAATAAACATCAGTCAGGCTTGTTAATGATGACAAATTCAATTCTGTCAATTGGGTTTTTCCACAATACAATTTCTCCAGTGCAAGACATTTAGACAAGTCGATACTACTTACCGAAGTCTCATTGAAGTACAATTCTTTCAAATTCGTACAATTCGCAACGTCTAAACTTGTTAGTTCAATCTTTTCTGTATGCAAGAACTCCAGGTTTGTCAGCATGGAACAATCGATTGTCGTGATTTTTGAACGACCAAATCTCAACTCCTTTAAGTTTGTACAAGCAGATAAATTCAAGGTCTCAACTTGCGTGTTTTGACAAGAAAAAACTTCCAGTTTTGTATTATTGGAAAGATCAATAGTCGAGATGGAAGTTTGCCCACAATTCGCTTCAAGTAATTCAGGACATTGGGTAAGATCCAATTCTGTTAAGCCATAACAAATTGAACTTGAAAAGAATTTTAGCTTGGTACAACTGGTCAGGTCAAGTTTTGTCAGTTTCGTATTATTAACATCTAAATACTCCAATGCGTAACAATTAGTCACATCTAATTCCTCAACATCATTCCCGGTATACTCTATTTTTTGTAATACTTTCGCATTATCAACAACAATATGTCCATTACCTGGAATGTACAATTCCACCTCTTCATTGGCAGGCAATTTTGTTTCAACATCTTCACTATCAACAACAATATTATCCTCTAAAGAGATAAGGGTAATGGGTCTTCCATAGCCCCTAAGGTTCTTAATTGTGATTTGCGCCGGAATGTCTCTGACATTTTTCCAGCTGGCATCCTCGTAATAATAATTGGCAACTGAGCTTAATGATAACCTGCATTTACTATCAAGAACACAATAATCTTGTATTGTCTTATTATCCTTAATAGTAGCAGGAACACTTGCAATATCAGTAGCTGTGAATTGAATTTTCTCTACTTTTTCAAGCCCGGCACATGACAGTGTTTTCAGGTCTTCAAGTCCCGATAGATTCAAGCTAATGAGATCGCCATTGTTTTCAATGTCTATATTTTCAAGTTTTGTATTTTCAGCAAATGCAAATTCCTCAAAGGCCGTATTCTTACTGATAAAGTCAATTAACTTCACATTTTTAGACAAGTCTAATGTTGTGATATTAGTCTCGCTAATATTAAGCTTTGTCAACTCAACATTCTCACTTATATCAAGAGTCGAAACACTGGTTTTTGAACAATCCAGTTCTTTCAAATTAAGTTGATAGGCCAAATTCAATGACATAATTGCCGTATTGGCACAAGACAACTTTTCCAGCTTAACTAACTGACTCACTTTTATTTCAGCTATTCCGCTATTTGAAACATCCAATGCCTTTAATGTAGTTAAACTATCCACATTAAATCCGATAAGCGATTGTGCAGAACAACTTAATTCATCAACAACATTATTTAAGATTCTTAAATCTGTGTTAGACGGCAAGTTAACAAGACCATCAGCAGGGATACTTAAAACTTGCTTTTTGCCAGCCTCAAGCCAATAAACCTCCTGATCCTCTAGATTGGTTTTAATGAGAACATCTAAATTCTTACTATCTTGCGTTACAAAATAGATGGTTGTCATGTCTTCGCTCTCTTTGATTTTACCATCGAGATCATCCTTCTCACAAGATCCCAAAGATCCGAGCAAAAAGATAAACGAAAAAAAGACAATTAGTTTTTTAATTTTCATAGTTTTTCTATTTATGGGTTAGTATTTAGGTCGAATATATTTCAGGTGTGCGGGATAAAAAATATTTTTATCTCAATGGCTCATTATATGTATCGATTGCCATATTTTCACGCATGATCGATTTTTTGAATATTGTATTCAAGCATACACCCACTTAAAAACGCTGTAAATTTTGATTGTCTGAATTGGTTTGCCTGCTGGTATGAGGTAATTCTAAAAAATTAAAGCTGACATTCTCTGTCTGTCTTCTGGTATTGTGGCTGGAGCTTTTTTTCGGTATTAACAGGATACATGCCTCCTGTTTAAATAAGGTCTTGTTCGTAAACTACAACAGCAACAAATTATCAAAAAAATAAAAAGCGGCCTTTCGTAACTGCATCATAGTTAGAACATCATGTTTGTGAGACCATCACCTGCTTATGATGAAAGATAACAGAAAGGAAATATGCTTAAAAACATTCAGAACAAAAACATAACTGAAGATCTGATGCTTATAAATATTAAAAAAAAGTATCGCTGAAAAAGCAGACTGGCAACCAAGCTTTTACATGTAGTCCGAAATCTAAACAAGAATCGGTAGGTGCCTGCTTTTTTTTCAAGTGCAAATCTACCACTCATGTTTTGAACTTATTTTTCCTACTTTAGAGCCCTATAGTTTCAGGAAATTTTCAAAAGCCTTAAAAATTTAATATGCCAATAGGGAAACAGCAATACCAAATAATACTTCTGCATTTTATACTTTGGTGTATCTTAATTTTACCCCCCTATTTATTTGTGGATAAAGTTGTACTAGCCAATAACTACAAACAGTTCATTAGTGAAAATTTATTCTCACTGGCCATTTTTTATTTGAACTATTTTTTACTTGTTAGTCACTTTGTTAGCTGGAAAAAAATTGTGATTTACTTGCTGTTTCTTGCCATCATATCATTCTTTTGTTTTTCTATTATGCTTGGCTATCAGCTCTATGTAAAAGATATCTTCGTATGGAATACAAAAGGGTATTTAAAAAACTACACATACAATATTCCTTCTATACTATACTATTCTGTGATTGCTGTTTTTGCAAGATCTTACTACGACCTACAAAAAAGCTTAAAAAGAGAATATCAGTTGAAAAACGAAAAAATTTCAACTGAACTTAACTATTTAAAGAGCCAGATAGATCCACACTTTTTCTTTAACAATCTAAATAACATCTACAGTCTGGCAGTAAAAAAAGATGAGAATATAACAGTGATGATTTCACGTCTTTCAGACATGATGCGCTCGTATATATTTAATTCCCGATTATCTAAAATATCGCTTGAAAAAGAGATTGATTTTATAGAAAACTTTGTATACTTCCAGCTACTTAAAAAACCAAAATCCACTGATATTGACGTCTATAGCGAAGGTAATCTGAGTGATTGTTTTATCACGCCCATGCTATTGATAAATTTTGTAGAGAACGCCTTTAAGCACTCTAATATATTTCATAATCCTGAAGCCAGTATATCTATCAATTGTTTTGTTGATGAATCAAAGAATTTGGAATTCCAGGTAGAAAATACAATCTACGAACTGCCCAATCAGTCAGTTTCAGGCATTGGTAATACAAACACAAAACGCAGGTTGGATCTCTTATATCCAGACAGATATAAACTTATAGAAGAAACCCATGCCAATATGTATTCTGTTGTTTTAAAAATTTATAATAAAACTAAGTAATGAAAAATCAAACTTGTATCATTGTTGAAGATGAGCAACTGGCAATCGATTTATTGCTATCGTACATCGAAAAAATTCCATTCCTTAATTGTGTTGGAGCTTTTCCGAATGCAATAGAGGCTTACTCTTTTCTACATGAAAATAATGTAGATATTATTTTTGTTGACATCGATATGCCAGGGATGAAGGGGACGGATTTTGTAAAATCATTACGAAGAAGTTATAAGGTTATTTTCACTACCGCTTGCGAACAATCTGCGCTCGAAGCTTTTGAGTTAAACGCAATCGATTATCTCACTAAACCAATTGATTTTAATCGCTTTGTGCAGGCTCTAAATAAAGCGTCATTGTATGATATATCTGCATCGGAAAATAAAGCAAACGCAGGAAAATTATTTATAAAGGTAGACGGTAAAATTATTAATATCTCTCTCAACGAAATACTTTACATTCAAGGCATGCAGAGATATATACAAATCTTCACTAAAGACAATAAATATACCAGTCTAACATCATTATTTAAACTCAGCGAGCACCTACCCAAAGATAAATTCTTCAGGGTCCACAAATCCTACATTATTAATGTTGATAATATATCATGTATAGAGGGAAATATGATTCGGATCAATAATGAAATGATCCCTATTTCTAAGGGAAAAAAAGATCAGTTTTTTAAAGATCTTGACGATAATGTCGATATTCTTTACTTATAGTCAATATCCAAAAATTATTCTCTTTATCCAAAATCATCTGTAGGGACTCATACGGGTTAAAAAACATTGGCAATACTCCGACCAATATTCATAAACAAGGGAAACAAAAGCAGTATACCCGAAGCGATAGCTACAGAACAGGCGCAAGAAAGAATAAGATGAACCCCCTATCATTAGATCCAAGCCAAGGAGAGAAGGCCATATTTTCTGTGTACACAGAACACGAGCTGCAAGCTCGTGTATCTGGGGCAAGCTTGCGTCTCTGCCATTTTTTTTGATTTTATCACATTGATATGCAAGTCAGCCTTTTTTATTAATTTTAGTAATCTTAATTCTAATAAAAAGTAAACCATACATTATGGAAGTTCTCGAAACAGGCAAATATTATCACATTTATAATCGCGGAATTAATTCTTGTGATCTGTTTACGGAGGAAGACAATTACAGTCACTTTCTGAATTTGTATGTAAAAATACATTGACCCTATAGCAGATACTTTTGCGTGGGGGCTGATGCCAAATCACTTTCATTTCTTAGTTAGAATAAAAGATGAAAAGGAAATTGGTGTCTATAAAAACCTAAACTCTGACGGGACTAAAGACTCCGTCAGGTTTCCTCTAATAAAAAAAACTGACTCCCGAAACATCCCTTAGGTTTGCATGGTCATTGTTAATACTATTGATATCGTATTTTAGTAGCAATTAACCCCATCAATAAAAGAGGTGGTAACTTATAGGTTAATGAAATCTATGTTTAAAGTGTTATGAGTAGGCTTTGGCAAAACCTTTCCTCGCAGCTCTTTTAACTAATATCACGAAGGTGCTGATTATATCAGCGCCCTCGTTTAGCCGTCAGGTATTTTCTACGGGCTTGATTGAATAATTCGGGTTTTTCAGAGCTTATGGTTCCACGAACCGGCATAGAAGTTCCATCTTCTATAGGCCATAGGATCTCTATTTCATAAGCACCTCCCTTTATGGCTTTGATTTTAGTTGGCCCCGGAAACCAGGTATCGAAAGCGGTCCACACATTGTCTCCTGCTGGTGTAATTGTCATCTCTATAAAATCCACTGAATAGGACGACCAGGTTTCATCATCATCGCCATCGCTGAAACAAGCAAATGATCCCCCGCGAGTGTTTTCATCATTCCAAATCATTTCAAGTTCGCCAATATGTTCGCCTACAATATAAATTTCGGCTGTTTTGCTAATATGATTAACCAACAGCCATAGTTTTCCCGTGCTATTGAATTTGATCGCGTCAAGGGAGACTTGATTGTCGTTACCGGCTACGTCTTCATATTCATGAATCAGGGTAACTGTTGCTTGTTCGTTATCTTCTGATGCCGTGTAGGTAAATTCGCCCAGCCCGTTTTCATCAAGGGTGCAAGTCGTCCTGTCAATTTTTCCTCCGCCATCAAGCTCAAGAATTACCCTCCGCCCCGACAAAATAAAGTCGTCGCAATCTTTAAGAACAAAATTGATTCTTTTCTTCTCATTTACTTTAAGCACATAAGATCGCTTTTCCAGATCAAACTTCGAATAAATGGCAGCCGTGGACGTGTTTCGAATCAAATGTTGATGATCTTTGATTTTATGTATTAGGGGCGACAGCTTGTTGCTTATAAGATTGGCTATATCATTGGTATTCTCTGCCCAGAGAGAATCATTAACCAAACTTTGAAAATTCAGAACAAGCCTTTGATTATTGTCTACCATTTTAATTGCTACAAGTACAGCCCGGCTCTTGGGCTCACTCCCCACACTTAAGAAATAGTCCATATCACCGATAGGGACAGCTGCTGTGAAAGCTGAAAAGAAACGAATATCCCTCGCATTTTGAGCAATGATGCGATTGCCAACAGCCGTGTTCAGGGCGAGTTTATGATGCTCTATTTCGCTTCGCTTTTTTGAATCAAAATAATCCATATCATTGGCAACGATCACACGGGGCTGTGGACATTCATCTTGCGCCATCGCTTCAGAGGCAAGGGCAATCTGTAGTAATAAAACGATTAAAAACGCTTTTATAATTGTTTTCACATTATTTTTCATTAGTCATTTTCTTCCGTCCAACGGCTAATTGAAATCAGTGTCCAGATGCCTTGATTTCGCCCCAGTACGTCGGATAATATACTTTTGGGAGCAGGCTGTATCGTGAGAGAAAGCACATCATCACCGGCTTTAAGTTCCCCCTTATGCTCCAGTAAATAGAAAGTCGTCATCACAGCCCCTTCTTGAGAGATTAATTCTGACTGTTCAAAACTGTTAATGAAACGCTCTTTATTATTTTTAAAAAAGTTAATGGTCTTATCAGCCGACATCTCAACAAGGTAATTAACATCTCCCTGAAGCCATTCTGAATCGGCAACCTCATCCACTTCAACGAAATGGACTCCTGATGGAAGTTTTACACCCATGTCCATCTCTTCCTCATCCCAGCCAGCTTCAAAACCTTCCGATTTATCCGCCAACATATCCGGAGTAATAAGGGTTGAAATGACCATCTCACTCACCCAGGTTCCCTTAACAACCTTTAAATTATCAAAATCAACATAAGGGTTACTTAAATTAATAATCCGTAACTCAATTTTTTTACCTACCTGCAAATTTTCATTCTTATGCATCCGGTAAGGATCAATTGTTATAGATAATGATTTCCCCGTCGTATTGGTATATTCATTCACTTTTTTTCTGGCCTTATCGTACCATTGCGCCTGCATGGGTTTGGGATCTAGTTCTTCGGTAACCAAAATAAACAAACCAATGCTGTTGCCCAAAGATTGATTCGTAACGGTACTAACATTCGCATTATGCGGAACCTTCATGGTGTTGACAGCTTCTTCAAAAGAACCTTTATAGCTATAGATCTTTGTTTTAACCTCACCATAAATTGCCATGGTACCATCTACCGCGTTTGTATGTTGACTTAAACGATCATCCAAAGTTAAATTGTTATTAAAAATTGCCTGAATATCTTGAGACAATGCCTTGCCAGAAAATAGAATAGTAAGACTTATTAGAAATAGAATAAGGTGTTTCATCTTGGTCGTCGTTTTAATGAATTTTGTGATAAATGCTTACGACTCCGGTCATTTATTAAGAATGGTATTGCCAGCTTCTTTATCTTCATTGGAGCTTCCCTAAGCATTAGAAAGTCGGCCTGAAATTTATATTTTCAAAAATTCAACCCTTCGATTATTTGCCTTTCCTTCCGGAGTGCTGTTTTTATCAAGCGGCATACTTTCACCACATCCTTTGGTTGTCAAACGATCAGCAGAAATTCCGGATGTGATTAAAGCTGATTTGACTGCCTTTGCTCTTTCTTCCGAAAGTTTAAGGTTATCCAATTCATTCCCATCACTGTCGGTGTGCCCTTCAATACTGAAATTTAATTCTTCATGCTCATTTAATAATTTAACGATAGTATTAATAACTCCCATCGATTCGGGCCTAAGGGTGGCTTTTCCAACGTCAAAACGTATCCCGTTTGTGGTAAATTTGCCATCTGAAATAACACGATCGTAAAGATTCATACTCCCTTTAGCAATTCGTATGTTTTTTATGAGTGCCGCATTTCCAGTGTGGCATTGCTTTGACTTTATTGAAAAACCAGAAGGGTTAGCCCCAAGATTTGGTATATTGGAAACACGTTCTTCCCCAAAGTAAATTTTTAAAGAACGGATGTTAAATGAAATGGCAATCCGTTGCCAATAGGGGTAGTTTTTATTTTCGTTGAATTCGGTTTTACCTTTACCATATATGAAAATATAATCGGGCGAAATAATCATTTCCGGCAAATTACCCGGCTTTTTTTGGTTGACCTTATCGTACAAATTAATAATATACCTTGTGCAAAACTCACTGAAATAAGCATCGAATTCAATGGTAAATTTCTCTGGCAGATAATCCCCCTTTTCCTTCATCAAAGGAACGATTTCAGCATGTTTATTTGAAGGAAAATTAATGACACTTTGTTCACCAAGCAGGGCGATTTCCACATTGCCGGATTTTAAATCCCATTTAGATGGAAACTCCCCATTTTGTTCATTTGTTATAAGGTCTTCAAATATGACGGTGTCTCCAGGTACAAAATCATATTTGGTCCAGACATTTTGAACTTGACTTTTTGCCATGGTTCCCTGGTGTTGCGCCATATTAGCCGTATCCGAACGAGTATTAGCCTTTTTTTTTGCCCTTTCGACTTTCTCTTTGGCCTTTTTTTTGGTTTCTTTCAAAACTTGAGCCTCTACCGGGTTTATTCCCTGAATGAATAAACCAATTACCAGCAAGCATAATATCCGTTTCATTTCAAGATTTTTAAAGTTGAAAAATTAGTTTACCTAGGTCATTCATTTCATAGCGGTCCCAACGACTATAGCTGTCCCAACAACTATTGCCGTTTTCCTTTCCCCGTTTATACCAAAAACCCCATTCCTTCCGGTTAAGCTGTTGGAAATTACCGACATTTGTTTTGCGTTCAAAGCCTGAACTTTTTTGTATTCGGAAGGGGATAAAAAAGAACGAAAGCTTTCGCCTGCTTTTTTGTATTTTTTTTCAATCAATGCCTTTACCTGGCTCTTGGTTTTGCCCTTCATTTCCTTATTTAATTTCAATAATTGCCTGTCAAGCAAATCAAAAGATCTTTCAAGCTTATGTGCCTTAACATCAGCAACCTTTAAATCTGTATACAACTGTTTTCTGGCACTATCAAATGTGCTTAAAGTAAATGTTTGAGCATTAAGTGCAAACATTGAAGAAAGGAGTACAATAAGGATTACCCATATTTTTTTATTCATAGCGACTTCATTTTAAATGATATATTAATACAGACTATTTGAATTTTGGTTTTAAGTTTAAGAAGCAAATTTTCCGACGTGGTGGGCAGTTTGTCTTTGTATTAGAATGCTATCCGCTAGAATGAGTTTATTCTCTGGTTTTTGTTTGTCGTTTTGGGGGCTGTGGGCTAAGTAGATCTCAAGCTTCTCAAATTTGTGTTGAAGCTTAATTTTACCCTCCTCGTTTTTTATGTAACCCTTGTAATAATCAGGGCACAAAGCTATCCTGTTATCCTTAAGTTTTCTTTGTCGTAATTTTGTTTCCATTTTTTACAACATTTTGGGTTAGAATAGTAAAATTACGGTAAAAGGGTGAAAATAAAAAGTAATTTTAAGGCTTCGCAACCTCCAACAACCAAAACAATCACCTGATACACTGCTAACTAACCCCTCCCACTCCAATCATTTCTCATTTGATGGTAGTGCCCTGATTTTAGACAAAAAAATAAACACAATAAAACTGGCCGACCAAGAAGATCTTTTTCCAACTGTCTTTACTGCAAGAATCTATATTTTAAACACATCTCAATACCTGTCGGATTTTTTCAAAGCATCAAAACGTCTTTGGACAATGAGGCATAATTCATAAAGAGCCTACCTGTTTAGCTTTGATTAAAACCTGTCACTATTAGCATCTGTCAGGGCGTTTTTCAGCCCTTTTCGACAATCCACATTTTCAACTCATTACAAACACTAAAATATCAACCTGTCAAATTCTGTTTAAATCGCTAACAAATAGGTAGTAACTTGAATATTATTAAAAATATATAAAGAACTTATAGTAGCCCTAGTGAAGAACCAGTCATGGAAAAGGATATACGACACACAAAATCAACGCCATTAAAAACAAGTGTTTATTTAAACCGTATAGCATATGAATTTAAAACTTACAATCATGAAAAAATTAACATTGATTTTTAGTGTGCTTTTTATCGTGTTGATCAGTTGTCAGGACAATCAAACCAAAGGAGAGTTAGAAAAGTATAGGGCTCAGACCGTACTTGAGGAGCAAAATCAAGCTATTGTTACACGTGTGTTCGACAGATTGAATCAGCGAGACGAAACTGTTTACCAGGAACTATATGCAGCTAATTATAGCTGGTACCTTCCTGCTAACAATAGCAAAAAACTCAGCCGGGAAGAAGAAGCCGGTTCCGTTAAATTACTTTGGTCTTCATTTCCAGATATCCAATGGAAAATTGAAGAAATAATTGCTAAAGAAAACATGGTCATTGTTCGGTTTACGGCATCCGGAACGCACAAGGAGGAATATCAAGGCATTCCCCCAACCAATGATACATTCGAGAGTGGTGGTTTGTGGATTGGCATGCTTGAGGATAGCAAAATCGTAGAAGTCAGAGAAGAGTTTGATATATTGGGATGGATGCAGCAACTTGGCATGGAACTTCAAATGAAAAAATAAAGACATCACATAACATGGCTTATGGCTGTTCAATTGGTAAATTCCAGGTTTTCAGTTTTAACCCGGATTCGGCTAGCTGTGCAATAAGAACTTCGCACTTCAGCACCTTTCATACTGCCAAGCCTTATATGCATTTAAAAGATAACAGTTATGAAACACAGATGCCTCCAATCACTTTTAATCATCTTATTAGTGCCTTTTTATTTGAATGCACAGACTTTAGCTATCAAAGCATCCCGAATGCTCGATGTTAAATCAGGAAAGTTAATAAGTCCTGCCTTAATACTTGTTCAGGATGGTTTAATAATCGCAATAAACCCGGAATCCATTCCGGAAAATACCAAAACAATACATTTAAAAGACAAAACCTTACTGCCTGGTCTAATAGATCTTCACACCCACCTTACTTCGGATTTAATTGATGGTTGGGAATATCAGGCAAGCAATGAATCGCCTGCTGATTGGGCATTAAGAGGAGCCAGAAATGCCAAACTGACTCTATATGCCGGTTTCACTACAGTCAGGGATTTGTGGAATTTGTATGGTTTTACTGATGTCGCACTCATGAATGCCATCGATAAGAATCTTATAGAGGGTCCCCACATTATTCCCTGTGGCCATGCACTGGGAATTACGGGCGGACATATGGACATAACAGGGCTGGCACCGGGTATTCTGGAAACCAACTTCAAAATGGGCATAGCTGACGGAGTGGCTGAAGTCACGAAAGCAGTCAGGTATCAAATTAAACATGGTGCAAAAGTCATAAAAATTGCTGCTACTTCAGGAGTCATGTCATTCGAAAAATCTGCTGGTGCACAACAATATACCTTCGAAGAAATGAAAGCAATAGTTGATGAAGCCGACCGGCATCATATTAGGGTGGCTGCACATGCTCTTGGAACCGATGGGATTATTGCAGCCTCTAATGCAGGTGTCATTTCCATTGAACATGGGTCAATTCTTAATGAGACCGCAATACAAACATTAATTAAGAATAAGACTTATTTAATACCAACCATGCACTTAGTGGGAAACGTTGATGAAAGCAAATTGCCGCCCCAACTTATCCTTAAAAACAGATATATCGATTCTATGGCAATACTTAGTTTTAAAATGGCCATTAAGTCGAAAGTTAAAATGGCTTTTGGTACAGATGCCGGTCTCTTTCCCCATGGTGAAAATGCAAAGGAATTTATTGCTCTGGTCAAATTCGGCATGTCACCCATAGAAGCCATAAGAGGTGCAACACTATATGCAAATGACGTATTGGGTTATGAAGACAGAGGCGAACTAAAAGTTGGGTATTTGGCCGATATCATAGCAGTTTCGGGGAATCCTCTTGAAGATATTAACCTATTGGAACAGGTCGAATTTGTAATGAAATCCGGTAAAATTTATAAACAGGAATAGAAAAACGACCTATCAGCATCACGCCCATAACATTAAGCGAGAATAAGTTTCATTAAAGAATGTTGACAATATTAATCTGGCTTCATTTACCAGCCTTTGCCTATCGCACACTTTCCTATAATACTTTTCCCAGGTAGACCATCCAGCTTGACAGAGCTTCATTATTGACGTAACTTTACAGGAGATAAACCACCCATATATCGGCTTATGAAAGCTTTTAAATTATGCTTCCTCCTAATTAGCCTAGTCAGTTTAAGCTGCACCAGCTTAGGTCGAAGCGCCTGGGCTCAGTCCGGAGGTAAAAATATCCCCATCGATCCCATTTTGGCAGCTAATTCCGAAGCATTAAAAGTCAGGCTAAATACCAAGGGCCCCATAAAAAACTGGTGTCTTCAGTTTGGCGACTTCCGCATCCTCATACATGAAATGAATGAGCTGGAAACAAGGGAAAGCTCTAATTTTCTTAAAACGAAGATTACACACGAAAGCAAAGATCATATCTCATTCAGCTTACACAACAACAGCCCCGACTCGGCACACACGCTAGCCATAAGCGAAAAAACCGTGCTGGAACTCCGCTCGCTCGAAATCTGTCGTGATTTCTTCTGGGGGCGCGATGACTTCCTGAGAGATTCCCACTTTCTCTCAGCAATAATCAGAGGTAGTTGGGACAAGAACAAAAAATGGTTCCTGCTGATGGAACAAGACTACGGCAGAACAAATCACAAATACGAAGCCTTTCTGGGCAACGATGAACGCATCATTAAAATCATCCCTCTAAGCTCCAATAGCACTGGCAAAAACAAAAGACTATACCCTGCACTGGGCTATGAATTTATTGAAAATAAAGAAGTCTTGAGCGCTGTACAATACCATGGCGGAGGTGCCTTGGGTCTTTTTAAGAAAACCATTTGGATCAAATCGGCCATAGACCACAGAACCAAACTCATACTGGCAGCAGCCATGTCTGCCCTTATCCTTCTGGAAACACCGGATTATATCGAAGCAGACTAGTAGACTTCAGCTTACTCTATCAATTAGCCAATAGCATACCTGTACTCATCCAGTAACTTTTCTCCTTCTGCAAAGTGGGCATCCAGCTAACAGCTTTCTAATTAGAAGAGATAGATCCAGATAAAAGACAATGAAAGATACTTTAGCCCCAAACCCAACAAAGTGAAAATCAGGGTATCCTTGAGGTTATGCTTCAACATACCGGCTGACAAGAGAACAACCGGGGAGGAAAGTGGCAGAAAATTAAAAACAAAAATGGCCGTATTGCCATATTTTTTGATGAAAACTTCAGTCTTTCTATAACGCCTTCGTCCAATCAGTTGGTCAATGAATTGGGTACTGAAGGAATAGCCGATCATATAATCAATGGATTGCGATACCAGTGCAGTACCCAATGCCAAAAGATTCAATAACCAAAGGTTTTCGCCTACGGTCAGATAATAGAAAAAAGCCAGTTCCACAGGCATCAGGAGAAAAAACAGGTAGCCGGCAAGGTTCACAATGGCAAAAGATAACAAACCCTGATCCCTGGAACCGTAATAGATATCCTTCCCTACCGTCAGGGAAACGACCATGATGGCAATGGTGGCAAGCAGAATCAGAATGACCAGGCGTTTTATTTTGCTCTGAGATAAGTACATTGGAATATGGAATGATTCCTATTAAATATAGTCAGATTTTCAATAAGATGAAAGATGAATTGACACCGACTGACTGTAAAAGGATTCCCCCCCTTAGATCCACCCCAGGGAGAGAAACGCATCGTTTTCTGTGTACACAGAACACGAGCTGCAAGCTAACGCTAGCGGGGAGTCCTGAAGGACTATCTCAAGGACAAAATCACTTGCTTGCTTCGAAAAACCCATACGCTCTTTCTTTCTGAGACCTGGTTCCAGTATTCTAAAAAAACGGCTTCTTTCGGAACAGCCTCTCGGTATTTTAATCTTGCCTGATTATTTACCCCTATCAAATTTCGACTTATTAGAGAGTCAAATTAGAGTATAGACTCGTCAAACTCAGTTAGTATCACTAACAAATAGGTGCTAACTTGTAGGATGAATTGAAAAGTCGTTAAAGATGTTATAGTAGCAGTAGAAAAGAGCCTGGGTATGGCGATTATTTATATGAATTGACAGCAATTAAAAAAGTCGTGATGATATTTTAAACAAGCCATCACAAAAGCTATTCGATAAATAAGAGCAATAATGATATTATCAACCAGTTGTAGCACATGATTAATTATGAAAGCATATCATTTTAAAAAGTACGGAGAGCCTGACAAAGTTCTTAGGCTTATAGAAACCGAACAAGCTGCACCTAAAGATAGCGAGGTTCGGGTTAAAGTTTTTGCAACAACGATCAATGATTACGATTGGTGCATTACCACCGGAAAGCCTTTCGCCTATCGTCTGTTCTTTGGGCTGTTTAGTCCCAGAAAAAAATTAAGGATACCAGGCATGGAGCTCGCAGGAATTGTGGAGCAGGTCGGAAATAAGGCAACAATGTTTAAAGTCGGCGATGCCGTTTACGGTGACATCTCAGAATTCGGCTTTGGCAGCTTCGCTGACTTTCTTTGCATAGATGAGAAAGCACTGGTTCGAAAGCCGGTTAGCATGAGTTTTGAAGAGGCAAGCAGTATTCCACACGCCGCCATGCTTGCCCTGCAAGCTCTGCGAGATGTGGGACAGCTTAAAGAGGGCCGGAAGATCCTGATCAATGGCGGTGGCGGCGGTGTTGGTGCCTTTGGAATTCAAATAGCAAAACTTTACGAGGCAAATGTTACAGGGGTCGATACGGGTGAAAAATTACAAGCGATGGAGACTCAGGGCTTTGACAAGCTCATTGATTATAAAAAAGAGGACTTTACTCAAAGTGATCAGCAATATGATCTCATTCTTGATTGCAAGACCAATCGATCGCTCTGGAAATTTTTAAAGGTTCTTAAACCGGAAGGAAAATACGTTTCAATAGGTGGTCAGTCCGGCAAACTGTTGCAAATGTTTTTTATGAGTCCCATACTCAAGTTATTTAGCAAGAAACGGGTGCACATGCACATGTTAAAAGCGAATAAGGACCTGGAGTACATCAATCAGCTTTATGAGGACAAGAAGATTAATTGCATTATAGATGGTCCTTATACCTTTGACAAAATCCCCTGGGCGATTCAACGATTTGGAGATGGACTGCACCATGGTAAAATTGTAATTTCAGTCAACTAAGCGTGCCACAACACGGGCTATCATGCATTGGGGCGGAATTTTTATAAGCGAAAATCCCTACCCTTAAACCATGGCTTGCTAATGGCGGAATAACCCAATAAAAAACTAAATAAGGAAGGAATCATGACTCGACTTATTTCAACGATCTTTTAAAAGGCATCTAAAAGCAATGGCAAATCCTGAAAAATTCAACATATCTCCCAAGAAGGCAGCAAAAATAAATGCCTTGATCGCACGAATAGATACCATCATTGAGGCAGCATTTGAAATGGAGAAGCGGTATGAAAAAGAATTGGAAAAGGTACATCCCGAATACCAGGAGAGTGCGCGTAACCTGATCCATTACCGGGCCTTGCGATCTCATGATTTGCATGAGCTTCAAAAAGGTTTGAGAAATATGAGCATGTCCAGACTTGCCAGGGTACAGAGTCATGTCCTCAGAAGTCTTTATCTCAATCGGGCTATTTTAAATTCATTTTTGGGAAAGGAAATGAAAAATAGTCGCAAGGGTGTTTCCCATAAAAAAGCGAATCGGCTATTGAAGACCAATGCCAAAAGTTTGTTGGGCTATCGTTCAAAAGGTCGTCGTACCCGTATTATGGTGACCCTACCCAGCCAGGCTGCCAATGACTATGACCTGGTGAAGGATATGATAGCAAACGGCATGAATTGTGCCCGCATCAATTGTGCCCATGATGATAAGCAGGCCTGGGCAAAAATGATCAAACACGTGCGCAAGGCCTCGAAGCAATTAAATAATAAGTGCAAGCTAGCCATGGATCTGGCGGGTCCTAAAATACGAACGGGCCCCCTGGTGCCCGGACCCAGGCTAAGAAAATTGAGACCGGAAAAAAATGAACGCGGAGAAATCGTTCAGCCCTTACAGGTTTTGCTATCGGATCAGGAAGTTGATACCAGCGGCATGCCCCTGCTGCCCTTAAGCAGTGAAGATCTAGAAAAGTTGGCAGCAGGTGACCTCTTATCCTTCCGCGATGCCCGAAATAAAAAACGGAAATTAAAAATCATTGAAACACACGACAACGGCTTGATCGCCCACAGTTTTAAAACGACAGTTCTGGAAACCGGCATTGAACTGTACACAAAAAAGCATAAGAAAGAAGCCATTGCCAGAGTGGGTGATATTTCAGCTATCGAAAGGCCCCTGCTCCTGCAAAAGGGAGAGCTTTTAAGACTCGACCGGGAGGAGTTGGCAGGGGAATCGGCCCAATACGATGCACAGGGGAAATTGATTTCTGTGGCTCATATTTCCTGCACAGCGCCAGAAGTTTTTGATGATTTAAAAGTGGGCGAAGCTGTTTTGTTTGATGATGGTAAGATGGGTGGCATCATCAAATCCATTCAGAAAGCCTTTGCAGAAATTGAGATCGACCATACCCCTGAAAAGGGTGGTAAACTGAGAGCCGACAAAGGGATGAATTTCCCTTTGAGTCAGCTAAGCATTAGCGGGCTTAGGCAAAAAGATTTATTGGATCTCGACTTTGTTGTGGCACATGCCGATGTCATTAATTTGTCATTTGTAAATAGGCCTTCCGATGTCCGGCAACTATTGAATGAATTGAAAAAGCGAAAAGCTAGAAGCGGTCTGGGCGTGATTTTAAAAATAGAGACGCAAAGAGGCTTTAACAAGCTAACGGAAATACTTTTGGCGGCCATGCAAGTTTATCCCATCGGTGTGATGATTGCCCGCGGTGATCTGGCGGTGGAATGTGGTTGGAAAAATATGGGTCGGGTGCAAAAGGAAATTCCTTCTTTTTGCCTGGCTGCGCATGTTACGGATATTTGGGCAACTCAGGTTTTGGAGAATCTGGCGAAACGAGGTGTCCCTTCGAGGGCCGAAATTACAGATGTGGTGGAAGCCCAGCAAGCTGATTGCGTGATGTTGAATAAGGGGCCTTTTATTTTGGATTCTATTAAATTGCTGGATAGCATATTAAAGAATATGGAGCCCTACCGGGAGAAGAATGTTAGTTTTTCGCCCTCGCTTTCGAAGGCGGATTTGAGAGATAGGGGCTAAAGCGGATGCGATCCGGAGTGTAGCAGGCTCAACTTAAACTTCATCAATCGCAAACTGTACCTAACTCACTTATCCCATCGGTGTGACTCTTGTAGAAATAGAAGAACTCTTTAGATAAAAATAAAAAGGATAGGCTTTATCCCGATGCTCAGGACCAGCAAAGCTGGAGAACTTTTAGCAGCAGCCCGAGGAAAGAAGGCCCTATTTCCTGTTTGAAAAATGGCTTCGGAAATTCCGAAGCCATCACACTATTCACCAAAATTATTTGATTTCTAAATTCCATATTAATCAAGTTTTCTTATATCCATATAATAAGTAGGACTATCCTCAAACTTAAGCCAGCGGATACTATATCCTCTATACTCAAAGGTCTCTTGGGGTAATGTTATATTCTGGCTTGGATCACTCTTGTCATAGGCAACCAATATGGGTACCTGCTTAAAAGGATAAGTTGGAGGTACAGCAAAAGGTCGATGCAATGAAGATTCATAATTATCACCGTCAAGCTTAAATTCAAACCAATATGTAACACTTGACATTTGTCCCGATTCACGCGAATAAAATGCAAGTGTTCTTTCGCCATTTTTTCGGATATACTCCTGTTTTTTTTCAGTGTTTTGTATTCCAAAATAAGTCAACACAGCCAGAATTGAACCTACTATACCTAAAAAAATAAATGCATATTTTGCACTTGCTTCATCCGATAAATTTTTCATCTGTTTTCCCATCGTGTATTTCTCACTTTCATGTACTTGAAATCTGCTTGTAATAACTATTATCCTAAAGTAAATTGATATATACTATTTATATCAATGAGAATAAACCCAAACATAAAAAGAATAAATTAAGTCGGAGTCTTTAGAGTTCCTATAGATAATAGCTAAGTCCCAAAGACACTCTTAAACCTAACCACAAAACATCTCTGTGAAGATCGCCATAGGTGTCTGATTCCAAATCACCATTATTACAGACCTCGTATCCACACTTGAAATCAAGCGATATTTTTTCATTATAATGGTAAGAACTCAGGAAGAAAGGTTCCATAAAATAAGACTGAGCCTTTAAATTAAAAGTATCATAATTAGCCCCCATATCTTTCAAATAATACTTTTCTTTTATTTTCATATTTGAAAAGATAATACCACCTTCTATTCCCAGATTACAGTCAAATTTACCTTTTCTGAAAATTTGATGATGATAATCAAGCCCTAAACGATAAGCATACAATAGCAGATCCAATTTATATTCGCCCGAATAATCTCTAAGGTGATTTCTACCACCTGTAGCATAATAAGCAAAATCAATCCCTAAATTATCTTTTTTCCCTATTAAATAATTTGCCGTTAAACCATAATAGATTTGATCTGAAAATTCATGAACAGATTTGGCATTTAGGATTCGGCTGTATTCCAAAAGCTCTTGCTGCATCTCTTTTACTTCCTTCAACTGGTAGTCACCATAGCCCGCTCGTAAACTGAATTTAAAATTTTGCCCTTGACAAGCAAAAGATAAAATCACAAATAGAATGCTTAGTTTTAGTTTCATATATTCATAGTTCTTTTCGGATGTTTAATACAAAGCCATTATCGGTTAACAAGACCCCATCATACAAATAATTATAATAGGCAGTAGCTGGCATACTGAATACCAACTCACCTGAAGTGATATCATAAACAAATATTCTTTTATAATTCGTTAACAGAATTTTGTTCGATACCGGATCAATATTTTCAATCACCATCTTACTTTCCAGATTAATTGTTTTGGTTAAACTAAAATCTGAAGGATTTCGCACTTCTAATGTTTGATTATCATTAAAAGTCAAATACAATTCCGAAGCATTTAATGGGTTAAAATAAACGGATCGATAAGTCCTGGTATCAGCGAATATTTCATCAGCCTTATTGTCCAAATCATATATTCTTAAACCATTTTCTGTCCCAACACCCATATATTTTGCATCTTGAGAAGTCGAAATGCAAGCCCACTTACTATATATGGGATAATCATCTATGGGGATTTGAAGCAATTCTTGCTTACTTTCAATATCAAGCAAATGATAGGTTTTAGATTTGGACTTTGCATAAGCTATCTTCCCATTATCCGTAAATAGAAAATGATCGACATTAAATAATGAAGCATTTTCATAGGGTATTTCAATAGGGTTTTCCAAACGACTATCTTCAAACACATATATTTTATACTCTGCAATAGTGGCTACCCTTGAAGTATTTGTAGGGCATGCAAATAGCCCCTCAAGATCAAGGTTTTCAATTTCAAGCGTCTTATTTCTATTGAAGCTATTTATGTCATAACATTCTATATCATCATCATCATTTGCATAGAAAACCTTCTCCACACTATTGTAAGCATAGCGAATAGAACTCTCTGAAACGACTTCCTGACCAAGATAATAGGTCGAATATGAAGTCAATAATGAGCCATATGAATCATCTTCCCAAACATCATTTTGGGATTTGGTTCTTAGTTCTAATCTAATTCGTTTACCCAAGCCTGGTTGCTGCATCACAAAAGATGTATCAGCAGAGCTTGCGAAATATTCGGTTTCATAACCCGCAACCAAAAGTTTATATTTGGCTTTATATTTAGATCGATCCCAACTTACTTTAAGTTCTTCATAGCCTATCTCCTCGATGTACAATTGGGGCTCTTCTTTGGGTAGTCCTATGGAACTTTCAAAACCGTAGCTACGACTATTACCTGTAATACAATCCACTGTAAAGCTGTAACCTTCGCCCGCATAGAGGGGATCAGAGAAGGTCGTATCACTCACATTGCTTATCTTTTTTGAGATATTTCTAATGCCTGAATTGGCAGATATTTCATAATACTTAAAGTCATAATGATCGGCTTTTGGCCATTTTATCACCAACAGGCTATCCTTACTGATGGATGCCACAGGCTTTAAAGATGGCGCTTCACGGCCATCCATAATAAGATCCCATTCTTTTTGTATGACGTATTTCTCCAGACCTATATTATCGGCTATACTATTCGTTCCTGTGCTCATAACAAGATCTAACTTTAACTTATAAGCCCCAGGACTATAATCACCTGGATTAATAAAGATGGTGCTTTGATTTGAATGCACCGTCCATGTTTGATCTTCTAAACTGTATTTAGCGCTGTAAATTTTTGCTGTACCATTTCCAATCTTGTATTTCAATTGGGTTGGTTTAAATATTTTTACGGAATGATTTGTTCCTTGTAATCTCAAATCAATTGTTGATATATCTGCTGGCGGATCTATATCAATAAAATACTCCTCTGTTAAATTATCACCACAGCTAGAAACTAAAAAAGTTAAAAGCACAATCAATAAGGATCTCACAAGAACACTCCTATATAATGTCACAAAAATTTTCTTCATCAATTTTGTCGATTTAAGTTACATTGCAAAACATGCTTGATAACCCTATCATTTCGCAACAGCAAGGGTGTTAACAAAAAGCATTTTCATATTGTAAATAATTTTGGAGTGCAAAGAAAAGAAAACAATGGCTAAAAAACATTCTTATTAATTATTATTTTAAACAGAAATACAGAAGTTTTATAAGTTAGAAATTATAGGAAAAGGTCCTTTAGATACTTTCTCTCGGAGTGAAAACATCAGGGTGTTATTTAAATGCTGTCAGGACTTACGCCGATGATTCGAGGACTGACAGGTTTTATGAAATTATTCGGAACCTCAATAAAAAAGTGAGACCCCGAAAATCTCATAAAAGCACACCCTCTATATCTCTCCTAAAAGGGAGACTATCAAAAGGTGAAAATACGTTGATAAGGATATGAGCTAGCAAGACTGTGACAAATGCCTGTTGGCTATTGAATCTCTTTAGATTAAAAGTAGAAAGGATGCGGTTTAAAAACAACTGAAGTTGAATTAAATTGGTTTTCCGCTTCGAAGGGTACGAGATACTACTGAAACGAAGTGGAGATCAGCGAACCGAACACAGTGAGCTCACGACCAGAGGGAGTAACATAGCTAATCTCGCACCAGCGGGGGTTTAGCCTGACAAATGGTTTGTGGAACAAAACAGAACGATTGAGGAACACCGCTTTTCCTTTATCAAGCTTAATATGACCAGTAGATAAAATTATCGAACTGCGATAAGAAACTTTGTATAAAATCACGAAACTGATCTATTGGTATTTTAATGATCTCCTGATTATTGAAGTGCCGTTTAATCTCTTGTTTTATTTCCTGATTATGGCTTGAATTATTGGTAGAACAGCACATATAGTATTCCAAATCGATGAGTTCAAACATCATATTAAGGGTATCTTTAGTTAAAGATGATAATCCCAGGGCTTTGCTAAAATCAATTATAAAAAGGATTAAATTAGGTGCGCATTTTCCCAATCGATCGTTATGTCGCCAATTGGGAAAATGTTCATTTAGGAAAGCTACGATCACCGCATAGGTTTCAGTGTGAATGTAGTTTTCATATAGTTTCTTAGCGGCACTATTAGTTTCTAAGATTCGATTATCGATGCCTATGACGTATTCCTGTATCATTTCAGTTTGCTTAGTGTAAGATGAACTACAAAAACCATATATTATCCTTGCCCAAAGGAGGAATATCTTCATCAAAGAAGTGAGGTGCCATTGGGGCAATCATCTCAGGCTGATCAAAATTAAGCAGATTGAAAGTTAAATTAGACGTCTTCATAATTAATCATTTAGATAGAATAATACTAAATGTAATCATTTTATCTAAGAATGATATTGTTTACAATAAAAACATTAACACACTAGCAACTAGACATATTGACATGAAAACAAAATCTCTTATTTAGAATAGAGGATTGGGAAAGTGTAGAAAATGTAGGATTTGATAATTCGATGATGTGGTGATTTATTGATACGGGGATGTGAAGATGAGCGCCTGGATGAATCTATTGGGGAATTAATGTGTGGATTAAAGGAAACTCTGACAGCTTTGATTTTATATTGATATCCTCACTTGGAGTGAGAGCATCAAAGCTTAGGTGGCATCCGATGTTTCCTATGAATCCTATTTTGGTGTTTAAAGGGATTAATAATCCGGAACACCTTGCCTGCAGATTTATAATCTGCAGGATCTGGTTTTCTAATTGAGTTTAGTATAATATCAAATAACACCAAACTATGGTTTTCTGACAATTTTTATACGAATTATTAGTCTTGCTTAAAACTCATTTCCAATCCCATTTGGCGAATACGATCCAACCAATCGTAAATCATAGCTGGCTTATAAATCTTCTTCCCATCTTCATCTTCCATCTTTTCTAGTGCCAATGCCATTAAAGCATACTCATTTTCCAAATAAGTATTGAATACCCCTTGATCATCTGTATTAATGGATACAAAAAGCTGCGGACAATCCTGCAATTTATTTGGATCAAGCTCTAATCCCAAATTAAAGAAATTCACCAAAGGATGTTTATCGTAACGCTTAAAGGTTCCGATCAAGTAGTTCGATGATGGATTTGTTTCAATTCCCAAATGCTTTTCCGCCACTTCCAACTGAAAATGCTTCTGTACTGATTCCACCACCTTAATGTACTCATTCTTTACCTCAAAGCGTTTGATTTTCTTTCCAATCTCTTTTACTTTCACATCAAAATGATAGAGATGATACAATTTGTTTACTAGGTTAACCTTTCGTTTTGCTCCTCCATCAGGATAAATTTCGTTGACTGCACAACGTTGCCAGAAAGTAATATTCTGGTGTGGTTCATATTTTTCTGATAGATACATGGACGGATCATCACCCCTTAACTTCCATGATTCGTAATACAACTCGGGGGAAATATCTTGTAACTCTTTAATATGACCATAAATCTCGTTAAAAAGAGTCCGGAACTCCCATTGCAAATAGCTGGCATATGAGGCATGCTCATGTAGATTGTACTTATTGATTCTCGAAATCAACCAGGAAATATTATCCAAATGCCACTGCTTGGGCAGCATCAAATCTTTTTGTTTCCCTTCGTAATATTCCCTAGGATTAATCCCCAAAGCCAATGCATGCCCCAAACGATCTCCCTCTCCAAGGTTCAAGAATTTAATGGCTTCATCAATGGCACGCAATCCATCTACCAAATCATAGAAATCTTCACCTGCATGGAATGTAGCTTTTAAAACAGGTAGGTCTTTCTTCTCTCTCAACTGATCGAATCGACCATCCAAACGTTGGTATTTTAAGAAGCGATATGCTTGTGAAAAAGCTTCTGGTCTACATGAAAATTCAGAGGATGCTGCATCAATCCCATAAATACGTTTTGCTGCTTGATTGATTCCATTGCGCAATGCCATCAAAGCTTGAGCTTGAACTTTTACTTTCTGCCGAACATTGCTATTTCGTGGCGATAAACTATTCAAAAGCTTTTCTATTTCACTTTTAGACTTTGCCTTATCATCACTCTTTATGAAATGAGGCACATAGAAAAAGTCCTCTCTTTTTTCTTCTTCCCCATTCTTTTCATATCGCTTTAAGAATTCATTGATATAAGAATGGTTGGGATCAGAGAAGTATTTCGAACTCGCAGCCTTATCATTTTTTTGAATCACATCAGTATTATCCAACTTAGTCCCTTTGGGAGAGATGCGCGCCTCAAAACTTTTGATAGATTGATTCTCATGAGAACTCTGAATGGCCATACAATACAGAGACTTTAAATAAATATCTCTATTACTTTCAAGAAAAATCATCTTCCTACCCTGATAATTCTGAAAATTGGTAAAACCTACATTCTTGTTTATTTGAATCATCTCTTCTCTGAACTTCGATTTGATTAACAAATAAGCATAGAACAAATCAGAATAGGGCTTGAACGCTTCATTCTCTTTGAAATAGGCTTGAAAACAATCGTATAAGAATTTTCTTTCCCCACAAAGAAGAATGTTACCATTGAAGTTTTGCTCGTGAATGTTCTTAGGAATACAATAATCTGGAGTTCCAACTACCACACTTGGATCTATCAATTTCCCATACAACAGTCTATAGCTATTGATCTCTCTTTGCAGATGGTTCACATTCGAAATCAGACTTAAACCATCCGGATCAGTATTCGGATTCAGAAATGTTTCTAAATTTTTAGCTGCAAGTAACCCTTCCTCTTTATTTTCACCTTGTAGAATTTGAAAAAGAAACATACGAATGTAAGCTGCCTTCAAAACCAATATATGTAAATCCGATCTTTCTGAATTTACTCCATAGCTTGTCTCAGGTTCTAGTTTTCCTTTTTCTTGGAATCCTTTGAATTCTCTTTTGCGATTGGTCACCCGATTCATCAAAGCAATCCAGGTAATTTGATAGTGGGGTGCTGAACCTTGCAAATGGAAGTGGTTTTCCGCCACTCCCATTTCTAACATTTTTTTTAAGCGATGATTGTTGGTACTCAAAACAGGACGCCATGCGAAAAACGTACGTTGATGCCTTGACACCTTATCGCGTTGTGCAAAAAAACAGGTGGTGAGAAGATCTTCCCCAACCAAATGCGATAACTCCCTCCATCTTAACAAATGAGGATAATCTACAGCCACATCATGCCCCATTTGTTTTAAGGTCGTTTTCCCAAATTGATGCAACAAACCAAAGACCGAAACCTTCCCCGTTTCGGCATCTTGCGCCCAATCTTCTTCCACCTTTTGCCAAACATTCTGTAACTCATTATGGGAATAATAATCCAAATGGTAGAATCCTTGATTTTGATTCACACGTGTATTCCATGCTGACTCAGCTAAATCACCTCTTTTCTTTACATTGAAAAATGAATCTAAGGCTTGATTAGTAGGTAGTTTTCGAAAAAGAATATCTATCGTTGCTCGGAGGTTATTCATTTGCGTCTTCCTTTTCTAACAATTCATCAACTGTTAAGACTATTCTACTCTTAATACCATTTTCATCTACTCCTTTTACATCTAATTCTCCTCTTAAATTTTGTATACTCTGAATAAAAGCATCTTCATTAAAACTTTTTACATAGTTATTTCTGAATTTTGTGATCATAGATTTAAGATCTGCTCCCAATAAAGTATCTATATCATTTATAAATTTTGTAATTAACACATACTTATCATCTATCACAATATCACTATCAAATTCTTTTAAAATCCCTTGAAAACTAGGATTTGCAAATTCCAATTCTTTTTTCTCAAAATTAAACAGCTCCTTCATCAAGCTAGTTGAGTGAACGCTATTCTTATAATCTATTTCTATACTATCAAAAAATGAGAAAAGTTCTTTAAAGAATAGTCTAAATGACTTATCATATGTTTCTGCCTTTTCTTTGATATCATATCTCTCGAAGTGATCTAACAAATGCATGATTAGATCTATTGAGGTAAAGGGTGCTATTAATTTATTTTTATCTTCGTTTGTTATATTAGCTCCTATAGAATTATTATATTCCTCAGGTATTTTACCATCTTTCAATTCTGTACTATATACATTTGTGAAAACAAATTTTGGATTCAAACACTTAGCTACAAAACCCAATATATTAAATGTTAAATGATTTACAGATCGACCGCCTTGATTATACCATGCTCTTGATTTATAATACCAAGGTGATTTATATCTATAATCCTCAGTGTCTAATTTTCCATTAAAAATTATAAAATAATGTAATAATTCAATAGCTTGAGAAGTCTCATTTATTTTTGATCCAGAATCTACCTTCAATAATTCTTCTTTAAGAAGTGTATTATTTACTATTAGAGTATCAACACCTGCTGCTTTTTTAGAAACCTCAATTCTAAATACAAAATTATCTCGATTTTTTCTTAATAACTTCGTTGAATATGGGTTATAAACTCTACCTGCAATTATTTTCTCTAAATCTTCCCAGTTTTTATTATAATGATATTCTTTAAGAATAACTGTATAAATGACCTTTACTATATTGATGGTTTTAACAACCTTACTATCATGATAGTAGTACTTTTCAAGTAGTTCTATAAAATAAATAACATCACCTAAAGAAATATTCGACGAGTAATTATTTCTATTTAATATTCTTGTTAAATCTGGTATTCTATTGCCTGGAAAAACCCTTTCTAATTCAGCATCATTTCTTTTTAACTCCTTATTTCTTTTATCAAGTAGATAATTAGTTAAATGCTGAATTAAAATCTTATTCTTTTCTGAGGCATCCGCCTGGTATATTTTTTGGAATGTCTCTCTTAACTTACTTGGTAATCCTCTAGTATATTCACCATATAATATGTAATCTCTAAATGCCTTTATATTTTCTAATTTACTCCCATCCAAACCATGGATAAAGTTTAAAAAATGAACTAGTTCCCTGAGATTATTTGGAACTAAATAATGTGTAGATTCGAGATTCTTCAAAAAAACCAAATCTGTTTTTGCTTTTAACTCCTTTAATATAGCATTTTCAATGCTTTCATAAAATTGTATTTTTTCTGTATTCTTTAATTGTATTGATATTTTTTGATTAGAAACTTCATTAAGAACAGGTAATTGAATACATCGAGGATTCGGTAATAACTTTCTTAAGTAATTAATAGTCATTTCGGTCGGATCTGAACTAAATGCATCATGCTTAAGCATAGTCGAGAAAGAATTTCTTATGGCTTGTTCCTTTGCATCTGATAGTTGTTCAATATTTGCTGCCATTAAAATAACAACCCTAGGTAATAACAAGTATTTTCTTATTTGCTCAGCCATTTCAGCAACTGCTTCTACATTTAAGTCAAAGTCATCAATTGCTAATATTAAAGCTGTATTTTCTTTTTTTCCTGTTACGAATTCAAGATATTTCTCTACCAACTCTTTAAAGTTGTTCCGAAGGTTTGCACCACATGCCAACTGACTTAAAGTTTCTAATGCTTCTCCATCATACTTAACACCATTTTTCTTTATTGTGCGCAGATTACCATAAACCTTCTCAAAAAGTTTCAAAACACTCCTTTTATCCTTTAAATCTCTATTCTTCTCACTATCATTCAACTCCTTCTCAAATGAAGAAAATAACTGTGCTAATATAACCTCAAAAATATTCTCCTCTTTTTCAAATAGTGATGGATCAATAACTTCGATAGCATGAAAAGAATATTTTGCTAGTATCCCCTCATTTGTAATCCAACGATTCTTTTCCAATAAAGCTTGGGCAAATGAAATCATCGCAGAACTTTTCCCAGTTCCTCGTTCTCCACAAAAAGTAATTATATTATTAGACTCTAGATCTTTATCAAGGAAAGCCAGATTCTTCCCTTTTTGCCTAGCTTCTTCCAATTGATTTAAATTGATCTCACTTTGCCTTAGTATATCATTGGTTGCCTTTCTTGCTCTCTCATAAACTGTTTTGAAAAAGGAAGATTGCAGTTTATCCCCCTCCTCAATTTTGATCTTAAATTCTTCATTGAGATTGACTTCTAAAATTTCGTAATTATCTAAGTTCCCATTTTGAGGAGGATTCATTGCATCCTTCACTAAATCTGCAGTTGCACTATTCCTGTCAGTCATATCTGTTTATATTTTAAAATTTTATTTTAAATTAGTTGTATGCCACCCCGGAAACTCTCTGCTAGGCAATATCATTTTTCATCTTCTATGCTTCTCGAGTAGGTTTGGTAATATGTTTGGGTACTATATTCTTAGAAAGAATCAATTCTTCCGTTTCAAATAAATCTTATGTGAATCCAAAATTAACAAAATAGTGCAAAAGGCTGGCCTCAAATCAAAAAAAACATCTAACACATTTCCACTCTTAAGTAAAACAAAATACCCCTAAACCACTCTTATTTTTGAAGGGAATGCGCCAAAACCAAAGTGCCTAATCACCCCATCCCAAAGACTCTAGGGCCTCGCTTTTGGAGATTAGAGTTTCTGAATACTAAGCTCACCAGTCTTAGGTTGCCAAGCCTTATGGTCTCTCACAGGCAAACTCACTGGTCTTTGGTTCTTAGCTCAGGCCTGATTGTATGGACTGATCTATACTAGAGATGTATCTATTAACCAGATCGGACTGTCTCATCTATCCAGACACTGTGTCTCATGTCCAAATCGGTCTGTCTCATCTGACCAGAAGGTGTGTCTAATTCCCAGATCGGTCTGTCTCATTTATCCGGAAGATGTGTCTCATGTCCAGATCGGTCTGTCTCATCTATCCAGACACTGTTTCTCATTGCCAGATCGGTGTGTCTCATCTATCCAGACACTGTGTCTCATGTCCAGATCGGTGTGTTTCATCTGTCCAGACACTCTATCTCATTGCCAGATCGGACTGTCTCATCTGTCCTGAGACCTGTTCAAGCTGTCCCGATGTTGTGTCTCTTTCCCAGATCAGTCTGTCTCACCTATAAAATCACTTGACTCTTGTATCCAATCGGTGTGACTCATCTATCCTATGTAGCATCTCTGCTATCCAATCTCTTGTCTTTTGTTTCCAGACAGATGACTATACCTTATAATGAATAAACTGCAACATCCTATACCTTCATCCTACCGTACAAACAAAAAAGGCTGCTCCATAGGGAACAGCCTCTCATTATTTTAATGTTTCTTGCTTGCTTATTTGCCAATGCAAAAGTTCTTGAAGATGTTTCCAAGCACCTCATCCGTAGATATATCCCCTGTGATCTCACCCAGGAAGTGCAGGCATTCGCGAATATCCTGAGCCAGGAAGTCGGTTGGGATCATGTTGACCAAACCGTCGTTTACACGCTGGATGCTGCCAAGAGCAGAATTCAGGGCTTCGAAATGGCGGGCATTGGTGACGATCACATCCTGCTCGTTGAGGGTATCCATATTCACCACTTTCAATAATTCGGTGGCTAGTTCATCGGTATTCTTTTGCTCTTTGGCTGATATAAACATGAGCTTATCTTCTTCGTTCAGACCAACAAGCTGTTTGCTCAAGGCTTGGGTATCCTTACACAGGTCAATCTTGTTCAGGCAAACAATCAGTTTCTGCTGATCTCGATCGATGGTTTCATTCACTTTAGCAATGGACTCGTTCAACATCTCAACCGGACGATTGGCGTCGATCAAGAGCATCACGATTTGAGCCTGGCGCATCTTCTGGAAGGTACGCTCAATACCCATATTCTCAATCTTATCAAGGGTGGTACGGATACCTGCCGTATCGATAAATCGGAAGGTCACACCGCCCAGGTTGATGGTATCTTCAATCACATCGCGTGTGGTTCCCTCGATATCCGAAACAATGGCCTTATCTTCTTTTAAGAGTGCATTCAACAGGGTTGATTTCCCCACATTGGTATTTCCCACAATGGCAACCGGCACCCCATTTTTAATGGCATTCCCCAGCTCGAAGGAATCCACCAACTTGTTGATGATGTTCTGAATTTCGTTCACCAAAGCTTGTAACTGTGTTCGGTCGGCAAATTCCACATCCTCTTCACCAAAGTCAAGCTCCAATTCTATCATCGAGATGAAATGAAGCAAGCGTCCGCGCAGGTTAGCGATTTCGTTGGAAAAGCCACCTCGCATTTGTTGTAAGGCCACCTTATGTGCCGATGCCGAAGAGGAAGCAATCAAATCGGCCACGGCCTCTGCCTGCGACAGGTCCATTTTACCATTTAAGAAAGCGCGCTGGGTATATTCACCCGGATTAGCCATTCGGGCTCCGGCCTTCAATAAAACCTGTAAAATGCGTTGCTGAATATAAGGCGCACCATGACAGGCAATTTCGGCAGAATTCTCTCCCGTATAGGAATAGGGTGCTTTAAAAACCGTTACCAAAACCTCATCCACAATCTCTTCCCCATCCATCAGCTTACCAAAATGAACGGTATTGGCCTTTTGTTCACTAAGCAGCTTATTGGTTTTCGATTGGAATATCTGGTCACAAATTGTTAATGCCTTCTCACCCGAAAGTCGGATAATAGCAATGGCACCATGTCCTGCTGCTGTAGAAACGGCGCATATCGTTGATTGATCGATCATCTTCAATTAATAATTAGTCATGAACAATTCATAAATAAACTCATCTCATTGTTCAATATTAGAGAATACAAAGATAAGTGAGAATTTAGGAATTAAGATGAAAAAAAGGATAAAGGTTAAAGGAAACAAGGTTAAAGGCAACAAGGAGAAAGTGTCTTAACTGATAATTGACATGTGAAAACTAATTATGAAATTGGAATTATGATCCCGATAATTATCGGGAATGAATTATCTACATCTGCATCAATTGATTCACAGCCCGGATTAGAACAATAAGAAAATAAAGAATTGATTCGAATTAGAAGCGCTTTTTTCCCCCGAGACTTCGGGGTTACAACTTTTCCTCTACCTTTGTTTCCATTATACGAACGAGATACAAAGACAAGAATGAAGAATATTACAGGCCGCTGGTCATTCAATGAAGATTTTGGATTTGGGAAAGATGAAGGTTTTTCTGAATTCACACAGGATGGTGAAAAAATTACAGGCGTTTTGGTTTACACAGAAAGAATTGAAGGCGACACGCCTTTTCGTGTACAGCAAGATGTTGAAGGGACTTATGATGGCCAACAATTAAAGATGGCTGGCACGGCTGTTGAAATATTGGATGCTGAAGAGGAAATCGAATACCACCTGGATTGCTGGGAAGGCATTATGAACGATAAGAATCAGATTGTGGGTCACTCTTTCGACGATCACGAGTGTTTTGGTGTGTTCGTTATGGAGATGATTCAAGGGTAAAGGGAACAAGGATAAAGGGTAAAGGGGACAAGGGTAAAGGGTAAAGGGTAAAGGATATTAAGGCTGAGTGTAACGAAGTCCGCCTCAGGCGGATTAAAGGATAAAGGATAAAGGATAAAGGGTAAAGGGTAAAGGTAAAAAAGCGTAAAAAGATAAAGTCCCGCAACTGGCAATCAATTATGATCCCGATAATTATCGGGAATGAATGATGAATTAGGATTCATATTGAAATTAATTTGTGAAAATCAGTGTTAATCTGTGGTTGGTTCTTTTGGGTTGTCAGATTTCGCTTATGGATCACTTCGACTCCACTCAGTGACCATCAGCAGCCTGATGATTTTATGAATCAAGCCCTTAACTTAGACTTAGCATATTTTCATTCAAACAGGAATGATTTCGCGCTCCAATTTCATTGAAAAATTCATCAAAAAAAGTTTCAATCATTAAACTCTACTTCACAAGCACTTAGCTCCAAACACCCCATAAACATTGAACTTTTCGGTATTTATTTTCAAAAAACATTTGGAGCTTATGAAAAAACACACCATCTTTGCATCGCAATCAGAGAGAAACGCGGATGTGGCGTAATTGGTAGCCGCGCTAGACTTAGGATCTAGTGCCGAGAGGCGTGGGGGTTCGAGTCCCTTCATCCGCACAAAAGGGATCAATACGAAAGTGTTGATCCTTTTTTTTATTCCCACATTTCAGTGATGAGAACCGTCGGGGGTTCGTAACATGTTAATGACGAACGTAGTGAGGAGTAATCCCGACAGACGCACTCAAAACCCAATACGAAAGTGTTGATCCTTTTTTTTATTCCCACATTTTAGTGATGAGAACCGTCGGGGGTTCGTAACATGCTTTTCTTCTTTTTGCTTGATAAAAAAGAAGCAACACTGAAAGGCTCATGAGCGCATTTGAAAATTTTGCTCGCGAATAAAAATATTAAAGTACTCAAGAGCCCTTCGGATTAAAACCCCATCGTAAATTAGAACAAACACAATTGGGTGCGTAAATCACAAAAAGCTGCTCCTCAATAAGAGAAACAGCTTTTACCATTTACAAATTTGAAAAACTAATACTCGTATTTTCTAAATGAAATATATTAGTCTTCAATAAGCATTTTCACTTGATAGAAAACACAATCAATGGTATAACCAATAACTAATAGGTTTAGTTTTTTATTATCGTTCTCGCCATTTACAGACCATGCATTCTGAGTGTCAGGGCTAATTTTAGAGTCATTGTAATTAAAGCCATGATCATCACTCATGTTTTCATCCTGAATATACTCGATATGCATATTGCTGATTCTATCTTTTAAAGGTTCAACATCAGCAATCGTTACAAGCTCTCCCCCACGATAATACTGCCACAGAACATCAATATCAGTGATCAGACCTGTTGCATCCGAGTTAATCTTTATAGCAGGTACCGGAACCGAAATTTTATCACCTGATAAAGGTAAAATTGAATTCAGACTGTGCGATGCTAATTCTACCCCTGCGGTCGTTTGCATAGACCACTGCCCTGCTGGCACGTCAGCCTGAAGAAGATCAGCTGAAGTTTCTCCTCCGATAAAGCCCATAAACTTAATTTCAGCTTCAGAATCGAATGCTTCCCCGGCAATCGGGTTATCGCCATCGAAGGTTTCACCATTACCTCTTGAAACAGCTGAAGGAGGAAATAGCTTCATTTTATTTTCTAATCCTCTACCCCATGCATAAATTTGATAACCGGCATAATTCAACTTATCGGCATCAATCAACTCATCAAAAACTAAATTGGAAGAAAAAACGAAGCCAGGTGTAGCAAAATTCTTAAAACCTGTATTCGCAAAGTTCATATACGTTCTGATATGGTCGTCCAGTCTGGACATTTTCTGAATCAATTCTGATTTTCCTTCAAGAACACCAAGTTCAGCCACTGTCTTTTCAGCAATTAACAAACCATTGTCTGATGAAGATGGCACATTACCCAAGTCAATCACACCAGTCAGATAGCCTGAGTTAAGATTCTCCCAATACTCTTCATCGCCAGCATCTATTCCAACAAGTCCCTTAACTCTGTTGTTTTCCATTAGGTAGACAATAAACTCTTTACCTTCTTCTACATCTAAGGTAAACGAACCATCTTCCTGAAGTTCAAATTCAGCCGTCGTTAAACCATCAGCAAAATTCTCTTCGGTGAATTTTTCGGTATACACAAGCATCAGCTTTCTTGCTGACTCAGAAGTTGCTTTCGTAGTCCCATCCGTTACGGCACCTTTGAATCTAACCTTCCCTTCAGGAGCAGTTTCTACAATCTCAGTAACCTCCTCATTATCGTCATCACATGAGAATAAGGTAAAAGCACATAATAAACAAAGTGCTGAAATAAATTTTCTGTACATAAATTAGGTGTTTAAAGTTATTTTGATCAAAAATAAAAATAATATTACATCAATTAAAATATGTTAATAAGACCAGCCAAAACAAAGCACACACACCCTAAAACAAGCAAGCATAAACACCTAAGTCAAAACCAAATACAAACATCTACTCAGCAAACCAATTTGCACAAACACATTAGATTCAATAAATACATTCACACTTAGACTAAATAGAAGTCTATATTTAAATGATATCAGAGGCGTTTCATCCAGAATACAAAATGACACGCCCCCTCAGCTAAAAAATTTTAGAAAATCTAAATTAGATCGGATATTATAGACCCCCAAAGATACCTACCGGTTGTGGAAGAAGACTTGGCTTTATGGTCCTGCTACGTTTTAAACGATCTTCAGTCCCATCATTGAGAATGATGCTAATAACACCATTGCCTGTGACTAACAAAATCAACCATGCATGTTATATTGACTTCCAACTAAAACAACGTGATTAACATCTGGTCTACTTATCCAACTCTCTCTCAATAAAATATATTTTCACACCTCAAGGTATTTTATTATCTTAAGGATTATATGAATCTCATAATCTATGAGTTAAAAACAAACCACAACACCTATTTTTCTTATTATTAAATATTTCATTTTAAAATCAACATCATGAGAAAAATATTATTTATCAGCAGTCTTATATTGACATTTGCCTTTATTGGTTGTTCCTCGTCCAGTGATGATGACGATGGTATTAACGTGCCTCCGGGTGATGATCCTGCCGCACTTCAGGCAGCTCAAAACTATTATACGAATAACCTGCAGGCCTTTATAGTATCCAATTGTGTCTCATGTCACGAAAATCAGCACAATCAGTCAAACAGTAGTAATTACGGTTCCTTTACCAACGCTCGAAATGCAGCATCCAGCATGTTCAATCAAGTCAACTCCGGTGCGATGCCAAAGGGTGGGCCTATGTTACAACAGGCTGATATTGATAGATTCGAAGAATTTAGAGACCTGGTTAATGCCATTAATTGATGACACAAAAAGAGTACAAGACAGGTGGTTGATGGACTTGTCTTGTACTCTTTGTTTCATAATTCTATATCCCCAATACAATAGACCTATTTATTGAATCTACCAAGTCTATAATTCCTTAGCAAAACACAGACAATCGTCTATTTCTAGCAATTTACCATATCTGGGAATCTCCTTATAGCCATTTTTGCCATAAAGTTTATTTGCCTCAGGTTGATTAATACCTGTGAATAATATACATCTGGAAGTCCCCATTTCTTTAGCCCAATTTTCTAATTCCAATAAAATCCGGCCCCCTATCTTCTTACCTCTGGCTTCGGGTGAAACATACATTCTCTTTATTTCCATCGTGTTTAACTTGTATTGGGCAATTGCTCCACAACCAATTGGTTTATGGTTTTCATAAGCCAACACCACGTATTTTATCTCATCAATTGTATTGAATTGAGATAAAGGGTGATTCACACCATCCCTTTCTGCAAGATCAGAATTCAAGAATTCTACCAATTTTATGAAATCCCGGTTTTCTGAGTTTGTTCTTACAATCATTCAGCTGTTCTTTAACTTCTGTTAGTTTCACCAAATTTCTTTCCTTTGGAATTAGTCTGCTGTAAAATTCCAGATCTTACTCCTTAGTTTTAAATAAGTAATAAAATGAATAAAGCCTTATAAACTGCGGGCCAGTCGAAAGCCGAGGTAATAATTTCTACTGTTTGGGTAGTAGGCATTACGGTGAGCGACACGACAATGATCATCAATATTGTACCAACTACCTCCTCTGAAAACCCGATAAAAACCCGTTGAAGGACCTTGCGGATTATCGGTTGGACTATCACTATAATATGAAATACTATACCAATCCTTACACCATTCATAAACGTTACCACTCATATCGAAAATCCCTAATTCATTAGCTTGTTTACCGCCAACATTATGCGAAACATTACCCGAATTCCCATCAAACCAGGTCACATCTTCAATGGTATTACTACCTGCGTAAACCGTGGAGTTTCCCTCTATCCCGCCTCGTGCAGCAAATTCCCATTCCGCTTCAGTTGGTAATCTGTATTCTAATCCCGTTTGTTCGTTGAGTTTTGATATAAATGTTTGAACATCGTCCCAACTGACCCGATCTACGGGTAAAAGATCTCCTTTCAAATGTGAAGGATTATTTCCCATTACTTTTTCCCATTGTCCTTGAGTCACTTCATACTTACCTATTTCGAATGAACTTAAGGTAACTAAGTGCATCGGGTTTTCATCATTGTAGCCTTCTTCAGAATAACTGTCTTCACTACCCATTTCGAATGTTCCTCCTTCTACAATGACCATTTCGATATTATCAAGAATTGTTGTTGTAAACTCTCTTTCTTGCCCATAGCCGGTACCTAAGTCATTTGTAGCATACGCACGAACAAAATACCTGGTATCTGTTGTTAAACCTGTTAGCGTACTAGAAAATTTAGTTACTCCATCTACTTCAATTGTTATTCCCGTATTTAGTTCTAAGCTAGCATTGGCCGATGTATGCCAAACAAGTCCTTTCCCCTTAATTTGGTATTCACCATCGCTAATTAAATGACCTCCACAAATAGCCGTTGTATTCGTTATTTCTGAGACTTCCATTGTTGAGACTTCCGGAATACTATAGTCCTCATCATCTTGTTTCGAACAAGTAACCAACATCAGTTGTAGCAGAAGTAAGAGTATTAAATTTTTCAGTTTCATCGTTTCAACTTTTGTTAAAATTGTTTTCAATCGAAATAAACACAAACAGTCTTACTGAGTTTTCGTTCTCCCTATAGCCATTGGAATAACGGCTATTTACCTATCAGAATACAATAGATATAAGTCATCGTTTTAAATCAAGAACACCTTATAATGATTTAATTCTGAAGTCATAAATTGATACTTTATCAAGACAAAATTATTTGCTTGCATACCTTTATCAATTAGACCTAATTTTCACCACAAAGGTTTTGGGATCTTGTCGTTTAGCTTTTAAAAGGATTTAGTTAATACTTTACTCCCTTTAATCCGTAAGAGATCATATTAATCTTGCTATGGTAGTATTTGATATTGTCAGTCATCGTAAATTCAATATATTCCAGAATCAATCCTACCTCAGGATCTATTGAATGGATATGACAATCTATCTTGAAATCTGGTTTTATTACGCTATAAACTCTTGAGTATACTCGATTTCATATCGAGCTTAATTATAAGAATGAAATTTGCCGATTGCATAAGCTTTGCTGAATGAAAAGATATAGGGATATGCAACAAGTATGTAAGTTAATAAAAGTGTAAGAAATTTCCGAAAAAAATATCAGGCGCCAGAAATCACGAAACCGCATATCATATTTTATTGCAAGCAATATTGCAACAACAGGATATCTGGTATCCGACCTTTTCAAATCTTGGTGAATTTCGTCAGGCTCCCCGCTTTAATCCTCTAGTCCTAACAAATCACATTCATGATTTATTTCAAAATTGAAGCTTGCAATCGAAATCGTGATAACGATTACTTCAATAACCTCTTCATATTAAAACTGGTAGATGGCTGAATTTGTTTCGCCTGGCTATAGTGCTTTATAAGTCGTTTAAATGTATTTGATGAAGGCTTTTCATGACTCAAGTCCAGCATGAATTTATTAAATCCCTGTTTAATGAGATTATCTTTTTGTTGTAACCATGAAACCGGTTTTTCAGGATATACAATGCTGATGCCATCTTTCATCACTTTCTGGTGTTTACCACCTTCATCATCAATAAATACGTGATCAAACTCTTTTACCGTTTTCACAGGCATTCTCGAATAGAAAAGCTGAGGGTAATAAAACAAAGGAAGAATTCCATTTCTATCCTTTCCCTTCAAGAGATTTTCGATATCGTTTTCAAGCGGATAAGTGTAATGCTTGATTCTTTCTTCCTGAACGGTCGCAATGGCCGCATCGTTGAATAAATAAACATTCTCGTTAGTATGACAAAAGGCTTGAGGCGGCAGAAGCAGCTTTTGAGAGAGGTGAGAGAGCATAAAATCCTTATAACCTAAACGATACAAGTTCTGAGCCAACTTTTTGAAAAATTCGATATCCTTTTCCGGTATAAACTTAGGAAATTCGATAATGATTTTTCTTGCATTTTTCTGTAAAAACGGAACATCTGGTCTTAAGGCCTGCCAATCCTTTTTGTCAAAATTCATAATCAGATAATCAAACTCATTCATATGAATTTTTCTTAACCAACTGAACTGATCAATTCTAACAAATAGCAATTGCTTCTTACTCTTTGCCGGTGCATTCAGTTTCAGGGAATTGAAACATTTAGATTTCAATGCACCTGGCATCTTAGCGTGTTTTAACTGACTGTTTTCGTTCAGTTTATTGGAGAATTTCTTGTCTTGTATCCCAGCTAAATAAATCAAATCTCCTGCTTTCAATTCTTTTTTTGAGCAGGCAATTTGATAACGATTAGGTCCAAGCTTTTCAAGTTCTTTAAGTTTGATATTTATTTGGTACTTATCCTTTTTATCCTTCACACGGATTCGGTTCCCCACCTTAAGTTCAAAGGAAGATGAAATCTCTATGACATCAGGCTTGGCTTTTAAAAGCTTGCCTATCAATATACCTGAACTTGTATTCTCCGAAATGGCATTTTCAACATTCCCTCCAAGAAAGTACGCTGTTTTTTCTCGCCCCATATCATATTTAAGCAAGGATTTGGCCTTTTCGGTATCTGCATGATCAATGACCATTCTATAGGCACGCGAAACATTGTAAACGTATTCCGCAGGCTTAATTCGACCTTCAATCTTAACAGAGGCAATCCCCATATCAAGCAATTCGGGCAAAACATCTATGGCCTGATTATCCTTCAGGCTAAATAAGTGTTTTTTATTCTGCCCGGTATCGAAAATTCTTCGACAAGGCTGCGCACATAACCCTCTATTAGCACCACTTCCTCCCAGAAAACTACTAAACAAACACATGCCCGAAAAAGAATAACATAAGGCACCGTGCATGAATATTTCAAGGGGTATTTGAGTCTTTTTAACAATGGTTCTTAATTCAGGCAAGCTCAATTCTCTGGCCATAACCACCTGGGCAAAACCCTTTTGCTGAGAATAATCAGCACCAAGAGAATTGTGATTTCCCATTTGCGTACTGGCGTGAATCTCAATTTTTGGAAAGTACTTTTTGATCAACTTGTAAACACCCCAATCCTGAATAATTACAGCGGATATATCTGAATGATCTATCCAATATAAAAAATCGAATAGATCCTTTAACTCTTCATTTTTAATAACCGTATTTAAAGTGAGATAGACCCGAACTCCTTTTTGCTTAGCAACTTTTAAAAGTGACTGTATTTGTTGCAAACTGAAATTGGCTGCTCTGCCCCTGGCATTAAATTGCTTACTCCCCAAATAAATGGCATCTGCACCGCCTTCGATGGCGGCATGAAACATTTCTAAATTACCTACCGGAAGCAGAAGTTCTGTTTTTCTCATATCTCTTAATCTCGATTTTTGCAAAGATAATTTATTCTACTAAACTTTCAATCCCGCCCAGACACTTCAGAATCCTTACCATTTAGCTTATGCATTATCCACTTTTAATCCAGTTTTAGCCTCATCATAATGTCGATTGGTTTAATGCTAGCTAAAACAAAATACTGGCTAATAAAAAAACCTGAACAGTGAGCTCAGGTTTTGTAGGAATTTCTAATATACCTGTCATTACAAACAGATAATGAACCATTTTACATTAAACAATGATGCATTTTACCAGCTAAGTTAGGCAAAGTACTTCGTTATCTATTAATTATTTTTCTCCCCTCTTAATAAATGGATTTATAAATAATTTTCCATTCATTACGTTAAGTGCATTAAAGATTGAAAATAATGCACCAACTAGCAATCCTCCAATAAATGGTGTTAACATATTCATTTTCCAATAAACCCATAAACCTCCCAAACTGATTCCTAATATACATAGTTGCATACTAAGAGCTGCATTAAAATGAATTGTCATTTCTTTGGTTTTATTTTTTCTCTTATTCCAAAGAATCAATGTTGGAAAGAATAGGGGTAACAATCCACTAAAATGTAAAAGTCCTAACCAATTGTTGTTATTTTCCTCCTGAATTTCTTTATCAGTATTTGTCTTATCTACAAATAAGCTAAAATCAACTTCAAGTGCTTTTGCAATCATTTGAAGTGTGTATGCTCGTGGATCTACTTCTCCATTCTCTATTCGTTGAATGGTTCTTGAACTAATCTCAGTCCTGCTAGCCAGTTCTTCCTGAGTCAAACCCTTTTTTATCCTTAATTCCTTAATAAGTTTTCCTGTTTCCATTTTTTTCTCGTTTTTAATTTGAGACAAATATCTGACTGATTAGGGTAACTTTCCAACTACAAAAACACGACATTTTCACGACACCTATCAACAATAACTTAACAATCAAAACCTTAAGCATAATAGAGATATGGAATTATCTAGTCATTAATAACCCATTAATCTTTAATGAAAATATCCTTTCTTAAATAATCCACCGTTTGTTACAAATCTTTATTTCGTGCATCGTCATCATTCCCTGGTATTTTGCCCAACGGCCTGCCGCATGAAGTGTAAGGGAAATTTGACCTTACTAACTTTTCAAATTGCACGTAGACGAAACGTTGGGTTTTATATTTTATTTTTTTAGTCAAATCAACGATTTGGCCTTGGTCGCCGAAGCCTCACACCGAGCAAATTACTCTGCCTTCCTTATACTTTATTGAGGTTTGTTAGGGTGAGTTTTCTTTAATTCAATAATTTTCTCTTTAGCATTTTTATTGTCAGGATTTAATTCTAAAGATTTTTGATAATATATAATTGCTAATTCAAGTTCTTCATTTAACATATATGATTCTCCCATACTATCATATACATTTGACGAATTGGGAAAAGTTTCAACATTTAATGTAAATAGCTGCATTGCATCATCCATTTTACCATTATTCAAATATCCATAACCCATTGTATTTATAACCTTCTCACTAAATGGAAGATAATCAGGATTAATTACCTTTTCTTTATTGTATAGTATTATTGCTTTTTTAACACCATTTTTTATGACTGATTGATGAAATTCTTTGTATTTAATTAGTCTTTCAATATGCCATAAATCATCCTTCGAGTTGTATAGAGCATTTGAATTACCGCAGTGAACAATAATAATTTCTTCGTGAGGTATAACATATATATTTTGTCCAAAATTTCCTGCTGCAAAAAAACTATATGTGGAATCGCTATTGGGATGCCCCCACCATTGATATTTATAATAGGTTCTATTATTGCCAGCACCCATATAATTGGGGTAATACTTTCTCGGGATTGATTTATCTTCAACTGTTGATTCTGTAACCCAACTTTCCGAAAGTATCTGTTTACCTTCCCATTTACCTTTATTTAAGAATAATCTTCCAAATTTGGCAAAATCAATAGCCCTTGCAACTAACATACTTGGCATCAATTCAAATCCTGATTTTTTACTGTCTAATGAAAATAAAGCATCATACTCTGTATCGATTTGTGTCCATAATTTTTTCTCTAAATAATCTGAAACACTTTGCTTTGTTGCTCTTTCTATAATTAATCCCAAGTAACTGGTGTTATAGTTATTATATTGATATTTTTTACCAGGTTCATCCCCAATCTCCACATTTTTCAATAGAAGTCTTCTAACATCTGGATGATAATAACCTATTGCTTCATCGTGCCAAGGTAAATGCACCCAAGTTCCTGGAAAATAACCCTCATAATACTTAATTCCAGATTGCATTGTCATTAAGTTTCGAATGGTAATTTTTTCAAACCGAATGTCTCTTGCTTTTAGTTCGGGAATGTATTTTGTGATTGGCTCATTAATATTAGAAATATATCCGTCTTCAATTGCAAACCCAATTAGTGTAGAAATAAAAGATTTTGCCATTGACATAGAATGAAAATACGAGTCTCTTTTAAAACCGTTGAAATACTTTTCATATAGAATGGTATCTTTTCGGATGAAAATCAAGGCAGTTGTTTTCGATTTTTCCGCCCATTCATCAAAGTTCTCAAAGCCAGAATTATTTATTTTGTCAACAAATAATGACTCAACATATTCCTCATCTAATTTCTTTTGGAAATAATATACACTGTCGTTTGTTTCAATAACTCTATTCTCAAAATGTTTGTAATCATATACGTCTCCTACATTATATGCGACCAACCTGTAAACATATGTTGGATTATAAACTATTGATAAGATAGTCAATAAGACGATTGGTATTAAGACCAAAATGACTATTACATATTTCAATATTTTCTTCATAACATTCTGATTCCTCATTAATTCACCCTAACCATTGGTGTAAGTTCAGTAGCGGATTTACGTGCGGTTATCCGTCCGACAGGAACGGATAATTGGGCGTGAATCCAACGTTGGAACACCCACTAAACTCGCTATAAAATTTACACTATGTTATGGGCTGTGCTTTATTGTTTCCCAAGTTTAATCGTCACCCAGTTCTTGTCAATCATGTATTTTGTAAATTCGGATTCACCTTTTTCCTTTATCATTTCAATCCCTTTTCTCCGATTTGTACGTGTTATAAACTGACCGAATCTAATCATGAGTGGATTATAAATTTTACAATCTTTTACTGAACTAAACTTATTACAGTCGGCGCATGTACTGAATGCATTCTCAGTGCAACATGGTCTCACTTTACATGCTTTGTATCCTACGGCACATTTGGGACTTTCTCCTTTACATCCCTTACAATCTCCTTTCACATATTTTGGACATGCACCACAATAGAATCCACAGTATGAAATTAAGCCAATCTGAGTTGAACGATCAGTTTGATTTGCAATATTTTTCTCCATGCTATTATTGTTTAGAATTTATAATTTCAATTCCTTCTAAATCCTCAAGCTGAGCAATAAACCCCCAACCGAATTTATCTTCAGATATTTCAACAATTAACTCATTTTCTCCTTTTTCCAGAGACAGTTCTATAGTTTCATTTCTATCTAAAACATAACCTCTATCATCATACTTCCCTGATTCAAAGAAGCTATTATCTCCCATAAACAATTCTTTTGAGTTAAGATAAACCTTTATTTTATCGCTATATCCAAAATGAAGTTTTTTCTTTTGTGCCTTTTCTGAACTCAAAATCGTTTTTGCAAGAACAGTATTTTTGGTTTCAGATTTAGTAAAATACCTGTTCAGGTTTATTAAGTAATTTTCTTCAACATTTATCTTATGCCATTTAGTTATAAAACCTTTATCTAAAAATGGTTTTTCAATTGCAAAATCGTAATTATCGTATGGCTCAGATATAAGCCAGTTTGAAATATATCTTTCATCTTCGATATTTGGTAGAGCACGTCTTTTTAGGATATTAATAGGGGCGAGTTTTGTTATTTTCAGGTTAGAAAAAATCGCAGGGTGGTAGCTACAAACACCAACACCACCAGACATATAATCATGCTTTAATTTTACAGACAGAACTGAATTTGGATTTTTATCGAGATAAACTTTTGCAGAGTCGTCCACAACTTCAATTTTTACATGAAACCACTCTTTTGTCGGGATATTTGCAACCGCTTGATATGATTTCCCATTATAAAGTTGCCATGTGGCTGACCTATTAAAAATCGGGTCATATTGTACCGCATCCCATTTCCCGCTTGTATGCGGTTGAAAATATATGTACTCAAAATTGGTAAGTGAACCAATCCGAAATACAATCCCTAAGTACGCTTTACGTGAAGGTGAAAATAAATCGCACTCAATTATTCCATTTTGAAAATCTATTCCATCCAGATATGCTATTCCAGTTCCATCTGAAATACATGTGGATAATTTTGAATCAAACTCTTTTACCTCTGCCGAACCTAATGTTTTCCAATTTTCAGATGAAAAATCAACCTTTGTCGCACCTTTTTGAGCTAAACAAAAGTTTGTGTTTATAATTAGAAATAAGATTGTAATTGATTTGTATCTCATTTTATCTCCACTTTTAAAATTGGATTTTAGTCAGTTTTATCTTGAAAATAATTAATCATATCATTCATCACACAATTTGTTATTGAGTACGTTTCCCAGCGTTGCCCCTAACCGTTCGGCCAAACTGCATTAAAATGCAGTTTAGGTTTTGTTAGCACCAGTTTCTACTTTTTTTCTTCGCGCAAAATTTTCTCCATTTTACGACCTCTTGCCAATTCATCAATCAGCTTTTCCATACGTCGACATTCTCTATACAATTCAAATTCATCGTCTATTTCTTCAATTCGATAACCACAAACGACTCCTTTTATCAAGTGTGCGTTTGGATTTATTTTAGCTTTTTGAAAAAATGTTCTAAAGGTTGCTTTTTCATCAATAAGTGCTTGTAAAGCATCTTGATCAAAACCAGTAAACCATTTGATTACTTGATTGAGTTCTTTTTTTGTTCTTCCATTTTTCTCCAATCTATTCAAGTAAAGTGGATAAATGGATGCAAATATCATATTGGCAACCTTTTCATTTTTTTCGGCTGTAACTTTCATTTTTATTTGATTTTATTTGAAGTATGTACAGGGAGATCGTTAACAGTTGTATAAGTCACATAGTTGACACTATATGGTTTGTTAACCGAATACTCTTTTCTCTATATTTTTAAGCAAACCAAATCTAGGTGTCTTGCTGGTGTTTCTTAATTGTTCTGAACTTTCGAACTGCTCATCAGCGCCCATGCAATTTAGCTTTTTTGTCTGTTACACAACTCAAAAAATACAGAAAAACATATAATACTCTATTTTTACATAGACAGAACTAGTTCATTTACAAGACTCTCTTTTTTCACAAACAGTAAAAAAGTAGTGAATTATTCAATTTGTCGAGTTGTGCAACGCTTACTTTTGTTATACAGCGTTATTTAATTATATTTTCCCTAAAAACCAAGCAACCAATTCTTCATTATTAACAATAGTCCAAGTATGCGGTGAAGAACCTTTTTTAAAGTCCTTCCTTTTATTATGAGAAGTAATTAATTCCACTTCCCTATTTCCTGCTTGTCTCAGATAGTTATAAAAACCTGCAAGGTCTATACTATTAATAGTATTATAATCTTTTCCCCTATTTTCAGCCCACCACTCAATATCAGGTTCATGATACATTCTAATAGGAATATGTCTAAACAAATCTATTTTGCTCTTATGTTTATTCCTATATGTAAATGGTGAATAAGCTGTATAGGCTGCCATTGATTCGTTCGGTGATCCTCCTAAATGTTCTTTTAAGTAATGTAAAACCCAACGTGCTTCACCAACAGCATTGGGGTGATAATTATTTTTTATTGCTTGCTCCTGTTCATGCCACATTCGTACCATATCTAATGGAGCATCACAAATTGCAATTGCCTTAGGTATTAATCCAAAACTTGATTTATTTAAATAACAGTATTCACTATAACGCATAGCCATAGTACCCCCCAATGACATTCCAGCTAGAAATATAGATTTATTTTTAAGTTCATTTTTTTCTAATGCATCTTCAACTATGCTGTCAATAATATTGATATCCTGGTCAGTAAATAAAAACTCAATTGTCTTTCCTGTACTAACAAAAAGCACAGCGATGTTTTTAGCTAAAGCTGGTTCAATAATAGCATACTCATCTATATTTCTTAATGTATCGAGAGCACTACCGCTTGGAAAAATAATTGTAGCTATCGGCTCTGTTTCAGGAAGGTGGAGAGTATATCCTTGTTTAGAAAGAGGAATTGTTATACTATCTGACTTACTTAGAATCTGACTCCCTGCTAATTGTATATAATTTTCAATAACAAGGTGTTTATCTTCTTGCAATTTCTTTTGTGTGCAAGAAGTGATAAAAAAGAATGATAGTAGAATTAGAATTAATTTCCTCATATTTCCTTTGTCTTTAATGTATGTACAGGGAGATAGTTAACAGTTGTGCAAGTCACATAGTTGACACTATATGGTTTGTTAAGCGAATACTTTTTTCTCTATATTTTTAAGCAAACCAATTTTAATTGGCTTGCTGGTGTTTCATAATTGAACTAACTCTCGAGCAATTCCCACCGCCCATGAAATTTAGCTTTTGTTATGCACTTTACGTTTTTAGTCTACATTTCCAAAATGTACTTTATTAATTTCTTTTGTTCCGTCAATCCAAAGCGAATATATTTCTCCTTGTAATTGTGGATTCCAAAATTTATAATTTAATATCATAATTTCAGTTCCATCTTTTTCTAAATAGAACATTCCATTTTTCACTAATTCATCAAGGCTGAATAAAATATTGGAAGACAAGTCTAAGTCTAACTCTTTATTTTCCATCTGTATTCTTGATTTAGATTTGTTTAATCTCAATACATTTTCATTCATTAAATACTTTTTTACGAAATCCATTTGATAATGAAATGGCTCAAAAGTGAGATCGTAATTTTTACTGTTTATCATTTGATTCACAATATCCTTTTTCGAAAAGTAGAAATGATAGTTTCCAATTTCTAATATTACTTTTTGATTAGAAAATTCTATAGAACTCTTTACAGTTAAATTTGTTTTCCAACCATAAGAAGGTGCTGAAGTTTTATGACTACACGAGATTAGAATAATAAATAGGCTTAATAAAAATATATTTCTAATTGTTCTCATTAATCTAGTATTGTGCATAACGTTCTTGCTAAGTTTCGTGGGCAATTTCAAAGAGAAATCTCATCAAAACGCTAAAGAAGCAAGCCGCATATATTTGTTTATATTTTTAAGCAAACCAAATCTAGGTGGCTTGCTGGTGTTTCTTAATTGAACTAACTCTCGAGCAATTCCCACCGCCCATGAAATTTAGCTTTTGTTGCCATGCGTTTATTTATTCCTATCTACCCGTTTGTATGTTATTGTTGATACTGTCGGATCGGAACTTCCTTTTCCTAATCCAATTGTATTATTGTCAATAAACTGTACATCGAATTTTTCAGACGTTGATTGCCCATAGAGAGCAAATAGTGTACTTCCAATTTTCTTTTCAATCAGTTTGAATTCAAAGTTTGATGATCTTCTGATTTCTGAAACCCAACTATCACCTACCTCAACAAACATCTTCACATATTTGTTGTCATTTAATTTGATAACATTCCCATAGAGTTTTCCGTTCGAGTCTTGTTGAATTGAAACTTCTATTCCATTGAAAACTGTTCTCCCTTGAAGTTCCCACTCACCAATAAAGCCATCAATTGGTGTTTCTTTCAGTCCGCTAGAATCGCAACTTAGAGTCAAAGCAACTGTCATAACAATTATTAGTTGTCTGATAATTCTATTGTAGTTCATTTCTTTTTTCATCACAGGTTTATATTTTCAATTCTTATTAGCTTAACTACTTTTTTTTTAATGCATGGCAACGGTCTTGCTAAGTGGCGTAGGCAACTTAGTTATTTTATGTTTCAAATTTTATAAGAAGGGAAGGTAACTATTTTTGAATTACATTTAACCATAACAATTCTAAAATAGGTAGCTTGCCGCGCTCATTAAAAGTATAAACATTCGATGACCTCCGGCTCGCCTATGCCATTTAGCTTTTGTTACAGCTAGTACTTGATATTCAATTTTCAACTCGTATTAGTGTATCACCGTTAATCTTATAATACTCGTAGTCTACAGTTCCTGTAAATATTGTTGATTCAATAATATTGGTAGATCTATTTAGTTCTGGATTTACTATGTGTTCAAAACCCTTAATTTGAGTGACATTCTGTCTCTTGGGATTGAAAATAAAAAGATATTCTCGAAAATTAGATCTAGCTCCAGAACCAATAAGAAGTGTAAGGTCATCAATACCATCTTTATTAAAATCTTCAAATCCAACTTCCGTTTCGATTGGCATTTCGAGGTTATAAAATGAATTCTTTAACTCCCATTCTTCATTTTTTTCAAAAAGGAACAGATTAGATTCATATGAATCTGGTTCTCCTACAATGACAATAGCATGAATTTTTGTACTAAATAATTCTCCTATCTTGATTAATTTCGTGCCTGTAAAAAGTAAAGTGTCTTTACAATCTATTACTCCAAGTTGATCCTTGACCTCTTTAATCTCTTCAATTCTTTGAGTTTTGATCGTAGCAAGAGAGTCGAATTGGATTTTATAATCTACTTTGTCTTCAACTTGAGTAAGTAGTTTCTTTTCTGCCTTCTGTTGAGTACACTGAAAAGAAATCAAAACAATAAATATTAATTGTAAAATCCTCATTTCTTTGTATTAGCTGTAACGGTCTTGCTAAGTGGCGTGGGCGATTTAAAGAACCATCCTTTCAAACCGCGCGGAAGCAAGCCGCATATATTTG
>JBLWWJ010000006.1:0-229665 GCA_048268005.1 Ancylomarina sp.
ACACTACTTTAAGGCAAGATACCCAGAATATCCATGATGATTTAATCAAGTTTATTCGACCTTCAAGCGAGATCTCTGGTCTATTACAAGCCTAATTGCTCATTACTCAATGTTAATCACTAATTGTTGACGGATTTGCTTCTTACATTTACAGCAAACTTCAATCTAATTGTCTTCTTTAATGAGAATTCGTTTTTCTTTTTACCTAATAAATCAAAATTAAAAACCTTTGACATAAGCATTTTGGCTTTATTAACTTATTTTTGTTTTTAATCTTTATAATTTTGTAGATCATCATCAAAACATATCGAATTGAAAGCATTTACTAGTAAAATTCTTGTTGGGTTGTTCATTTCTGCCCTAATCTACTCATGTGCAAACATGGGATACCCTGTTGGTGGACCGAAGGATGAAGAATCTCCTATTGTTGAAAAAACAACGCCGCCTAATTTTTCTACAGAATTTAAAGGTGGAAAGGTGAATATCTATTTCAATGAATTCGTGCAGTTGAAGGATATCAACGAAAAATTTGTTGTATCTCCACCTATTGATAGAAAGCCCACAGTGAATTTACGTGGTGAATCTATTTATGTAGACATGGGAGATAGTTTAAAACCTAATACGACATATACGCTTGATTTTGCAGATGGGATTGCGGACAATAACGAAGGAAACCCATTAGGCAATTATCAATATGTATTTTCTACTGGTAATGAATTGGATTCTCTGAGTATTCAAGGGCACGCTGTAGATGCTTTTACAAGGCTTCCAATTGAGAAAGTTCAGATTTATGCTTACTCGAATCATCACGATTCTGTTTCTCTTACTACCATTCCTGATTACGTTGCACAAACTGATACTGCTGGTCATTTTAATTTAAGTAATCTAAAAGCAGGGACCTATAAAATTTTTGCTTTGATTGATGGTAATCGTGATTACAAGTACAATGGACCAGGAGAAATTATTGGATTTTTAGATACTCTATTAACACCCAGTGCTCAGACTTTTCAAAAGTTGGATAGTATAACGCCTGATTCTTCAGCTCTGAGAACTTATACAGCATTTAGTCCTGCTGATCTTCACATTAACCTATTTGAGGAGGAAAATCCTCTTCTATATCTAACTAAGTATAATCGCTCCAGACGTGAAAAGTTAGATTTTGAGTTTTCTTTCAAAAGATCTGACGATTTAAGAATTGATATTCTAGAGGTAGAAGATGATTCAAATAGTTTTCTTATTGAGAGCAATAGCACCAGTGATACCTTATCATACTGGATCGTTGATTCGAGTATATATAAAAGAGATACATTAACGGCGGTGTTGAATTATTTAAAGACGGATTCAATGAACCAACTGGTTAGCTTTAGTGATACCTTAAAATTAAATTTTAAGGATCCTAAGAAGGCAAAACAAACTAAGAAGAAAGCTAAGAAATCGACAGTTAAGAAGCCTGTTTACGGCTTTAAGTCGAATATTAAATCCTCACAACATCTTAACAAGAACATAGAGTTTCAGTTTAATGAACCATTATCCAGTTTTATACTTGACAGTATTCATCTTGTGAAGATGGTAGATACTTTAGAAGTTCCTGTTCCCTTTAAGTTTGAGAAAGATTCGGCATTATTACGTACTTATCACATGAATGTAAAGTGGGAATCAGAAACCAGTTATCGTTTAAATATTGATTCAGCTACTTTCGAAAATATATTTGCTTTAAAGAGTGATGCTTTCACTAAGAAATTTAATACGAAAGAACTGGAGTATTATGGAAAAATACTTCTTCAAGTTGATCATGTTCATCAACCTTTAATTGTTCAGGTTATTGAGAATAACAAGAACGAAACACTTGTTCAGAGTAAAAAGATTTATTCGGATCAGCTTATTACATTTGATTATCTGGAGCCTAAAACCTATATCATAAAAGTTATTGAAGATTGGAATGATAATGGTAAATGGGATACAGGTAATTATAAATTACACTTACAGCCAGAGACCGTTCATTATTTCCGTAAGGAGATTAAGGTCCGTTCTAACTGGGACGTTGAAGAGAATGTGGTTATATCACACACACATTAAAATCTAAAAATTATGTCAGCACTTTTAGAATTTGCGATTTTTCCTACTGATAAAGGAGATAGCGTTAGTCAATATGTTAGTCAGGTAATTGAAATGATTCGCGAAAGCGGTGTCGATTATCAACTAACGGCAATGGGTACTCTTATAGAAACCGAAACATTACCGGAAGCATTGGAAATTGTAAATAGAGCTTATACAATTCTGGAGCCACATTCTGATCGTGTTTATTCTACTATGACAGTTGATATTCAGAAAAACAAACACAATCGTCTTAAGTCTAAGGTTAGTGCCATTGAGAATAAAATAGGTAAGGTTAATCTTTAAATCCACTGACTTGCGATATATTCTTTTTATTCTCGTTATAATTTGTTCGATAGGTCAATTAAAATCTCAGGAGAAATCTGGAATTGAGAATTTTGCTTTTCAATCGGGTGAAAAATTGACTTTTAGAGGTTACTACAATTGGGGATTCTTGTGGGTTGCAGCAGGAGAGGTAAAACTTGAAGTTAAGAATGAATCATATGGCGATAAACCAGCATATAAGATTGAAGCTCTGGGTAGAAGTTTAAAGGCTTTTGATTGGTTTTTCAAGCTACGGGATACGATTTCATGCTATGTGGATACAACAAGCTTAAAACCCTTTTATTTTGATCGCAAAACGAATGAAGGCGATTATAAAGCTCGTCATGAATACTGGTTTGACTATGAAAAAGATCAGATATATTCTAAAATAAGGAAAAGACAAAAGCCTGTTAGAAAAGATACGCTTGAGAATAAAAATATCAGTTCTGATATTGTATCGGTCGCATACTATACACGAAACCTTGATTTTTCAAAGTATAAAAAGAAGGAGAAAATTCCACTTCGTATGTTGATCGATAATGAGGTTCATAATTTATACATTAGGTATAAAGGGATTGAGAATGTTAAGCTTAAAAGCGGGGAAATATATGAGTGTTTAAAATTTTCTCCGATGTTAGTAAAAGGGCATCTTTTTAAGGGTGGAGAAGATATGACTATTTGGGTGAGCAACGATAGAAATCGCGTTCCGATTATGGTGGAAGCAAAGGTATTGATAGGAAGTGTAAAAGGCCTTCTTAATTCATATGAAGGCCTAAGATCAACACGAAATTCTCATTTTAAGAAACGATCAGGTAAGGTTGAAGTTGATTAATCAACTTTAATTTCCAATAGTTTGGCCCAGCGTTTTCCTGTTACAAAAAGGCGATTGTTTATAGAGTCATATGCAATACCATTAAGCACATCATCACCTTCGATAAGTTTCCGTTTTTCAGCAGGACTTAGTATATCCTTAAGGTTTAGATTACTTTCTACTTGTCCGGTTTCTGGATTAATTATTACAATTCTATCGGTTAACCAAACATTAGCGTACAGCTTTCCTTTTATAAACTCTAACTCATTTAAGTTGGTAACAGCACCTTTTTCGTCGTAAACCTCAATTTCTCCGGTTTTGCCGTAGTTTTTCGGATCGACCAAAGTCAGCTTATTACTTCCATCAGAAATAACAAGTTTGTTATTCATTGTTGTAATACCCCAACCTTCTCCATTGGCAGTAGGAGGTCTAAAGAAATCTTTTTGTGAGAAATCTTCAGCATCAATAACAAAGGCTTTTTCAGCTCTCCATGTTAATTGAATAATATTACCAGCGTAATAAGTAATCCCTTCTCCAAAATAATTAGGTTCTAATTTTCTATCAAAAACACTTTTACCGGTTTTAATATCAACCTTAAGAAGTGCAGATTGGCCGTGCTGGCCTGTTCCTTCGTACAAGTAGCCATCATGAAAAAATAAACCCTGTGTATAGGATTTTACTTCATGTGGAAATGTATTAACTATTTTATAGCTTAATTCTGTAGGAACGATATCAGATTTGATATTGTAATAGGATGAAAGGTTTCCAACTTTGCCATCTTCGTGATAAGCTAAGAGTTGAAAACGATGCCTACCCATATTGTTGGATTTTGCAATATGTGCAAATGACCAGGGTTTAGAAAACTTGGTTTGAATTAATTTTCCATCAATCAATAATCGCAGAGAATCTATATCCTTTGAGTTTTTTCTTTTTTTAATTGAAATTTCAAGGGTATCTCCTTTGGCAAAAAGCTTTCCTCTATGTGGTTCCTTTAATTTTAAACTACGAATATATTCGACTGCAACTTCCTGACTTGTTTTTTCAGATTTTGCAATCGTTTTGTGAGCACCATTTCCATTACAAGCTGTAAGTGAAACGAGGCATAGAGAGATAATAAGAGATTGAAATTTCATATTTTATAAACGGGATGTTTTTTTTATAAATGAGAGTAAACTCTGAACTTCAAAGTTAAACTATTGATATTAATTTAACAATTGAATAAAAAAAGCTGCTCAATTAATATTGAGCAGCTTTTGTATTATTGAATGATTTCCCATTCGGAACCATCTTTTGTATCTTTTATTGCAATTCCATAACTGTTTAATTCGTCTCGAATTTTATCAGCAGTCGCCCAATCTTTATTTTGCTTGGCCTCGTTTCGAGTTGTAAGCAATAATGAAATTAGCTTGTCGAGAATTTCATTAGCTCCTCCTTCAGCTTCTTTTTCATCTTTTAAGCCTAAAACATCATAAACTAAATCGTTATAAAGTTTCTTAAGAGATTCAAGTTGCTCAGCTGTAATTTGTTCTTTACCCGCTGCCAGCGAGTTAATCATTTTCACACCATCGAAAAGATGCGCAATGAGAATCGGTGTATTGATATCGTCATTTAATGCAGCGTAAGCTTTTGTTTTCAGCTCTTCAACATTAACTGTCGACTCTTTACCAGCTTTAATCTTATCAAGAGTTGCAACTGCCGACATTAATCTATTGAATCCTTTTTCAGCAGCCTTAAGTGCATCATTCGAGAAGTCAAGAGGACTACGGTAATGCGCTTGTAAAATAAAGAAACGAATTGTCATAGGGCTATAAGCTTGCTCTAAGACATCATTATCACCATCGAAAAGTTGATCAAGAGTAATAAAGTTACCCAATGATTTACCCATTTTCTGACCATTAATGGTGATCATGTTGTTGTGCATCCAGTAACGAACAGCTTCGTGACCATGAGCACCGGTAGATTGTGCAATTTCACATTCGTGATGTGGGAATTGTAAATCAAGTCCACCGCCATGAATATCGAATTCAGAACCTAAATATTTTTGACTCATTGCCGAACACTCAAGGTGCCATCCTGGGAAACCATCGCTCCATTTTGATGGCCATCGCATGATATGCTCAGGATTTGCCTTTTTCCAAAGTGCAAAGTCAAAGCTATTTTTCTTTTCGCTTTGTCCTTCTAATTCACGTGTATTTGAAATTAGATCTTCAATTTTTCTTCCTGATAGCTTACCGTAATCGTGTTTTTTGCTGTACGATTCCACATCGAAGTAAACTGAACCGTTGCTTTCGTAAGCAAAACCATTCTCAAACAATTTATCAATGACTTCCATTTGTTCAATGATATGTCCTGAAGCACGAGGTTCAATACTTGGCTTAAGCACGTTCAAGTCATCCATGTTTTTATGGTAGCGGTCTGTAAAATACTGAACAACTTCCATAGGCTCTAATTCTTCCAAGCGAGCTTTTTGTGCAATTTTATCTTCTCCTTCGTCAGCATCGTTTACAAGGTGTCCAACATCAGTAATATTACGAACGTAACGCACTTTGTAACCAGAATGTTTTAAAAAACGGAATAATATATCAAACGTAATTGCTGGACGAGAGTGACCTAAATGAGCATCACCATAAACAGTAGGACCACAAACATATAAGCCAACATGTCCGGGGTTAATAGGCGTAAACAGCTCTTTCTTTCGGCTGAGTGTATTGTAAATTTGCAAATTATTTTTCATCCGTTTATAATTTAATATTTGGGTCGGATGTAAGCCGCCCAATTAATCTTTGTCTTATGTGATAAAACTTTTCTTATGGCTCGTTTCATCGTCATTGTATTTAAATATCAGCAGTTCATACTTGTTGATATACTACTTTAATTAATCAAAAGAATGATTGGTTTCTTTTGGGTGGGTAAAATTATAAAAAAATTATGGCTTCAAAGCCTGATTCTGAGGAATAATGCGAGTCGACCTGAGGCAATTTTGATAAGTATCCCTCTAATTTTCAATCGATATGGCTTTTTTTAATGCTGAACAGCAATATTTATCGTTTTTAATTTAACAAAAAATAAAATGGATTTGTTCTTAACGTTTTATTCTCTTTATTTTATAATAGTCATAAAATTGTCAAAAGTATTATATCAGACTAATTGAGTACTTTTGCCTTTAGAAGCTGCTGGACTTCTGTTTCATCCAGCGTTAATATCCATAATATGGTAGGAAAAAGAAAAAAAACACAATCCCGATATAACAAGCAAAGTTTGATGCATCAGGTGATGGAGATTTTTGCAAAATCACCGGCTAAAACATTAAATTATAAGCAAATTGCTGCTGCTCTCGAAATTAAAGATATGGGCATAAAGCGATTGATTGTTTCAATTTTATATGATTTGGTGGCACTAGATCAAATTAGTGAAGTATCGACAGGGAAATTTAAATTGAAAGCGAAAATGGGCACTGTTGAAGGCGTCGTAGATATGACGTCTCGAGGAGCTGCCTATATTGTTTCTGAGGAAATTGAGGAAGACATCTTTATTAGTCCAGATCACTTGAATAGAGCTTTACACGGCGATCAGGTGAAAGTATTTTTGTTTGCACGCCGAAAAAGTAAAAAACCGGAGGGTGAAGTTGTTGAGATTATAAAAAGAAAGAAAACCAGTTTTGTTGGTGTTGTTCAAACTTCTAAAAACTTTGCTTTTTTAATTCCTCTTGGAAAAAATATGCCTTATGATATTTTTGTTCCATTGGGTCAACTTAATGGGGCTGAAGATGGTGATAAGGCGATTGCTCAAATTACAGAATGGCCTAAGAAAGCGAAAAACCCTATTGGAAGAATCACAGATGTACTAGGAAAATCAGGCGATAACGATACGGAAATGCATGCTATTCTTGCAGAGTTTGATTTGCCTTACCAGTTTCCGGAACATGTGAATGAAGCGGCAGAAGAAATCTCTGATGAAATCACAAAAGAGGAAATTGCAAAACGTCGTGATTTTAGAGATATCACAACATTCACGATTGACCCTGCTGATGCGAAAGATTTTGATGATGCTTTGTCGCTTCGAAAACTAGAGAATGGCAATTGGGAAGTTGGTGTTCATATTGCTGATGTAACTCATTATGTGCGTCCGGGAAGTATTATCGAAAAAGAAGCTTGCGAACGTGCAACCTCAGTATATTTGGTTGATCGTGTTGTTCCAATGTTACCAGAGCGCTTATCGAATGGGCTTTGCTCATTGCGTCCTAACGAAGAGAAATTGACTTATTCGGCAGTTTTTGAGATTGATGAAAATGCTGATATTCACAAAACATGGATCGGTAGAACCGTTATAAATTCTGATCGTCGATTTACTTATGAGGAAGCTCAACAGGTTATCGAAACTGAAGAGGGAGATTATAAGGAGGAGATTCTATGTCTGGATAGTTTAGCGAAAAAATTCAGAGCCAGACGTTTTAAGCAAGGAGCTATTGATTTTGATCGATATGAGGTTAAGTTTGATATTGATGAGAATGGTAAACCTTTAAGTGTTTACTTTAAGGAGTCGAAAGATTCGAATAAATTGATTGAGGAGTTTATGCTTTTGGCAAATAAAAAGGTTGCAGAATCAGTTGGTCGCGTACCCAAAGGAAAAACTGCAAAAACCTTTGTTTACAGAACGCATGATCAGCCTAACACACAAAAGCTAGAGACTTTCAATAACTTTATTCATAAGTTTGGTTTTGGAATTAAAACGGCTTCTCCATCATCTATTTCAAAATCTATGAATGAACTCTTGCAGAATGTGAAAGGGAATGCCATACAAAACCTGGTTGAGACATTGGCGATACGATCGATGGCAAAAGCTGAGTATACAACCAATAATGTTGGTCATTACGGTTTGCATTTCGATTACTATTCTCACTTTACTTCACCTATTCGCCGTTATCCGGATATGATGGTTCATCGTTTATTAAATCAATACGAGAATCATGGCAAATCTGCCAATGAAGATAAGACTGAATCGCAGTGTAAGCATTGTAGCGATATGGAGCAACGCGCTGCTCAGGCAGAACGTTCTTCAATAAAGTATAAGCAAGTTGAGTTTATGCTCGATAATGTGGGTGAGGAGTTTGAAGGAACCATTTCTGGCGTAACAGAATGGGGATTCTATGTGGAGTTGAATGATAATAAGTGTGAAGGAATGGTTTCAATTCGTGAGCTGGAAGACGATTATTATGAGTTCGACGAGGATAATTACTGTATTGTTGGACGTCACCACAGAAAGATTTATCAATTGGGTGACGAGGTGAAGATATTGGTTACGAAAGCTAATTTGGCTGCTAAACAACTAGACTTTGTATTAGCTTAAGTCATAATACAGATATAAAAAAAGGCTTCAAGCATAATTGTTTGAAGCCTTTTTTATGAAATATTCTATTGTTTGAATAAGGTTTGGAAGACTTGTCCTACTTTACTCACAAAGTGAATTTTGATTTTGAATTTGGAAGTATCCAGACCTTTCGAATTATTTTTTGGAATAAAGATATGTTTGAATCCGAGCTTCTCTGCTTCCGAAATACGTTGATCAATTCGATTGACAGGTCGAATTTCACTTGAGAGTCCAATTTCACCTGCAAAGCAAACCTCTTTGGGAAGTGAGATATCCATACTCGATGAGAGAACAGCAATAATAACTGCCAAGTCGATAGCGGGGTCATTTACCTTGATGCCACCAGCAATATTAAGGAAGACATCTTTTGTGCCAATTCGAAACCCTGCGCGTTTTTCGAGAACGGCCAACAGCATATTTAAGCGTCTTAGATCAAAACCCGTTGACGAACGCTGCGGCGTACCATAAGCTGCTGTACTAACTAAAGCTTGTACCTCAATTAAAAAAGGACGCATACCTTCCATCGATGCTGAAATGGCAACGCCGCTTAAGCTTTCTTCGCTTGATGAAAGTAAAAGTTCTGAAGGATTACTGACTTCTCTTAACCCATTACTTTGCATTTCGTAAATTCCCATTTCAGAAGTTGATCCAAAACGATTTTTTGTCGCACGAAGAATACGGTACATGTGGTTTTGATCCCCTTCGAATTGCAGAACGGTATCGACAATATGTTCTAGAATTTTTGGTCCAGCTAAGTTCCCGTCCTTGGTTATATGGCCAATAAGAAGAACCGGTACAGAGGATTCTTTCGCAAAATGAAGAAGTTGAGCTGTACATTCTCTAACCTGAGAAACAGAACCGGGTGCAGAATCAACGTTTTGAGTTCCTAAAGTTTGAATAGAATCTATAACCAGAATATCAGGTTGGGTGTTCTTGATATGAGAGAAGATATTTTCTATGGATGTTTCACTCACAATCAAACATCGGTCGTTATCAGAATTTAATCTAATTCCTCTCAATTTAATTTGCTGCGCACTTTCCTCACCTGATATATATAAGGTTGTGTGATTTTTAAGATTTAAGGCAATTTGTAGAGCCAGTGTTGACTTTCCAATACCAGGTTCTCCTCCAATTAGGACCATAGATCCAGGAACCAGCCCTCCACCTAAAACACGATTAAGTTCTGCATTTTGTGTATCGTAACGCTTCTCTTCAGATGTAACAATTTCTGATATTTTCTGAGGTTTATTGGGGGTTTGCCCATTAGTTCCAACCGTTTGCTTACTATTGGTTTTCACAATCACTTCTTCAACGAAAGTATTCCATTCGTTACACGAAGGACATTTTCCAACCCATTTAGGTGATTCAACACCACAATTCTGACAGAAAAAAGCTGTTTTTGTTTTTGGAGGCATAGTGTGTCAAGGATAAAGTAAACAAAGTATATAGAATATGGATTTTACCAATCCTCATTCATAAATCTTAAATTAATATCTTGTTAGTGAGTGTTGATAATTTTATTGATGATACCCGTTGAGGAAAATCCTTCGATAAAATCTTGAGTAACAATCTCACCCCCCTTTGCTTTCACGATATCGTATCCAACAATATCTTCAGCATTGTAATCGCTGCCTTTGACCAATACGTCTGGTTGAACGAATTTAATCAAATCATAGGGTGTTTCTTCATCAAAGAAGACAACCATATCGATAAAACCTAATGATGCAAGAAGTAATGCTCTTGAATATTCGTCGTTAATAGGGCGGTTAGGACCCTTTAATCGTTGAACAGAAGCATCGGTATTTAATCCCATCACCAATTTATGCCCTAGATTCGAAGCTTCGGCTAAGTATTCCAAGTGACCACGATGTACAATATCAAAACAACCATTGGTGAAGACAATTTTTTCGTCTTTGAAACGCCAGGTTTGTAAAGTCGCGAATGCATCTTCTTTAGCGGTATATATTTTGTTCTTTATGATTTCGAGTTTGTTCATATTTTTTCTAGAGAATGAATCTGATAATTCAAATTAATTTTAAAATTCATGGGAAGATAATCATTATCGATATGGCCACCAAAGAAAAAAGGCTGCTCTAAACGAACAGCCTTGCGTGTATCTTAAATTGATTTTTTAGATCAATTTATTGGTTTCGGTATCGGGGAAAACCAAAGCTGGTTCCCAAGTCTTAGCTTCCTCAAATTCCATTGAGGCGTAGGAAATAATAATTACCACATCGCCTACAGCGCACTTACGAGCAGCAGGACCATTTAAACAAATTGTACCAGAACCTCTTTCACCTCTAATGATGTAGGTTTCCAGACGTTCACCATTGTTAACGTTAACAATCTGCACTTTTTCGTTTTCAATAAGGTTGGCTGCATCCATTAAATCTTCGTCAATGGTTACCGATCCAACATATTGCAGATTCGCACTGGTTACCGATGCTTTATGAATCTTCGATTTGCAAACTTCAATATACATGTCGCTTAAAACTAAATATTATAAAGAAATATTATCTATCAATCTAACCTTTCCAACTTGAACGGTGATACAGGCAATTCGACTATTCGAATCTTCCCATTTTTCAATGGATTTTAAGCTCGTATCATCTACAACTTCAAAGTATTCAACTTCTAGATAAGCATTATTATTAATCTCGGTTATCACCCACTCTTTTAATTGGGATACGCCAAAATCGGGCACTAAGTTACAAGCTTTAAATAAAGTTTCAGATATTTTTGCAGCATTTTTTCGCTCAAGCTCTGAAAGAAGCATATTCCTTGAACTCATTGCGAGTCCATCCAGCTCTCTAATAATGGGACATGCTACTATATTTATGTCAAGTTTAAGATCTTTTGTCATCTGCTTAATAACAGCAACTTGTTGAAAATCTTTTTGTCCAAAATAGGCATTATCCGGGGTGATATAGTCAAATAACTTGCTCACAACCTGCGCAACTCCATTAAAATGTCCTGGTCGATTCTTACCTTCCATTACTTTTTCAAGCTCACCAAAGTCAAAAACACGGGTATCTGGCTCCGGATATACTTCTTCAACTTCAGGAATAAAGATTAAATCGGGTTGATATTCTGATAATAATTCAAGATCCTGATCCAAAATTCGAGGATAAGTTTTTAAATCATTAGGATTATTGAATTGAGTAGGATTAACAAAGATACTCACAACCGTAATATCATTGTCTTTTTTTGATTGTGCTACCAATGACAAATGTCCATTGTGTAGAGCTCCCATGGTTGGCACAAAACCGATACGTTTACCATTGGCTTTGTATTTGCTAATGATTGATCGAGTTTCAGTAATTAATTTTACTATTTGCATCATTATTTTTTCTCTTGCCCTTCTAAAGGCAAATAAACAAGCTATTAGTTCTGCTTTAAGATGAAAATTAGCAGTTAATAACAAGTTGATTATTAGTCTTAGTATTAGGATGTCATGCAGATCTCAACAGCATTGTATTGTTTAAAAATTGACCTGAATGAGAGTGCAAATAAATAAAATTAATAAATACAAAATTCATTATTCGCTCATTTAATTGTACACTAGACGTTTTAGATCGGCTTAAGTAGAAGTATTACAAATTATTTTCTTAATTTTGCACGGATAATCTGTATTACAATATAAGCGATCACATGGAAAAGACTAAAGTACTTTTTGTATCACAAGAAATAATGCCTTACCTTCCTGAATCTGAGATGTCTAAAGTGGGTAGACATTTGCCTCAGGGAATCCAAGAAAAAGGAAAAGAAATTAGAACATTCATGCCAAGATATGGCTGTATCAACGAAAGAAGAAATCAGCTACACGAAGTTATTCGTTTATCAGGGATGAATCTTATTATTGATGATACCGATCACCCATTGATAATTAAAGTCGCTTCAATACAAGCTGCAAGAATGCAGGTGTATTTTATTGATAATGAAGATTATTTTCAGCGCAAGAAAGTTTTGTTAGATGATGAAGGACAGGCTTTTGCGGATAATGACGAAAGAGCTATTTTCTTTGCACGTGGTGTACTTGAAACAGTTAAGAAATTACGTTGGGCTCCTGATGTAGTTCATTGCCAGGGATGGTTTACTGGACTTCTTCCATTATACCTTAAGAAAGCATTTAACGAGGATCCTTTGTTCACTGATACGAAGGTTGTATTCTCAATGTACGATGATGAGTTCTCAACAACTTTTAGTAAAGATTTTGCTGAAAAATCACTTATCGAAGGAGTTGAAGCTGATGATGTAAACGTTCTGGAAAATGCCGATTATTTAGCTATTAACAAATTGGCTATTGATTGGGCTGATGCTGTTATTATGGGAAGCCCATCAATTAATGAGGATCTTCTTGCCTATGCGAAAGATTCAGGGAAAACATTCATGGATTATAAAAACGGAGATGAGTATGTTCAAGCCTACTCAGACCTATATGATAGCTTGGTTAGCGAATAGATAACCAGTTAAAAAAATATAAAAGGGTGAGTTTAAAACGTTTGTTTTTTTCTCACCTTTTTTTAATGCCTGTTTTTTTTTGTTTGTGAAGAAACCTTCGAGTATATTTGAAAGAAATTATGATTATTGGATGAAATTAAGGATTTTTTATTCCTTTAAATTTCAGATTAATTGATAAAAGAAATAGGGACTTTGGTCCTAAAATTGGAACCTTAAAAGATATTTTTACTATGTGTGGAATAGTTGGATATATTGGAAAAAGGGATGCCTATCCTATTCTAATAAATGGATTGAAAAGGCTTGAGTATAGAGGTTACGATTCGGCAGGAATTGCTTTAAGAACTGATGATACTCGTGTTTTCAAATGCAAAGGTAAAGTGCAAGATTTGGAGAATCATGTAGCAGATCTTGATATTTCAGGTCATATCGGAATTGGTCATACACGCTGGGCGACCCATGGTGAACCTAACGATGTGAATGCTCACCCTCACCGTTCAATGAATAATAAATTTACAATTATTCATAACGGAATCATTGAGAACTATGCCCCCTTAAAGGAGAAGTTAATCCGAAGAGGTTATAAATTCTCTAGTGATACAGATACAGAGGTTTTGGCTAATCTAGTTGAGTATATTTACCTTAAAGGAAATGTTACTGCTGAAATGGCTGTACGTCTTGCTCTTACTAAAGTTGTTGGGGCATATGGTCTGGTTGTTATTTGTGAAGATGAACCTGATCAACTGGTTGCAGCACGTAAGGGGAGTCCTCTTGTTATTGGTGTTGGGAAAGGCGAATACTTTTTAGCTTCTGATGCGACTCCAATTATTGAGTATACACAAAGTGTTATCTACTTAAATGATGATGATGTTGCTATAATCAGTCGTGATGAGTTAACACTAAAAACGATTCATAACGATAAACTAACGCCACATATTCAGGAACTTGACCTGGATATTGAGCAGATTGAGAAAAATGGCTATGAACATTTCATGTTAAAGGAAATTTTTGAGCAAACTCAATCGATTAAAGATACTTTCCGTGGACGTGTCGTACCGGCTTCTAAAGAACTTTTCCTGGGAGGTATAAATGAAGTGATTCCTAAGCTAGTTGAAGCTCGTCGTATCCTTATTATTGGTTGTGGTACCTCATGGCACGCAGGAATGGTAGGAGAATACCTTTTCGAAGAATTTGCTAGGGTTCCTGTTGAAGTTGAATATGCTTCGGAATTCCGTTATAGAAATCCTGTTATCTATAAAGATGATATCGTTTTGGCTATTAGCCAGAGTGGTGAAACGGCTGATACATTAGCTGCTATTAATCTTGCTAAACAAGCAGGAGCAACAGTATTAGGTATTTGTAATGTTGTAGGTTCTAGCATTCCTAGAAATACGGATGCAGGTGTTTATACACATGCTGGACCTGAGATTGGCGTGGCATCAACAAAAGCATTTACCGCACAGGTAACTGTTCTTACGATGATGGCTATGTTGGTTGGTTACCGAAAGGGATCTTTATCTAAGGAAGAATATGTGAAGCATATTGATGAACTAGCTTGTCTTCCAGAAAAGATTCAATCTATTTTGGATAAGAGCGAGGCAATTAAGGAGCTTTCAACTGAATATGTTGAATCGACAAATGCCTTATATCTTGGACGAGGTTATCTTTTCCCTGTTGCCTTGGAAGGTGCTCTTAAGTTGAAAGAGATATCATACATCCACGCTGAGGGATACCCTGCGGCAGAAATGAAACATGGTCCTATTGCTTTAATTGACGAACAAATGCCTGTTTTTGTAGCTGCTACTAAGGATAAGTCTTATGAGAAGATTGTAAGTAATATTCAAGAGGTAAAAGCTCGTAAAGGACATGTTATTGCCATTGTTACCGAAGGTGATACGGTGATTAAAGGCATGGCTGATCATGTGATTGAAATTCCGGAAACACTTGAAGCTTTGGCTCCATTATTAACAGTTATTCCATTTCAGTTGATTTCTTATTATATCGCTGTTTTAAGAGGATGTAATGTTGATCAGCCAAGAAACCTGGCAAAATCGGTTACTGTTGAATAATAGTTACAATACAGATATATTTAAAGCGACACTATTCAGTGTCGCTTTTTTTATGGCTTGACTTTTGAAAGACTAATTATTTAGCCAAAGATTTTCTTTATCTTGGGTTGAATATCTAAATTAGGTTAGAGTATGAGCGATAGGATTAAAATTGTTATTAGTGACTTGGATGGAACGCTTCTACCTGCTCAGGGAGAGGTGAGCGATCGTGATTTAAAAAGCCTAAGCAAACTTAAAGAAGATCAGATTGTTCGGGTTATTGCAACTGGTCGAAATCTCTACTCGGCCCTTTCTGTTCTTTCAGATGACTTTCCTATTGACTATTTAATATTTTCTTCAGGAGCAGGTATCTTTGACTGGAAGAAGAGGGAGCTTATCTTTTCTCAACATCTTGATTCAGATATCGTATTTGAAATTTCATCCGAGTTGATTAAGTTGAAGACTGACTTTATGATTCTGGATCCGATTCCCAATAATCATCAATTTGCCTATTATAGATCGGGCAAGTCAAATCCTGATTTTGATAGACGGTTGAGTCTTTACAAGCCATTTGCAAGTCCAATAGGTCATGTTGAGGATACCAGGCGTGAAGCTTGTCAATTATTGGTAATCCTTTCAAATTGTGTCAACGGATTTAATGAATTGAAGTCGAAATTTGAGAAAGTAAAAATCATCAGAGCGACGTCTCCATTGGATCACGAATCCATTTGGATGGAGATATTTCCTTTACACATTTCAAAAGCTTATGGTGCAAAGTGGCTATGTCAACACCTAAATATTGATTCTAGGTTATCTATGGTGATAGGGAATGATTATAATGATCTTGATTTATTGGAGTGGGGGCAATACCCTTTTGTTGTATCAAATGCGCCTAAAGAATTGAAGGCATCCTATGAGAATACCAAGAGCGTTGACGAGAGTGGTTTCTCAATAGTGATTGAAAAGATTCTTAATTCTGTTGAGGAAAAAAATAAAGCATAAAAAAAGAGCTACCTATAGGCAGCTCTTTTTTAGATTTTGATTATTCTAGAAGTTGTATGTAATACCAATGCTTGGAATAAAAGCAGTATTTTGATATTCTCCACCGAAATAAACTGGATTACCTGAACCATCTACTCCAATTGCAGTATTAGTATCTTGAGCTTTTCTCTTCTCACCTTTAGAATAAATGAAAGCAGCATCAATGCTGAACTTCTCATTTAGTAGATAAGAGAAACCACCAGTGATTCCAATTTTATTTGCACCTGGAGTTTCAGGAGCATAATACTTATCGTTAGTAGGCGTTTCGTCATAATAGAAACCAGCACGTAAATCTAATTTCTCATTAGCTGAATATTGAGCGCCAATTCTATAAGTCATAGAATTATCCCAATCTCTTTTATTTAAAGAATTAAGAGCAGCTGCATCTTCTGAAACAAATTCTAAGTTTTTATATTCTGACCACTCAACGAAATTTACATCAGCAGAAACCAACCACTTTTCATCGATTTGATAAGCAAGACCAATATTTAAACTAGCAGGTAATGGAAGAGTTGCAGTAAAACTACCATCTTTTACACCTAGAGCATTATATCCAGCAACTAAAGCAGGAGGCACTGTTGATGGGAAAGAAAAAGTTCCTTCACCTTCGCTATCATCCAATTCAATATCAACCTTTGAACGGTAAGAAATACCAATATTTAATTCTTCCGTTGGTTGTAGAAAAATACCTAAGTTGTAACCATACTTAATCGTGTTACCACTAAGTTCAGCACCACCATCTGTAATATATGATCCATCAGCAGGATTCATAATAGGAAATGCTTTATTTAATTTAAAATCACCATAAACAATGTTTAAGCCAGCTCCAACAGACATCCAGTCGTTCACTTTATATGAAACAGTTGGTTGAATGTAAATAGATTTCATAGTAATCTCCTGAATCAAATATTTACCAGCCCAAGTATCACCCCAGATATTAGAGCTACCAAATGGTGTATAAACAGCTAAACCAACAGCTAATTTATCATTCAATTTTGCAGATCCATAAAGATAGAAAGGTGTTGCAATTGGATTATCAGTTTCAGTGTTTAATGCAGAGCTTGAAAGGTTTGTATATTCAGTGTTTGACCATACCAAGCTACCTCCCATTGATAAAGAGTATTTTGCATTTAGAGTAGCAAGTGCTCCAGGGTTAAATTGCATACTGCTGGCATCCCAGTTGATGGCAACACCAACGTGTCCCATACCAGTTTGTTTTGCGCCTTGAACATTTACGGCATAACCTTCCGCTTTTACGCTATAAGTGAAAGCAATAAGAGCTATTGCTAAATAAATTTTTCTTAACATAGATTTGAAGTTTTAAAATTCGCCGCCAATATAGACTTAATCTAATTTTCGGAATAATTTATAGAATGCTTAATAGAAGCTTGTTTTATAAAAGCCTTGATTTTATGATACTTATAGCAGATCATAATTTTAAAGAAATAAATTTGTATTAAATCAGACCTTTCGATCTTATTAAATTATTCATATTTTTACCTCAATAAGGGGATCTTATTCAATTTTATGAACGATAAGCTTAATATGAGAAATAAGGGAGATTTCATTAATCAAAGTCATCGAGAAGGTTACAAGAGTACGTCATCATTCTTGATCAACCGTTCATTTGAATGGCAGGATAAGCAGATTAATATTATGCTTGAGTCCTGCATGCACAAGCTTGGAGAATTGAATGCGTATTGTAAGTACTTTAAGGATATAGATACGCATCTTCCTATGTTTACAGCCATTGAAGTTACGGCTTCTAACATGATGGAAGGTATCCGTTCTAATATGACACAGGCTTTTCTACCTTCTGCTTCGAAAGGTTACCGAAGTCTTATTGCTCATAAGCAAGTTAGAAATTATATCAATTCAATTGATTGGGCGGTAAATGAGATTAAAAAATTTCCTTTAACGCTGCATATGGTAAAGGAAACACACCGTATGCTTTATGCCGATTTGCCAAAAGAGGAAGAAACAGCAGGTAAACTGAGAATGAAATTTAATGCTAAAGACAATAAGTATCAAGCTTCATCGGGTTCAAAATATACACCGCCTAGTAAACACGACTTAAAAATCTTAATTAACGATGCGAAATGGTTTTGGCGTAACGAAAGCTTAGAGCTTCCTTATCTTATAAAAATGGCAATTTCCCTTTGTCAGTTTGAGACGATTCTTCCCTTTCTTGATGGGAATGGGCGTACTGCTCGCACATTGATTCTTCTGGAACTATTGAGCTTAAAGTTTATTGAAAAACCCATTTTCTGTCTGTCTGCTTTTTTTGAAAAGAATAGATTGGAGTATTATCACCGTTTAAATTTAATTCGTTCAAAGAATGATGTGGAGCAATGGATTCGATTTTTCATTACAGGCATGAGTGAAACAGCTACATTTTGTATTGAGAGGCTTGAGGAATTGCAAGAACTTAAGGATAATTATCAAGAGCGAATTGAAACAAAATTAGGTAAAAAGAGACACCCTTCTGCAAAGCAATTATTGCATATATTTTATTCAAAACCTTATCTTTCTGTCAACGAAATAAAAGAGGAGATGCAATTGAGTTTTCAATCAGCCAATCAATTGGTAAAAGAATTCGAGGAGGTGGGTTTTATAAAAGAAATGGCTGGAGCCAGACGAAATAGAGTTTTCTATTTGTGGGAATATCTGGCTATATTCGAAATGTAATTTAATCATTATGGAAGAAGGATTTTTATTTAAGGATGTTTTTAATCCTGAACTTGTTGCTCGTATGGGGCAAAGAATTAAAGCGGTTTCATCTGAATTTGACGAGAAATCTTTCTATAACAATATTGTTCCCAAACTGACTCCTTTAAGTTTGACTGAACGATCTTCCTTAATTTGTGAAAACCTCTACAGTCATTTACCCAGAGAGTTCAATAAAGCAATAACCATACTTTTAATGAGCTTTGATGATCCGATTGAAACGACAGAGATGACTGGTTTTGAAGGTTTCTATTTTATGCCGATTGCCAAATATGTTTCTATTTATGGCCTGGGAAAGAGTGATTTTGAGATTTCAATGAATGCCTTAATCGAAATTACAAAGCGATTTACTTCAGAAGATGCCATCCGACCTTTTATTCATAATTATCCCCAACAAACTTTCGAATATCTATATAGGTGGTCAGCAGATGAGAATGTGCATGTTAGAAGACTGGTTTCCGAAGGCACACGTCCACGCCTACCCTGGTCATCAGTTCTAAGGGAATTTATTGAGGATCCTAAGCCAGTTTTGAGACTGCTTGAGGAGTTAAAGGAAGACCCTGAACTTTATGTCAGAAGATCTGTCGCAAATAACCTCAATGATATTGCAAAAGATCATCCTCAATTGGTTGTGGAAACTTTGAAAAGATGGAAAAATATTAATAATAAAGGAACCCAGTGGATCATTTCTCATGCTTCACGTACACTATTAAAACAAGGACTACCCGAAGCTTTAGACCTATTAGGATATCCAACAAATGTTCAAGTATCAGTCGATAATCTGATTTTGAACAAAGAGGAATGCAAAATGGGGGATGAAATAGAATTTTCTTTTGACCTTGTTTCTAAGGCTTCTAAAGAACAGAATCTGATGATTGATTTTGTTGTGCACTATATGAAAGCCAATGGTAAAACGGCTCCAAAAGTTTTTAAACTATCCAAAAAGAAATTACCGGCAGAAGGTAGATTTAGTTTTAAAAAGAAACTCTCTTTTAAAGCTATTACAACTCGAAAGTACTATGCGGGTTTGCATGAGATCGAAATTCAGGTTAATGGAAAAAGATATAACAAATTGATATTCCTGTTGAAAAAATGACGTTTTTGGACTAAAATTCTAAATCTGAGAACTTTATGCAATCGTTTCAGGACGATACATAATGCTGATTTATCTCACTTATTTGCAGGAGTTTAAGTTTATATATTCAGCATTCTTTGTTGCAGAAAAGATATTAATGTAACTTTGTTTTGCAGAAAAAAAACTAAATATAATTATATCATGCAAACTATTGATTCATACAATTTTTCAGATAAGAAGGCTATTATTCGTGTAGACTTTAATGTGCCTTTAAACGAGCAATTCGAAATCACTGATGATACTCGTATTCGTGCAGCACTGCCTACTATCAAGAAAGTATTAGAAGGTAATGGTTCTGCGATTTTAATGTCTCACCTCGGTCGTCCAAAAGGAAAAGACGAGAAGTTTTCATTGAAGCATATTGTTGCTCACCTATCTAAATCGATTGGTGTTGAGGTTAAGTTTGCTGATGATTGTATTGGTGAGAGTGCAAGAACAATGGCTGCAGAATTGAAGCCAGGTGAAGTTCTTTTACTTGAAAACCTTCGTTATTACGATGAGGAGAAAAAAGGTGATGAGGCATTCGCTAAGAAATTAGCTGATTTAGCTGACCTTTGGATTAACGATGCATTCGGTACTGCTCACCGCGCTCACGCTTCTACAGCTGTTATCGCTAAATTCTTCCCTGAAGCTAAAATGTTCGGATATGTAATGGAAGGTGAATTATCAAGCGTTGATAAGGTATTGAAAGATACTAAGCGTCCATTAACCGCAATTATGGGTGGTGCTAAAGTTTCATCAAAAATTGAAATCATCCAGACTTTAATGTCACAGGTTGATCACCTAATTATTGGTGGTGGTATGACTTACACTTTCGTAAAAGCCATGGGTGGAACAATCGGAAACTCATTGGTTGAAGATGATAAGTTGGAAACTGCAAGAGAGATTCTTCAAAAAGCTAAAGAAAATAATGTGAAGCTTCACTTGGCTTCTGACGCTTTAATTGCTGATGATTTTTCTAACGATGCCAATACTAAATCTTGCGATGTAAATGCAATTCCTGAAGGATGGATGGGATTAGATGTTGCTGAAGCAACGATCGAAAGCTTCAAAAAAGTGATCGAAGAATCTAAAACAATTCTTTGGAATGGTCCTGTAGGCGTATTCGAAATGGATACTTTTGCGAAAGGTACTAAAGCGATTGCTGATGCCATTGTAACAGCTACTGAAAAAGGTGCTTTCTCATTAATCGGAGGTGGTGATTCAGTTGCAGCAATCAACAAATATGGTTTAGCTGATAAAGTAAGCTACGTATCAACTGGTGGTGGTGCTCTTCTAGAGTATATCGAAGGTAAAGAATTGCCAGGTGTAAAAGCAATTAGAGGATAATATAAAAGTTTCATCTCGAATGGAATAATAGAGGAGTTATTGATATTTTCAATAACTCCTTTTTGTTTTTGGTATTTTACACTAACTTACGATTGATTCATAACTAAATTTGATGCATTGATGGAAAATAACCTTAATCCCAATATAAGATTCTATCTTTTGATTCTTCTTTTTGTTTTTTCATTGAAAGGATACAGTCAGATTGATAGTTTGCATTATATACCACCTATGTGTTCGTTTACTAATTCATCTTCAAATGTAGATGATCATCAGATGGTATTAACAACGACTGAAACTGTTGCATTTGATGTGACTATAAAGAATAATGATGGTTCTTTTATCAGGACAGTTAGTCTTTCTAGTTCTAGTCCACGGAAAGTAAGCTTAAATTGGCCTGGCAGAAGGTTGGATTCACAAGGCGTAATCGGAACATCACAGCTTAATACTATTCTGGATACGGAAGGTTTGATTGTTTCAGGAGCAAAAAAATTCTTCGTTAGTATTCAGCAAAAATCAGGAGCACAAGGTGATTTACTAACTTCTAAAGGAACTACGGGTTTAGGAACGGATTTCTACAGTGGGCATATGTATTCTTCTGTAGGTAGTTATGATAGTCACAATGGGCACTTTATTGGAGCTATGGCGACTGAGAATAACACTAACATTACTTTTAGTAATCCCAATGTGAGATTTGCAGGAAGAACAACTAATACGTTTACAGTTAGTTTGAATAAGGGACAATCAGTTGTAATAGGTGTTAGTATCAACCAAATTAAGAATCAGCAGGGGGGCACCAAAAATTTAAATGTAGTAAATGGTACACATATTACCGCTAATAAACCTATTTCTGTTAGTTCAGGTTCCTGGTGTGCTGCTGGTAAATCAGGAAATAATCCAGGACGTGACGTGGGGTTTGATCAACTAGTACCTTCTGATGTAGTGGGTGCTGAATATATTATTATTAAGGGAGAAGGAAGAACTGGAGGTGCTGATCAAAATGAACGTGCATTAATTGTTGCTACAGAAGCTAATACAATCATATCTTATAAGAACAATACAAAAACAAAGACATTAACAAATGCAGGTGATTATTTTTTCACAAGCATAAATGATTTTAGTAACACGACTAATGGCAATTTGTACATAAATTCGGATAAAAATGTATTTGTTTATCAAACATTGTCTGGTGCAAACAAAAAACAAACAGCTGGCCTTTGTTTTATACCTCCATTAAAATGTACCGCGGATAAAGAGGTTACAATTGCCTTTGCAAATAAATTATCTAGTTTAACTGTGAATCCTGTTTTAAAGCTGGTAACTCAAACTGGTTCACAAATACAGTTAAATGGGGTGAATCTTGGAAACGGATTTAAACAAGCCGTTTCTGGAAATACATATTGGGAAGCTTATAATATTCCTAAAACAGAATTACAAAAAACAAAATATGGTGGCGGAACAAATTGGATTTTTAAAGTAAGCTCTACAGGAGCATTAAATGCCATGTTGGCCGTTCAAAGTGGAAATGTTGGCGGTGGTGGCTTTTATTCTGGATTTGGTGATATTCCGCAGGTTAATCAAAACCCTGAAATCGCAGAACAAGGCCTTTGTGGTGATAATGTTGCTTTAACGGCATCAGGTTTTACAGATTATAATTGGTACAAAGATGGAGTTGTTGTATCTGCTAACGACGATTCGACCTATGAACCTTCTGATCCTGGAAGATATAAAGTTACAGGTCTATCACCGTGTGGAAATTCCAATACAGAGTCATTCCCATCTAATGAAATAAGAATTCTTCCTTGTTTATCAATTACAACGACTAATGTTACCGTTACTGAAGGCACCGATCTGAACGCCGTTTTTAGAGTTGAACTTTCACATCCTTGGCAGGTTTCTGATAATGTAAATGTGACTTTCGATTATCAAACTAATGCTGGCACTGCGGCAGGTGGACAAGACTATACACCACAAACAGGAAATGCTAGCATCAATTCAGGATTAGCCTTTGTTGATATTAGTGTGCCTATTGCCAACGATATTTTAGATGAAAACAATGAAGAATTTACCTTAACTATTTCAAATGTTGTTGAAGCCGTTGAAAGTATTAATTCTGGAACATGTACTATTCTGGATGATAATGATGCTATGCCTGTAATTTCTGTATCTGATCAGAATTTTAACGAAGATGCAGGAGTGGTTTCAATACCAGTGAGTTTAAATATTACAAGTGGCAAGGAGATTACAGTTAATTACACATTAACCGATAATTCAGCAACTCATCCATCTGATTTTACAGCTAATTCTTATTCAGGTAGTTTGAGCTTTTCTTCAGGGGAAACTAGCAAGAATATATCTGTTACAGTAAACGATGACAATATTTCGGAACCTGGAGGAGACGAACAGTTTACAATAGGATTAAGTGGGGTAACAAATGCAAGTAATGGAAATATTAATGCAAATATTTCCATTACTGATAATGATTTGATGCCAACTGTTAGTATCGCTGATGCCAGTGCAGAAGAAGGTTTGGATATTATTTATCAAGCAGTCTTAAGTCATCCTGCTGATGTTGATGTTACCTTCAATTATGCTATTTCTCTTACAAATGGTCCGGGAAAAGCGAAAGTACAGGATTTCATAAACTATTCAAGTTTTTCGAGTGGAACGGTTACAATTCCAGCAGGAGATTTATCAGCTAATTTTCCGACTTTCACAACAAAAGACGATAATGCTAATGAACAAGCTGAGACTTTTAGCGTAAATTTCTCAGCAATTAGTAATGGAATATTTAATAATACGTCGGCTAACGGAACGATTCTGGATAATGAAGGAAACCCAACCTTATCAATTGCAGCTGCTTCTGGAACTGAAGGAGATCCTATAAATTTCGTAATATCAGTAAGTCCTATAAGCAGTACAGATATTAATTTTGAATATAGAACTGTAAATGGTACAGCCAATTCACCGGGAGATTTTACAGGAGCGGGATGGAGTAATATCACGCTCTTAGCTAATCAAACTAGTGTAAACTTAGCCATAAATTCGCTACAGGATACGGATGAGGAGGGAACTGAAACTTTTACTGTTGAGATTAGAGAATCATTACCTAAAGTTGAAATTGCAACGGGATTAGGTGTAGCCATTGGTACAATATTGGACGACGATGATACGCCGGATGCCAGAGCTGATTCTTATTCTGTTGATGAAGATGATGTGTTATCGGATAATGTCATGACCAATGATTTAGGATTAGGTGACCCGCCTGTACTTGTTCATTCAAACACCGATCCTGCCAATGGGAATTTGGTGATAAATCCTAATGGAACTTTTACGTATACACCAACTTCACAATTTAACGGTGCTGATTCATTTCAATATACGATTCGAGATGTGGATGGCGATGAATCAACGGCAACTGTTAATATTACGGTGAATTCTATCAATGATTTACCTGTTGCGAATAATGATATTTATACAACTCCGGAAGATACTCAACTGAATGATGATGTGACGAGTAATGATCAAAATTTATTTGACTTACCAATAACTGTTAGCTTGGTGAGTGATGTGAGTAATGGTAGTCTCACATTAAATACGAATGGTACATTTACATACACTCCCAATTCAGAATATTTCGGAGTGGATAATTTTACTTATAGATTAACGGATGGAAACGGTGATGTTGTGACTGCGAGCGTAAGTATAACGGTTCAATTTAATAATGATGGAGCACCAGTGGCTGTTAATGATAATACTTCCACCAATGAAGATACACTTGTCGTAATTGATGTTTTAATTAATGATACTGATGTAGATGGTAATCAAACCATTGATAAGGCAACTGTTCTAATAAAGACGAGTCCAAGTAATGGTACAATTACTAATCAAAACTTTGCAACAGGAGAAGTGACATATACCCCCAATTTGAATTATACTGGTCCAGATAGTTTTACTTATACCATTAAGGATGAATCGGGAGCTGAATCAAATATCGCAACAGTTTCCATTAATGTAACTGTTGACAATGATCCTCCTGTAGCGATTTGTAAAAGTGGGGTGACTATTGACCTTGATGCTACAGGAAGCTATACGCTTTCTCCATCTGAAATAGATAATGGGTCGAATGACGATAGTGATGGAGGGAGTGTTACTTTATCGGTATCTCCCAATACATTTGATTGTGATGATAAAGGAGTTGTTCCTGTAACACTTACTGTTACCGATAGTGATTTATCCAGTACAACTTGTACCACAAATATTACTGTTGCTGATAATCGTATTCCAAGCCTTAAAACGGCACAAGTAAATATAAATGTTCCTGCTAACTCTGGAACTTGCGGAGCTATTGTGAATTATACAGGTCCGGTTTTCACTGATAATTGTGATGGAGACCAAAATGGAATTTTAAAGTCAGGTTCATCAAGTGGTTCCAATTTTTCAGTTGGAACAACTACTGTTACATATGAATATACTGATGCTTCTGGAAATGGTCCTGTACAATCAAGTTTTACCGTAACTGTTATTGATGACCAGGATCCAGTATTTAATAATACAGCAAATCGTAATCTTAGTCCTAATAATTCGGGATGTGAATATGTTGTAAGTGGTACAGGCTTTGATGTAACAGCTACAGATAATTGTGGTATTCAGTCCCTTTCCCATGATTATGCCGGTGGAGGAACAAGTTTAAATGGTAAAAGTTTTCCTCTGGGAACTACGGATGTAACCTGGACTGCTGAAGATATCCATGGAAACACGATTTCTAAGACTATACAAATTACAGTTAGTACAGATTTATCTGTTTCTATAAGTGGTCCTGCAGGAAATAATGCTTGTAGTGGTGTGAATGCTGTTTTTACAGCAAATGCTTCTGGAGGAAGTGGTGGATACCAATATAAATTCTTTGTAAACAATGTGGAAATAACCGCTGGCGTTTCGGGAAATACATTTACAATTTCGAATCTTATTGATGGCAATAGAGTAAAAGTGAGAGTTATTGATAATAATACTTGTAGTGTAGAAAGTAGTGAGATCATTATGACTATATATCAAATGCCAGCTCCTGTAGGAATATTCTTTTTAGATTAGTAATTACATCTAATTAAGCGAACTGTAAGATGTTTCTCTTTCTTTGGAATTTCAACTAACTTTGCGGCGCAACAGGCCGGATTGTACCTGATTTGATTTATACTTTTAGAAGGAAACTTATGACTTTGGAAAGAGAAATATTCAATATAAAAACTGAGGATAAATTTGTTGAAATTGCTTTGGAAATTTTTCGATTTCAGGCTATCAACAATCCTGTGTATGCTCAATATATTGAACTGCTGAATATTGATGTGAAATCTGTGGATAGTCTTGATAAAATTCCCTTCTTACCTATAGAATTCTTCAAATCTCATAAGGTTGTTTCAACATCTAATGAGGCTAAGGCTATCTTTACAAGCAGTGGAACAAGTGGAAACTTAACTTCCCGCCACTATGTGCCAGACCTTGGTATTTATGAGGATAGTTTTACAAAAGGATTTGAGGCTTTTTACGGTCCAGTAAAAGATTACTGTATTCTTGCCTTATTACCATCTTATCTTGAGCGTGAAGGCTCTTCTCTGATTTATATGATGGAGAAATTGATTAAAGATAGTGGACATCCTAAGTCAGGGTTCTATTTAAATAATCATGAGGAGTTGATTGCTCATCTTGAAGGATTAAAAATTCATAATCAAAAGGTTTTATTATTGGGTGTTAGTTTTGCATTATTAGAACTTGCTGAAAACCACCAGCTCGATTTAGGTAATGTTGTTGTGATGGAAACAGGTGGAATGAAAGGTCGCCGAAAAGAATTAACGCGAGAAGAGTTACATTCTATTTTCACTTCTAAACTTGGTGTTAAAAAGATTCACTCGGAATATGGCATGACAGAACTCTTATCCCAAGGTTATAGCAAAGGAGATAGCCTCTTTGAAACACCAGCCTGGATGAAAATCATGATCCGTGATGCCTATGATCCGTTTTCGTATGAAAAAACAGGTCGAAGTGGCGGCGTTAATGTTATCGATTTGGCTAACCTAAATTCTTGTTCATTTATTGAAACGCAAGATTTGGGGAAAATTCACGCTGATGGTAAATTTGAAATTCTTGGTCGATTTGATAACTCTGATATCCGCGGGTGTAATTTATTGGTGAGTGACTAATTGATATTGACAGAAAAAGGTCCGAAGTAAAAACTTCGAACCTTTCATATGTTTTAATTCAGTATGGTTTATAATCCCAACTTCGCTTTTAGTTCAGCAGGAATGGCATCCTTGTGAACCATGATCGCAACAGTCTTAAGACGCACATAAGACTCGCTCATATTCAAATAGCCACCCATTTTATTTGAGGTCTTTGCCCATGAGTTTTTAGTTTTGTAATAGCGAGTTCCATTCTGATCTTTTACGATACCGGTTAAATGCATCAAGTGATCATCAGTCGTTTGATAATTCTCAAATGTAGATTGTCTCAATGCCTGATCAACTTCTTTCTCAGACCCAGGCTTATCAAATTTGTAAAGTGACGCCTTTTTCTCTTTAGCTGACATGGCAGTCCATTTCTCCATATCTGAGTTGCTCATATCTTTTGTATTAGCAACAGGAAGAATAGCAACTCCATTACGATGAGAGAAACCTTTCTCGCTTACATCACCATCCCAGCATACAGAATAACCATTTGTAAGAGCATTGTCCATTACCTCCATTAGCTCATCAATAGGAAGATTGTAATATAAATCATGTGACCAGTTATCTGGAATCTCGAGATTGAATTCCTTGTAATATGGGTGATGAGAATAAGATGTTAGTTCAATATAATCATTAGGATTAAAACCTGTTTGGTTCATATAATCAACAGGAGAAATAGCCTGTCCATTAGACTCGATTTTTTCTGGAGCAGCACCCATATAAGTATCTAAAACGCCATTTACCGATTTCTTCCAAACTGGGGTTATTATACGGTTAGGATTTTTCACGATCTCATCTAACATAGCTTTGGTTGACTTCACCATCTCTTTGTGAATATGAAATTCTCCCTGATATTCGTTTCCTGAATAAGCTGTCTCAGGTACAAAACCGAATTCTTTTACCACGTTTAGTACATCGTGAGCCTGACCACCTTCACTGTAGTTGCCTTTCCCATGTAAACGGAAATAACGCAAAGCTTTTTGAGAATATGCGTGACGTACGGTAAACATTTCTGATAAGTCGATATTGCCTGCTCCTAAACGAATCAATTCAGTTTCGATGAACGAAGTTGTTGCAAAAGCCCAACAAGTTCCTGTACTTTCTTGATTGCGAACCTCTGTAGTAGGGACATCAGCAACAGAAGTAAATTTGAAGCCTTCAGGTTTTACTGTCTTTTTCTTTTTTGCGAATGCTTGTCCTTGAACACAAAGTATCAGGGAAAGAGCGATTACGCTAAGTTGTTTAAAATTCATGATGTTGTTTTATGGTTGTGTTTTAAATTCTGCGAAAGATATTAAGTTTCCTCAATTTATAAGCTGCTAAAAATCATTTTGAAGTTTTTTCGGCAATTTTGATACAATCAAATCATAGGAATCATCGATCCACTTTTTTAGCAGATCGTCAGATATACTTCCATCAATATCAACTGTATTCCAGTGTTTCTTATTCATATGCCAACCAGGTAAAACTGAGCTGTACTGTTCTCTTAGTTCGATGGCTTTTTCTGGATCACACTTCACATTCATACTTAGATCCTTATTGATGTTGGTGAGTAAGAACATTTTATTCATCACCTTAAAAACAAGCACCTCCTCGTCGAAAGGGAAACTCTCTGTAACGAATTTTTTAGCGATACAGTATTCTCTTAATTCTTCTATATTCATTTTATAGATGGTTTGATTGATAAATTGTTCATATCTATTGGGTTTTGTGAATAGAGGATAGGTAATTTCTGTCATTTAACCATTTAATAGTATGGCAATTTAGCTATTTAATCTAATGGCGCTATAAAAGCATCTTCAATGTGTTCAATTTCGAAATTTTCATTCCGTTTGATGACTGATATCACATCAAAACGAACTTCCATCTCTACCTCTTTAAGGTCTACATAGGCTTGAGTGGCTCGACAAATAAATTTAATTTTTGGTAGTGTTATAGCATCTGATGGATGTTCAAAAAAGTCGGTTGATCGGGATTTTACTTCTACGATAACCAGATATTCTCCATTCGTTGCAATAATATCCAATTCCTTTTTCTGATAAATCCAGTTACGATCGAGAACTTTATAGCCAAGACTTAGCATATGCTTAGCGGCTAAATCTTCACCTAACTTACCTAAATCATTGTGATCTGCCATAGTTTTAAATTTTCGCGCAACCCCGAATTATCGGGGCTAAGTATTAATTTTTCCAACTCACATTAACCTCTTTATCATTCACGTCTATATTAACTTTCTTTCCAAAGGGTAAAGGCCAATTTTCATCAATATGACCTGCAGGGAAATTAAATATCACAGGATAATTGTAATCTTTTATTGCATCCTGAATGATTTCATAGGCCGACTTTCCGAAAGGCGTTTCACTATCTTTCATATCGCTCATACCACCAACAATTAGACCTTCGAGGTGCTCTAATTTTCCACCTAATTTTAGATTATGCATTAATCGATCCAGGTGATATAGATCTTCATTTAAATCTTCTATAAAAAGAATTTTACCATGCATATTGAGCTCATAATCCGTAGCATTTAAACTACAAATAATTGAAAGATTTCCTCCCACTAGTTCAGCTTCGCAAGATCCACTTCGATTGAGTTGATGACTTGGTATTTGATAATTGGTCAACTTGCCTTCTAAGTAATTGACGAGTTTTTGCAGAGATGATGAATCAGCTATATTTTCAGTGAAATTAATTGGCATAGTGGCATGTAAGCTACCAAAATGAAGATGATTTAATCTGGCATGAAAAATAGTAATATCACTGAAACCTATCATAAGTTTTGGATGTCTTTCAAAACCATCAAAACTTAGCTTGTTAATTATGCGAATACTTCCATATCCACCACGAGCGCATATAATCGCCTTGATTTCTTCATGGTCGAGCATGAATTGAAAGTCAGTAGCTCTGTCTTCGTCAGTTCCCGCAAAAATGTGGTGTTCATCATAAACATGCTTGCCTAGAATCACTTCGTAACCTAATGATTCGAGTACCGTTTTAGCAATATTAATTTTTTGATGGTCAATTTTTCCGGCAGGGGCAACTAGACCAATTTTATCTCCTTTATTTAATAAGGCAGGTTGAAACATATTATAAGGTGTTTGGAGTGCAATGTTGTGACTTAATGACTCTTATGGTTTAAGAATTCGATTTCTAAATTAACCCCAAATTAGCAATAATATCCTAAAAAGTAATATGAAGAATCCCGAATCATTTCAAAACTAAATGCTTGAAATTGTGAATTCTATTTTATCTTTGCGCTTCCGGGATCGATTCATTAATCGGCAACCCGTAAATCGTTTCATTATTAATACTTAAGATCTTTATAAAGTTCCAGGAGACAAATTGATCTCTCTTGTTGAACGAAGGTCTTTTAAAACCTCTATTTTCAGATGACAAAATTTAACAGAACACTTGTTACTACTGCTCTTCCTTATGCGAATGGGCCAGTACATATTGGGCATTTAGCGGGCGTATACGTTCCTGCTGATATTTATGTGCGTTATATGCGTATGAAAGGTGAGGATGTGTTATTAATTGGTGGTTCAGACGAACATGGTGTACCTATTACCATTAAGGCAAAAAAAGAAGGTGTTACACCACAGGATGTGGTTGATAAATACCATAATATAATAAAGGATTCTTTCGAGAAATTTGGAATTTCATTTGATGTCTATTCCAGAACAAGTTCGAAAACTCATCATGAAACAGCATCTGAGTTTTTTAAAACCTTGAATGATAAAGGAGAATTTATTGAAAAATCATCAGAACAATTCTACGATGCTGATGCGAATCAATTTTTAGCAGACCGTTACATTACAGGTACTTGTCCTCATTGTAAAAATGAGAAAGCTTATGGTGACCAGTGCGAAAGCTGCGGTACATCATTAAATGCGACAGACTTAATTGATGCTCGTTCGGCGATTACAGGAAATAAACCAGAATTGAAAGAAACCAAACACTGGTACTTACCTCTTGATAAATATGAGCCTTATTTAAAAGAGTGGATTCTTGAGGAGCATAAAGAGTGGAAGCCAAATGTTTACGGACAATGTAAATCTTGGTTGGACAATGGTCTTCACCCAAGAGCGGTAACCCGTGATTTGAATTGGGGTGTACCTGTTCCTGTTGAAGGCGCTGACGGGAAAGTTCTTTATGTATGGTTTGATGCACCTATCGGTTATATTTCAGCTACCAAGGAACATACCCCTGATTGGGAAAAATACTGGAAAGCTGAAGATTCAAGAATGGTTCACTTTATCGGTAAGGATAATATTGTATTCCACTGTATTATTTTCCCTGCTATGCTTAAGGCCGAAGGTTCTTATATTTTACCAGATAATGTACCATCGAACGAATTCCTGAACCTTGAAGGAGATAAGATTTCTACTTCTCGTAACTGGGCAGTTTGGTTGCACGAGTACCTTGAAGAGTTCCCTGAAAAGCAGGATGTATTGCGTTATGTATTAACTGCAAATGCCCCTGAAACAAAGGATAATGACTTTACCTGGAAAGATTTCCAGGCTCGTAATAATAATGAGTTGGTGGCTATCTTCGGTAACTTTGTGAACCGTGCTCTTGTATTGACTCATAAATATTTTGGAGGTTTAGTTCCTGAAGCTGGTGAATTGACTGATTTTGATAAGGAAACTTTGGCTCAAATTCCAGTTCTTAAAGCTGAGGTTGAGAAGAATCTTGAAACATATCATTTCCGTGAAGCACTTAAGGTGGCTATGAACTTAGCTCGTTTGGGTAATAAATACCTAGCTGATACAGAGCCTTGGAAAGTGATTAAGACTGATGAGGCACGTGTTAAAACAATTCTAAATATCTCTTTACAGATTTCGGCTAACTTAAGTACTTTAATGGAGCCATTCTTGCCATTTACAGCTGAGAAGTTACGTGGTTTCCTTAATATTGATCGTATTGAGTGGGAAGATATTAATGAGCAAGTTATTGCTACTGGTCACCAAATTAATAAGCCGGAATTATTATTTGAGAAAATTGAAGATGCGACTATTCAAGCTCAGGTTGACAAGCTAGAGGCGACTAAAGTGGCTAATGAACTTGAAAATAGAGTTGCAACTCCAGTTAAGGAGAATATCAACTTCGATGATTTCATGAAAATGGATGTTCGTGTTGGAACCATTACTGAAGCTGAGAAAGTAGCTAAAACTAAGAAACTATTGAAACTGACGGTTGATACAGGTATCGATACCAGAACTATTGTTTCAGGTATTGCAGAACACTACAAACCAGAAGAAATTATTGGTAAACAGGTCAGTGTTTTGATGAATCTTGAACCAAGAAAGCTAAAAGGAATCGAATCGCAAGGTATGGTTCTTATGGCTGAAGATGCTGATGGTAAATTGGCATTTGTTTCGCCAGAGCAAGCAGTAGCTGATGGTTCAGAAGTTCGTTAAGAATAATTTAATAAAAGATTTAGCCCCAATCGTTTTATAGCGATTGGGGCTTTTTTTTGATATATAAATTCATAGTTCATAATACTGAACAAAACAAAATATTTATGTATGTTTGGTGGCTAACAAAAAATTAATTGAATTTATAAATTTTAAGGAATCATTATGACCACATTTTTAGGGATTATAGCCTTGCTCGTAGGTGTAGTAGCATTGATTATATCAAAATTAGAGAAGAAGTCAGGTAGTGGCGAGTGGATGAATCATATTACTCATGTACATGGTTTATCTCTTATTGTGATTGGAATTATTCTGAGCTTAATGAGCTCCATGTTCTTTTTTGCGGATAGAGGATTTAACTACCTTTTAGTTTCACCAACAGGAAAAATGAGTGCTGTGATGGAACAAGGTATCAAATGGAGAGGTTTTGCTAAGATTGATAAATGGCAAAAGTTTATTGATGTAAAAGTAGTCGGTAAAGGAATTGAAATTGATGAGGATGAAGTTGAAGGGATCATGAAGCCGATTCCCTTACGTTTTATCGATCAGGTTACATCTATGGGCTATGTTTCGACACGTTTTGAAATGCCTAGAGATTCTGAGAGTTTTATAAGCTTAGCTGTTAAGTTTAGAACGATGAGCAATTTGGTTAATAATACCATTGTACCAACAGTTAAAGAACAATTGGTTAATACAGCCTATATGTTTGCCGCTCAGGATTATATTTCGGGAGAAGCTCAGAATTTTAGACAGGTATTTGAAGAGCAGCTAAAAGGCGGTGCTTTTGCGGTTGAGAAAATTGAAAGAAGAGATACGGTTTATGCCGATATTCAATCTGAAGATCGTCGAATTAAAGAAATTCAGACTTCTTATGAGGTGAATAAAGTATTGGTTAATGGTATTCCTAAACGTATTCCTCATGAACTTAAAGAGAATAATATTATTGTTTCTCAAGTGATTGTGGATAATATTGAATTAGAGAAAACATTTAAGCAGAGACTTGAGGCGCAACGTGATGAGTCAGCTAAGCGCCAATTGGAACAGCAGAAAGTTGAAACCGCAAAGGATGCACAACAGCGTATTATTGCCGAAGGTGAGCGTGATAAAGCTGCCGAACGTGTTGCACAAGAAAAGGAGCAGGTAAAAGCTCTTATCGCCATTGAAACGAAGTTGAAGCAAGAGGAAACCAATAAGAAGTTGGCTAAAATTGCACTTGAAACAGAGAAATTAATTGCTCTTAAAGTAAAGGTTACTGCTGATGCTGATGCTTACGAAATTTCGAAAAAAGTAAAAGCTGGTATTACACCAGAGGTGAAGCTTCAGATGGAATTGAATCGTGACATTAAGGTTGCTGCTGAAATTGCTAAAATTAAATTTCCAGAGACCATGATTATTACTTCTGATAAAAAGGGAGGAACGCCACTTGAAAGTTTAATTGGTGCAGCTATGGCTAAACAATTGCAAACAAGTAAGAAATAAAATACCCTATTAGAATAATAGAAAAGCACCTTCGATTTCGAAGGTGCTTTTCTATTTAATAGACCTATATAGATCTTAATAATTATCTTGTCATCTCAACTTTAGCAGTTGGATTTTGATTTTTGTTTCTGTCATCAACAGCAGTAACAAGCTTATTCGCTAATTCAGCGAAAGCCATACCTGTTACTGAATCTTCGTTCAAGGCTGCCGGTGCACCATTGTCACCACCCTCACGAATACTCTGTACAATTGGAATTTGTCCCAATAGGTTGATGTTTTTCTTTTCAGCTAGTTTTTTGCAACCATCTTTACCGAAAATGTAATATTTGTTGTCTGGTAATTCAGCTGGCGTAAACCAAGCCATATTTTCAACCAAACCTAAAATAGGTACATTAACACCAGCACCTTCGAACATATTGATACCTTTTACAGCATCAGCCAAGGCTACATCCTGAGGTGTACTTACTACGATAGCTCCAGTAACTGGAACAGTTTGCACCAATGTTAAGTGAATATCTGATGTTCCAGGAGGAAGGTCGATCAATACGAAATCAAGCTCGCCCCAGTTGCCTTCTTCAATCATCTGCTTAAGTGCATTCGAAGCCATAGGACCTCTCCACACAGTTGCCTGTGCAGGATCAACAAAGAATCCAATAGATAGCATCTTCACACCATATCGTTCGTGTGGCTCAATTCTATCCTTACCATCAATTTGAGTTAGTTTTGGACTTGCATTTTCAGAACCAAACATCTTAGGTACCGAAGGACCATAAATATCAGCATCGATAAGACCAACTTTTTTACCAGCCTTTGCTAAAGCAACTGCAAGGTTTGACGAAATGGTTGATTTACCAACACCACCCTTACCAGAAGCAACTGCAATAATATTAGTTACATGAGGCAATACCGATGGAGCTTCCACAACGTGAACAGCTTTGACCTTAATATTCCCTTTGATTTCGGCATCCTTGTCTACAAAACGTAAAACGTTAGTAACACATGCCTTTTTTAGAGGAATGATATTTGGATCGTCTGATTTTTGGAAAACTAAATCGAAAGCAATTTTCTTACCTTCAATTTGCATATTACGAACCATATCCAGGCTAATAATATCTTGATCGCTACCAGGATACTTGACAAGCTTTAAAGCATCGGTAACTTGTTTGTTTGTATATGACATGTTATAGATTAATTGTGTAAATGAGTTAAAAAGTGAATGGGTGATAAACAAAATCTGTAAGCTTATTCCCAGATAAAAGAACTCTCATTAACTAATTGACTCTTTAATTATTTAACTGTCAGCAAAGATATGCATTTAGATTGATTTTAAATAAAATCTTCAGGAAGTTCCTTCATGGGATCCCAAAAATGTTTCTCAAAATCCTGAACCTGATCATCAATCACCACAATACCTTCGTTTTCGAGCAATTGTTGCATGATATCCTCACCAGGAAAATGATGTTTACCGGAAAGCATACCAATACGATTTACGACACGATGTGCAGGTACATATTCTTCGCTTGTATGTGAATTATTCATCGCCCAACCAACAAGTCGGGAGCCACGAGGGGAACCAACAAATCGAGCTATACTACCATAGTTGCATACTCGTCCAGAGGGGATTTGCTGCACAACTTTGAATATACGTGAATAAATATCTGACATGTGATAATTCTTGATTTCGAGAATTAGTCTTTCTTTTGAATTTTATGCTTCTCTTCAGTTGGTTGCTTACGTCTGTCACGACCAAAACTACGGTACTCATCCAATTCAAGTTCTACGTCTGGTTCAACAAACTCGGTTTTTCCTTCCAATAAGAACTGAATGTATTTGATGGGAATTCCTTTACTAAGGAATTGTGCTTCGTAATAGGTTTTGATGCCTAAGATGTCATTTGCATGCTCAGAATTGTATAAATCATCAGTATCAGTTATTACCTTCAGATTATTTTCCTGAATCATATAACGCGTATAGTGATATAAAAACTGACTATCAGATTTCATATGTATGATACCGCTGTTATTCATCAAATCGCTATAAAGCTGTATGAAACGAGTTCCAGTAAGGCGTTTGGTCACCTTCTTCATTTGAGGGTCAGCAAAAGTGATCCAAATTTCGGAGATTTCACCATTGGCAAAAACAGAACGTAAAAGCTCAACTTTTGTACGAACAAAGGCAACATTTTTTAGCCCTTCTTCATTGGCTATAGTTGCACCTTGCCACAATCGAGCTCCTTTTATATCGACACCAATAAAATTCTTGTCAGGATAACGCTGAGCTAAACCTACAGTGTATTCGCCTTTACCACATCCAACTTCCAGAACAATAGGGTTATCATTTTTGAAATACTCCTTGTTCCATTTGCCTTTAAGTCTGAATTCTTTGTTCCACACATCTTCGTGTGAGGGTTGAAGAACATTCTCAAAAGTTTCTACCTCTGCAAAACGCTTTAATTTATTCTTTGCCACTTTATATGTAATGTATTAGTATACTAGTTAATGATCTTATTATGAGTATTTAATTATTTGCTTTGTCAATTTTTAAACCAATATTTACAATCCCAGGTAAATTGTCATCCCTCATTCCTTGAACCATTTCAAAGGTGTAAAGGCCAGGTTTTGTAAACTGGATTGCAGGCTTATAAAGAACTTGCAGGTCGAATATATTCCCAAAACCACTTCCATACCATTCTCCTGTATCACTTGCCAGATGACATTCAAATTTGTCTTCGCTTTGTTTACCATCAGGATTAATTTGCTTGACAAACAACCAAAGATTACTGTATGGGTATTTACCCGTATTTCTGATGTTTAAATGCATATTGTGAAGCTGTATGGAATCTGTTATTTCCACTTCGAATCGAGCAATATGCTCTTTATTCCACTCATGATTGGGTATATCAACATAGTTCTCAAAAACAGGATTTTCTTGGCAGGCACTTGTAATAAATATGAGTGCTAAACTTAGAAGCAAAAGGTATTTGGATTTGAACATCATTGATTTTGTCTTATTATTCTTTTCAATATAATTAGTGCATCTAATCATTAAACTTGTTTAGTTTTTTAATCTTTTTTCAGAATATTTTCCCAGATAGTATGCCGTAATTATTGGTAAAAGAGCATATCCTAGGTATTTCTCAATTAGGTTAAATTCGATTAATGCAATTAAAAAAAGTGCCGAAACAACTATAAAAATGATATCGAATATTCTTTTTTTGAAATCCATAATGATTATTTCTTCGTTTTTCTAATAAGATCTTAAATGCAATAAAGTATTGAGTTGAGAATGTTTTGTCTCAGTTCTCAATACTTTATAAATTTTTATTTCGGAGAAAACTTAATCTTTCGATTTATTGATTTTACGAGGCTTTCTTCGGAATTTACGTTTAGGACGTGGCTTCTTTGGAGCTTCAGTCTTGTCGAAACGATTTAGGCTATCCTGGCCAACGACATTCTCGTAATCCAGAGCTTTACGAGCCACTTCTTCTTTCTTATTTATAAGCTCGTTAACCTTAGTTCCTTTTTTATTTAAGCGGATAATTTCTTTCACTCTATCGATAGGAATCTGTACCATATTCACAGCGTAATTCTTATCGAAACTGTACCACATTATTCGTTTAAAAATATCCGTTTTTTGATGGTAAGCGGTACCGTCTTTACATTCCAATGGAATGTTTGTTGCAGGAAAATCCTTACGCGCATCAATATAAACATCCATTTCGTAATTCAAGCAACACTTTAGTTTACCACATTGGCCAGCTAGCTTTTGAGGGTTCAAAGATATTTCCTGATAACGAGCAGCATTGGTTGTTACTGATACAAAATTAGTAATCCAGGTTGAACAGCACAGTTCTCTACCGCAGGGACCAATTCCACCAATACGTCCTGCCTCCTGACGTGCACCAATTTGGCGCATTTCGATTCGAATTCTGAATTCTTCAGCTAAAACTTTTATCAGTTGACGAAAATCAACACGTTCATCAGCGATATAATAGAAAATAGCTTTGGTTTTATCACCCTGATATTCAACATCACCAATTTTCATATTCAACTTTAAGTCAGCTGAAATTTGGCGAGCCTTAATCATGGTTTTATGCTCAAGAGCGATGGCTTCGTGCCATTTTTCTATATCAACAGGTTTGGCTATACGGTATACTTTTTTTGCTTCGTAGGTTTTAGGATCGAGCTTCTGTCTTTTCATTTGCTCCACCACTAAATCACCAGTTAGTGAAACAATACCAATATCATGTCCGGGAGATGCTTCAACAGCAATTATATCGCCACGTTTAAGTCTTATTTTATTATTGTTTGAATAAAACCCTTTACGTGTATTCTTAAATTTAACTTCTATAATATCGGGACATAAAGTACTTTCAGGAACGTCACCTAACCAGTCGTAAACATCAAGTTTACCTGCCAAAAGTCGGTGGTCTGATTTACCTTTTGAGCAACCTCCACATTTTCCTTTTGGTTCCTTTTCTTCTATCATATGTATATATATTGAGTGCAGAAACTCATTAAAGTACGGTGTTTTGTACTGAAATGGCTTGCTTCATCTTTGTATTGGGTTCGAAAATTTGTCGAACTGAAAATTCTACAATAGTGTCTGCAAAATTAGCTAATAAAATGGGACATCTGTCAGATTTACTGAGAGTCTATACCAAAAATAACCCCTAAAGTTAATTAATTTTTTAAAGGACTATAGAATCAGGAAAAATATCTAGGAAAAGAACTTCTTATTATGATGATTATCTGAATGATTGAACGATCTGTGACATTAGAATATGTGGTGTTTTACTAGAATATCTTTTTATTATTTTAAGGATATTATGGGCGTAATAATTTAACCCATCGTAAACTTAAATCAAGGAAAATTATTTTTGCATTACCATTTCGTTCAATATCGTTATAGGCCTTGGTTAGTTCGTCGGCAATGGCCCAAACATTATCTTCGTTGATGAAAGGTGAGAAACGTTGAGAAAAATTCATTTCTTCCCCATTTAGAAATACCATTTCATCTTGCTTAATATTTAGAATGAAGTTTTCACGAATCATTTTTAAGCAATATTGAAGGAAACTTTTTTGCCTTTCACGTCCGATTGTACTTATTTCTTCAGCCCATGTCATCAATTCAAGCACATTACGGGCATAACATATGCGCATAATACTCACGAAACGCTCGAAGTTGAAGGCGTTTTCATCGGAATTTTTGATTAGAATACGTGCTTTTCGATAACTTCCTTCAGCTAATCGAACCAGATTATTTAATTCCGTACCTGATAAGTTATATTCTGATTTAATCGCATGATTAAGAGCGTCCTTCTCAATCCTTGGTATTTTCATCATTTGAGCTCTTGATCGGATAGTCTGAAGAATTCGATTGGGTTCCTCTGAAACCAAAAAGAATATGGTCTTAGTAGGTGGCTCTTCAATTAGTTTAAGGAGTTTATTGGCACATGAAGCATGCATTTTCTCCGGCAACCAAATAATCATGATTTTATAATCCGATTCATAAGTCTTAAGACTCAGTTTCTTTAGAATCTCATTGCTTTCATTGGAATAGATCATACCCTGAGCGTTCTCTACGCCCAAACCAGCATACCAATCATTAAGATCGAAATACGGATTACTCAATACCTGTTTTCTCCAATTGTCAATATAGGTGTCACTCACTGGATTATTAGCGCCTTTACCTTTTACTACGGGAAAAACAAAGTGTAAATCCGGATGAACCAGTTTCTGATATTTCTTGCAAGATGCACATTGTCCACATGAGTCATCGGCTTGTTTGTTTTGACACGAAACATATTGAGCAAAAGCAATTGCCATAGCTAATTTCCCAACACCCTTTTCACCAACAATAAGTTGTGCATGACTCACTCTATTATCCTTAACCGTTTGAATAAAGCGTGATTTCGTAGCCTCTTGTCCAATAATATCTTTAAACTGCATGTATTTTAGTTTGAATCGTTAAGCCAGTGATTGTGATATTTTCAAATAGATATCAAAGGTAAAAAAAATAGAGTTCGTTCTAATATGTTTTTTTTACGGATAGATGTGCATTAGAAGACGCGATGTTTTGAAAGGAAAGGAAAAACAAAAGGTCGAACGCAATGCTCGACCTTTGTTTCAATATATGAGGGGTTAGGGTTATTTAATACCACCAGTAAGCATATCCTTAATGCCACCTATTGAGCTTAATACGCCTGTTGCTTCATATGGTAAATAGATAACTTTATTATCTTTTCCACTTACCATTTCTTTTAGTGTATCTATATAACGAACAGCAATTAAATAATTAGCAGGATCTCCACCTTCCTGGCTGATTGCGTCAGTAATTCTTTGGATAGCTTCCGCCTCCGCCGTTGCTTTTTTTATTCTGGCTTGTGCTTCACCTTCAGCTCTAAGAATCTTTGATTGCTTTTGACCTTCGGCCTTATTAATCTCAGATTCTTTAATCCCTTCAGCTTCAAGAATACTGGCTCTTTTCATCCCTTCAGCTTCAAGAATTGCAGCACGACGATCACGCTCAGCACGCATCTGTTTTTCCATTGCAGCAATAATATCCTGAGGAGGGTTAATATCTTGTAATTCCACACGGTTGACTTTGACTCCCCACTTATTAGTAGCATCGTCAAGAATTCCTCTTAGCTTTGTGTTTATCGTATCACGAGAGGTTAGTGTTTGGTCTAATTCTAACTCCCCAATGACATTTCTTAGTGTTGTTTGAGTCAACTTTTCAATGGCATCTGGTAAGTTCTCAATCTCATAAATTGACTTAACAGGATCCATAATTTGAAAGTATAATAAGGCATTGATTTGAACACCTACATTATCTTTGGTGATAACATTCTGTTTTGGGAAATCATAAACCGTTTCTCTTAAATCGATACGAGCTTTATTTTTGAACATGACAACTTTTTGGCCATTGAAATCTTCCTTTACGTAACGCCAAACGATGTCTCTTGTCTGGTCCAATATTGGAATGATGATATTGATCCCAGATTGAAGTGTTTTGTGGTATTTACCTAATCGTTCAATAATAATTGTTTCTGATTGACGAACAATCTTTAGGCCTGAAGCCAAGAAAATGATAACCAAAAGAGCAATTGCTCCGGCTAGAATTAATCCTCCCATTAATTTTTTTATTTTACAGTTAATACAATACTATCATAACTCACTATGGTCACAATTTGCCCCTTTGAAATTGCTTTCCCATCAAAAGAAATCGCTTTCCAGTTATCACCGTCAACTTCCACTCGCCCTAGTAGTTTATCGGGGTCAATCATTTCAACAACTGTAGCTTTTTTACCTAATAAAGCGTCAGCATTTGTGGCAACAAAGTCTTTAGCCTTAAAAATAAATTTCTTAGCAAACGGTCGGATGAAGATGAAATTTATCAGAGTAAATCCGGCAAAAAGTAAAAGTTGCTGAGTGACATTTAAGCCTAGATATGCTCCTATTCCTGTAACTAAGGCTCCTGCTCCAATACAAACTGCAATAAAGCTTGTCATGAATATTTCAATCATAAAAAGGAGTACTGCTACTAGTAACCAAATATGCCAAATCTCAAATTCCATAGTGTAAATCTTTAATTATATGTAAATTTATATTATACAGTCAGGATAAACTACTGTCAAATCTGTCAAGTTTTAGCGATAGGGTGTTTGTTCTTGTTTTTCAGGCAGTTTGCAACTTTAAAGGAGGTTGAAGTATAAGGTTAGTGAATCTATCCCCTTTTTTTTTGTTTTGGATATACTTTTAAATAATAGAATTGTCGTTTGGTGATGTTTAATAGAACCCAATTTAGTGCATTCTCGTCATAACCAATTTGACAGACCGATGATGTCGATTTAGCTCGGATGTTTAAAATTTTGCTACTTGTAGCATGGGCTTATTTTTATCAAAATTAATTCTAAATAATTTTCAGGGATAGAGGATTTTATTTAGGTTTGTTAATTAAAAGACCTTTGAGTCTGATATTAAATCGAAAGAGGAACACAAACATATGAATCCCTATACAAACAAAGAGCACGAAAAGCTTAGACGAAGAGTCAGAGAATTTGCTGAAACAGAAGTGAAAATTTTGGCGGCAGAATTGGATGAGAAAGAAGAATTTAGTTCACATTTGACCCATAAAATGGGGGAAATGGGACTTTTTGGCATCTATCTACCAAGGGAATATGGTGGGCACGGCAAGGATTATTTGTCATTACTAATTGCAGTTGAAGAAATGGCGCGCGTTGATGCTTCACAGGCTTCGACTCTAGCTGCGCATAATTCATTAGGTATTGGTCCTATTTATTATTTTGGAACAGAAGATCAGAAAAATAAATATCTGCCTCAATTGTGTACTGGTAAACATGTTTGGGCATTTGGTTTAACTGAAGAAAATGCCGGATCCGACTCAAGAGGGACTCAAACGAAGGCTGAATTAATCAATGAAAACTGGCTAATAAGTGGATCTAAAAAATTTATTTCTAACGGATCTTCAGAGTCTTCATTAGGCGTTACCCTTCAGGTAATCACAGATGAGGAAGATGGTAAAAAGGAATTATCTGTTATCTTAGTTGATCGGAACACTGCCGGTTTTAAGGCTCATCCTATGAAGGGAAAGATGATGTGGCGAGCTTCTGATACGGCTGATTTGACCTTTGAAAATAGTCAAGTGCCTAAAGAAAATCTGTTGGGTGAGTTGGGACAGGGAGCTAAGATTATGCTCAAAACCCTTGATTCCGGGCGCTTAACTATTGCGGCTATGGCACTGGGATTGGCACAAGGAGCTTACGAGGAAGCCATGAGATATGCACAGAAACGAGAGCAATTCGGGAAACCCATTGTGAAATTTCAGGCCATCGCTTTTAAGTTGGCTGATATGGCTACAAAAATTGAGGCCGCAAGAGCTTTATTGTACCAGGCTTGTTGGTTGAAGGATAATGGACAGGAGTTTGGGAAGCAATCAGCCATGGCGAAGCTCTACTGTTCTGAGATTGCAAGAGAAGTGGCTAACGAAGCTGTTCAAATTCATGGAGCGCACGGTTTATTGAAATCTTCAGATGTGGAACGATTTTATAGAGATCAGCGCATCTTGGAAATTGGAGAAGGAACATCTGAAATATTAAGACTAGTGATTTCGAGACATATTACTAGTGACAAGGATAAAGAGAAACCAAGGATAAAGGTTAAAGTGGATGATGATAAAGCTTCCCGAAACTTAGGGATTCCTTGTATCGAAAACCGATAACTGAAAAAATAATGACTGACAGAAAACGAGACCATATTGATTTGGCTTTCCGTTCGCATATGGAAAATGCATTGGCTGACAAGCGGTTTTATTATGAACCTCTTTTGAGTGCCCATCCTGATAAAGAACTTAAATCTTTTGAGTTTTTGGGAAAGCAACTTCGCACGCCAATTTGGGTTTCGAGTATGACAGGTGGAACAGAGAAAGCGGCTAAAATCAATTTAAATTTGGCTCGTGCCTGTGCTCAATTCGGAATGGGAATGGGTTTAGGCTCTTGTCGTTCATTACTCGATAGCAAGGCGCATTTTGCCGATTTCGATATGCGTTCAGTTATTGGTGATGATTTGCCTTTGTATGCCAATCTTGGTATCTGTCAGATTGAAAGTTTGATTAAAGACAAGGCTTTAGACAAAGTTGAGTCTATGCTCCAAAATTTGCGAGCTGATGGTTTAATCGTTCATATCAACCCCATGCAGGAGAGTATGCAACCAGAGGGTGATTTATTGTATCGTTCCCCCATTGATACCATACAAGAGCTGATGGATGAGATAAAAGTACCTCTTATCGTCAAAGAGGTTGGTCAGGGCATGGGGCCCAGAAGTATAGAAACTCTTATGCAACTGCCTATCCAAGCTTTGGAATTTGGAGCTTTTGGAGGAACTAATTTTGCTAAGATTGAATTGATGCGTCATCCTGAAAAGGCCGGTCAGGCCTTGGAAGCATTGAGTGAAATTGGGCACAATGCCGAAGAGATGCTCCAATGGACAAATGATATTTATGAGAATAATCGAAAGATTCAGTGTAAAGAATTGATCATATCAGGAGGTATTACTTCTTGTTTGGATGGCTATTATTTGATGAAAAAGAGTAAGATGCCTGCTATTTATGGTCAGGCTTCAGCATTATTAAAATATGCTCAGGGTGATTATGAGGTGCTTGAATCTTATATAAAAAGCCAGATAGAAGGTCTGCAACTAGCTGAGGCTTATTTGGATCTGAGATAGTGAGAGAAGATAGAATATTTAGGAGTATTAAATTAGTATCCTTATGGACAATAAGATAATAAAAGGATTTTCGAAACTTTCACGTCTTGAAAAGTTGAAATACTTGGGAGAGATTAGTGGGAAAGGTGAGCAGATTGAAGCTGATTTGGATTATTTCAGATTGAATGATCTTGAGCAGCAGAATTTATTGGATGAGATTAGTGAGAATACTTTATCTAATTTCTTTTTGCCTTTTGGAATCGCACCCAATTTTGTGATCAATAATAAGGTGTATCACTTACCAATGGTTACAGAAGAGAGCTCTGTGATTGCTGCTGCTTCGCGTTCTGCGAAGTTTTGGGCTGAGCGAGGTGGTTTTCATGCGAAAATTGTTTCGGTAGAAAAAACAGGACAAGTCCATTTCCTGTGGAATGGAAAAAGCGATCGTTTAAAGCAGGCTTTTCCTGATTTGAAGAAAGAGTTAATGTGTGCAACACACTCCCTTACGACCAATATGCGACGTCGTGGTGGCGGTATTCTCGATTTGTCTTTAATTGATATGAGTCACGAATTGGAGAATTACCACCAATTGCATGTTAGCTTTGATACGCTTGATGCTATGGGAGCTAACTTCATCAACTCTTGTTTGGAGATGATGGCTCGTACGCTTGAAACTTTCATTCAGAGTCAGGAAGATTGGACTAAGGAAGAACGTGAGTGTGAGATTGTGATGTCGATCTTATCAAACTATACGCCTGATTGCCTTGTGGAATGCTGGATTGAGTGTGATATCAAGGATCTTGATGGTGTTTATGAAGGAATGACAGGTGAGGTATTTGCCAATAAATTTTTGAAAGCAACACAAATCGCTGAGCTTGACGTTTACCGGGCATGTACGCATAATAAGGGTATTATGAATGGAGTCGATGCTGTGGCATTGGCAACTGGAAACGACTTTAGAGCTGTTGAGGCTAATGCGCATGTTTGGGCTTCGCAAACTGGAAAATATAAGAGCTTAACTAAGGCTGATATTAGTAATGGACGATTTAGATATGAACTAAAATTACCACTTGCTTTGGGTACAGTTGGTGGTTTAACGAAACTTCATCCTTTGGCAAAACTCGGTTTGGAACTGTTGGGTGATCCTTCAGCAAAAGATCTGATGATGATGACCGCAGCTTCTGGCTTAGCTAATAATTTTGGAGCCATTCGCTCATTGGTAACAACTGGAATTCAACATGGGCATATGAAAATGCATTTGTCAAACTTGTTGAATGCTTTTAATGCCAATAAGGCTGAAAAGCTGATGGCGAAAACCCGTTTTGCTCAGTCAACAGTAAGTTACAGCGAAGTCGAGAACTTTTTAAATACCATTAGAAACTCAAAATAAATAGGATTTGGAACAAGCGCAGTTTTTTTATTCGAATGGGAAGCTCCTGATTACAGCTGAGTACTTGGTATTGAAAGGGGCTTTGGCTTTGGCGGTACCGACTCAATATGGTCAATCTCTTGCTGTTTATCCTAAAGAAGGTGAAGGTATGAGCTGGCAAGCCTATGAAAATGAAAAGCAATGGTTGAATTTTCAACTCTCTTTGGATGAAATTACAAATCCGACACCAGAATTACCGTCTGAAAAAAACTTTATTGCAGAGCTTTTGAATCAGGCTTTAATATTAAAGCCTAATTTAATAAACGGTTCAGCCTTTCGATTCGAAACCCATCTGAATTTTAATAGGGATTGGGGATTGGGATCCAGTTCTACCTTGATAAATAATGTGGCACAATGGGCTCAAGTTGATGCCTTTGATCTGCTCAATAGAGTTTTAAAAGGATCTGGCTATGATGTGGCCTGTGCACAGAATGATACACCTATTCTTTTTCAAAGACTAAAGAATAAAATTTGGACTGAAGCCTGTATTTTTTCACCTGAATTTAAAGACCAGATCTATTTTCTATATCTGGGAAAAAAACAAAAGACAGAGAGTGAAGTCAGACGCTTTTTAGCAGAAAAAAAGGATTATTCCCAAGAGATTCAAGAAATATCAAGCTTATCACTACACCTTTTAGATGCTGAATCAGCAATTGATTTTGATAAAATAATTGGGGAGCACGAAGCGATTACCTCCAATATATTAGGCATACCAAGCATAAAGAAACTCGCTTTCTCTGATTTTGAGGGATCTATAAAATCCTTAGGTGCCTGGGGAGGTGATTTTGCTATGGTCCGTAGCGATTGGGATAAAAAAACAATAACAAACTATTTTCGATTGAAAGGCTTAAATACACTTATCCCATGGGATAATATGATCCTCAAAGATGAAGATGATTTGTAAGGAATGAAATTGATAAGAATGAAACGAACAATGAACAAAGCTTTAATATATACAAAAACGATTAAGATGGCGGTTTCCATCCGACCAAAATATAAAATTATAATTGGATGAAAAATACAATCATTTGGGAAAGCCCATCTAATATAGCTCTGATTAAATATTGGGGAAAAATGGGGGTGCAATTACCTTGTAACCCTTCATTAAGTATGAGTTTGAAGGAATCTGTTTCTCGTTTTGAACTAACTTATTCTCCTAAAAAGGATGGAGAAAAAGATCTCATCTATCTTTTCGAAGGGAAAGAAAATAAAGCTTTCGAGGATAAATTAAGTCGATTTATCGACTCTGTTGCGAACGATGTACCCTGTGTAAGAAAATATCAGCTTAAAATATCGAGCTCAAATACTTTTCCTCATTCGGCAGGTATAGCAAGTTCGGCTTCGGCAATGAGTGCCTTAGCTCTATGTCTTTGTTCTATGCAAGAGGCCATCGATGAAATTGAAATGCCAAAAGATTTTTTCTTTAAAAAAGCCAGCGAAATGGCTCGATTAGGATCGGGAAGTGCTTCGCGCTCTTTATTCGGACAATATGCGATTTGGGGCGATACGGAAGGTGTATCAAATAGTTCGAATTATTATGCCATCCCTTACGAGAATATGATTCACCCAACTTTTCAGAATTTACAGGATACAATTTTGATGATTGATTCCTCTGCTAAAAAGGTTTCAAGTACGGCAGGTCATGGTTTGATGAAAAATCATCCATATGCTGATGCTCGTTTTCAGCAGGCACGTCTGAATATTTCAGAATTGATACAAGTAATGGAGCAAGGCGATTTCGATAAATTCACTGATGTTGTAGAGAATGAGGCGCTTAGTCTTCATGGGCTGATGATGAGTTCAAATCCATCGTATACCCTTTTAAAACCGAATACGCTTATTGCCATAGAGCGCATTAAAAATTTTAGAGAACAAACCCAAACGCCACTTTGCTTTACTTTAGATGCTGGTCCCAATATTCATCTTTTGTATCCAAAGGCTAATGAAAATAGCATTCAGAAGTTTATCAAGCAGGAATTGATAGAGCTTCTGGAAGATGAAAAATATATTCAGGATGGTATGGGGAACGGACCTAAGAGAATTAAATAAGACCTTATAATGAATCACAGACCCGAACAATATTACGCTAAAATATTACTCTTTGGGGAGTACGCTGTTCTATTTAATTCAATGGGATTGAGTATTCCGTATACCCATTTCAAGGGGGAGTTGAGTTTCATAGACGAGAATAAATACACCGATAGACATTTTGCTCGCCGGTCTAATGAAGAACTTCAAAAATTCTGTTCCTTTATTGAGGAGAAAGAGCTTGATAGTTTTATCCATATAAAAGCCTTAAAGAAAGATGTAGCCAAAGGTTTATATTTTGAATCAAGTATTCCTGAGAGTTATGGTTTAGGAAGCTCAGGTGCCTTATGTGCGGCTATTTATAAGAAGTATGCGATAAAGGCTATTCCTAACAATCGTATTATCAAACCAAAACAAATTACAGAATTAAAAGCTCTGTTTTCTCAGTTAGAATCAGGTTTTCATGGGCAAAGTTCGGGCTTAGACCCCTTAAATTCTTATTTGAAGCTACCTCTTTTGATTCATAATTCTCAGAAAATAGAATTAGTGACCTTGCCAGGTCGTAAGTTTGGTCAGGACAGTGCTATTTTCCTGGTGGATACCGATAAACAAGGGAATACGGCACCACTGGTTAAGGCTTTCCTTAAATCCTGCGAGGCAGAAGAGTATTCTGAGCAGATCAAACAAGAGTTTATCCCACTCAATAACAATTGTATTCAAGAGCTAATTAAGGGCGAGTCTACCCCATTCTTTAATAATGTTGCGAAGTTATCTGGTTTTCAGTTGCAACACTTTAGGTCGATGATTCCAGATGAATTCCTTGCTATTTGGGAACTTGGTCTTGAAAACAGAATGTTCTCTCTTAAACTTTGTGGTTCAGGTGGTGGGGGATTTTTATTGGGATTCACTCAAAACTATAGTCAAACACAAGAACTTCTAAAGAGCAAAGGACACAAAATTGTGACGGTTTATCAGAACAATTAACTGGTTTTGAGTTTTGTTTATCAATTAATTGGACTTTTTGTTAATTTCGGGACTTGTATCTTAAAACGGGTTTGATGATAAAGCAGAGAGTATTTGAATTGGTAGAAAAAGGTGATCATGGAAGAAAATTCAATAAAATTTTCGACTATATCATTATGAGTTTAATTGTTCTGAGTTTGATCTCAATTATCTTAGAGTCAATACCAGAGGTTTATTTGAAATATAAAGCTTTTCTCTACGGCTTTAATGCTTTCTCAATTGTTATATTTTCAATTGAGTATGCCATGCGAGTTTATGTTTCTCATTTAACTCATCCTTCATCAAGTAGAATTAAATCGGCATTTCGTTTTATTTTTTCTACATATGGTATTATTGATTTATTGGCAATTCTGCCATTCTTCTTGCCAATGCTTATAAAGGTAGATCTAAGGTTTTTGAGAGCGTTAAGATTAACACGATTCTTAAGGATATTAAAACTGAACAGATATAATGATTCATTAAATCTGATATGGACTGTCATTAAAGAAAAAAGATCGGAATTAGCAGTTACAGGATTCTTAACCTTCTTAATTCTGATGATTGCTTCATTTCTCATGTATCATATCGAAGGGGAGAAGCAACCTGAAGCTTTTTCTAATATTCTTGAATCATTTTGGTGGGCAATCGCGACTTTAACAACCGTGGGGTATGGTGATATTTATCCCATTACAGGTTTAGGTAAATTTATAAGCGGCCTGATCGCTATTTTAGGTATTGGGATTGTTGCTTTACCAACAGGAATTATTGGCGCTGGATTTATGACAAAAGTTGAGAAATCTAGAGGCAGGAAGGAAAATGAAAAATGTCCTCACTGTGGTCATGATCTATGAGAATAATTCGATAAGATATATTCTAGCTAACAACAAATCCCGATCTGCTGATGCAAATCGGGATTTATTTATGAAGTCATTGCTTGATTATTTCAAGTTTGCTTTTCTTCTGCGTTGTGCTTTAAAATAAAGAAACTGTGCGCGCAAGCTATAAATACCTCCAACAATTACGAATAGAAAGATGATTTGCTTACGTCCTAAGCTGAATTCAGCCAGGAAACCTTTAGTAAGCATCACAGCTGACATAACAACCAAAACAAGTGTAAGAACACCTGCCAGATGACCAATTACAGCATTCTCATTTTTAATGCCATTGGTAAAGGCTAATAGAATTAAACCAAATACAGCTGGAATAAGTGCTGTGAACTGTGTGTCGCCCAATTCTACATATCTCATAATGAATCCGAATGATCCCAGTAGGATAAGTAACAGAGCGTAAAATTTATTGATATTATGTGCTTTGTTCATAATTGAAGGTTTTTATTTATTTAGAATAAATAAAAATACTAATTAATTCAAACAATACAACAAAGGATTTCATATTTGTGAATGGGTAAACACAAAAGGGGGGAAATAAGAAAGGCTGTTCATTACGAACAGCCTTTCTTGGACAACCTTAAAACTCAACCATGAATTGATTATCGAGCCTTAACTACTAAGAATTTTGAAGACTTCCAAAATGCATCAGCATTTGTGATAGTGATTCCTTTACCAGCTTCAAACTTATAAGAGTTTGTAGGGTGAGTCGTAATCAACTTCATCTTCTTTCCTTCAACAGGAATTAAAGTAGTCTCAGTGATATCAATTTTCTTAAATTCTTTTGTATCTGCATTCTCGCTTAAAACTTTAGCTGAAGCAATTCCGATGATACCACCTTTAGTAGTGATTACATTCTTAGCTTTTAGCTCAGAAGTAGAACCTACTACATAGTAAGCAGTGTTCATTGAAGTTGTTCTTTCGCTAATAGTTTTAGCTTGATCAGCATTTTCTGTAGTTAACTCAGTAACTGCAGTATTTAATTTAGTAACGTCAGCGTTTAATCCTTCAACTTTTACGTTAAGGTTAGCGATTTGCTCTTTCATAGCAGCGATATCAGCTTCTTTCTGAGCAACGTCAGCTTTCAAACGATCAGTTAATTTTCTTAATTTTGAGTTCTGGTACCAGCTGCTCTTAAGTTTCTTATCTAAGTCAGCAATCTTAGCACGGTTCTGCTCAAGTAAGTTATTGATAGCAGTAATATTTTTAGCAATTTTTTGCTTTTGAGATTTAGTAGGAGCTTCTGAATCAACAGCTACAATCTTCTCTTTTTCTTTGATGATCTCAAGGTTCTCTTCGATAGAGTTTAAAGTAGATACAAACTCGTTAATAGAAACTTCTTTCTGCTTAAGAGTTTCAGTAAGTTGTACTTTATCAGCTTTTAGTTGTTCAAGTTCCTTTTGGTTACAAGAAACAAAAAAAGGTAAGATCAATAATGCAAAAATAATACGTTTCATAGTCATGTTCTAATTATACAATTATTCAAAATAAATTCAGATTTATATAGTATAAATACTGTGCCAAAATTCAGATTTTGAAAGTTTCAGATTAATTTATATTAATAAAAGCCTTTGTTTGTGGGCTTTGTGTGATGTTTTCTGTTTGGTCTTAATTCTCCCTTATTTTTGTTGGGGAGTATAGTTGTGGAATATTTCCCCACTATTGTGGTGTGATTACTCAATTATGTAACACAATACTTTACTAAACAGATGATATATGTTAGAATTATTGAAAGACCATCTTTAAGGATGATCTTCCTTTAATTCCACTTTAATTGGGTTTGATTATCGAACTTTAACAACCAGGTATTTTGAGCTTTTCCAGAATTGTTCTGCATCAATAATTGCTAAGCCTTTTCCTTCTTCTATTTTAAATGAGCCTTGAGGATGAGTTGTAATAAGTTCAACTTTTTTACCTGTAATAGGGATTAATGCTGTTTCTCTGATATCAATTTGCTTAAACTCTTTTGTGTCAAAGTTATCGTTTAAAACAGTAGCTGATCCGATACCTATAATACCACCCTTTTTAGAAATAACTTGTTTTAATTTTAATTCCGAACTCGTACCTATCAAATAATAAGCTGTGTTCAAATTATTGGTCTTCTCTTCAATAAGTTTTGCACTTTCAGCATTCTGTGCCGTTAAGTCAGTCACTGTTGTATTTAAATTTTCAACATCAGTCGTTAAACCTTCAACTTTAATATCTAAATCAGCAATCTGCTCTTTTAGAATAATTATATCAGCTTCCTTTTTTGCGATATCAGTTTTCAAACGAGTGGTTAACTTTCTAAGTTTCGAATTTTTATACCAACTGTTTTTAAGTTTTTTATCTAATTCAGCAATCTTTAAACGGTTTTGCTCAAGGATATTATTGATAGAAGTCAGTGTACTTGTAATTTTTTGTTTTTGAGATTTGTCAGGATTCTCAGAATTTACGACAACAATGTTTTCCTTTTCTTTAATGATATCAAGATTTTCTTGTATCGAATTTAAAGTTGCTACAAAATCATTAATGGCAACTTCTTTCTGATTGGCTGCATTTGTAAGTTGTAAATTATCTTCTTTAAGTTGTTTGATCTCTTTTTGGTTACAAGCAACAAAAAATGGTAGGATTAATAGTGCAAAAATAATACGTTTCATATGTCTTTAATTTGTTTTTTAATTATCACATGGAAGTCGCCATACTGGTCATCCTATGTTGTTTGGATGATCTTAATACTGCTCCTTTCATGTTTTCTAATTTGTTATTTATATGATTCTATTTAATTCTTGTAATCTGTATAGTAAATACTGTGCCAATTGAGGTTTTGCTTTTCTTAGTTCATGTCAATAGTTTTGCAAGTTGTTGTAATAGAGGAAGTATGCGATTGATTGCTATACGCGTTTGTTTTGCTCCTAATTTGGTGGGAAGCTGCGAATTGGGGAATTTTTAGACAGAACTGAGTGATAAATCCTCAATTCTGGAATATTAAAATCGATTTATATATAAAATCCTCTAAATTTGTATTTTACAAACAGTTCAAAGTTCATATGGTAAAAAATAAAGATCCACACATTAGGATAAAAGTGATTACTGGTTATCTGGTATTACTGATAGCTATTGTAAGTGCAGGGCTTATTGGTCACTCTAGTTATAAGAGGTTGATGAATTCTGTTTCACAACTCTCCAAGCCTGATGCCGAGATCTCTCGTATGAATCATCTTCTTACCGATCTTTCGGAAGCTGAAAATCATATTCGAGTGTATTCTTTGACCAAAAAGAGCCAATACCTGGGGCTGTTTGGGGAAAAAGTTGAGTCTATAAAAAATGAGCTGGATTCTTTGCGATTAAGTAATATTAAGAATACGCATTCAATTCAAATGATTGATTCGATGATTTATTTGATTGGTGTTCGTTCCAAAAAATTAAATGCCTTTGCCCGAATTAAAAAAGCTAAAGAAGGTATAAACTATACTGAACAAGCATTGAAAGAACTGAGTGATGCTTCTAAGTATTCCCGGGATGAGTTTGAAAGTTCGATAACAAAACGGACCATAGTCGATACAATAAAGAAAATTAAGAAAAAGATCGATAAACCTAAGAGTTTCCTGGGAATTAGGTTTGGAAAGAAAAAAGAATCCAAGTACGAAGTTGTTGATCGTGTGATTGAACGCCAAGAGGTAGGAATTGATAGTAGCTTTATCTTAAAACAAGATAGTCTTTTCAATAGTTTTAAGGAAGAATTAGAGTCATCTCGTAGGAAAGAGCAAAAGGCTCGTGAAAGATTAATGTATGAAGAACTCAAACTTGTTGATGAAAACTCGATCATACTGCAGAAGATAAGGAAGCTACTAAGTGAGCTTGAGCAACAACAAATCAGAGATATTACACAAAAAGTTAGTCAAACAGAACAAATAGCTAAGGATTCCATTATACTCATTACCATTGTCATTATTGTTGGGTTTATTTTTGGAGTATTATTCATCCTTTTCACCCTACTCGACCTTTCAAAATCAGATTATCTGAAAAAGCAGCTTATTCTTGCCAAGGGGAAAGCAGAAAAATTAGCCAAAGTAAAAGAGGAATTTCTTGCATCTATGAGCCATGAGATTAGAACGCCTTTAAATGCATTGATTGGTTTTTCCCGACAGCTTGAAAAAACGGAGATGAATACGGAACAGAGCAAGTATGTGGAAGTCATTGGAAATTCTTCAAACCACCTATTGGGTATTGTAAATGATATTCTTGATTTTGCAAAAATTGAAGCAGGTAAGCTCGTCATTGAGAAGCAAAACTTTGAACCTAAGAACTTGGTTCATGATGTATACAGCTTGTTGAGTGATTCCGCCCATAAAAAGAACTTAAACTTCTCATGGACCTATGAAGGTGAAGAGCAGTATTTCTTTGAAAGTGATCCGTTTCGTTTAAAACAAATCTTGTTGAACTTAGGTTCCAATGCTATCAAATTTACCGAAGAAGGTTCTGTAAGTATTAAAGCAGTAATGGAATCAAAAGATGATAGATACAGGTTTAAAGTCAGCTTGATTGATACGGGTATTGGAATTTCATCAGACAAATTAGAACATGTTTTCGAAGATTTTAGTCAGGCAGAATCTTTCTCTGCAAGAAAATACGGTGGAACAGGTTTGGGCTTATCAATTAGTCGACGATTAGCCAGAATGCTAGGTGGCGATTTGCAGGTCACTAGCGAGTTGAATAAGGGATCAGAATTTTGTTTGGATCTTCCAATTGTAAAGAGTGATATAATAAGTGAAGAGTCTGTTTTAGAAAAGATCACCGAAGTGCCCGATACATTGAAGCAAAAAAGGATATTGGTTGCTGAAGATGATGAATACAGTTCGCTACTGATGCAAACAATTTTTAAAGCTTGGAACCTTAATGCAAACTTTGTTGGTAATGGTTTGAAGGCCCTTGAATGCTTGAAAAAGACCAAGTATGATATTTTATTAACTGATATTCATATGCCAGAAATGGGAGGTGTCAATCTATGCAAGCAGCTTAGAACAAATCTAAAATCAGCCATACCGATTATTGCTCTGACAGCGAATGTGCGTCAAGTTGATCTTGATAAGTATATTAAAGAAGGTATGTCAGCCTACTTATTGAAGCCTTTTGAAGAAGATGCTTTGCTGGAAATTTTGTGTGAGCAGTTGAAGCTTGAAATTGAGATGAGTCCTGTAGAGGACGTGGAATCAGTTTATGAAACCGATAAGTTTTTATTTGATTTATCAGAGATTGAGAAATTCACTGGCGGGGATAAAGCCCTCGTGAACCAGATCCTGACTAGTTTTAAGAGAATCGCAAAAGAGAGTCTTCAGCTTCTTAAGGAAGCAAGTAGTAATAAGGATTATTCACAGATAGGTGAATTAGCACATCGGATGTTAAGCTCCTATCGTCAGCTTAAAATAAATTCAGCGAGTGAGATATTACTTAACTTGGAAAAAATGATTCATCAATCGCCCGACGAGCTAATGGGGGGAGATGAGCTAAGCTGTGCTATCGATAAACTTGAGGAGATATCAAATCAAGTTTTTGAGCAGATTGATAACTTACAAAAGGAGGCTTGATTCATTTTAAAGTTTTCCTCCCAGGAACATTCTGAAATATTTCGTATGCGAGTAGAAGGGAATATAGAAATCCCATCTGGATTCTTTTGTCAGATAGCTTAAAAACAAACCATCAATTAGAGGTCTGAAGAACAAAAAATAGACTATCATGAATTGACCAATATCGAATTGGTCTTTGTAAATAAGTATGAGTGATGCACAAACTGTAAGATAGTATAGTGTGAAGTCAAGAATTTTTCTCTTCATTATCAGTTTGGATTAGAATTTTTAATTAGCCCTCAATACCATATTGCTTCATCTTAGTATAAAGTGTTTTTCTGTCAATATTGAGTAAGCGTGCTGCTTTTGATTTATTGCCGTTAACTTCTCTTAAAGTATCAATAATCTTATCTCTTTCGGTTGAGGCTTGAATCAATTTTAAGTCCGTTGTATTGTCGGAAAGACTTGTCGTTTCCTGGTAGTTTAGAATTTCTGGAGGTAAAGCTGAGGTCTCAACACGTTCTCCTGTACTTAAAAGTAAGGCTCTTCTAACCACATTCCTAAGTTCTCTTAAGTTTCCAGGCCAATTGTAGGCTTTTAGTTTCTGAATAAACTCATCAGAAAAATGCAAGATGTTTTTATTGAGTTCCTGATTGGAAAGATTTAGGAAATTATCAGCGAACAACTTGATGTCTTCTTTTCTATCACGAAGAGCGGGAACTGATATTTTGAATTCGTTCAAGCGGTGGTATAAATCTTCTCTGAAATTAGCCCTATCAACCTCTTTAATTAAATCCTCATTGGTTGCAACAAGAATCCTAACATCAGTGTCAATATCATCATTGCTACCCAGTTGTCTTATTTTTCTTTCTTGAATCGCTCTTAATAATTTGATTTGAATCTCATAGGATAAATTACCGATTTCATCCAGAAAGAGTGTGCCGCCTTTGGCAAATTCGAATTGACCTTTTTTATCCGTAATTGCACCGGTAAAAGCGCCTTTATTGTGACCAAAAAGTTCGCTGCCAGCCAATTCATTTGATAAAGCACCACAATCCACTGCTACGAAGTTTTTATTCTTTCGGGCACTGGCCTCATGAATTCTTCGAGCAACGATTTCTTTTCCAGTACCACTTTCACCTTCGATAATCACAGACATATCCGTTGGTGCAACCAGACTGATATACTGATCGATTTGCACAGAATTGGGACTTTTGCCACGAATAAATTCAACTTTTTTCGTTTTATCTATTTTCTCAATCGTTTTAGATTTTTCTATTGCAGAATTAATAAGAACGAGAATTTCTTCAGGATTAAGGGGTTTGGTTATGTATTCGTAAGCTCCTAGTTTTATAGCATTCACAGCAGTGCGAATTTCAGCATATGATGTCATAATAATGACAGGCATGTGAGGATTCAAACTTTTAATTTGCTTGAGAAGATCAAGACCATTAATATCTGGTAAACGGAAATCACTAATGACCAGGTTTGGTTTAAAACTGCCAAACTTTTTTAATCCTTCATTGGCAGAAAAGGCGATATCAGATTCGAAACCTTTCTTATTAAGTAGGCCTTGAAGCATGATACAGATCGTAGGATCATCGTCTATAATGAGGATTTTATTCATAATGAGCTTATCGGGATGCTAAACAGTGAAAGTCAATTTAAACAAAATTAATTAAAAAGCTTTGACGGTTTACCATGAGTTTGAAAAAAAATAAAGGATTGTAAGCTTGCTATCGCAATTTTACAATCCTTATAACAGTTACGTATGAATTTTCATGAGCAGATCTATGGCAAAGATCAACTCTGCTTGCGTCAAAAAAGTGAAAGGTTACAGAGACTTTCTGCTTTTCTTACCCGAAAGCTAAACTCAAGATTATAGGCAGGTCTTCTGGCTTATCTCAATTCTGAACACCTTCCCGCTCGCCTTAGGCGGACAGTGGTCTTTCGTTCAAAATACAGATCCGAATAATTTCGAATCAAGAATTACAGCTGCGGGGACAGCTCCTGTTTTTAACAGGATTCCCTATTATTCCTTTCGGAACCCAAATCGTTCTGCAAGTTTAATCAAAAATTGATAATTTGCCAACACTTCAATATGACTGATTTTAAAAGAAATCCTCTTCTTCAGATTCGATTAAACCATTATTTCTAGGATTAGCTGACTGTGTGTTACAATCCAAATCAATATTGAAACCTTCTGGCTTTTCAAAATTGCCTTTTGACATATTTAAAGATTCATCAGCATATACTTTTTGCATGTAGAGCCCCCAAATTGGAAGCGCCATATTAGCCCCCTGGCCCAATGAAATTCCTTCGAAGTGGATGGCTCTGTCTTCAGCACCTACCCAGACACCTGATACAAGATCTGGCGTAATCCCCATAAACCAACCGTCGGAATGATTTTGAGTGGTTCCTGTTTTACCTCCTATAGGATTGTAAAGGTTGTATTTCCATCCAAGACGTCTACCCGTTCCTTGTCTCACAACCCCTTGGAGAAGATTGGTCATTAAATAAGCTGTTTTAGCACTCATCACTTCATGTTTCTGTGGGATAGAGCGAGCAACTTCATTTCCCTTGCTATCTTCAATTTTGGAGATAAAACGAGGTTTAATATAAACACCTTTGTTGGCATAAGTTCCGTAGGCTCCAACCATTTCTCTAACCGTAATTTCTGATGTCCCAAGGAATATTGAAGGTACAGGATCTATTCGACTGATAATTCCCATCTTTTTAGCCATATTGACTATGGTTTGGGGTTTGAATTGTTTTAGCACCCAACCTGAAATATTGTTTACTGAATGAGCTAATCCCCACTTAAGCGTGACCATCTCTCCAGTTCGGGCACTGGTCGAATTTCGAGATGTCCATGTTGTTCCGTCCCCCACATCAAAAGTTTGTGCAATATTGGGTACTTTATCGCAGGGCGTTAAGCCTTCTTGCATGGCAACCGTATATAAGAAAGGTTTAATGATAGAACCAACTTGTCGTTTCCCCAGATTTACCATATCGTACATAAAGTGCTTGTAGTTTGGTCCTCCTACATAGGCTCTCACCTCGCCTGTTTGTGGCACCATAGACATAAAACCAGCTCTAAGGAAACCTTTATAATAAAGCATCGAATCGTTAGGTGATAATATAGTATCACGCTCACCTTTCCAGGTGAAAATTCTCATCTGGGTAGGCGTTTCGAAAATACTTTTAATGGAATCAAGAGAAATATCTTTGTCCTTTAAAACACGATACCTTTCACTTCTTTTCATTGATAGGAATAGGTTTTTGTCTACAGCTTCATCATTCAGGTCATCGGAGAAAGGTGGATTTTTGTGAAATTTCTTCTCTTTATCGAAAGCAGCTTGCAAATCAAGTCCCAAATGTTCTTTGACGGCTTGCTCTGCATATTTTTGCATTCGCGAATCAATTGTGGTATAAATTTTTAATCCGTCTCTATAAATATTGTAAGATTCACCATCTGCTTTTTTATTTTTATTACACCATCCGAAAAAAGGGTTATTTTTCCATTGCAGCGAATCTTCAATATATTTTTGTTTGTTCCACGATGGATAACGACTTCTGACGGGCTTTTTGGCCGTCAGGCTTGTTCTTAGATATTCTCTAAAGTAAGTTGCACTTCCTCTTCTATGGTCAACTTTTTGGTAATCCAGATTAAGAGGTAAAAGTTTTAAAGAATCGTATTGCTGTTGCTCAAGGTAATTATATTTCACCATTTGACTTAAAACAACATTACGTCTGTCTAAGGTCAGTTCCGGTCGGCGAAGTGGGTTAAAGTACGATGAGTTTTTAGCCATACCAACCAACATGGCTGATTGTTCAATTTTTAACGAATCGGGAGTTGTATTAAAATAAACTCGGGCTGCAGATTTAATACCCACAGCTAAGTTTAAGAAATCGTATTTGTTTAAATACATGGTAAGAATTTCCTCTTTGGTATAAGATCGTTCCAGTTTAACAGCGATTACCCACTCACGAAATTTTCTAAACACCATATCGAGTTTGCTACTGAAACGCTCTCTAGGGAATAGCATTTTAGCTAACTGTTGCGAAAGTGTACTTCCTCCACCGGCATTTTTATTGGCCGTTACCAATCCTTTTGCAACTCGACCAAGACCGATTAAATCGATGCCTGAATGATCATAGAACCTAACATCTTCGGTTGCAACTAAAGCATGCACCATGTCTGGCGATAAATCTTCGTATTTCACAAAACTTCTATTTTGGAAGTAGAATTTTCCAAGCAGAACGTTATCTACAGAATAAATTTCGGTAGCCAAGCTGTTTTTAGGATTTTCAAGCTCTTCGAAACTTGGCATAAATCCAAAGTTTCCATTTGAAACACCCATAAAAAGAAAAATTACAGCTAATACTGCAGATGAGAACAGAGCCCAAAATGCAATAATATATTTTTTGAAATTTTTAGATCCTTTTGGTTTGCTTTCTGTTTTGTTAAGATCTGACTCGGTCATATGTTCTAAAATTAATTGTTGTTCGGCCTTATTAGTGTGTAATTGGTTCGTAAAAATAGTAAATAAAACAACAAATCTTATGAGTATGTTTTACTTCAAAATAAGACTCCTAAAATGAAGAGTTTTGAAAATTAGTATCATAAAATTTGGAACTTAGGGCTCATATGTTTTTACTTTGCACAAAATTTTAGAGCACGATTTTCCATAAATAGTGATGCAATGGTAGAGAATTTAGTTATTGTTGAGTCCCCTGCAAAGGCGAAAACAATTGAGAAGTTTTTAGGAGATAGTTTTCTTGTGAAGTCCAGTTTTGGGCATATCCGAGATCTTGATAAGAAGGATTTTGGTATTGATATTAAGAACAACTTTACACCTAAATATATTGTTTCGACGGACAAAAAGAAAGTTGTAACAGAACTAAAGAAGTTGGCGAAGGAAGCAAAGACGGTTTGGATTGCTTCCGATGAGGACCGCGAGGGAGAGGCAATTGCGTGGCACTTGTTTGAGGAGCTTAAATTAAAGAAAGAGAATACAAAGCGTATTGTTTTTCATGAAATTACAAAAGATGCCATTCTGAATGCGGTTGAAAACCCACGTCAGATAGATGATAATTTGGTAAATGCCCAACAGGCTCGTCGAATTCTTGATAGATTAGTAGGTTTTGAAATTTCACCTGTTTTGTGGAAGAAGGTTAAACCTTCTTTATCAGCAGGACGTGTACAGTCAGTGGCTGTTCGTTTGATTGTTGAAAGAGAGCGTGAGATCATTGCTTTTAAATCGAAATCATTTTATAAGGTTGTGGCGCATTTCTTAGTGACTGATAAGGATGGTTCTAAGAAATTACTAAAGTCGGAATTACCAAAGCGATTCGATACAAAAGAAGAAACCTTAAAGTTTTTGGAGTCATGTAAAAATGCAGAATATCATATTGATGATATTGTGAAGAAGCCTTCTGTTAGAAAGCCAGCTGCCCCTTTTACCACTTCAACCTTGCAGCAGGAAGCCAGTCGTAAGTTAGGATTTTCTGTTTCTCAAACCATGACAGTTGCTCAGCGTTTGTATGAGGCAGGGCATATTACCTACATGAGAACAGACTCGGTAAACTTGTCTGAATCAGCTTTAAAAACAGCTAAAGAAGAAATTACACGTTTGCATGGTGCGGACTATGTGAAGATTAGAAAATATAGCACAAAGAGTAAAGGTGCTCAAGAGGCTCACGAGGCCATTCGTCCAACATACCTTAATAAGGGGCGGGTTGAAGGTGAATCCAACGAGAAGCGTCTTTATGAATTGATTTGGAAGCGTACCATTGCTTCTCAAATGAGCGATGCCAAACTTGAGAAAACAAACATCAAAATCAGTATTTCAACAAATGATGAAAAATTTGTAGCGACTGGTGAGATGATAAAGTTTGAGGGTTTCTTAAAGGTTTATTTGGAATCGACTGATGACGAAGAGCAAAAGCAAGAACAATCACTTCTTCCACAAGTAAATATTGGAGATAAATTAGAAAGTGATTTCATTAAAGCGATTCAAAATTTCACACATCGTCCTCCACGTTTTACTGAGGCAAGTTTGGTTAAAAAACTTGAAGATTTAGGTATTGGTCGTCCATCAACTTACGCTCCAACAATTACGACGGTCCAAAACAGAGGCTATGTTGTAAAAGAATCTCGAGATGGTATACAGCGTCAATATGAAGTCTTCAGTTTGGTAGATAATGCTATTAATGAAGAAATAAATACGCAAATAACTGGGGCTGAGAACAAGAAATTATTCCCTTCGGATATTGGAATGGTTGTGACTGATTTTTTGGTTAAGCATTTCTTGAATATCATGAATTATAATTTTACTGCTGAAGTAGAAAAGGAATTTGATGAGATCGCTGTAGGAAATTCTATCTGGTATGAGATGCTTGGGAAATTTTACTTCCCTTTTCATGAGAATGTTGAGAAAACACTGGAAACATCAGAGCGTTCAACGGGAGAAAGAATTTTAGGTGAAGATCCCAAAACAGGTAAAGTCATTCTTGTACGTATTGGTCGTTATGGTCCAATGGCTCAGCTAGGCGAAAGCGCAGAAGGAGATGAAGAGAAGCCTAAGTTTGCCAGTTTAAGAACTGGTCAGCATCTTGAAACGATAACCTTAGAAGAGGCTATTGACTTATTTAAGTTACCAAGAGACTTGGGCCTTTATGAAGACAAAAAGGTTGTTGTGGCTATTGGTCGATTTGGTCCTTATGTACGCCACGATGGTAAATTTGCATCCTTACACAAGGATGTGGATGACCCAATGACTATCAATTTGGAGCGAGCAATTGTTTTGGTTGAAGAAAAACGCGAAAAGGATCGCTTAAAACATATTAAATCCTTTGAAGAGGATGCAGAACTTCAAATTTTGAACGGACGCTGGGGGCCATATATTTCTTATCAAAAAGAAAATTACAGATTGGCTAAGGACGTTGATCCTAAATCTCTTTCGTTCGAAGATTGTTTGAAAATAATTAAGGATACGCCTCAAAAGAAGAAAAAAACAACAGCGGCTAAGAAAACGACAGCTGCAAATAAGAAGGCACCGGTTAAGAAAAAAACGACGGTCAAAAAGAAAACAACGACAAAGAAAACAACGGCTGCAAAAAAGAAAGAATAATCTTTTTTTAGAGGATATTAAATAGCTTAGGAATCCAACGATATTGTTTCGTTGGATTTTTTTTTTGAATTTAATTGGCAATAAATACGATGAATTTCAGGAAAATTGTAATTTTATATCATGGTTGTTTGAATGTAAAATATGTGTTTTGTTTGACTAATGCATCCTCTACTTTGATGAAGCTTGTATAAGATGAATTTTATTGCTTACTTTACAACAAACCAGATTATCATTAGTACGGCATCTGTTTCTAATTTATGAGAAGGATATTTTTCATCATATTGGCTGTCGGGATAAGTGTAGTTTCTAAAGCTCAACAAGATCCTCAGTTCAGTCAAAATATGTATAATTTACTCACTTTTAACCCTGCATTTGCAGGTATTGGTGATGAAATGACAGGATCCATTATCAACCGCCAGCAATGGATAGGCTTTGATGATGCACCCGTGTCTACGGCTTTCAATGGAAATATTCCATTGAAAATAGGACGTAGAATGCATGGTTTGGGTTTAACAGTAATGAGTGATAAGTTGGGGATTGAAAATAAAACCAATATCAAGTTTCAATACGCTTATCAGTTTAAAATATTTAATGGTATCTTGAATGCAGGCTTAAGTGTTGGACTGCAAAATAATGCTTTAAAAGGAGAGTGGATAGCCTTAGATGATAATGATGATCTTTTAACAGACGGAAGTATTGATGCCAGTAAAATGGTTTTTGATGCCGGTTTAGGCTTTTATTATAGAAGTAAAACATTATATTTAGGTGCATCAACGACTCATATCAATAAGCCAAACGTGGCTTATAATGAAAGTATTGAAACCTATTTGTATAGGCATTATTATTTTATGGGTGGATATAAGCATGCTTTGTCCCACCAAATTGATATTATACCATCGTTTTTTGTGAAAACAGATGCGATAAGTACACAATATGATATCAATACGAATGTTGTATACAATAAAAAATACCGTGGTGGCGTTTCCTATAGAGTAGACGACGCTTTTGTTTTTTTAGTTGGAATATTATTAAAGAATGGTCTAGATATAGGTGTAGCTTATGATGTTTCTGTATCGGATATTAAAAAGCCTTCATTAGAATTTATGTTGGCTTATCATTTTACACCAAGTCTAATTAAGCGTAAGCAGAAATATAAGAGTATTCGCTTTTTGTAGAAGAAAATGTATTAAAAATCAGTGCCTAGCACGAATCATAGAGTTATGAATAAACTTATTGTATTTATCGGAGTTGTTTTACTAATAGGATTGTTTAGCTGCAGTCGTAGAAATGAAGGTGGCGAATTGGTAGGAGCTTCTCAAAGAGGAAAATATATGGAACCTATTCCTCATGGTATGGTTCTTATTCCTAGTGGAAGTTTTACTCAGGGAATCAATGATCAGGATGCAACCTGGGCATTGAATTCACAATCTAAACGTGTTTCTGTCGCATCTTTCTGGATGGATGAAACGGAGATTACGAATAATGAGTACCGTCAGTTTGTTGAGTGGGTGCGTGATTCTATTGCCAGAACCAAACTTGGTGAACAATTTGAAGAATTCCTAAATACTGAAGATGAGAACGGAAATCTTATAGAGCCTCCAACACTTAATTGGGACAAAGAAATTGAGTGGGATAACGAGGAATATGCTGAACTTCTTGAGGAAATGTATGTGCCAGAGCATGAAAGATTTTCAAGCAGAAAAGAAATTGATGCAAGAAAAATGGTTTATTCTTTCCAATGGGTTGATTTTAAACAAGCAGCTCGATTATCAAACCGTTACAATAACGAAACGGGAGAATACGAAGGTCTGGTTGATGATTATCAAGGAGGACGTAAAAGTATTGAAGACCGATCATCTTTTATCATTAAGGAGTCTTTGAATATCTACCCAGATACTTTAAGTTGGATACACGATTTTACTTATGCATATAATGAGCCTTTGACAGAACAATATTTCTGGCACCCAACTTTCGATGATTATCCTGTTGTGGGTGTAAGTTGGAAACAAGCACGTGCATTTTGTCGTTGGAGAACAGAATTCCATAATTCAGCACTAAGAAAACATGGGAAATATTCAGTTCCTGAATATCGATTGCCAACAGAAACAGAATGGGAATATGCGGCTCGTGGAGGTATTGCTCTAAACCTTTATCCATGGGGAGGTGATTATACCCGTAATGAAAAGGGATGTTTCTTAGCCAACTTTAAACCACTAAGAGGAAATTATGTGGATGATGGTGGTTTTGTTACTCTAAGAGTAGGAACCTATGAGCCGAATGGTTATGGTTTGTATGATATGGCAGGTAATGTTGCGGAGTGGACTTCTGCTGTTTATGCAGAGTCAGCCTACAGCTTTACTCACGATATGAATCCAAACTATCAGTATAATGCACTACCAAGTGATCCTCCTGCTTTAAAAAGAAAAGTTGTAAGAGGTGGTTCATGGAAAGATGTTGGATATTTCCTTCAGTGTGGTGTTTCTAGTTACGAATATCAAGATACAGCTAAGTCATTTATTGGGTTCAGATGCGTTCGTACCCGTCATGTAAAATAATTGCTAATAATACGATCCTAAATAAGTTATTATGAATATTACCGAATTAGTCGAATCTCCTAGGTGGAAAAGATTTATGGGTTATGTGTATGGTTGGGGTGCTTCTGTAGTACTCTTGGGAGCACTTTTTAAAATCCAACACTGGGCGCATGCAGGTACATTGCTAACTGTGGGTATGCTTACCGAGGTAATCATCTTTTTCTTTTCTGCTTTTGAACCACCACACGAAGAACCAGACTGGAGTTTGGTTTATCCGGAATTGATTGGTTTGGATCCTAGAGAAAGAGCAGGAGGACTTCAGATTGAAGGTTTAGATGAGTTACAATCATTCCTAGAGAATGTAAGTATTGACTCTAATAAGCTGACAAATTTAAGTCAGGGCTTAGGTAAACTTTCTGATGCAGCCGAGCGTATTTCTGATATGTCAGAAGCTGCGGTAGCCACAGAGGGATATATCGAAACACTTAGAAATGCGAGTGAATCTGTAAGTACACTTTCTGATTCTTATAATTCTTCTTCACAAGATATTTCTGAATCGGCAACTCAATTGAGTCAGTCATATAGTCAATTGGCATCGAATATTTCAAGCAATGGACAAGAATTTGCTGATAAAGTTCAGGAATCAGGTGATAATTTGTTGAATACTTACGAAGAGTTCAAGTCTAGTTTAAATGGCAATTTTTCACATATTACTGAGAGTGGTCAGAACTATGCTGAATCGATGTCAAGCTTAAATGAAAAATTATCTTCTCTAAATTCAGTTTTTGAATTGCAGTTGAAGCATTCAAATGATCAAATAGATGAAGGTCGAAGAGTACAGGAGAATTTCAATGAAATTGTTGAGAATTTAAATGTGACTCTTGATAACACTAAAGTATACCGACAAGAAACCGAGGCCTTGAACGAACGTTTATCTGCTTTGAATTCAGTGTATGGTAATATGTTGAGTGCTTTGGATATTAGTAAAAATAAAAATTAATACGGACTAAATTTTCTATTTAAGCTAATATGGGAGCATCGAATTGTAAAGAAACACCAAGGCAGAAAATGATCGGAATGATGTATTTATTCCTGACAGCAATGTTGGCGATAAATGTATCTAACGAAGTATTGGACGCTTTTACTATAATCGATAATGGTTTAGCACAAACTGTTCGAACTTTTGAAGAAAAGAACCAGGTCATTTACGGTGATTTCAAAAGGGCTTTGGATGCTAATACTAAAAAGGTTCAGCCTTCTTGGGAAAAAGCAATGCAGATTCAAACTCAATCGAATGAGCTGTGTGAGCAATTACAAAACTATAAGCTTGATTTAGTAAAGATAGCAGATGGACCTGAAGGTAGATTGGATAGTATTCAAAAGAAGGATAATATCGATGTAGCCGCCCAATTAATGATTGTAGGGGGGAAAGGAAAAGAGTTGAAAAAACAAATTTCAGACTATAGAGAGCATATTTTAAATATGATTCCAGTTAAGGATAGCAAATTTAAACATGCTATTGCTGAGACTCTAAATACAAAAAATCCACCTAAGAAAAAACCTGATGATCCGGCATATACCTGGGAATCGCAACAATTTGCACATATTCCTTTGGTAGGGGCTGTTACCTTATTGTCAAAGTTACAGACTGATATTCGTTCAGTAGAATCAGATGTGGTGAAATACCTGTTCAATCAGATAGAAGCAGAATCGTTTCCATTCAATAAATTAAAGGCTCAGGTTATTGCTAAATCAAATTTTGTTTTGAAAGGTGACGTATACGAAGCTGAGGTTTTTCTTGCAGCTAGTGATACAACACAAAACCCTAGAATTACGCTTTCGAGAGGAGGAGAAATTAATAAATTTGATCCAGATTCACGTCGTGGACTTTATTCACGCAAGGAAACTCAATTAGGGCCACAATCCTGGGGTGGAGTGGTTTATTATACAACACCATCAGGTGAAACAAGAGATTATCCTTTTGAAGCTGAATATATCGTAAGTGAGCCTCAGGTTGTGGTATCACCAACTAAGATGAATGTTTTTTATGCTGGTGTTGATAATCCTGTTAGAGTCTCGGCTCCTGGTTTTACAATGGCTAATATTGATGCTACTGTGGATAATGGTGTACTTGTTAAAAGTGGAGAAGGTTATATTGCACGGCCCAAAGTTGTAGGTAAAGATGCCAATGTTACTGTAAAAGGTAAAATGGATGGAAAATGGCGTATCCTTAAGTCAGTTGGTTTTAGAGTAAAGCCTATTCCTGATCCTGTTGCCATGGTTGCTGGGAAAAATGGAGGCTCTATCAATAAGAATTTATTGGCTATGCAAACGGGTGTTGATGCTGTTATGGATAATTTTGATTTTGATTTAAAATTTAAGATAAAGAGTTTTACGGTTTCAACCCAAGTAAAAGGGTTTACCAGAGATGAAAAATCAACTTCGGATTACTTTACGAAAGCTCAAACCAAGTTGTTGAAAGGTTTAAGAAAGAATCAGAAAGTTTATATAGAGGATATTAAAGCTGTTGGACCAGATGGTTCAATTCGTAATCTTCCTGCAATATCGTTTAGAGTTAAGTAATTCTTAACGCGAGAATTTAAAATCATCGGTTTATTCAAATTATTTAAACCGAGTTACTGAAGAATAGATTGTTTACTTATATCTAAGTGGGCATCTGCCTTGGACATAAAAATTATTTACGGATGAAAAGGATTATATTTTTATTAGTCGGCTTAATCTTAATGGGTAGCTTTTCTCAATCAAAAGCACAGACAACTCCTACTAGTATATATGCTAAAAATCATACTAAGAACGAGAGACCGATTCCATATGCTCACATTCGTGAGGCGGATGTCATTTTTTCTAAATTAGTTTGGCGTGTTATTAACCTGCGCGAAAAGATGAATCAGCCTATGTATTATCCTACTGTTCCTATGGATGATAGATATAGTTTGATTGATCTATTGATGTTTGGAATCGAAAATGAGGGCTTAACAGCTTATGATACAGATGATGATGAGTTTACAACGCCATTAGGTATTGAGGATATTCAAGATAAATTTGGCGCTGGAGTAGATACCATCAGACAGCAAAATAGAGAAACTGGACTGATGGAGACTAAGATTGTTCCTAAAACTATGAGTACCAATGAGGTGACTAAGTATATGGTAAAGGAACAATGGTTATTTGATAAGCAAAGTTCAACTATGAAAGTCAGAATCATTGGTTTATGTCCTATCCGTGAATATGTGAAAGAAGGGGATTCTGAACTTGATGGTTTACGTAAGAAGAAATTGTTTTGGATTTTCTTCCCAGAGGCGAGACAATTGTTGGCAACTCACGAGGTATTTAATCCATTTAACGACGCAAGACGATTCTCTTATGATGATTTGTTTATGAAAAGACGCTTTACCAGTTATATTACGCAAGTTTCAAATGTACATGATAATAGAAGAGTTGATTCTTATACTGTTGGACTTCAAACGATGTTAGAGTCTGAAAAGATTAAGAACGATCTCTTAAATATGGAACATGATTTCTGGGAGTATTAAGATATTATAAAGCAAAAAAAAGAGGAGCCTCCAGGCTCCTCTTTTTTTTTAAATGAACTTATTCTTTTTTGATACTTTAATGTCTCCTACGAAAGTTTTAATATCCTGCTCGTTTTCTTTTTTGCAGATCAGCAAGGTGTCTTCACTGTCGACAATAATGTAATCATTTATGCCCTGCACAACGACCAGTTTTTCTTTTGGAACCTTAATTAAACAATTTTCAGAATCGTAAAGCATCACATTATCGCCTTGTACTGCATTCCCATAATCATCTTTGTTCGACCTGTCGTATAACGATCCCCATGTTCCAAGATCGGACCAGCCGAAGTCGGCACAGTATACATGAACCTTATCTGATTTTTCCAGTATGCCATAATCAATTGAGATATTTTGGCACTCTGGATATATTTTATCAATGAATTCTCTTTCTAGATTAGCATCGTGTATATCTTTTCCTTTTTCAAATAGACTGTCTACTTCAGGAAGGTATGTTTTAAATGATGCATCAATTGCTGAAAGTGACCAAATAAATATACCTGAATTCCAGAAAAAATCACCTGAGTTTAGGAAGACTTTAGCCAGATCTAAATTTGGTTTTTCTGTAAAGGTTTTAACTTTAGAAATGCACTGTTCCACCTTGTTGTTTTCGACCTGTATGTAGCCATATCCCGTCTCTGGACGATTGGGTTTTAATCCTAGAGTAAGAAGCTTATCGGTATCTTTTACGAAGTTGAATCCCTCGGAGATAACATTTAAAAATTCAGTCTCATTTGTAATTAAATGATCAGCTGGTGAAACAATAATCTGGGCATTCTGATTAAGTTGTTTTATTTTGTAATTAGCATAAGCAATGCATGGAGCGGTATTTCGCATGATAGGTTCAAGTAATACCTGTTCAGGCTTAAGTATAGGAAGCTGTTCCAATACTATGTCTCGATATTGCTCGTTGGTTACGATATAATAATTCTCAGCTGGACAAACAGAACTGAATCGCTCAAAAGTCATTTGAATCAGTGTTTTTCCTGTTCCAAGGATATCAAGAAACTGTTTCGGACTTTTTTGCTTACTTAGTGGCCAGAATCGTGAACCAATGCCACCAGCCATTATGACACAGTAATTATTTGAATTCATTGTCGTGTGTTTTAGATATCTAAGCTGTGATTAAAAATCTCAATAGCTTTTTCTAAAATTACGCATTCAATTTTTGATTTCAAACTCTGATTTCGCAGTCAATGGCTTTTTATCATTCTACATGATAATTAAGGGATAATTGTTACTTTTATCATAAAATGTAGATCTTATGAGTTTTATTGAAAATATAGGACATTACATCCTTTTTTTGAAGAGAGTTTTCTCGAAACCAGAAAGAGGACGCGTATTTTTTGCACAGATTATCAAAGAGATATATAAACTTGGAGTCAATTCCGTTGGGATTGTCGTTATTATCTCCGTCTTTATGGGAGCTGTTATCAGTCTTCAGACGGCTTATAATTTGGTGAATCCTTTATTACCTGATTATTTAGTTGGATATACCACACGGGAATCAATGATACTCGAGTTTTCGTCAACAATTGTCGGTTTAATTCTTGCCGGTAAAGTTGGTTCCAATATTGCTTCAGAGATTGGATCGATGCGAGTAACCGAACAGGTTGATGCTCTGGAAATAATGGGGGTAAACTCGGCAAGTTATCTGGTTTTACCTAAAATTATAGCTGCGGTATTTATTAATCCATTCCTATATGTGTTAAGTGTTTTTGTAGGTATCATGGGAGGTTTATTGGCTAGTTATATGGCCAATACTGTTAGTATAACAGACTTTATATATGGTGTCCAGTTTGGGCTTATCCCTTACTACCTGACTTACTCCTTGATTAAAACCATCGTTTTTGCATTTATCATTACCTCGGTACCTTCTTTTTATGGCTACTATGTATCCGGAGGAGCTTTGGAAGTTGGTAAAGCAAGTACCAAAGCCGTTGTAAATAGTAGTATTCTTATCTTGCTTGCTAATTTGATTCTCACTCAATTATTATTGAAATGATAGAACTTCAGAATGTCAATAAATCTTTTGGTGAATTAGATGTCTTGAAAGATATCTCCATTCAATTTGAGGCGGGTAAAACGAACTTGATTATTGGACAAAGTGGTTCAGGTAAAACCGTTCTATTGAAATCAATCATAGGTCTGCATGAAGTCGATAATGGTCATATCTTTTATAACGATCGTGATTTTACAAAGATGGACTTCAGTGAAAAAAAGTTGATTCGTGAGGAAATGGGGATGGTTTTTCAGGGAGGAGCACTTTTTGATTCCTTAACTGTGGAAGATAATGTTCGTTTTCCTCTGGATATGTTTTCCGATATGGATGAAGATGAGAAAAGAGAACGCGTAAATTTTTGTCTTGATCGAGTGGATATTAAGAAGGCTCATAAACTATACCCAGCTGAAATTAGTGGTGGGATGCAGAAGCGAGTAGCCATAGCACGAGCCATTGCACTTAATCCAAGATATTTGTTCTGTGATGAGCCCAACTCGGGTCTCGACCCGGTAACGGCCATTGTGATTGATAAGCTCATTCAGGAAATCACTAAGGAATATAAAATCACGACGATTATCAATACCCATGATATGAATTCTGTGATGGAGATAGGAGAGAAAATACTTTTTATAAATAAAGGCATCAAAGCCTGGGAAGGATCAAGTGAGGAAATTTTCGATACAGAGAATCAATCATTAAATAATTTTGTCTTTGCTTCTAACCTTTTCAAGAAAATAAAGAAAGAGCTTTAGTTTAATATGATTTCTGGTAGAATTGCTTCGATTTAAATATTTTAAACAAGTTTCTATGAACTGATTTTTTATCTTTGTCAAAGATAAATTCTGTACCGCTTATTATGAATAAACAATTAATATTTCTGCTATTTACCACACTACTTTTATTCTCTTGTTCTAAAAAAGAGGAGAAAACGTATTTGTCAAAGGATGATTTTACTCGACTTTTGTATGACATTCATTTAACCGATGGTGTATTAACCACAAAAAATATTGTAAATAGAGGTAAGGAATATCGTCCTAGTTTCTACTATAATTCAATCTACAAGAAATATAATATTACACCTGATCAATTTGATTCTTGTGTAACTTTCTTTACGCAGAATTCTGCTCTTTATGAAAAGATTTATGAGCGTGTAATTGATTCATTAAATCGTATGGAAACACAGTTTCGTATCGCTCTTAAAGATTCATTAGTTGTTCGAGATACTGTGAATTTATGGAAAGGTAGTAAACGTATGTTTTTAACCCAAGGTCATCAGGAGGATCTTAGTTTTTCAATTCCTGTAACGGAAATGGGGATTTATACAGTCTGCGCTAAAATTAAACGTATTAAGGATGACCAAAGTATGAAACCTTATCTGAAGGCTTATTTTTGGAAAGAGGATTCATTGAAACAGGATGAACGTATTTATTTCGATTCTGTTGCTATAGAGCATTCTGATGAATTTATTAAATATGAAACTCAGTTGGAATACTCTGATTCGACTTATAAAGAATTACGAGGTCGCATTATTTCATGGAGCAATCCAGATAGTAATTTTACTCAGCACATTGAACTGAAAGATATCATGATCTTTAACCCTCAAATTAAGCGTGATTCAATAGGCCTTGATTCAATTGTAAGAATGCAAAGATTTGGACGAGACAAGTTCGATAGGTACGAAGAATTGGAAGAGACTAGAAAACTAAAAAAGTTGAATAGACCCAGGAAGATTCGAAAAATTGATGACCCAAGGAAATAATGAGAAAAATTTCTGCCACTTATATCATTAGTAATGTAGGAATTCCATTGAAGAATGGCATCCTAATTTTGAATGATGATAACTCTGTTGCACAACTGATTGATAGGAAGGGGTCTGTAAAGGAAATACAAAATTTAGAATATTACAGTGGTGTTCTTGTTCCTGGCTTTGTTGATGTTTTCACTTTTTTGTCATGGCCTAATATGAATTCGGACTTGATACAATCCAGCGATTTCTCTAATTGGACATTGGGTGAGGTGGCCGACATTAGGACTATTTCTAAAGCAATAAACCATCTGGAGGCTTATGGAACCAAAGGAGCTGCAGATTTCTTTCCAACTCAGGAAAGTTGTGAACTTAAAACGAATTCGAAACTAAGTATTAGGGATATTCATGATATTTCTGATTTGTATCAAAGCCCGTGTTATTCAGAATTCCCCAATTCTATTCTCGGTCGATTATTCACTAACAATATTTCATCAAATAAAGCGTTTTGTATAGGAACCGGGAGTTTAACGAGTCACCTCAAATTATCTGTTTTTGATGAACTTAAGTATTTACAAACGATTAAGGCTGATTTAAATTTGGAGAAACAAATAAAGTGGGCCTGTTTAAATGGAGCTAAAGCTTTAGGATTCGATCATTTAGGGAGTTTTGAAATAGGAAAGAAACCTGGCGTTAACTTAATTACAAATATCGATTACAATAACTTTAGTTTGAAACCTGATAGCAAACTTAAGGTGTTGGTGTAGATTCGTTTAATGTTCTTAAACCTTTAGTAGAGGAGATTTCATTTCGTTGAAAAACCAGAGAATAAATTCTGTGAAACTTAAGTTGAGATAAAAAATAGATTCTAAGGCTGATAGCTAACTAATCTATTTGTATATTGTTTCGTATTTTCAAACAAATTATTGGGGTCATTGAACCTCTAGTTTTTTCCAATAAAAATTGAATTGCTTTGAATAAAGGAAAGTTAAATATTGCAATTTCGAGTCTGGTTATTATCGTTTTTTCAATGGCCTGCTCCAACCAAAAAAACACCTTTGTGAGTCGTCAATATCATGCTCTCACAACACATTATAATGTCTTCTTTAATGGAAAGGAAAGCCTGAAGGCTGGAAAGAAGAAGATTGAAAATGGCATTGAATACAATTATACCACGATACTTCCCGTCTTCGATTATCAGGATGTGAATGCACGTGCCATAGCTGCTGGTGATATTGATAATGCGATTGACAAGGCCACCAAGGCTATAAAATTGCATTCGATTACAAGAAAACCAAAGCGTAAAAAGGGAAAACAAACAGATAAGTATAAGGAATTTCGTAAGAAAAAAGAATTTAATAGTTGGATAGAAGATTGTTATTTGCTTCTTGGTAGAGCACAGTTTTATAAAGCCGATTACCGAACAGCCGAAAAAGCTTTGGAACAGGGTTTGAAAGACTTCCCTAATTCAAAACTAAAGCATGAATTTCAAATTGAATTGGCCAGATGTCAAATTGATAAGGAAAATTATGCAGGAGCCATAGCTTTGCTTGAAGAGGTGAGTGCCTTACCTAATTTATCCAAAAAGAACAGGTTGGAAGTTGCTGCACTCTTTACCGATATGAGTATTCGTGAGAAAGACTATCAGGCTGCAGTCTCGAATCTGCAAACTGCCATTCAATTGCAGAGTACAAAACGTGTAAAAGCCAAATACTATTATATTTTAGGTCAGCTGTATCTTAAATTAGATCAGGCTGATAATGCGTCTGATGCTTTTTTGCGTTTAATAAAATTACATTCTACCTATGAAATGGCTTTTAATGCTAAAATTTCGCAGGCACTAACCTATTCAGGTGCAGGTAATGGCTTTGAAATTCGAAAGCAACTAAACAAAATGCTTAAGGACCAGAAGAACGTAGATTACAGAGATCAGATTTACTTTGCTTTTGCAGAGATGGATATGATTGATGGAAATAAAAACATGGCTATTGAGAATTATTGGAATTCGACTGAGGCAAGTGTTGCGAACGATAATCAAAAGGCAATATCATTCATCAAGTTAGCAGATAATTACTTTGCGGATCTGAATTATAAAAAAGCTCAAATCTGTTACGATAGTTCTATGGTTTATCTTGATCAGAACTATCCTGATTTTATAAATATATCCCTTAGAGTTGGTAACCTAACCAGTTTAGTTAACAATCTGAATATTGTTGAAAGAGAAGATAGTTTACAGAGAGTTGCCGGGATGAGTGAGAAAGAAAGAAATTTCTTGATACGTGGTTTAATCGATAAAGAACTAGAAAAAGAAGAAGCAAAAAGGCTGGCAGAGGCCGAAAATAGAGCTGATAAAACCTTCTTTACGCAGAACAATATGGTTGGGAACTTCAACTCTAATAATTCTAGTCAGACGCAAGGGAACTGGTATTTCTACAATCCAACAACAGTGGGGTTGGGTAAATCTGAATTTCAGCGTAAGTGGGGAAGAAGAAAATTATCGGATAACTGGAGGCGTAAGAATAAATCAATCGCTACAGGTGATAATTTAGATACTGATTCTGGAGACCAAAATGGAGATCCAGATGTTATCGTTGATAAGGGAGATCGTAAGAACAAATCCTACTATCTTATCGATTTACCTTTAACGGAAGAATTAATTGAGGAATCGAATCAAAAGATAATAGAAGCTTTACATGAGGCATCATTTGTTTATTCTGAACGATTATCCGATAGAGCTAAGGCCATTGAGATTATGGAAGTTTTACTAAAACGCTTTCCTGAAAATCCTTACCTGTTGTCGGCTTATTACCAGTGTTACTCACTATATAATCAGGATAATAATGTTTCAAAAATGGAATTCTACAAGAATAAGATTCTTACCGAATTTGCTGATACAGATTATGCCAGAGCGATAAAAGACCCTAATTATTGGGCAAAAATTGAAGCTCAAAATAAGGAGGCTGAATCTTTGTACCTAACCGCTTACGATACTTTTCAGAATTTCTACTATGAGCAAGTGATACGTATCTGTGAGCAGGGCATTAAGAAGTATCCAGAATCGAAATTGGTGTCAAATTTCTTATTCTTGAGAGCTTTATCTATTGGGCGAACTCATAATATAGAAGATTTTAAGACTGTACTTCAGGAACTTCTCGATTCAAAACCAAGCTCGGAAATTGAGGAAGTTACTAAAGGTATTTTAAGTACTCTAAATGCAGGATCGATCCCTGTGCAGTACTCTCAGGAAGATATGAGTAAGGCTAGACAAAATCGTCTATTGATCAATTGGAGAATAGAAGATCAGTTAGCTTTGGAAATGGCGAATGGCGATTCAGGTGAATTGGATATTGAAAAAGAATATTTCAAGTTTGTTCCAAATGAAGAGCATTATTTTGTTCTATTATTCAAAAGGAGAGCTGTAGATCCTAACAGAACCATGTTTAATATTGATCGTTACAACAGATCTGAGAATAAGAGAAACCTGAGGACTGATCGCCTTTCTTTGAATAAGAATGAGGTTATTATATTAGTAAAGGGTCTTAAGAACAAAGAAGAGGGATTAAAGTATTTTAATCAGGTGATTGCTTCAGATAAAGCTTATAAAGGCTTAGAAAATGTACCTTATAAAAACTTTTTAATATCGGTTTCAAATTTTGAGACCATGAAGAAGGAAGAGTTGATAGATGAATACATGAGTTTCTATAAGAAGCATTACTATCAGAAGAAGGCTGCATTGATAAAAAAAGAGGGAGAATTGATTGACGCTGATACAGATAATCAGAATTTTGAAATTGACTCAAAAGATAACCATCGCTTCATTCTTCTTGTTCCTTCAAGAAAGATAAATGCCATAAAGTTAAAGAATGATGTATTCAATCATGATAAGGATTATCGTGCTATAAAAGAGCAGTACGACGAAACGCATCAAATGGTGATTGTCAGCAATTTGGGATCACAAGATTTAGCAATGGATTATTTTAATCAGATTACAAAAGATAAACGTGTATTCGATCAGCTGACTCAGATTGATTATGAGTGTTTTGTTATTGGAGAGAAAAACTTCATGAAGTTTTATGTGAATAGAAGTTTGAATAAATACCTATCCTTTTTTAGCGAGAATTACATTAAAAAAGCAGCCTTAAAGCAAGAGAATAAACCGAAAGTAGCCGAAATCGATAATGGACCATACCAGTATGATGCCAACCAGGCTCATGATTTTGTTTTGATTTTCCAGAAGAATGGTATTAATGCCAAGGCTGTTGAAAATGGGATAAAAAAGTACAATACCCGCACCCTAAAAACAGAACTTATATCTTTAGATGAAGATCGTAATATGATTGTTGTGACTAACATGAGAAATAAGAAACAAGCAATGATGTATTTCAGAGCCATCATATCCAATCGAAATTTGTTTGATAAGGTAGAAAAGTCGGGCTATCGTAATTTTATTATCTCAAAGGATAATTTTGAGATATTTAAAAACCTTGGGGATACCGATCAGTATTTGAAATTTTTTAGCAAACGCTATTTAAATTAAGCTTTCTTAATGTTTTTGTTGAAATATATTAAGTGTTGGGACGTTACATTGAAGTAGGACAAGTAGGGTTATTTAATGCATTAAAATCTTGTTTCTGCGATGAATACTAAAGGTAATGAAGCATTACCAATTGTAGAACATTAAAAAGATTTTTACGTGAAAGCAATTAAGATACTTTGGGTAGATGATGAGATAGATTTACTAAAACCACATGTGATTTTCCTTGAGGGAAAAGATTATATCGTTGAAACCTGCAATAATGCTCCTGAGGCTATCGATATGGTCCGTAACACGCATTACGATCTGGTTTTATTGGACGAGAATATGCCTGGTATGTCAGGTTTAGAAGCCTTATCTGAAATCAAGGCCATCGATTTGACTCTTCCCATTGTCATGATTACAAAGAGTGAAGAGGAAGATATTATGGATGAAGCTATTGGTGGCCATATCAGTGATTATCTAATCAAACCAGTAAACCCCAAGCAAATTCTTCTGAGTATTAAGAAAAATACGGATAAAAGACGCTTGGTATCCGAAAAGACAACTTCTGCCTATCAGTCAAGATTCTCACAATTGGGTATGGAGATAAATGATTGTAGGAGTTTTGATGATTGGAAGCAGGTTTATAAGAAGCTTGTTTTTTGGGAACTGGAACTTGCCGGAATTGAAGATTCCGGTATGGATGAGGTTCTAAAAATGCAGAAGTCTGAAGCCAATAATTTATTTGCTCGGTATATTAAGAAGAATTATCTGGAATGGATGAATTCCGATACCAATGATAAACCCCTATTTTCGCCCAATGTCTTTAAAGATAAGGTTTTCCCCTTATTGGATAAAGGTGAGAAGGTTGTTTTTGTTTTGATTGATAATCTGCGAGTTGATCAGTGGCAAATCTTGTATCCCACTATAAGTGAATATTTTGTAATGAAGGATGATGACATGTATTGTTCTATTTTACCTACTGCCACGCAATATGCCCGAAATGCTATGTTTTCTGGTCTGATGCCTTTAGATATTCAGAAACGACATCCGGAGTTGTGGATTAATGAGGATGAAGATAGCAGTAAAAATATTCACGAAGAGGAATTAATTGATTTGCATTTAAAGCGAAAATTTAAAGATGTGAAATTCAATTATGAAAAGGTTAGTTCTAAAAAATCGGGAGCTAAAATTCTGGATAATTTATCAACACTTCTGGATTCCCAGTTGAATGTTTTTGTATACAATTTTGTTGATATGCTCTCACATGCGCGCACCGAAAGTGAGATGATTCGTGAATTGGCCAATGACGAGGCTGCTTATCGCTCTTTAACCGCTTCCTGGTTTGAACATTCTCAGTTGCTTGAACTAATTAAGAAATTATCTGAGCAAAATATTAAGCTTATTATTTCAACTGATCATGGTGCTATTAGAGTGCAGAATTCCATTAAAGTGGTAGGTGATAGACAGACGAATACCAATTTGCGCTATAAGCAGGGACGAAATTTGAATTATAATCCTAAGCAAGTTTTTGAAATTACAAAACCTTCAGAGGCTCATTTACCTCAAATGAATATGAGTTCTTCCTATATTTTTGCCACAGGAGAGGATTTTCTGGCTTATCCCAATAATTATAATTATTACAGTTCTTATTATAAAAATACATTTCAGCATGGTGGCATTTCAATAGAAGAAATGTTAATTCCTTTAATAACTTTGAGCCCAAGGAAAAAGTAGACGCTTTTTTCTAAAATTGTAATACGATTAGTATAAATGAAAATGACTGAATTAAGAATAAATAGTTTAGATGAGATCAATACTGTAGCAAAACAGTTTATTGAATTAGTAGGAGAACGTCGTGTATTTGCTATGTATGGAGCTATGGGGGTTGGTAAAACAACCTTCGTAAAAGCCGTTTGTGAAGAGCTAGGTGTTGAGGATACGATTACAAGTCCAACCTTTGCTATTGTCAACGAATACCATACTCAAAAAGATAAGATTGTTTATCATTTTGATTTTTATAGAATTGAAGATGTTCAAGAAGCTTACGATTTTGGTTACGAAGATTATTTTTATAGTAAAGCCATGTGTTTTATCGAATGGCCTGAGCGAATAGACTCTATCTTACCGTCTGATGTTATTAATTTAAACTTTAGAGAAGAAGAAGATGGAAGTCGTGTAATACAGTTGCTTATGAATTAAGTGATTTCTGTTAAAATCAATTTTTTATCTGTAAATTGTCAAAGAACATCAGGCTTAAAAAAAAACTGTAACTTGTATTTCTAAAGAAGAAACGAACGGCATAAATAACAATTATGGCAAATTTGAGTGATATCCCTAAAAATTTTCCTGTTGGCTACGAGTTTTATCATCCCAAGGAAAGGCTATTAGAAATTGAGAAGAGTAAGAAAAGATTGGTAATCGGTCTTCCTCGAGAGGATTATAAAGGAGAAAATAGAATTTGTCTCACACCACTGACCGTTGAGATGTTGGTGAATAATGGGCATGAAATTGTTATTGAAGAAGGTGCCGGACTTGCTTCAAACTATTCTGACAAGGAGTATAGTGAGAATGGTGCTATGATTGTCAAAACAAAAGAGGAGATATATCAATGTGATGTTGTTTTACAGATTTCACCTTTATCATCTGAAGAGATAGATCTGCTTAAGGGGAATCAGATTATCATGTCGGCTCTACAGGTTCACTGTCAATGTGCTGAAGATATTAGAAAGTTGATGCAGAAAAAAGTAACAGCCATTGCTTTTGAGTATCTCAAAGATAGAGATAACCACTTCCCTGTTGTTCGATCCATGAGTGAAATAGCGGGTGTGTCAGCCGTTATGATTGCAGGTGAATATCTGAGTAAAGGTAAAGGTGGCAAAGGTGTTCTTTTAGGAGGTGTTACTGGTGTTTCTCCAACCGAGGTCATTATTCTTGGAGCAGGAACTGCAGCGGAATATGCGGGAAGAGCTGCTTTGGGGCTTGGTGCAAGCATTAAAGTCTTTGATAACTCGATGTATCGTTTGCGTCGTTTGGAAGATCATTTAGGGCATCGCGTTCACACCTCAACATTTCATCCCTACGTCTTGGCTAAAGCGCTTAAATCAGCCGATGTTGTAATTGGGGCCCTTCGCTACGAAGGCAATCACCCCGGTACACTTGTGACAGAGGAAATGGTTAAGGAGATGAAAGAAGGTTCTGTTATTATCGACCTGAGTATTGATCAGGGTGGGTGTTTTGAGACATCGGAAACAACAACTCATGAAAACCCTGTTTTTCGAAAACATGGTGTGATTCATTATTGTGTGCCTAATTTAGCTTCTCATGTTAGTAGAACAGCATCCCTGGCAATGAGTAATATTTGTGCACCTTTATTATTACATATTGCCAATAATGGAGGCTTACATCAATTCTTAAAAACAGATATGGGATTAAGATATGGCACCTATATCTATAGAGGTATATTAACCAATCAGCGTCTGGGGGATTGTGTGGGTATCTTGTCCAAAGATATTAATCTCTTTTTTGCATCCATGTAATTCATCAAAATCAATTCTCCTTTTTCAGGGCTTAGGTCGTATGAATCTGAATCTTTATTGTTATAAAATATATTTATTACCAGTAGCTTGCTTTTCATAGTGAGCTTTTTTTGTTTTGGGATTTAGAGCTTACCACTGGATAATGCATTAATTATATGTTGAATCTTATTGAGTCTTAAGTTTTGTATCTCAATAGTTTTTGTCTTATTTTGTGCTTATAAATAAGCCTATACTATGTCAAAAACTCTACTCATTCTGTTTTTCATATTCAATTCATTTCTATCGGTTTTAAGTGCTCAAAACCAAAATGAAAAAACAGATCTAAGCACGAAGGAGCAAATTGTTGTTAATCTAATTGAATCATCCGTTAGTCATAGAAATAGTGATAGGAACTTAAGTGTTGAGATCTGTGAAAAGGCCATTAAGCTAGCTGAAAAGGAACAGGTCGATTCTTTATTAGCCATTGCATTAAAAACTCAGGGGGTTAATTACTATTACCTGAGTGAATATGATTCCAGTAAAATCTACTACGATAAAGCTTTAGCCAAATTCAAGGAAGTCGGAAATTTGATTCAGGCAGGTAAAGTTTTAGGGAATATTGGTATAATCTATAAAAAGAGGGGGGAGTATACTAAGGCTTTAGAATATTACCTAGAGGAAATTAAGATTTTCTCTGAGATAAATCACACCTCCGGATTAACGTCTATTTATCTCAATATAGGTAATTTATCTGCAGAAATGGGGAATCTTACCAGGGCCGAAGAATATTATAATTCCGCACTAAAATTAGCTATTGAGACAGAAAATTTAGGAGATCAATTCAATGCCTTAAATAATTTAGGTGTTGTAAATGAGAAGCAGGATAAGCTTCAGGAAGCACTCAAGGCTTATAAGCGTTCATTGGAAATCGTTCAGAATAGTGGGAATAGCTCTATGGAAAGTAAGCTGTATTTAAATATTGGTCTAATTTATCGTAGAACTGAAGCTTATGATCAAGCAGAATCGTATTTAAAGAAGAGTTTTGATATTCGTAAGCTTAGAGGAAATTATGATGAACTTTTAAGTGTTTATCATGAGATGTTTGAGCTCGCTCTTGCAAAAAATGAGTATATAAAATCTAAACGTTTGCTAGGGACCATGCAGGACTTGGCAGAAATGAATCAGGATACTGAATGGATGGGAGATATTTATAGTGCTTATTCTGAATTTTACAAATCAATTGAAGACTATAAATCAGCTTTGGAATCATATGAAAAGTATACTGCTATTGAAGATTCCATTAAAGAAGCAATGTATGCTGAAAAATACAATGACTTAATGGTCAAGTATGATATGGACCATACCAGGCAAAAAATGGAGCTCATGACTCAGCAAACTCGAATTCAAGGTTTGGAGATTGGAAAAAAGAATGCCTGGTTGGTTGCCATGATTGTTATTATGCTGCTTGGAGTTATTGCCATCATTGTATCATTCAGAATTAATAAACTGAAAGCCGAGCACAAACTCATGAGTTTAGATCAGAAGGTATTGCTTTCACAGATGAACCCTCATTTCTTATTTAATTCTCTAACAGCTGTGCAGGGTTTGGTCCTGGATAATGAAAATGATAAGGCTAACTTATATTTAGCAGAGTTAGGTACTCTTGTTCGCAATATACTCGAAGACTCTAGAAAAGAAAATATTAGTTTCAGAAAGGAATTGGAGACCTTGGAGAAATATATTGAACTGCAGAAGTTACGTTTTGATTTTCCACTTGAGTTTAAATTTAATATTGATGAAAATATCGACCTTGATGAACTGAATATCCCTCCGATGTTGACCCAGCCTTTTATTGAAAATGCTCTTGTACATGCAAATCTACAGGAGGTTGAGAAACCAGAGATTCTTATAAAATTAGAGCTTGTAGATGATGCCTTTGTAATTTTTAGCATACAGGATAATGGTATCGGAATTGAAGAAGGAAAGAGGCAATCATTAATGAAAGAGAAAAAGTCCCTTGCTATGCAGATTGCCCGTGATCGTATTCAGATTTATAATTACAAATCGAAACTCAAAATGAAATTGGATATCTTCGATTTGAAACATCTTGATGAAAATACACAAGGAACTTTAGCACGTTTTAGAATACCTACACAGGCTTAAACTCATAATCGATATGCGTAAATTATTTATTCTAAGCCTTGGTATTCTGTTTTTTAGCTTAAATGTTAAGGGAAGTGTTTTTTTTACGAATAGCATATTTATTGGATCAGATGAGTACATTCAATTAAGGGACTCCATTGAGAAAATGAAGGTCTTAAGAAATTCATCTTATCTAGTAAGTGCTGATTACGGTAAAAAAATCATTGAACTTGCTAAGGAGACTGAAGATCCAAGTTTAATTGGACAAGCTGAAAAGGAACAAGGAACCACTTATATGTATCAAGGGGTTTTTGATTCAGCACTCTATCACTATAATAAAGCCATACCAGAATTCGAGAAGGCGAAGAAGAAGCTTGATGTTGGTAAGCTGATGAATAATATTGCGATAGTATACAGGAGAACCAATAAGGCAGAACTAGCTCTTGAAAAATATACCGAAGCCAAGGAAATTTATGAAACTTTAGACTATAAAAAGGGTATAGCTAGTCTCGATTTCAATATTGGCTGTATATATCACAGTTTTGGAGATTATAATCAGACCGAGAAATATTACCTTTTAGCTTTATCTTTATTGGAAGAGTTGAAATATAATGAAAGGCTTGCTCGTGTAAATATGAATTTGGGTGTCTTATATATTGACCAAAGGCAATTGGAAAAGGCTCGTACATATTTAAATAAAGCGAAAATATTAGATGAGGAATATGGTACCCCTAAGCAGAAGGCGACTATTCTATTAAATCTGGGACAAGTAGCCTATTATGAAAATGATTATGTAAAAGCTTTAGCCTACTATAAGGAATGCGAGCAGATAAGGTTAAAAATGGATGATGTTTGGGGCTTGCCTAAATCTTATAATTGGATAGCTCAGTGTTATACTGCAATGGAAAGATTTGATGAGGCTCTTGTTGCGCTTCAGAAATCAGAAAATCTTTGTGTAGAATACCAATTGGATGATGACCTACTTAAAGTTTTTATATTAAAAACAGAACTGTTTGAGAAGATTAATGATCCAGTCAGTGCTTTGTATTATTATAAAAAATCGAATTTTTTACAAGACTCTTTAGATTCAGGAAGTCGTACGAATAGATTAGCTGAACTAGAGTTTAAGCACAACCTTAGCTTAAAGGAAAAAGAGTTGGCTATTAAAGATCTTGATTTGAGTAGAAAAAATATTTTTCTCTTATCCCTAATAGGCTTCATTCTTTTAGCTACAGCTTTTGTTCTTTTTTATCAAAGAACCAGATCCTATCGCAATAAACTTCAGACACTTTCCTTGGAACAGAAAGTGCGATTGAGTCAAATGAACCCCCATTTTCTTTTTAATTCCTTAACTGTTATTCAAGATTTCATTTTAGGAAACGATAATGATAAGGCTTTTCGTTATTTATCGAAGTTATCAGGTTTGGTTCGAGGCGTTTTGGAGCATTCCACTCACGAATACATTAGCATAAGAGAAGAGTTGGATATTTTAACGGCTTATGTTGAACTTCAAAACCTGAGGTTTGATAATGATATTTCCTATCGTTTTGATATCGATTCAGAGATTGATTTGGATGAGGTTAGAATTCCGCCAATGCTGGCTCAGCCAATTGTTGAGAATGCTTTGATACATGGTGAATTAAGAAATAACCCTGAAGCGGAGATTAAAATTTGTTTGCTTAAGAATAAGGAAAATAATTGTATTGATTTTACCGTTGAAGATAATGGGATTGGTATTTTGAAAACCACAAACCAAGATAGTCCACATAAATCAATGGCAACAAAAATATTACAAGATAGAATCAGAATTTACAACTATCATTCAAAGAGTGATTTAAGTATTGCTGTGACCGACCTTAAAACACTAAGGGAAGATTTGCATGGAACACGCGTTCGTTTTAGCATTCCATTAAGTAAAAATTAGATGAAACAAGCTGAAAAAATAAAAGCCGTTCAATTTGAACGGCTTTTGTATTTTCAATGGCTCTGAGAATTATCCCAAAACTTCTTTCATTTTATTTCCAATATCAGCAGGAGATTTCACAACGTGGATACCAGCCTCAGCAAGCGCTTTCATTTTTTCAGCAGCGGTACCTTTACCACCTGCAATAATAGCACCAGCATGTCCCATACGCTTGCCTTCTGGAGCAGTTTGACCAGCGATAAATGCCACAACAGGCTTCTTCACATGATCGGCGATATAAGCCGCAGCTGTTTCTTCATCTGAACCACCAATCTCACCAATAAGAACAATAGCTTCTGTTTCCGGATCTTCGTTCAATAGCTTAACTGCATCGATATGTTTGGTACCAATAATTGGGTCACCACCAATACCTATAGCTGTAGACTGACCGAAACCTGCATTACCTAGTTGGTGAACGGCCTCGTAAGTTAAGGTTCCCGAACGCGAGATAATACCAATCTTACCTGGCTTGTGAATAAAACCCGGCATGATACCAATCTTGGCTACTCCTGGCGTAATAACTCCAGGACAGTTAGGCCCGATTAGAGTCGTTTTCGGACGTTTTGAAAGGAACTCGTGAACATCTACCATATCAAGAGTTGGAATACCCTCTGTGATACATACCACCAGCTCGATACCTGCATCGGCAGCTTCCATAATCGCATCGGCAGCAAAAGCTGGCGGCACGAAAATAACTGAAGCGTTGGCACCTGCTATTTTTACGGCATCCTTTACTGTATCGAAAACAGGGACGCTATCCATAAACATTTGTCCACCTTTACCCGGTGTAACACCCGCAACCACATTGGTTCCGTATTCAATCATTTGTTGGGTATGAAATCCCCCTTCTGAACCCGTGATTCCCTGAACCACTAGTCTTGTATCTTTATTTACTAATACACTCATTGTGTCGATTGTTTTAATAGTGATGGATCATTAAACCTGATCCTTTTCTAATACTTATTTACCTACTGTTTGACCTAAAGTTGCAACAACTTTCTCTGCAGAATCTTTAAGCTCTGTGGCAGCAATAATATTCATGCCCGATTCTTCAAGAAGCTTTTTACCTTCTTCAGCATTGGTTCCCTGTAAACGAACCACAATAGGTACTTGTGTATTGATATTTTTGATGGCTTGAATAACGCCATTGGCAACACGATCGCAACGAACAATACCGCCAAAAATATTAATTAAAACAGCCTTTACATTTTTATCTGAAAGGATGATACGGAAACCTTGTTCTACGGTTTCAGCTGATGCAGATCCTCCAACATCAAGGAAGTTCGCTGGCTCACCACCCGTCAACTTAATAATATCCATGGTTCCCATGGCCAAACCAGCACCATTCACCATACAGCCAATGTTACCATCCAGTTTAATATAGTTAAGACCCGATTGGCCAGCCTCAATTTCCAATGGCTCTTCTTCGTCAAGATCGCGAAGAGGTGTCAATGTTTTTTGACGGTACATAGCGTTATTATCGAAGTCTGCCTTAGCATCCAAAGCGATCACATCACCTTCCTGAGTAACAACCAATGGGTTAATTTCGAATAGAGAAGCATCAGTTCCCATATAAGCGTCGTAAAGAGCCAGGAAGAACTTCACCGCATTTTTAAATGCAGCACCGCTTAAACCTAGTGCAAAGGCCATTTCTCTAGCTTGGAAAGCTTGTAAGCCCACAGCAGCATCAACGGCAACTTTTACGATTTTCTCTGGTGTTTCTTCAGCAACTTTTTCAATTTCCATACCACCCTCAGTAGATACCATAAAGGTTACTTTAGATGTGGCACGATCGAGAACGATACCCGCATAATACTCATGCTTGATATTCGAAGCTTCTTCGATCCATACTTTTTTAACCAAACGTCCTTCCGGACCTGTTTGGTGGGTAATTAGGGTCATGCCTAAAATATCACTCGCGTATTGGCTCACGTCCTGAGCAGTAGGTGCAAACTTAACACCGCCGCCTTTCCCGCGGCCTCCGGCGTGAATTTGAGCTTTAACAACGACAGGCAATCCAATCTCTTGAGCTGCTTGTTCTGCTTCTTTTACTGAAAAAGCAACTTTCCCTTGGGGAACAGGTACACCGTAAGATTTTAAAATCTCTTTGGCTTGGTATTCATGAATTTTCATGGGCTAATAAATTATTTTGGCTTAGTTAGATTAACTCGTTCTAAAAGCAATTTTATGTTGTTTAAAACAAGCCTTGTTTTTTTAACGAACTTAAATATATAAATAACTGAATGAATATAAAAAGCTGAAAGGTCTTTTTTCGGACTTCTTTGTCTTAAATTCTTATAGATAATATCAATGAGGTCATTTTAAGTTGATTGAGAGCTCTTGCTATTTGAATGATGTAACATTTTAAACATTTTGTGAAAAAGTTCGTCTGTTTTATTTTATAAAGTAATGTTGTTCTTTTTAATTTTTTCACTTGTCGAATTTCATTTAAAAAACAATTAAATCTGTTAGTGCCAAACAGAAAGTAAGGACTTTAAAAGTTTCAACTTTTTCACTACTTTAGTGAACATTTTAAAATTTATTAGATTAAGAAACAGATGGAGAATTTAGAAACAGTAGAACAAGAAAACAGAAACGAATTGGTATTGGAGCTTCATGCAGAAGTCTTCTTGCGCGAAGGTAGAAAGTGGGCTAAGTTTTTAGCGATTTTAGGTTTTATATTTGTTGGATTTGGCGCTTTATTTGCTCTTCTGATGTTTATTGGTGCGGGTGTTGCAGGCTTTGCAAGTACTTATTCGGCTGCTCCGGTAGCAGGTATTGGTTTTGTCTATTTAATCCTGATTGGTATTTATTTTTTCCCAATTTATTACTTGCTTCAATTTGCTAACAAGGCTAAAGAAGCACTTGATACACGTAATTCCCAGAGTCTAACAGAGTCTTTTAAGTTTTTAAAGTCGCATTATAAGTTTATTGGGATTTTGAGTATTGTTATGATGGCCTTATATCCAATCATGATTATGGCAATGGTAGGATTTGGTATCAGTCAGAATATGTAAGTCACTTATATAATTGTATTTAAAGCTCCCTTTCTGCCTAGGTGGAAAGGGAGCTTTTGTTTGTAGAAGACTAAAGTACTATTGATCTTCAGAAAAAAACTGTATTTTGCATCTCCTACAATAGGGCTAAGTAACTAGCCTAGCTGTGCCGCTTATGAGAGAATCGATAAAGAAATATAAGTTTAAGGATGGGCTTCATTTGGAGTTTGAAATTATTGACCTGCCTCAAATTCTGAAATCGAAAAAGGATTTAATGACCATCCCACATCGGGCACAGTTCTATCATATTCTTTGGATTGAGAAGGGCAAGGGCACGCACTTTGTCGATTTTAAGCCTATCCCGTTGGAGGATAACAGTCTTATTTTTATCCCTAGCAATAGTGTAAATATTTACGATAAGGAAGGTTTGTATGAGGGGAAAGCGATTGTCTTTACCGATAGTTTTTTTTGTAAAAACCAGCAGGATGCTCGTTTTCTACATTCCAGTTTGCTGTACAACGATTTGTATCATATTGCTAAAATGAAGATGAGTCCTGGAGCATCGGACCTAAGGGTTCTTTTTAATGCCATGGAAACCGAGTTTTTGCGAGAGCCTGATGATTCCCAATTTCCCATACTGCACAATATGCTTCATATCTTTTTGCTGCAGGCCGAGCGCGAAATGCGCAAACAGGGTTTCGAAGGTTTAAAACCTGGGGGACAGCTGGACGATTTAATGCTTTTTAGAGAGCTGTTGGAGCAGAACTTTCGTGAAGAAAGGTCGGTGAATAAATATGCTTCAGAATTAAGCATGTCGGAAAAACAGTTGCACAAGGCCTGTACTTCTGTGCTCGACAAAACCCCCAAGCAAATTATCGATGAGCGTGTGGTGTTGGAGGCAAAACGTTTATTGGTACATAGCCAACAAGCCATAAAAGAAATTGCCTACGAACTTGGTTACAACGAGCCCACCAACTTTATCAAATACTTTCGGAAGCATGCCCAATGCACCCCTTTAGAGTTTCGAGATCGCTACTAATTCGGTCATTTTTAGTCATTGGCGTAAATGTATCATTCAAGGGCGTAAACCTACCTTTATCTGCCTTTCCTTTTGCCTCACCTTTGTATTGTAACTAAATCTTAATGCAATGCGAAAATTATTCATCATTACAGTATTAACAATGGCCTCACTTGTTTCGTGTGAGGCAGATAATAAGGAGGCGAATATGGAAACTTCAAACAAAGAAAAAGTAAAAGAACTATTGGAAGCGATTGAAACCGGAGCGACAGAACCAATTGCTTACATTAATGCCAACAAGTACATTCAGCATAATCAGGCAGTAGGCGATGGCTTAGCAGGTTTTGGTGCCGTATTGGGTGCTTTGAACCAAGCTGGCGGAGGTAAAGTAGAAGTGCAACGAGTTTTTGAAGATGGAAACTATGTAATTGCGCATACAAAGTATGACTTTTTTGGCCCCAAAGCAGGTATTGATATTTTCCGATTTGAGGATGGCTTAATCGTTGAACATTGGGATAACCTACAGGAGATTGTTGAGAAAACAGCTTCGGGTCGTACACAATTCGATGGACCAGTAGAGATTAAAGATCTTGATAAGACTGAGGCCAATAAGACTCTGGTGAAAAACCTATTAAAGGATATTTTCCTGGGTGCTAATCCTGATAAGATTACCGATTATATATCTACAGAACAATACGATCAGCACAATCCAGCCGTAAAAGATGGTTTGGCAGGTTTAGGAGAAGCATTGGCTGCACTGGCTGAAGCGGGCATGCCTATGGTATACGAAAAGAACCATATCGTACTAGGTGAAGGGAACTTCGTATTGTCAGTATCAGAAGGTATTTTCTTGAAAGAAAAAGTAGCTTTCTACGATATTTTCAGAATTGAGAATGGGAAAGTTGTAGAGCACTGGGATACGATTGAAAAAATTGTACCGGAAGCAGAAGCCAAAAACACCAATGGTAAGTTTAATTTTTAATTAAAGCTTAGCTTACTTTTATGCATTAGCTGATGTTAAAGATTATTAAACAGTAATTATCGTTTTAGATTTTTTATAAATTTAGATCATAACTTATAAAACAATTTAAAACAGATATACCATGGGGACAGTCTTAATAGTAGCAATGGAAATAGTCTTTTTTATTGGAGTCATTCTAATTTCGGGTTTGGTTAAAGTTAAACCTGCTCCTATTAAAGTTAGAGTTGATTCTGATACGAAAAATAGATAGGGTCATGCTCTGACTATCTGTAAGCTGTAAATGTCAGGGTATGACTAAGACTTATAGATTGAATTGTATTGAGAGCCTCAACAAAAGAAAAAGTGAGACCCTCAAACAAATAAGCGAATACAAAAAGAGAGCATCCTGATGGATGCTCTCTTTTCTTTTATCTTGTTCGAAAAAGGATTAAAGCTTGAAAGCTTCTTTCACTTTGTCAACATAGTCTAGTTTTTCCCATGTGAATAGCTCCACTTCCAATTCCTTATCTTCGAAGTAAGGTGAATGGAATTTCTTCACAATGGTACGAGGTGTACGTCCCATATGACCATAGGCAGCTGTTTCTTCGTAAATTGGGTTACGCAGTTTCAAACGTTGTTCGATAGCAGCTGGACGAAGGTCGAAAATTTCTGCAATCTTATCAGCAATTTCACCTTTGTTCATATCAACATTACACTTGCCATAAGTACCTACAAAGATACCAACTGGTTCTGCTACACCAATAGCGTATGAAAGTTGTACCAACATCTCATCAGCTACACCTGCAGCAACAAGGTTTTTGGCAATATGACGAGCTGCATAAGCTGCAGAACGGTCTACCTTAGAAGGATCTTTACCAGAGAAAGCACCACCACCGTGAGCACCTTTTCCACCATAAGTATCAACAATAATCTTACGTCCTGTAAGACCTGTATCACCATGAGGCCCACCAATTACAAATTTACCGGTTGGGTTTACATGAAGAATAAAGTCTTCGTCGAAGAAAGCCTGAATACGTGCAGGTAACATTTTAATGACACGAGGGATTAGGATGTTGCGAACATCATCTTTAATCTTAGCTAACATGGTCTCATCATCAGGACCAAAATCGTCGTGCTGAGTTGAAACTACAATAGTGTGTACTCTTTCGATGCTATCATCGTCGGCATACTGAATAGTCACCTGAGATTTTGAATCAGGACGCAAGTAGGTCATTTCTTTCCCCTCGCGACGAATCGCAGCCATCTCAATTAATAAACGGTGTGATAGCTCAAGAGATAAAGGTATATAGTCGTCAGTCTCTTTGCTGGCGTAACCAAACATCATTCCCTGGTCACCGGCACCCTGGCTCATAGGATCTTCACGATCTACACCACGGTTAATATCGTCTGATTGCTCATGAATAGCCGTTAGTACACCACAAGATGTACCATCGAATTGGTACTCGCTTTTGGTATAACCAATACGGTTAATGACCTGACGAGCAACTTCCTGAGCATCGATATAAGTTTTTGTTTTTACTTCACCTGCTAATACAACCTGTCCGGTTGTTACCATAGTTTCGCAAGCCACTTTCGAGTTAGGATCGAAAGCTAAAAATTTGTCCAATAAAGCATCTGAAATTTGATCAGCAACTTTATCTGGATGTCCCTCTGAAACAGATTCAGATGTAAATAAATATCCCATAATTTAAATTTGAGATGTGAGATTTAAGAATTTAGATTTGAAACAGGATATACTGTAATCATAAATCTAGAACTTCAGATCTAACAATCTATTAATAAAAAATACGGGAAAGTATTGGTTGTACAATGTACAGAAAATGAAATAGGGTAAGTATTACTCTTTTTAGCATTTTTTTCTGTGGTCGCAAGCAGCCAAATCTTTCCACTTAATTCGATGCAAAGGAAAGCAAAGTTTTGGAAACAAACAAGCTTATGCAGATTGCTTCTGATTAAGAATATAAAGGACTTAGGTTAAAAAAGACTAAAATCTCTTTAATTTTTCACTTTACCGACTGCGTAATCTATTTTATAGTGATTAAATTCCCCTCCTTAATTTAGAGGAGGGGTGGTGTTTGTTGCAACTTCAAAATCATTATTTTTCAATACACCCCTCTCCCTGACGGGATCTCCCCTACCAAGGGAGAAAATAAAACCCAAAGTTGAATTTAATTTAGAAGTTTCATCTATGAGTCTTTCCCTAAAAGGGAAAGTGTCGGCAGACCAAAGGGTGCCTAAAATAAAGAAGGATTATCGAGTCAATTCATGGAATATAGATTCCAAATTCCTGTCCTGAGATTTCATCTCTATAAGCACCAAGTCATTGCTAACCGCCATTTGGAAAATTTGCTCACGTACATCATGCTTAGCCGATACCTGATAGCGATTATCAGCTAAAACCTCGATATGAGATATGCCAGAAATGGCTTGGAAAAATGCTTGAGGAACTGAGCAGGTAAATTGTAAGTCGAAAATATGAGACTCCCTAATGTTATGAATACTGTTCGAAGCCTGATCGGCCACCAACTGCCCCTTATTGATAATAAGCACACGCTCACAGATGGCTTCAACTTCCTGCATGATATGGGTTGAAAGCATCACGGTTTTTTCTTTCCCAATATTCTGAATAAGCTGACGCACCTCGATTAGTTGATTGGGATCGAGTCCCGTTGTTGGTTCATCCAGAATTAAAACCTTAGGATCGTGAATAAGCGCTTGAGCCAAGCCAACTCGTTGTCGATAACCTTTTGATAGGGCACCGATTTTTTTCTTTTGCTCCAGGCCTAAGCCTGTGAGTTCAATCATTTCGTCAACTCTTTTTTTCTTGTTTTTACCCAGCTTGTAGATACCGGCAACATATTCCAAATACTCTTTAACATACAGGTCCAGATAAAGAGGATTGTGTTCAGGTAGATAACCAATCTGCTTACGAACTTCCAGTGAATGCTCCATCACATTCAATCCATTTACAAAGACATCGCCAGAGCTTTGAGGTAGAAAACCGGTGATAATTTTCATCATAGTAGATTTTCCTGCTCCATTGGGTCCAAGAAAGCCAACAACTTCAGCATCTGAAATTTCAAAACTTAGCTGATCTAATGCTTTTTGTTTTCCGTAGAACTTACTGACTTCTTTAACTTGTATCGACATGATTGTGTTTCTCCTTGTTCCCTTATCAATTGAAATTCAAATTTAAGAATTTATAGCTTACATTTGTAGATCAATTAAAATCACTTAGGATTATTTAATCTCTAATTTTCGTCAGCTTCGAGTTCCCTGGGCTTTGCATACTCAGTAAGGAACAAAACGAATAGCTGTATATAATATCAGGTTCATGACTATTTCAAAGCTCAATACTTTTTGCAAAGATTTATTTAACTATTCTCGCCGATTATCATCGGAAACGAAAATAGGAAAGACGCCACTGGGCAATCAGCATCCTATTCGTGTACAATCGATGACCAATACCGATACCAATGATGTTGCTGGTAGCGTAGAGCAAGCTATCAGGATGATTGAGTCCGGGGCAGAGTACGTGCGATTAACCACACAGGGGAAAAAGGAAGCAGAGAATTTAAAATTCATTAAAGCGAGTTTGTTAGAGAAAGGCTACGAAACACCTTTGGTTGCCGATATTCATTTTAATCCCGAAGCAGCAACTATTGCGGCTCAGTATGTGGATAAAATTCGTGTGAATCCAGGTAATTTTGTGGATAAAAAAGCCGATTTGGATGGATCTGAATACACAGAAGAAATGTATCAGGAAGGCTTGGCGAAGATTCGTACTAAGTTTATTCCTCTGATTAATATTTGTAAAGAAAATAAGACAGCGATCCGTATCGGAACCAATCACGGTTCCTTGTCCGATCGTATTATGTCTCGCTACGGCGATACACCACGTGGTATGGTTGAAGCAACGCTTGAGTTTCTTCGTATTTGTAAAGAGGAGAGGTTTAATGATGTTGCGATTTCTATCAAATCGAGCAATACAGTGATGATGGTGAAAACCGTTCGTTTGCTGGTGAGTGAAATGAATAAGGAGGAGCTTTACTTTCCATTGCACCTGGGTGTAACCGAGGCTGGTGAAGGAGAAGACGGGCGCATTAAATCGGCCGTTGGAACGGGTGCTTTGCTGAATGACGGTTTGGGCGATACCATCCGAATTTCCCTGACAGAGGATCCGGAAGTTGAGTCACCAGTTGGCCAGAAGATGGTGAATTATATTTTAGAGAAAGAAGGACATGATCCTATTGAATCCCCAATTAACTCTGGTATTAACTTATGTGATTTTTATAAGCGTTCATCTCTGGAAGTGGCTAATATTGGAGGCAGAAAACAGGCTGTTGTTATTGCTGATTGTAGTCTGGAGAAACATTTTAGTAGCGATTTCCCGGAACAAATCGGCTATAAGATGAACATGCAAAGTTTAGAGTGGGAGAAAGGTGACTTGGCTGCTGATTATATCTATACGAATGGTTTTGATCCTTCAATTAGAGATTTCCCGAAAGAGCTGGGATTGATTGTTGATTCCGTATGCTGGGAAGATGCGCTTCAGTATTCAGAAATGGTTTACCCATTATTCTCTGCCGAAGTTTTTCTTCATGACGACTTACGTTCTTTTGGCTCAGAGATTCATTTTATAAGCTGTGAGTATACTGATCTAACAGAAGAATTTATTAATAAGCTTCAAGCCAATCCAAAGGCGGTTCTTATTTGCCAATCGAAGCATCAAAATGCTTTCGCTGAGCAACGTGCTTTTGTGTTTAAATTGATCCAGTTCAATTGTAAGGCGCCAATTGTGTTCAACCGTCTATTTAATGAAGATAGCTTGGAAGATTTGCAATTGAAATCAGCTTGCGATTTGGGTTCTTTATTCATAGATGGATTGGGGAATGGTATTTGCTTGAACAATATTGGAACAATTGCCCGAGAGGATGTTAATGCAGCCGCTTTTGGTATTTTACAAGCCGCTCGTGTTCGTACATCCAAAACTGAATTTATCTCATGTCCAGGATGTGGCCGTACCTTATTTAAGCTGCAAGATGTTGTGACTGAAGTGAAACAGAAGTTTGCACACTTGTCTCACCTTAAAATAGGTGTTATGGGATGTATTGTAAATGGCCCAGGCGAGATGGGAGATGTTGACTATGGCTATGTGGGAGCTGGTGCTGGAAGAGTGTCACTATACAAATCTCAGGAGCTGATAAAAAAGAATATTTTGAGTGAAGAGGCTATTGATGAATTGATTCAAATCATCAAGGAAAATGGTGATTGGGTGGATGCTAAATAGCAATATGTAAAATAAGTATTTTGAATTGGCTATTCATAGATCTAATTTTCTTATCTTGAATTTAATATTTGAATTTAAAAGGATCATTTAAAATTCGAATATTGAAATGGAATTAATTTAAAGAAACAGTACTAAAGAATATGAATTTCAGATTTTTACTTGTTATTTTTCTATTTATATCTGGTATAGCATCGTCTCAGGAACTCAATATCAAAGGTGTTTTCACAGGGGCGAATATCTATATTATGAACCCTTTTGCTAAAACAGAAGATTGCTTTACGATTGAATCTATTTCTATTAACGACAAAGTATATTCTGAAGATATCGAATCGAGTGCTTTCGAAATCGATTTGGCAAATATGGGGTTTAAACTTGGTGAAGATTTACGATTTTGTATCAGGTATAAAGATTCCATTGTACCTTCTATGATTAATATGGAGGCCATACAAGCAGTCAGTTCTTTTAAGATGAAAAAGGCATCTATAGATAAAGATCAATTTCTGAATTGGAAGTGTTCAAATGAAATGGGATCACTTCCCTTTAATGTTCAGCAATTTCGTTGGAATAAATGGATTACTGTTGGTCAATTGAGAGGTGTAGGAACTTATGGAGTTAACTATTATAGGATAAAAGTCCCGATTCATTCTGGTGAGAATATGTTTCGAATTCATCAAGTCGATTATACCGAAAAGGACAACTATTCGGATACGATTCAATACAAGTCGAGAATTAAACCGGTCACATTAGTGAATAAAAAAGTGACATCGAAGCTGAGATTTTCAGCTCCGACTCAATTTGAGATTTATGATTTATTTGGTAATCTTATTTTTGATGGTTTTGGAAAAGAAGTAAGATTCGATGATTTGATACCAGGGAAATATTACGTGAATTACGATAATACTATTGGGGAATTTATCAAAGAATAGCTTCAATTTAATTCTTCGCAAAGAGATCTAAAACATCTTCTCCATTTTCCAAATCGAGGTGATGAGCAATCATACCTACAGCTCGTGCAGCTTCAATATTGGAGTACATATCATCGATAAATAAAGTCTCTTCTGCTTTAAGGTTTTCAATCCTTAAAAGCTCGTTGTATATGCTGGTGTCAGGCTTGCGCAGTCCCATATCATGAGAATAGTAATCCCTTTCAAAACAATCTGAAAGTTCAACACCATGCGTTTCTTTTATAAGTTTTGTATAACACTCCCAATGAATGATATTGGTATTGCTTAGCAAATAGACTTTATGTGTTTTTTTGAGTCTTTGTAGCAAAACTAACCTTTCATAGGGGAAATCTAGTAACATGGCATTCCAGGCATGATCAATTTGTTGGTCACTGACTTTGGCATCGATATATTTACGAATCTCATCTCGGAAAGCTTCAGGACTTAGCAAGCCTTTTTCAAGGCGATCGAACAAACCATTTTCGCGATATTCATGCTGAATTCTATTTGTGTCACTCAGTCCAATTGCTTTAAATTGATTAACAGAATTTTCGGGGTTTATATTGAGTAGTACTCCACCTAAATCGAAGACTATATTTGGAATTGATGAAAAATTAGGCATATTTTTTTCGTAATAATTTTGAATAATTCAATGCAAATATGTAACATTGCAGTCGCAAAACAAAGGTAATAAAATACTTTTACCGTCTTGTTTTCGTCGGGCCTATAGCTCAGCTGGTTAGAGCACCTGACTCATAATCAGGGGGTCCTTGGTTCAAGCCCAAGTGGGCCCACCCCCAATAAAAGCAGTTACACGATGTGTAGCTGCTTTTTTTATTTCCAACGACTTTCAGTTTAAAATACCGTATCTTCAGAACTATAAAAAGGTTATTTATGGCATACTGTTATATTTTACATAGCAAAACATTAGACCGATATTATTATGGTTCTACAGAGTTGAAGCCAACCGAAAGGTTAGAATTACACCTTCGAAAGTACTATGGAAACAAGAAGTTTACCGCAAAAGCAATTGATTGGGAACTTGTGTGTACTATTAAATGTGAATCTGTTTATCAGGCAAGAAGAATAGAGGCATTCATAAAAAAGATGAAAAGTAAAAAATACACTGCTTCTTTAGTTTCTAATTCTGAAAAAGTAGATTGGTTAGTGAAAAACGTATAAGGTCTTGGTTCACTCCGATACTTCGGAGCAAGTGGGCCCACCCCCAATAAAAGCAGTTACACCATGTGTAGCTGCTTTTATTTTTTATACTGTTTTGTTCAAAATCATTTATTGCAATAAAAAAGAGAATGTTCTATGGAAGAACACTCTCTAAATGGATTGAAAAGAATTTATATTTTATCTAAAGCTAAATGCAATACCTCCTGTAATTGTATTATACTCCTGAACAGTGTAATCTGCGAAAATCTTAAAGAATCCTAGATTTAGTCGTGTACCAAGCGTTGCTCTCACACCACTGGCGTCAAAATCAACAGAAATAGGATCGGTTAATGTTTCCTTTACGACTGTCATTCCTGAATTAACCTCTGTGTATTCTACTTCGTAGGTTCCTTTAATATCAACATCCATTTTAGCTTTATTGTACCCTAAAGCTCCGTAAAATTCGATTAGCTTTAAATTAACAGATGCAATGGCTTGAAAAGTTATTGCGTTTGTGGAGAATTCCATCATTTGTCCTGATCCATCAAAATCGGAATCTCCCTGGATGTCGTATTCGGCACTTAGCTTGGTGAAGGCTACTAGTCCAGAAATATCGAAAGGTGTTTTATCAATCTTTAGCATTTTACTAAAACTCTTCTGAATTCCAAGACCAAACATTCCCACTTCCAGATCTGAGGTTCCAACTTTTGGTAAATATCTAAGTTTTAAATCAGCATCTATTACTGGAATACCAACACCTACCTGTAAGGTTACTGAAGGCACTGCATTCATGGGTAAGTCATCACCAATTCCATCGGGCATATTAAAATTGGCAAGATCAAAAGAGCCATCATCAGTTTCAATTTTAGCTTGAAGTACTGTGGTATTTTCGCCTCCAAATAAAGTTTGAATCTTATTGGGCCCACTTGCCAGGCTTAAATTTTTGTAGTCAGAAGCTACAAAGTTAAAAGCTTCGTCTTTGCTTGGCACTTGTGCTAAATTAGCAACAAATGTAATGTCGAAACCCAATTTCTTATGTGTTCGGGCAGTTGTGTACCAACCACTATTTAAGCCATACATAAAGCCTTTGGCTACTGGGTTCACATAGTTTTCAGTTAGTTTAGAGGCATCCTCGGTACCAGATAAGAGAAATTGTTCAATGTCTTGAGATTGCCCTAAAAATGGAACCAATAAAAACAGAAATAAAATTAACTTTTTCATAGGGGTAGATTTAGAATGATTGTAATGTGAACGACTAATTATGAGTTATTAAACTCACTTTTCTCAAGGTAAAAGAAAAAATGAATGTAGCCAAATCATTTTTTTTGAGGAGTTTATGAGATAGGGGTAAAAGTGTTGAGGATTTAGGACACAAAAAAAACTGCTAACTAGTGTTAGAAGCCTTTCCAAGTAGCAGGGCAGACTCGAACTGTTGTCTGCCTGAGGCGGATATGAGCCCAACTTTATTCTATTTATTTTTGAAAACATCGGGTACAAAAAAAGCTCTTAACTTTCGTTAAGAGCTTCTCTCGAGTAGCGGGGACCAGACTCGAACTGATGACCTTTGGGTTATGAGCCCAACGAGCTACCAACTGCTCCACCCCGCAATATATTTTCAATATGTTTTCGTCGAAAGATGAAATCTCAAAGGATTTCTAAGTAGCGGGGACCAGACTCGAACTGATGACCTTTGGGTTATGAGCCCAACGAGCTACCAACTGCTCCACCCCGCAATATATTTTCAATATGTTTTCGTCGAAAGATGAAATCTCAAAGGATTTCTAAGTAGCGGGGACCAGACTCGAACTGATGACCTTTGGGTTATGAGCCCAACGAGCTACCAACTGCTCCACCCCGCAATATATCTTTAGATTGGTATCTTTCTTATTTGCGATTGCAAAGATACGCCCTTTTTAAACTAAAGCAAGGTAATTCATACTTTTTTTTTAAGAATATCGGTAATCTCTGGGTAATAAAGGTAGCTTGAAAAATATTTGGGAATCATGTTATTATTTCACAGGAATTCTCATCATTCAATGAATCATTGAGTTGAAGTTTCTTTATCAAGTAACAGTCGGTTGAATAATACTTATTTATTGAAAAGAATTATTTTTAGAAAAATGCTCTTAATTCAACAGTTCCCACATGCACAGCTGCATTTTTCTCGGCTTGTCTACCTCTGTAATTGATATTCATTTGAAATGTTTTTGATAATTGTTGTTGGTAATTCAGGCTCCATGTCATGTTGTTTCCTGGTAGATAACCCTCAAGCATTTCGTAGGCTATGGAGCTGTTACTGTCGCTATTATAAGTGAGGTTCAGATAATGAATTGAAGTGTTAAAGCTTTTCTTTTCTCCTGGAGAAAATTGTGCTTCTATTCCTATATCGTGAGATTCTAACTTTTCAATATTCAGTTTGTTATCTTTATTCTTGAAGAGGTATTCCAATTCCAGTTGAAAATTTCGTCCCACTTGATATTTGAGTTTTAATTCATTTTTAAGATAGTTCAATTTATAATCTTTGCTTGAATACACGTCACTTCCACGTGTTTTGTTCCCTTTGTCAATCCGGTTACTAATTTGCCAATCTTGCTTTCTCCAAATCAATCTTATGCCATTCTGACTTAGTTGATTTCGTTCAAATCCATTGTTCAAAAGAAGTTTGTTTTTATTGTTTAAATAGATATAGTCATATGTCATCTTGGATTTCTTCGGATGAAATGTAAGTGTATTCAGAATAGAAGAACTTAGATTGATGATGTGACTATTATTGGTTGACGAAAAGGGATTACCGTAAAGGTTGAAATCATTATCGGTACTCTTTTTAGCGATTCGATATGAAAAGCGATTACTCAATGCAGAGGCAAACTTAATAAGCTTAGAACTCCCTTTAAGACGCTTCAGCTGCAAATTAATGCTTTGTCTGTATTCGCTGGTGTATACTTTTTTGTAGTTGGTCGTGATGCTGGAAATACGAATGTAATTGGCTTCATCTTTAAAGCTAGCAATTTCAAATTCATTTATCTCTTTGATTTCATTCTTATTGTAATCGGTCCATTTATAAACACCCTGTCCCGCATTCACCTCCAGGTAAGAGTAGATGCGATCAGCTTCCAGTCCGGAACCCAATTCGTAATAGGTTGATGTCCTGATCAGGCCTTTTAAAATTTTTGAGCGATGTTCTAATTTTCCCAGGAAGTTTTCTTCAGGTTTTTCATCACTGATATTATGGTTTAGAATGCGAAGTTTTCGATAATTACTGCTGAGTTTTAATTGATTTTTCTTGTTCTTTTTTAGCCATAGAATAAAGCCAATATCCTCTGATTCACTGTGGGAACTCATTTTGTTTTCCCAAGGCAATAAGTCCTTCCGATACTGATAGAATAGTTTAAATTGATTCTGGCTTGTTTCACTGCTTTTAATGTAGGCCTTGTAAGTTTTATTGGCAAAGCTATTTGTTAGTAAATTGCGAGTGATTTTCTCTTTCCATTGATTATTTTCACTCTGTTGTTCTAAACCAATGTTTAGAGATTTTAGCTTATAAATAGCAGCTATATTATTTCGGAAGAACTTAGTCTCTGATTGATTTTGTTGGCTTGTCAATAGGTTCGCATTCCAATTTAACTCAAATCGATTTTTTTGATATTGTACACTAGCATTCTGACGTAATCCTTTAAATTGCGATGCCTGATTTAGTGCAGAAATGTCGTAGGAAAAATGACTGGTTTTATCCTGATAAGTGTTTTTAATTTCGATAAAATGTTCTCCACTCTGTCTTGTTTGTTCCTGAATATTCCAATCTCTATTGAACTCTGGTGAACGAAATTTTTCAATCTCTTGAAACTTATCACCGATGTAGTTGTAAGAGATTGAGTTGATGAGTCGTTGGTTGGTGTCCTTCAAAAAGGTTTTTCTATTACTCTCAAAACTAAAAGCTAATGCTTTATTATTACCATCATCAATGGAGGAAAATGTGTTGAGATCTTTATTGCTTAAGGCAAGTTCAAATTGACTTTGAGCTCGCTCTGAATGTTTGAATTGACCACCCAGGCTTATTATTTGATGCTTTTCAGGTGCTATTAATTGTGAGTTAATGGAGAAATTGCCCTGAGGGATTGAATTGATGGGAGCTACCCATTCATAAACACGACCGTTTGCTGAGGATTCGATTTGCTTGTAGTTTCCTTTATTATCACCTACAAAAGAAAACCGGATTTTATAAACAGCATCATTGGGATTGGTTGAACGGACATAGGTCTCAAAATCTACGCCGTCAATTTCTTGAACAAGTTTTTTATATAAAACGAGATCATTTGTGTATTCTACGAGTTGAACCTGTGGAGTTGTGGCAGCCTGAAGGTTGTCTCCTAACTGACTTAGTAGGAGTTTCTGTTCATTATTCAAATTTTGACTGACGGTGTTGTTTTTATTATCCTGTTCATTGTAAAAATTGAATTGAAAGCTGGCCTTTTCACCTTTTATTTCGGTGCTGTTGTAAATCAGATATCTGGAATAATTGTCTTCGGAATATTCAAATTCAGCAATAATTCTAGAGTTTCTATTGATGGGTTGACTGGTGTTGAAACTAAGTTCGGCCGTGTTGTAATTGATTGTATAATCTTTATTTTCTCCTCGTATGAGAAGTTGACCATTCTTGTATATTTTTTCTGAACCAGCAAGAATAATGATATAGGTTTCGTTGTTTTTACCAAATAAGCGGTACGGCCCCTGATTGCCTTCTATACCTTGAATTTCCATTCTATTGAATTTTCCTTTGGCAATGGAAGCACTGGTCTGGGTGTGAATTTTTGTTTTCTTTCCTTCAGCAACAAGTCCCATGTATTGACCCCCTTGTACTTTTTTTCTAAATCGAAGGAAGTGCGATTTTTGTGAGTTTTCAATTTCATAATCACCCAAAGTAAGCTCATGTTTTTCGTTGAATAGCTTGATGAAAATGCGATCGAAATCTTGAATCTGTTGCGTGTTGCCATCGGGTTGAATGGGAATGTTGTCATCGGTGATGGCTGCTAGTATGCTGACGTTCTCGCTCAGTTGACCCGATAACTGAAGGTTGAGATTGGAATTGCTAACCACATCCTGATTATTCCCTAACGATAAGCCACGGGTGTAGCTTCCTTGTTTGTTTAGTTGAGAGCTAAAATTGTTGCCTTGTGTTCTTTTATTTTGAGCTAAGACGTATCGTTTACCTCTTAATACATCGGGTTGGTTGATTTCAGTTGTGTGATGTTTATATAAGACTTGGGAAACTTTGTAATTGAATACCCGGTAGCTTATTATTGCCTTAGTTCCTATGGTTTTTAGTTTTGCTTTGGGAATAAAGAGACCTTTGGCTAGATTGAGATGGTAGTAGGTACTGTCTAATAATGTGTTTGCAACTTGTAGTTTTATTGTTGCGGGTAAAATCAACAGAGAGTCAAGTTGGATACTATCTTTTGTGATATTAATTTCCCGGGTTCTGATATTGCTTGAACTTTGGGCATAACTGGCTGCACAAAGAATGAGTAAAAAGCAAAAGGTCAGAATTTGTTTCAAGACTTGGGTATTAAAGAGATTATAGGCTTAATATATTTGATTTAACGTACTAAATTGGGCATAATTTTTTTAGGGTAGACAGATGGACATTAAAAATGTTTAGTTTTGCAGAGAGAAACAGGTAATTAATCCCTAGCGATCAATATTATCCTGATTTGTTTAATAAATAAGATTTCGTTTACATTCAAAACGATTTATTAGCTTCTAAATTGCTTAACCAATGATTCTGTTTTATAATCTATCCATCTTTTTCTATACATTATTAGTTAGAATTGCATCTTTATTTAATCCTAAAGCTCAACAATGGGTTAAGGGACGTAAAGGTATTCTTAAAAAGATTGAGGATTCTGTAAAAGGTGAAACAAATTTGGTTTGGTTTCATTCGGCATCATTGGGAGAGTTTGAACAAGGGAGACCTGTGATTGAAGCATTCAAGGCAAAATACCCAGATTATAAAATAGTGTTGACCTTCTTTTCACCATCAGGCTATGAGATTCGTAAAAACTATGAAGGTGTTGATTACGTTTTTTATTTGCCGACAGATACGAAGCGAAATGCAAAGGAATTTATTCGACTGATAGATCCTAAAATGGTCTTCTTCATTAAATATGAGTTCTGGTATCATTATCTAAATCAGCTGAGAAAAAAGAATGTCCCCACTTATATCTTTTCAACTATATTTCGCTCCAACCAAATGTTCTTCAAGCCATGGGGAGGTTTGTACCGAGAAATTCTAAAGGCTTTCACTCATTTCTTTGTTCAGAATGAGGAATCTATTGAATTGCTAAAAGGAATTGGATTTGAAAATGTGAGTCTGGCAGGGGATACCCGTTTCGATCGTGTTTATTCCATTGCTAAGCAAGCGAAAGTATTACCTCAACTTGAAGATTTTGCTCAAAATCGACCTGTTATGATTGCTGGTAGTACCTGGCCAAAGGATGAGGAAAATATCATCAAGTACATTAATGCCTCTGATAACAATTATAAATATATTATCGCTGCTCACGAGGTTGATGAGAGTCACATCAAGAATATTATAAGTGATATTCAGAAGCCATACGTGCGATTTACCAAGGCAACAAAAGCTGAAATAGATGCTGCCGAAGTTTTGATTGTTGATTGTATCGGAGTGTTATCTTCGCTGTATAGATATGGTGATATATCTTATATAGGTGGGGGGTTTGGTCGTGGTATTCATAATACTCTCGAAGCTGCCTGCTATGGTTTGCCCGTTATTTTTGGACCAAATTACCATAAATTTAAAGAGGCAAAAGATCTACTTGCTCTGGGTGGTGCCTTTACATATGAAAATTCATTAGAGTTAAATAGCCTTCTCGATTCTCATCATGATGATCTTGATTTGAGGAAAAAATCTGGTGACTTGTCGAAAAATTACGTCGATAAGATGAGAGGTGCTACGGACGAAATTCTTCGCATAATAAAGCTTTAGTTTAAGCTAAAGGTATTTTTCTTCACGATCTCAGCAAGTTAGTGAGATTTTATAATCCATAATCTTATTTTAAATAGAATTTTAGTACGATTTGCTCCGAATGTCTCTATTTTCAATACGTTCGGAACGTATATTATTATCTAGATGTTTTCTTTTTGGAAAACTTTTTAGTTTTCTGTAAATCTCAACATGTTAATGGTGAGCTTATTAACAGTAGATTGTGGATAACTTTCCTTTGTTTTTTCAGATTGGTATTGTTGGTTTGAAAAACGATAGCTAAATTGCATATCAGAAAATAAAAATGGAGAAAAAATAGAACTTTTACCATTTTATGTAAAATGTGCTGTGAAATAAATCTACAATTAATATTGATCATGACAGTTAAAGACAAGAAACTAGAGCCGATGGTTAAGCAACAAACTTTTGATTCAGAAGATGCCTTTCAGGCCTCTCTGGAATATTTTAGAGGTGATGAATTAGCTGCACGTGTTTGGTTGAACAAATATGCCTTGAAGGATTCTTTTGGTAATATCTATGAGAGAACACCAAATGATATGCACCGTCGTATCGCAAGTGAAATTTCTCGTGTTGAGCAAAAGTATGCTAATCCTTTGTCTGAAGACGAAATTTTTGATGTATTAAAAGATTTTAAATACATCGTTCCTCAAGGAAGCCCTATGTCGGGTATTGGAAATAAATTCCAGATTGCTTCTTTGTCTAACTGTTTTGTGATTGGTAATAATGGAGAGTCTGACTCTTACGGTGGCATCATGAAAATTGATCAGGAACAAGTTCAATTAATGAAACGTCGTGGTGGTGTTGGTCATGATTTGTCACATATCCGTCCAAAGGGGTCTCCGGTTAAGAACTCGGCTCTAACATCCACAGGTATTGTTCCTTTTATGGAGCGTTATTCGAATTCTACTCGTGAGGTGGCTCAGGATGGTCGTCGTGGTGCGCTAATGCTAAGTGTTTCTGTTAAGCATCCAGATTCAGAAGAATTTATCGATGCGAAGATGGAGCAAGGTAAAGTGACAGGTGCTAATGTTTCAGTTAAAATCCTTGATGGTTTTATGGAAGCAGTTCTTGCTGGTAAAAAATACACGCAGCAATATCCGATTAATTCGGATAATCCAACTTATACAAAAGATATTGATGCTGATAAATTGTGGAAGAAAATCGTTCATAATGCATGGAAATCGGCAGAACCAGGTATTTTATTCTGGGATACCATTGAAAAAGAGTCGGTGCCTGACTGTTATGCAGATCTAGGTTACCGCACGGTTTCGACTAATCCTTGTGGAGAGATTCCATTGTGTCCATATGATTCTTGTCGTTTATTGGCTATCAACCTATATAGTTATGTAGAAAATCCATTCACGCCTCAGGCAAAATTTAATTTCGATTTGTTTAAGAAACATGTTGGAATGGCACAGCGTATTATGGATGATATTATTGATCTTGAGCTAGAAAAGATTGATGCTATTATTGAAAAGATTGAATCTGATCCTGAAGAGGCTGAAGTGAAACGTGTAGAGCGCAACTTGTGGCATAATATCAGAACGAAAGCTGAAGAAGGAAGACGTACAGGTGTTGGTATTACAGCTGAAGGTGATATGGTTGCAGCTATGGGCTTGCAATATGGAACTGAGGCTGCTACAGATTTCTCTGAAGAAGTTCATAAGGTGATTGCTATAGAGGCATACCGTGCGTCGGTTTATTTGGCTAAAGATCGTGGTTCATTTAAGATTTTTGATGCTAAAAGAGAAAGCAAGAATCCATTTATTCTACGTTTGAAGGAGGCTGCTCCTGATATGTATGAGGATATGGTGAAATATGGTCGTCGTAATATTGCCTGTTTAACCATTGCTCCAACGGGTACAACCAGCTTGATGACACAAACAACATCGGGAATCGAGCCTGTATTTATGCCAGTATATAAGCGTCGTAGAAAAGTGAATCCAAACGATAAAGATGTTCGTATTGACTTTACGGATGAAGTTGGGGACTCTTGGGAAGAATTTGTTGTATTCCACCACAAGTTTGTGACTTGGATGGAAGCTAACGGTATTGAAACAGCAAAACACTTTACCGATGAAGAAGTTGACGAATTAGTAAAACGATCACCTTACCATAATGCAACATCGAACGATGTAGATTGGTTGCAAAAAGTACGTATGCAAGGTCGTGTTCAGAAATGGATTGACCACTCGATTAGTGTAACGGTTAACTTGCCATCTGATGTATCTGAAGAGCTGGTAGGCGATCTTTATGTTGAAGCTTGGAAGAGTGGATGTAAAGGCTGTACTGTTTATCGTGATGGTTCTCGTTCAGGTGTACTGATTGCTAACGATAAGAAAGAAGAAGAAGGAAAAGATATTCCGGAAAAACGTCCTGCTGAGCTTGAGGCTGAGGTTGTTCGTTTCCAAAATAATAAAACAAAATGGATTGCTATTATTGGTCTTTATAAAGGAAAACCTTACGAGATCTTTACAGGTATTCAGGATGATGAGGAAGGTATATTGCTACCAAAATCGGTAAACAAAGGATTTATTCTGAAGCGTAAGGATGAGGAAGGTAATACACGATATGACTTCCAATACAGCAACAAACGTGGCTTTAAAACGACTTTCGAAGGTCTATCGTACAAGTTTGATAAGGAATTCTGGAACTACGCTAAATTGATCTCAGGGGTCTTACGTCATGGTATGCCAATTGAGCAAGTTGTGAATTTGATTTCAGGTCTGCAGCTTGATAGTGAAAATATCAATACATGGAAAAATGGTGTTGAGCGTTCACTTAAGAAATACATTCCGAATGGTACAAAAGCTAAGGGTATGACATGTACCGATTGTGGTTCAGAACATATTCTTTATCAGGAAGGTTGTCTGATTTGTCAGTCATGTGGTACCTCTAAATGTGGATAAACAATTAGAACAATAATATAGGAAAGGATCTTCATTACGGAGATCCTTTTTTTTCGCTATAGCCACTGGGCTCATCCTTTTTTATTCATCTATAATTGAATGGGTATTCATGAACTCGCTACGCTCGGTTCTTAGATAAAAAAGTATGCAAAAAATCAAGTCAGTCTGATCCTTGTATGCTCTCTTAGTTAAAACTGTAGCATGCCTAACGGTAGACTGATAAAGCCCGCTCAAAATATATTTTTAAAAGATAAAACGATATTGTCAGGATCTTTTATCGTTTTAAGTAATCTGTCTTACCCTAAAAGGGAAAGTGCCGGTAGGCGATAGGGTGTAATGGTTGAGTGGAAAAATAAAAAACACCCTTCTGTCCTTCGGACATTTACTCACAGTTGTAAAATTAATTAATATGTTCGTGATCCTCCTGATTCTCTTGGTAGGGGAGACAACAAAATAAAAAAAATCCGATCGTAAGACCGGATTTTAAATATAGTGAGAGAGTAAAATCTCTATTTTTTCTTCGCTTTAGCCCATGAATCTTTAAGAGAAACGGTACGGTTAAAGATCAACTTATCAGCTGAGCTATCCTTGTCAGTTGAGAAATATCCCAAACGCTGGAATTGGAAATGATCTTCAGCTTTAGAGTCTTTCAAGCTTGGTTCTACGAAACAATTGTCAAGAATTTGTAAAGAATTCGGGTTGATGAATTCTAAGAAATCTTTGTCCTTATGGCTATCTGGTGCTTCATCGTTAAATAAACGATCGTAAATTCTAACTTCAGCTTTGGCCGCATGCTTAGCAGACACCCAATGAAGTGTTCCTTTTACTTTACGCTTACTTTCCTCAGATCCACTACCTGATTTTGATAATGGGTCATATGTTGCGTGAATTTCAGTGATGTTACCATCAGCATCCTTCACCGCTTTTTCACACATTACAATATAACCCGCCTTAAGACGAACTTCACGACCTGGTGTCATTCTAAAGAATTTTCTAGGCGCATCTTCCATAAAGTCCTCACACTCGATATAGAGCTCTCTAGAGAAAGGAATTTCACGTGAACCTGATTCAGGATCTTCCGGATTGTTTTCGATGCTTAGGAACTCTTCTTGTCCTTCAGGGTAGTTGGTTAAAACCAGTTTAACCGGATTAAGAACAGCCATCACACGAGGTGCTGTTTTGTTCAAATCCTCACGAACACAGTGCTCCAACACCGAAACATCAATCACGTTATTACGCTTTGCCACACCAATGATATCGGCAAAGTTCTTGATTGAGTTAGGCGTATAACCTCTACGTCGCAAACCTGAGATAGTTGGCATTCGTGGATCATCCCATCCCGATACATGATTTTCGTTTACCAATTGCAGAAGCTTACGCTTACTCATTACGGTATAGCTCAAATTTAAACGAGCAAATTCACGTTGCTTTGGCTGGTATTCTGTATCTGTAATATTCGTTACAAACCACTCGTAAAGTGGACGGTGAACTTCAAATTCAAGTGTACAAATTGAGTGAGTGATACCTTCCAAATAATCCGACTCGCCATGAGCATAGTCGTACATTGGGTAGATACACCAGGCGTCGCCTGTACGGTGATGATGGGCATGCATAATACGATACATCAACGGGTCACGCATGTGCATGTTTGGTGATGCCATATCGATTTTGGCACGCAAGACTTTTTCACCATCCTTAAATTCACCGGCTCTCATTCGAGCAAATAGATCTAAATTTTCTTCAACAGAACGGTTACGGAAAGGACTTTCAGTTCCAGGAACTGTTGGTGTTCCTTTTTGCTCAGCAATAAGAGCAGCCGACTGATCGTCAACGTAAGCCTTACCATCTTCAATTAATTTGACAGCCCAAGTGTATAACTGCTCAAAATAATCAGAAGTGTAGTAAGGATCGCCATCCCACTTAAAACCTAGCCATTTTATATCTTCCATTATAGAATCAACGTACTCAGTATCTTCTTTTACTGGGTTGGTGTCGTCGAAACGTAGGTTACATTTTCCCTGGTATTGTTGGGCAAGGCTGAAATTTAGGCAGATTGCTTTTGCATGTCCAATGTGTAGGTAACCATTTGGTTCCGGAGGGAATCGGGTGTGTACTCTACCATCATTGACATTGTTTTTCAGATCTTCTTCGATGATCTGCTGGATAAAATTCAGAGATTTTCCTTCGTTTGTATTCTCGTCATTCATAGTCTTGTTATCCATACTTCACTCTATTTTAGATGATACAATGTATTGCCTGAGATTTTTTTGAAATCTCGCCTTGCTTAGCCTTTTTACCCATTATGTGTGATTTGTTAACGCACAAAAGGTATAAAGGGTTCGAACTGACAAAAGTAGAGATTTTCACTTAAATAAAACAGTCAGTCATTCATGAATTTGCATCATAGATGGAATTAGAATCCCGCTTAGCGAAAATTGTCCTATATTCGCCCTGAAATATTATTACAGGTATGAAAGGAATTATAGAACTAGAAGGATTGGAATTTTATGGCTACCATGGCTGTTTTGTTGAAGAGCAGGTGGTGGGAAATAAGTTTATCGTATATGTGCGTATGGAGTATAATGCTGAAAAACCAGCCGCTACCGATGCCATTACTGATGCACTCAATTATCAGCGAGCTTACGAAATGATTCAGGAAGAGTTTAAAATTAAATCTCACCTTTTGGAACATGTGGCTCAACGTTTACTGGATATGCTTTACGCAAAATTCCCGGAATTGGAGAAGGCGACCGTTAAAGTTTCGAAAATGAACCCACCTATGGGCGGGCAAATAGAGAAAGTGAGCCTGACCCTAAGTCGATAAGTTTTTGATTCTCTTTAAGCTGCAGATTCCCGTGAAAAAAAAATATAGAAAAGCTTAAAAAAGCTTGCAAAGTATTTTCTTATTTACTTATCTTTGCATCGCTCTTAAGGAGAAAAGGGTCTCTTGGCCGAGTGGCTAGGCAGTGGTCTGCAAAACCATCTACGGCGGTTCGAATCCGCCAGAGACCTCAATTAAAACCTCATTTGTTTTCGCAAATGAGGTTTTTTGTTTTTGATATATTTTAAGGCACTCTTCCTTTTATTGTTTTGATTGTGCTAAGTGATTTATTCTCGTGTTAGGACTTCTTCTTATGGGATTTATCAAATTCCTCTAAGGAAATAAACTGCTTATAATGCTCATAACGTTCGAAGATCTGCTTGACGTAGTTAACGGGTTCAGATCCTCGAACATATCCATATTTTATAAAGGGTTTGTTGAAATTTTTAGGCAAACTCAGAGCCAGAACCATCTGTTCCACATGCTCCGACCAGATGGTAGGATCCAGATCATTTTCCTTTGCAAGACGCTGGGCGTCTCTTATGTGACTGTATCCACAATTATAGGAGGCCAAAGAAAATATAAGTCTGTTTTGAGGGTCTGGAATATCAGTAAATCGTTTGTATAGTTGATCCAAATAATCCGTACCGCCTCGAATACTTTCACTAGGATCAGAAATGTCTTTTATTCCTAAAGATTCTGCCGTGGCAGGCATCACTTGCATGAGTCCCTTGGCACCTGCCCATGATTTGGCTCCTGGATCAAATTTGGATTCCTGATAGACTTGTGCGGCAAGCAGTCGCCAGTCCCAATTAATTTTTTTTGCATATTTCTTTATCAGATCATCGTACTTACTTATCTGATTATTATTCAGGCTGTAGTAGTCACTCTTGATTCTTCTCTTGAAGTTTCGTTTATTTTTAAAGTACTTATTGTAAATAACGTAATTGGTTGCTTCCTTTCTCTCTGCTTTTATCCATTTATTGATAAGGGCATGAAGCTTAGGGGATTTTTTGCGGGTAACCCATGCAATTCGCTGCGAAAAAGAAACAGGAATATCAATTTTTAGAATAGGATTGTAGGAGGCATTTATTTTGGCCAAGTTTTCGTCGGCTATCGTATACTTAATCTCCCCATCTGCCACCATATTGATGATCTCATCGGTTGATAGCTGACTGTTCAGGGTATCAATGACAATATGGCCTCCTATTTCATTTGATAGGCTAATCAAACGCTCGTAATAGTTAGAATTTCTTCTTATCGATACGGTATCATCTATTAATTCAATTGGATCGTGAACAAGCTGCTTTTGCAAGGTGCTCCAGGAAATCTTTCGATAATTGTCGGGTTTCTTCTGAACAAGCACCTGCTTGGTCAGGTATAAATATTCGGTAAAAGCCACTTCTTCCTTTCGTTGATTGGTGATGGCCATTCCATGTGCAATTAAATCCACATCTCCTCTGTTTAATATCTCGAATTGGGAATCGAGATCAGTGGATACGATAATTTCCAGTTTTAAATCAAGATGATCTGCAAGTCGCTTCAGAAGCTCATATTCAAATCCCATGGCCTGCCCCTTGTAAAGAAAATAACTGGTGCTGCTATAAACGACCAAAGCTTTGAGTACCCCATCTTTCCTGATGGCATCTAAATCTCTGTCCACAGAATTCTCTATGATTCTATTCACCTTTGCCTGAGACTCATCCGTTTTGGACTTTTCTTGCTGCTGACAGGAGAATAGGCTCAGCATCATTGATAGGATTATCATTCTAATAGTAGGGGGAAAATTTTTTTTCATTTTGCTGCTTAGGTATGTGTCACATCTATATGGATGTTATTTCTTTTGAAAAGGTGACTGTATATCGCTAATTGGGTTGTATATACTCACCTTATCGTTTTTATCTCAGATATCTTATATTGGAGATGAACAAGATTTGAGTAAAGCTATCAAATTTCAATTAAGATTCATACTGTCAAATCTGCCAAGATTTTTGCTTCAGGTTTAGTGCTGAAATAATGATGAGTAAAGGATTTAATCTGTAATTCTATTCCTTGTAGAGCAGCTTCGTGATCAGCATCTGTAGCCTGCAAATCGCTTAGTTTCACTAATATCTCCTCACTGTAACATATGTTACTGTTTTTTCACTTGAAAAGGTCGACTTTTGTTTAAGAGAGAGTACTAATCAGCTTAATACATAGATCATGGAAATAAAAAAGATATTTGAAACGGAAGCATTTATAAACGGTCATGGGGTAGAAGCAAGGAAGTTTTATCAGAATGAACAAATGATGATGGTTCATTTAAATTTGAAGCCAGGTGATGTGATAGCTAAGCATGGAGCACCTATGAATGTGTGTTTTGTTGTTTTGGAAGGAAAAGGAATTGTGGAAATTGGCGATGAAAGTAAAGACGTGGAAGCAAATACCCTAATCGAAAGTCCTGCAAATTTCGGACATGGCTGGAGAAACGAAAGCGATTCTGTGTTGCGAATTCTTGTCATTAAAATGATGAAACCTGCCCAATAGGTAGGAGGAAAAAATACTTAATAAGCCCATCTGTGAAATTCACGGATGGGCTTTTTCGTATTCTGTTTTTTTCCACTCATAAAAGTTACTAATATTCATCTCATCACAGCATAGAATCAGATTTAGACTTCAGTTAAATAATTTAATGATTAAATACGATTCGTTTAGGGAAAAGCTCAGCCCGTCAAGTATATTTTAATCCTCTTTCTTTTTTCGGTAAATTAAGTGGACTTGAGTTATTAAGCCTAATTGGCTTGGTATTAAAGTGATTTGGATAAATCAGTATTATTAAAAATAGCTTGATATGGAAAAAGTAAAGGCGTATGCAGCGAGTGAGGCAGGAGGGAAATTAAAAGCTTTTGAATATGAATTACCTGAATTAAAGTGCGATCAAGTGGATATTAAAGTTCATTATTGTGGTATTTGTCATTCAGATTTAAGCATGTTGAATAATGAATGGGGCATGACGGAATATCCCTTTGTTCCCGGACATGAAATAGTTGGTGAGGTTGCTGCTGTGGGGCATCATGTGGAAACGCTTAAGCCAGGCGATTTGGTTGGTTTGGGTTGGAATTCGGCTTCCTGTATGCACTGTAAGCAGTGTATGGATGGTAGTCATCATCTTTGTAATATGGTGGAAGGAACAATAGTGAGGCGCCATGGTGGCTTTGCTGAATACGTTAGAGGACATTGGTCCTGGGCTATACCTTTACCTAAGGGAATCGACATGAAAAAAGCCGGTCCTTTGCTTTGTGGTGGCATTACTGTATTTAACCCTATTATTTTAGCAGGCGTAAAAGCCACAGACCGAGTTGGTGTGATTGGGATTGGAGGATTGGGGCATATGGCTTTAAAATTCCTGAATAAGTGGGGCTGTGAGGTGATTGCCTTTAGTTCTAATCCGGATAAAAAAGAACAAATACTTGCTATGGGAGCAACCAAAATCATCAATTCCAGAGTACCCGAAGAGTTGGAGTCTATTGCTGGAAGTTTGGATTTTATCCTGAACACGACTAATGTAACTTTAGACTGGAATGCTTATTTGTCTGCACTTGCGCCCCAAGGCCGCTTTCATAATGTGGGAGCCGTTTTAGAACCCATGGCTATACCTGCTTTTTCGCTTATAATGGGTGAAAAATCAGTTGCAGGAAGCCCATTGGGGAGTCCTGTTCTAACCCTTAAGATGCTGGAATTTTGTGTTCGCCACGATATTTACCCTATCGTAGAGGAGTTTCCTATGTCTAGAGTGAATGAGGCTTTGGATCATTTGGAAAAAGGCAAGGCCAGGTATCGTATTGTGTTGAAGGTCTAATTCATAAAAAACGAGTTCCATTTGGAACTCGTTTTTTTATCATACTTGAAAATGAATTATGATTTTTCAACTAAATAGTTTAATGTTGAGATCCCTGCTAATCGTAACTGTTTTATCAAAACGGTCAGAATTTCCTTATCAATGTCTTTTTTTGAATTTAATTGAACTTTTGCATTGGGGTTGTTCTTTAAAAACAGGTTCATTCTATTGGGTAACTGATCAATAGAACAAAGCTTACCATTAAAGAATATGCCATCTTCTGTGACCTTTATTTTAATGATATGGTTTGCAAATGTTGAGTAAGTCAATTTCTTAACATGAGCTTTTCTTAATTCTACTTTCACATCGGTGATAATACTCATTTTTGTTTCCTTATCTGCCTTTAAGCTAACAGCTGCATTTGGGTTTTTAGCAAAAATGGGTTTCAGTTTTTCTGCCAGCTGGTTTATAGCACATACTTTTCCGTTCAGAAAAATATCCTCATTAGTTACTTGTATTACGATTGGCGAGCTCGAAGCGTTTTGACTAGAAGCTTGTGAAACTCTCTTAGGCACATTTGACGAATGTCTGGTATTTTTAGGAGTAGGTGATGCTATTCTAATTGGAACAATTTTATCTATAAAGCTGCGTTCCGATCCTTTTAGATCAAAATAAGCCTTGTCGAAGAAGCTTCTTGCTTTTTCTTTTCTGACTTGCAAGTGAGCTTTTCCAATGGCTTTTAATGTGAAATCTATGGCTTCCTTGCTCGTTCCTCTATCGAACTGGTACACAATAACACCTTTACTGATTTGAGCTTTATTTTTTCCGCCAAAACTCATTTCTTCAGATTCGGGCCCTACACCGCCCCAATAATCGTTTGCTTGAATAAAACTTTGTGCAATTGACTTTAAATCTTCTTTACGAACAATCTGTCCATTAGCCAATAGGTCATCTTTCCTATTTTGCATGATTTGCAAAACATTTCGTTTTTTAACTCGAGATTGAGAGGATTGAGTTCCGACCTCAGCCATATTTGCGAGTTTAGTTACAACTTGATTGCTTTGAGGCAGATTTTCTGCTGTCCAATGACTCAGCCAAACTTGACTACTATCGGCTTGGGTAATTAGAGGTGGTAGTTCGTTTACTTTTTTTATGATTTCGGGCTGTGTAAAGGCCTGCAAAAGTAAAAGCCCAGCAGGGAAAAAAAGTAAAGCTTTTGCAACGCCCCATCCTTTGATTTGTTTCTTTTTCATCATTTTTAATCGTTTAGAGATTGGTCCTTGTTTTAAATGATTGGCCGCAGCAAAACGTCTTTTGCCCACAGCTTTTTCTAAAATCAACAGTTGATATTGTGTTGCATCGATGCCTGTATTGAGTACGGCCTGATCGGCCTGAAATTCATGAACCAGTTTAAGTTCCTTCTTAAGTAACCATGCAAAGGGATTGAACCATTGCAAATAACAAACCAGTTCGATTAGGATCACATCAAATGAATGATGCAACCTAATATGTGCTTCTTCGTGTAGAAGAATTGCTTTTTTATTTTCCTGATAATCGGCTTTAGAAAGCACGATGTATTTGTAAAAAGAGAAGGCCTGTATGCTATCCTTAACGATTGCCAACAGGATATCTTTATAGGATTTTATAGTGGCTTTTCTCAGCCATTTATAAATACGATGGTAGGAGAGAAAAAACCGAATAACAAGCAGACTTAGAATGCTCCAGTAGATTAGTGCAGTCCAGTTTATTGGTTTAGATTCAGATGTCTCTGCTAGTGTTTGTTTTTCATTTGGACTGATAACAGCTGCTGCTGGCAAAGGTATTTCAATCAATTCCCGAACTTTTTGAATGGGAGCAGAGCTGATTTCGTTTGCTGGAATTATATGCGCCAATAAAGGCATTGCAAAGGCTGCACAAACCGATAGCAAAAGCGTTCTTCTTTTGTACCTGTGGTTGGCATCCCTATTTAGCAATAGCTTGTATAGCACATAAAAGAATGCCAGACTAATACCAACCTTTATCATATAGCTTATGAAGATGAGCATAATTAGCTTTCTTTATTTTTTTCAATGTCTTGAATTAGTTTTTTAAGCTCGTCGAGCGATAGGTTTTCTTCTTCAACAAACATAGAAACCACGCGCTGGTACGAATTGTCGAAGTATTTTTGAACCACATTACCTAAGGTTTTTTTGCGGTAATCGGCTTCGCTAATGGCCGCAAAATAACGATGTGTTTTACCAAAGCTCTCATGCGAGATAAAGCCTTTTTCTTCTAAAGCCCTTACCATAGTCGACAGGGTATTGTAATGCAGCTTTTGATCGGGATACTTCTTTTGAAGATCTTTGACAAACATGGGACCTTCAGCCCAAAACAATTGCATGATTTCTTCTTCCTTTTGTGTTAGCTTCTTCATAATGGGAAATGTTTGATTCAAATATAACTATAAAATCTAGTTATACAACTATGTTTTGTAGTTTTCAGGATTTAAGACTCTGAAATACTGTTTGATATAATTGGTTTGTTTTAACTTAATACCTTTGTTTATGGGCTTTCAGGTGGTGTTCCCTTTTTTGAATCATTTTTTTTTTTAGCCCATTTTGTTTCGATTGACTTGAACCAACTTCTTTATTTTTAACAGAATTTAAGTCGGGAAGCTCCTGATCTTTTCTTCATATAAGCTTTAAGACACGCATATTTTTTTATATTTGTTAGAGCAAGCTGGAATGATATTGAAAAGATTCGAAGAGGCTTGAAAAAAGTGTTTCATTAAAAAACGATAGACTATGTTATTTTTCTCAAACAATAATGCTCCCAAAACAAGTTATACACCACAGGAATTAGTCAGCGAAATGGAAAAACGTGACGATATTCTGCTTATTGATATTCGTGAATCACACGAATTGGCTCAGGGGGGAATCAAGGATGCCATACATATCCCGATGGGGCAAATTCCGGAGAAGATGGGGACTTTACCCCGTGATAAGGATTTGATTGTCTTTTGTCATTTAGGTTTCAGAAGTAAGCAGGTGAGACGTTATTTGCAAAAGAGTGGTTTCCATCGTACTGCTCACCTTAAGGGTGGTATTAACCGATGGAATAAAGAGGTAGCCGTTCAGTAATATCAGGCTGTAATAATTTTATAAACAAGGCCCGGCAATTGATTTTTGCCGGGCTTTTTGTTGGCCTTTTCTAGCCGGTGAGATCGTATTTCTATTCTAAATAAGCGACTTGTTCTATGCTTTATTTGCCTAATTGTTCTAATCTTACGCTATGCAATACAGCCTTAGTAAACAAAAAAGACGAACTGATGAACGGAAAAGTGACTTTGATAGCTGGCCTGGATAAGTGTCTGATAAATTGATGAACTGTTGTTCTATTTAGAATGTATCCAAGTATTGACATGGGCAAGTGAATGGCGTAACTTTGTGTCTATAAAAATGTGGGAGGATTATTATGGAGAGAAGTAAGATTTTTGAGGAGATGGAACAAATGTTAGGTCTTGTTCCCAGTATGTTTAAGTCGATTCCTGATGCCAGTCTGGAATTGGAATGGAGCCTTTTTAAAACGGTACAGCTCGAAGGGGCTAGTCTCGATGGTAAGCAGCGGGAATTGATTGGTTTGGGTATTTCGGCGGTGACCAAATGTCGCTATTGTGTTTATTTTCATACGGTGATGGCCAAACTGAATGGTGCGACTGATGAGGAAATTCAGGAAACTGTTCACTATGCTAAGGCAACGGCCGGCTGGAGTGCCTATATCAATGGTTTGGGGCTGGATTATAATGAATTTACCAAAGAGATGGATGCCATTTGCGCACATGTTCGTAAGATGAACGTGTAGTATTGAAACCTGATTAGTTTGGGATTAAAATAGAAAAATGGGAGGGAGAATTGATATAATTCCCCCTCCCATTTTTATGAATTTAAACAAATTTCTCTCGTTTTTGCAGATTAATTAAACTCCAGAGTATGGAAATGACTGATCCCACAACCAACATCATTCTGTTTTGATAGAGTACATTTTGCCAAATGGCGTAACTCATATTGCTGGGAACATCAAAGGGGTTTAGGAAAATATTCCATTTGCTCGATTCCAGAGGTTCTGCCAAAATTAGAAATACCAAGCCAATAATGACCATGACCACTGCCGCACCGCTGGCATTTTTGATGAGGGTGGTAAATAAAAAAGCCAAGCTTGCCAGAAATACTAAACTATACATCAGCTCGTAAACCATATTGAAAACGGGAATGCGAATGACGGTGAATACTACGATCCACGACATTAGTGTCATGATAAGGAGCAATAGTAATATGCTGAGTATGAAACGCACCAGATAAACTTTGTAGCGATAATTGGGTATGCCGAATAAAATCTCAAGCATACGGGTATCTTTATCCGATTGGATATTGTAAATAACGGGGTAAAACAGAATCAGTATACCCGGGAAAATGAGTGTGGCAAAAATATCGGACTCTTCAGGACTTGCACTGGTGAAAAGCATAATACCGGAAACCATAAGGAAGAAGGCAAAGGCTGCAATCAGAAAATAGATGAACTTATTGGCAAATATGATCTTAAAATTGTAGCGAATAAAATCGCGGATGAGTTTTATTTGTTCTATTCCTTTCATAAATATAATATTTTGAGAGAGCTTTAAGAGAAACTCCCCTTTACCCTTTGTCCTTAATTCTTTCAGTTATCGGTTGTCGGTTGTCGGTTATCAGTTGAGGAACTTTATCCTTTTCTTCCTTTACACTTTCTTACCATTAACCTTTACTTCCTTTATACTTTAACCTTTTCCCCTTCTTCACTTATCATCTCCATTTTCTGATCTTCTCGCTCGTTTAGAAGACAGAGATAAGCATCTTCCAGATTGGCTTTCGTGTTTATGGCTTCGTAACCAGGATTCTCATCAGACAGACAACGAACCCTGATCTGATCTCCATCTCTCATATGGTGAATGATGACATGATCTGCTTTAAGCTTCTCAAATTCCTCACTTGATACGCTAAGCATCCAAACCTTATCATTGGCAATACTGGCCATATGAACCGGTTCACCCAAATATTTAAGTTCACCCTTTTTCACAACTCCAACCCGATTACACGAGCTGGCCACATCTTCGATGATATGGGTAGAGAAAATCACAATTCGATCCTGACTCAATTCTACCAGAAGGTTTCTGAATCGAATTCTTTCACGAGGATCCAGTCCGGCTGTTGGTTCATCAACCACTAAAATTCTTGGCAGGTGAAGCAGAATTTGAGCAATACCGATTCGCTGTTTCATACCACCGGAAAAGGAACCTATTTTTTCATCTTTATGCTCAAGCATATGCACTGCATTCAGGACATATTCAATGCGTTCATGCCTTTCCTTATTATCTTTTAATTTCTTGATAATACCCATATAGTTTAGGAAATTCCAGGCACTCATATTCTCGTACATGCCAAATTCCTGTGGAAGATAACCGATTAAACCCTGAAGTTCTTCACGTTTCTCACGCACATCGATGCCATTAATGGTAATCTGACCATAGCTCTGCTCCAGTATACCACATATAATTCGCATAAGGGTAGACTTACCGGCACCATTGGGACCTAATAAGCCAAACATACCATTTTCGATATTCAGAGATACACCTTTAACCGCCTTGAAAGGCACTTTCTTTTTGCCGATAATCGGAATGATTTGAACAAAACGATAGAAGTTACGTCGAATGGCTCCAAAACGTCCTTTTATTCGATTGATATTGATTTTTTCACGGTACAATTTGTCAGATGACAGCTTGATCGTTAAGGCTAAATACCAGATGATACCAACGGGAATTAAGAGACCAAGCAATTCGTATTGCTGATAAGCAAAGTTGAGTACCAGAAGTGGGAAGAACCAGTAAACCGCTTTTTGTATCGTATAAATCAGATACTGCATCCATTTGCTTTTGGCTTCCTTTTTCAAATGATCTCTATAAGCTAATACAGGCTTAATAAAAGTGAGTAAGATGATCTGAAAAAGAATAGAAAGGATCAATATCCAGACTTGGTCCTGAAGATGAACGAAAATAAAGAAGACCATAAAAGCGACCAGAGGTAGCTGCCAAATCAAAGCGATAAAATCGCTTAAGGATTCGTAGGCTAATTTTAAGCCAAGGCGTTCTCTGATTTTAAGTCCGGATTTCCATTCACGGGTAAACCTGTTATCCCATTCATAAATCTTTACCAGGTTTCTGATTTCAATATGCAAGGGCTCCTCAGGCGAAATAAGCTCTTCGTTGGCTTTGCGTAAACTAGCCGATATAAAATAAATACTAGCAGGTACAGATAGTAGTAAAACAAGGAAATCAATAATTTGCCAAATCTTACTATCCACTTCGGTGTAGATAAAATAGGTACCTAAAATCCAAAGGGAAAATTGTATGGTTTTCACCCATGTTTTCTGACTACGCAGCCATTTGAGACTGGTTTGCAGGCCAGCATAAACGGTGGGTATAAATACCAAAGTTAAAACAGTGCTTAAACTTAAACCACCAATAACGGTGATGGCAAAAGGAACACCAATCTGTGTGACATATTCAGCCCTTCCAAGTGCCAATGGCATCAGGGCGATAATGGTTGTAATAGCTGTAATCAGAATAGGGCGAATACGTGCTAAACCAGCCATTATAAGGGCGCGGGATTCTCGATATCCACGCTTTTGCAGCACATTGGAATAGTCAATCATGATAATGCCGTTGTTGACCACAATACCCAGAAGTATGATAAAGCCAGTAAACACATTGGCATTGATAAGTGATGTACCTGTTAGGATAAGTGCCAATAGGGATCCGATGGCTGCCATTGGAATCGAAAACATCATGACAATTGGCATGGTAAAGGATTCGAATACTGAAGCCAGAATCATAAAGATGAGTATGAAAGCCATCAAAAACAGAAAGCTGAATTCACCTAAAATGTCCTCCTCGTGTATTACCTCAAGGGCAATGCCCGAAGGTAGATTCAGACGCTCCACAAGTTCATCTATCTCGACCCTTGCTGCGGTTAAAAGATCCTTTTCGTCATTGACTTCATCGATAAATTGATATTCAACTTCCAGGTGTTTTTCCTGATTGGTTCGTTTAATGGTGGATAAGCCATCGGTAAAATTCAGATGACTTATATTTTGTAACTCAAATTCAGCGCCTTGATTGCCTTTGACTCTAAGTCTTCTCAGGTCTTTTGCATCTCGGGTTTCTTTTTCTGTTTCCCCCTGTGTTTTGATGATGATATCGTACTCATCTGTACCATGCTTGAACTTAACACCACTGGAGAATTCCTTCTGAAAGGAGTTCAATTCAGACAAAACAGAATTGACAGGAATATCGTAGATCGCCATGATTTGCTTATCCAGTTCAAGAAGCATTTCGGGGCGCTTGTTGGGTACCTTAACCGACACGTTTTTGATGGATGACAGTTGTTCCACGTAATATTGGATATCATCAGACAGGTCCAACATTTTATCGTAGTCCTGACCTTTGATAACGAGCTTTTCTTTTTGTACCCCAAGGCCCAACATACTCATAAAGGGGTTGTCGCCACCAAAATCGCCACCGCCACCACCAAAGTGACGAGCTTTTGCAGGTGGTTCCCAACTGAATGAAGCCCGGGGTATTTCACGAACACGCTCCAAAATATTTTTCTTGATTCCGGGAACCGTCAGGTTTTGTTTTTCACGATAGTCATCGATTAAAGAAATGGTTACGACAGCTTCTTCTTCGTATACCTGGCTGGTTACATCTTTCTTTTCTTCAAGTGATCCAAGGTTCTTCTCAACTTCACGAATAACAAGGTCGGTATTGTTGAGCGTTGTTCCACCAGGAAGTGTTACATAAAGGGTTAGTTCTTTAGTTTCTGTTTCATTTTTCGACATAAAACTCAGACCCACACTAATTAGGAGGGTCACAAAGAATAAGCCAAGTGCCCCTAAAATGGTTCTGCCCGGAAATCGCATGCAGGACTTTAATAAAACCAAATATACCTGAACAAGCCGATTGTGGTAAGAGATATTCTCAAAATTGACTTCCCTTATCTTCCCCTTACGTTTGAGAAAGGAATGGGTTATCATAGGAATTAAAAGCAAGGCCACAACCAATGAAACCAAAAGTGTTGAAATAATGGAAACACCAATATGTTTCCCCATTAGTCCTACCATGAAGTTGGTTGAGAACAAGAAGGGCAAAAATACGGTAATGGTTGTTAGTGTTGCTGCGAAAATGGAGCGCCAAACTTCTCTGGTTCCCTGAATAACGGCTGTGTCTGGATCTATTTTTTTGGCCGCCAGCCTGTATATGTTTTCGAGGACGACGATACTATTGTCGAGCAGCATTCCTATGGCCAGAGCCATACCCAAAAGGGTTAGGGTATTGATGCTAATATCGTAGGCATAGAAAAAGTTAAAGGCCGTATATACCGAGATGGGAATGGCTAAAGCAATAGCCACAACCAAACGGATATTCTTTAAGAAAATCCAAAGAATGAAAATGGCAAGTATGCCCCCCACAAGTGCCAATTCGATAATGAGATCGATATTGGTTTTCATGGTTTCAGCCATATTAGACTGGACGACGATACTTACTTCTTTACTTTCTAGCTCTTTATTTAGATCCTCAATTTTTTCAATGACACTATCCGCTAAATCAATAATATTGGATTGGGCATCGCGGGTTAATTGTATGGTTACGGCCTCTTTTCCATTAACCCGGCTATATGATTTCTGTTCCTTTACACCAAAGTGAATATCAGCAATATCTTTTAGTTTTATCTTGCCTTCTTCCTTTACAACAAGTTCATGTATGTCTGTAATATCGGTAAATTCAGAGACCACATTGACAAAGTGCATTTGGTTGTTTTCAACAACTTTACCCGCAAAATCTCTCTTGTTATTATTTTGGTTTAGAGCAGTTCTAACCTGAGAAGGACTGATGCCATAACTTTTGCAGACATCATCGCGAAGTTGAATTTCAATCGACTTTTCACGACCACCAAAAATGGCTGTATTTGCAATGCCATCTATGCTTTTAATCTTATCTATGATTTCATTTTCAGTAACTTGTCTAACTCTGTCAACGCCACCACTACCACGCACCTGCAGGTTCATGAACATATTGCTCAATTGTTCCAAATCGAATTTGACAACTTGAATAAAGAATTCCTGTGGTAAATCTTTCTTGGCCTGTTCTACTTTTTCAGTCAGTTTAAGGTAGGCGTATTTTGTATTGGTTCCTTGCTCAAAGGAAATTTCGATACGACCGCTTTGTTGTCCGGCTGTGGATGCTATTTTCTCAACCCCCTCAAGACCTCCCACAACTCCTTCGAGAGGAATAATGGCCTGGTTTTCCATATAGCGGGGATCTACTTCCTGACTTGTATTAATTTGTACAAACAGCATGGGAAGCTGAGCATTGGGAATCAGTTCAACCGGAAGTTGCTTGTAGGAGAAATACCCCAACATACTAAGTCCGGTAAAGAGCATTGCGATTAAAACCTTGCGTTTTATAATGAAATTCATTTCTGTTCAGATTTTAGTATCAGGCTTCGATTAACTTTTGGGAGTTTATTCTGTATCTACCGACTTGGAAAAATAAGTTTGTACCCTATCGAATACATAGTAAACACATGGAATAACTACCAATGTTAGTAAGGTTGAGGTAATCAAACCTGCTATAACGGCTATGGCCATTGGCGCTCTTAAGGCGGCACTTTCACCAAAACCAATGGTCAGTGGCAATAAGGCCAAAATGGTTGTGATACTGGTCATGATAATAGGTCGAATCCTATTTTCACCAGCCATAACAATTGAATCGAGTAAGGCATTGCCCTGTCTTTTAAACTGGTTAATGGCATCAACCAGAATAATGGAGTCGTTTACGGCAATTCCCCCTAGCATGATAATACCGATATAGGCCATAATATTCATTGGGATTCCTAAGATAAAGAAGGCCCAAACAGCACCAACTCCTGCCAGAGGAATGGTCAATAGAATAGTGAATGGATGAATTAAAGACTCAAATTGAGAAGCCATAACCATATAAACTAAAATGATAGATAACACGAGAGCGAAACTTAAGTTCGAAAGGGCTTCCTGTCTTTTTTGCTCTTCACCAATAAGGCTTATCTGGTAGCCTTGCGGTAATTCCATATCCGCGAGTTTGCTGTTTACTTGATCTATAACCTGATCAAAAGCCTTCGATCCTTTAATATCGGCTGTAATTTTACCAATACGTGTCTGGTTTCGTCTGAGCATTTGCTTAGGCGATGAGGATCTTTTAATTTCAGCGACTTCGTATAAGGGGATTTTAGCGTCACCACTTTTAATTAAAATCGTATTTAGTTCTGATAAGCTCTTTTCAGGTAGTTGAATATGAATGTCGTTCATCTCACCACCCTGTTCAAATTTCCCTGCCTTTTTACCCATCAAAAGATCCTTAAGCTGGTTGGTAATGGTCTGTGTACTTAGATTAAATAGACCGGCTTTATATGGATCGATAACAACATCAACTTCAGGTGCTCCCTCTTCAATATTGGTTGTGACATTCGTTAAATCGGATAGTTGACTAAGGCGTTCCTTAATCTGAATTGAAAGATTTTCTAAAACTTGCATGTCTTTTCCCTTTACCTCAACGGCAATAGGTGCGTTTTCGGTTCCTACGGTTGATTGTAGTGCTGTTTCGTCACGTACAATCGTAATTTCTGCATTGGGAATGTCTGAGATTAGAACGCCAACATGATTCAGAATCGACTCGGATTGAGCCAGATATTCACTTTTTAAACGGATTTTAATATTGGCTGTATTTTCGTTCTGAAAAACCGATTTACTTGTTGATGAACTGGCACCTGGACCGATTTGACTGTAGATTGTTTCGAACCGATTGCCCATTGACTGACGTAACATGGACTCAATTGCATCAACAGTTTGAGCTGTTCTTTCAAGTTGCGTGCCTTCTTTTAATTCAATATCCAGACTGAATTCTCCAATGCCGCTTTTAGGAAGGTATTCATTTCCAACATAGGGGAGGATAAGGCCTGTTATCACAAGAAGAATCGTTCCTCCAGCAATAACCAGAGCTCTTTTACCAAGAAGCTTTCTGAGTAATTTGCCATACCAGCTAATTTTAACCGACTTGAATTTGATGTTTTTTCCTTTGCCTTTATAGGCGAAATTAAAAAGCATGGGTATCATCAGAATGGCAACAAATAGAGAAGCTATAAGTGAAAAAGCAACCGTCCATGCCTGATCTTTGAATAAGGCACCTGAGGCACCATGCATATAAACGATAGGAAGAAATACAACAATGGTTGTGAGTGTTGAAGCGACAATGGCTCCACCGACTTCTGATGTTCCCTCAATAGCTGCTTCCTTAACGGAAAGGCCCAATTCCATTTTCCGGAAAATATTTTCGATAACCACAATGGCATTATCAACCAGCATACCAGCTCCAAGTGCCAAGCCTCCTAAAGTCATGATGTTTAGGCTAAGTCCATTGAAATACATGAGGTTAAAAGTGGCAATAATAGAAACGGGGATGGCAAAACTCACAATTGCCGTTACCTTAATTCTTCGTAGAAAAACAAAGAGCACAAAAATGGCGATAAGCACTCCAAGTAGAGCTGTTTCCTGCACTTCGTCAATAGCTTTCTGAATAAATTGACCCTGATTTTGAACCGTGATAAACTGGTAGCCAGGCAAGGCTTTTTTGATGGATACCATGGTCTTTTCGAAATCCTCAACAGCCTGAACGGTATTCGATCCGGTTTCCTTATAAATTGATAAGCCGACACAACGAATTCCATTAATTCTGACAATGTTTTGAGCTTTCTTAGCTACAAAACTCACTTTGGCCAAATCCTTTAAGAGAATAGGCACCTTACCTTTTACAAGGGCTTGCTTATTACCATTTACGGCTTGTGCGGAACTGCCGGGCGTTTCCTGTTTTGTCCCAACAATAACATTTTCAATTTCCTGAGTGTTTCGTATTAAACCCGCGCCCTTAATAATATACTTGGTACCCATTTCAACAATACTCCCACCTGAAACATTTTGGTTGAGGCTTTGTATTTTCTGCACAATCTGATCGATTGTAATTTTGTGAGCATCAAGTAAATATTGATTGGTTTCTATGCGAACCTCTTTTTCCTGAGAACCGGTTAGTTCAACTTCAGCAATACCTTTTAAACGAATCAGTTCATTGCGAATGTAGTTTTCACCGATTTTGCGTAATTCGTCCATATCCTGAATATCAGGATGAAGCATACCTACGATTAAAATAGGTGAGGCATTGGGATCGTGTTGTGTGATCGTAAATTCATCTATCTCGGAATCCTGGCTGTACGAAGAAAGGGCCTTTTGCAAGTCAAGGAAGGCTTCGTCCATATCGCTACCCCAGGTGTATTCAACGGTAAGTCTTGCTGATCCGACCATACAAACGGATGAAACCTGACTGACACCTTTTTGTCGAATAGTTTGTGCTTCGATGCTCTCAATAAATTGTTTCTCGATCTCCTCGGGAGGACGTTCTCCGGCTTTAATTTCCACAAATATGCGAGGTGCATTCATTTCAGGAAACAGGTCAACATTTAACTTGCCAAGTGAAACGTATCCCAAAAGCAATATCGCCATTACAATCATGGATACTGTCACTGGATAGTTGACCGAAAACTGTGTTATTTTCTTCATATTGTGAGCCTTTCTAATCGTTTTTTTATGCTATTCTGAATGGTTAAGCAATGCGTTTCAAAATATCAAAGCTATTTGACAATCTTAATCTTAGATCTGTTTCTTAAAGTTTCAAATCCTTTGGTAACCAGTCGATCCTTCTCTTCTAATCCTGAGATAATTTGAACTTCTTTAGGGTTTTCTAAACCAAACTGGATGATTCTTTCTTCGGCTAATCCTTTGTTCACAACAAAGACAATATTTCCAGACTGCTTGTTCAAGATAATATCCTTAGGAATTACGATAGCACTATCAGCTTTTGCAACGATAATTTCACCCTTTGCGAACATACCAGGGCGCAATAACAATTTTGAGTTGTTGATGTTCACAACAGCTTTGAATGATCGGGTATCTGCATTTATAGCAGGAGAAATTTGTGCCAGCACAGCATTTAAAGTATCTCCAGGAATGGTATAGTTGACAATCTTAACTTTTTGTCCTTTTTTAACTGATGTGATATTCTTTTCTGCCAGGTTGATTTCCATATGAAGTTTGCTGTAATCCATAAGAGCCAGCATAGGGGAAGCCGCATCAATTCTGGTGTTCTGAGTGTAGTAATTCAGGTTTGTGATTGTGCCTGAAAAAGGCGCTTTAATTTTTAGCTTTGCCAAGCGATATAAAGCATCTTCGTAGGCGTATTTGGAGTTAATTAATTCAATTTCCGCTTTCTTTACATCCGAAAGTGTGACCCCTCCTTTTTTATACAAAGACTGCTGCTTCTCGTAGTTCTGCTGAGAAATTTGTAAGCTCAACTCCTGAGATTTGATCTTGATGTTATTTTCGTATTCCTTGTCTTCTAAGACGATAACTTCAGTTCCTTCTTTAACGAAATCACCCAAAGCATATTTTTTTCCTGTATTAGGATTTACCTGAAGTTGATACTTTCCTCCAACTTCACTTTTAATCTCTACGGTTTTGATGGGATTGACCGTACCTGTTGTGCTAATAAATTTCTCGATGCTTTTTCTTGCAACTTCTTTTACAGAGACCTGCACAGCAATATCCTTATTTAGATCTGTAGATTCATCATTACAAGCTGAAAATAAGCTTATACTTAGAATAAAAATGGCGATTCGTTTCATTGTTATGGTGTTTGTATGGTATGTCATGATTGAAATGGGACTTAGTTTTTGATCAAATTATCTTGCAACTCCTGAGGGACAAAAGACCTGTTGTTTTCGAAATCCCATAGCGATTGAATTTTAAGATTAAGTAATTCCAGTTTGTAGCTAATAAGTGAATTGGCCAGGGTCATTTTCTTTTCGGAAAGTTGATTTTGAAAGCGTTCCAAATCGATACTGGTTAGGTCTCCGTTTTTGTAGCGCTCTAAATTGATATCATAGGTGCGTTCAGCATTTTTCTGATTTTGCTCCGCAATCTCAATCTGTTGTATGTGATTTTTTAAGTTTCTGTAAATCTTTCGAATATTGATTGTAATATCATTTTTTAAACTATTCATGTCGATTTCGCGACTTTCAATTTCCAGCTCAGCTGCCCTGATACGCGCTTTTCTTTCACCCCAGTCAAAAATTGGAATGGAAAAGGTTACCCCAACTCGTGGACTTTTGGTCGGTTTGTCGTAGACTTTTCTCCATTGTTCATTATTTCCCATCAGGCCAATTGAAAGATTCACATTCCCTTTAAAGGCATTATGTGCAGTCGTTTCAATTAAGTCGAAGCGGGCATTGTTTAAATCGATTTGTCTCTGAGTTAGTTCTAATCTCTGGCTTAAACCGTTTTGAATGGCTTTTTCAAGATCGACTATAACGGGGATATATTTGATATCGGTACTTACAGCTACGTCTTCGTATAAAGAGATCCCCAAAAGGAGTTTAAATTCATCTTTTGCATTTTCAAGATCGACACGTTTGTTGTCCAGATTCGATTGACTGGTAGAGAAATTCAATTCTGCCTGATAAAGTTCTTCCTTAGCCGATAAACCACCTTCAACTTTACTGACAATAATATCCTTACTTACTTTTTGATTTTCAAATTCCTCTTCGGCAATTTTCAAGGCCATCTGTTTTTGGTAGATCGAATAAAAAGCTTGATTCACTTGTCTTTCTATATTCAACATTTGAATGGAGTAGGATAGGGTCGCATTTTCAAGATTCAACTCATTTCGAGTCAGATCCATCTTCGTTTTGTTGAAAGTGAAAAGAGGTTGATCGTATTGGATGTAAAGGGAATTGTTGTATCCGGCATAATTCGAGTTACTAGCTTCGGAGAAATTATCCTGATAACCAAATTCGTTACTTAGTGATAAACGTCCATCAGATAATTTGATAGGTTGAGAAACGGTAAATGTTCCTTTTGAGCCCTTATTCTCAGATGTATTCCATTTTGAAAAATACTCATTGTACGATTCCGTTTTGTCATAACTTATGGGGGTGATATCGAGTGAAAACCGTGAACGTAGAGATGCCAGTTGGGCATTGAGTCGCTCCTTGTTTTGTTCCATATTAATTTTTGACTTTTTAATGTCGGGACTGTTTGAAAAGGCTATTAAAAGAGCTTCATCCAGTGTAATTTCTTTTTGGGCTTGAGTAGCTAAGGAGCCTAGTAAGATCGCTCCGGCACATATGAATATCTTCAATAAATCAAGCTTTAGTTTTGTTCTGATCATGCCTTATATCGTTTCTGGTTATTTACTTGTTTTCGACCCATTTAATTGCATCTGCAAAAAGGTAGGCACCTCGGGATTTATTATTGAGTTCAACTTTCGAAGTTTCTGGTGTAATGAAATAGGTTCCTAAATAATTCCATCCATTTTCCAACTCCTGATCACTTTTATTAATTTCTTCGAATCCTGATTCGTGATAGATTTTAAAATTATAGTCCGTTTTCTTTTCTTGCCTTCTTCGACTCCATCCTTTTACTTTTTCAACATGGCAAAAGACATCGTAATAGGCTGGTTTTTTAAGTTCTGCTTTCCAGGATGCTGAACGATCGCCTTGACCGGATTTCGTGAAGAGTGCCGAACGAACATATTTGCCAAAGAAACCAGAACGGAGAACATTTTGCCATTCGTTGGGTGGTCTCCAGGTACGCAATCGTGAGTATTCGTGAGTGGTAACCCGTTTATCATCCAGCCATTGTTTCAAATAACTTTTGTTGGATACCTGTACATATTCAAAGCCCTTATCTTCGTTGTCAACTACAAATTCGTTATCGGCAAGAATGCCTTCGAATGGCCTACAATCTTTTACCTCATTGAAGAACCCTGTCTTTTTAGTTTCAGAAAAAGTACCGAAATCGTAAATCAAACTGTTGGGTAAATTTTCTGATATGTGCGTTGAGATATTCATTCTGCTGGGTTGAGTCGAAAAAACAAAACCGACTTCACGAGCAGAATGTGCAGGAACAAAAATAGTTTTTGAGAAATCGGGTTTTTCATCACCTTGATTTCTACGATTTCTTCTTCTATTTTGATTTTTTAGTTCAACGCTTACCGATACCATACCATCGGAAGATTCCGGATTTGAAATTTTGTAGCGAATTTGATATTTAATATGATCGCCTTCTTTTACTTTATAAGTTTGTAGATCTTTAATTAAGAAGCCTGGTAATTTATTGGTTGTGTACCAGTTTTTTACATCTTCTTTAATCCGTCTGCCACAATTCTTACTTAAGAAGCGATCAAAATCTTCAAAACTGAATTTTTGGTGCTGGTTCTTTTCAATATAAGACTTTAGCAGTCCGTTAAATTTTTCCTCACCGAAGCGTGCCTTGAGTAATGAAAAAAGGTGAATGCCTTTGGCTTTTAGAATATCATTCAGGTAGATTTGCTCTTCATTATTATTTGAAGGTTTTAATCCTGCTTTTACAATTTCCTGAAGAGATGATTTCTTTAATTCAAGATTAATGCGTTCCTCTTTGCTTATCCCATCGAATCGCCATCGAGAATATGATTGTGATGTGGTATTCTGTTCTTTTAGATAAACGCCCAGAGCCGTATTTAATGCCGGATAATCTTTCGAACTCAATTGGGTTGAATAGCCATAATAGTTTGGGAATGGTGAGTAAGTGTTTCGATCAACACTTTTGAATTGGTACCATTCGGTTGATGGTGGCATGAGGTTGCCACGTACAAAACGTTTGAAAATTCTCGCTTGTAGTTCTTCATCAGACACTTCTTCATTATCGCGTTTCATTCGTTTCTCGAATCGTTTTTTTCTCTTTTTGAAATCCGTTTCCTCCATCAGAACGCCTTTTTCAGGATAAAAAATGATTTCAGGCTGAACAGCATCGCTACTAATCGACCAAATGTGTTTGTCAAGAGCGAATTGAATCGGCACTTCGGCTAAGGCGAATCGTTTAAATGGATATTCAAGGTTTATTTTGCTTTCGAATTCAGTTTTCAATTCTCTGATTAAGGCTGGTAAGCTATCTTGTATCGAATCAAAATGTTGCAGGAAAAATTGATTGCCTCTAACGGAATAAATGGAATATTCGATGGAATCAACAAGGGTTTGATGTTGTATGTAATCGCCAATTAACAGGCTTATTTTTGGAAGAGCCGTTTCAGGTTTAAATTCAAAAATGCTGTCTGAAACTTTTGTGAACTTACCTTGTGATACAGGAGTCAACTTATTTTTTGTATGTACTCGTAGTGAATAGTTTGTGAAATCTGGTGAGTTCAGCGCTGGGTTTAGGGAAGCAAAACCTACACCTGAAGTTGGGTACCAGAGAGCTCCATCGGTTAAACAAACAAACTTGTCTTGCAGGTATGAGAATCGTTTTCGGATTCGGAACATTTCAGCCGAAAAATTGTCTTCAACCAGTTCGGGATTTAGGTCAAGAAAGTGTGTCCTTTCATCAATAGATCCTTTGTATGATATTTCCAGACTGAGTTTCTTATTAGGCATTAAAGCTTCTGAGGGTATTATTCTAATCAGATGTGTTTCCCTTTTAAAATCTAGCTTTTTACCATTTTGAGAAATGGAAGTAATTTTTAGTGCTGGGTTCAAACTAATGAGTAATGTATCCAGTGCTGAAGCATTGGAATTTAAAAGGTCGAGCTTTGTTTTTGCCGAAATTTCTTCTCCCCAATGACTTAGATCGATATGGCAGTTTTCAATTTCTGCAACGGGATAAGCCAGGTATTTGTTATTCAGACTAATCATTTCCTGCCTGAAGGTTTCATTCCCAATTTTAATATCGAGGTATTTTTTTGTTAATAGACCTCCTGCCACAAAGGCAATTAGAGCGATATAAACGGGTAGAGAAACAAATCTTTTTGATTGAGGTAAGCGTTGTAGTTTATAGATCGTAAGAAAGATCAATCCGATTCCAAAGCATAAATAGATCCCTCTGTGAATGACAACTTCAGTCAGATTTCCAAATCCCCCAATTGTTGAATTCATCATAGGTACTTTATAGGCTATATAGTCGAATAGGTGGTAGTATTTCGTGTTCAAATAGAAGATGGTAAGCGCAATATACCCTAATAGAACGATAAAGGTGATGGCTTGATTCTTTAATAGAGTCATTAAAATAAAAGCCAGACCAAGAATAAAAATGAGTGTTGGAATGGATATTAACAGGGGATAGTAAAATAAGACCCAAATACTCTGAGAGGATTCATTGCTTAAAAATGAAAACCCAATTCCCATCAGTAAAATCAGGACGTTGAGAATTAGAAATACAGAGATAATTCCAAAAGATTTCCCTAATATATATTCACTATTGGTCATTGATCGGGCATAGATCACCTCAACTGTATCATTTTTGCTGTCTTGTTTCAAAAACTCGGAAGCCAGAAAAACAGCCACAATGGCCTGTCCTAAATTCAGGATAATTAAGTTGGCATAAGGTATAGCAGCTGGTAGCGCTCTGTATATCCAGGGGGCACCGCTATCTTCAAGGAAAGCAGCGATATTAAAGATCCCAATGAAAAGGATGGATAAGCCAGCAAAAATCCTGAAAAACCAGGATCGGAGCAGGGTTCTGGTTTCAAATTTAGCTACGGTGCGTATGGTGTGAATTGAAATCATATTTATACTTGCTAAATGAGTTCTGATGATTTTTCCATGAAATAGACATAGGCATGTTCCAAATTGGGCTCTATCTCTATGGCATTATTGAGCTGACTACCGTCTCCAATAAGTTGTATGTCCCAGCCATCTTGTGTTGGAATGGTAGAAACCACAGCATACTTATCTTTGATTAAATCATATTCGTATCCAGAGGCACTAACTTGCCAGACATGGCCCCGGGATTTTTCAATGAGAGCCTCAGGGGTGCCTTTAAATTCGAGTTTACCATTGTTGAGCAGGGCTAAGTTGTTGCAAACACTGGATATATCCCCAACGATATGCGTGGATAGAATAATGCTGACATCTTGTTGGCTAATTTCAGATAAGATATTTCGAAATCGAATTCTTTCTTCAGGATCTAGCCCAGTTGTTGGCTCATCCACTACAATGATTTTGGGATCACTTATCAATGTCTGAGCAATACCTAATCGACGTTTCATACCGCCGGAAAGTTTATTGGCATCTCGTTCTCTAACATCAAATAATCCAACTTTCTCAAGCCATTCATCAACCTTTTTTCGTCTAACTTGTTTACTCTTTATACCAGCAAGGGAGGCGGCATAATCCAAAAATTCCCAGGTTTTTAATTTGGAGAAAAAACGAAAATCCTGAGGCAAGTAGCCAAGCATGCTTCTTATCTCTTTACGGTTTTTATGCAGATCATATGAGTTGAAGCTGGCCGTTCCGGTTGAGGGTTCCATTAGGGTAACCAGAATTCTCATAAGGCTTGATTTGCCTGCGCCATTGGGGCCCAGTAAGCCAAACATGCCATTTCCTATCTCCAGATTGATATTGTCGAGTGCTTTCTTTCCATTAGGGTAAATCTTGCTAAGTTCATTTATATTGATCTGCATTGATATTTGTACTTGTTTGGGTTAGTATGTGAATGCCAATATGTAGAGCCTGGGTTTTGCTTTTCATATCAAATCAAATATACGATTTATGCTAAATAATATATGGCTTGCAGTTTAATTTTAGATGAAGTGGCTTGTTTACCCGTTCTACATATGCCATGAGACAAGAAATAAGGAGAATAGGTTACAATTAGTAGGGCTTTTTTTCATTTTTATGGATTAGTTTTTAAATCTTCTTACTTTAGGAGGCGAAAGCCAATGATATTGAATATGCAATTTGAACTACTAGCTAATTTTTTACTTTTTTGCGTTGGACAATCACTTGTTTTGTTGGGAATCCTCTCTCAAAAGAAGTTTCGCAAACAACCAAACAGAATACTTCAGGGCTTTCTGTCCTTGCTGGTTGTTTTTTACGTGTTGTCGTATTTCCAAACTCGTGAGGTGTTTTTTTCTAAAGCTTTATTAAGCGCTTTTTCTCAGCCAATAGAACTTGCTATTGTATTTTTGTTTTTTGCCTACTGTATAAGCTTACTAGGCATTAATAAATCGACAGGTTATTTAAGGTGGTGGAAAGCTTTGTCTTTTTTGATAGCTTTTGCCTGGTTGTTTTTTGCATTGACAGTTGATTGGTTCTTTCCTGAGCAGGTAGATAGAGAACTGTATTCAATTATTAACTTAATCGTTCAATTTATTGTCCGAAGTTGGTATGTTTTATTACCCGTCATTTTTTTGTCAAAAATGAAACAGGATCGCTCGTGGAAGATATTTCTTTTTAGCAAACTACGAGAGGGAGAAGCTTGGGTACGTTTAAATGTGATTGTGGTAATTGTTCATGGTTTGTTTCGGATAGGAGCTGTTCTTTTTACTTCAAGTGATATTGTATCCGTTGTGAAATGGATCGATTTGGCTTTTTTCACCATTATTAGTTATTTATTCACTTACCTTTTTATATCAGCACCCGAAACCATCTATGCAGAAATTAAAAAGGGGAATACTAGAAAAGGACGCGATAGGAAGGGGCGATTTTCTAAAGAAGAAATTCATCGTTTCACCCAAAATCTCGATAGTCTGATGAGGGAAGAGAAACTTTACCTGGATAGTGAGTTAAGTTTAAATGATCTGTCAGATAGAATGAACCTTTCAGTACACCAACTCTCGGAGTTAATTAATCAGGGGCATGGTTTAAATTTCAATGATTATATCAATCAATTTCGTGTTGAGGAATTCAAGCACCTTTTGCAGCAACGTCGTTTCGAAAACGATACGCTTCTTGCGGTAGCCTTCGAGGCTGGATTCAATTCAAAAACCACTTTTAACACAAGCTTCAAAAAGTTAACAGGACTCACACCTACTCAATACAAGCGTTCATTAATTAGTTAATTATTTCAGTATACTCCAATTATTTTATCTATTTCAGCTTTAATTTTTTGAGTGATCTTAGAATTTAGAATTAATCTTATTTAGTTTTTGTGGTTTTGTAATCATTTGTTTTTCAATCGGTATAGTGTTCGTTTTTATAATTCAGAACACTTTGCTTTTCAGCTAGAGGTTCGCCATTATAATCCTGAGCGCATACTTTTTTATCTCTCCTAGTTTTGTTGAAAAATTTCACTTATGGCAAAACAACAAAAGACTAATTCCAGCACAAATCCACTTAATCGAAGAGATTTCTTTAAGATTGGTGCAGTTGGAGCAGCAGCAGGGACTCTTAGTTTAATGAGTGTACCTAAAAAGCTGATGGCAGAAAAAACGGCCAAAGCAACTAAAAATGCACTAATAAAAACTCATAATTCAGTACCTAATAAAATCCGAAGCGATTATAAGCCCATGCATCAAAAGGATAATCTTTTTGGACAGGCTTTATCGATGAAAAGATCTGATTGGGCGAAGAAATTTATGCAGTTTGGGCGTGAACTACATGATAATGACAAACCCGGATATACACAGGCGGACCAGGCATTGGAATTTGGGGCTCATGCATTAAATGCTACAGCAACAGGTATGTCATCTGCTTGTATTCCAGATATAGGTTTGTATGGTTGGGAGCAGAAAAAAACGGGTAATCCCTATAACCTTTTAGATCATAATTATGTGTGTAAGGAGAAGTATGAGTTTGCATCTAAAGGACAGGCTTCTGATTACATCAAAAGAGCTGCTCGTTTATTTGGCGCTGATTTGATTGGTATTACGACCAGAGATGAACGATGGGATTATTCTGGCTTTTTAAACCCTCACCGACATGATGGTGGCAAGAAAGAATTTGGTTGGGAAGAGTTTCCTTTCAAACCCAAATCGGTAATCGTCATGGCTTTCGAGATGGATTATGAAGGTGTAGCTGCGGCGCCAACCTATATTGGATCGGCCGCTCCCGGTGAAGGTTATTCTCAGATGGCTAAAACGGCTTTTCAGCTTTCTGTTTTTATTAAACAGTTGGGCTATCAGGCCGTTGCTTCAGGTAACGATTTAGGTCTAAGTGTACCTTATGCCGTTGCCGCTGGATTGGGAGAAGTTGGGCGAAACGGTTGTTTGGTAAGTTATAAGTACGGACCGCGTGTTAGAATAGCAAAAGTATATACCGATTTTGATTTCGTAGAATATGATAAACCTCAGGCATTTGGTGTGGCAGAGTTTTGTGATCGATGTAAGCGATGTGCTGATGCTTGTCCTTCAAAAGCGATCTCTTTTGCAGATAAACCAACTTTTGAACCTGATTATGGTACTCCGGAAACCTGGGTCAACAACCCCGGAGTACAGAAATACTATTCAAACTCTGAAAAATGTTTTGAATTCTGGTGTGAAAGTAATAACGATTGTACCTCATGTATCACTTCATGTCCTTACAATAAACCAGATTTTTGGCATCACGAGTTGGTTGATAGCATATCAGCCTTAATGCCGGGTCCGGTACACAATTTCATGCGCGAAATGGATATTGTATTTGGTTATGGAGATACTTACGATGAGAAAGCCGTGGAGAAATTCTGGAGTAGTAAGGATCGTGAATATTTAGGACGTTAATAAATAGAAATTATGGGAATATTTGAAGGCATCGAAGTTTTGTTCTTTTCATTGGGTGTAATAACAACACTTGCTATTGTAGGTATGATTTACCTTTCAAAAAACTATCATTTAAACTGGAAAATGTATACGGTATCTGTCATCGGTATCTTTCTAGGCATTTTTGCCATAGCCTGGTCGGTAAGTTCCGTACTAGAAGGTGAACCACGTGCTGCAAGTATGGGTATGGTTGTTTTTGGCATACCATCTTTGGCATGTTTAGGACTGTTTAGAAAATTGCTTTTAGCAGAAAATAAAAAATAATAGTAGTTGGTGAGATTGTTGTCTTTTTCCGGATAGAGGTATAAAGGCTTAGAAACGTGAATTGTACTTTGTGTATAATCTTTACCTTTTTGGGGAAGAAGGCAACAATTTTTTTAAATGTTGAATTATGTGTGAGGGATGTACTGCATCTTGTGATCAGAAAAAAAAGAAAACTCGTTTTAAATGGGAAAAGCTTTTTTACATGATAGGGTGTGTTCTTTTAATAGTTGCTTGGTTTTATGGTAGAATCAATGCTGTACCTGACTATGAAGCTTTGCTTCAAAACCAAATGAAGAAAGTAACTCTAGTGGAAACCACTAAAAATGAGAGTTATCGGGTTACAGAAAAGAATGGAGTTCAAAGCTTTGTTTTACTTTCAGAGGAGAGTGGTTATGGTGGGCCATTTACTATGGCCACATGGATTGGAGCTGATAGTTTGATTCGTGATGTATTTGTTCTGGAAAACAGAGAAACACCATCTTTTTTTAAGAAATTACAAGACCGGAGTTTTTTCTATCAATTTAAAAAGAAGGCTTTATCGGATTTGTTTGTAGGTGGTGAGGATGTTGATTTTATTTCAGGAGCTACGGTTTCATCTTTAGCTTTTACCAAAGCCATCCGAAATGCTTCTTATCAGGGAGGTCGTGAAAAGTTTAATATGTCTATTCCTAATGTGGATGAGTCTTTTAATGCAGGTTGGAAAGAGGTAATAGTTTTGCTTTTAATCCTTTTGGCAATTGCAGCAAGCTTTAAGTCCGATAAAAAATTAAGGCTGGCTATTCAAATGGGTTCATTGGTCTTTCTTGGTTTTGTATATAACGCTGCTTTATCGGTATCAGGTTTTTCCTCATTGGCTTTGGGCTTTTTTCCATCATTAAAAGATCATTTGGCCTGGTGGATGTTGATTATTGGAAGTTTTGGCGCTATTATATTTTTAACAAGGAATATTTATTGTGGTTATTTGTGTCCTTTTCATGGCATACAAACCTTATTAAATAAGATCAGTGGTATTAACCTAAAATTGTCGCCAGTGATTATGAAGCGATCAAAGAATATTTCGCTTTTCTTATTGTGTTTGTCTTTGCTTTTCATATTTATGTCGGCAAATCCAACCCTTGTTTCCTATGAACCATTTGCAATGATTTTTTCATTGGAAGGTGTAGGATGGCAATGGTATATCCTACCAGCAACGCTTCTAGGTTCATTCTTCATAAAAGACTTTTTTTGTAAATTCTTTTGTCCTGTTGGCCAAAGTTTTACATTGATGATAAGAGTAAAGCAGAAGCTAATGAAACGATCCAATCGTACTAAGCTTCGAGTGCAGAACAAATGTAACCCGCAAGGCTGTATGCCATAGAGTAAGTGTTGTTGATATAAATTTATAAGGAGATAAAAATTTAGATAATGGGTGATAAGATTAAAAAGAAATTTCTTTTTGGAAATATCCTGTATGGAGGATGCTTCTTGGTAATAGTGGTTTACCTTTTTCAGTATGTATAAGTTATTATAAGTTGAGTTTTTTTTGTTTTTAGGGTAATCCCACTGAGAATTTGTTCTTCAAGTTTTCAGTGGGATTTTTTAGTGATATTCTCCTACAATCTTCGTAAATTAAGAAAAAGCTTTTGCAATATGACACGGATTAAATCACCTGTTGAAATAACCAAATTATTGAATTCTTCTGATCCCCATAAAAGGGAGTTGGGTTACCAATCTTTTCTTGGCCGGACTCATTGGTTAAAGGGAAATTCACCTGAAGATCTGTGTCGTATGACCTGCACTCAGTTGCAATTAAATCCAGGGCATATTTTTGTAAATCCCACTAAAGTGTATTCCACATCTATTCTTTGGGCCAGTCAAACCCGACTGGAGGCTGAAAAACTCACGATGGTTGAAGCTGCATATCGTTTTATCCATGATCAAGGAGCTGATTTTCCTCCTATAGTCGTTTGGAATTTTTATCAATCGAGCCGAATAAAATTGGTTATTCATGATGGCCATCATCGAGCCTGGTTCTTCAATAACTTAAAGCACAGAATAAAAGCTGTTGTGCTCGAACCCATTTCTCATTATGCCGATATTGAATCGCGTTACCGTTTAGCTTTCCAAATCCGAAAATTGGCAATTGACTTACCTGTATTTTGAACACACTCATTTAAGATGCCCGTTTTAAACCTTTAATGTTGAAGTTAATTCAGAAGAAAAGCTCAATAATTCAGATTATTGAGCTTTTATCTTGATTGGGGCTTAATATTTATTCAACCAGAATACTTTGCTTAATGACGATAGGTTCTCCCTTTTCAGAAATGCCCTCAACAGTTAATTCGTATTCTCCTTTTACATCACTACTGGTAAATTCTAAATCAAAACTTTTGTCTTTTGTTAGATTAATGTTAGGCTCCCAAAGCAGATCTGTTCTGAAATCAGGGCGATAACCTTTCTGAGGCATTCTTTGATTTATAAACTTGACACCTTTGGTAAATAATGGTAAATAGTAACGCTCCGTGTTTTTTGGCAGTTTATTTATTTCACATTTTTGCGTTTTAGAAATCACATTTATAATCCCATACAAATGTGAAGATCCATAATAATATTCATAGGGTACAACCTCTATTTTATCAATTTCTTTTGAATCTTTATTCAGTATGACTGATGCATCAGAAAGTATAAGCCCATCGAACATAAGAAGTGGGTTGCGTTTCATTACTTGCATTAAGTCTGGGTTAAATACGTTCATATATGGTTTCTTTTTTTTGTATTTAATTTTCACTGTCCCAACAAATTCGTGAAAATATTCTTCCAAAGAATCCAGTCTTACATAATCGTCAAGGTGAATTGAACGTTTGGCTTTTCCAAAGAAGTTCTGTTTGCCCCTATAGAGACAGGTGTCATTTGTTTCCTTAAATACTTCTTGTTGATAGATATTTCTAATTCTGAAATTCTCATAGAGTTCTTTGATGAAGGTTAGTTGTTCTCCTTTTAGTTGATTAGGATTCCAAGCAATAGGAGCGAAATTTTCAGAACTAAACTTATCTTTCAGATCGATGGATAAATCCAAATCATCCTTGTTTGCAACCTGAATCGAAATGTCGTGCAAACCTTTTTTAAGAGGAAGCTTAAAGAAAAATTTACCTTCATTATCCGTTCTGAATGTTCTGATATCAGCATAAGCACCGATTCTGGAAAGAAAGATATTTTCATTTGGTAGAGGTAATTTCGAATCTCTAAAATTGACTGCTCCCTCTAAGACGTAAGATTCCGTTTCAGCGTATCGGTTTGTATTTATGGAATACGAGTTTGCATGATTTATCCAAAGAGTTTGTGGACCATTTTCGACGATCCAATTTTGTTTCCCGATTTGCCCAATCGGTTTAAAATAGGGCAGCATGCTAGCTCCAAAATCGGAATAAAGATTTATATAATCAATAATGTTTACTGAACCATTATTGGGTTCTTTGAGCCTAACGGTTGCAGAAAGAAATAAACTGTCGGTTTGATGAATGAGTTCATTTAGATGAAGGCTTATTTTTACTTTCTTTCTTTTTGATGTTGTTATTCTTGGCTTTTCAATGAACCGACCTCGATTGGAGCGAGCCAAGTGAATGACAGCAGTTTTAAGGATTTTGTTTTCTTCATTTCGGATGCAAACACTGTAATTCGAAGATTCTAATTCTTTGATATTAGATCGTAATTCCCAACTGTTATTGATAAATTGAAATTCTTTATCCAATATTAAGCCTTGTTTTGAGTATAACTGAAAGCGATACGGTTTTACAGATTGCTCTTCGGGATGATTTCTGGAAACAGAGAAGCGAAGGGTACGATTAATATCTTCAATTTTTGTACGAATTGAAATTTCACCTTCCTTGCTCGTATTTTTCGATTTTATCAGACTTCTTGAATTGTCTTTTAAATCTCTAAATACGTAGTCTGGCGTTTTTATATCTGTGTTTAAATTATCATTAATATTCTTGTTATTATAAATAAACAGAGAACTCACATTGATAAAATCAGGAGAGCTTGTTTTCATCCAATGTGTGTAGGCATTAATAGCATAATTTCCCGTAGGTAGTTGAGATGAAACTACAAATCCGCCTTCACCCATACCTTGTTTTAAAATAACATCAGTTTGAGCAACGGGGAATCCGTTTTCCCCAATTAATTCAACATAGGCCACCAGACTGATATCAGAGAGTTTCTGATCTTTTGTATCAATGCAATAAAGTTTAAATTGAATGGCTTCACCAGCGATATAGATATTCTTTGGCAAATGCACATGCATGCGTTCGATGGGAAGCGTTTGGGCCCTGACGATTAAAACTGAACCTATACTCGCTATAAGTAATAGAATGATGTTTTTGATTATTGTATTTTTCATAGTGATTAGAATTCAATATTATATGTAATCGTAGGTATAGCTTCACCAAAAATGGATAGTTTGTAGCCGAGCATACTGCCTTCCTTCATTCGGAAATATGTCGAATAAGCATTTTTCTGACCTGTGAGATTGTAAATACCAAAGGCCAGGGAGGTATGATAAGCTTTGTTCTTTTTCAGATTACCTTCGATTAAAAGAGTGATATCTGTTCTAAAATAGTTAGGAATACGGTATTCATTTCGTTCAGAATAATGAATAATTGGCACATTTTGTAGTTTGTATTTTGCTGTAGGAAAAGTAGCAGGTCGACCAGTGTGATAAACAAAATTCGTAGAAAAAATTAGACGTCTTGAAAGTTTAAAGCTTAGGAAAGCTTTATAGTTGTGAGGTTTGTCAAAAGGTGAGCGATACCATTCGCCATCGTTAACCGCAAATTCACCTGTCTTATCTTTTGATTTTAGGTAACTACGCGAATAAGAATAACTAAGCATACCATTAAAACGTCCCGATTTTTTTCGAATAAAAAACTCCAATCCATAGTTTTTACCATCTGCATTTAACACCTCTGTTTCAGGAAATTCATTCAAATAAAGTTCTGCACCATCTTTATAATCTTTAGCATTTTTAACCTTTTTGGTGTAAGCTTCTACTGAGAACTCAGCGACAGAATTTAAAATGTTGTGATAAAAACCTAATGAGAACTGATCTCCTATCTGAGGCTTAAGATAGCGATCTGTTAACTTCCATGTGTCGGTAGGTGATATGGTTGTGGTGTTAGATAAAAGATGAATATATTGACGTGTTCGATTGTAACTTGCCTTAATTGATGTGTTATTATTTATGGAATAGTTAATTGAACTTCTGAATTCAGGGCCATGGTAGATATTATTTAAGCCTCCTGATGATTTCACCAGTTTAAGACTATTAAAATCTCCAGGTATTCCATCTTTATAGGTCATCTCATCTTTTTTCCCCAGATTACCATAAAGTGAGTAACGAATGCCAGCTTCGGCTGTTAAAAAACTGAATATCTCATGTTTTGCACCAATAAATAAAGCTGTTTCCAATCCTTCCTCACTTTGAATATTTTTTGAGGTAATATTTGAAGAGGCTGAATAGGGTTTAAATTCTCCAGGGCTAACTTTATAGGTTTTTGCAGAAGCACCAAAATCAAAACTCGTGTATACATCTTTTTCATAGACAAACTGAGTTTTAAATCCAGCATCTCTAACTTTATGAGTGAGCTTGAAAGCATTCTCCGGGTTATCATTGGAGCTCATTTCATAGGAGAAATTGGTGTAATGAAAGTTTGATTTCATCTTCAATTTTTCATCGAAACGGTGTCTCCAATTAATCGAACTAACAAAATTCTTAAAGTTATAAATTGTATCAGAATGCAATTGAAATTCATCATTACTATTATAGTAACTAAGTTCAATTTGATTGTTTACATCGGGTTTGTAAAGAATTTTACCGTGTAAATCCTGAAAGTTAGATTTCGAGTCTGTCAACTCTTTAGAGTCAATTTTTTTAATAATCCAGTCCGAATAGGTAAAACGAAATGAATTCATTATCGACAGTTTTTTGTCAATTAATGGTAAGCTAAGATAAGCTTTTGTGTTAATAGGGCTAATACCTACTTTCCCATTAATTTTATCGGCAATATTCTCGTATGTTGAGATATTATAAATTGATGAAATACGTCCACCAAATTGAATTGGAATACTTGATTTATATAAACTAGCTTCTTTAATCATGTCGTTATTAAAAGCAGAAAAGAAACCAAAAAAATGTGCTGGATAATAGATAGGTGCATTATCAATAAGAATTAAATTCTGATCTGCCGACCCACCTCGTACATTAAATCCAATTGAACCTTCTCCAGCACTTTCTACTCCAGGAAGCATAGTTGTTCCTTTTATTATATCAGGTTCTCCCAAGGCTGAAGGTAAGCTCTCAACATCCTTAGATGCAAAATATTCCAAGCCCATTGACGTCCGTTTAATTTTGTCGTCTTTGGCTAATACACGGATTTCTTTTAGCGATTTGATTTCATTACTTAATTGAATATTTAGCTTTCCATCTCCTCGCAAATTTATTTTTCTTGATGTCTGTTTAAGTCCCATGTGTTTGAAATTCAGATTATATGAGCCAGGACTTAATTCAAGTTCATAATAACCTTTTTTATCCGAGGTTACACCATTTGTCATTGTAGGAAGATAAATCTCGACACCTTTTAAGGGAATACCACTTTCGAAATGACTAACGTAACCAAATACCTTTACTTTTTTCTTACCTAAAGCAACACCAATTTCATGAATCACATATTCCTGTTCTTGCAATGTGCTAAGATCTTTTTCTTCTTCTGAGAGTGGAAGATTTGTGAGCTTTTTTTTGTCATCTTTTTGCAGACTGAATCCTAAAAGAATATTCTCGTAATGGGATAGGATAAGATCTTTCCCTCTAATAATAAACTGGAGTTGAGTTCCTGATAGAACATCTGAAATTAAGCTGTGTAAATCGACTTGAGTATATGATTTCTTTAGTTTTATGTTTTTTACCCAGACTTCATCGAAATAGGAATGAATTTGGTATTTATCTTGAAGTTCTTGGGTCAGCTCTATGAACGTCATTCCCTTATGACCAATGTTTATTTCTTCTTTTTGATTGGCAATACTGGGAATAATAATAAAAAGACTGTATATGAGGATGAGTGTTTTTTTCATAGTTTCTATAGATCAAATTTTAAAAGAAGTGGTACAGCATCCATGGGTGTTTTTGTTCTAATTTTTAATTTTGAACTACTGATATATTTTCTCATTTCTTTTTTCTGGTGTGGGAAGAGATTTAATATATCCTTCTTGCCATTAATAGGAATAAGGTCCCCTTCTTTAATTATATATAGACTATTAATAGAGACGTATTTGTATGTGTTTGAATTATTAGATTTAAGTTTTCGATGCTTTTTCCTCATGATCAAGTATTGAAGATTTCGACTATTTATAACTTGATAATACCTTAGTGAATCAAGATTTTTGTGAAGCAGGTCGCCTCGAACAAATTCGAAATTTGAGGAATGATCATTTACATTAAACCCTTCAAGACAATATGGATTAATGATAATATTTCGTTTGGTTTTAGTCTCAGTTTCAATTGTTGTGATAACTATTTCGTCTGCCAAGTCATATGAAAAATCAACATTATTAAATTGAATTCCTTCATACAACAAACTTCCATTAAGGTTCATTTTTTCAAGAAAAAATTGTTCTCCTAATGAAACAGAGGTCGTTGGAACCCAGACTCTGCCATTTACGATTGTTTGAATATCGGTTTTAGATTTGGGTTGCCCAGAAGTATCTGGACTAACTACTATAAAAAGTAGGATTATGAGGTTAGTAAGTATAAAGTTAGATTTCATAGGGTTTAAAAATTAGGGCCAAAATGAAGGTTTTGTAGGAGAATATTTCACATTGCAATCGTAACAATAATTGAGTCTTACATCAAAAGCCATTCCTTCCCCTTTCGGATAACTTTTAAGTATGTGATACTTTAAAGTATCAGGTGGCAAACCCCTTGTTACGATGGTAAATTCATTGCACTCTTTAGGGAATTTTAAAAATTCCTGTTCAAAATCGGAAAGGTTAAATGATTGACTCATTGTGTTTACGGAAGAAGCTTCGAAATAGCCAATAACATATTCATCATTCTCGCAGGCACAAATATTTCCTTCTGAATTGGACGGAATAATATCATAGACTTGTCCATTGGATTGAATGGATTTTTGAACGTTATTCCAAAATTTATAGTTCTCTGGACTAGTTGAATATAATGAAATATCGATGAAGTAATTGTAATTTAGTTTTACTTCTTCTTGATTAACAAAATTTGCGAATAGACGTTTAAATTCCTTATTGTTTAGTTGGGCCCCATCAAAAAGAGAGATATTGTTAGAATTCCTATATGGGTAACAAATTCGTGATGGATTATCAGTTTTTGGGGCTGAAAAAGGGCTGTGCCATTCCCAGCTCTCTTGATAAGACCATCGTAAATAATTACTTTGGTTAGAGGGTGATTTCGCATTTAAATAAAAGCCAGCCCCTTTTAAGTAGGTTCCGTTATCTTGAAGCATTTTTGTGTCTTCACCGTAAATACTCTCAATTAGTACCTCAGGGGGAATAACTTCTGGTATAGACTCATATTTTTTTCCATCCGAGGTTTGAATTTCAATCCAATAAGAATTCCCTATAACTCCATGGAAACTAGCGGTAAGATTGTTGTAAACACCTGGGGATTTTTCAATAAAACTGTCTGAGTTTCCCTTATCATCATAAATTGAAATAATTGCACCTTCTTCAGGATTCAAAGAATCGGGTTGATTCAAATTTACAGTTCTGAATAAGCGTACTTCATAAGGACCTTTAGCATTCGTTATTTTACCATCAACGACTAAAATTGAGACGTCTTCTTTTATTTCAGGAATAAATTGTTCGGTACATGAAAAAAGAAAAAGGGATAGGCATATAAAGTAGTAGATTAGGTTTTTGTTTCGATACATTTGATTTGGTTAGGTTTTAGAGTAGGTTATTGATAGTCCTGATTATTTAGTGGAATTGAGTTCCACAAAAAATAAACTTAGTGTGTACAACTAAAACCGTACTATGACCATTGGGGTTTTTATAAAACATATCTGTACTTGGTATTCTTGTTAGAGAAACCAGGTTTGGGGAAGAATGTTTTAGATTTAATGGCATAACTGAAAGATGGTTAGGGCTTGTCTAAAGTAATAAATTAATTTATAGATAAGTGAGTGTATAAAAAAAAATTAAATAAAATCTGATATTAATAGCATCAGAAAAGAGTTAAGTCTTTCTATTAAATCTTATGATTTAGTACGGTTCCTTCAGAATTAAAATAAATACTAAGAAGTTAAATCCTGTAATTTACTTTTGTTTTTATCGCTGAATGAATTTTTATATTGTTTTGTATCTAAAGAATTGCATTTAAATTATTCTAATAATAAAAGAGATTGCAGGAGCTAGTTATTAAGGCCAGAATGAAGGTTTCGAAGGAGAGTATTTAACATTACAATCGTAACAATAGTTGGGTCTCACAACAAAAGCCATTAAATTATCGTCTCGATAACTTCTTATAATGTGATACATTAATGTATCAGGTGGCCCCCCCTTGTTTGTATGGTTAATTCATCGCATTCTTTAGGGAAAATGGGGAACTTTTGTTCAAAATCGGAAACGGAAAAGGTTTGACTCATTGTGTTTACGGATGAAGCTTCGAAATAGCCAATAACATATTCTTCATCCTCACAGGCACAAATATTTCCTTCTGAATTGGACGGAACAATATCATAAACCTGTCCATTGTTCTGAGTAGATTGTTGGACGCTATTCCAAAATTGAAAATTTTCGAGACTAATTGAATATAATGAAACATTTATAAAATAATTATAATTCAATTTCACTTCATCTTGACTTATAAATTTTGCAAAGAGACGCTTGAATTCCTTACTGTCTAGTTGTCCCCCATCAAAAAGAGAAATATTATTAGATGTTTTGTATGGGAAACATATTCTTGATGGATTATCTGTTTTTGGAGCAGAAAAGGGACTGTGCCACTCCCAACTTTCTTGATATGTCCATCGTAAGTAGTTGTTTGTGCTTGCAGAAGATTTCGCATCCAAATAAAAACCTGCACCTTTAAGATACTTTCCGTTGTTCTGAATCATCTTGCTATCTTCAGCATAGACTTTTTCGATTAATATTTCAGGGGGAATAATTTCTGGTACAGACTCATATTTTTTTCCATCTGAGGTTTGAATTTCGATCCAATAGGAATTTCCAATAACACCGCGAAAATCAGCGTTTAGGTTCTTATAAACACCGGGTGAGGTTTCAATAAAACTGTCTGAGTTTCCTTCATCATCATAGATAGAGATAATTGCTGCTTGTTCAGGGTTTAATGAGTCGGGTTGATCCAAGTTTACAGTTCTAAATAAGCGAACTTCATAGGGACCTTTAGCATTTGTAATTTTACCATCAACCACTAAAATTGAAACATTTTTTTTAATTTCTGGAATAAATTGTTCGGTACATGAGAAGAAGAATAAGGAAAAGCTTATGAAGTAATAGATTAGGTTTTTGGGACGCTTCATTTGTTTAGCTTAGATTATTATAGTTAAAAGGTGGTTAGGCTTTGTCTAAAAGGAATAAAATAATAAAGGATACGTTGTTACATCAAAAAGTAGTAAATAAACTCAGGTATAATTGATGTGTAAATAAGCACTGAATTCAAGGCCAGAATGAAGGTTTCTTAGGAGAATATTTAACATTACAATCGTAACATTCATTTAATCTGACAATATAAACCATCACCATTTCTTCGGGGTAGCTTTTAATTATGTGATATTTTAAAGTGTCAGGTAGTTCTCCTCTTGTTTTTATGATGAATTCTTCGCATTCTTCTGGGAATTTTGAGAATTCTTCTTCAAAATCGGCTATGGAGAAAATCTGATTCATAGTACTTACTGATGAAGCTTCGAAATACCCTAGAACAATATCATCACCTTCTTCGCAAGCACAGATGTTACCCTCTGTATTAGATGGAATTATATCATAAATCCCCCCGTTGTCTTGAACAGCTGTTTGTATATTTTTCCAAAATTTATAATTGCTAAAGCTGACAGAATATAAAGAAATGTTTAGGAGGTAATTGTAATTAAGTTTCACCTCATTTTCACTTATAAAATTAGTAAAGAGATGTTTGAATTCTTTTTTATTAAGTTTGGCCCCATCATAAATTGCAATATTGTTAGATGTCCTGTCAGGGTAGCATATTCGAGATGGGTTATCTGTTTTCGGAGCAGAGAAGGGACTGTGCCATTCCCAGCTTTCTTGATATGACCATCGCAAGTAGTTGCTTTGGTTAGAAGGGGAAATGGCATTCATATAAAATTTAGCTCCTTTGAGATATTTTCCGTTGGATTGAATCATCTTTGAATCTTCTCCAAAGATATTTTCGATAAATATTTCCGGGGGAATGACTTCTGGAGTAGATTCATATTTTTTACCATCAGCAGTTTGAATCTCTATCCAGTAAGAATTCCCCACAACGCCCTGAAAACTACTTGTTAGATTGTTATATATTCCTGGAGATATTTCAATAAAAGTATCAGAGTTACCTCTATCGTCATATATAGAGATAATCGCTCCTTCTTCAGGGCTTAATAAAGTGGGCTGGTTTATATCTACTGTTCGAAATAAGCGAACCTCGTAGGGGCCTTTCGCATTGGTAATTCTACCATCAACGACCAACATTGAATTTACATCATCAAATTTAATGTTGAGTTGCTCTGTGCATGAATAAAAAAGCACTATTAATACTGACAAGTATATGAGCTTTACCTTTGATTTCATAATAGAGTGATTATGATTTGCTTAAAGGTAATAAAATAATTTATAGATAAGTAAGAGTGTGATTGTGATTGGTTTTTAGTTTTTGATAATATGTATTATAAGGAGATTCTGGAAATAATTAAATCACTGTCTCCTAAAGCCTTTATTTTTAAGCTCTTATGGTCTGAATTTTCGATGATCAATAAGTCCCCTTGGTCTAGATTCAAATCATTTCCCTTATTATTAATGGTTATTTTTCCAGCGTAGAGATATATGAAAATTTTAATTTGGTTATCACTAAAAGAGAGATCTTTGGTTTGATTATTCAAAAGGTGTAATGAACTCAGTTCCCCTTTTGTATTTCCTCTTGTCATTAAGTTAAAGTCAGTACAAACACCAACAGATGAGGTTTGCCAGTCACCTTCAAATTCATCCACATCAAACTCTTTCAGGTATTTATGATACTGGTTTTTGTGTGAAATCTCAATTTGTCCATCCAGAATCATAATTTTTCTTAACACACCAGGTAAGGAGGTGAATTCTGATTTTTCGACCTCTACTTTTGCAGTACTTAATCTGAAATCAAAATTTCGTAGTTTATAGTCAGCTGTATCCGGATAGATAAAGAGTTCAGTACTGGTACCACCTGACCAGTTTATGGTGTTGAATTTATCAGCACTTATAATTGTAAAAGACATAAGATCGAAAGGGCTTAATTAATATTTCTTGATTTCAAACTTAATCAATTGTTTTTCCATTCGCATTCTATTTGTTAAATTAGGAGGTAAGAACTCCAAAATAGATACATGGCACAAACAACTCGATGGCGTCGCTTTTTAATCTGGAGGCTTCGCCATATTAATAATCAGACTTTTATTTTAATCTTAAGTGTTTTCATAGGAATCGCTTCAGGAATGACGGCACTTATTTTAAAAACAGCTGTTTACCGAGGTCGTGAATTTTTACTTGAAGGAATCAATTGGAGTTATCAAAATTATTTGTTTTTTCTTTACCCCATGATAGGTGTTGGATTAACCTTAGTGTTCAAAAAATATATCATTAAGGATTTTATCAAGCACAATATTACATCTCTTCTTCATGCCATTTCGAAAAGGAATAGTATTGTGCGATTGCATAAGACTTATTCATCAGTAATTGGGTCTATTATAACAGCAGGTTTTGGTGGGAGTATTGGTTTGGAGTCTCCGATTATTTCATCTGGTGCTGCTATTGGCTCAAATATGGCTCGTAATTTTCATTTGAATTATAAGGAAATTACAGTGATGATGGCTTGTGGTGCATCAGGAGCTATCGCTGCAATATTTAACACACCAATTGCTGCTATAGTTTTTGCTTTAGAGGTGTTGTTGATTGATCTGTCTCGCTTCTCACTGATTCCTCTTTTGATAGCCTCGGTTAGTGGTGCCATAACCACGAAGTTATTTTTGGATGAGGATATCTTGATTGAATTTGCAATTACTCATGCTTTCGAGATCAAGGATATTCCCTTCTTTATACTTCTAGGTATTTTATCAGGATTGACTTCAGTGTATTTTACAAGGATGTTCCTTTGGATTGAAAATCGATTTGAGTCTATTCGTTTACTCCGAAAGCGGATGCTGATTGGTGGACTTGGACTTGGGATTCTGATCTTTTATTTTCCAGCTCTTTATGGTGAAGGGTATAATATGGTAAAGGCATTAATAGGTGGTCGTTTGGACGAAGTTTTCCAGTCGAGCTTGTTTGAGAACTACACGGATGTCTGGTATATGGTTGTCATTTTTATCGGAGCTATGGTCATTCTAAAAGTTATAGCAACATCTATCACTATTGGTGCTGGCGGTATTGGAGGCATTTTTGCTCCTTCGGTTTTTACGGGTGCTATGCTTGGGTTTTTATTTGTGTTTATTTACAATCATTTTGAGTTTGGGCAGCCTCTGTCTTCGAGTAATTTCACTTTAGTTGGGATGGCAAGCGTATTAGGAGGTGTTTTGCATGCGCCTTTAACGGGTATTTTTTTGATTGCAGAAATAACAAGCGGCTACGAGCTAATCGTACCTTTGATGCTATCAACTACAATTTCATTTATCACGGTTAAAAGTTTACAGAAAGAATCAATAGTCACTGCCCAACTTGCTAAGAAAGGGGAGCTTATTACCCATAATAAAGACCAGGCTGTTCTTAGGTTTATGCAACTGTCAAAAGTTATTGAGACGGACTTAAAATGTATTGATGAAGAAGCTACTCTTGGTGATTTAATAAAAGTCATTTCAAAATCGAAGAGGAATATTTTTCCAGTGATTACCGAAGAAGGTTTTTTATTAGGTGTCGTGCTTTTAGACGAAGTTCGTGAGATCATGTTCGACAAAAAGATGTACACAACACCTATAAGTCAGCTAATGATTATGCCTCCAGCTTCAATATCTTATCAGGATTCTATGGAAACCGTTCTAAAAAAATTTAAAGAAACTGGAGCCTGGAACTTACCAGTAATTGATAATGGTAAATATGTTGGTTTTGTGTCTAAGGCCAAGTTATTTTCAGCCTATCGTCAATTATTGGTTAGAATTACATCTGATTAATCTAAACTCGGTGCATGACAACTTCTTTTACATCGAGGAATGCTTCCTCCAGCAGGCTCATTTGTTTAAAGAAGAAATCATAGCATTTTTCCCAATCATTTCTGTTCAAGATGGATACATTAGGAAGATGATAGTAAAGCACACTAACCTCTTTAAAACCTTTAATAAAGTAGTGCTTGTTCCAGATTAGATCTTTTCCGCAAGTTTCATCAATCACAAGTTTGTATTTTTCAAAACTTTCAAAAACGGCCAGTCTGTTTGAATCCAGTTTACTATCAACCTGAAGTAGTACAAAAGCTCCTTCCTCATTCAAATCAAACTTTAGTTGGACTTCTTTTATTTGAGTTCCTTTAAGAACCCATGAGGTCATTTTACGCCCTTTCTTTTTGGAGTATCGCTTGAATCCATCCCAAAATCCTATCTTAATTGCTTTAGCTTCTTCTTTTGTATACATGTGATGTTGAGTCAGTTATTTTTCTCAAAAAGAGATGAAATGATCGTCCCATTTTGGATATTCTAAACAAAAATCAATTCTGAATGCAAAATTAAGGATATCTTCAGATTTTTAAGCTTTAAGAAGGATAAAAAATAATGTTATCTTTAGAATTCAAACGATTATAAATTAATGACTAGAAATAGTGTACTAAAATATATATTGCCATTATTACTTCTTTATTCCTTGAAGACAGCGGCTTATTTTGATCCCGATTCGACTAATATCGATTCACTACGTGTGGCGAGTTATGTCGAAGGGCCTCATATTAAGTATCTTTCTTCTAAGCGAGTTGAAGCCTTCTATATCACTCATGATAGTTTGAAGAATAAAACGAAAATTATTCGTAAATATTTTAGATATAAGAATGATACGATTCGTTTCAATGGATTTGCCGGGAATGATCGGAAAGAATATATAATACCAAAGATTATCAAACCGCATTCGGGATTGATACAATCGAATGGGAAGATTGCTGTGTTTGGTGATATTCACGGAGAATTTGATTCGATGAAGGCCATGTTGCGCTATAACAAAATAATTGATGGCAACGACAATTGGATATGGGGAGATGGACAAGTCGTATTTACTGGCGATGTATTTGATCGAGGCGATATGGTCACGGAGTGCTTGTGGTTGCTTTTCAAACTCGAAATGCAGGCTCAAAAAGCAGGTGGTAATGTTCATTTACTATTGGGGAATCATGAAATGATGGCTCTTTTGTTTGACAATCGATATGTTGATAAAAAGTATCTTCATGCCGCTCATGCCAACCAATATCATTATTCCCACTTCTTTGGTAGACATACGGTTTTAGGAAAATGGATGCGCGCCCGTAATACGGTTATACGTATTAATAAACTCCTTTTTGTTCATGCGGGAATTTCGCCAAAATTGATGAAAAAGAAATTGAGTATAAAGAAAATAAATCAGGGAATGCGTCATCATATCAACAACTATACTCAACTTGAAGATACAACTATGGTTGACTTGTTCTTATATTCAGAGAGTCCCTTGTGGTATAGAGGCTATCTTTCAAGAACAGAAAAATATTCAAGAATAAGCCTGAAAGAAGTTATTGAAACTTTAGATTTCTATGATGCTATCGTTATTATTTTTGGCCATACACCGGTTGCAAAAGTTTATCCTTTCTACTCGTTTAAACTGATTGCAATGGATGTTCCAATAGGTGATCCGAGATATATCGATCAAGGCTTATTGATAGATAACCAGATGTATTACCGTATATTTGCACACAAAGAAAAAGAACGCATAAAATAGATAAATGATGGATCTTCTTTTAAACTCACCCGAAATATCAACTGAAATGCTAGGAGGAAACTTCCTTGATTTGATGTTAAGATTTGGACTCAATCTTTTAGCGACGATATTCGTTATAATATTCGTTTATTTCAGAGCTACTGGAAAACGCTCCTATGTCTTTACCTATATTCTAATCTCGACAACGATCTTTTTTCTTTGTTTCCTTTTGGGAAGTATAGATTTACAATTGGGTTTTGCTCTTGGTCTATTTGCCATATTTGGTATTATCCGATATCGTACCGATACGATTCCTATTCGAGAAATGACTTACCTTTTTTTGGTCATCACCTTGTCCGTAATTAATGCTTTGGCAAGTCGAGAAGTTAGTATCAGTGCCATACTATTCACGAATGTTTGTTTAATGGCGACCACTTGGATCATGGAAACAGTTTGGATGAAGCGTCATTTGGCAAGAAGAAGTCTTATTTTTGATCGTATGGATTTGATACATCCCTCCAAGAAAAAAGAGTTGATTGAAAATATTTTTGAGAGAACCGGTATTGAAGTGGTCAGATTTAAAGTAGGTCAAATTGATTTATCAAAGCGGAGTGTACGTCTTACGATCTTTTATAAAGAAGATGTAACGCCTAATATTTTATCTGATCCTGAAATGAGTGATAAAAGTTTTGACCGTGAATAGTAAATGCTAAGTGCAACAAAGCATAATATTTAAATATTCATTTGATGAGGATATAAAACTTGATAAAATAGCTTCATATGAGATTGATACAAAAAATACAGTTCGTATTGTTGTTTTTTCTTTTTGCCACACTTGGACTTAATGCTCAAACTGAGGAAACTGAAAAGGTATTTGAAGCGCCTTATTTATTCGGTTCAGATACCTTGATTGAGCTTTCTATCACCACGAATATTAAAGACTTAATAAGAGATACAGGTAAGAAAAGGAAATACCATCAAGCACGTTTGTCTTATCAGTTGGGAGATTCAATTGTAAGCATGCTTGTACAGCTAAAAACAAGAGGACGTTTTAGGAAAAATAAGAATGTGTGCGGATTCCCTCCTTTGCGGATAAAATTCAATAAAGCAAGTTCTAGTTATACCCTTTTTCACGGTCAGGATAAATTAAAAATTGTTGGACATTGCAGAAATAATAATTCTCGATTCCAGCAAATGGTTTTTCAAGAATATCTCATTTATAAAGCCTATCAGATTCTTAGTCCTGAGAGCTTCAGGGTTCGTTTAGCACGAGTGACTTATAAAGATAGTGCCAAAGAAATCAAGAATTTAAATGAGTATGTTTTCTTTATTGAAGATTTTGAGAAAATGGCGAAAAGAAATGGAAAAATACCCATTTATAAAGAACGTATTCACCAGGATAATACGATGATTAATAAGGTGACCCGAATGGCTGTTTTTCAATTTATGGTTGGTAATACCGACTGGGGCGTTCCTACTCTTCATAATATTAAAATGATTGCGAAAACACCGACTTCGCGACCAGTTCCGGTTCCGTATGACTTTGATTGGTCTAGTTTGGTAAACGCTCCATATGCAGTTCCTAATGCAAAATTATATATTGAAAGTATTCATGAGAGATTGTACCGCGGATATAAGCGAACTCCTGAGGAATTGGAATTTGTTTTTAAAGAGTTTAGGATGAAAAAAGATGCGTTCTACGATCTTTATCAAAAGACAAATTTACTTACCGAGAAAGAGAAAAAGCGAGTGTTTAATTATTTCGATGAGTTTTATGAGATTATCAATGACCCCAAGCTTGTAAAAAGATATTTTATAGATAATGCTCGCCAAGTAAGGTACAAGTAATTTTAAAACAATAGTTTCTTCAAATTTTCTAGCATTATCTAAAAAGCCTTTCTTTGTATCTGATAAAATATAGATCATCAGATAGAGATAATAATGGGATTACTTTTAGCATTTGATAAAAATAAAACGGAGGCTGGTTGCGACGAAGCAGGGAGAGGTTGCTTAGCTGGTCCTGTAGTTGCAGCAGCAGTTATTTTACCTCCTAAATTTAAAAATACGATTCTTGATGACTCTAAAAAATTAACAGAGAAAAAGCGTTATGCTTTAAGAGAAATTATTGAAAAAGAAGCTTTGGCTTGGGCTGTTGGAATTGTTAGTCCAGAAGAAATAGACAAAATCAATATTCTTAATGCCTCTTTTCTGGCTATGCATCGTGCTATCGATCAATTAAAAGTAAAACCGGAACAGCTTTTAATAGATGGAAATCGTTTTAATCCTTATAACAACATACCTCACCATTGTATTATAAAAGGGGATGGTAAGTATTTAGCCATAGCCGCCGCCTCCGTATTGGCAAAAACCTACCGTGATGACTTAATGTTGGAGCTGCACGAGAAATATCCAAATTACGATTGGAATAGTAATAAAGGTTATCCAACAAAAAAGCATCGATTAGCTATTCGTGAATTTGGAATTACACCACATCATCGTAAAACTTTTGGCAACCAGCCTGATCAACTAAGCTTAAAACTCGAATAGCATAGACGTCATTTTTTAGATTGAGAATCCCTTTTAATATTGCTATACAGGTAAGATTATTAGGTGATTATGCTTCTGGAATTTTGTTTTTCCTCTATTCAGATGACTAGTATAACGAGAAAATTCATGACTTAATCTAAAATATTTTCCCGACCCAAAATGTAATAGCCTGATAGTTAGTGTCGTGCGTGTTTTTGAGTAGTTTCTGTATGTGAGAGCTTCTTCCCCAATTCAGGAATAATATTAACTTTGTATTCTTTGATATACTTATAATCAACATTCACAAATAGTGAAGTTGCTTACCGATTGAAAGTAGGAACTTCACAATAGATTTTAAATTAAAACAAGATGAGAAAATTAGCATCATTGGTTTTGGGTTTAAGCCTTTTGTTGACTTTTAGCACTGCTAAAGCTGACGAAGGAATGTGGCTTTTATCATTACTGAAAAAACAAAATGCTGCAGAAATGCAGAAAATGGGCTTTAAATTAAGCGCTAAAGACATTTATGATATCAACAATAACTGCATGAAAGATGCGATTGTTGGATTGGGTAGAGCTGGTAGACCTTTCCGTCATTTTTGTACTGGTGAGATCATCTCTAATCAAGGTCTATTCTTAACTAACCACCACTGTGGTTTCCCTTCAATTCAGTCTCACTCAACTACCGAGCACGATTATCTTGCTGATGGTTTTTGGGCATATGACAAAAGCGAAGAGTTAACAAATGAAGGTATCACTGCTTCTATCTTGGTGCGTATGGAAGACGTAACTAAGAAAGTTTTATCAAAGGTAAATGATGAAATGACAGAAGATGAGCGTTATGAAGCCATTGATAAAGTTGCTACTGAGATTGAGAAGGCAACTGAGGAAGCTTCAGAATACCGAGCTAGTGTTAAGAGCATGTTCGCTGGGAACCAATACTTCCTTTTTGTTTATGAAATTTACGAAGATGTTCGTTTGGTAGGTGCACCTCCACAATCAATGGGTAAATTTGGTGGGGATACTGATAACTGGATGTGGCCACGCCATACAGCAGACTTCTCTATGTTCCGTATTTATACAGCTCCTGATGGGAAACCAGCTAAATACTCAGCTGATAATGTACCATTGAAGCCTAAGCATCACCTTCCTGTTTCTATCAAAGGTGTTCAGGATAAAGATTTTGCAATGATTATGGGATTCCCTGGAACAACAAATCGTTACTTAACTTCTTTCGGTCTTGAAGAGACTATGAAAATTACAAATCAGAATCGTTACGATATCCGTACAGTGAAATTGGATATCATGATGAAAGATATGTTGAAAGACCCTAAAGTTCGCATTCAGTACGCTTCAAAGCACGCAGGATCTGCTAACTATTGGAAATATTCTAATGAGCAAAATAAAGCTCTGAAGAAGTTAAACACAATGGGTGCTAAGAAAGAAATTGAGACTGAATATAACGCTTGGGCTAACAAAAAATCGAAAAGAGCAGCTAAATATGGTGATGCTTTAAACATGATTGAAAAAGCATATGCGGACCGTAAAGAAGTTCGTTATGATATGTCATTCCTAAGTGAGGCTCTTCTTCAAGGTGCTGAGATGTATATGTTTGCATATAGATCAACTGGTTTAAAGAATAAATTATCAGCTGATACTCTTGATCAAGATGCTATTGCAAAAACTGTTGAAGGCCTTAAAGGTTCTGCTAAAGGATTCTACAAAGATTATAACCTTGCAACGGATCAAAAGTTAATGGCAGCTCTTTTTGCAAAATACACTGAAAATATTCCTGCCGAGAAGCGTCCTGGAATTTTTAAGATGATTGCTGAAAAGTATGATAACGATTTTGAGAAATTTGCAGCTGACGTTTATTCTAAATCAGTATTTGCAAGCGAAGAATCTTTCAATAAGTTCTTAGAGAATCCAACTGCTGAGATTATCGAGAATGATATGGCTTACAAAGTTGGTACTTCTATTATTGCGGCATACAGAACGCTTGCAGGTGAGATGAACAAAGGTGCTGACCAACTTCAAAAAGGGAGACGTTTATTCGTAGATGGATTGATGCAAATCAACAAGAAGAAAAACTTAGCTCCAGATGCCAATTCAACTCTTCGTTTGACTTATGGTACTGTAGGTGGTTATTCTCCTAAGGATGCTGTTACGTTTAAGCATTATACAACACTTAAAGGTGTTATGGAAAAAGAAGATTCTACAAGCCACGAGTTTAAAGTTCCAGCTAAATTGAAAGAATTGTATAAGAACAAAGATTTCGGTCAGTATGCTGATAAGAATGGTAACCTTCACGCTTGTTTCTTAACGAACAGTGATATTACTGGTGGTAACTCAGGTTCTCCTGTAATTAACGGAAACGGTGAATTGATTGGTACTGCTTTTGACGGTAACTCTGAAGCGATGTCTGGTGATATCGATTTTGAAGATAACTTACAAAGATGTATCAACCTTGATATTCGTTACACACTTTTCATTATTGAGAAGTATGCAGGTGCTAAAAACTTAATCGATGAGATGACGATTGTAAAATAATCTCATTTAAGATATTATCAGTTTTATACTGATTCTTCAAAACAAAAGGATGTTCGATTGATCGAACATCCTTTTTTGTTATCTTAATATCCACTAAATTTGAGCAGAATATCATATACACATCCCAAACGAACTAATAATAAAATGGCAAGAAAAATTACCATGTACACCGATGGCGCTTGTAGTGGCAATCCAGGACCTGGTGGCTACGGCACTGTTCTTATATCAGGCAAACATCGAAAAAATTTGGCTGAGGGATACAAATTAACGACCAATAACCGCATGGAGTTACTGGCCGTAATTATTGGTTTGGAAGCTTTAAAAGAAGAAGCTTGCGAGGTCACGATTTATTCTGATTCGAAGTATGTGGTTGATGCCGTTGAAAAGAAATGGGTTTTGGGTTGGGAAAAAAAACGATTCAAGGATAAAAAGAACCCTGATCTTTGGATACGATTCCTGAAGATTTATAGAAAGCATCAGGTGAAATTTATCTGGGTAAAAGGACATGCTAATATTCCTGGCAACGAACTGGCTGACAAGCTAGCTGTAATGGCTTCACAGAAGCCCAATCTGCTTGACGATGTCGGTTACCAGGGCTAATTCGTTTATTTTGTGGTTATAAGCAAAGTATGATGGCACTCACAATTGCGATAGGATAGATGCAGAGTATGATTATAAAAAGAATACCCATAAACCGACTATAGGCTTTCAAACTTTCAAGTGCGTGACGCATTACATCCTGATCGTCCAGACTTAAGGCTCTTCTTGTGTATTTTGCAAAGCAATACAGATAGTTTGAAGGAAAGTAAGCCAAAGTGGCCATCAGTAAGAAAAAGAGTGTCATTCCCCAGATTGGCGGATCATGATCGAAATGGGACTCAATATTATGCGTTATTAAAGGAATTACCATTGAGGAAAGCAGAAGGATGCCAGATTTTATAAAACCAAGAATGGCAAAGAATTTACTCCACATGGCAATCTCTTTCAGATAGATCTTAGATTTCTCATCAATACAAAGATTTTTAAAATCGGCTGTATCATTCATAACTTAAGCTTTAAATTACTCTTTAAGTTACGAAATAATAGGGAGAAAACGATGTTATTAAATGACTAAGGTATGGATGCCGGCAGTTTCAAATTGATTCTGAACCTTTAGTATCTCATCATGACTGGGCTCCTTTAGAAAGTTGTATTTTTCTCTAATGCCATGCTTTCTCATCTTTATCATGATCTTTTTAACTCCGGGAGATAGCTTTTTCATTAGATTCGAAATCTTCTCTATTTCTCCATTGCTATTATTATAATCCGGAACCAGAACGAATCGTAATTCCTTGAGCATTCCTTTGAAATTCAGGTACTGAATAGAGTTTAAAATTTTCTCGTTTTTATAGCCAGTGATCTGCTTATGGATTTTAGGGGAATAGGCTTTTATGTCTATCATGAAACCGTCAACCCAATCAATTATTGATTCCCATTTATTTTGCTCAACATTGCCATTGGAATCAACTAAAATGGAAAGGTCCGTAAGTTCTCGATGGTTCTTTATCGAGATAAATAATTGTTTTAGAAATTCAGTTTGAAGCATAACCTCACCACCAGAAACGGTAATGCCTGAAATAAAATCTTTGACTTCTAATATTTTAGAAATTAAATCACCAACAGACATACTTTTGTAGAAAGGATTGCTATTTTCGGGACAAGTTTTTACACAAGTATCGCAATGTATACAAGTCACATCATTGTGAATAATCTGTTTCTTCTCCTTGTCAACAGCTAAGCTTTGTGTTGGACATGCAACTGCACAAAGGCCACAATAATTGCACAAACCAATGGTGTGTGAATTATGGCAATACATACAGTTGAGATTACAGGCTTGAAAAAAGATGACCATTCTGTTCCCTGGGCCATCAATCACACTGGATTTGATGATGCCACTAATATTGGCTCGCAGTTCGTTCATGTGAGTTGACTCTTTTAGCTATTCGTTTATCTACATCGGCATTGTCCATCGAATTAGCTGCAAATAATGTACTACCATATCTCGAACCTTCTTCTCTGAATTCTTTCAAATCGCTTCGGCGTACTAAATAGCCGGTTATTCGAATAAATTCGCTATCCGATAAGTTGAAAGTGAACATTCTCATTCCCTTTTTAAAAGCGCCTTTGATGATATCAAGAACAGCTAGAGGGTTTCTTTTTATGGTTTCATCGAAATGGAAAATATCACTTATGCCACCATTAAACAAGCGATGATGTGGGGCGACTGCGTTGATATGAGAATAAATGTCAGGCTCTTCGCCAATAGGGATTCTAGCTCCAGCGCTTTCTTCAATATCGATATCTATACCCGATTGAGAATGGAAGAATGCTTTTCCATCATTGGCTTCGCAATAAGGTAATTGTCTTGAGTCAACAATTCTTTTCATCTCTTCAAGAATACGATGTCCCAACTGGTTTGCCTCTTCATTATGGCCATAGGTAGCATCTTGACCATTATTTTTCATCAATGTATTGACGCATTCTGCTAGACCATAAAAACCGAACATGGCAGAGAAATTTTCAAGCTTGATGATTCCCTCCTGAGCAAGAAAATCAGATTGAAAATAATTAACTGTTTCAACCAAATATTTCGTTCTAGCCTCTATAACATCTAGTGTCATTTGACAATATTTTGGTAAAGTCTCAGCAATAAAGGCTTCCCAATTCCCTTGATGAGAATCGGCAATTTTTTTAAGATTCAGGCGAATTAAAGTATGTGAACCTCCACCTTCCGGTAGAGAATTATAACAGCTAACAACGCCATATTCTCCTTTAAAATCAGAAGCTGTCATTTTATGATTTGCAATATGTGGCTTAGCCACTTCAAACACCGTTTTTACAGCTTCGGTTAGGAGTGTATCCGATGTTTTTTCGGTATCGTATTTCAAAGTTAAGTTTGGAACGATCTGCTTAAGTTCTCGTTCAATTCTTAAAATTACTCTAGCTATAATATTATCCTCAGGACCAATATTAATATGTACAAAAGCATCAGGCAATGTCCTATCAATATATCGCCAGAAGAGTTTTAGTTTCTTATAAATTGCTTCTTCAGATAAGTCATCTACAAAAGGAAGTAGAAGATGATCGATATTCCCTAAGTAAACTGAATAGCCTGTAATAGATGGAATATGGCTATAAAGAATGGAAAGAAAGTTGATGGCTTCGTCAAAGTCGGATGGAGGATCTAATTCTAGATATGCTACACCTTTTTTAAGAGCCAATTTATAATCTGGAAGAACGTAGCGTGGACGATAGGGGGCAGAGCCTTCAAATAGGTCACAAATCACTTTCTCGTTTAACGCCTTCATTGCTTCTGTAGAAACATTCGGATAGGCTTGAGTACTTTCAGCGATATAGGCTAAATGATGTTTCTTTTGCTTATAATCTAAGTTCCCGTCTGTTAAAACTTCATGAACTCTGTTTTTAATATCTTCCATTTCTACTAATCTTATTATTCGCTCAAACAAGTTATATCTAGCACGCCAAAGGGCAGGCTGACAAAGTTCGCTCAAAACTCTGAAACAAACAAAATGTCTGGAAACATAAGTATGGGTACGAAAAAACACGAACCCATGAACATCTAATATTCATGAATTCGTGGAATCACCGTTTAAAATATATGATCAGATCTTCTTCTTTAAGTCACCAGCATAATTGATCAAACCAGCATTTTCACTTTTATCGTTCAGCCATTGATTGATCCCATCTGATTTTTCAATCTTATCTTTTTCTCTATCGAGTTCGTCTTCCGAATAGGAATACATCATATCCGCAGAGATGACATGATTCATTTTCTGAATCTGTTTCAATTTAGCAATTTCCTCACTAATTCCTTCTCCTTCAATTGTCACGATGATTTTTGTTTCATCATGTAAATAGTATTCACACAAATCACTTTCTTTAAGCTTAGCTACCAATTGTTCTGAATGCTCAGCTAAAGACCGAATCACTATACTGGATATATTCATACTATCATATTTGTTAATACATGTACAGACGTAAGATCGTGCCTATTTACCATTAATTGTTTACACCTTCAGTTACGTTCTCCTTTAAATTGGATTCTTTGATACCAAATTGTTCACGGAATTCACGTGTAAATAAATTTTCAATATCAATGGTAACATTTGCTTGAGGAGCGTGACATTGGGAACAGTGAAAATAAGCATTATTTAGTTTTTTTCTGTCCTCGATGAAAACTTCTGCATCCTTAGGATTCACATATTTGCCATCTACCAATACCAGTTGTGGACGCCACGACTGGAAGTGAGTTTTTGAGATTTCTCGGGCTCCTGATTCTTCAACTTTATCAGGCATATGACAGCTTAAACAAATATTATTCTCCATTTTAATTGGGAAAAAACCAGCTGTTGTATGAGGAATCATTGGTGGCGCATTCTCAAAAGATCGCTCAATAGTTGTTCCCACCTCAGGTTTATCTTCATTAAAATTAGCTTTCATTTTAAAGTTGGTTTCATCTGAATTTAAATCCGCATCGATAAAACCCAATTGATCTTCATCAATTTGTTTCTCTTTGGGCTGGTTACAAGCCACTAGAAAAAACAGTGCAATTAGGGCTAGGTATTTCATTTTATTAGATTTTAGATATGAGATTTTAGATTTGAGATTTAACTCAATCTAATACTTTCTTTTATTAGGTTTACTTCTTCTTCTTTAGATCAAATTTTAAAGCGTACTTCAAAGCGTTATCATCACAAACTTCTATGCATCGACCGCAATTGGTACATGCTCCTGATCGGATGAAATCACTTTCTTTGCCAACAATCGACAAAACGGGTTCTTCTATGCAAACATCGAAGCAAGCCATACAGTTGGTGCAATTATCTTTATTGTGCTTTACCTTGATAACAGCTTGCTTGCCAACCAGAGAATAAAATCCTCCAAGCGGACAAATATGCCCACACCAACCTGCTTTAAGAATAAACAAATCGACAAGGAAAATAACTGCCACAATTGCCCATCCAGCTCCCGAACCAAATACAATGGCTCTGTGAAGCATAGAAATTGGACTAATAATTTCAAAGGCAGCTAATCCAACAACTGCGGATACTATAAGGCTTAATGCTAAAAGGTAGTATCGTAGATTTCTGGATAAAGAAATTCGTGTTTCTGTTTCAATCTTAAGTGTTCTGCGCAGGAGAAAGGCCAAATCGGTAATGATATTCATGGGACAGATCCAGGAGCAAAACATTCTGCCTCCAACCAGCATATAGATCAGTAAGATGATTAACGCACCAATTAAGACAGAACTCGAAGCCAAAAAGCCAGATGCTAATATTTGTAAGACCGCGTAAGGATCGCTTAAGTTCAATGAATCAACAATAATGGCAGAACTATAATTGCCTCGAAGCAACTCCCATCCCCAAAAATTCCCTCCTACAAAGAGAAAGAGTATGGATAGCTGAATGAATCGTCTTAGTATCAAAAATTTATATTTTCTCATTCAATTTTCTTTATTCATCGATTAGTTCATCATCGTTTAAATAGTCAATTGCGGAATTTATATCCTGTTCATCATCTACTTTTTTGACATCTTCATTTATGCGATTTTCATCTTCTTTTTCCCAGCCTTTGATGTAATGGTCTCCTACTTCGCCAGTTGACTTATCTAGTGGTAACACAAAAATGGCTGCTTTTTCAGCAACACATGCTTGCTCGCAAACTCCACAGCCGGTGCAAACATCAGAATGAATTATAGGTAGCAATTTGGCATGCATGCCAGTTCTTTTGTTTACTTCGTAATCCAGTGTAATGGCTTTGTCGATCAAAGGACAGGCACGATAACAAGCTTCACAACGAATGCCCCAATACGCCAAACAGGATTCTTTATGAATGACTGCCAATCCTATTTTTGAATTGTTGATATCAGGCTGCTGTTCTTCCTTTGTTAGAAGTTTTAGATCCAATGCTCCCGAAGGACAAGAATTGGTGCAAGGCATATCGGTACACAGGTAACAAGGAATACTTCTTGGCTCGAAATATGGAGTTCCGTTAGCAATGCCATCGCCAGGTTCAGCTAGTTTAAGTGTATCGTAAGGACAAGCTTCAACACACTGACCACATTTGATGCATGCTTTCAGAAAATTTTTCTCCTTCAAAGCACCTGGTGGTCGAAGCACGTAATCGGCCTTGGTATTTGCTTGAATGGCTTTTCCCCATATCAAACCACCAGTGCCCATAAAGACAGCTCCCTCCATCATTCTTTGAATTACTTTTCTTCTTGTTGCCATAGATTTCATATGAATTATAAATTAAGAATTATGAGTTATGAATTAAAAGATTAGAATATTTGTAATAATTCATAACTCTACATTCATAATTCGTTTAGGCTTTCGTTATCTTAACTGCACACTTTTTAAAGTCCGTCTCTTTCGACATTGGGCAAGTGGCATCCAAACACAATTTGTTGATGAATACTTTCTCGTCGAACCAAGGCACATAAATCAATCCTCTTGGAACTCGATTTCTACCTCTGGTTTCGATGTGTGCTTTTACACGACCACGTCTTGATTCGATCCAGACCAAATCCCCTTCAACTAAGCCTTGCTCTGCTGCATCTTTTGGATGAATGTAGCATAAGGCTTCAGGCACGGCACGATACAATTCTGGGACTCTCATTGTCATGGTTCCCGAGTGCCAGTGTTCTAAAACACGACCGGTACACATCCAATAAGGGTATTCTTTATTTGGAATCTCTGGTGCTTCCATATATGGACGGAAGAAGATCTTTGCCTTATTTTTCAGATCAACTTTAGGTTTCGACATGTCAGGCTTTGAGATAGACCCTTGTGGCATTTTTTTCAATGCTTTTCCGTAAAAAGCAAAAGGTCCAACGTCAGCTTTCTTAGCATACACATCGTATTCTGAATTGAAACGCCATAAGGTTTCTTTACCATCTACAACTGGCCATTTTAAACCACGGCATTTGTGATAAGTATCAAAATCGGCTAAATCGTGACCATTTCCAGTACCAAACTTTCGATACTCTTCCCAAATGTATTTGTGCATAAAGAAGCCGTAACCTTTAAATGGTTTTCCATCAGAACCAATTACATTACGCTTATCACCACCAGATTCGGTGTTGATTTTTCCTTCTCCAATTGGATCAGGCCAAGCGTATTTCTTCGCATCTTCGTTGGCAAATAAGACATCATAAAGTGTATCATCAGGCGAGTAGCCCATTGCTTTGGCACCTTCCAAAACATCAGGAAGTCCATCCTTTAAGCCAGGAACCTTCTGTGCTCCCCAAACTTCACTTAATTTGAAACGTTTAGCCAATTCCACAAATTGCCAAACATCAGGCATCGCATCACCTACAGGAGTAACCTGCTGTTTCCAATGCTGGGTTCTGCGTTCTGCATTTCCATACGCTCCCCACTTCTCATAGATCATCGCCGAAGGCAATATCAAATCGGAAACTTTAGCCGAAATGCCTGGATATCCGTCTGAACAAACAATAAAGTTATCCATCTGTCGGGCTGCCTTAATCCAATGATTGGCATTAGCCGTATTCTGATAGGGGTTACAAACGTTAATCCATGCAAATTTGATCTTACCATCCTCAATATCACGGTGGATTTTCATCAAGTGGCTACCTGGTTTAGGGTTGATTGTTCCTGCAGGTACTTTCCACAATTTTTCTGAAATCTCACGGTGCTTAGGATTCGCAACCACCATATCTGACGGTAAACGATGCGAGAATGTTCCTACCTCACGAGCCGTACCACAAGCCGATGGTTGTCCTGTTAAACTAAAGGCACCATCACCAGGTTTCGATTGTTTTCCAAGTAACAAATGCACCATATAAGCCTGTTCATTCACCCAAGAACCTCTGGTATGCTGATTGAATCCCATGGTCCAGTATGAGCAAACTTTTCTGCCTTTTTCTATATAAAGATCAGCCAAAGCTTTTAGTTTCTTCTTGAAATCTTCAATTGATTCTTCAGGATCTCCTTTTGCAACATTCGCCACATAATCCAAATCATATGCCTTTAATGCTTTCTTAAACTCTTCGTATTGAATGATCCAGTGATTCACAGCCTTATTGCGATGAGTCATTTCCATCACATCACCTTCCTTGTAACCAAGGTATGATAAGGCTTTTCCTTCATCAGCAGTTAGCTTCTTAGCCATCTCATGTTTCACGGTTTCTTTTTCCTTATCGGTAAATTTAGGATGATCAGGCTTACGCATGCCGTAACCTATATCTACGAAACCAGTTGCGAATACGGTATATTTCTTCACAAAATCCCAATCGATTGCCTCTGGCTGATTGTATACAATTTCGTGAGCAATATAATTCCAGATTGCTAAATCTGTATTTGGCTTGAAGATGATTTCGATATCTGCCAAGTCAGAAGTACGATTGGTATAGGTCGATAAGTTCACAACTTTCGTTCTTTCTGGATGGCTCAACTTATTTTCGGTAATTCTCGACCAAAGAATAGGGTGCATTTCGGCCATATTAGCTCCCCATGTTACAATGGTATCGGTAATTTCCATATCGTCGTAATTACCCGCTGGCTCATCTATACCGAAAGCCTGAATAAAGGCAACTACTGCCGATGCCATACAGTGGCGGGCATTAGGGTCGATATTATGTGAACGGAAACCAGCTTTCATCAATTTCGATGCAGCATATCCTTCCATAATGGTATACTGACCCGAACTGAAGATACCAATACCGGTTGGGCCCAATTCTTTCATTGCTGATTTCATATGCTTTTCCATTTCGTCGAAAGCACGTTCCCAGCTAATCGTTTTAAATTTTCCATTTTTACTGAAATTACCATTTTCATCAACACGAAGTAAAGGTTTTTTCAGACGGTCGGCACCGTACATTATTTTAGCATTAAAGTACCCTTTAATACAGTTCAATCCACGGTTAACAGGAGCCAATGGATCACCTTTTACAGCAAGAATTTTATCATCTTTGGTGGCAATCATGATACCACAACCAGTTCCGCAAAATCGGCAAACAGCCTTGTCCCACGACCAGCCTTTTTCGGCCTCACGAGCTTCTGCTTTTAGAGTCTCAGGAATGGCAACGCCAACCGCTGTTGCAGCTGCTATAGCTGCCGAACTCTTTAAAAAATCACGCCTTGCAAGTTTCATATATTTTAAGATATTAAGTTCAAAGAATAAAGGTTAAAGTATAAGAAGCTTTATGCTTCCTCTTCTCTCGCTTTCTTGATGTTTCTCAAGCCAAAAACGATAAAAAGAAGAACAGCCCATACTCCAAAAACAGTAACAAAAAAGCTTGCTTTCAGCCAGACTGGAGCCATTTTATCAGTACTCCAAAGATGACGACCTTCAATGGCCGATTTGCGAATAGTAGGCTTAGCCATTACCATATTTTTGGTCACTTTTGCTCTGGCAAATTCGTTGGTTGCCTTAACCATTACATTAATTTTTCCTTCTTCGTCGCCAGGTAATGTTGGGTCTACATCGATATAGGCAATACCCAACTCATTGGTTTGAGCTTTACCTAGTAAATGCTTACCGAATGTTCCCAAAACGTAGGCACTTACGCTTACTTCAGGTTGAGGAATTTCTTTTGCATTAACTTTAACAACTAGTTTGTCAACATTATCATCAAAGCTTAAATTCATGGCATACTCAGGAATTACAACACCCTTCATATTAGGAAGCTCCTGTTTGTAGTTTTCGTTAAAACTACGGATGTAGGCAACAATATTCCAAAGCTCGTCGTCGGCGAAACCATCAGCAAATTTAGGCATGGTACCACGTCCCATTTTAATTTTGTGGAATAAGGCTCCATCAGTTTGTAACTGAAACTGATCTGATGCCGGATCGCCTGGAGGCGGAGACATAGGGGTAAAGTCATCTTGCCCAGGTGTACCGTGGCAGGATGTACAAGAGTTTTCATATAACATTCTTCCTTCCAGAATCATATCATCATCGAAAAGAAAAGGGCTTAAGTTCTCATTCTCTTTGGCAGGAACCTGCCAGTCGCTTTGTGCATTCACATTTGCCACAGCCAAAAAGCAAAGGCAGAACAGAATGATCAATCTATATTGTGTCATATTCTTCATGATGCTACTTCTTATTGTGGTTTAACTCTTCTTTTACTTCCCAAATTGGAATGACCGGGAATAATTTTGCTAATATGGTCATAATCAATAGTACCAAAATGAATGAAGCTGCCGTTATTGCTATTTCAGGTACTGTAGGAGAATAGCTTGTCCAATGTTCAGGTTCATTTTGAATTGGATAATATGGAGCCAATTGAGTAGGAACAACAATTAAAATTCTTTTGAACCATGCACCGGCTAATATGACTATTGATATTAGCATTAGAGGTAAAGGTTTACGCATAGGTTTGAATAAGATCAAAAGGAAAGGAATAACCAATCCCCCCAATTGAACGAGCCAAAACATGACCGATTCGTGTCCGTATAACATTTCGTGTACATGCTTGGCATCCGCTGTGTTGGCTTTATAACCCGGAACGATAATTTCATTAATATTGAAATACACATAAACCAAAGCAACTAATACAAGTAGTCTACCCATGCGGTCGAAATGATCGACAGTAATGTAATCTTTAAGCTTATAGTTTTTTTGGAAGAAGTACATGGCTATAATTACTGCAGCACAACCTGCCACAAATGCCCCCGATACGAAGTAAGGACCAAATATTGGCGAATCCCAACCCGAACGAAGCGTCATAGCAAACAACCAGGAGGTTACGGTGTGAATGGATAGAGCAATTGGAATAATAAGGATCAATAAGATACGGGTGTAATTGTTCATGATCTTAAACTGCTTTGCATTTCCGTTCCAACCCAGTGCCAGAATTTTATACATTTTCTGTTGCCACTTTGGAACATTTTTTAGTTTATCACGGCACAGTGCAATATCAGGTAGCATTGGAATATAAAGTAGTAAGGTGCTTATGGCTACATAAGTTACGACAACGGCAATATCCCAAACAATTGGTGATTGTACTCTACCATGTATAAATACATTTAGCAAACGATCAGGACGTCCCATATCTGTAATAATAATTAATCCAGCTACCATAGCAAAGGCTACAGCAACCAGCTCGGCAATTCGAGCCAAGGGTTTTACCCACTTTACATTCATCAGTCCCAGAACCGATGATATGAGCATACCTATTAAAGAAGTTGCTACAAAAAAAACAAAATTGGAGATGTAGATTCCCCACGATACATAGTCGTGAAGTCCAGTCACGCCTAGTCCGTTTTGTAATTGTTGATAATAGTAATACAAACAAATTATAAGTGATACCGTAAGTAAGGATAGCCACAATTTTGACTTGCCACCCCAATTCACATTTTTTAAAAGATCCTGATCAATTTGTTCCTCGCTCAGGTGTTCTTTTGTAATTGTTTCATTCATAGTTTTATTAATTAGTAAGTGGTCAATAGGTATTAGTAATCGATATTTCTTAATTACTAACTAATTCTAACCCTCGCTTTCTCTTGGAGGCAAATAGTAAACGCTAGGTTTTGTACCTAATTCAGGCATTAGCGTATAAGCAGCGTTATCATCCAGTAATTCACTTAAGCGAACCGTTTTTTTTGTAGTACCGTTGGTAACCAAATCTTCGTTCTGATCACCGAAATAGTAGACGCCATTAGGACAAGCCGATACACAGTAAGGCAATTTTCCTTCACGTACCCGATCTGCTGAAAAGGCGCATTTTGTCACTGTTCCTTTCTTTTGAGGTACGTTAAGTTCCATATCGTAAGTTACTTCAGCAAATTCGTCTGATTTTTTCGGTTCGGTCCAGTTGAAAGTACGTGCTGAATAGGGGCATGCGGCTACACAGAAACGGCAACCAATACAACGCTCGTTGTCAATTAGTACAATACCGTCCTGGCGCTTGAAAGTAGCATCAACCGGGCAAACAGAGACGCATGGCGGGTTGTCGCAATGCTGACAAGTTTTAGGCATCCAGTAAGATGTGTCGCGAACGGGATCTTCCATCTCCAATACATTCAAATGATGCATTTCTGGCTTTAGTTGGTGTGCACTTTGGCAGGCTTTCATACACTTACGTGCATTTTTGCATTTGGCCAAATCTACAACCATTACGAATTTTTTGCCTGGAATTCCTTCCCGTCCTCGCTCTTGAAGGTAGCTTAGATCCTGGATTTTATCTCCGGGTTTTAAGTGGGCTACATCAACTTCTACCAACTTGTTGTCAGCTGTTAGTACTTTTACCTTGTTACCGCTTGATTTGTTAGAGTCGGAACAGCCTTGAAGTAGTAAGGCAGATCCGGCAACGGCACTGGCTCCTGCAACACCCAATTTTTGCAGGAATTTTCTTCTGGACTTGTCGTTTTTATTGGCCATGCTCTTATATTTATGCTTAGTCATGATTTTCGATTGACTTCTAAATATATAAAAACTAGGTCTTTATCACTGGCATTATGTTATGTGTTAGAGGTGTGTTAACAGATGTTAAAATCATAATTATATCATTATCTATTGGAATTCAATCGATTGCGAAGAATAAAAGAGATAAAGATAATTTCATCGGAATATGCTGTTTATATTTAGAATAAATATACTTAGGCAGATAGAATTGTGATGCTTGAATAGAAGACAGGTTTTATTAGAATGTTTATATGACGGATAGAATTATGATATTTATTTTGTTAATTTCAGAACAAATTTAAATCATCTGTATGAAATGTTTTTTTGTCATCTTGACATTACTGTTTTCTACGTTAAACACCTTATTATCACAAGAAAAGAGAATTTATAAGATTGTTAACTCGAACCAGTTAATTGTAGGTTCCGACACCTTAAAGGTTGGGATCTCGAAAATACAAGATCATTTTACACAGATTCAGATTGATTCTTTGGGATTACCAAGTGAAATTCATTGGGATGGGGATTGTGATTCAGGATCTTATCGAACCTATTCGATAAAGAATAAAGGTTATTATCTGACCTATAATTCTGTATACAAGGAAGAATTTTATTTAGATGGGATAGAAATATACCTTAATGATGTAATTAGTGTTTCCCTAGAGGATAGTTTGCAATTGGATTATAGTTGCCAAAGCAATATCCCTATTTTAGAGTCTCTTGAAAGAATTAATGATTATTATGCATTGGATACTACCTATTGGCATAAGCAAGAGGGATTTTGGATCAAGCTATATAAGAATAATGATGATGTGCGGATATTGAGTATGCATTTACATTCGAAGGATAAGAATTATAATTCGAAGAAGGATTTTAAAGTAAATGGTAAAGTTTATAATGATGAATCTCTATTATTGCCATGTGTTTTATTGTTGGGATATTCAGATTCTCTGGTCCAAATGACATCTACGGACCTTGACGGGAATTATTTTTTAAGATCGGATAAAGTGAAAAAAGTAGATGTTGTTTCGCTTGGCTATGAAGTTTTGCAACTAGATACAATCCCCAAGAAAGGAAAGTATGGTGACTTTTGTTTAAAACAAAAAGTTTATCAAATTCCTGGCCTTAATCTCTTTCGATCAGGGAAAATAGAGTATGATACAACATCTTATCTTAAACAATTTCCTGTAGTAAGAGATAATACTAAAGTAAATTATCTGAGTCATGATGGATGTAACCATCTTAATTTTGAACCTGTAATGATAAAAGCGGGATTTCCTTTTGGTGGTTTTAAAGATTTTTACGAGAGGTTTACCTCACAGCTTAAATACAAAAGGAGGTATAAAAATAAAAGCGTTGATATCTGGTTTGCTTAAACTAAGTATGGGAAAATTGAAATTGAAAAGATAACTGGAGATAGTGAATTAGTGAATGATGAGGTAGAAAGAGCTTTTGGCTCTACAGGAGATTGGAATAGATTTAGAATGAGGGGAAGACAAATGGGGGTGAAAATGAAAATATCATTTAAGTAGTTTTTATGGCAAATATGATTAAATGTGTTGTTGTTTTCATTTGCTGCATTATTAGCATGACTTGGAATATTTATTCTCAGGAAAAGACCATTTACAAGATTATTAACTCGAACCAGTTAATTATAGACTCCGATACTTTGATAATTAATAAGACTTGTATTACTGATATTCTTAAACAAGATGAAATTGAAGGGATGGAACCTTTAATCTGTGGCTATTATCATGCTGATGATGATTCGGGGAATGGATACGAATATGAAGTTAAACGAGGTGCTTGTAATCTAAGATTTATAGGCCAGAAAGATGATACTTATCCTCTAATGGCAATGCGATTAAATCCTTCTCACAATGTTAGTATCTATTTAAATGATACAATATGTTTCGACAATATATCAGAAAAGATCTTGTCAGATTTGGATTGTTATAAAGTTGATAAAGTATATGATTCCATTTTTAATTATCGGAAGATTGGAACTTATTTTAGAATTTATAAAAGTGGATTAGAAATAAAACTTAGAAGCATTCGTTTGCACCCTAAAATTGTTGATGAGGAAATAATCAGTTATACTTATTTAAAAGGAAAATTGTATAGTAAAGAGACTGATTCTCTGATTACAGGCATATTTTTAGCTTATACGACAACTGATACTTTAAAGATTTTTACTAGGACATATTTAAATGGAAAGTTTTATATGCCAACCTCTGAAGTCGAATCCCTGGATATAAATTGTTTGGGTTATGAGTCCATGAGGCTAGATTCGTTGCTCAATGGGAAGAATAAGAGGGATTTTTATCTTGAGCCTAAAACTTATTTGGCTCCCGAGTTAAGAATTTATAAATCTGGGGAGATTGAAATTGATTCGAGCTTCTATCTAAGTCAGTTTCCAAAAGTAAGAGATAATCACAAAATCAAATATTTTGATTGGGATGGTGGATACCTTAAAACTGATCCAATTGCACTTAAAATAGGATATCCCAAAATAGGTTTTTCAAATTTCTATCAAACTTTTGTTAATCAGCTTGATTTAAAAAAGTACTCAAGACATAGTGAGGCAAATATTTGGTTTAGGATTAACGAAAAGGGTGAGGTTTCATTAACTAAGATAACAGGAGATGATGATCTAGTTAATGATCATGTAGCCAAAGCCTTTACAAGTTTAAGTGACTGGAGTTGTTTTTCCATGAGAGGCCAAGTTGCACCGGTAAATCTTAAGTTTAAATTTTTCTTGAAATAATTAGGTCTGACTCTCTTGGGATAAACTAAATTAGAGTTTAGGGTAATGCTTTACCGCATCCCTAATACTATTTTCCACGCTGATAAATTCAAAGTCCAAAGCATCCTTTATTTTCTGATTAGAATAATAGGTGCAATTGTGAGATGATCGGGCAGTGGCCCTTGTAAAGCTGGGCTCTTGAAACAAGAAGATTTTCTTCAGATAAGCCAAGCGCCATCCAATTCCAGTTAAAAGTGGTGATGCATATTTGCTGGGTTCAGGAAGTTTCATCGCTCGAGCAATACTTTTGAATATAAATTCGTAGCTGCAATTATCAGCGTTTAGAAGAAAGCGCTCATTCTTGATATCTGAATCCATAAGTTGAACCATCGCTTTGCTCACATCTCTTACATCAACATAGCCCGTAATCCCTCGGGTAAAATACTTCAGGCCTTTTGCCACAGTTGTAAATAGCATGGATGAACCTTTGTGCCAGTAACCTGCACCCAGGATTATGGATGGGTTGACGATAATCGCATCAAGACCTTCTTCAATACCCCGCCAAACTTCAAGCTCAGAATTGAATTTACTTATTGAGTAACCTGAGCGCTTGTCTTCAGGACTCCATGGTGTTTTTTCTGTTACCGTATCTCCTTTTTCTTCTGGTGTGCCTAATGCTGCAACCGAACTGACATAGCATAATTTCTGAATTTTGTGCTCAATGCAGGCGTCAACAATATTTCGGGTTCCCTCTACATTGATATTTTTCATTAAATCCTTATCTGATTTCTTGAAGGAAACCAATGCGGCACAGTGGTATACTTTCGTAATTCCCTTAAATGCTTCGTCTAAGGAATCGGTATCCAGCATATCACCATCGATCCATTCTATTCTGTCAAAAAGGTTATCAACCTTATCGGTATAGAACGAGAAACAATCACGAACATCTTGAAGAGAGCTGTTTTCTCTTTTTAGGGCGCGAATGGTTTCGCCTTTTGAAGTTAAATCGAAAAGTAATCGTGAACCGACCAAGCCAGTACCTCCAGTAACAAGAATCATAATGAATGAATTGTAAGATGAATGAAAATACTATTGAGTTCTACCTTTTATTTTTGATAGAACTCAAATTATAGTATGATATTATTTAGGCCAAACCATTTTAATGCTCTGTGTCATATTAGGGCTGACACTCAATGGTACTGGACTTGTTCCTGCTACTGACTCGATGATCTTTTTCTCATCATCGGTGTATTCCTTATTTGGAAAAACAAACTCAGCAACCACTTCGTCTACACGACGAGGATCAGCAGCCATTATTTTCGTGATATTTAGCTCTGTTCCTACAATGTCGATATTATTATCGCGAGCTACAATTCCCATAATGGTCATAATACATGATCCGAATGAGGTTGCCATTAAATCGGTTGGAGAAAAAGCTTCTCCTTTACCTTGATTGTCGACAGGAGCATCGGTATAAATTTTATTTCCTGATTGAAGGTGAATATTTTCAGTTCTTAAATCACCTAAGTAGGTTGTTTTTACGGTTGTCATATTGTTAAAATTAATAGTTGTCAATTTTATAATAGTCCACTAACGACTCAAATTAATACAAATACTAATACATAATTATATTTGAGAAAATCTGTGAAATTTGTGTAATCTGTGGTTAATGTTTTTCATTGAATTCTTAACTAATCCAAAGCTAAATATATTTATTAATTTCGGATTATAAGTTTTTTCTCTTTAGAGCTTGAAAATTGTTCTTTTTGATGTTAATGACTTCACTCATATTCCTTTGATTAAGTGCTTAGTATCGTTATCATGTCTTGTATTTTTTCTATATTTGTGAACTTTTGAGAAGAAGTATCGTATCCTGACTGATAACTATCTAGTTTATTCCATAATTTCTTAATGGTGTAAACAGGATTGTTTCAGTTGTTTACATTCTTTTCAACCCGTTGATTTACGGGATAAAATGTCAAGTATCAAAATAAGAATATGAGCACAAAATTTCCAGATTACAAGAACTTAGATCTTTCGCAGATCAATAAAGATGTCTTAAAGGAATGGGAAGAAAACAAGACTTTCGACAAGAGTTTAGAAACTCGTGAAGGAAATCCATCTTTTGTTTTCTATGAGGGACCCCCATCAGCTAACGGTATGCCTGGTATTCACCACGTAATGGCCCGTGCACTTAAAGATATTGTATGTCGTTATAAGACGCTTAAGGGTTTTAAAGTAGACCGTAAAGCAGGTTGGGATACACACGGACTTCCAGTTGAGTTGGGTGTTGAAAAGGAATTGGGTATTACCAAAGAGGATATTGGTAAGAAAATTACTGTTGACGAATATAACGAAGCTTGTAGAACGAACGTGATGAAATATACACGTGAGTGGGAAGATTTGACTTCTAAAATGGGATATTGGGTGAATATGGATGAGCCATATATCACTTACGATAACCGTTATATTGAAACTTTATGGTGGTTGCTTAAGCAATTGTTCGAGAAAGGATATTTGTATAAAGGTTATACCATCCAGCCATTTTCACCAGCAGCAGGAACAGGATTATCAACTCACGAGTTGAACCAACCTGGTTGCTATAAGGATGTAAAAGATACAACAGCAGTTGGTCTGTTTAAGATCGAAAAAGACGATAAAAGTAATTTCCTTTTCGAAGGAATTGACTGTGATGCTTATTTCATGGCTTGGACAACCACGCCTTGGACTTTGCCATCGAATACGGCACTAGCTGTTGGTCCTAAGATCAACTATGTACGTGTTCGTACTTTCAACCCGTATACAGGTAAAGATTGTGTTGTTGTTTTAGCTAAAGAGCTATTCAATAATTTCTTCGATACGAAGCTTGAAGATTTAGAGTTGAGCGAATATAAAATTGGAGATAAGAAAATCCCATATAAGCCACTTTCGGAGTGTCTTGGTACTGATCTTGAAGGAATCCGCTATGAGCAGTTATTACCATGGGTTAAACCAGAAGGTGATGCTTTCCGTGTGATTTTGGGTGACTTTGTTACAATTGAAGATGGTACAGGTATCGTTCATATTGCGCCTACTTTTGGTGCTGATGATGATAGAGTAGCGAAGGCTGCTGGAATTTCTCCACTTATTTTCCGAGATAAGGAAGGTAAGATGCAACCAATGGTTGACCGTACAGGTAAGTTCTTCAAAATTGAAGACCTAGATGAGGAATTCGTTAAGAATCATGTGAATACTGAACTTTATGCTCCGTATGCAGGTCGTTTCGTTAAGAATGCTTTCGATAGCAGTTTAACTGAAAAGGATCCTACTTTGGATGTTGATATTGCTGTTGACTTGAAAAAGAGCAGTCAGGCATTTAAGGTTGAGAAGCATGTTCACAACTACCCACACTGTTGGAGAACTGATAAGCCTGTATTGTATTATCCATTGGATTCATGGTTTATTAAGACGACTAAAGTTCGCGATCGTATGATCGAACTAAATAAGACGATTAATTGGAAGCCAAAATCAACAGGTGAAGGTCGTTTCGGAAAATGGTTGGAGAATCTACAGGACTGGAACCTTTCTCGTTCTCGTTACTGGGGAACACCTCTACCTATCTGGGTAAGCGAAGATCGTAAAGAAATGAAATGTATTGGTTCTGTATCTGAGCTGAAAGGCGAGATTGTTAAGTCAATCGAAAAAGGATACATGAGCGAAAATATGCTTGAGAAGTATGTGGAAGGTGATAACACAAAAGAGAACTACGAAAAGTTCGATCTTCACCGTCCGTATGTTGACGATATCGTATTGGTAAGTGAGTCGGGACAGAAATTATTCCGTGAGCTAGACCTTATCGACGTTTGGTTCGATTCAGGAGCAATGCCATATGCACAGCAGCATTATCCATTCGAAAACAAAGAGGATTTCGATAAGAAATTCCCTGCACAGTTTATTGCTGAGGGTGTTGACCAAACTCGCGGATGGTTCTTTACGCTACATGCTATTGCAACCATGTGTTTCGATGGTGTAGCATTCGAGAATATTATCTCAAATGGATTGGTATTGGATGCGACAGGTAATAAAATGTCGAAGCGTCTTGGTAATGCAGTAGATCCATTCTCAACTATTGAGAAATATGGCTCAGATCCATTACGTTGGTATATGATTACCAATGCTCAGCCATGGGATAATTTGAAATTTGATTTAAGTGGTGTAGAAGAAGTTCGTCGTAAATTCTTCGGTACACTTTATAATACTTACAGTTTCTTCCAATTGTATGCTAATGTTGATGGATTTACCTATTCAGAAGCAGATGTGCCAATGGAAAAACGCCCTGAGATTGATCGTTGGATTCTTTCTCTTCTTAACTCATTGGTGAAAGAAGTTGAAGAGTGCTACGAGGCATACGAGCCAACTCGTGCTGGTCGTGCTATTCAGGATTTCGTAAATGAAAATCTTTCGAACTGGTACGTTCGTTTATGTCGTAAGCGTTACTGGGGTGGTGAATATGATACTGATAAGATTTCGGCTTATCAAACGCTTTATAAGTGTCTTGAGACGATTTCTATCTTGGGATCACCAATTGCTCCATTCTTTATGGATCGTCTGTTCTTAGACTTGAATTCAGTAACGAAGCGTTACACTGAGAGTTCAGTTCACTTGGTAGATTTCCCAGCAGTTGATGAATCAGTAATCGACAAAGCTCTTGAGGAAAGACAGGATATGGCTCAGAAGATTTCTTCAATGGTGCTTGGACTTCGTCGTAAGGTGAAGATTCGTGTACGTCAGCCATTGAGTAAGATTATGGTTCCAATTCTTGACGAAACAATGATCCCTCAGCTGGAAGCTGTAAAGGGGATTATTCTTTCTGAGATTAATGTGAAGGAGATGGAATTCATCACGGATACTTCAGGTGTATTAATTAAGAAGATTAAGCCAAACTTTAAGACTCTTGGACCTAAGCATGGTAAAATCATGAAGCAAATTGCTGGTGAGATTGCTAAGATGAATCAGGATGATATCGTGACTTTCGAGAAGGCATCTGAGTTTACTATTGTTGTAAACGATGAGAATGTTGTTTTGACTCTTCAGGATGTTGAAATTATCTCTGAGGATATTCCAGGATGGTTGGTAGCTAACGAAGGTAAGCTTACTGTTGCGCTTGATGTAAACATAACTGAGGAGTTACGCCAGGAAGGTATTGCTCGTGAATTTATCAATAGAATTCAAAACTTGCGTAAGGATAGCGATTTTGATGTGACTGATAAAATTTCGTTGGAAATTGCCATGCACGATGCTATAAATGACGCGGTTAGAACTCATAAAGATTATATCGGAAGTCAAACTCTCGCTGAATCAGTTAGTTTGGTTGAGAATATAGAAGGAGATGACGCAAAAGCTGTAGAAATTGAGGCTGGAATTGAAACATATATTCGAATCAAAAAGCTTAGCGAGTAATACTTTTTTTGTTATCTTTAGGATCAAATCCAAAATCTATGACTGAAAAAAAACGCTATACGGACGAAGAATTGCAGGAGTTCAAAGAATTAATTTCTCAGAAACTTGCAAAAGCTAAGAAAGATTATGAAACCTTGAAGGCTGTTATTTCAAATAGCTCAGGAAACGACATAGAAGATACTTCTCCAACTTTTAAAGTTCTTGAAGAAGGTGCTTCAGTTTTGTCGAAAGAAGAGGCTGGAAGATTGGCACAGCGTCAGGCTAAATTCATAAGTCATTTAGAAGCTGCTCTTATTCGAATTGAGAATAAGAATTATGGTGTATGTCGAGAGACAGGTAATTTGATTTCTAAAGAAAGACTACGTGCTGTTCCTCACGCTACATTAAGTATTGATGCGAAGAACAAGCAGATCTAATAACAAATTATAACATACAGAAAATGATTGGGAGAGAAGTCTTCCAATCATTTTTGTTTATATTCGGGGGCTGTTATTTATCGAATTTGATAATTCCTCAGTTTAATGAACAGTTACCTTGTTTTTTGGGACCGGTTTTTATGGGTCTTGTAATAAATGAGGCTGAAATTTTAACACTAAATGAATCGTATGTCATTAATAAAAAAATCAGCACTTTTTATCGTTGTGCTTTTAATACTCGATCAGGTTTTCAAAATATGGATTAAAACTCACATGATGCTAGGAGAGGAGTTTCCTGTATTCGGTGATTGGTTTATTATTCATTTTATAGAGAACAATGGAATGGCTTTCGGTATGGAACTGGAAGGTAAGTGGGGTAAGATTTTACTTAGCCTTTTTAGAATTGTAGCCATTTGTGGAATTGGTTGGTATTTGAATGATATCTGCAAGAAGAAAGCTCCTAAGGGTTTAATTTTATCTATCGCTTTAATCTTTGCAGGAGCAATGGGTAATATTATTGATTCTGCTTTTTACGGCATGATTTTTAATGATAGCTATTATCAAGTGGCAAGCTTTATGCCTGAAGCAGGAGGTTACTCTTCCTTCCTTCACGGTAAAGTGGTAGATATGCTTTATTTCCCTATAATCGATGGTAATTTCCCATCTTGGTTCCCAGTTTGGGGAGGTGAACATTTTGTATTCTTCCGCCCAGTATTTAATGTTGCAGATTCTTATATCACAATCGGAGTACTATTCATTCTTCTATTCCACAAGAAATATTTTGTTGAGGAAAGCAAAAAGTAGCAATAGATTTCATCTTAGTTGATACAAAAATAGCCTTGGAATTTCCAAGGCTATTTTTGTATGTTGTTAACTCTGCTTATAGAGTTTCGCAAGCAAAATCAATTCGGGATAAAGTTTCTTCCTTACCCAATAGTTCAATAATATCGAACATATGAGGTCCTTTCCCTGCTCCTACCATAGCCAGGCGGAATGGGTTCATGACTTTACCAAATCCAATTTCCTTAGCGGTAATCCATTCTTTTACGATAGTCTCAGTATTGGCTGATGAAAAGTCTGAGATATCAGCTAAGATTGTTTTAAGCTCCTGCATTAACTCAGCAGCATCACCCTTCCAGGCTTTTTTAGCCGTTTTTGCATCAAATTCTTTAGGCGCTTCGAAAAAGAAGTTCACTTGATCCCAAAGTTCAGCAATGAAGTCAACACGATCTTTAACCATGCCACAGATTCGACTGACCTTCTTTGGATCAGCTTCAATACCTTTTGCAGCTAAAACTTCCTGACTGAATAGTTGGCCAATTTCTTCGTCTGATTTCGTTACCAGGTATTGACGGTTGAACCACTTGGTTTTTTCCGGATCAAATTTAGAACCTGATTTACCTACTCTTTCCAAAGAGAAAGCCTGAGATAATTCTTCCATAGAGAAGATTTCCTGCTCGGTTCCCGGATTCCAACCTAAGAAGGCAAGCATATTCACAAAAGCTTCCGGGAAATAGCCATCTTCACGGTAACCAGACGAAATATCCTGAGTTTTAGGATCTGTCCAAAGAAGAGGGAAGACAGGGAATCCAAGCTTATCGCCATCACGTTTACTTAATTTACCTTTTCCTACTGGTTTAAGAATTAGTGGAAGGTGAGCAAATTTTGGCATTTCGGCTTCCCAGCCTAATTTCTTATATAATAAAACGTGAAGAGGCATAGATGGTAACCATTCTTCGCCACGAATCACGTGCGATATTTTCATCAAATAATCATCAACGACATTAGCCAAGTGATAGGTTGGCATACCATCCGACTTGAAAAGAACCTTATCATCTAAAGCAGATGTGTTAAAAACAACATGTTTTCTAATCTCATCATCAAGATGTAGTTCCTCGTTTACGGGCATTTTAAAACGAACAACATAAGGTATTCCAGCTTCGATCTTAGCTTGAACTTCATCGGCACTTAAGGCTAAGGAATTATTCAAGTTCTCACGAGTGTCAGGGTTATAGGTAAAGGTTTTCTTTTCCGCTTCAAATTCGTTACGAATAGCATCCAATTCTTCTGCTGTATCAAAAGCGTAGTAAGCATCACCAGAAGCGATCAATTTCTCAGCATATTCACGATATAAAGGCTTTCTTTCAGACTGACGGTATGGGCCATATTCTCCACCTACAGTTGCACCTTCGTCGATTGTAATACCACACCACTTTAGGGCTTCAGCAATATAATCTTCGGCACCTGGTACATAACGTGTTTGATCGGTATCTTCGATACGTAATAGGAATTCACCGCCGTGCTTACGGGCAAACAAATAGTTGAAAAGGGCTGTTCTAACACCTCCCATATGTAAAGGTCCTGTTGGACTAGGGGCAAATCGAACTCTGACTTTGTTATTGCTCATGATTTTATCCTTATAATATTTTAATTCCTGATGTTCAGGGATGATCATTCAAATTTCGACAAAGATAATAATTATTGTATCATCTGTATTCGCTTCTCTTTAGCATGAAGCGACTATTAATGAAATATTTGATTTCAGATCTGATTGAAACGAAAAAGGAGCCTCCATTATTGGAAACTCCTTTTGTATATTTTAAATCGAATTGATTTTTATTTTTGTAAAACCCAACAAGATGCATTCGGGTTCTTTTGTAATACTTTTCTGCGGAAACGATCAGCTTCTTTCTTCGAATTGAATTTGTTTAAAGCAACCGCATAAAGATTTTTGTTCTTTATAATTTTGGCAGGATAAGAATTGGCTTCAATCACTGTTTTAAGAATCTTAGCATTTTCAATGTTAGAGAAACTGCCGGCTATTAAGTAATATTTCCCTTTTACCGATTTGTTTTTAATGGCATGTTTAGGCTTAGCATAGATGATTTTGATTCTAGGCTCAAAACTAACCAATTCGTTAATGGGAGAGATCTTCTCATTTACCTTAACTGACTTTGTTTTCTGAACATCAGGGGTACTCTCCATCAAACTGAATGAAGCTGTTGACTGATGTTGATAGTTGCTAATATTTACAGGAATTAATGCTAAGCCTAAAAAGAAAGGAATCGTAACAGCTGCATATACCTTACGCTTAAGGCTAAAACGGTTCCATATATTTTCTTTAATGATTAGTGATCGAATCTGAGGATTTTCCTGAACGATAGGATCTGGAAGTTCGAAACTTTCCATTCCAAAAAGGTCAGCAAGAAAATTAATATTCTTAGCAGGTTCGAATTGTAATTTATGACGCTTGTTATAAAACAAGTCACCTAATTCATTAAAAACGACTCTCTCGCTTCTACGTAAACGAACACTAATGTCTTCGATATAAAGCTCAACAGCCCTTTCTGCTTCAGGATAAGTTAATCTTTCAGCTTCAGCTAAACAATTAATAAGCAAGCCATCATTCTGTTTTAGGTTTCGATTGAAACTAACAGCCTTTGATGGAGGAAGCATTTCATTGGTCAGTGGATTTTCTTCGGCAGGGCAATAGTTGGCTACAAAACCACCTAAACCAGGAAGAATCACACAGTCATGAATGAACAATAAATCCTTAATATATCTTGATATTTCTAGCATAAAAACAAAGATAAAAATTCTAGACTCTTATTAAAATTGATTAGCAGCAGAAATATACTAAATGCTTAGTAATCAAGAGTAAAAAAATGAAAGTTTTTTTCGAATAATTTGAACATAAGCATAAATGATTGTTTTTATTTTACATCTATATTTTAAATATAATCGAGATGGGATTAAGTTTGGATACTTAATTCTTTGGTAGGCTATCTTTAGTTTGATGGTAGTTTTACTTATGCAAACTTTATTGATTAAAGTTGAATATAAAGGAAAAGTATGGATAACACACCTAATGGAAGAGATTGATCTTTTGACTCAATATTTGAAAAAGATAAATGCGTGGGAATGATGACTTATGCAAACCTCAGAAATTCTTCGTTGTATGTAGTGTTTGGGTTTAACTTGCGGATTTAGAAAGGATTATAAGGCTGGTAGAGGAGGTCGATTTTTGAACACAGACAAGCGACTAAGTTGTGTCAATAGTTAGGTTTAGTGTAATCTGAGTTTTACGAATAACTAAAAAATATAGATCAAGAATTGAAAAATTGAGATAAATGGTTTAGTTTTATTGAATTGAAATTTTAAAAGCAATAAACTATTCTACTATGCTCAAATTCAGCATTCGTTTGTCTTACTTTCTAATATTGCTAGGTTTTTCCTTTGTTTCAGTAGCCTGTCAAAATAAACCTAAAGCTAGTTCTTCTAATGTGAAAGGTGAATTGGTTGTTAATCACCAAAATATTAAGAAGGTTAAGAATATATTTTATAATGTGCCATCGCCTGTTGAGGTGACCAACATTATACAGAAAATGAATCTGCCTTACCACCCGGATTTATTAAACCCAAGTACAAATTCTGAAAATTACTTAACTCAAGCTGATAAGGCCCTGAATATGGGAGTTTATGGTGCAGACTTAAGTTATATTCGTATCTATGAGCAATATCAGGATGCTGCTAAATTTTTAGTGGTGGTTAAAAAGTTTACCCGTGAGTTAGGTATTCCTGAAGAAGGGGAGCGGGTAATTGCCAAACGATTAGAGAAAAATCTACAAAATCAGGACTCTCTATTGAGAATTATTACCGAGACTTTTACTGATTCGGATAGTTATTTAAAGGAAAATCAGAGAGGAAGTACTGCGGCTCTTATTATTTTTGGCGGTTGGATTGAAACTCTTTATTTGGCGACTAATATATTGGATCCCGATACACCTCAAAATGATATGGTCAAGCTGATTGTTGAACAACGCTATTCTGTGAACAATTTATTGGGCTTGATGGAGCAGTTTTCCGATGAGAAAAGAGTTCAGGATTTTTTACCTGATTTAAGAGAATTAAATGAGAAGTTTAAATCAATTGGTCGCGAGAAATCTGATAAAGCCAAGCTAATTTCTAAGAAAGGGAAGGCTGTAATTGGGAATAAGGTAAAGCTTAATGTACCACCCAATATCTTGAAAGATGTGAAGGCTATTAATGATAGAATTCGAACACGAATTACGGAAATGTAGAGTTGTTTAATGAGTCTTAATGATAAATAATAATCTTAAGAATGAGTAAAATATACAGATATATCACTTTAATTATAGCATTAACTTGTGTTTCGAGTTTTGCCTTTTCTCAATGTAATGAATTTACGAAGAAGGATTGTATTCCTTTATTAACTCCCTACACCTTTAATGGACAGCTAAATAATACGGTTTTATCAGAAGGTGAAACAGCGGAATTACAGTTAACTTTCTATGCAGACCAAGAATATAGGGTATTAGTAGCAGGGGAAGATCAACTAGGCAAATTAAGATTTCAACTTCTGGATGTGGAATACAATATTTTGTACGATAATAAAGATGAGGATTTTACAAATGCATGGGATTTTTCAGTTGAAAGTACGGATGAATTTATAGTTCGGGTTATTGTCGATCAAAATTCAAATCCTGAAGATACTGAAAGTGGATGTGTTTCGATGCTTATTGGCTTTAGAGCCTTTGGTTCACGAACACTTTTCAAATAAAAATGAAGTTACAATAAATTACACGGTTTTTTTTAGAAATGATTAATCCACCCACTGAGGTGGATTTTTCAGTTTAGGTGACGTTGTGAGAATTTGAAAGATTACTTTTGTGTATGATTTTAATAAAGCAAGTTGCAATATTTTTAGGCTTATGGTTATTGGGAGAATTAATTTCCTATTATAGTCATTTACCGCTTTCAGGCAGTATAATTGGTATGTTATTATTGGTAATTGGTCTGGAATTTAAGTTGATTAAAACAAAGGATGTTAAAGATGTCGCTAATTTTTTGCTCAATAATATGGCCATGTTTTTTATTCCAGCTGGGGTAGGCTTAATGTGTCATTATCGCATTTTAAAACAAGAGTGGCTTCCAATTTCTGTGGCCATTGTTTTCAGTGCCATTTTAGTTATGACTGTTGTTGGTTTAATCATGAAAAAGAAATCCTAATGAAAGAGCTTCTGAATTCGCCATTGGTTCATGTATGCTTGACTTTGGCTGTATTTATCCTATCTAAAAGATTACAAGTAAAGTATAAGTCCCCCCTTTTGAATCCAATTTTAATTACAATAGTAGTTGTGATTAGTTTTCTATTGTTGACAGATACATCCTACGAAGATTATGAACGCAATACACAGGTGATAAGTTTTTGGTTGGCACCATCGGTTATTGCATTGGGTTATGCTCTTTATAGTTTTTTAGGGGAAATAAAAGCTGATTTTAAGAAGATCATTTTTTCAATGCTTGCAGGCAGTATCACAGGTGTTGTATCTGTATTTATAACCGCTTACTTATTTGGAGCATCAAAGGCAACAATGATTTCTCTATCACCCAAATCAGTGACAACCCCCATTGCAATTGAAGTATCCAGGCAAATGGGTGGAATCCCATCTTTAACGGTTGCCTTTGTTATAGTGGTAGGTGTTCTGGGCGCTATATTTGGTCAGACTTACTTGAAATTAATAGGTGTAAAGGATCCCAAGTCAGTTGGCTTAAGCTTAGGTGCAACGGCCCATGCTTTGGGTACCGCCAGTATTAGTGAGAGAGGTCCTGATTTTAGCGCTTTTGGCGGATTAGGGATGGCCTTAAATGGGGTTTTAACAGCCATTTTAGCACCTTGGCTAATTAAATTACTACTTCTGCTATTATATTAGTCATGCTATTTAATAGATATAGAAATGTCCTATCTCCTTGATTTCAGAGATAGGACATTTTTATTCGTCAGGTATGGTTCGTTATTTTAGATTAAACTTGGCGTTACCAATATGAACACCTTCTGAGAAAAGATCTAAAGTGTATTCTCCTTTAATAAGGCTTCCATCATTATCCCAAAAAATAGAAACTTCAAGTTCGTTACCTTCAAATTCAATATCACGTTTTGCTGAATAAGCAATCTGCGAGTCTTCATATTTGAATAATAGGTTTTCGGGATTACTTAATATTACTTCATCCGGGCGAGCAATTCTAACGAAAATTGTTTTAAGTCCTGGAGTGATGGTGATATTCTTTCTAAGGGTGAAGCTTGTTTTAAGCTTAACCGTTTTCGATATTTTTTTGATTTCACGCCCCTTTTTATTGATTGGGAAACAGTTAATATTTGTGGCGTCAAGTGCAGAAGCTTTAGAGATTAACTCCTTCATATTTTCTGTCGTACTTTCCAGTTTTTCATTACGCTCTTTAACCCATGATATTTGCTTTTTAACGCGGATATTTTCTGCGTTCAATTCTTTATTCTTGCTATTTAATGAGTCAATCTGAATCACATAAGAACGTAAAACACCTTTGAGTGTTCCAATTTCTTTTTTGTATTTATTGATTTCGAAATATGAATTATTTCTGAAAATTCGCATTCTCTCTAATAATTCGTCAATTTTTTCTTTCTCGGTTACAAGTAATTGATTTAAGGTGTCATTACTTGTTTGTAGTGAATCGTAGTCTTGTGAAAGGCCTCGAAGTTCTGTTTCCAGGTCTGCTTTTTCAATTTTGATTTCGGCAATATATTGTCGGTTCTCTCTATATGTCTTTAGAAAAAGAATAGAAACGGTGAGTAATATAACCCCCAATGAAATTAATACGATTTTATAAATCTGATCTTTCTTCTCTGTCTTCAAATCTGTGCTCATCTAAAAATACGTTTATCGGTTTTGATTGGACCAAATTTAATGGTTTTTACTTTCTTAACGCAAAAGCTTACTTTAAATTGCAAAAAAAGCCGCCCAATCTTTGATTAAGCGACTTAGGAGTCCTATAAAACTCGAGCCAAAAGAATTCCTGGATACTAGTTAGGGTACTGGATATTCGTAAGTAGGCCAAAGTTTAGTTGAACAAAGACAAATCTATTGGGAGTCTGCCTTTTGTTTTTTTAATCTTGCTGACTAAATACTTTTCTAAGAATGGAACTGACACGTTTTATAGGGTCTTTTCTGATTTGTAATTCTTCCTCTGCAACTTTCAAAAAGAGTGCATCCAAAGCTTTGTTGGTCACATATTCATCCAAAGGAGTATTTACAGTTTTAAGATTAGCAATTTTTCCAGCGAAACTTCCAGCGACCTTATTGTAGCTTCCTGTTAGCATATCCCACGACTCGTTGGTTGATATATTAGCCAGTAATTTTTTATCCAGAGAAGTTTTTACTTTTGGCAAGAATAGATCTCTCAATTTTGAATAGCTTTTACCTTTCAGATATTGGGTTGCTGCATTTTTATCACCTTTTAGAATTCCAAATGCATCCTGAATGGTCATTTCAGATATGGCAGAAGCAAAAATTGGAGCGGCTTCAACAACAGCATCTTCGGCAGCACGATTTAATCTTAATACTACCTTATTAACTAGATCCTCACCTCCTGGTACCATTTTAATGTGCTTGCTAATGGTTTGTGCTTCGGGGGGAAGTAGGATTTTAACGAGTTCATCTTTATAAAAGCCATCTTTTAGTGATAAAACTTGTGAGGCATTCTTACTACCGATTTGTAAAGCTTCTTTTAAACCTTGTGATACATCGAAGGAAGTTAGCGGTTTGTTTTGCTCAACGGCACATTCATTAACTATGGTTTGCAGTTCTGCACATGATGTGAGGTAGAGAACACAGAGCAGAAGTATCGTTTTTTTAATCATCATTATTTTAGTTTGTTTGTAAGGCATGCAATTTATAAAAAGATCATCACTCCCTATAAAAAAAAAAGAAGCGGAGTAAAAACCTAAATTTTATACCCCGCCAGATTCTAACCGATAGAATCACTTGTCTTATAGTCTAGTTTAAAGTAAGTTTCCTAGTTTTACACCTAAATAAATAGTTCTTGGACTCATAGGACCATAAATATATCCAGCATCACCATTAGGGCCACGGTCGAAATCATTCTGGAATGAATTGAAAATATTCTTTACACCAAGATCAAACTGAAGTTTGATGTCTTTCCCCAAATCGAAATGGTAAGCAAAGTTGATATTCATATCCATAAAATCACCTGATTTTACAAGGCTTTCTGTTTCTATAGGATTATTGTTTTGATCTAAACCACCTGCAAGGTGCATCACATCCATAGGACCTGTATAAGTACCACTTAAAGTCGTCGTGAATTCGTGAAGCGGTTTCCAGTTTAATGCAAAGTAACCGTAACGTTCAGGCGTTCTGATGATGTTTTTGGAAGAACTGTTTGATTCATCATCATCGTCACCTTGGTCAGTAAGTTCATCGTACTTGCTCGATTGTAATGTCATACCCATTTGGAAATCTAATTTGTAGGATGGAGCAATTTTGAATTCCATGTTCAAACCTTTTACTTTAGCTCCTTCTGCATTGGTTCGAACCGATACTTTGTTTCCATCGGCATCGGTATCACCAAATTCATTTACAAATGGATTTCTCAAATCGGTTAAGAATCCTTCTACAAGGAAATAGGTTTGCGTTTTGCCGAAAGTTTTAGTGTAGTCTAAAGAAGCTGTATAACTGTTAGATGTTTCTTCTTTTAGGTTTGGATCATTTTCATGAATAATTCTTCTTGCACCGGAAGCTTCAATGTGTAAATCTTCATCGAAAATCTGTGGCGCTCTAAAACCACGAGCATAGCTCAAACGGAACTGTAATGGATCAGATAATTTAAACAATACATTGGCACGAGGACTGAAAACAGTATTCGATTCTTCATGTCCGTTCTCATCGTTTTCCACCTTGTATGAATCCATACGAACGCCCAATAGGAAATTCATGAATCCTAAATCCCACTTTGATTGAGCAAACGCACCAATGGTATTTGATTTTTGATCAGCAATATTGGTTGTAGGAGTAAATGTTTTTGTATCAATATCGTAGTAACCTAGTTTATCATCAGTAAGTTTGTTATAAGTATTTTCTACACCAAAAGTTAGATCAGCAGGTGACAACAACAGGTTATCAACCTTAGTGTGGAACTGAGCTCCTACTGAAACGGCTAAATCATTGGTCTTACCATAAGAAGTGAAGTCAGGGATTGGTGTGGTTAATGGGGTTCCATTTTCATCTTCTAAAGTTGCAGCACCATAGTAACTGTCTCTGTCGATATGTTGAGCGGAAGCAAATATTGAAAGTTTACTTTTTCTATCCTGATTAAAGAATTGATCCCATGACAATCCTCCTGAATTAATTCTGTGTTTTACCTGTTCAGCTACGTTTGCCTGATGTGCAGGTAAGTCCAACTGATCACCACCACGTCTGAATTCGTCTACAATATGATACTCTAAAGTCAGTTTGCTTAAATCGGTAAATTTGTGGTAAGCTCTCAAGCCAGCACTCAGGTTTTCAAGTTTCACCAAATCAGAATAGCCATCATCGTTAGCATCCCAATCTTCGCGCTGACGATTCATTCCGAATACGAAAATTCCACTTTTGCGATCTTCTGATACTACTGAGGCATTAAAATCAGCCGTAATGTCGCTGGCAACACTGCCTGCACCATTAACGCCAACACCCACAGATCCATATTTTACACCGGCTTTAAAAGAATTATTGATTGGATCCTTTGTGATGATATTGATGGTACCTGCAATGGCATTTCCACCAAAAAGAGCAGAACCACCTCCACGAACAACTTCAACTCGTTGAATCATGTTTGATGGAATGTGTTCCAACCCATAAACACCTGCTAGTCCACTAAAAATTGGTCGGCTGTTGATTAAGATCTGAGTATACGGACCTTCTAAACCATTCATTCTAACCTGCGAAAAACCACAGTTATTACAGTCATTCTCAACTCTTAAACCAGGAGAGAAAACCAATCCGTCGGCTAAGTTAGATGCAGATGTTTGTTGCAATAATTTTGTTGATATTGAATTCACTACAACTGGAGCATCCTTACGTTTAATATCGTTACGATCGGCTGTAACTACGACTTGATCCAAGCCAATAAAATCTTCATTCATCTTGAATGTAAGGGTGTTCTTTTGTCCAAGCTTAACATCGTAGTGTTTCATATCAGAACGGTAGCCAACACAACTTGCTGTGATATGACAGTGACCGGCAGGAACATTCAGAATTTCAAATTCCCCTTCGAAATTGGTAACTGCACCAATTGATGTTCCCTCAATGGCAACACTGGCAAAGGATACGGGTTCATTACTAGCGATATTAACAACTTTCCCTTTTATACTTGTAGTGTTGTTTTTTGCATTTGATACAAAAGATATTGATGCTATTAGAACTAAGCTAAGGCACAATTTAGCGATAATTTTCATTATGTAATTATTATTTAAGTTTATATGGCATGAGCTCAAGCATATCTATATGGATATGCATTTCAAATATGAGCTGAGTATCTTAATAAGAGCTTGCAGCTATATGACCATTGAAATTGGTCAGTAATACGAAATGGGTAATGGATTTTGTTTTGTAATTCAGCTAATTCTTTACGAAAAATTATATCTCTATCTCATGAATTATGCATATAGAATAGTAACTCTTCAATATTTTTTTCTGAAAGACAAGTTGATTAAGCTAGGAATGGAGGAGGCCTGTTGTAAAGAAGACTGGCTGTATAGCCAAATTTTACCTGTAAAGATTCAAATTGAACGCGTTTAAGTTGTTTTTCGAATACCAGGCTCAGGAAAAGTGCCGTTATGGCAACAAATATGAAGCTGGTTAAGTGATGAATCGAAACACAGTCGTTACATGAGTGAGAATGAGAAGTTCCTTTTTGTGTTCCACCATCTTGAATAGGATGAGCATGAACAAAAGAACATCCATTCGTTTGTTTGTGGATATGCAGATTGAAGATAGCATTTCCAGTCAATGCAAGCATTGCAGGAAGTAGCGCTATCAGCATAGCAATTTTTATTTTTCTAAAAAATTCCATCAAACATTATAAAGTTTAAATCTTTTGATGATGCAAACTTAGATGCTTTCTCTTTCACCTACAATACCTACATATTATGATATTTATGAAGCTGCTTTAAAACATCTATTTAGACTTCTGTTTTTATTTCGGAATAGCTTCGCTCATAATTTGCTTAATTCTTATAACTTTGCCTTTCGAGTTTTGACAGAGTCTATTGATGTATTAGTCAATCAAATTTATGCAAGTATGGGTGAAGTAAAAGATAAACAAGCGATCATAAAAAAGCTCCGTAATAAGTACCGTTTAACCATTTCAAATGAGAGTACTTTTGAGGAAGCATTGTCTTTTCGACTATCCAGATTAAATGTGTTTACTGTAGCAGGTTTGTTTTCAATAGTGCTGATAGCTCTTATCACAATATTAATTGCTTTTACACCTTTACGCGAATATATTCCAGGTTATCCCGATGGTCAGATGCGTCGTGCTATAGAGCAGAATGCAACTCTGGTTGACTCTTTAAAATTAGAATTGGAGAAACGTGATCGATTTTTTACAGGAATCAAGAATGTAATTTCCGGTAATGACTTTGAAAATACGATTCAAGACAAATCCGATTCCATAGTTGATCCTAAATACAAAGGCTTGCAATTTACGCAGTCTGAAAATGATTCTATATTCAGAAAAGAGCACGAAGCTGAAGAGAAATTCAATCTGACTATTTCAGGAGAAAATAAAGAAAGAGGGATTTCAAGTATCCACTTCTTCACGCCTATGAAAGGAATGATATCTAATTCATATGATGGCTTAGCAGGTCACTATGGTGTTGATGTGGTTGGCCCATTAAATGAAAGAATTTCGGCAGTACTTGATGGGACGGTTATTTTCGCTGAATGGACTTTAAATACAGGCTATGTGATACAGATTCAGCATGATAAGGATCTGGTGTCTATATATAAGCACAATCAAGAATTATTGAAAAAACCAGGAGAATTTGTAAAAGCAGGTGAAGCCATTGCAATACTTGGAAATTCAGGTGAGTTGACTTCTGGTCCTCATTTGCATTTTGAATTATGGCATAACGGTAAATCCCTGAATCCTGAAAGTTATATTAAGTTTTAAATTCGATCAGCAGAATGTACTGATAGAATAAGCAAAATCAAAAGCAAGGGACTAAATGAGTAAACATATTGCAATCTTAGGATCTACTGGTTCTATTGGAACGCAAACATTAGAGGTAGTAGACGCAAATCCAGATTTGTTTGTTGTTGATGTTTTAACAGCAAATAATAATGTGGACTTATTGATTGCCCAGGCAAGGAAGTACCAACCAAATGTGGTTGTAATTGCAAGAGAAGACAAATACCAATACCTATCCGAAGCCTTAAAAGATGAGGATATAAAAGTATATGCCGGAATAGATGCCATTGCACAAGTTGTAAGTATGTCATCAATAGATGTTGTGGTAACAGCCATGGTTGGTTATTCCGGACTTTTACCAACGATTAAAGCGATAGAAGCTAAAAAGAATATTGCCCTGGCTAATAAGGAAACTTTAGTTGTTGCAGGGGAAATTATTCAGAGATTAGCCTTAGAGAATGGGGTCAGTATTTATCCGGTTGATTCAGAACATTCGGCTATTTTTCAGTGTTTGATTGGTGAATTTGAAAACCCTGTTGAGAAGATTTATCTGACGGCATCAGGAGGTCCTTTTAGAGGAAAAGATCGAAAATTCCTTGAATCGGTGACTTCTAAACAAGCCTTGAAACATCCCAACTGGGATATGGGTGCTAAAATAACCATAGACTCGGCTAGTATGATGAATAAGGGCTTTGAGGTGATTGAAGCCAAGTGGCTTTTTGATTTGAAGCACGAACAGGTTGATGTGATTGTACACCCTCAATCTATCGTCCATTCTTTGGTTCAATTTGAGGATTCTTCCATGAAAGCTCAAATGGGATTGCCCGATATGAAATTGCCAATCCAGTTCGCATTGACTTACCCTAAGCGTTTGAAAACCAATTTTGAAAGGTTTAATTTTTTGGATTATCCAAATTTAACTTTTGAACCCGCCGATACTGAAAGTTTTAGAAATTTGGCTCTTGCTTATGAGGCAATGAAAAAGGGAGGGAATATGCCATGTATCATAAATGCAGCGAATGAAGTAATGGTTGAAGCTTTTTTGAAAGACCAGGTTGGTTTTCTTCAAATGAGTGATATTATTGAAACCTGTATGCAGAAAGCCAGCTTTATTTCTCATCCGGTTTATGAAGATTATGTTGCTAGTGATATTGAAGTTAGACAATTGGCAGCCTCTTTGCTATAAAATACTTACCTTGTCATGATTTTGTAATCTACGTTAATGCCCTGTATTATTTAGGGTAATGAATTTGATAATTGTAATTAAATGGAAATATTAATTAAAGTATCTCAGTTTCTTCTGAGTTTGTCTATTTTGGTGGTTCTTCACGAATTAGGACACTTTGTTTTTGCAAAACTTTTTAAAACTCGTGTAGAGAAATTCTATATGTTTTTTAACCCGGGTTTCTCTCTTTTTAAATACAAAAAAGGAGACACTGAATACGGTATTGGCTGGATTCCATTGGGAGGCTATGTTAAGATATCGGGAATGATTGACGAATCGATGGATAAGGAACAAATGGCTTTGCCTCCTGAACCTTATGAGTTTCGTTCAAAACCAGCTTACCAACGTTTACTAATTATGGTAGGTGGTGTATTGGTGAATTTTATATTAGCTTTTGCTATCTATATAGCGGTTCTTTTTGCTTGGGGAGATGAATATCTTCCTGCTGAGAACGTGAAATACGGTTATGTTTGTGACTCTATTGCCCAAAGCATCGGCTTGCAAAATGGGGATAAGATTCTTGAATTGGATCATCAGAAACAAGTGAAATACACGGATATTCTTACCAATATTCTTCTGAATAATCCTAAAAGTATGCAGGTTGAGCGTAATGGTAGCATGATAGATATTGCTATTCCATCCTCTTTTGTGCCAGATTTGTTAGCTAAGAGTAGCGAAGGTTTTTCAATGAGTCCTGTTATAAGCCCAAGAATACCTTTGCAACCTTTTGTTGTTGCTGGATTTTCCAAGGAGTCAGTTGCTAAGGCGTCAGGCCTTAAAAAAGGAGATGAGCTACTTTTGGTAGATGGAGAGGATTTTAAATACTTCGATGAATATTTAGCTTACCTTCAAAGCCAGAAAGGAAAAACCGTTCTATTGCAGGTGCGACGAGATGGCGTAAGCAAAGAAATCAGTACGACTTTAGGGGAAGATGCCTTATTGGGAGTTTCTATGAAACCCTTTAATCATTTTGAATTTGCTGCCATTGAATATAGCTTTTTGGAAGCGATACCAGCAGGAATAAATAAGGGAGTAGATAAATTACAATCGTATTTGAAACAGTTTAAACTGATCTTTTCTTCAGAGACCAAAGGCTATAAATCAATTGGTGGTTTTGGTACTATTGCTAGCATCTTCCCAGGAGTTTGGGATTGGCATGCATTCTGGAATCTAACGGCTTTCTTATCGATTATATTAGCAATTATGAATATTTTACCTATACCAGCTCTAGATGGTGGTCATGTGATGTTCTTATTGTATGAAATCATCACTCGACGTAAACCAGGTGAGAAATTCATGGAATACGCTCAGATCGGGGGTATGCTGATTTTATTTGGTTTGCTAATTTTTGCTAATGCCAATGATATCATGAAAGCTTTTAATTAAGTTGATTGATGTGTGTTTCAGGTATCTGTATTGGTACTTTATGTGAAAATGTTATATTTGTGAGGTATAATTCTTAAAAAAAAACTTATGAACCTTTTTGTAATAGCCGGAATGGTTGGACCATGGCAAGTTGTTATCATTGTATTTGCACTCGTACTTTTGTTTGGGGGTAAAAAAATTCCTGAATTGATGAAAGGTCTTGGCCAAGGAATGAAGGAGTTTAAAAAAGCGACTGATACCGAAGACAAAGACAAGGATAAAGAGGAAAAGGAAATAAAAGATAAATAATTGGAAAGCAGGTTTTAAAACCTGCTTTTTTTATGTCTTATATTTAAATGAATTATTAATCACGTTTTATTCGTTTTTAAGAATTGTTATAATTACGATATAATTGTTTGTATTTGGTCTGATGCACGGATAAAATGCTTATCTTAATTCCGCCAAAATACATGCTTACAATTGAAGTGATTATTCCTGATGAGAAACACCATATCAACTCCTAAAAAACTACTTTTTACAGTGATCATGCTGAGCATTCCTTTTGTCAGTCAAGCTGAAAAAAAGGATGCTTCCCATCGATCAAATATAAGTTCAAAGCAGATATACGCGTCTTATCATCAGAATGATGGTGTTGGCGATGATGGTTCTGATGCAAGTATGTTGCCGGTGTTTACCAATGCGGATTATTCCTGGCGTATCGAGAAATTGAATGAGGCGAGTCCTGTTCAACTTGACTTTAATGATATCGTGAAGCGATATATCGATGTTTACTCTATAAGACATCGAGATAAAACAGCTAGAATTTTAGGTTTAAGTGAAATTTATTTTCCAATTTTTGAGGAATATTTAGATAAATATGATCTGCCACTCGAATTAAAATATATTGCTGTAATTGAATCTGCTTTAAATCCTAAAGCAAAGTCAAAATCTGGAGCAACGGGCTTATGGCAATTTATGTATCATGCCAGTCGAATGTTTGATCTTAAGATATCGTCCTATGTTGACGAGCGAATGGATCCTGTAAAATCGACTGAGGCGGCTTGTAAGTACCTACAATATTTGTATCGTATCTTTGGAGATTGGCAATTAGCTATTGCTGCCTATAATGGCGGACCAGGTGCTGTGCGCGATGCAATAAAAGCCTCAGGAGGCAAAACGAATTTTTGGGATATTGCTGCTTATCTGCCGGATCAGACCAGAACCTACGTTCCGGCCTTTATCGCGGTTAACTACGTAATGAATTACAGTCAGGAACACAATATTGTGCCTAAGGACTTGAAGTTTTCTTACTTAAAACTTTCCGATGTTATTGTCAAAAAGCCTTTGTCTCTTGAAACTGTTTCTAAAAAATTAGGAGTTTCTATAGCTGACTTAAGACGATTGAATCCTATCTATAAACTTGATTTTATTCCCAATAGTGAATTACCCGCTAAGCTGACCTTGCCAGTTGATAAAGTTCTTAGCTATGTTGAACAGGAAGCTGAACTATATGCGGCTCTCAAAAATAATGTGTCGTATCACGATATTGAAAAAAACATGTCCATTACGAGTGGCAAAAAGTGCATCATTCATGTGGTTAAGGCTGGTGAATTTTTTCATAAAATAGCCATGAAATATGCCTGCACAAGCAATAACATTAAGAAATGGAATAATCTAACAGGGGATATACTGCACATTGGGCAAAAACTTAAGGTTTGGGTGCCGGTATCACAAACGAGTCGATCAACGCAGGTTGGTCTAAAATCGACAACTTAAGAATATTGTAGGCATTCAATTTGCTGACTATAGTAAGATTATAAATAATAGAAAATATATTTATTTAAAATATCAATTATGAAATCTATAATAAAATTAAGTCTCATTTGTTTGATTCTTATCACTAGTATCAGTTCTTGTAAGAAAACAACCAAGGGGTTAATGCCAACCGTAACTGGACAATCTGGCGAAATGGTGGTTCTGAGTAGTAAATCACTGTGGGATGGTGTAGTTGGCGATTCAATTAAAGCGATCTTTAATGACATTCAGGTTGGTATGCCTCAGGATGAAGCTGTAATGGATGTATTTCATTTGAATCATGAAGCTTTCACGAGTATGTTTAAAACACACCGAAGCATCCTGGAGATTAAAGTGTCATCTTCTGTAGAGAAAACCAGATTAGTTGTTAAGGATAATATGTATGCTCGTACCCAGGCTTATATGCGTATTGAGGCGGCCAGTAATAAAGAAATGCTGGAAGTAATCAAGGCAAACAGAACAAAAATCTTGTCCTATTTTCTACGTAGCGAACGTAATCGTAAAATCGAAGTTATTTCTAAAGCTCCGGTTCAAAAAATATTTGATTACCTGAAAAAAGAGAAGAAATTCACACTAGCTTTTCCTTCTGGTTACGAAGTGAAAAAAACAGAGCCTGATTTTTATTGGGTAAGTAAAGAAACTCCAGTGTCGAGTCAAGGGATGTTTATTTATACTTACGATTATCTTACCGAAGATGCTTTTGATAAGAATTCGATTTTGATGATGAGAAATGCAATGTTGAAGGATTTGGTTCCTGCTCAAAACGAAGGAAGTTATATGACAACTGAGATGAATTTCCCTATTGCCTTTAATCATTTTGAATTTCAGGGGAATTATGCCGTTGAGATGAGAGGTTTATGGAAAGTTAATGGTGATTTTATGGGAGGACCATTTGTAAATCTGTCATTCTTAGACTCAGTGAATAATCGTGTGATTTGTATGGATGCTTATGTGTATTATCCTAACCATGATAAGCGAGAGTTGTTGAGAGAGCTTGAAGCTGTGATGTATACATACAAACCAGTGAAAGAAGTGGCTAAGAATAAGAAAAAGTAGATGTGAGATTAGATTGTCCATGTGGCGTTGAATGAAAAGAATTTAAAAGTGAATTTGCCTGATTATAATCAAGTTAAAGTTTCATCATATCGCAATAAGGTCGATATTTTAAGACAAGTTGCAGCTCAAATTGAAAAAGATTTCTATCAATTTGGTTTTGAAGTTACATTCTCTGGTGAGCCTGAAGATGCTTATAACGAGCTCTTTGCTCAAATAAACGAGCATGTCGCTTTTATGCTGAGTCAGGATTATCATCGCTTGGTTTTGCTTTTATATCAAATTGATTTGAGTGAGAAAGAAATTCTGAAAAATGAATTGAAATATCCAAATGTGGATAAGCACCAGCTTTTGTCTGAATTAATTATTCAGAGAGAGCTTAAAAAAGTACTTATCCGAAATTATTTTAAAGAAAACCCAGATAAATTATAATTCTATTGTTTGTTAAGCTGTGAAATAGAGCTAGATGATTATAATAGATCTTTTCTTTAATCTTATTACTTTTGTGAAAACATATTGGGATTACTCTTTTAGTTACTATGTTAGAGATTGTATGGTAGTGAAGTTTTGTTAATTACGCGCTAACATGCGATTAAAAGAGAATAATCCAATCGAGATATATAAAATACATACAGATGAAAGATACTAAGATAAAAGTCGGAATAACTCAAGGTGATATAAACGGGATTGGTTACGAAGTGATTATTAAGACTTTAATGGATTCCCGTATTTTGGAGATATGTACCCCCATTATTTATGGATCACCTAAGGTTGCTGCCTACCATAAAAAAGCACTTAATATTGAAGATTTTAGTTTAAATAATATAAAAACTGCTCAGGATTCACATCCTAAGAGAGTAAATGTTATCAACTGTACTGACGAGAATATAAAAGTTGAGTTAGGCAAATCGACTTCAAGTGCGGGTACCGCATCTCTGGCATCCCTTGAGGCAGCAGTTAAGGATCTTAAAGAAGGTCATATTGATGTTTTATTAACAGCTCCTATCAATAAGAAAAATATTCAGTCTAAGGATTTTGTTTTCCCGGGACATACCGAGTATTTAGAATCCAGAATCAACTCCGGAAAATCTCTAATGTTATTGATCAGTGAAAAACTTAGAGTTGGTGTTGTTACTGGTCATATTCCTATTTCTAAAGTTTCAGAGAATATTACCGAAGAGAAGATTCTTGAAAAATTGAATATTTTGAATAAATCCTTGATTCAGGATTTCGGTATTAGAAAGCCTAAGGTGGCCGTTCTAAGTTTGAATCCACATGCCGGTGATGATGGATTAATTGGCTCGGAAGAAAAAGATGTCATTATTCCTGCCATTGAAAAAGCGAGGAAAAATGGTGTTATGGCTTTAGGTCCATATCCTGCTGATGGTTTTTTCGGATCAAATGACTATTCTAAGTTCGATGCGATTCTAGCCATGTATCACGATCAGGGATTGACGGCTTTCAAAGCGCTTTCATTTGATTCAGGGGTTAATTTTACTGCTGGCTTATCGAAAGTAAGAACTTCACCTGCTCATGGTACAGCTTATGCAATTGCTGGAACCAATGTAGCATCGCCAGAATCTTTCCAGAAAGCATTGTATATGGCTATTGATGTTTATAGAAATAGAAAGCAATTTGAAGAATTAAGTAAGGATCCCATGAAAGTGAAGGCTCCTAGTAATGATCATCAGAATAAAAGACAGTCCGTTAAATAATAGATTTTACGACCTATACTATACTGTAAGTAAACTCATCCAAACTTACCTATATGTTTGAATATATAAAAGGAGATTTAAATGACCTGACACCAACTGCTGTAATAGTAGAGAATCATGGCATGGGTTATTATATCAATATTACACTTAATACGTACTCTCAACTTTCGGGGCATACATCTGCTCAGTTGTATCTGCATCAGGTTATTCGTGATGATGCACATTTATTGTTCGGATTCAAAGAACTGAAGGAACGAGATGTATTCCGTTTGCTAATTTCTGTTTCAGGTGTTGGAGCGAATACCGCTCGTATGATGCTTTCATCATTGACATCTGAAGAAGTTAAAAAAGCTATTTTTTCTAATAATTCTAAAACTTTACAAGATGTAAAAGGAATTGGAGCTAAAACAGCTCAACGAATTATTATTGAACTTAAAGATAAGATTGGGAAAGAAGACGAGATGGGGGAAATTGTATTGGCTCAGGACAATACAATTAGAGAAGAAGCGTTATCTGCTTTAGTAATGCTTGGTTTTGCGAAAAATTCTATAGCTAAAGTGCTTGACAAAATAATTAAAGCAAATGCACCAACAAGTGTTGAGGAGTTAATTAAAATTGCTCTAAAGCAGTTGTAATACCTGAATCAAAAAATCCCAGTTCTTGAAAAAGTTACGACAATACATATTATCCTTTTTATTTCTATTCATTTTAGGACTGTCATTTAATGATAGCTCTTTGAAAGCAGATGCCTATTTTTTTGAAGGTATGCAGCAGGATAGTACGCTTGTAAAGAGTGTGAAACAAATTAAAAATGCGAGATCACCCTTTAATAAGGCCGATAAGAAAAGTGCCAAGGATGAAACATTACCTTACACTTTTGATGATGAAGATGATACCAAGCTAAAAGGGCAGCAGGCAAAATCACCATTATATCTTAAGGATCCTGCTAATATTGAAACCACTATCGTATACGATCCTGTAACAGGAAATTATATTCTGAAGAAACGAATTGGGGGGATGGATTATCGAAATTCAACTTCCTTATCGAAAGCAGAGTTTCAAGCTCAGCAGAATCAGGCTGCACTTAGAGATTACTGGATGGAGCGAATTTCATCTGATAGAAATGTTAGAGGTGTTGATCAGCGTTCTTTCTTAGGTTCAAAAGTATTTGGTAAGGTTTTCGGAAATACGGCTATTTCTATTAAACCACAGGGAGCTGCAGAATTGAGTTTTGGTATCAGTACAACTAAGGTTGATAACCCAACTATTCCAGAGGAACTAAGAAAAACAACCAGTTTCGATTTCAACGAGAAGATACAAATGAGTGTATCGGGTAAGGTAGGTGATATCTTATCTATGGAAGTGAATTACAACACCGAAGCTACTTTTGATTATGAGAATCAGATGAAGTTGGAGTATAATGGTGACGAAGATAATATCATCAGAAAAGTCGAGGCTGGTAATGTGTCGATGCCAATTTCCAATACTTTAATTACCGGAGGGCAGAATCTATTTGGTGTCAAAACAGAGATGCAGTTTGGGAAACTTTCTGTGGCATCTGTTTTTTCTCAGCAGAAAGGGGAGACCAAGGTTGTTAATATGGAGAATGGGGCTCAAAAAAGTGAGTTCGAAGTTTCGGCAGATCAATACGAGGCTAATCGTCACTTCTTCCTTTCGAAATATTTTTACGACAATTACGACCAGGCAATGGCTAAACTGCCAGTTGTGAGTTCGGCAGTTACAATTAATAAAATTGAGGTTTGGATTACCAATAAAAACTCAAATTTTGAAGATTCAAGAAACTTTATTGGTTTTGTTGACTTAGGTGAAAATCAAGCGAATCTTGAAAATACAACACTGTTTTCTCAAACAGAACCAGGTGTATATCCTGCTAATTCGAGAAATAATGCCTACGATCTGATGACCACGACATATGGGAATATTCGTGATATCAATCAAGTAACCAATACGCTGGCACCTTTAGCCCCTGGGTTTACAGCTGGCTATGATTATGAGAAAGTTGAAAATGCTCGTCTTTTATCAGAATCGGAATATACCTTAAACCGACGTTTAGGTTTTATCTCTTTGAACCAATCATTAAATGCAGATGAAGTTTTAGCGGTGGCTTATCAATATACTGCAAATGGTGAGGTATTTCAAGTTGGTGAATTATCGAGTTCAAGTGTGAGTGCACCTCAATCTTTAATTCTTAAATTAATTAAGGGTACTAACTTGAACCCATCACTTCCGACTTGGGAGTTGATGATGAAGAATATTTATAATATTGGAGCTTATCAGGTGAATTCTGAAGATTTTCGTTTGGATGTCTTGTATCAGAATGATCAGGCTGGTTCTCAATTGAATTATATCAAAACTGGAACGGAAACAGATGGTTCAGACAAGAATGAAATTTTATTAAGTCTCTTGAATCTTGATAATCTGAATTCTCAATTAGATCCTAGTCCTGATGGGATGTTTGACTTTATTGATGCTCTAACGATTTATCCCAATAAAGGTCGGGTGATTTTCCCATCGAAAGAACCTTTTGGCTCTTATTTACGTTCTAAAATTCCCGATAATGCGATTGCGAATAAATATGCTTTTGATGATCTGTATACTAAAACACAGAATGAAGCACAGCAAATAGCTGAAAAAAATAAGTTTGCTCTAAAAGGAAGTTACAAATCCAGTGGAGGATCTGAAATCTCGTTGAATGCTTTAAATGTGCAACCAGGATCGGTTGATGTTAAAGCCGGAGGGATCAAACTTATCGAGAATATTGACTATACGGTAGACTATACATTAGGACGTGTTAAAATCATTAATCAAGCGCTTTTAGAAGCGGGAACGCCTATTTCAATTTCATCTGAAAGTAATTCATTATTCAATATCCAGACCAAAACTTTGGTTGGTGTTCAAATGGACTATCAGTTTAATAATGATTTTAACCTGGGTGCGACAGTGATGCATTTATCAGAGCAACCACTTACTCAGAAAGTGAATATTGGTGATGAACCGATTTCCAATACCATTTGGGGATTGAATGGAAGTTATAGAACAGAGTCTATGTTCTTAACTAACTTGGTTGATAAACTTCCATTTATCGAAACGAAGGAACCATCACAAATTTCGGTTGAAGGTGAATTTGCACAATTGGTACCTGGGCATAATAAGGCGATTGGAAGTTCAGGAACGGCATATATAGACGATTTTGAGGGAACAGAAACCTCAATCGATATGAAGAATTATAATTCATGGGTTTTAGCCAGTACACCACAGAACCATCCCGATTTTCCAGAAGGTGATTTAAATAATGATTTGGCATATGGATACAACCGTGCTAAACTAGCCTGGTATGTTATCGATCCGCTTTTTAATAGGAATACATCTACGACTCCAAAGCATATTCGTTCGGATAAGGAACAACTATCGAATCATTACGTTCGTGAGGTTTATGAGGAAGAAATATGGCCAAATAAGGAAACAGCAACAGGTATACCTACGAATATATCCATCCTGAATTTAGCATATTACCCTACTGAGAAGGGACCTTACAATTATGATGTTGATGGACAGGCTAACGTCTCAACAGGGATGAATACAGATGGAACACTGAAAGATCCTGAAACACGTTGGGGTGGTATTATGCGTAAAATTGAAACCAACGATTTTGAGGCTGCAAATATAGCATATGTTGAGTTTTGGATGATGGACCCATTTGTGTATGATAACACACATAAAGGCGGTGATATCTTCTTAAACTTGGGTAATATTTCTGAGGATATATTGAGAGACTCCCGAAAAGGTTTTGAAAATGGTTTACCAACCAGTAGCGATATTGTTTTGGTTGATACTACGGCCTGGGGGCGTGTACCATTGGTTCAATCATTAGTTAATGCCTTTGACAATGATAATGAATCCCGAAAGTATCAGGATGTCGGTATGGATGGATTAGCGACCGAAGATGAGAAAACATTCTTTGACAAATACATTTTAGATATCCAAAATTCTGCGAGTCTAGGTGCTGGTTCTAAAGCATACTCTAATGCGATTTCTGACCCATCAAGTGATAACTTCCATTATTTTAGAGGAAGTGATTACGATGCGAGTGAATTAAGTATTCTTGAGCGATATAAAAATTTCAATGGTCCTGAAGGGAATTCACCTACGGCGGATTTATCGAAAGAGTCATATCCAACTTCAGCAACAACTTTGCCTGATGTAGAGGACATTAATCATGATAATACTTTAAGTGAAACGGAATCGTACTACGAATATAAAATTCACCTTGCTCCGGATGAAATGAAGGTGGGACAAAACTTTATTGTGAATAAGGTTGAGAGTACGGTTGATCTTGCTAATGGTACTAAGGGAACAGTTAATTGGTTTCAATTCAAGGTTCCTGTAGAAGAATATGATGGGAAACTGGGTAATATCAATGATTTTACTTCGATTCGTTTCATGAGAATGATGATGAAGAATTTTGAAGAGGAAGTGGTTCTTCGTTTCGCCAGTTTGGATTTAGTTCGAGATGATTGGAGAAAATACGACCAAACACTTCGTTCTGATCTAACACCATCTGGAGAAGATACGCGTTTCGAGATATCTGCAGTGAATATTGAAGAGAATGCAGAGAAAGAGCCGGTCAATTATGTGTTGCCTCCTGGTATCGATCGTGTTGTTGATCCAAGTAATCCACAATTGTTACAATTAAATGAACAAGCCATTCAATTAAAAGTGACTGATTTGGAAGAAGGAGATGCAAAGGCAGCCTATAAGACTCTGAATATGGATATTCGGAAGTATGGTAAATTAAAAATGGATGTTCATGCTGAGAAAATTGATAATCTGAATTTGGAAGATGATGAATTAAGAGTCTTTATCCGAATGGGATCCGATTATCAGAACAATTACTACGAATATGAGATTCCATTGAAGATAACGCCTCATGGACGTTACACAAATAACAATTTGGATGATAGATTGATTGTATGGCCTGATGCCAATCGATTCGATTTTGATTTGAAATTATTCTCCGGAATTAAACAAATTAGAAATAATGAGATGCGTAAGACATCTCCTACTGCTAATTTATTAGAAGTATTTAGTAGGAATGTAAACGAACTGGACAAAAATGCAAGTCCGATAAGTGAAGATAATACGGTAAGTATTAAAGGTAACCCAAATTTAGCTAATGTCCGTACCGTGATGATTGGTATTAGATACCCACAGGAGGGAATGGAAAATGATGGGGAAAGAAAAGCCGTTGAAGTTTGGTTGAATGAGCTTCGTTTGACTGATTTTGATGAAGAAGGTGGTTGGGCTGCTAACTTGAGAGTTACAACAAAACTGGCCGATCTTGGAACGTTAACCTGGGCAGGTAGTAAAATGACTTCGGGTTTTGGTGGTATTGAAGATGGTGTAAACAGTAGAAATAAAGAAGATATATTCCAATATGATTTTTCTGCTAGTTTGGAATTGGGTAAATTTTTCCCGGAGAATTCAGGTGTAAGAATACCAATGTATTATGCTATATCTGAAGAAACAGCGAATCCAGAATATAATCCGCTTGATCCGGATATACCTCTTGATGTTGCACTCGATCAGGCTGCCAATAAGAAAGAACGCGATTCAATTAAGCATATCGCTCAGGATTATACCAAGCGTAAGAGTTTTAACCTGACTAATGTTCGTATTGAAAAGCAAGATGGGAAAGCAAAATTGCTGGATGTCTCGAATTTGTCTGCAACCTATTCTTTTAACGAAACCTATTCTCGTAATGTGAATAAGGTGCGTGATTTGGAGAAAAATTATCGTGGTGTGTTGAATTATACTTATAGTTCGCGACCAAAGAATTATTCACCTTTAAAGAAATCTAAATCCTTAAAATCACCTTATCTGCGTTTATTGCGTGATTTTAATTTCTATTTGATGCCGACACAGCTTTCTGTTCGATCGGATATTCAAAGGTATTACCGAGAGATTGAAACAAGGAATATTGAACAGCCAGATCTGTTGATAACGCCAACTTACGATAAGAATTTCAACTGGTACCGTTATTACGATTTGAAATACAACCTGACTAAAAATCTGAAATTTGATTTCTCAGCAACCAATACATCTCGTATAGATGAACCTGATGGGATTGTTGATAAAGATAGAGACAGAGATGCCTATAATATTTGGAAAGATTCAATCTGGAATAACCTGATGGATGGTGGACGTAATGTGCAATACCATCATAATTTTAATGTCACTTATAAGGTGCCGATTAATAAAATTCCATTCCTGAACTGGACCTCATTGACAACTCGATATACAGGATCTTACGATTGGAATGCAGGCGCAATATTGGAGGATGAGACCATCAATCATGGAAACACGGTTCGTAATTCAAATAATATTCAAGTGAATGGTCAGTTGAATATGGTTAACCTTTATAATAAGTCAAAATTCCTGAAAAGAATCAATCAGAAGTATAGTGGAACTCGACGATATAAAACCAAGAGCAAGAAATTTGAAAAAGTGAACTTTGATGGTGAAATAGATGAGTTAAAAGCCAATGTAGGTAAATCTGTTTATCACAAATTAGGAACTAAAGACATACAGCTTAAAGTTTATGATCTGGAAGGAAAAGAAGTTCGAGTAGAGTACCGTCCTCTTTCTGGTAATCGGGTAAGAGTGATCTCAAAAAAATCATTGAAAAATGCCCGAGTAAGAATTAGCGGTAGAATTGAAGAGCGTGATAATCTGCTTGTGAAAGCTGGTGAAGGTATTCTTAGATTGGGGATGAGTGTGAGAAATATCTCTTTGGGATATTCAGAGACCAATTCAACAACTTTACCAGGTTATTTACCACAAACTAATTTCTTTGGTGGAGAAACCTATAATGGATCTAAAGCCCCGGGTTTTAATTTCCTAATTGGTAATCAGGATAGAAATTTTGCAGCTAATGCAGCTCGTAAAGGATGGATTACAACAGATCCTACACTGAATGCGCCATTTGTAATGACTCATACCGAAAATTTCACATTTAGATCGACCATAGAACCTATTAAAGGTTTGAAAATTAACTTGAATGCCAATAGGACTTATTCTAAGAATACAAATGAGTTTTACATTTATAATGAAGAAAGTTCAACGCCTGATCAGCCCGTCTTTGATGCTAAGAATAAGACCTTGACGGGTAATTTTAGTATGACCTTCATGAGTATGAAATCAGCTTTCTTTAGCATTGGAAATACAGGAGATTATTCGTCTACCTATTTCGATGAGTTCCTGGAAGCGAGAAAAACAGAATCATTACGTCTTGCAAAGAAACGATGGGGTGAAGACTATGAAGGACACGCAACTATTGATGAGACTAGTGAAGAGGAAACAGGTTATTATGAGGGCTATGGTCCAACCTCGCAAGAAGTGCTTATTCCGGCTTTCCTGAAAGCTTATGGTGGCGGAGGAAGCCGATATAATAAACTTTTCCCAGGTATAGATAAGCTGATGCCAAATTGGCGAGTTACATTTGATGGTCTGTCAAAGATTCCTTTTGTGAAACGTTATTTTAAGTCCATTAATATGAATCACTCATACACATCGACATATAATATTGGCGCTTATAACAATAATCTTGATTTTACGGGTGAAGATGATAATTTCGATTTAATCGATAATTATTTTCCAATGTATGAAGCAAACTCAGTTTCCATAAACGAGCAATTCAACCCATTGATCAATATCGATATGATGTGGAAAAACAACTTCACAACAACATTTGAGATGAAACGAACTCGTAACTTAATTTTAAGTCTTGCCAATACGCAGTTGACAGAGGTTGCATCGAGTGAATTTATTTTTGGATTGGGGTATCGTTTTGATAACCTGGGATTGATCATTGGATCTGGATCGGGTCAGAAGAAGTTTAATAGTAACTTAAACATACGAGGTGATTTATCTATCAGAAAGAATAATACCATCATTAGAAAGATTGTTGATGAAGTTGATCAGTTGACATCTGGCCAGAAAGTTGTGACCATTAAGATGTCTGCAGATTACGTTCTAAGCAGTCGCTTTAATTTGAGACTGTACTATGATCGAATTGTAAATGAGCCTTATGTGTCTTTATCTTATCCAACGACAACGACTGAATTTGGAGTAAGCGTACGTTTTACATTAGCTCAATAGACTTATGTCCAATAACATAAACAAAGCCTTAATTTGAAATAAGAGTTTATTCAATAGTTCAAAAAAAAATGTAAATTTGGGGCAAATAATGAACCAGATATAAACAAGAATTAATCATGAACGTACCTGAAAATTTAAAGTTTACAAAAGATCACGAATGGATTCGTGTTGAAGGTGATACAGCCTTTATTGGTGTTACTGATTTTGCTCAAGGAGAATTAGGAGATATCGTTTTTATCGAAGTTGAAACTGAAGGTGAGACTTTGGATAGAGAAGAAGTTTTTGGAACTATTGAAGCTGTAAAAACTGTTTCTGATATGTTCATGCCTTTGAGTGGTGAAGTTTTGGAATTCAACGAGAAGTTGGAAGATGCTCCAGACTTGGTAAACTCTGATCCTTATGGTGAAGGTTGGATTATTAAAGTAAATGTTGCGGAAGCTTCTGAACTTGAAGATCTATTAACTGCTGAGCAGTACAAAGAATTACTTTAATAGTATTCTTACAATATAGAAAAACCCTCATACCATTGGCATGAGGGTTTTTTAGCTTATTATAGTTCTTAGTCTATAAACTAAAATAGACGCCAAGTCCTATGAATCCATTATTCTCTTTAAAGGAGTAATTGAATTCTGGTTGTATTCCCCACATTTTAGATGAACGGTACTTTATAAAGATTCGGGCTGTATTTTTCCCGTAGACTTGCCCTTCCTGATGAATAAGATAACCAAAACCTGCACCTACCCATTCTTCACGCTTATAGTCTTTGGCGATATTCACATCCATTAGGACATCTAGGAAGCCGTTATATCTAACCGAACGATTTTTGTTTAGATTATCTTGACCAAAAGCTTTTAGTTGATAACGAGTCGCTAATCTGATTGCTGAGTTTTGTTTGTGGTTAAAGTTCATACCCAGAAGAGCTCCCATATCTGCAGAAAATATCCTTTAATACTCTTTGTGAAAATTCTTCTGCTTCAATTATAACAATAATTCTACATAAATATGAATTAATATAATATATGTGGTTCGCGATTTTTAAAAGAAAATCGATTTGTGATGTTTTGATTAATGTGGAGATATCAAAAAAAGGAAATATTTTAGATTAGCCATGAAGCTACTTAGGCTAGAGGAGTTGGTAAACTGCAAGTGTGGCAAATACAATTATTTCAATCATATCTCAGAATTTAGCACAAAAAAAAGCAGCCCATAAGGACTGCTTTTCTATGATATGTTTTGAGCTATTATTTTAGCTTCTTAGCAACTTCTACTTCTTCAAAAGCTTCTACCATGTCACCAATCTTAATGTCGTTGAATTTCTCGATATTCAAACCACACTCATAACCTTTAGCAACTTCCTTAGCATCGTCTTTGAATCGTTTCAATGAACCAAGTAATCCAGAGTAAATCACAATACCCTCACGGATTAAGCGGATCTTAGAGTTACGCTTGATCTTACCATCACGAACAATACAACCTGCAATTGTTCCGACTTTAGAAATATTAAAGGTTTCAGTAACCTCAACAGTAGCCACAATTTCTTCCTTAATATCCGGAGAAAGCATACCTTCCATTGCTGATTTCAACTCTTCAATAGCATCGTAAATAATAGAGTACAATCTGATATCGATTTCCTCTTTCTCAGCAAGTTTTCTAGCTCCGATTGAAGGTCTAACCTGGAAACCAACAATAATCGCATTCGATGCAGTGGCAAGCATTACATCAGACTCAGAAATTTGTCCAACAGCTTTGTGAATCACGTTCACCTGAATTTCTTCAGTAGATAGTTTGATTAATGAATCAGAAAGTGCCTCGATAGAACCATCAACATCACCTTTCACAATCACGTTAAGCTCCTGGAAGTTTCCAATTGCAATACGACGACCAATTTCATCAAGTGTAATATGCTTCTGAGTTCTTAGACCCTGCTCACGTTGTAACTGCTCACGTTTGTTTGCAATACCACGAGCTTCCTTTTCACTCTCCATCACGTTGAAGTTGTCACCCGCTTGAGGTGCACCGTTCAAACCTAGGATCAATGCTGGTTCCGAAGGACCAACAGCGTCAATTTTTTTACCACGTTCGTTAAACATAGCCTTAACGTGACCTGTATAACTACCCGCTAGTAGAATATCACCAACTTTTAGAGTTCCAGCTTGAACCAATAAAGTTGTAACGTAACCTCTACCTTTATCTAGTGATGATTCAATTACTGAACCAATCGCACGTTTCTTTGGATTTGCTTTCAATTCAAGCATTTCAGCTTCAAGCAATACTTTTTCAAGTAATTCTTCGATGTTAACACCGTTCTTAGCTGAAATTTCCTGACACTGATACTTACCACCCCAGTCTTCAACCAGGTAGTTCATGTTAGCAAGTTCACTTTTAATTCTTTCTGGATCTGCACCATCTTTGTCGATCTTATTAATCGCAAATACGATAGGTACACCAGCAGCACTAGCGTGATTGATCGCCTCAATTGTTTGTGGCATCACGTTATCATCAGCCGCTACAATAATAATAGCAATATCGGTTACCTGAGCACCACGAGCACGCATCGCTGTAAAGGCTTCGTGACCCGGTGTATCAAGGAAAGAAACACGTCTTCCATCGTCAAGTGTTACATTGTAAGCACCAATATGCTGAGTAATACCCCCTGCTTCACCATCAATTACATTTGCATGACGCACGTAGTCAAGTAATGAAGTCTTACCATGGTCAACGTGACCCATTACAGTAACAATAGGAGCTCTGGCAATTAGATCTTCTTCCTTATCAACTTCTTCTTCAATTGATTCCTGAATTTCAACACTTACGAATTCAGCTTCATAACCAAACTCATCAGCAACAACTGAAATTGTTTCAGCATCTAATCGCTGGTTAATTGATACAAAAAGACCAAGTCCCATACATGTACCAATAATTTGAGTTGCTGTAACCTCCATCATCGATGCAAGTTCACTTACAGTTACGAATTCAGTAAGCTTAATTGTATTCTTTTCGGCCTCTTGTTTTTCAGCAATTTCTTGCTTCTTCATGCTGGCCATGTCACGTTTATCACGACGGTGCTTCGATCCTTTTGATTTTCCACCCTTAGATGTCAATCTAGCTAAAGTATCTTTAATTTGCTTCTGAACATCTTCTTCTGTAACCTCTCTTTTGACAGGTGCTTTTTTCTTCAGCTTATTAAATTTAGAATCTCTTGGTGGTCTTCCAGAAGTACTACCTGTAGCAGCAGCTCTTGCAGCGCCAGCACCCGTACCTTTAGGACGGTTAGTCCCTTTTTGAGCAGCAACATTAACTTTTTCGCCATCCTTCTTAATACGCTTACGTTTCTTGCGCTGATTTTTGGCTTTATCTTTATCTGCCTGAGATGTCTTCTTCTCAACAGGAAGTTCAATTTTACCAAGAACTTTAGGTCCAGTTAATTTTTGAGTTGAAGATTTGAAGATTTCTTCTTCTTTCTTTTCAGGCTTAGAAGGAGGTGTTGTGTCAGCAGCAGGTGTTGCTTTAGTTTCAACAACAGGCTTAGTAGCTGGAGGAGGAGTAACCGTTTTTTGTTTCTCTTTTCTCTCTACATCCTTTTCTGCTTTTGTTTTCTTAGCAGGACGGGTTCTTTGATTCATTGCATTCAAATCAATTTTCCCGATGACTTTAAATTCGTCTTTTTTGTCAGAAGATTTCGCTTCTGATTTTGCTTCCTCTTTTTTAGGCGATTCCATTTTAACAGATTGTTCTTCGGGTCTAGCTTCCGAAGGTTGTTTAGCTTTTTCTTTAGATTCAGCCTTAGGTTTAGCAATTTTTTCTTCAGATACCGGAGTTTCGTCTTTCTTCACAGGCTTCTCCTCAACTTTCGATTCCTTTACCTTTGCTTCTTCTTTCTTACTTGGTTTTGATACAGCCTCTAAATCGATTTTACCAACCACTTTTACAGCGCTCTTAGGTTCCTCTTCTTTAGCTACTTCTTCAGTTTCCTCTTTCACCTTAGGTTCTGATCCTTCTAAAAATACAGGATCTTTCTTCTCACGGGTGCTCTTCAGATTAACTTTCTCGGATTCCTTCTTCAGATTAATATCTGAACTGTACTCTTTTGCAAGAATATCATAAGCCTCTCCGGACACTTTGCTATTAGGATTTGAATCCATTTCAATTCCTTTTTTGTTTAAGAATTCCACAATGGTAGTAATACCTACATTGAATTCTCGTGCTAGTTTACTAAGTCTTATATTTTTATTGACTTTTGTCATATTCTGAAGTTAACTGTTAAAATGTCTGTATCTTAAACTAAAATTATTGAGGATAGAAAATGTTTATTCAAATTCTGATTTCAAAATATTTAAGACCTCTTCAATAGTCTCGATCTCAAGATCTGTTCGCTTTTCTAGTTCCTCTGCTGTAAGTTCCAACACAGAACGGGCAGTGTCGCAACCTATTTTCTTAAATTCTTCAATGATCCAAGCTTCAATCTCATCATTAAATTCTGATAAGTTTACATCTTCCTCACCTTCTAGTTCACTTTCTACTTTCTCACGATAAACATCGATTTCGTAACCAGTAAGCTGACCCGCAAGTTTAATATTTAAACCACCCTTACCAATAGCCAATGAGACTTCTTCTGGGTTCAAGTATACTTCGGCTTTACTTGTTTCATCGTTAAACTTAACCGAGTTTACTTTGGCTGGATTAAGTGCGCGAGAAATAAACAATGAAGTGTTGGTTGTATAGTTAATCACATCGATATTTTCGTTTCTCAACTCACGAACAATACCGTGAATTCTCGATCCTTTCATACCAACGCAAGCTCCAACAGGATCAATACGCTCATCGTATGATTCAACTGCAACCTTTGCTCTTTCTCCTGGAACACGAACAATGTTTTTAATCGTAATTAAGCCATCGAAAATCTCAGGAACCTCAAGTTCGAATAAACGTTCAAGGAATACCGGAGATGTTCTTGATATAATAATAAGAGGACTATTGTTTTTCACTTCAACGCGAACAACAACGGCTCTTAAAGTTTCGCCTTTACGGAAATAATCTGAAGGAATCTGCTCAGTTTTTGGCATAATCAATTCGTTACCTTCATCATCGATAACAAGAATCTCCTTTTTCCAAATCTGATAAACCTCACCCGTGATGATTTCACCAATTCTATCCTTATAGATATTGAAGATATTATCTTTTTCAAGCTCCATAATACGAGCTGATAAGTTTTGACGAAGTGTTAGAATCGAACGACGTCCAAAATCTAAGAACTTAACTTCATCAGTTACCTCTTCACCTAGTTCATAATCTTCATCTATTTTCTTAGCTTCAGATAATGAGATTTGAAGGTTCTTGTCTTCAATGTCAGCATCTGCAACCACTTCACGATTTCTCCAAATCTCCAAATCACCCTTATCTGGGTTAATGATGATGTCAAAGTTTTCATCCGTACCGTAGTTCTTCAATAGAAGGTTTCGGAATACATCTTCCAAAACACTCATCATGGTAGCACGATCGATGTTTTTTAACTCTTTAAATTCTGAAAAAGTTTCAATAAGATTCATATGACTCAGCGATTCACTTGTTAAAAAGTAATTATATCTTTTGTTGATTTTATCTGTTCGAAGGTGAACGTCAGTGTTTTGGTAATTAGTTGCTTCTTTTTCTTTCCTTCAACCTTTACTAATTCCTCAACCTCTACTTCAAATTCGTTCTCTCCAACGACTAATAATTTGCCGGTGAATTTGTTGCCATCCACTGTAAGGACTTCAACATCTTTTCCTACATTTTTATGATATTGTTGTATCACTTGAAAAGTTTGTCCAATACCTGCTGAAGACACGGATAATTCGAAATCCTCAACCTCTCGGTCTAATTGACCTTCAATAGCACGGCTCAACTCAATACATGTACTGATTGGAACACCCGCTAAACTATCAATCATTACAGAAATTGTATTGTCAGAAGAGACCTTCGTTTCCACTAAATAAAGATCGCTATTTTCGATCTCTTTTTCAATAATTCCCTGTATAGTTTTCTTGTCAATCATAAAGGAGTTGCTTTCAATAAAATAGGGGACTTTGTTGTCCCCTAAAGCACATGTAAATTGTTACTTTTCGCTGCGAAATTAGATATATTTGTTTTAATATGCAAATGACTCGTGTCTAAATTATTGTTTTCTAATTGTTAATGAGTTTTTCTTCACTTCGAAAGAAGTGATTTCATGTTAAATGCGAAAGCTTGTGTCTCTTTTTGTTACATTTGTTAATATGTGATTCTAATTGATCGAAATAAGTCAATTCCAACTCGAATATAATGTGATTGAATGCTCTTTTTTTGAATGGGATTTGTATGGAGCAAATGAGTTGATGACAGTCTAAATTTTAAAATATGAAGCATAAAGTACTGAGTGATCCAATTCATGGTTTTATCCATATTCCGTCGGGACTTCCTCATGATTTGGTGGAACACCCTTTTTTCCAGAGGTTGCGTCGTATCAAGCAATTAGGGATGACCTTTTTGGTTTTCCCGGGTGCTAATCATAACAGATTTCAACATGTTTTGGGTGCGACTTATTTAACTCAAATGGCTTTGGCATCGCTTCAATCAAAAGGTGTTGAGATCAGTTCTGAAGAATCTGAGGCTGTTACAACAGCAATTTTACTTCACGACATTGGGCATGGCCCGTTTTCTCATGCTCTTGAATATAGTATTGTCGATAGTATTACCCATGAAAAACTGTCTGAGTTGTTCATGGATCGATTGAATTCAGAGTTTGAAGGTCGACTGGATTTAGCGATTAGAATTTTTAAAAATGAATATCATAAGCCTTTTTTAAATCAACTGGTTTCAAGTCAGCTTGATATGGATCGACTAGATTACTTGCGTCGGGATAGTTTTTTTACGGGTGTAAGCGAAGGAGCAATTGGATCGACTCGGATTATTAAGATGCTCGATGTGGTGGATGGAAATTTGGCCATTGAAGCAAAAGGAATTTATTCCATCGAGAAGTTTTTGATTGCTCGTAGATTGATGTATTGGCAAGTGTACTTGCATAAAACAAGTTTGGCTGCTGAAGAAATGTTGGTTAGAATCCTTAAAAGAGCTAAATATTTAGCTGGGAAAGGTGAAGATCTATTTGGGACATCAGCCTTGCGTTATTTTCTCTACAATAAGGTTGGTTTACGTCAGTTTAAGAGTAAAGAGAAAGTTGTTGGAAATAAAGATGCACTGGAAGTTTTTGCTGATTTGGATGATAATGATATAATGGTTTCCATAAAAGCTTGGGCTGATCATTCCGATAAGGTATTGTCCTATCTCTGCAGGGCAATGAAGGATAGAAACTTATTTAAGATAGAGATAGACAAAAAACCTTTCTCAAAGGAGTATGTGTCAAAGATTCGAAAGAAAGTCAAGGATCAACTAGGCTGCTCAAATCATGCTTTAAATTATTTGGTTATAAAGGGATCAATTATGAATAATGCCTATAGTAGAGATGACGATAGAATAAATATACTTTTCAAAGATGGAAGTCAGCAAGATATTGGTGAAGCATCTGATATGTTAAATATTTCAGTGCTTTCCAAAACAGTTAAAAAATATTATATCGCTTACCCAAAGTTTTAGGCCTTTGTAAGTGTTAGGTTCTGAGTGAGTTTGATATTTAAACGTATTGAATGTAGTTTAATTTAAATCTGGTTTTTATTAAAAGGCGATCTTATTTGGTCCTGTTTATTAAGATGAATAGTCAGGCTTTACGAGCTAAATTTTTATAGCCTTAAAATATTTATTAGATTTGCGTAAATTTTGCCTAATGAAACCGGGTTCTAGAACTATCTATGCGTCAAGCTTATGTTTTCCTATTAATTCGGTAATTGGACTTGAAATTAGAATTCAAGAAAGGTGTAAACTGTAGTGGTTTTTACGATAAACATTCTGTGTTTATCGTTTTCATAAGGCATTTAGAAAATATGGAGATGAATTTTACAGCAAATGATATTGCAGAGTTTCTGAATGGTGAGGTCGATGGTGACGGAGCAGTTTCAGTAAACAATGTATCCAGAATTGAAGAAGGAAAGCCAGGAACCCTTTCGTTTTTAGCAAATCCTAAATATGCTCATTACATTTATGAAACTAAATCGTCCATCGTTTTAGTTAATAAAGATTTTGTTGCAGATAAAGAAATTGCGGCAACTCTAATTCGTGTTGAAGACGCTTATCAGGCTTTAGCGCAATTGTTAGAGATGTATGAGCAAAGCAAGCCACAGCATGTAGGTATCGAGCAACCTTCTTTTGTGAGTAAAACAGCGCAAGTAGGTGAGCAGGTATATATTGGTGCTTTTGCCTATGTTGGTAGCAATGTGAAGTTAGGCAAGAATGTAAAGCTTTATCCGCATGTTTATATTGGAGACAATGTAACAATTGGAGACAATACTATTTTAAATTCAGGGGTTAAAGTGTATCAGAACTGCCAAATTGGAGCTGAATGTATTTTTCATTCAGGCGTTGTAATTGGTGGTGATGGTTTTGGTTTCGCACCTTCATCGGCCAACGATTATAAAAAAGTACCTCAGGTTGGAAATGTGATTATTGAAGATCATGTTGAGATCGGCGCAAATACTTGTGTGGATAGAGCAACAATGGGATCAACCATTATCCGCAAAGGGGTGAAACTTGATAATCTAATTCAAGTGGCTCACAATGTAGAGATTGATGAGAATACAGTTATTGCTGCACAAACAGGTATTGCAGGATCGAGTAAAGTTGGTAAGAATTGTATGATTGGCGGTCAGGTAGGTCTGTCAGGTCACTTGTCAATTGCAGATGAAGTGAAAATTGCAGCTCAATCAGGTATTGGAAGAAATATTAAGAAGGAAGGAATTGTTCTTCAGGGATCACCAGCTTTCGACTTTGGTCCATACCAAAAATCATATGTATTATTCAAGAATCTTCCGAAAATGCGTGAGCAAATCATGACATTGGAGAAGGAGTTGAAGGAATTGAAGAAATAGACTGTTTATATTGTGACTAGTCCTTAAAGACTAAGTATACAATTTAAATAAGAATAAGCTTATTGAATAAGAAGAATGGCTGATAAACAAAGAACTTTAGCAAAAGAATTTTCTCTTTCGGGGAAAGGTTTACATACAGGGGTAGAGGTTTCGATTAAATTTTTGCCTGCACCAGAGAATCATGGTTACCAGTTTAGAAGAGTTGACCTTGAAGGGCAACCAACAATTAAGGCAAGTGCCGAGTATGTTGGTGATACTTCTAGAGGAACGGTTTTGGAAAAGGGTGATCTTAAGGTGCAAACAGTTGAGCATGCCTTGTCGGCTCTTTATGGTTTAGGGGTTGATAACTGTATGATTGAAATGAACTCTCCCGAGCCTCCTATCTTGGATGGAAGTGCGAAGTTTTACGTAGAAGGAATTGAAGTTGTTGGAATTGTTGAACAGGATGCGATTCGTGAATACTACGTAGTAAAAGAGACGATTACTTATAAGGATGAAGCTCGTGGATCAGAATTAATTATTCTTCCGGATAATGAGTTTAGTGTAAATGCTATGATTTCTTTCGACTCAAAAGTTTTGAGAAATCAGTATGCTAGCATGAATAGTTTGAGCGAATACAAAGACGAAATTTCGATGTGTCGTACCTTTGTGTTTGTTAGAGAATTGGAGTTTCTTTTAAACAACAACCTTGTAAAAGGGGGTGATTTGGATAATGCAATTGTCATTATGGATCAGCCTATGGAACAAACCGAGTTAGATCGCATTGCGAGTTTGTTCGATCATGAAAGTGTTGAAGTGAAAGAAGGCGTTCTGAGTAATATAGATTTGTATTTCGATAACGAATGTGCGCGTCACAAGTTGCTTGATGTAATTGGTGATTTAGCACTTTGTGGTAAGTTTATAAAGGGTAGAGTGATAGCAACCTGCCCAGGTCACGGTCCTAATACCGCGATGGCTAAAGTATTAATCAATAGAATTAAAAAAGAGATGGGAAAAGATTCAGTACCGGCTTACGATCCTAATAAAGAGCCTGTTTTAGACATTAATGGGGTAATGAAATTATTACCGCATCGTCCTCCATTTTTGTTGGTTGACAAGATTATCGACATTCAAAGCGATAGTATCGTAGGGGTTAAGAATGTTTCAATGAATGAGCCATTTTTTGTTGGTCACTTCCCAGGAGAGCCTGTAATGCCAGGTGTTTTGATGGTTGAAGCTATGGCTCAATGTGGTGGTATTTTGGTTTTAAGTCAGGTTGATGATCCGGAAAATTACGGAACATACTTTTTGACTCAAAACAATATTAAGTTTAGAAAAAAAGTTGTGCCAGGTGATACCTTAATTTTCAAATTAGCTTTCTTGTCACCAATTCGTCGTGGTGTTGCTAATATGAGAGGTGTAGCATATGTGGGTGATACCATTGTAGCTGAAGGTGAGTTTATGGCTCAAATTGCTAAGAAGAAATAACCTTTGTTATTTTATCTTGATTTCAGACTAGAATAGAAATTTTCATCTATCGGAAAGAAGATTAAGGCTTAAGCTCTTATTCTTCCGAAGTGTAAATAAAAAATATAAAATGAAGCAACCCTTAGCTTATGTGCATCCAGAGGCAAAAATTGCCGACAATGTGGTTATCGAGCCTTTCGTAACTATTGACAAGGATGTAGTGATTGAAGAAGGAACGCGTATTGGTTCAAATGCGACGATTCTTGAAGGAACACGAATTGGGAAAAACTGTAATGTATTTCCAGGTGCTGTAATTGGTGCCGTACCTCAGGATTTGAAATTTCGTGGTGAAAAAACGACCGTAGAAATTGGAAACAATACAACTATTCGTGAGTGTGTTACAATTAACCGTGGTACAGCTGCAAAAGGAAAAACTGTTATTGGTGATAACTGTTTGTTGATGGCTTATTCACACATTGCGCACGATAGTATCTTAGGGAATAATATTATTATCGGTAACGCTTCTCAGATTGCTGGTGAAGTAGTGATTGATGATTTTGCTATCTTAAGTGGACTAGTTGCTGTACACCAGTTTGTGCACATTGGTTCACATGTTATGGTTTCAGGTGGATCATTGGTTCGTAAGGATATTCCTCCATTTGTGAAAGCAGCTCGCGAGCCGGTTTCTTATGTAGGTGTTAATTCAATTGGACTGCGTCGTCGTGAATATACAAATGAGAAAATTCGTGAGATTCAGGATGTGTATCGTTACCTATACCAAAAAGGGATGAATAATTTCGCAGCGATTGAAGCAATTGAAGCAGAGATGCCAGCTTCTCCAGAGCGTGACGAGATTATCCTTTTCGTAAAGAATTCGAAAAGAGGTATTATGCGTGGGTATTTCCCAGAGTAAGCCTCATGATGATATCATATAAAAAAAGCGCTTGTTTCAATATTGAAACAAGCGCTTTTTTTATTGTTTTTTTTTTAACTGACGGGTTAGATAGTGATTTGTAGAATAAGGTTTATAAGTAGACTCTTTCATTCACTCATCCTCACATTATCACATCACCGCATCAACTCATCATCAAATCTATTCTGTAAAGTTAGTCCACCCCTGAGCCTGGAGTGCAATCTCCGAATTGTCACGAGCAATCATATATAAACCTTTACTCTCTTCGCAGATGTGGCCGATGACTTTAACGTCAGGCATTTTTTCAATTTCTTCATGTTTATCAAGAGGTACAGTGAAAAGTAATTCGTAATCTTCGCCACCATTAAGAGCAAAAATTGAATAGTTCATATTCAATTCTTCAGCCATCTTGTGTGTTTCGTAATCGATAGGAATTTTCTCTTCGTAAATTTGACAACCTACTTTTGAGTTTTCACAAATATGGAAGAGTTCAGAAGACAAGCCATCAGAGATATCAATCATAGATGTAGGAACGATTTTAGCATCCTGTAAGCTCTCGAAAATATCTTTTCTAGCCTCTGGTTTTAGTTGACGTTCCAGGATGTAATCGTGACCTGTCAGGTCGGGCTGAATTTCAGGATTGTTCTCAAAAATACGTTTTTCTCTGTCCAAAAGTTGAAGGCCTGCATAGGCAGCTCCAAGGTCACCTGTTACGCAGATTAGATCGTTCACTTTAGCTCCACTACGGTAAGTAATATCATCTTCATTGGCTTCACCAATAGCTGTTACTGAAATACAAAGCCCAGTAAGAGACGAAGTGGTGTCCCCACCAACAAGATCGACATTGTACTTCTCGCAAGCCATATGGATTCCTTCGTAAATTTCATCAATAGCCTCAAGTGTGAAACGTTTTGAAATAGCCAAAGAAACAGTTACCTGCTTAGGTTCAGCATTCATGGCATAAACATCAGAGACATTTACGACAATCGCTTTATAACCTAAATGACGAAGTGGTGTGTACATCAAGTCGAAATGGATGCCTTCAACCAAAAGGTCAGTTGTAACAACTGTTTTCTTACCAGACTGGTTTAAAACGGCTGCATCATCACCAATACCCTTATGAGTGCTTTCCTGACTTAGTTTTACATTTTTGCTAAGGTGCTTGATTAGACCAAACTCACCCAGTGTCGATATATCGGTTCCTTGATTATTGTTTTCCTGCATAATAAGCTGATTTCTAAATTTGGAATTTGCTTGCAAAGGTAGAGAAAAAAATAGGAATGCAGAACTTGTCCGTTTTAGTAGATATTTAAGATTTATTAGTTTGTTATAGCTCATTAAGGGATGTGGTTTTTTATATCTTAGCCACTTGTATTGATGCATGTGAATTTGATATGTTAAAGTGTGGATTTGTATCTTTTTATATTGATTTTTCAATCTTATATCAAGAAAAAGACTTTGTGGTGTTTTATTGAGTATCTTACATGCAGATATATAAATACTTTCTTTATATTTGCAGCAAATTTCAAACGGTTTCAGTCGGGCTAAAAGGGTCGGTGAAACGAATTTTCGAAGGCAGCCTTAGAGCTTTTGTAGGAAAGTAAAGGTGTTTCATTAAAGTAGTGAATCGTTTTCGAATAAGGATACTTACTACTTGATACTTTTTTTAAGATATGGCTAAAGAAGAACAAGATAAAATATTGAACGAAGTCACGCAAAGTGATTACAAATATGGTTTTTCGAGTGACATCGATACAGACGCTATTGGAAAGGGTTTGAATGAAGATGTGATTCGTCTGATTTCGTCTAAGAAAAACGAGCCGGAGTTCATGTTGGAATTTCGCTTGAAAGCTTACCGTCATTGGTTGACCATGAAAATGCCTGAATGGGCACATTTGGATATTCCACCAATCGATTATCAGGATATCATTTACTATGCTGCTCCTAAGCAAAAAGCAAAACTGGAGAGTATGGATGATGTGGATCCTGAGATTCGTGCGACTTTCGATAAGTTAGGTATTCCATTGGATGAGCAAAAAATTCTTTCGAATGTTGCGGTTGATGTCGTGATGGACTCATCATCGGTAAAAACGACTTTTAAAGAAGCTTTAGCTGAGAAGGGAATTATCTTCTGTTCATTTAGCGACGCTGTTCAGGATCATCCGGATTTGATTCAGGAGTATATGGGAACGGTTGTTCCATATCGCGATAATTTCTTTGCGGCTCTTAATTCAGCCGTTTTCTCTGACGGTTCTTTCGTTTATATTCCTAAAGGCGTTCGTTGCCCTATGGAGCTATCGACTTATTTCCGAATCAATGCGGAAAATACAGGTCAGTTCGAGCGTACTTTGATTGTTTGTGAGGACGAATCTTACGTAAGTTACCTAGAAGGTTGTACAGCACCAATGCGTGATGAGAACCAGTTGCACGCCGCAATTGTTGAGATCATCGTTAAGGATAACGCTGAGGTGAAATATTCAACCGTTCAGAACTGGTATCCTGGAAACAAAGATGGTGTTGGAGGTATTTACAATTTTGTAACCAAACGCGGTATTTGCGAAGGTGCTAACGCTAAGTTGATGTGGGCTCAGGTTGAAACAGGATCTGCTGTAACTTGGAAGTACCCATCGACAATACTAAAAGGTGATGGTTCATCAAGTGAGTTTTACTCCGTAGCTGTAACCAACAACCATCAGCAAGCCGATACAGGAACAAAGATGATCCATATTGGTAATAACACAAAATCAACCATTATTTCGAAAGGTATCTCTGCAGGAAAATCGAACAACTCTTACCGAGGATTGGTAAAGGTTGCGAAGAACTGCAATGGCGCTCGAAATTTCTCACAATGTGATTCGCTTCTATTGGGCGATAAGTGTGGTGCACATACTTATCCTTATTTGGAAGTTCATAATAAATCGGCTAAGGTCGAGCACGAGGCAACCACCTCGAAAATTGGTGAAGATCAGATCTTTTATTGTAACCAGCGAGGTATCTCAACTGAAGATGCTATTGGCTTAATTGTTAATGGTTACGCTAAAGAGGTGATTAATAAAATGCCTATGGAATTTGCTGTTGAAGCACAAAAACTATTGGCAATTAGCCTCGAAGGCTCTGTCGGATAATCGACAACAGATATTTGATAACTGATAACCGGAAAAAAGACAACAATGTTAAGTATAAAGAATCTACACGCATCAATCAACGGTAAAGAAATCCTAAAAGGGATTAATCTTGAAATAAAGCCAGGAGAAGTTCATGCTATCATGGGCCCTAATGGCGCAGGTAAAAGTACATTGGCTTCAGTATTAGCAGGACGCGAATTATTCGACGTAACGGATGGTGAAGTTGTTTTTGAACAAAAAGATCTATTGGATTTATCTCCAGAGGATCGTGCTAAAGAAGGTATCTTCTTAGGCTTCCAGTATCCAATTGAGATTCCAGGAGTTTCGACTGTTAACTTTATGAAGACAGCTGTAAACGAGCATCGCAAGTATAAGGGATTAGAGCCATTAAAAGCGGCTGACTTCTTGAAGTTGATGCGCGATAAAAAAGCTTTGGTTGAGATCGACTCGAAACTAACGAATCGTTCTGTAAACGAAGGTTTTTCTGGTGGAGAGAAAAAGAAAAATGAAATTTTCCAAATGGCTATGCTTGAGCCCAAGCTAGCTGTATTGGATGAGACTGACTCAGGATTGGATATTGACGCACTTCGTATTGTTGCCAATGGTGTAAACAAATTGAAGACTGCTGAGAATTCAACGATTGTAATTACTCACTACCAGCGTTTGCTTGATTATATCGTGCCAGACGTGGTTCATGTATTATTCGATGGACGTATCGTGAAAACTGCCGGCAAAGAGTTAGCTCTTGAGTTGGAAGAAAAAGGGTACGACTGGATTAAGGAAGAACTAGTGAAATAGTTAGATTGTTAAATGGCCTAATTGTTAAGTTAGCCATCCAGCAATGTAGCAATCTATCAATCTGTCAATTTGAACACTATGTCAATAGATACTATAAATAATGATTTTGCAGATTTGTTTGAGCAGGGGAAATCTCTTCTCGAAGACAAGTCGTCAAAATTTATGAATACAAAAAGAGGGGAAGCCTTTGAGCATTTTAAAAAGCTTGGTGTTCCAACTCTTGCCAACGAAAACTACAAGTACACAAATTTAGTTCCTGCATTCGATCATCCTTATACGGTTGATTTGCAATACAGAACTGTAATTGGTGATTTGAATGAATTATTTTACTGTGATGTTCCTGAGTTGGATACCAATTTGGTATTGCTTTCGAATGGTTGGTATTATAATCAGAATAGAGATCTAGATATTCCTAAAGGTGTTATTGTTTGTAGCCTGCAAGAAGCGGCCGAAAAGCATAGCGAAATCTTTGAGAAGCATTACGGGAAATACGCTAAGCCAAATGAAGAAGGTTTGGTTGCTTTAAACACAGCTTTAGCTAAGGATGGTGTATTTATTTACGTTCCTAAAAATGTTGTGGTTGAAAAGCCTATTCAGGTGATTAACCTATTGCGTTCAGATCGTGACTTGATGGCAACTCAGCGTAACTTGGTTGTGATTGAAGAAAATGCTCAGGCAAAATTAATTTTCTGTGATCATACCCTAACACATAACAAATATTTATCGAATACAGTGAGCGAAATAAATGTCGCTAAAAACGCTATTTTCGACTTATATACATTGCAAAATCAGCATTTGAATGCAACCATGCTTAATTCGGTATTTATCCGTCAGGAAGCAAATTCAAATGTATTGAGTAATACGCTATCTCTATATGGTGGAATGATTCGTAATAATCACTACACTTTATTTGATGGAGAGCACTGTGAAAATCATACTTATGGTATGTACTTAATGGATCGTCAGCAGCATGTCGACAACTTTACCTTTGCAGATCACGCTCAACCAAATTGCGTAAGCAATGAGCATTTTAAAGGTGTAATGGATGATGATGCGACTGCGGCTTTCACTGGAAAGATTCATGTTCGTCGTGATGCACAAAAAACGGAAGCCTACCAGAGTAATAATAACCTGCTCTTATCCGAGAATGCTGTTATTAATACCAAGCCACAATTGATTATCGATGCTGATGATGTCAAATGTAGTCATGGTGCTACTGTTGGTCAGATGGATGACGATGCTTTATTCTACCTTCGTGCTCGTGGTATTCACGAGGAAGAGGCTCGAATGATGTTGATGTTTGCTTTTGCTCACGAGATTATCGAAAAAATTAGAGTTGATGCTCTTAAAGATCGTATAGACGAATTAGTCGAAAAACGATTAAGAGGTGAGATTTCTAAGTGTAATACATGTGCAATTGCTTGTAACCAATAAATTGATAGATGGCTGAATTGCTGGATTGTTAAGGTGATTAGCAATCTAACAATGAAACAATCTTAGCAATCTAATAATTCAAATTCATGTCTTTGGATCCAAATAAATACCGTCAAGATTTTCCAATTTTATCTGAGAAGATATATGGGAAATCCTTGGTGTATTTCGATAATGCAGCTACTACCCAAACACCAGTTCAAGTGACTGATGTCATGTTGGAGTATTACAATAAGTATAATTCTAATATACACCGTGGTGTTCATTATTTAAGTAACAAATCGACTGAGGGAGCAGAAAATGCTCGTATAAAAGTTCAGAAGTTTATTAATGCTGAACATTCACACGAAGTGATTTTCACCGCGGGAACAACAGAGAGTGTGAATCTGGTTGCGAACTCTTTTGGGGAATGCTATATTTCAGAAGGTGATGAAGTGATTGTTTCAGAAATGGAGCATCATTCGAATATAGTGCCCTGGCAAATGCTTTGTCAAAGAAAGAAAGCGACCTTAAAAGTTATACCTTTCAATGATAATGGTGAGTTGATGATCGAGAAATTGGAAGATCTAATTACTGATCGGACCAAAATTCTTGCTGTCAATCATATCTCAAACTCATTAGGAACAATCAATCCGATTAAGGAAATTATTGATTTTGCTCACTCGAAAAATGTCCCTGTTCTTATAGATGCAGCACAGTCAGTTCAGCATAAGAAAATCGATGTTCAAGCTCTTGATGCTGATTTTCTGGTATTTTCAGGTCATAAACTGTATGGACCTACTGGAATCGGTGTTTTATATGGAAAAGAGAAGTTTCTAAATGAAATGCCACCATGGCAAGGTGGAGGTGAGATGATTCAAGAGGTTACTTTTGAAAAAACCACTTATAACGAATTGCCATTTAAATTTGAAGCAGGTACGCCAAACTATATCGATGCAATCGGACTTGGTGCTGCTATCGACTATGTTGAGGCAATTGGTTTGGATGCGATTGATGCTTACGAGCAAGATCTATTAGAATATGCTACTGAAAAATTTGAAGCAATTCCAGGATTGAAAATTTATGGAACGGCAAAAAACAAAACATCAGTAATCTCTTTTCTAATCGAGGGAATTCACTTTTACGATATGGGTATGTTGCTAGACCAAATGGGAATTGCAGTTAGAACAGGTACGCATTGTACCGAACCTGTCATGCAGCATTTTGGTATCGAAGGCACCGTAAGGGCATCCTTTGCTTTTTATAATACAAAAGAGGAAATTGATGCACTTCTTGCAGGGATTGAGAAAGTTTGTAAAATGTTTGGAGTCAAAACGGCTTAAAATGTTTCTTAAATAATTATAACTTTGTAGCCGAATAAGTAAGTTCTATCAATGAACTACTGTTGAAATTTACAAATGATTGGAGAAATGACCATAAACGAAATACAAGAAGGAATCATTGAAGAGTTCGCTGGTTTTGAGGACTGGATGGATAAATATGCATACTTAATTGAATTGGGTACAGACCTTTCAGGTTTGGATGAGCAATATCAAACAGATCAGAATTTAATTAAAGGCTGTCAATCTAAAGTTTGGTTCAATGCTAAATTAGAAGATGGCGTTGTGAAACTTGAAGCGGATAGTGATGCGATTATTGTGAAAGGCATTGCTGCTTTATTGATTCGAGTATTCGATAATCAAACACCAGAGGCAATTATGAATGCTGATTTAAAATTCATCGATGAAATTGGATTGAAACAGCATTTGTCACCAACACGTTCAAATGGATTAGTTTCTATGGTGAAACAAATCAAAATGTACGGATTGGCGTTCAACCATAAGGTGAATAATTAATAACGATTGATTCTTTTATCTCAAAATTCAATACAATGAGTAGAAAGCAAACAGAAGAAATTATCGTAGAGATCTTAAAAACCATTTACGATCCAGAAATCCCTGTGAATATTTACGACTTGGGATTGATATATGAAATTGATGTTTACGAAGACGATGAAGCAAAAGTTTTAATGACTTTAACTGCTCCTAACTGCCCAATGGCAGATCAAATTCTTGAAGAGGTGAACGAAAAGATTAAGGCTTTGCCACAGATTAACGATGTGACAGTCGTTTTAACTTTTGATCCACCTTGGGATAAGGACATGATGACTGAAGAAGCAAAACTCGAATTGGGTTTTCTATAAAATATAAAGGACTGTTTTTACGGTCCTTTTTTTTGCTCCTGTAGATTTGTTAACATGTTAATGAGCTTGCGAATAATTTTCAGGTATCGGGTTTTGAATTTATGATCCAATTTTAAAATGTCGATAAGTAAAAGTATTAGGGCGCAACCTTCGTGCCTCAGGTCGGGCTTTATGTTGCAAGTCCTCGCTCATGATTCGCTGTGGGCTTTCCACTTTAATCCCTTGCGCATTGCCTATCATTTTACCCGATGAATAAATTGGCATCTCGAGAATTCATCAGGTAAATTCCAATCCAATTCTCACTGCAATCCTTTACACATCAACTAAGAACTTTATCCGATGAATAAATAGGCGTCAAGAAAAGTCATCGGATAATTTCAATTAAGATTCCAATCTATTTCTCCTCTTTATTTTAAGGAGGAGTACCCGAGTAAGCGATGGGGAGATGGTTTAGAAGTTCTCGTATTAGTTTTTTTATTTGAACATTACCTAAACTTTATAATTATTGGAATCATTCATATGAGCAAAACTGAAATCACTATCTTCGTACTATGAACTTAACCCTCGCTGCAAAATCACAACTAATAATTGATAAAGCCAAAGAACTTGGTTTTGATCTTTGTGGTATTGCAGAGGCTGATTTTCTCTCCGAAGAAAAGGAGCGTTTTATCGATTGGTTAGATAAGGATTATCATGGTGAGATGGGGTATATGGCAAACAATATAGAGAAGCGCCTCGACCCTCGACTTTTAGTTGAAAATACTAAATCTATTGTGATGGTAGCTTTAAACTACTTTCCAGAAAATACTCAAGAAGATCCTGATGCGCCAGTTTTGGCAAAATACGCCTATGGAAAAGATTATCACTTTGTAATAAAAGAAAGGCTGAATGCCTTATTAGAATATATAGACGAAGAGATTGGGGAAACGCAAGGACGCGCTTTTGTCGATTCCGCTCCCATATTGGAGCATGCCTGGGCACGAAAAGCTGGATTAGGGTGGATAGGTAAAAATTCATTACTTCTTAATCGAAAACTTGGTTCCTTCATGTTTTTGGGCGAACTGCTTATCGATATACCTTTAGAATATAATACAGAAGCATATCCCGATTTTTGTGGAGGTTGTAATCGTTGTATCCGTTCATGCCCAACCAATGCTATTATTGCACCAAAGGTTGTAGATGGAAGTAAGTGTATTTCATATTTCACCATTGAATTAAAAGAGGATATTCCCGAAGTGATGAAGGGGAAATTTGAAAATCGTGTGTTTGGTTGTGATATCTGTCAGGATGTTTGTCCATGGAACCGTATGGTAAAACCACATTCGGTTGACGCTTTCAAGCCAAATCCAGAAATTTTAGGTTTATCAAAAGATGATTGGTTTGCAATGGATGCTCACAAGTTTGGCAGTTTATTCAAAAAATCGGCTGTAAAGCGGACTAAGTTTAAGGGTTTAAAGCGGAATCTAGATTTTCTAAAAGAATAAAACACAATCTATATGACACATCAAACGACATTAATTAAATCATCAGATGGTATTAACTTGTTTTCTCAAGTATGGAAGCCAGATCAATCACCTGATTGTGTTATTTGTTTGGTTCATGGAATTGGTGAGCATAGTTCACGATATGATGCTTGGGCAAAAAGATTTGTGTCAAATAATATAGCTCTTATTGCTTTCGATCAAAGAGGTCATGGGCAGTCAGAAGGAAAAAGGGGCGTTATTCCATCCTATAAAGTTTTGCTTGATGATGTTGATTTGATTCTATTGGATTGTGAAAAGCAATTTCCTGATATTCCAGTTGTGTTATATGGTCATAGTATGGGTGGTGGTGAGGTATTAAGCCATTTAAAAACCAGAGATGGAATCTATAAAGCGGTTATTTCTACCTCACCTTGGTTAATTGCTCAACAATCACCACCTAAATTTCTGATTCCTATTGTAGCTTTGTGTAAACGATTATTCCCTAATCTAAGTTTGAAAACAAAAATGAATCCCGATTTACTTTCTCGCGATTCTAAGGTTGGGATGGAATACATGAATGATCCTCTTGTTCATCCTATGGTTTCCTTCCGTTTGTTTTACGAGGCTTATCAACAAGGTTATTCTCTTCTGGATAATACGATGAACTTAAATAAACCACTTTTGCTTTTGCATGGAAGTTCTGATCTGATAACATCTCATTCAGCAAGTCAAAAGTTAGCATCGAATGCTAATCAATTATGCCACTTTCATTCGTTTGAAGGCGCTTTTCATGAATTACAGAATGATTCTTGTAAAGATGAGGTCTTTAATTTAATTTTAACTTGGATTCATAAGAATGTAATTTCTTCTTTATAAAACGACTAGCAGTATGAACGATGATTTGTTTAGGACAAAAGTGAACATTCCACGATCTGAATTTGAATTCGGTTATCAGAAGCAGGCCGTAATGATGGGCTCTTGTTTTGTTGAAAACATAGGGGCGAAATTAAAATCATACAAATACCAGGTTGATGTTAATCCATTTGGTGTAATCTATAATCCAGTAAGTGTTTGTAGTAGTCTACGCTTACTTATGGAAGAAAAAGAACTTGTGGAGGATGACTTGAATTTTCACAATAATCTTTGGTTTAGCTTTTACCATCATAGTAAATTTTCTAATACAAATTTATCCCAATGCTTATCCGATATTAATTCTGGTATAAAGGAGAGTTCAAAAAAACTGAAGGAAGCGGATTCTTTATTCATCACTTTTGGGACATCGTGGGTATATGAATTACTGAGTTCGGGAACCATAGTATCCAATTGTCACAAATTACCAGCCAAAGACTTTAATCGTTACAGATTAAATGTCGACGAAATAGTCGCTATATATAAAGACTTATTAGTAGAGCTATTGATTTTTAACCCTAAAATTAAAATTGTATTTACTGTAAGTCCTATTCGCCATTGGAAAGACGGTGCTAACGGGAATCAATTAAGTAAGGCTACTCTTTTATTAGCAATCGATCAGTTGACCGAGCTATTTGACCAGGTATCTTACTTTCCATCATATGAAATTGTGATGGACGAATTACGAGATTACCGTTTTTATTCTGAGGATATGTTACACATGAGTGATGCTGCAGTAAAATATATTTGGCAACGATTTTCAGAAACATACCTTGCTGAGGCATCTATTCAAACTCAAAAGCAGGTTGATAAATTTATTTTAGCCGCCAATCATCGACCATTCAATGTGAATTCAGATTCACATCAAACCTTTATTAAATCCAGTTTAGCAAAGGTTCACGAATTTCTAAAATTAAATCCTGCGATTAATATGGATGATGTAATTGCTAATTTAGAAAGGAATCTTCTTTAAGAGTGTGGAATTTCTCTAATTAATGTCGTAAATTGCTTGTCTGACTCTTTTTTTTGAAAAAAGCAGTCGTGATTTACAGCGATTTAGGATTTAATTGTAAGAAATATGCACTTCGCATTAGGAAAGTTGGGATTAAAAGCTCTATATTTGCACTCGCTTTAAGAGAGAGGCGTTGATCTTTGAATCGTTTGTAAGTATTGAAAACATTGGGT
>JBLWWJ010000007.1:0-142391 GCA_048268005.1 Ancylomarina sp.
CTGCCGAAAGGTGGGAGAGTAGGTCGATGCCAACTTTTAAGCGTCTTATTCCAATACGGAGTAAGACGCTTTTTTTACGATTAATAATCAATTGGAGTTCGGTTCCCTTTGATATGACAATATAAATCAACCATTGTGTTGATGACAATTTCAGGTGTCTATTGCAATAGGGTTCCACCTCTTCCCATCCCGAACAGAGAAGTTAAGCCTATTAGCGCCGATGGTACTGCCGAAAGGTGGGAGAGTAGGTCGATGCCAACTTTTAAGCGTCTTATTCCATTACGGAGTAAGACGCTTTTTTTATGCCTTAAATTTTAATAAGTATTAAGGGATATATGGTTGATGAATAAAAAAAGCCATTATTCGCTAAGTGCAAATAATGGCTCTTTGTATTTATTGATATGTAATCTTATAAACTGAAGAAGTATGAAAATACTTGTCTGATGTAAGCATTGTCTTTAACACCTCCTGTTTCACGAACAGAGTGCATTGCAAACATTGGATTTCCAATATCTACGGTACGAATATCAACCTGTCCTGTAGAAACGTTACCTAATGTACTACCTCCAACAAGATCAGAACGGTTCACAAACTTTTGGTATGGTACATCTGCATTCTTACAAAGTGTTTCAAATACAGTTCCTGAATCACCATCAGTTGTGTATTTATTGTTGGCATGTATCTTAATAACTGGCCCTTTATTAATAACTGGACGGTTAGTAGGATCGTGCTTCTCCGAAATATTTGGGTGTACAGCATGAGCCATATCAGCAGAAATCATAAATGAGTTATAAATAGCTCTCTGGAATTGCTCCATATTCTTACCTAACTTATAAACGATACGCTGTAATAAGTGACGTAATACAGGAGAACCTGCTCCTTGTTTAGTTACACTACCAACCTCTTCGTTATCGAAGATAGCAAGCATTTGTGTTTTCTTAGTTCCTTTTGAATCTAGCAAAGCTTTTAAACCAGCGTGTGCCATTGCTAAGTCATCTAACTTAGGAGATGAAATAAACTCTTCGTTTAAGCCAAAGATGTTTCCTTTCTCAACTTCAAATAAAGTCACATCAAAATCAACGATAGATTGTGCATCTATTTTCAACTCTTCAGCAATAAGGTTGATGAGACAGTTTTCCTTTTCCATCTCATCAGTGATCATAGAAAGTAAAGGCAGCATATCCTTCTGCTTGTTTAGAGCAACACCTTCGTTCACCTCACGATTTAGGTGAATAGCCAGATTTGGAATAACCATTAAAGGACGATCAATCTTAACGTATAAATGTTCTGGATTAAGAGGATCGTTTGATTGTACACAAACACGTCCTGCAATTGATAATGGGCGATCCATCCAGGTACTTAAGATTGGTGCACCATATACCTCAGTATTCAATTTAATGTAGTTTCCTTCAACCTCAATTTCTGGATTGGGCTTAATCTTGAATCCTGGAGCATCGCTATGGGCACAAACTAATTGGAATCCTTCTTCTTCAATTTCTCCTTCTCCAATAGTGAAAGCGAAAATTGCAGAACCATTCTTTCCAGTGAAATATTTACCACCTTTATTAATCGTCCACTCATCACGAAGATCCAATTCTTGAAATCCACCTTCGATTAGCTCTTCTCTTACATTGTTTACTGCATGGTATGTGCTAGGACTGCGATGTATAAAATCGATCAGTTCCTGCGCTTGTTGTTTTTCCAGACTCATAGCGTTTATTCTTTGGTTTAAGTTCCACATCAAATGCTTGTGATATAGAATACTTGCTTGTTTTTAAATAGAAACTCAAAACTATATTATTTCTTACAAATAATAAACTGTTTTGCTTTTATTCTCTATGACGATCTGATACTTTATTATCAGTCTAATAAGACTGTGTCAATTTGATAAACTGACTATGGCATTGAAATAAAAAAAACACTTTCTCTGAGTGAAAAAGTTTTTTTTTGTTTGTTGTAATGAATACTTATGACTCATCAGTCTCAGTTAAATCTTGATGACGAAGATCTATTCCATCCTGATAATAGATAGACGCTTCTGCTATATTGGTTGCGTTATCGGCAATACGTTCTATACTATTAAGAATACTTCCAAAATTTAAAATATTGCTTGCATCTTCTATTGCCATATTAGGGGGTGTGCTTTTTCTAAGCATTCGGCTGATTAGCTTTCTCTGCATATCATCAACAACTTCGTCGTTTTTAATTGTCCAGATAGCGGTTTCATGGTCTTCGTTTTCGAAAGAATCTAAAGCTTTTTTCACCATGATTAAGCTCATATCATACATATTGTGAATGGATTCTTTTTGGTTTTCTGGCAATTCTTTTGGTGTTAATTCCTTAAAGAAATGTAGAATATTATTGAGTTGGTCACCTATGCGCTCCATATCTCCTAACATTCGTAAATACGAAATAAGTTGACGAAGTTCTCCGGCCATGGGTTGCTCCAGTCCAATGGTTAGAATAATATTGTGACTCATTTTTAGCTCCATTTGATCGAGCTTCTTTTCATTCTTTGAGAAATTATCGAGGTCTTTCTTCGATACAGAATCTAATCCGCTAAGAATAACATTTTCCAGAGTTTCGAATTGTGCATATAATAATGACTTCATTTTCTGAAAATCCTTATTTATCCCTTCGAATCTTTTATCTTTTTTTATTGACATCTTTCCTGAATTTAATAGTACAGCGTATTTTATCAACCAAATTTTCCCGTTAGATAGGCTTCGGTTCGTTCGTCTTTAGGTGTTGTAAACATCTTTTTAGTCTTCCCATATTCAACTAGCTCTCCTATATACATGAACATTGAATGATCCGATATTCTAGCAGCTTGCCCCATATTGTGTGTAACCAGGATGATGGTATAGTTCTTCTTCAGATTTACGAGTAGATCCTCAATTTTTGCAGTGGCTATTGGATCCAGTGCCGATGTTGGTTCATCTAAAAGGATGATCTCAGGTTTATAGGCTAATGCGCGTGCAATGCATAAACGTTGTTGTTGCCCTCCAGACAAGAAAGTTCCTCTTTTGTGCAGGGCGTCTTTAGTTTCATCCCAAAGACCAACTTCACGAAGAGATCTTTCTACAATTTCATCTTTCTCCGATCGCTTCAGTTTAATTCCATTTAATTTATAGGCGGCAATGACGTTATCATAGATACTCATTGTTGGAAAAGGGTTCGGACGTTGGAATACCATCCCGATCTTACGTCGAAGCTCTATCGGGTTAATTTTGTAAATATCTTCACCCCCTAAGGTGATACCACCTTTGTGATGTGTTTCAGGATAAAGTTCGTGCATGCGATTGATTGCTCTCAAGAGTGTACTTTTGCCACAGCCTGAAGGACCCATTATAGCAGTGATTTTATTTTTTTGTATGCCTGCTGAAACATCATTAATTGAGTATTTGTCTCCTCCATAAGATACTGAAAGCTTATCAATATTTAGAATTGGAGAATCGATTTGGATGATTCTATCGTCGGTTTTATTTAGTACTGTACTTTCCATTTTTTTGAAATTGCTTTTGCTCCCAGATTCAAAAGGAAGATGATTAGAAGAAGAATTAATGAAGCGCCCCATATCAAGTCGATAAGATTTGGATCATTGTAGAATTCCCAAACAAGTAAGGGAATGGCACTACTTGGTTGTGTGATATCTAAATTGATGGCTGAGCTACCCAATGCTGTAAGCATAAGAGGGGCTGTTTCGCCTGCAATTCGTGAAATACCAAGTATAATTCCTGTGGATATACCACTCATCCCGGTAGGAAGCAAAACTTTGAAAATTGTTTTGTAGTAAGGCACTCCTAATGATAATGCAGCCTCTTTTAAAGTGGATGGTATCATTTTTAGAGTCTCTTCTGTTGACCTAACAATAGAGGGTAGCATCATGATTGACAGGGCCACACTACCAGCAAGGGCAGAGAAACCTGATGTTACCGGTTTTACTATCCAGATATAGGCAATAACCCCCAATACAATGGATGGTATTCCTTGTAGCATATCCACTACAAAACGAACGATGTTTGCCATTTTACCTTTTGATGTTTCGGACAAATAGATGCCGCAGATTAAACCTAAAGGAATCGCGATAAGCGAAGCGACTCCAACAATAATCATTGTCCCAACAATTCCGTTAGCAATTCCACCTGGAATAATCTCGTGATTGACTTTGGCCATCATTGCCTCCATCGTATCGGGTGCTACATCGGTGAAAAATCGCAGGCTTATTTGATTGTACCCTTTTTTAATGAGTTGAAAAAGGATAGATAATAAGGGTAATGCCGAAATAAAAGCCAGGCTCATCATGACAATACTAAATAGCTTATCATTAAAGATTCGCCATTTGAGCTTTTGCTTCGATATAGAATTTGTCATATTCATGTTTTTATAATCGATTAGGCTGTGAATTTTTTCATAACCATCTTACCAATCAGATTCAGTATTCCTGTTATAACGAAGAGTAGAAGTCCCATTGCAACCAGTGAAGTGTATTTTAAGCCTTCGGCTTCACCAAACTGGTTGGCAATTAAACTGGCCATTGTGTTGCCCAGATCGAATAGATTTGTTGGGATTTTATTGGAGTTTCCTATAAGCATGGTGACCGCCATTGTTTCACCAATTGCCCGTCCGAATGCTAGAATAAATCCGGCAAAGATTCCAGAACCTGCATTGGGAATAATCACATTTTTCACCACTTCAAAGCGAGTTGCCCCTAAGGAATAAGCTGCTTCTTTTAAGTTTGAGGGCACCATATTGATTACTTCAGCACTTAAGGAGGAAGCGTAGGGAATAATCATGATGGCCAAAACAAAGGAAGAGGTGAAAATACCAAAGCCCTGAGCATTTAATCCCAATTCTACGATAATGGGTTTTATAGTGTAAAAGCCCCACAAACCATAAACGACGGATGGAATTCCTGCCAATAAATCGATCATTGATTTTAAGATGGAAGCCATGCGACCTTCCTTAAAATATTCGCCTAGAAATAAGGCAATGGAAAAGGCAAAAGGAAAGGTAAGGGCTAATGCTAAAAGGGATGTTACTATGGTTCCGATTATAAAGGGAAGCGCCCCATAACTTTCTCGTCCCTCAGTTGGATTCCACTCAGAGGAGTAGACAAAACCAAAACCAAATTCCTTGAATGTCGGTATTGAACCCATAATTAGAGTAGCTATGATACCTATAGCCATCATAAGGATTAGAATACCTCCAAATTTTAAAAAATACTGAAACAGTCTCTCACTTTTCATTCTATAATTCTGTCGATAGTTGTCCAGATATGTGCTTATATTCTAAACCAACTTGAGTTGTAGTCGTGTTCAAACGTATTTCGTTTGAAAAAGGAAGAGGTTCAAAGCAAAAGCTTTTATTTGCGAACTAATCAATTGAAAAACATAAATTTGCCTTGAACCTCTTTGTATCTTAATCGTGTTTATTTATAATCCCTTACCGTCGTAAGTAATCAAGTCTAAAATTTGATGAGCTTTTAAAACTGCCTTTTCTGGAAGAGGTGCATAATGTACCTTAGCCGTTTTGCTCTGAGCTTCCTGTCCAAGAACCCAACTTAAAAGAAGTTTAGTCTGCATAGCCTGATCTTTAGTACGACCATTGTATGATTGCTCTTTGTATACAATTAACCAGGTGAAACTTGAGATTGGGTAGCCCTGTTCAGCACTTGTGTTGGTTAATGTGATACGTGTATCGTTTGGAATTTCACCTGCAGCTGCAGCACTTACCGATTCAACAGAAGGCTTGATAAAATTACCTGCCAGGTTTTGAATGCTTGCAATTGGAATACCTTGTGCAAAAGCATATTCTGATCCGATATAACCAATGGCACCTTCAGTTGAACTGATTGTTCCGGCAACACCAGGATTTCCTTTGGCTGCGATACCTGTAGGCCATTGTAATGCTTTACCTGCACCAATTTTTTCTTTCCACTCGGTGCTTACTTTACTCATATAATCACTAAAGATGAAAGTTGTTCCACTTCCGTCTGAACGATAAACAACCGTGATCGCTAAATCAGGAAGTTGAGCATCGGGATTGATTGCTGCAATTTTCGAATCGTTCCATTTTGTAATTTTACCCATAAAAATACCTTCCATCAATTCAGGAGTGAATTTCAATTCTGGTTTTCCAGGAAGATTATAAGCGGCTACTACGGCACCTAAACAAGAAGGGATATGTAGAACATCACCTGGCATAGCTGCCAATTTTTTATCTGATAGGAAGGCATCTGTTGCACCAAAATCTACAATCTTATCTTTCAAACTGCGAATACCACCACCTGAACCAATGCCACCATAGGTTACTAAAAGACCTTTCGACTTGGTGTAAGTTTTGAATATGGTGTTGTAAAAAGGTTGTGGAAATGTTGCTCCAGCTCCAGTTAAAGCTTTTGCTTTTTTCTCATTGCTTTTCTTTTTTCCTGAATCGCCACATGATGTGATCAGGGAGATTGAAATGATCGCTACCAGTAGTAATTGAAATTTTTTCATTCTATTGTCTTTTAAAAATATTTATCTGTTTTAAACTGATTTACGAACGCTTAATCTGTCCGTTAAATCTTATTACAATTATACGGTGGTAGCATTAAGCTAGTTTAAAACGAATATTAATTAAACATTAGAATTAGATCTGGAATGTTAAGAGAAGGTTTCGAAATGGGATGTAATGTGTTCTTAATGTTAGAATTTTTACTGAGGAACTAGTAGATAAGGATATCAACTTCTCTTCCTTGCTTAAGGAGGAGTACCCGAGTGAGCGATGGGGAGGTGGTTTGTATATTATTTATTTTCGCAGATGAAAATGTACCATATGTCATGCTCTGACTATAGGCACCCCGAATTATCGGGGGGAAATATCAGGGTATGATGAATTGATTTGGGATAATTGGCTCTAGCTTAACCGCTATGAGCGCCAAGTTAAGCGCAATGTTCGCAAAGACTTAATAAGAGTAAGCTAGGCTCTCTGCGTGCCTTGTGAAAAAACTTAGTGAGCTTTGCGGTAAATTTTTAATCGAGATTATTCTTTAGAGCGATGTTTTGATTTTAGGATTTATTGTTACAGACTTAATAATCGAAAACCACTGCCATGGATGTTTTCGATTTTAATGGATGTATCTTTTTTAAGGTATTTCCTCAGTTTGGTGATATACACGTCCATACTTCGGGTTGTATAGAAATTATCATCACCCCATATGATTTTTAAAGCTTTTGTTCTTGGCAGAATTTCGTCTTCACTCTCGCATAAGAGTTTTAATAATTCTGACTCTTTGGGTGAGAGTTTGTATTCATCCTCATTACTCGATAGTGTTCTTAATCGTGGAATAAAGGTATAATTCCCAATTTTGAATTCATTTTTACTGTTCCCATTCTCTTCATTCAGGTTTCTATTCAGAATGGCTTTTATCTTATAAATGAGTAACTCCGAATCGAATGGCTTGGTAATATAATCGTCAGCACCAATTTTATAACCTTGTATAATATCTTCTTTAAGTGTTTTTGCAGTAAGGAAAATAAGAGGAATCGTCGGATTGAGATCTTTTATTTTTTTAGCCAGTGTAAAGCCGTCCATTTCCGGCATCATCACATCTAGAATGCACAAGTCGTATTCATTTTTAATAAAATGATCGTAGCCAATTTGCCCATCCTCACAATGGTCGACAGTGAAATCAGAAAGCTCGAGATAGCTTTTCATGACAGCTGCGAAATTCGCTTCATCCTCTACAAGTAATATTTTTATAGCTGTTTCCATCGTTTATACACTTAAAGGTAAACTAATTTCAACACATGTGCCTTCACCCATTTTACTACTGACTTTAATATCTCCCATATGTCGGTCAACAATCAGTTTCACATAGCTCAGGCCAAGTCCAAAACCTTTTACTTTATGAATATTGCCTGATTGTGCTCGATAGAATTTTTTGAAAATACGTTTCTGAGTCTTTTGATTCATACCCATGCCTGAATCCTTAATCCAAACGCATATCTGTTTACCCGTATTCTTAGTGCCAATTTCAATTTCGGGATTTCCCTCTGAGTATTTAATGGCATTGTCCAGCAGGTTGAAAAGGACATTGAAAAAATGGACTTCATCAACCTTTACAATATCATTAATGGCATCTAACTTGAGATTTAAACTTCCTTTTCGTTCGTCAATCTGGAGTTGAATATGCTCAGCGGCTTTTTGAATGCTTTCGTTTAAATGGAGTGCTTGTGGGTTAATTTCCAATTCGTGCTTGCCATATAAAGACAATTGCATGATATTTTCAACCTGTTTATTCATTCGGTAGTTCTCGTCCTTAATGATGGAGGCAAAATACCGAATGCGCTCGGGCAGACCAATAACCTTGGGATTGACAATTGAATCACTGGCTAAGGCAATGGTTGCAATCGGCGTTTTAAACTCATGCGTCATATTATTGATGAAATCCGTTTTGATATCGCTGATTTTTTTCTGCTTGAAAATGAAAATGACAGTGGCAACAAAACTGGCTAATATGAAAAATGTGAAGATTCCCGATAGAATCAGGAGAGGAAGAATGCTTTTATAAATCAGACTGCCACGATTGGTTACTGCAACGAAGAGTTGATTGTTTTTTCTGAAAACATCACCAGGGAATAGACTCTGCTTGTATTTTGAATTTAGAATGATGGGGTTTTGAATGGAATCAGAAGAGAATATGAGCTTATTGTTTTGCTTGTTGGATACCCCAAACTGATAATCGATATCGATATTTTCATCCTGGAAAGCTAAATTCAATTGATTGGCGATATCCTTCTGATCGATTCTGTCTTCAAGCTTATTGTCTTTTAGTTTATATTCGTAAATAACCTTGCTGAACAGGTGTTCAATCTGCTTTTCCTTATTTTTTATTCGAATCAGGGTATCGGTATCTGTGAGATTGATATTAATGTCAAAGGTAGAATCTTTGTCTTTAGATGAATCCCCATGAACTTCAAGTTCTGCATCATCTGATTGAATGACTATCTGGGCTCTTGTTTCGAGAAATTTCTTTTTGGAAAGGGAGTCGTGATCTCCTGCAATAATAATTTTCTGATGTTTTTTGTGGGTTTTATTATCGATGAACTCCGATATTTTCACAATCTCATTACTATCTCCATGAATTTCTTTCACCCAATTAAGGCCTTTGCCTATGATGTGAATATCTTCATCCTGTTCCAAATTGATCACAACTGCCTCTAATATATCTTTGATATTATCATCAAACTTTTTCTCTTCAACACGAATACTGTTCTGGATCCAAAGAATCTGAACCCCAATAATACCAATCAAAGAAATGGACATGAGAACGATAAGACCGACAATGAGTTTTTTATTCATAAGAGCTGTTTAAATTTCGCTTATGTACAAATTTAACAATTGAAGTCGTTTTTGACTCTTAATGAAGCGCTAATTAAACTTAAGGAAAAGTTAAAGTTCGGTTTAATTTTTTTCGCCTGCTGATTTCGCTGATTAGCGCTGATCAAAAAAAATGCTTCTGGAGATATGCTATCTGCAGATTTTGGCTTGGGGATATTTTATCCCCTCAGAATTCATTCATTTTCTGTGATTGTGGGTTACTCGACCTCCAAGTAGCCACATTTTTTGTATTTCTTGATTACTCGATCTCCAAGTAAGTCAGTTCCTTTGAGATTCTTAATGATGAATTGGGATAATTACTCTAGTTTAACCGCCAAGAGCGCCAAGTCTAGCGCTAAGTTCGCAAAGACTTAATGAGTGGACTAGCCTCTTTTGCGATCCTTGCGAAAAAACTTAGTGGACTTAGCGGTGAATTTATTTTACTTTCTGGTCCCGACAAATTGGGATCACTGAAAAAGTGAGACATGACAGATTTATCGGGAAAGGGAGGTAGTTTATTGGCACCGATACTTCTTCAACGAAAAACGGCAAGCCACTCGTTTTAGAATCGAGTACAATTCTAAAACAGCGAACTTGCCGTCTTACACTCATGAAAGGTAAGTTTAAGAGGCACTTATATCACTTAGCGCCATCTGCATGTTATTATACCGTTTTGTTTTTCAACTTAAAGAGGTATTATTTAGTCACAAACTTCTGAGGTTTGATCATTCTTTCTGGTTGTAGTAATTCGTCCAACATTTCTTTGGTCAGTAGGTTTTTCTCTAAAACCAAATCGTAAACGCTGCGGTTGTTTGCAAGGGCTTCTTTAGCTAAAGCTGAAGAGGCTTCGTAACCCAAAGTTGGGTTCAATGCCGTCACAATACCAATACTATTAAGAACCATTTCGCGACAATGTTCTTCGTTGGCAGTAATACCAGTGATACATTTGTCTTTTAGTACGTCCATTGCTTTTTCAAGCATTTCCATTGATTCCAAAATAGATCTAACCAATACGGGCTCCATTACATTTAGTTGTAATTGTCCGGCTTCTGCGGCAAATGTTACAGTCAAATCGTTACCAATTACTTTGAAAGCCACCTGGTTAACCACTTCAGGAATAACAGGGTTTACCTTACCTGGCATAATTGAAGAACCTGGCTGCATTTTTGGTAGGTTGATCTCATTCAATCCACAACGTGGACCAGCCGACATCAAACGAAGGTCGTTACAAATCTTAGACAGTTTTACAGCTAAACGCTTCAATGCAGAAGAATACATCACATAAGAACCAGTATCAGGAGTTGCCTCAATTAGGTTACCAGCCAATACAATATCCAAATTGGTGATTTGCTGTAAGTGTTTCACTACTTTCTCAGAGTAATCAGGCTCCGAATTGATACCTGTACCAATCGCGGTTGCGCCCATATTCACTTCGCGGAACAATTGTGCATTTTGATTCAAACGAGCCACTTCCTCTTCAAGGTTTGCTGCGTAAGCTTCGAATTCCTGTCCAAGTGTCATAGGTACCGCATCCTGTAACTGAGTACGACCCATTTTGATCACATCAGCAAATTCTTTACCCTTAGCACGGAAAGCTCCAACCAGGTGTTTCAGCACTTCTACTAGGCGTGAATTGTGATTGATTAAAGCAATTTTGATAGCCGTAGGATAGGCATCATTAGTCGATTGTGAAAGGTTGATATGGTTGTTTGGATGACAGTGTTCGTAATCACCTTTTTCAAGCCCCATTAATTCCAAAGCACGGTTGGCAATCACCTCGTTGGCATTCATATTGGTTGATGTACCAGCACCACCCTGAATCATGTCAACAGGAAACTGGTCGTAATATTCACCACCTAAAACTTCTTCACCCGCTTGTACAATTACTTGTGTCAGCTCATCAGAAAGTAATCCAAGTTCGTTATTAGCTTTAGCAGAAGCCATTTTTACCATTGCCAAAGCATCGATAAATAGGGGGTAGAAACTAAGTTTTACACCGCAGATATCAAAGTTCTCAACAGCGCGGAGGGTTTGGATACCATAGTAAGCATCAGCAGGTACCTCTTTGTAACCTAATAGATCGTGTTCTTGTCTTGTTTTCATCGAAGAAATTCCTAAAATTATTATTGAATCTATCTGATTGCTCTTATCCTTTATTATTGTGTCCCTTTCTGATTTCCCATCACATTGCAGTAGTGAGATTGTCTAAGGAGGCCTTTGTTTCCAAGAATTCTTAAGCTCAGATTTGTTGTTTCTATTTCAGTTCAAAAGTAGATCAAGTAACAGTATGCGACTAGAAAAGTGCTATGCTGTTCGACTTAAAATTGAACTCTTTATCGCCTATGGCAGAGTGAAATATTTCACCCTATGGCGGTGAAGCCTTTGTTTATGATGTACTTATAAAAAGAGGGATACCTGATTGAACAGATACCCCTCTTGGATAATTTGTAACAGTAGTTTTAAAATGCGAGGGGCATTTTATTTAAATTGTGAGTTCAGACTGTAACATTTTATTAATCCTTAATAGCTGATAGACTAGTACATCTTAAGTCGGTAAACCAAACCAATTGAAAAACGGTTAGTATGCTGATCTTTTAATCCCATGCTTTCAGTTAAGTTGCTATCGTAATCGAAGTAACGACCTGTGTAAGTAAAGAATACTTTTAAGTCATCAGTAATAGGGTGGAATTCTAAACCAGTCATATAACCATATGATGTACGGAATTCGTCGTTTAGGTTCTCATCAGTGTTACCTTCGTTGGTAGCTGTTTCGTACATACCTTTCACAAACATGTTGAATTTGTTGTTCAAACGGAAATCAACTTTAGCAACAAATGAGTTGTAAACAACGTCAGTAGCACGTACATACTCACCACCGTTTGAATTCATCATGTCAGACACGATACCTTTACGGTCGATGTCTTCTCTTGAGTTCATCCAATCGAATTGCAATTGAGCTTTCTTACCCAATTTCACCTGAGTACCTAAAGCGATATAATTTGTGTTCATATCCTTAGCATCTTCGAAAAGTGAGTAAGACCAACGAGTCTGTACTTTACCATCGAAAAGGCTACCATTCCAGTTTAAGGTATACCCTAAAGCATTTTTGCTTGCTTCAACACCATTCAATCCATCGTAGATATTATCCATATAATCGTTACGAGAATTCACAACCTGAAAACGGAACTCCTGACCTTTCACCTGGTATGCGAAATCAACACCAGTAAGGAAGTTATCCATATAGTCGATCATATCGCTATACTGGTAAATGTCGATTGGGTTTAAGTCGAACTCGTATCCACCAAATGCAGTACACTGCTTACCACCAGTAATGGTAAAGTTTTTTGCAACATCGATAGAGATAGAAGCAATATCAGTAGCACGTGACAGGTTATCTAAACCTTCAGCAGAAGTACCACGGTTCATACGGTGACGAACACGGTAACGAATACCCTTAACCACTTCACCACGCATTTCTAAACGCATTTGGTTTGTTTTGAAATCGATACCTTCATAATCGCCGCTATTCAAATACACGTTAGCAGAATTTTGAAGATTTAAGTAGAAATTGAAAGAGTCATTTTTTTGATCCAATGCAGCAATCTTTTTCTCTAAAGTTTTTAGGTTTAAAGCTTCCTGAGCCATTGCTGTTCCACCTATGGTAAGAACAGCAACCAATGCGATAATATATTTTTTAAAACTCATTTTGTAGTCGTAAACAGGTTTCTATTGTAATACCGATTGTTGTTTCGTTTGAGCCCTAAATGAGCAAGTTCATCTACGACTCAACTCAACATACTTCGGCATTATAACAAATAGCTTATTGGTATAAGCTAAAGTCAATTAGTTATAAGTAATGAGAGGCTTTTTGTTTGGTTTTCCCGATAATTTGGGAAAAGAACCCTAAGGGAAGAGAGCCTCTCGACTCTTCCCGGGGTAAATAATTAACGATACTGGAAATGATTCTACCGAATCAGATTTCTAGTACTCGTAAAACATTCTTTGAATTTCTTTGTAGTCGTTGGTCTTAGTCAAAGCCAACATCAAAAGGATTCTTGCTTTTTGTGGGTTCTTGTAAAGAGAAGCAACAAAGTTGAATTTTGCATCATCAACCTCAGCATCTAAAGTCGCTGATCCCGAAAATACACGAGAGCTACGTACCACTTGAATACCGTCTTTTTGAGCAGCAACCAAAGCATCCATTACAGTAGGGTAAAGGTTACCGTTACCTACACCTGCGTGAATAAGACCTTTAGCACCGTCTTTTACCAATGCGTCAACAACAACAGCGTTGGCATTCGAGTAACCGTAGATGATATCTACCTGAGGTAGTTTATTCAATTTAGTGATGTCGAACTCAGAAGCAGTTGTGTGCTTAGCAGTCGTTGCACGACGGAAAGTAGGCTGACCATTGTGCATATAACCTAAAGAACCGAAGTTAGGACACTGGAAAGTCGAAACGTTAGTTGTGTTAGTTTTAGTTACATCGTCAGCACCTAAAATAAGGTCGTTCATTGAAACCATTACGCCACGTCCTTTTGATGCAGGATTAACAGCTAAAGCAACCGCATTGAAAAGGTTCATTGGGCCGTCAGCACTCATTGCTGATCCTGGACGCATAGATCCTACCAATACAACTGGTTTGTCACTTTTTACAACTAGGTTCAAAAAGTAAGCTGTTTCTTCCATAGTATCTGTACCGTGAGTAATCACAATACCATCGCACTCGTCAGATGCTAACAATAAGTTGATTTTCTTAGCTAGTTTCAACCAAACAGCATCGTTCATTTCCTGGCTACCGATTGAAGAAATCTGTACCCCTTTGATTGTTGCCAATTCCATAACCTGAGGAACTGCAGCGATCAATTTATCAACGGTTACTACACCTGCAGTATAGTTGGTTTTGATACTTGAATCACCTGATCCTGCAATGGTACCACCAGTTGCAATAATAGTCAGGTTTGGTAATGTTTGTGCATTTAGGGTAGACAGTGCTCCCATGCTAACAATAGCTACCAGAAGTAATACTCGAGTAAATTTTTGTTTTAGGTTCATAATCTTAGTTTTTAATAATTTATTAGTTGTTAGTTTTATTTTTAGTTATTCTAGAATAGAATTGATATTAAAAGGAATCCCATTGATACGGCACCAATGGTAGCAACCATACCTGGAATCATGAAACTATGATTCAGTAGGTATTTCCCAATTCGTGTTGTACCGGTTTGGTCGAAATTAATGGCTGCAACTACAGTCGGGTAGTTTGGAATAAAAAAGTATCCATTTACCGATGGGAACATGGCAATAAGTGCAGGTGCCGGAAGCCCCAAAGCAATACCCAAAGGCATTAGGGCACGAACGGTTGCTGCCTGGCTATAAAGTAGGATTGAAAGCACAAATAATGCGAAAGCAAATAACCAAGGCATATTCGTTACCATATCCTTAATACCACCACCCAGATAATCCATATTGGCAGCGAAGAAAGTGTCACCCATCCAGGCAATACCGAAGATTGCAATCACGGCTTGCATACCTGCAGAGAAAACATTCCCTTTGGCAACTTCTTCAACTTTAACTTTCGAGAAAATCAGGATTAAGGCCGCAATGGCCATCATTACCATTTCAATAGTGGCAGGCATACCCATTTTAACCATTTGGCCACCTACATTCCATACAGGACGTAAAGCTTCAAATGAACCAAACATCACAATAGCGAAAGCGCCAAGTACAAATAAGCCAACAGATATCTTAGCAGTAAGAGGTACTTCTTTATCTACTCTTTCTGAATTCGATTTTAGTTTTCCTTCTTTTAGAAGTTTTTGGTACTCAGGATCGTCTTTTAAATCTTTTCCCATTTTATTGGCTGCAAAAGCACCTAATAATACACCCACAAAAGTGGCAGGAATACTGATCATTAAGATATCGATCAGTTGAAAGTTGTATGGCGTTAGCATACCCAACAAAGCAACGGTTGCTGCCGAAATAGGACTTGCTGTAATAGCTTGTTGAGAGGCAATCACTGCGATAGACAAAGGTCGCTCTGGACGAACACCTGTTTCGCGAGCTACTTCTGAAATAACAGGTAGTATTGAATAACACACATGACCTGTACCCGCTACTAATGTAAATAGGTAAGATACAATTGGACCATAGTAGGTAATTCTATTCGGATTCTTACGAAGTACACCTTCGGCAAGTTTTACCAAGTAGTCCAATCCACCAGCGGCCTGCATGGCTGCTGCGGCAGTTATTACTGATACAATCATCAGCATCACATCTATAGGAGGCGATGTAGGTTGCAGATTAAATCCAAAAGTTAAAACGGAAAGACCAATCCCCCCCATTACACCAAGACCAATCCCCCCTAATCGGGCTCCAACAAAAATAGCTATTAATACTATCGCAAATTCAATCCAAAACATATGTCATTTTCTTTATCTGATTCGGTGGTAAAGATATAGGCCTATTTCATATCAGATATGCCGTGTAATCTGTTGCTGGACACGCAATTGGGTGCGAGTAAATTACTCTCGAAGGGGTGATAGTTCATCATGAATAGTGAAATATCTCACCCTAGCATAGCTAGGTAGTTTGTTTTTTGTTTATCTTCAATCTCTAATTTGATAGCCTAATAACTTAATGGACAATAGGATTGAGTGTTAAGGCTAAGTTGTTTTTTTACTATTTTAACACATTGATTTATATGGTGAGTTATTTTACTCTATGAAAACGAAATTAAGTAACTTGTATCATGCATGTTGAGAAAAAATAGCAGATATTTGCTGCTGTAAAATTTTAATATTGAATTAGTATGGACGAGAATTTAGCATTAGAGCAATATTTGAAGCACCCTTGCTTTTCATCCCTTTCTGGTCGGGATGTGAGCATGATCATTAATAACAGTACAATTCTTGATTTTAAGAAGAATGAGAATATTATAAAGCAAGGGAGTTTTGCGACACATATATATTACGTGCTAAGTGGTTTAGCTAAGATTAATATTGAGTCTGATGGCCGAAATAATACCATTCGTATGGCGCCAGAATTTCGATTTCTGGGTTTATCACATGCTTTTTTTGATAAGACCTATCATGTATCGGCTACGGCAATGGAAAACTCACGGGTCTTATTGATTGATATTGCAGTATTCAAGCAACTCATAAAAACCAATGGCAGTTTTGCTATGGGTATTATCGAAACCATGTCGAAGACTTCTCATCGTCAGGTTAAGCGAATGGTCATGTATAGTAATAAGAATGTGGAGGGGAGTTTGGCGACTTTTCTTTTACACTATGCCCATATGGCTGATAGTAAAAGGTTCAAATTGCCTTTTTCGAGGAAAGAGATTGCTGAGACCATTGGTTACTCCCGTGAAAGTGTAATCCATACCTTTTCAAAATTTAATAAGGAAGAGATTATAAAGGTTGAAGATAAATGGGTGGAACTCTTAAATGTTGACCTTTTGATTCAAATTAAGAAGAAAGGATAAGTCATCCTTATATATCAAGACAAAAAAGAGATCTATTATTAGATCTCTTTTTTATTAGCCTTTTTTTCTGCTTATATCTTTTTAAGAATATACTTATATCGCATTTGGAATAGTGCAGAACAAACAACCAGTCCAACCGGAAATCCAAACCAAATACCTACTGCACCAAAACCCCATTCGAACGCTGATAGATAACTAAAAGGTAAGGAAACGATAAAGTAAGAGATAAAGGTTATGATGACGGGAATTCTGGCATCAGCAAATCCTCTTAAAGTACCTACAAGTACAATCTGAATACCATCTACGAGTTGGAAGATACCACAAACAATCAGCATTTGTGCGGCGAGTTGTATGACCGTTGTATCAGTGGTAAATAAAAGAGGCAATATATTACGTGCACCCACAAACAGGATGACAGAAAAAGCACAGTAGACGTACATTAAATTCATGGCAGTTTTAGTCGCGCGGATTATTCCTTCTTTATTATTCGCTCCTTTATAGTGACTGACACGTATGGTTGTACCCGATCCTAATCCCTGGTAGATCATAAATCCTAAAGTAGATAGTGTTATGGCGATTTGATGTGCAGCCATACCAACTTCACTAACCCATCCCATCATTATAGCACATAAACCGAAAGCACAAGCTTCCATCACAATCTGTCCGCCCAAAGGAATACCCAGTTTCACGACTTGTATGAATTTTGACCAGGAAAATGAAGCTCGTTTATAGAGTTCGGTAAATAATTTGTACTTCTGGTTTTTATAAAAAAGAATAATAAAGGCGATTGCCATGAACACTCTTGCAATTAAGGTTCCAATTCCAGCTCCGGTAAGTCCCATTTCCGGAGCACCAAATTTTCCATACATAAACATGTAATTACCTACTGTGTTCACCACATTGGCCCAAAGCATAATTTTCATAGCTGTTTTTGTATCACCAATTCCTTCGGCAAATTGTTTGTAGCCATAAAAGATCATCATGGGTATTACGGATGTTATCAGTATGGCCAAATAATCCCTTGAAGGTTGTAGTACAGATTCGGGTTGGCCCATATAGGGCATACATATATATAGAACGACTAAAAGTAGAGCTAGAGAAAAGCCCATAAAGGCATTGGCCATGATTCCATTTTTAATCCAGGAGCCTACTGAATCATGATTCTTTTCGCCCCAGCTCTTACCAATCAGTGGTGTTAAAGCAAATGAATAGCCCATACCGAATATTAAAACTAAGTTGAAAAGGGTATTGGTAAATGATGCTGCAGCCAAAGGAATTGTTCCCAGTTGGCCAATCATGACATTATCGATTAATCCGACTGTAATCTGTCCTGCCTGTGCGATAATCACAGGAATACTAAGTGAAAGTGTTTTTTTGTATTCACCCGCGTGTTGCTCCCAAAATCTCATCATGAGTTGAAAATTTTCATCCATATCAAATGAAAACACCGCAATCTCATGTGGCATATGCGCGCACGAAATTGAAGTACCTCATTATTGAAATACAGATGTTGTTAATAAAATAAATGGTAGTAAAACGAGACCTTTTCCTCCGGCTTACATCTTTTGTTTTGTACTCTTTTCGAAACTGGCGTTTCGGATTTCAAGGTGTGAAATGTTGCAAAACAAAAACACGACGTAAGTGAGTCGTTATTTCTATGTTTAAGGCCGCGAAGGTAATATTTTTTGATTTTCTTCAAAATAAAATGTGCTCTCTTTTGAATTGGATTTTTTAAGAAATTGTGAAAAGATAAGTAGTGGGTATATTCAAATAATTAGGGACCAAGAAACAATCTTTGTTTTTCCTTAAATGACGTGCATTCATTCATAATAGCTACATTTGCTCAGTGAAGATTAGATTATTGAATGATGGAATTTGAAAGTAAGCAGAATGTATAAGTATTTATTTGGCCCCATACCATCCAGAAGATTGGGAATGTCATTAGGTGTTGATTTAGTACCTAAGAAAGTGTGTTCTTTAGATTGTGTGTATTGTGAAGTTGGAAAAACAACGAAACTATCTCTTAATCGTCAAGAATATATCAACTCAGACTGTATTAAGGATGAATTGAAACATTACTTTGAAAATAACCCTGCTCCAGATTTTATAACGATAACGGCTTCGGGCGAACCCACATTAAACCTTCATCTTGGTGAAATTATCCAGTTTGTAAAGCAAACGAATCCTGATGTTTCTGTTGCTGTCATAACAAATGGGACTTTACTTCATGATGAAAAGGTGAGGGCTGCTTTAATGTATGCCGACTTGTTGCTTCCTTCTCTTGATGCCGCAACTGATGAGGTTTTTAAGAAGATTAATCGCCCTGCGGAGAACCTGCATGTTGATGAATGCATAAGGGGATTGATTGCCTTATGTGATGAGTTTAAAGGAAAGATATGGCTAGAGGTCTTTATTTTACCTGGTTATAATGATCACGAAAATGAGCTTGATGAACTCAAAAAAATCATTGCACAAATTCATCCTGATTCTATTCAGCTGAATACTTTAGACAGACCTGGTACAGTGCCCAACTTGCGAGGTGCAAGCAGAGATGAACTGCAGAGAGTGGTTGATTATTGGCAACTAGATCATATTGAAATTATAGCTAAACCAAAGCAGAGCGATAAAGCTCAATCTTATCGCAAGGATTCAAAATCGGCTATTATTGAAACCATTTCACGAAGACCATGTACAATTAATGACTTGATAGAAATGTTGGGTATAGATAATACTGAAATTAATGTACATCTTAAATCTCTGGACTCAGAAGGTAAAATCGAAAGAGTGGAAGAAGAAAGAGGCATCTTCTATCAACTTAGGAATAAAAATGGCAACAAATCGAATTAGGATATTCGTTGTGGATAAAATTTAAAATTAGGAGCCTACTAATGAAGTAGGCTCTTGTTTTTTATAATAAGCCAAGTTGTTTTACGCGTTCCAAATCTTCTGGAGTATCAATACCAATAGACTCGTGTTTTGTAATGTCTGTTTTGATCACATATTCATTTTCAAGCCATCGCAGTTGCTCAAGAGATTCTGATACCTCAAGAGGGGACTGAGGCAATTTAGTTATCTCGTTCAAGGTATCTCTAAGGTAGGCATACATACCTATGTGTTTGTAATAAGTTTGTTTCTTCAACCAATCTTCCTTTTCACATCCTCGCAAATATGGAATAGGCGAACGACTGAAATAAAGTGCACGAAGGCTTTTGCTTACAACCACTTTTACCTTGTTCATATCAAATATCTCATTGGCGTTCTCAATGGGTTTAATCAGCGTTGCGATTTGTGTCGATGCCGTTTTAAAACAATCTTTTAGTGCTAAGATCTGTTCTGGTTGAATAAATGGCTCATCACCCTGTATATTAATAATCACCTGATAGTTTTCAGAACTTTCAGCTTCGATTTTTTCAATGGCTTCGGCTATTCTATCTGTACCACTTTGGTGATTCGTCGATGTCATGACAACTTCACCACCAAAAGCCTTAACGGCCTTTTCGATTCTGATATCATCAGTTGCAACCACCACATCATCCAGTGCAATCTTTACTTGTTCGTAAACACGTTGAATCATTGGTTTCCCATCAATGTCGGCTAAAGGTTTGCCAGGGAAACGGGTTGATGCGTAGCGAGCTGGAATAATACCTATGAATTTCATTTAATCTAATTTTTTATTTAATGGATTTCTTCGCTTGCAGCTTGTCGAAGAATATTTCATTCATTTTTGATTGAGTAAAGATAAGAAGTTCCTTCCCTTTAAAAATTTCCTTTAGGATTAATTATTCTCAACTTCATTATTAACATTATTTACCAAAGAATGGGAGCTTCATTTTTAGAATTCTATGTAAAAAGTAGTAATTTTGTCAGGCAATCGGAAATAATAGCAGGTTTTTAGAGCTGATTTTAGATGATGCAGTCTCAAATAGCTTGATATTAAAATCAATTTTCTATCAATATTGAAAGAATGGATGTACAAAAAATAAAATTACGCTTTGGAATTATTGGGAATACTTATGCCCTAACTCGAGCGATTGATATTGCTGTGCAAGTGGCACCAACTGATCTTTCTGTGCTTATTACAGGTGAGAGTGGGACAGGTAAGGAGGTCTTCCCACAGATCATTCATCAGTTTAGTGCGCGCAAGCATGCTTCATATATTGCCGTTAACTGCGGTGCAATTCCTGAGGGAACTATAGATTCTGAACTTTTTGGTCATGAAAAAGGCGCTTTTACTGGTGCTTTGTCCGATCGTAAAGGTTATTTTGAGGTTGCTAATAATGGAACCATTTTTCTGGATGAGATAGGTGAATTGCCTTTGTCAACTCAGGTTCGATTACTACGTGTATTAGAGACAGGTGAATTTATGAAAGTAGGTTCGTCAAAGGTTTTAAAGACCAATGTTCGTGTAGTAGCTGCCACGAATATTAATATTCCTCAAGCCGTAAAGGACGGGAAGTTTAGAGAGGATTTATTTTACCGTTTAAATACGGTTCCTATAGTTATGCCTGCACTGCGTAAGCGTCGAGAAGATATTTATCTTTTGTTTAGAAAATTCGCTCAAGACTTCGCTGAGAAATACCGTATGCCGGCTTTAAGGTTAAATGAGGGGGCTCAACAGATTCTTCAAGCCTATAGATGGCCAGGTAATATTCGTCAGTTAAAAAATGTGACAGAACAAATTTCGATTATTGAAAAGGAGCGTTTGATTACTGCTGATATCTTGCAAAACTATTTGCCAGCCAGTGATGAGCAAATGTTGCCCGCTATATATAAAAAGGAAACGAGTGACGAGAAAAGTTTTTCTTCCGAACGTGAGATTTTATATCAGGTACTTTTCGACATGAAGAAGGACATGACAGATCTTAAAAAATTGGTTTTCGATTTAATGCAAAAGGATGGTGATGCCAACGATTTGCAACAAAAGAATGCCATGTTGATTCGTAAGCTTTATGAAGATCAGGAGATGGACGTGGTGCAACACCAGGCATTCTCACCTTCTAAAGTGAATGTGTCCCATGTAGATGTACCTCACATTCAGGATACCGAAGAGTTTGTGGAAGAATCTTTATCTCTTGTGGATAAAGAGATGGAATTGATTCGCAAGGCACTGGAGAAGCATAATGGCAAGCGCAAACATGCAGCTCAGGATTTAGGTATATCGGAACGAACACTTTATAGAAAAATTAAGGAATACGATATTAATTAGATGGAATGAAAGCTTGCTTTTGAGTATATTTACCGAGGCAGTTTTTTATAGAATATATAAGAATTAAAATTATGAATTGGATTAAATCATCATTACTCATTATAATTATCGGATTAGCATTTACGGCATGTAAGGTGAGCTATTCATTCACAGGTGGAACTTTATCTATAGACGTGAAGACTTTTTCTGTCCAGTTTTTTCAGAATAGAGCCCCACTGGTAAATCCTAATTTGAGTGATAAATTTACCGAAGATTTAAAGGAGAAATTTCGTAGTCGTACTTCTCTTGACGAGATTGTTGATGGTGAAGGTCATTTGAATTTCTCTGGTGAGATCACGGGCTACCAAACCAGGGCAATGGATGTTACCAGTAATGATATTTCTGCAACAAACCGTTTGACAATTACCATTCGGGTGAAGTTTACCAATGAGATAGAACCAGATAATAACTTTGATAAGAGCTTTTCTGCATTTGAGGATTTTGATAGTACCAATCAGTTGAGTGATGTTGAAAATGATCTTGTTGAAAAAATTCTTGAGAAGATTATTGACGATATCTACAACCAATCTGTGGTTAACTGGTAATTCTTGATTTTATTTATTTTTCATTAAGTTTATCTTTAAGCTTAATGGAGAATTGATAAGCAGAAGGTTTGAATATTGTTTTATATCCAATTGGTGAGCTGTAATTAATGATTGAAGAATGAACAAGGAATTGTTGCAAACTTGGTTAAAAGATCCACAGAAAATGGATGGGAATAGTCATAAAGAGTTGAAAGCTCTTATTGACGAATATCCATTTTACCAAGCACCATATTTGTTGTTGTTAAAGACTTTAAATCAACAAAAAAGCATTCGCTTCAATCAGGAATTAAAACATTCAGCCCTACATATTCCAGATCGTCGTCGTTTGTATTTGTACCTCAACGATAAATTGGAATTTCCAGTTTATGAGGTAGAACAAATTCTAAGTTTATTCCCAAAAAATAAAGTTGATTCATCCGCAGAAGAAATACCAGTTGCTGAGTCAGAAGGAAAGGATGAGGTATTTACTCTGGATGATAAAGGAACGGATGCTCTAATTACTTCTTCATTGGAAAATGATTTGACTGAACCGTATCCTCAAGATGAGGTTTTGGAAGAAATAGCCGGAGACGTTATTGATTTTGTGGATTTGGAAGCAGGTGTTTCTGATGAAAAAAATAGTGAAGTTTCAACAGAAAGTCAGAACAAAGTATCAGCCGATTCAGCGGATAAAGTAAGTGCTAATTCTGATATTCTGGGTTTGGAGTCTGAAATCTATGATATGGATTTTGGAGGTAATTTATATGTTTTAAATTCAGTTGATAAGGCAGATGAGGATCAGTCTGAGTCTAAGGAAAATCATTCTTTTTCGGATTGGATGACTAAACTGTCTTCTTCTGATGTAAAATCAGTACAAATAGTAGATAAAAAGGAAGAAAAAAAGTCGTCAAAAAAGCAGAAATCGAATAAGAATTTTGACTTGATTTCCAACTTTATAGAAAATGAACCTCGCATTCCAAAACCCAATGAAAAGTCTGGTAACCAGGTTGATATTTCAAAGGAGAGTTTGAAAGAAGATGTCGGTTGTATGAGTGAGACTTTAGCTGAGATTTATATTAAACAGAAGCTTTTTGATAAGGCCGAAGCTGTTTATGAGAAATTAATGTTGAAAAATCCCGAAAAAAATATTTACTTTGCGAGTCAATTGGAAAGAATAGAAAAATTAAAAAAATAGATAAGTATGTTTACCTTTATTTCAGTATTGATCCTTATTGTTTGTGTGCTAATGGTTTTAATCGTTTTAGTACAAAACTCAAAAGGAGGCGGATTAGCATCTAACTTCTCATCTTCTAACCAGATTATGGGTGTTAAGAAAACAACAGATTTTCTTGAAAAAGCAACCTGGACACTAGCATTATTCCTTTTTATACTTTGTATGGGTGCAGCTGCTACAATCGATCGTAGTAATAACGGTGCCCCAAAATCAGCTATCGAACAACAATTACAGGAAACCGAAACAGCTCCTGAAGTACCAGTTTTCCCTACTGAAGCTCCTGCTAAAGAGGAAGAACCTAAAAAAGCAGAGTAATCTAAAACTTACTTCTTTAAAATATTTAAGTGTCAGTATGTCATTCATGCTGACACTTTTTTTATGCCCGAATTAATTAAGTATGAAATAAAGGTATAGGTCGTATTTGATTTTGTGATATGTTATCTTCCTGATTTAATGATGAATGAATTTTAATTATGAGTTTTAGATCTTGCTAAATTAATTGTTTAGACGTAAATTCAAATTTGAATAAATGGGATGTCTGCAAAAATGACAAGACTTTTTATTTGGCATAGATTATGAAAGGAAGAGGATATTGTTTTGAAATAATCGATAAGCGTATTTCGAAATAAGAGGCTTTTTTAAGCAATAAGGGAAATCAAAAAATAAATCTAAATATTTAAAAAAATGGCAGAATTAAAAGGAAAGATTCTTGCGGGCAAAATTTTAGTTGCTCCAATGGCAATAGAAGAGAAAACAGCTAGTGGCATTATTATTCCTGATTCAGCAAAAGAAAAGCCAATGCAAGGAAAAGTTGTATTGGTGGGAGCTGATAAAAAAGACGAGCCGATGGAACTTCAGGCTGGTGATACCGTTTTTTACGGTAAATATGCAGGTACTGAATTGAACATTGATAATGAAGATTATTTATTGATGGCTCAAACAGATATCCTATACATTGCTTAATTGCAGTTTGAATCCAATTCATTTTAACTTATTAATTATTAGAAATGTCTAAAGAAATTAAATTTAATATAGAAGCTCGCGATCTACTAAAAGTAGGTGTTGATGCTTTAGCTAATGCGGTAAAAGTAACCTTAGGTCCTAAAGGTAGAAATGTTGTGATCGATCGTAAGTTCGGTGCTCCTCAAATTACTAAGGACGGTGTTTCAGTAGCTAAGGAAATTGAATTGTCTGATCCAGGATCAAACATGGGTGCTCAAATGGTAAAAGAAGTGGCATCCAAAACAGCTGATGACGCGGGTGATGGTACAACGACTGCTACGGTTTTGGCTCAGTCTATTGTAAACGTAGGTTTAAAAAACGTTACTGCGGGTGCTAATCCAATGGATTTGAAACGCGGTATCGACAAAGCTGTTGAAGCTGTTGTCGCAAATATTAAAGCTCAATCTAACGAAGTTGGGGACAACTACGATAAGATTAAGCAGGTTGCTAAGATTTCTGCAAATAATGATGAGACAATTGGTTCTTTGATTGCAGAAGCAATGGAAAAAGTAAAAAAAGAAGGTGTTATTACTGTTGAGGAAGCGAAAGGTACTGAAACTTACGTTAAAGTAGTTGAAGGTATGCAGTTCGACCGTGGTTATATCTCTCCATATTTCATTACCAATGGTGATAAGATGGAAGCGGATCTTGAGAATCCTTACATCTTATTATGTGACAAGAAGATTTCAACCATGAAAGAGTTGATGCCACTTCTTGAGCCTGCTGCACAAGCTGGTCGTCCTTTAATGATTATTGCTGAAGATGTAGAAGGTGAAGCTTTGGCTACTTTGGTTGTAAACCGTTTGAGAGGTTCGTTGAAAGTGGCTGCTGTTAAGGCTCCTGGTTTTGGCGATAGAAGAAAAGAAATGCTTGAAGATCTAGCTATCCTAACAGGTGGTGTGGTTATTTCTGAAGAAAAAGGATTGAAGCTGGAGCAAGCTACAATTGAAATGTTAGGTCAGTGTGAGAAAATCACAATTGACAAAGAGAATACAACAATTGTAAATGGTGTTGGTGCAAAAGAGGCTATTGATACGCGTGTTGCTCAAATCAGAACCTTAATTGAGAACTCTACTTCTGATTACGATAAGGAGAAATTGCAGGAGCGTTTGGCTAAATTAGCTGGTGGTGTTGCGGTATTGTACGTAGGTGCAGCTTCTGAAATCGAAATGAAAGAGAAGAAAGACCGTGTTGATGATGCTTTAAGTGCAACTCGTGCCGCTGTAGAAGAAGGTATTGTTGCTGGTGGTGGTGTTGCTTACATTCGTTCTATTGCTTCTTTAGCTGATCTAAAAGGTGATAACGAAGATGAGGCTGTAGGTATCGAGATTGTAAAACGTGCTATCGAAGAGCCATTGCGTCAGATTGTAGCTAATGCGGGTGGCGAAGGCGCTGTCGTTGTTGATAAAGTTAAAGCTGGTGAAGCTGATTTTGGATACAATGCTCGTATTGGTGAGTACCAAAACATGATTGAAGCTGGGGTTATTGATCCTGCTAAAGTATCTCGTGTTGCTCTTGAGAATGCTGCGTCTATTGCAGGTATGTTCTTAACAACCGAATGTGTGTTAATTGAAGAGAAAGAAGAAGAAGCTGCTGCTCCTGCTATGCCTCCAATGGGTGGTGGTATGCCAGGCATGATGTAATTCTAAACTCATATATTTCTAAAAGGGCTGTCGATTTTATTATCGGCAGCCCTTTTTTTATGGATTAATCCCAATAGTTACCTGCGAACACTATGTGTATTTAACGGGCGACGTATATAGCCTGATTTAATAAGCTTCTTATTTAATTTTCGACCCATGCTGTTGTACAAGCTGCTATGGGTATCCCAAGATGTACCGTTAGAGTATATTCTACTCACCCAAACAGGTTCCAAGTCTTTTCGATCAACGAGATAAGTGTTGAATACCGCATTGGGTAATTCCGTCACACGTATTTCACCATCTTTTAAAACGCGTTCACTTTTGTCGTAGAAGTAGTTTTGTTGATTAATGACCAGAATCGCATCAATCTTTTTCTTGTCAATCGTTTCAAGAAACTCATCGTAGCTAACCTCTTGATTAACTTTGAATAATTTATAAGATGGAATCACTTTTGTTCTATTACTAGACATGACATCTTTTATACTTTTTTGAATTAAAGGATGATTGTCTATTCTGTTCAGATTGTAAAAATGATCCTTAATGAAAGTGCAATAGGTTTCTTCATCAAACTTTTTTAGGTTGATATCGTTGAATAAACTCACGACTAAAATATGGTGATATGCTTTCTCTGGTTGGGTTATGTTCTGATCTGTAAGATAGGAGCTAGCACAGCTACTCGCAAGGAAAGCCAGGATGAATAAGATACTTAAGTTTTTCATTAAATGTGTGTTTGATTGATTTTTAAGTTATCAATATCGTATTTATTGCGTGCAATAAAAAGTGCTTTAACAAACTTTAATATGATTGAACTATAAAAATAGTTGTACGACTAATTTATTAGTTGTATGTTTGAAGTATGAAAGAATTGACGAAAGCAGAAGAACAAGTTATGCAATACCTATGGAAGTTAGAAAAAGCTTTCCTTAAGGATATTGTATCAGAATTTCCAGAACCACGACCGGCTAATACAACTGTAGCTACTGTGATTCGAATTCTGGTAAAAAAGGGATTTATCGGGTTTGAAACCTTTGGTAAAACCAATCAGTATTTCCCTTTAGTGCCTAAAAAAGTTTATGCCCGTGAATTCATGTCAGGAATGATAAAGAGTTTCTTTAATAATTCTGCAAAAGGTTTTGCTTCATTTTTTACTAAAGAACAAGACTTGTCTTTAAGTGAATTGGAAGAAATGAAAGCTTTAATCGAAGAACAAATCAAAAATAAAAAGAGTTAATTCTGATGACTGATTTTATTCTATATTCAATTAAGTCTGGTCTGTGTCTTGCCATATTATATGGCTTTTATAAGCTTGTACTGGCAAAGGAAACACACGTTAAGAGAAATCGGACGTATTTACTAATTGCCATTTTGTTTTCTTTGGTTCTGCCTTCAATTAATGTTACGATTGAACATGAGGACTTAGCTAAAGCAAATCAAATTGTTTGGGAATTTGAAAACTCGATCGAAGATCAGTTGATTGTTGTAGATTCTGATTCTTCTCAGGAGATTATTTTTGACTCTGTTTTTTGGATGAGTCTTATATATAGCCTTGGTGTTATAACGATTTTAGGCCGTTTAATTTTGAATTTAGTTTCAATTATTAAAATCATTCGAGCCAATGAAATAAAAAAAGAAGGTGATTTGAACTTGATCTATTTAGAACAAGCACACTCACCTTATTCTTTCTTTAATTATGTCTTTTTGAATCCGTCAATTCTTTCGAAGACAGAAAATAAGCAGATTCTTTTGCACGAGTCAATTCATTCAAAACAGTTGCATAGTATCGATTTGCTTATAATAGAATTAGTTAAGGCCTTTTTCTGGTTTAATCCTATTATCTATCTATTAAAAAATGCCTTGGTCGAGGTGCACGAATATTGTGCTGATCAAGCTTGTGTCGTTGATGATACAAATAAGATTGGTTATCAGCAGTGTTTGTTGCATCATATTGAAAGTAAAATGAACTTTAACTTGACCAGTGCATTTAAATCTTCATTAACACTAAAACGTATTAAAATGATTAAAAAATCAAATACATCCGTATGGGCTCATTTGAAGCTTGTACTCATACTTCCTGTTCTCATTATTTCAATGCTAAGTTTTGATTATTCAGAGATAAATCTTGAAAATCCAGAGAATAAAACCGTTCCAACTGAAGTGGAATTTACCTCACCCATAAAACCTTCGGTTAAGGCAAGAGTAAGCTCACCTTATGGCAAGAGAATGCATCCTATTAAGAAAAAGATGATTTTTCACAGAGGGATTGATATTGCTGCCCCCAAAGGAACCCCCATTTATGCCGTTGCCGATGGGGTTGTTAAGAAGCTTCAGACGAAGCATGTGGAAGGTAAGGCATATGGACGCTTTATCATTATTCAACACGAGGGAGATATTGCTAGTTTGTATTCGCAAATGGAAGCTTATGCTGTTGAGTTAGGAGAAAACGTACGTAAAGGCGATCTTATTGGTTTTGTAGGGACATCGGGTGTCTCAACAGGGCCCCACCTGCATTTTGAAATTAAAAAGAATGGTGAAAATATTAACCCCGCTGAATTGATTGATTTTACAAGCCTTAAGAGGAAATAAGGGAAGACAAATAAGTACATAAACACTTGAAATAATAAAAAGCAGTTGCTAAATGAAAACTTTTAGCAATTGCTTTTGTATTTTAGTGTTTGATATAGAGGGTGATGAGTTTGCATCATGTCTAACTATTTAGATAATCCATTTAATTTACTTATTTTTGCAGTTCCTTAAAACCAATCCGATTAGATAATGATTTCTGAATCAGAATATGATGATATACGTCCTTATTGCGACTCCGAGGTACCGGAAGTAATAGAACGATTAATTAAGAATGACGATTTTTTAAAATTTGCTTTACAATTATTTCCCGATTTATCTCGCGAAAAAATTGAAGGTAGTTTGTCACAAGTAAAAAGTGTTGACGATTTTCAATCGATGTTCATCGTCCCCTTGGCGAATAATGTCATAAAGAATACCACAAAAGGAATTAGTATCGAAGGATTAGATAAATTGGATCATAACGAGAGTTACCTTTTTATTTCAGATCACCGAGATATTATTCTTGACTCTGCTCTTCTGAATATTCTATTATATCAAAATGATTTTTCTACAACAGAAATCGCGATTGGATCTAATTTATTGATCAAACCTTGGATTAGCGACTTGGTAAAGCTTAATAAAAGCTTTGTTGTGAAGCGAAACTCTTCAGTTCGAGATATGTTGGTGAATTCAAATCATTTATCATCTTATATTGGACATGCTATAAATAAGAAGAAATCTTCCGTATGGATAGCACAGCGTGAGGGAAGAACAAAGGATGGTGACGATAGAACACAGCAAAGCTTGTTAAAGATGTTACAGATGGGTGGTAATAAAACCTTCGCAGAGCATTTTAAAGCTTTAAGAATAGTTCCTGTAGCTATTTCATACGAGTATGAGCCATGCGATGCTTTAAAGTCACGTGAGCTTTTCTTGAAGGAAACAGAAGAAGGATACAAAAAGACACCTAAGGATGATTTATTGAGCATGCTAAAGGGCTTAATTAACGAGAAAGGGCGCGTTCATTTTAGAGTTGGGAAGCCAATTTCGAAGATGCTTGATGTGATAGAAGAAATGGATGATAGTCGTGATAAATTTAAAGCTTTAGCCGATTTGATCGATTATAAGATTCATAAGAACTTTAAACTTTGGCCTGATAATTATATTGCCTTTGATATTTTGAATAAAACGGATGAATATCGTGCTAAATATACCGATGAGGAAAAGGAGTTGTTCCTGAAGCATATGGATAAAAAGTTGGGAACGGTTGAAGGTGATCATGAAAGACTTAAAGAAATATTCTTTGAAATTTATGCAAATCCAGTTAAAAATCAGATCGAATTAACGAAACCTGATTTTATCTTGGACAACTTATAAGATTAAATTGATATCGATTACTAATACCAATATTAATAAGGATGAAACTGATTAAATTTCTTTTGATAATGTCTACCTTCCTGATTATGGTAGCAAGTGTTTTAAACCTTCTACACTCAACAGGCGAAACAGGAGACAAAACGGGTATTTATATTGAAGTTGTGGTGATGTTTGTTTTAACCGTGACCATGGTTCTTGTAAATAATTTGGAAAAGAAAATGAAGGATTTGGAGCAAGATAAGTAAAGCTCTAATTTTGTTTTATCAAGTAATAGAATTGAAATGATAAAGTTTAAACGACATATAAAGGTTGACGGTGAGGTTTTTGAAACCTGGATGGGACTGGATATAAAGAAAAAAGGTGGAAGACCTAATGTTAGTGTTTATTACTATACGGATGATCCAGAACTTGAAATGAGTGAGCACCATTTGATTAAAGCGAACTTTAAAAGTAAGGATGAAGCGGTAAAACACGGCTGTTTGTTTATGCGTGGTATGTATAAAGATATGATTAAGCGTGAACAAGGGCTTCTAAATAAAAATGAGGAAGAAGAGGATATAGACTGGTAGTCTAATCTTTTTAAGATATTTCAAAGACCATCGAATTTTTTTCGATGGTCTTTTTTTATTCTTGACTCAAGAGAAGTGATTATAAAAAAAAGGCTATCTCGTATGAGATAGCCTTTAGAATATATTTTAAGAGCTTGAGAATTACTTCTTCTCAATTGCTTTTAATGCTAGGTTTAATTCATCCAATTGTGCCTCAGCAACGGTTGATGGAGAATCAATCATCACATCGCGACCCGAGTTGTTCTTAGGGAAAGCAATAACGTCACGGATAGACTCGATACCAGCAAATAGTGAAGCCAAACGGTCAAATCCGAAAGCAATTCCACCATGTGGAGGTGCACCATATTGGAAAGCATCCATTAGGAAACCAAATTGTTCTTGAGCTTCTTCATCAGTGAAACCTAAGTGCTTAAACATTTGAGCTTGCAATTCTGTGTCGTGAATACGAATAGAACCACCACCAATTTCAACACCATTGATAACCAAGTCGTATGCATTGGCACGAACAGCTCCCGGATCAGTATCCAAAAGGTGGAAATCTTCTTGCTTAGGTGATGTAAACGGATGGTGCATCGCGTGGAAACGCTTATTGTCTTCATCCCATTCCAATAGAGGGAAATCTACAACCCAAAGAGGAGAGAACTTCTCGTTATCTCTTAGTCCTAGTTGAGAACCCATCTCTAAACGTAACTCAGAAAGCTGAGGTAATGTTGTCTTGCGATCACCAACAAGAACTAATAATAAGTCACCTGGTTTTGCATTACAAGCTTCAGCCCACTTTTGTAGGTGCTCAGTAGAGTAAAATTTATCTACAGATGATTTGAAAGAACCATCCTCGTTATATTTCACGTAAACTAAACCTTTAGCCCCGATTTGTGGTTTCTTCACAAAATCAGTTAGCTTATCTAATTGCTTACGTGTATAAGTTGCACAACCCGTAGCACAGATTGCACCAATATATTCAGCTTCATCGAATACTTTGAAATCATTTCCTTTGGCAATAACGCTTAGATCAACAAATTTCATGTCGAAACGAGTGTCAGGCTTATCGTTACCATAGTAAGTCATGGCATCAGCATAGCTCAACTGAGGGAAATCGAAATTCAACTCAACATTCTTCAATTTCTTGAATAAGTGCTTGGTTAAGCTTTCGAAAGTATTTAAGATATCGTCCTGCTCAACAAAGGCCATCTCGCAATCAATCTGAGTAAATTCAGGCTGACGGTCAGCACGAAGGTCTTCGTCGCGGAAACATTTTACAATTTGATAATAACGGTCGAAACCAGAAATCATCAACAATTGTTTGAATACCTGTGGCGATTGTGGCAAAGCATAAAACTCACCAGGATTCATACGTGATGGTACAATAAAGTCACGAGCTCCTTCAGGAGTTGACTTAATTAATACAGGCGTTTCAGTTTCAATAAAGTTTAATTGATCAAGGAAGTTACGAATTTCGATACCCATTTTATGACGAGTAACAAGATTTTCGCGAACACAGCTACGACGTAAGTCAAGGTAACGGTATTTCATTCTCAATTCGTCACCACCATCCGTATTATCTTCGATAGTAAATGGAGGTGTAATAGATTGACTCAATACTTCAACCTTCTCAGCAATGATCTCAATGTCACCTGTAGGTATTTTTGAGTTTTTACTTTGACGTTCGTTAACGGTTCCAGTAATGGCAACAACAAATTCACGCCCTAATTTTCTAGCCTGAGCACATAGCTCTGGATTGGTTTCCATATCGAAAACAAACTGAGTAATACCATAACGATCACGAAGATCGACAAAGGTCATTCCTCCAAGGTCACGAGCTTTCTGCACCCAACCACTAAGGGTTACTGTTTCCTTTATATTCTGAATTCTTAATTCACCACAAGTATGAGTTCTATACATCTTATTCCTATTTTATTAACTTTGCGAAAATACTAAGTTTTTGTGAATTAGAATCAATTTTTTTTGAAATAGGGCAGGCTTTTGCATTTTATCTTGTTTAGAGATAAAACTGTAGCTCCTTATTTTAATTCTACTGGTGAAATTCAAGTCTAATAATTCTTTATTCAAAACTCATATGAGCGACAAAATTAACCCATTTTCTGACGAATATTTTATGAAGCAAGCTTTGGAAGAAGCTCATAAGGCTTTTGATGAGGACGAAATTCCAGTGGGAGCTATTGTGGTATGTAATAATAGAATTATTGCCAGAGCTCATAACTTAACGGAACGACTGAATGATGTGACTGCTCATGCAGAAATGCAGGCCATTACGGCTGCTGCAAATTATTTAGGAGGTAAGTATTTAAAAGATTGTACGCTTTATGTGACATTGGAGCCTTGTAATATGTGTGCTGGTGCCTTAGCATGGTCTCAAATAAGCCGTATTGTATATGGTGCAAGTGATAAAAAAAGAGGTTTTACAGCTTTTTCTCCTTCTCCACTTCATCCCAGAACAGAGCTTGTCACCGGTATTTTAGAAGAAGAAAGTGCTAGTTTGGTTAAGAATTTCTTTGTTAAGAAGAGATAAGAATAGCTGTTTTATTATTCCTAATTTTGAAACACCAAACAAAAGACTTATTTTAGCGAACTGAAAATCCGAAAAGGAGTAAATAGGGGTTTTATTAGGGGTAATTTAACCTTTTTACCGATTTAGGATCACTACAATCCAACCATTTATATCATCCATCTCTCTTTGTTGAAAGTGTTTATAATCTTTTGTAGATTTGTGTATACCTGTGCAATATATTTTGTGATAGATTGTTTTGGGAATTACATTTTTAATAATAAAACATTAAAAAACAGATATTATGAGCGCGCATAATGAGGCTAAAATGGGTGATATTGCAGAAACGATTCTATTACCTGGAGATCCACTAAGAGCAAAATATATTGCAGACAATTTTCTTGAAGATGTTGTTTGTTATAATCAAGTGAGAAATATGTTGGGTTTCACCGGAACCTATAAAGGAAAGCGTATTTCTGTACAGGGAACTGGTATGGGTGTGCCTTCAATTGGTATCTATGCACATGAATTGATCACTCAGTACGGTGTAAAGAATGTGATTCGTATTGGTACTTGTGGTTCATTTAACCACGATGTAAAAGTATTTGATGTTATTCTTGCTATGACGTCTTGTACTGATTCAGCAATGAACAGAAACCTTTTCAGAGGTATGGATTATTCTCCATGTGCTGATTTTGGTCTGTTAACTGATGCACATCAAGCTGCTACTGAAAAAGGTGTTAATATTAAAGTTGGAGCAACTCTAACTTCTGATATCTTTTATCACGACTTAGATAATAACCCAGAGCCATTTAAAATTTGGGCTGACTATGGCGTATTAGCTGTAGAAATGGAAGCCACTGCTTTATATACAATCGCAGCTCGTCACAATGCTAAAGCGTTAGCTATTTTGACTGTTAGCGATCATATTTTAACAGGAGAAGAAACAACCGCTGAAGAGCGTCAAACATCATTGAATACAATGATTACAATCGGTTTGGAAACTGCAATCAAGCAATAATTTAGATCTAAAAAGATTGCATTTTAAAAGGAGAAGCTTTGGGGAGTTTCTCCTTTTTTTGTGCTTCATTGTTTACAGTGATAGCACTAAATCCTTATTTTTTAGCAAGAGGTTAAAATCTAATACTTTAAAAGAAAAATCCTTTCATAAGCTTCATAGATCTTGAATTTGAGCTGATTATCACCGATAAGCCTCTAATCTAAATAAGTTGACTTCCATAAAAAAAGACATTTAACAGTAAGCTCCATCAGAATAATTTCATATTTTTAGTAAGAGTCATATCTCATTTTGATATGGTAAAACCTATTTCTTACCCTAATCTAACACGCTGGAGGATTATTTATGAAGTTAAAATTAAGTCTGTGCTTTTTAATTAACCTTCTTGCCATTTCTCTTTTCAGTCAGACCGATGCAAAATATGATTCCGATTTTGAGGTTGGCATTGTTGAACACCTTGGTGAAAAAATATCAAATGATATCCAACTTATCAATGAGGAGGGAAAAATGGTTAATCTGCTCGATCAGATTGATAAACCTACAGCTTTAGTCTTTGTTTATTTTAAATGCCCTGGTATTTGCAGTCCATTGCTGGATGGTTTGACTGGTTTAATTGATGCTAGTGATCTAAACATATCCGAAGATTATCAGGTTTTAACCATCAGTTTCGATCCAAGAGAAACAACAACTTTAGCCAATCAAAAGAAGAAAAACTATCAAGCTCTGATACGCGACAAGAACACAGATAAGGGCTGGCGTTTTTTTACAGCAGATAGTTTGAATATTGCCAAGGCGACTAAAAACGTTGGCTTCCTCTATAATAAGGCCGGGAATGAGTTTACTCATGCTGCAACGGTTGTTATTGTAAGCCCCAATGGCACCATCACCCGCTATTTAAATGGCACCTACTTTTTGCCTTATGAATTTCAATTGGCAATTAGAGAATCTGGGAAGGAACAAACAGGACCAACCATAAAAAAAGTACTTGAATACTGTTATTCATATGATCCAGTAGGACGAACTTACGTTTTTAATATCACAGCAGTGACGGCTAGCGTTACCATCTTTATGGCCTTAATTATCTTTTTATTGTTGATTTTTTTCAAGCTAGGGAGAAAACAATATAAGAGAGTGGAAAATTAAATTATAAATACTAATCTATGTCGGAAACTTCGAAAATTAAGAGCTTACTTGAATTAGGGAAAATAAAGATTGCTATTCCAATAGCACTTTCTTGTTTTACGGGTTATTTGTTGCAATCGACTAATTTTTCGTTGAATATGGCCGCTGTTATTTTGGGGGTTTTACTGATTGTTGCTGGCGCCTCGGCCATTAACCATATACAAGAGCATGAGAAAGATGCCTTGATGAATAGAACGAAGTTTCGACCTATCCCATCGGGTAAACTGAGTAAAAGTGAGGCTTTTGTTTGGAGTTTCTTATTCCTGGTAGCGGGTTGTGCTTTGTTGGTTTTGGGAGGGAATCTGGTGAGTTTCTATATTGCTCTATTCTCAATTTTATGGTATAACTTACTCTATACACCCTTAAAACAAATCTCGGCCTTTGCTGTTGTTCCGGGTGCATTGAGTGGTGCCTTTCCACCTTTAATTGGTTACGTAGCTGCTGGTGGCGATATTTTTGCACCTCCAATTCTAGCCCTGGCATTCTTCTTTTTTATTGGACAGATCCCTCACTTCTGGCTTCTGTTATTGCTTTATGGTGAAGACTATAAACGCGGAGGCTTTAAAGTTCTGACCGATGTTTTTTCAATAAAACAAATACACTTTATTACACTCATTTGGATGCTGGCAACTATCATGGTTGCATTGCTTCTTCCTATGTATGATGTCATCAGTTCTCAGTTTGCAATATGGGGCTTGCTGATTCTGTCTCTTTGGATAATTATTTACAGTTTTCCTATTCTTAAGAATTACGATAGACTATCAGTACGAAAACTGTTCTTGCAACTTAACTTGTACTTTTTACTCATCATGATCATGATTAGTATCGACAAGCTTTATTTGTAATTGTTATTGGTTTAAAACGGATCTGAGTAAGCTATCGATTAGTTTCTGATAGGTTTAAATTTGTTGGAATGATTTATCAACTTAAAAAAATAGTGGAGGGGAATACCGAAAACCATTAAGGGAATGAGGAAGTAGACCAAGGGAGTGTTGAAATTCATCAGGGGAATACGGAAGTAGTTCAGGGGAATGCTGAAAACCATTAGGGGAGCGCTGAAATCGATCAAGGGAGTACGAAAAACCTTCAGGAGAGTCTTGAAATAGTTCAGAATGATACAATTAAGCCATGATTCTGATAGCAGTAGTGTATATTCATAAACTAGCTTAACCGCAATGATCGCGAAGTTTATGCAAGGGCTGCAAAGAGATTATAGTAGCCAAGAATTCACGAATTATATTTCTCAGAAATCTATTCGTGAATTCGAGTTTTATTTTTCACATCAGCACACCATCCAATCATCACCCTTGACTAATTTGGAATCCTAGTTTTTGTAATTGTTCCCAAAAGTTAGGGTATGATTTATTAACAACCATCGGATCGTCAATTTTAATTTCAGGACGAAGCATGGCAATAGGCGCAAATGCCATCGCCATTCTATGGTCATGATAAGTTTTAATAAGGATATCTTTAGCTTCCTCTTTCATTTTACCATCCCAGGCCAGTTCACCTTCTTGTGGTTCGTATAGTAAATAGCCTAATTTTGCTAGCTCGTCAATAAGAGCTGTTATACGGTTGGTCTCTTTAATTTTTAGGGTTTCCAAACCTTTAAAGTGGAAGGGGATGTTTTTCAATGCAGAAACCACAGCAAATGTTTGTGCCAAGTCAGGCATTTCTATAAAATCGAAAACCAGTTTTTTACAAACGTCATTGCTTTGTTCGATGTACATGCCTTTCTTCGAAAAAATCGTTTTTACACCAAGTTTCTCGAATACCTGAATCAGTCCAGAATCACCCTGGAAACTGTTTTTTCTAAGTCCGTCTAAAAAGAGTTTCCCTTTTGAAGCCAATGCCATAAAGGCGTACCAGTACGAAGCTCCAGACCAATCGCCTTCAACGGTGTATGGCATAACTTTATAGGCTTGTTTGTCAACAAAAATCTCATTCCCTTTAAATTCAGATTGAATACCAAACTCCTCCATAATTTTTAGAGTCATCTCAATATAAGAGCGAGATACAATTTTACCATTGAGTTTGATACGAAGTCCGCTTTCAAGAGTAGGTGCAATAAGAAGTAGTGCTGAGATGTATTGAGAACTGGTATTACCTGCCAATTCAACCTCTTTGCCCGTGATATTCGATCCTAATATTTTTAAAGGAGGATAACCTTCTTTCTCAAGATATGTAATTTGTGCTCCCAATGAGTTTAGAGCATCTACTAAAACAGATATGGGGCGCTCTTTCATTCGATCGGAACCTGTTAGGGTCCATTCGCCTAATATTTTTGCCAGGTATGCGGTTAAAAATCGCATACTTGTTCCCGCGTGTCCTACATCAAACGTACAGTCGTTTGAAAATAGAACCTCTTGCATTACTTTAGAATCATCGCAAGTTGATAAATTCTTAATGGGTTCAAAACTATAACTTAAAGCATTGATGATTTGCACACGATTCGAAATGCTTTTCGATGAGGGAATAATGATTTTCCCTTCAATGTTTTTTTCTGGCTTTGATATAGTGTAATGCATGGCTTCTGGTTATAAGTGATATCGATATGAGCTAAAAAAATGAGTGTCAAATAGAATAATTTGGCTTACTTTTTCCTTTAACCTTTGTCCTTATTTACTTTTATCCTTAAGGTCTTTATCCTTAAAAATAACTGTACAAAAAGTCAGCCGTTGGGAAACTGAATTTCCCAACGGCTGTATGGTGTAATTCCTTAATTTCTATTGTCTAGAAATGGAAAAGAGAATCAACTTGATATTGAGTATCCAATTTCTCACGTCCGTTTAAGAAGTCTAACTCAACAAGAAAGTTGATATAGGCATTCTTAACATTGAACTTGCTGATTAGATTGATAGATGCTTTCGCAGTTCCACCTGTAGCCAGTAAGTCATCGTGTACTAAAATAACATCATCAGTATCTAGAGCATCCTGGTGAATGAACATCTCATCTTCGCCATACTCTAGTGAATATTTTTCTGAAAATGTAGGTGCAGGTAATTTACCAGGTTTACGTACCGGAACAAAACCAGCGCCCAATTTATAGGCTAAAACGGTACCTAGAATAAAACCGCGACTTTCCAATCCAACAACCTTAGTAATGCCTTTGTCTTTGTACTGCTCATAAAGAGATTCAACTAGGGTGTTTAGGTGTTTTTCATCCTTCAACATCGTAGTGATATCTTTAAATACAATACCTTCTTTAGGAAAATCAACGATATCTCTAATTGAGTCTTTTGCTTCTTGAAGTTTTACGTCCATCTTAATTTCTTTTTCCATACTGATTGAGAGCTTCAAATATTTCTTCTTCTGTGCAGATGTTATTTATCGTATAAGCACCAACATCCTGAAGAAGAGTAAAATTGACTCCTTCATCACTATTTTTCTTATCGTGTAACATCAATTGATAAAATTCGGGGTAATCCTTCGCAAAAATAGAAAAGTCTGAGTAAATATCTGTTATATATTTCACTATCTCGTCAAATTTATCTTGAGGGAAGGCTTTTTTCTTTACCGATAGATAGAGTTCGCCAATCATACCTAGAGCTACAGCTTCTCCATGGTATAGTTCAAGATTATGTCGATGTGCATAACTTTCGAACGCGTGACCAATCGTATGACCAAAGTTTAGAACTTTACGAACATCTCTTTCCATCGGGTCTTTCATGACGAACTCCTGTTTTACCGCCACTGATTTTCTAATCAGGTTCAGTAATTTAGAGTAGTTGATATCATCAAAATTGAATGTGAAAAGTTCATCCAAATAGTTCTGACTATAAATGATAGCGTGTTTTAGCATTTCTGCAAAGCCAGATTTGAATTCTTTTATCGGTAAGGTCTTTAGGAATTCAGGACTTAAGATCACCATGTCGGGTTGGTTAATAACACCAATTTCGTTTTTAAGACCATTAAAATTGAAACCCGTTTTCCCGCCAACCGAAGCGTCAATCTGAGAAAGCAAAGTCGTTGGTATATTAATAAAGTGACAGCCACGTTTAAAAGTAGACGCAACAAATCCACCTAAATCAGACATCATGCCACCACCAATATTAATGATCAGGCTGTGTCGATTGGCTCCGTTTTCACTAAGGAATTCCCATGCTTTCACAACCGATTCCAATGATTTGTTTTGTTCTCCATTCTCTATGATAAGTTTAGGAACATTTTGTAATATCTCATTCCCCGAAAGAAGGTGCCAGCAATGCTCTTGTGCACCAGAATCCATAAGGATAAAGATTTTTGAACTGGAATAGTTGTCTAAAATTTTGCCAAGCTCTTTTTCAATACTTTCAGTAAAAATTAAATCGTAAGATTGAGGACTCATTTGCGAACTTATTTATAGTTTCTAACTTTGGTCAAATATAGTATTTTAGCAAGTGATGTCAAACTTGCTGATTTCAAAAATTAGGACTAAGCTTATTTAGACTAATAGCAATCACATACCAACAATCTATATTGATACAGATATGACTATAAGCAACCAAAACCGAGCAGCACACATTAAACTCTTTTATTATATTATAACCTTTCTGTATTTGAGCTTAACGGTTCTGACTGTTTATCTCAATCCACCCCATATGACATTGGTGTTGGTTGGTTTATTTATTGGTTTTGTTATTATGGTCGGCCTTAATTTGTCAAGGGAATATAACTTTATTATCTATAAAGAAACAGATGATAAGATTATTATGCGCTATTATCCCTTACATCCTTTTCACGATAAGTTTAAATCTATTGAAATAAGTAAGAAGACTTTTTCTCATTTTGAGTTAGAGAAACGTAGCTTAGGCTTACGCGAAGATCTTTTTCTTTTTCAGATGAGTGCAAAAGGTTTAGCTAAATACCCAGGAATTAGTCTTTCAGCCTTATCGAAGGAACAAAGAGCCGAAGTTCTTGCATCCCTTTCGAAGTATTCAAAGAAGTAGTCACAGATATTTTACGAACACGTATCCTTTATAATATACACATGAGAAAATATTTTATTTTAGCCCTTCTGTCTTTTTTATCATTGCCTTTATTTGCTCAGGAACAGGAAGACGGTTTAAGAATTCAAGTAGGCCTTCCATTTGCTAAGTATGGCAAGTTCGATCATAATTTTAAAAATAGCAATGAAACCCAATACCCATCATTTTTGGTTCAGGCAGATAAGCCTTGGCGTGATGGATTCCGTTTAGGAGCTTATCTTGGGTTTGCTGGACAGAAAAATGAATCCCTGTATAATGAGTTTACAGAAATCACTCATAATTATTATCGCTTTGGTGGTGTCATTTCTTATGACCTGAATGAACTTTTAGATGCGATAAATATTTCTCCGGAATTTGGTGTGGAATTATATGCCTCATTGAAAACGGGTTTTTCTTTGGAGTATATTAAGGCCGAAAAAGGAATCAATAACAAGGAGAATAATTTTCTATTCGATTTAGGTGTACTAATTGGTGGACGGTATAATATAAGTGAGGATATCGATATTTTTACAGAATTGGGTTATGGTAATGCTGGTTTTGTAACAATAGGTTTTGCATTCGATATGTAGGAACTGATCTTTTTTTGATTTGACAATGCAATTTCCTAATTTGGATGATCTAAATCCAAACCATGGAAACACTCTACAAAGTTGCTTTTAGTTTTTTAACTGGCCTTGGCAGTATTAACGCACGAAAAGTGATTGCTTATTCGGGTGGTGTTGAGGCATTCTTTAGGGAAAAAAAACAAAACCTGTTAAAAGTTCCAGGTATTGGAAAGAATATTATACAGAAGTTAGACCGTGATGCCGCTTTGCGAGATGCTGAATCTGAATTGAAGTTTATTGAAGGCAATGCTATTAAAGTGGCTTTCTATCTCGATGAAAATTTCCCTCAACGTTTATTGAACTGCCCAGATTCTCCGATGACATTATATTATAAGGGGGAGATTGATTTTAATGCTTCTCGTGTATTAAGTGTCGTAGGGACCCGTAATGCCACAGAATATGGAAGAGAGAATTGTGATAAGCTGATTAAGGCACTGGCTTCACATGCTGAGAAAACGGTTATAATGAGTGGTTTGGCTTATGGTATCGACATTAGTGCTCATAAAGCAGCAATGAAATATAACTTGCCAACAGTTGCAGTGGTAGGGCATGGTTTTCACATGATGTATCCTGCTCAGCACCGTAAATATGCAGAGGAGATTATTCATAGTGGAGGGATCATAAGTGAGTTTACCTCTAAAAGTGCTATCGATCCAAGACACTTTGTCCGCAGAAATAGAATTGTAGCTGGTATGGCTGATGCTACTGTAGTGATCGAGTCAGCCAGAAAAGGAGGATCATTGACTACGGCTGAGATTGCAAATTCATATAATAGAGATGTGTTCGCTTATCCTGGTAGAACCGGTGATGTTTATTCACAAGGCTGTAATCACCTGATAAAAACTAATCAGGCACATCTGATAGAGTCTATCGCTGATTTGGAATACATATTAGGTTGGGAAAATGATGAGTCGAAGAAAGATGCGGTTCAGGCTAAAATGTTTATTGAACTTTCTCCAGAAGAAGAATTAATTGTGGGCTTATTAAAGGATAAGAATAAATTAGGAATTGATGTGCTTTCTCTTAAATCGAATTTACCCATGAGTAAGGTTTCAAGTTTGTTGTTGAAAATGGAATTTGAAGGACTTATTAGAGCACTTCCGGGTAAAATCTACTCTCTAACTTCCTAAAAAATCTACTTTTTTTTACCTGATGTTGTAGAGCAGAATCTGAAAAGATGTAATAGTCTGATTATCAGGGGTGAATTATTTTTTAAAACGTTTGAATTTTTTTGCTAAAAAAAATTGAGGTTCTTAAAATTTATATACATTTGAACCAAAATATTAACAATTGTATCACAACAATCTTATTTTAATTTCATAACATATTTTGGACATGGAAGCGAAGATTAATGAATTCATGGAAGCCCTTAAGGCTAGAACTGCTGGTGAAGCTGAATTTCACCAAGCTGCTCAGGAAGTAGTTGAATCAGTATGGGAAACTTACGATTCAAACCCTAAATACAAAGCTGCTAAGATTCTTGAGAAAATGTGTGAGCCGGAGCGTACAATAATGTTCCGTGTACCATGGATCAACGATAATGGTGAAGTGGAAATCAACCGTGGATACCGTGTTGAGTTTAACTCTGCAATTGGGCCTTACAAAGGAGGATTACGTTTTCACCCTTCTGTAACTCTAAGTGCTCTTAAATTCTTAGGTTTCGAACAAACTTTCAAGAACTCTTTGACTACTCTACCAATGGGTGGTGGTAAAGGTGGTTCTGACTTCAACGCTAAGGGAAGATCAGATAACGAAATCATGCGTTTTTGCCAAAGCTTCATGACTGAGTTGTGTAAGCATATTGGTCCTAACACTGACGTTCCTGCAGGTGATATCGGAGTAGGTGGTCGTGAGATCGGATACCTTTTCGGACAGTACAAGAGAATCCGTAACGAGTTTACTGGTGTATTAACTGGTAAGCCACTTGAGTTTGGTGGTTCTTTGATCCGTCCTGAAGCTACTGGTTTCGGAGCTGTTTATTTTGCTCAGCATATGGTTGCTGAAAACAATGAAACATTAGAAGGTAAAACTGTTGCTCTTTCTGGTTTCGGTAATGTAACTTGGGGTGCTGCTCTTAAATTAGTTGAGCTTGGTGCTAAAGTTGTTACTGTTTCTGGTCCTGATGGATATGTTTACGATAAAGAAGGTTTAGATGCTGAGAAGATTGATTACTTATTGGATCTTCGTGCTTCAAATAACGATGTTGTAGCTCCTTATGCTGAGAAATTCGGTGCTGAGTTCTTCGCAGGTAAGAAACCTTGGGAAGCAAAAGTTGATATGGCTTTCCCTTGTGCAATTCAGAACGAATTGAATGAAGAAGATGCTAAACTTCTTGTTGCTAACGGATGTAAGTATGTTGTTGAGACATCTAACATGGGTTGTACTGCAGAAGCAATGCTTTATTTAGTTGACAACTGTGCATTTGCTCCAGGTAAGGCTGCTAATGCTGGTGGAGTTGCTGTTTCAGGTCTTGAAATGTCACAGAATTCACTACGTTTCAACTGGACTGCTGAAGAAGTTGACGCTAAACTTTCTCGTATCATGAAAGATATTCACGATACTTGTGTGAAATTTGGTGTTAAAGATGGTAAGATTAACTACGTAAATGGTGCAAACATTGGTGGCTTCGTTAAAGTTGCTGAAGCAATGTTAGCTCAGGGATGTGTATAATCTCCTAACGCTTTATATATATAAAAGAGCCGGCCTTAGCCGGCTTTTTTTATATCACAGTAAACATTAATTTTGCATACATTATTTACAGATAATCTATTTTTTTTGAATGAAGCTAATCGATACCCATTCTCATATTTATTCTGAAGCTTTTGACGAGGATATTGCTGAAGCAATACAAAGAGCAAAAGATGCTAATGTTGGTCAGATCTTTTTACCCAATATTGATTCTGAATCAATAGAGCCAATGTTCAAATTGGTCAAAGAATATCCTGGCTTTTGTTTGCCAATGATGGGTTTACATCCTACATCGGTAAAAGAAAATTATGAGGAAGAATTAGCTATCTGTGAAAAGTGGTTGAGTGAAGAAAAATTTATTGCGATTGGTGAAATAGGAATCGACTTGTATTGGGATAAGACCTATTTGAAAGAGCAGATATTTGCATTTGAAAAACAATTGAACTGGTCTGTTGAAAGAGAACTGCCAGTAGTGATTCATGCTCGTGATTCTTTCTCTGAAATCTTCGAGGTTTTGGAATCTTTTAAATCGAAAAAACTGACAGGTGTTTTCCATTCTTTTACAGGAAATTTAGAACAAGCCAATAAAGCAATTGAAATGGGATTCTTGTTGGGTTTAAATGGAATTCTAACTTTTAAAAACTCAGGATTAGATCAAGTGGTCAGAGAAATTGATACGAAACATTTGATTTTAGAAACAGATTCACCTTATCTGGCGCCAACTCCTAAGCGTGGTAAGAGAAATGAATCTGCTTATGTTGCTCTTATTGCAAAGAAGTTAGCCGAGATTCAGAATTTATCTCTTGAAGAGGTAGCAGAAATAACGAGTCGGAATGCTCAAAACCTATTTAAGTTATAAGATGAGTTAGAGATTTGTTGAGATTATTATTATCCGATTTTAATCGGAATGTCAATAACATGAAATATATAAGTAGATGAAGACTTCAATTTTGATTATTTATACTGGAGGAACCATTGGAATGGTTAAAGATCCTAAAAATGGTTCATTGAAACCTTTCGATTTTGATCATATTTTAAAGCAGGTTCCTGAATTAAAGGATTTTGGTTTTGAATTAACGACTGTTTCCTTTGATCCACTTATCGATTCATCTAACCTTAATCCTGAAGTTTGGGTTAAGATAGCCGATATAATTAAAGAAAACTATGAGAAGTTTGATGGTTTTGTTGTACTTCATGGAACAGATACGATGTCGTATACTGCATCAGCTTTGAGTTTTATGCTTGATAATCTGGATAAACCTGTTATTTTAACAGGATCTCAATTACCAATTGGTATGTTACGTACCGATGGTAAAGACAATTTAATTACGGCAGTTGAGATTGCAGCGGATTATAAAAATGATAAAGCAGTTGTTCCTGAAGTTTGTGTGCTTTTTGAGAATAAGCTATTTAGAGGGAATCGAACAACCAAACACAATGCTGAATATTTTAATGCCTTTTATTCCTATAACTACCCTGATCTTGCGAAAGTGGGAATCAATATTCACTATAATCACGCTGCAATAAGAAATCACACTGAAGGAATGTTTGGTATAAATACCAATTTAGATACCAATATTGCGATACTAAAAATATTCCCAGGTATAAATAAGCAGACCGTGGATGCAATTTTAAATATTGAAGGACTGAGAGCTGTCGTAATGGAAACATATGGAGCAGGCAATGCACCAACTGATGCCTGGTTTGTAGATTCAATTAGGCAGGCTATTGCTAAGGGAATCCTTGTGTATAATGTCACCCAGTGCCCATCGGGTAGTGTTGATATGGGCTTATACGAGACAAGTGTTGAGTTGTTGGAAATAGGCGTGGTTAGTGGTCACGACATCACCACAGAAGCCGCGATTACCAAACTTATGTTTTTGCTAGGACAGCAGCTTGATTCAGATAAGATAAAATTCTTTTTAAATAAGTCCATCAAAGGCGAATTATGCCAATAGAAAATTTGTTTTTCACTTTTTTTTTGTAATTTGGTGCACTGTTAAAACCAGCTTACATTACATAAGAAAAGGAGTGAGATATAGATAATATGAGAGGTTTTAGCTCGTTCTTTAAAAAGAAAAAGTAACTGATTATTGTTAATCAGTTTTTGAATTGTAACCGTTTAATTTTGTAAAAAATAATTTCGTTAATTAAAATTTGAAAAACAGACTATGAAAAAGTTATTTGCATTTATAGCAGTTATCGGGATGCTGAATTTTGGAGCATCATTTAATGCAGTTGCTCAAGACGAGACAGCTGAAACTACCGAAGCTACCGTAGATACTCAGGATGAAACAACTGAGGAAGTTGCAGTTGAAGAAACTGTAGTTGAAGAAGAAGTAGAAAGTACTTCATTCCACGCTGTAGTGAAGAAACAATTCATCCAAGGTGGTGCGATGTTTATGAGTTTTGTATTGTTAGCATTAATCTTAGGTTTAGCTCTTTGTATTGAGAGAATTATCTACTTGAACATGTCAACTACAAACACTAAAAAACTAATCGCTAGTCTTGAAGATGCGTTGAACAATGGTGGTGTTGATGCTGCTAAAGAAGTTTGTAGAAACACTCGCGGTCCTATCGCTAGTATCTTCTATCAAGGTCTTGATCGTATCGACGAAGGTGTAGAGGTTGTTGAGAAATCAGTAATCGCTTACGGATCAGTTCAAATGGGTCTTTTAGAGAAAGGTCTTTCTTGGATTTCTTTGATGATTGGTCTTGCTCCTATGTTGGGTTTCATGGGTACAGTAATCGGTATGATTGGTGCATTTGACTCGATTCAGTCTATGGGTACTATTTCTCCTGCTGCTGTAGCTGGTGGTATTAAAGTTGCCTTGATTACAACTGTATCTGGTTTGATCGTAGCAATGATCCTACAAGTATTCTATAACTACTGTACTGCTAAAATTGACAGTATCGTAAACAACATGGAAGATGCATCTATTTCTCTTCTTGATATCTTAGTAAAATACAACTTGAAAAAATAATTTCCGACTATGTCAAATACATTGAGTAAATATTTAAATATTCTTACCTATGTAATGCTTGGTCTTACAGTTATTTTTGTAGCCATGTTTTACTTTGGTGGAGAAGTGCCAAATGCAGCTTATACAACTCCGGTTTATACCGATTCGTTGATTTACTGGGCTAAGGCATTGTTCTATATCACTGTTGGCTTATCAATTTTGTTCCCTGTTATTCAATTAGTAACGAATCCTAAAGGAGCAATTAAAGGATTAGCTGGACTTGCTGGTCTTGGATTAATTATCTTGATAGCATATTCTTTATCTGACGGTACATTATTAAATCTTCCTGGTTACACAGGAGATGACAATGCTGTTGGTCCTTTAAAGTTTGCTGACACTGTTTTGTATACAATGTATGCATTGGGTGTAGGTGCTATCGTTTCTATCGTAGTGACAGAAACTATGAGAAAATTTCGCTAAGACAATGGTTCGATGAATTTCGAATCGTAAACCTTAATAAATAATATTATGGCAAGAAAAACACCAGAGATAAATTCGAGTTCGATGGCCGATATCGCTTTCTTGTTGCTTATTTTCTTTTTGGTGACAACTACAATGGATGTAGATACTGGTATCTACAAAAAGTTGCCACCGATTCCAGAAGAGCAGCCAGATGAGGCGCCTAAGGTTAAACAACGTAATGTTTTGTCCATTTTGGTGAATCGTAACAATGAGTTGTTGGTGAATGGAGAGGTTCTTAGTATTTCACAATTACGTGATAAAACTAAAGAGTTCTTTTTGAATCCAACGAACAGTCAGACTCTTCCTGAGAAAGCCTTGAAAAACGTACCATATTTTGGTGACGTGATGGTTTCTAAAGGGTTGATTTCGTTACAGAATGACCGTGGAACACAATACGCAACTTATATTCGCGTTCAGGATGAACTTGCTGCGGCTTCTCGTGAGTTAAAGGATGAGAAGGCAATGCAAAAATGGGGTAAAAAATACGCTGAGCTTAATGAAGATGAGCAAGCAGCGGTTAGAAAATATATCCCAGTACAGATTTCTGAAGCAGAACCAAGAAATACAGGAGGTAAATAATGTCAAAGTTTAGAAAAGACGGTAAAAAAGATCTACCGGCCATATCAACAGCTTCTCTTCCTGATATCGTATTTATGTTGTTATTCTTCTTTATGGTTGCTACAACTATGAGAGAGGTTGACTTGAATGTAGATATTATGGTTCCTGAAGCGAAAGAGGTAACTAAATTGGAGAAAAAGGATCTTGTAAGTAACATCTATGTAGGTGTTCCTATGAGAAAGTTCCAAAAGACACACGGAACAGAGCCTCGTATCCAGCTGAACGACCAATTCTCAACAGTTGAAGATATTCAAGCTTTTATTGCTTCAGAACGTGAATCAAGAAAAGAAGAATTGCGTAATAAGTTGACTACTTCATTGAAAGTTGATCAATACACTAAAATGGGTATTATCACTGATATTAAGCAGGAACTTAGAAAAGCTAGTTCACTTAAATTGAACTATTCAACTAGACAAACTGCAGAATAATTTATTATTCGATATATTTAAAAGGAGTCCATTAGGACTCCTTTTTTTTGTTTTACACTTTTAGGTGACCAATAGAAAATGAAAAAGCTCGAAGCGTTAACTTCGAGCTTTTTTTTTGTGACTCCGATGGGATTCAAACCCATGGCCTTCAGAACCGGAATCTGACGTTCTATTCAGCTGAACTACGGAGCCAATTTGAAAGCAAATTTAGAAAATTAATCCAATTATTTAATGAAAATGACTTTTTGCTTCCTCCTACAAGTCTATAAATTATTATTGGATTCGCTAAAGCTCTAAGAGACAAAATATAATAATTTTTCTTTCCTAAAATAAAGTCCTCATTTATTTCAAACTTTTACTAATTTTGCGGCTTAATGAAGAGTTGGGTTCATATTGATTCACAATAAGGGTGAATCTTGAATTCATATTATTTATTTATCAATCAGATTGAAAAAAATGAAGCTAGCCAATCGTCTTGTTTCATTGGGATTTCAGATCTAATAGCTACAGAACATGGAATACAATTTTAAAGAAATAGAAAAAAAGTGGCAGAAGTTTTGGGTAGATAACAAGACTTATAAAGTTGATGTTGATACAAGCAAACCTAAATTCTATGTACTCGATATGTTTCCTTACCCTTCGGGAGCAGGTTTACATGTAGGACACCCACTTGGCTATATTGCTTCTGATATATATTCTCGCTACAAGCGTTTAAAGGGGTTTAATGTATTACATCCAATGGGCTATGATGCCTATGGTTTGCCTGCCGAGCAATATGCTATTCAAACTGGGCAGCATCCTGCGATAACAACAGATGTTAATATCAATAGATATCGTCAACAATTAGATAAAATTGGATTTTCGTACGATTGGGATAGAGAAATTCGTACTTCTGATCCAGAATATTATAAATGGACTCAGTGGGCTTTTGTTGAAATGTTCAAGCATTTTTTCAATAACAAAACCCAAAAAGCTGAGGCTATTTCTGAATTGGTTCTAGAATTTCAGACTAAAGGTAATGCTGAAGTTGATGCTGCTACTTCTCAGGAAGATATTTTTACAGCTGAAGAATGGAATGCTTTGTCTGAAAAGGAACAAGATGCTATTCTTTTGAACTATCGTTTAGCTTATTTGGCTAATACCATGGTTAACTGGTGTCCTGAATTGGGTACTGTATTGGCCAATGATGAAATTAAAGATGGTTTATCTGTCAGAGGTGGACACCCTGTTGAGCAGAAAAAAATGCGTCAATGGTCATTAAGAGTATCTGCATATGCGAAGCGATTGCTAGAGGATATGGAGAAGCTTGAGTGGACAGATTCATTGAAGGAGATTCAACGTAACTGGATTGGTCGTTCAGAAGGTGCAGAGATGGACTTTAAAGTGAAAGATTCCGATGTTGCTATGACAGTTTTTACAACTAGACCAGATACGATTTATGGTGTTAGTTTTATGGTTTTAGCTCCGGAAAGTGAGTTGGTAGATCAATTAACGACTCCAGAATCTAAAGAAAAAATTGCAGCTTATATTGCAGCTACTAAAAAGCGTACTGAAAGAGAACGTATGGCCGACGTTAAGACGGTTAGTGGTGAATTTACAGGCTCTTATGCTATACATCCATTTTCGGGAGAAGCAATTCCTGTATGGGTGAGTGATTACGTTTTGGCAGGATATGGAACAGGTGCTATTATGGCCGTTCCTGCACATGATAGCCGTGACTATGCTTTTGCTAAGAAATTCGATTTGCCAATTGTTCCTGTTGTATCAGGAGGCGATATTAGCGAAGAATCATACGATGCAAAAGCTGGTGAGATGATCAATTCAGATTTTATGAATGGATTGGACGTTAAGGATGCCATCGTAAAAGCAAATGTTGAAATTGAAGCAAGAGGGTTAGGTAAGCGTAAGGTAAACTTCCGTTTGCGTGATGCGATTTTTTCACGTCAGCGTTATTGGGGTGAGCCATTCCCGGTTTATTTCAAGGATGGTATGCCACAAATGATGGATCTGGACAAATTGCCTCTTGAATTACCTGAGGTTGATAAATACCTACCTACTGAAACGGGTGAACCACCTTTGGGACGTGCTACCAATTGGACAACTGAAGATGGTTATCCTATTGAGCTAAATACCATGCCTGGATTTGCAGGTTCATCTGCATATTACTTACGTTATATGGATCCTCGAAATAATGATGCTTTGGTATCTGAAGAGGTTAACGAGTATTGGCAAGATGTAGACTTGTATATCGGAGGAACGGAGCATGCTACAGGTCACCTAATCTATTCTCGATTCTGGAATAAATTCCTTTTCGATATAGGTAAAGTGTGTAAGAATGAACCTTTCAAGAAATTGATTAATCAAGGTATGATTCAAGGTCGTTCGAACTTTGTTTATCGTATTAAGAATACCAATAAATATGTGTCATATGGCTTGAGAAAAGAGTATGACACCACTCAAATTCATGTTGATGTAAACATTGTGAAGAACGATGTTTTGGATATTGAAGCGTTCAAGAACTGGATGCCTGAGTATGCAGATGCTGAGTTTGTATTAGAAGACGATAAATATATTTGTGGTTGGGCTGTGGAAAAAATGTCTAAATCGATGTTTAACGTGGTTAATCCTGATGTTATTGTTGATGAGTATGGAGCAGATACACTTCGTTTGTATGAAATGTTCCTGGGACCATTAGAAGCATCAAAACCTTGGGATACCAATGGTATTGATGGCGTTCATAAATTCTTAAAAAAACTATGGCGTCTGTTCCATAACGATAAGAATGAATTTGTGATTTCAACTGATGAGCCTACAAAAGCTGAATATAAAATTCTTCATAAATCAATTAAGAAAATTCAGGATGATATTGAGCGATTCTCGTTTAATACGTCTGTATCGGCCTTTATGATTTGTGTGAATGAATTGAATAGTGCGAAGTGTAATAAGAAAGCTATTTTGGAAGAGTTACTTGCTCTTTTAGCTCCATTTGCACCGCATATCACCGAAGAGCTTTGGAAACTTTGTGGAAATACAAATAGCATTACGGATGCTAAGTTCCCAGTTTTAAATGAAGCTTATTTAGTGGAAGATGTTCATTCATATCCAGTTTCGTTTAATGGTAAAATGAGATTCTTACTTGAACTTCCTTTAAGTCTTAGTAAAGATGAAATTGAACAGGCTGTAATGACCTGTGAACAGGCCCAGAAATGGATAGATGGTAAAACCCCTAAAAAGGTAATTATTGTCCCTAAGAAAATTGTAAATATAGTAGTCTAGATAGAAAGCTAAAAATTCATACCTGAAAAGCTTTAGTTCCATTGACTACTCAATGAAACTAAAGCTTTTCTTTTTTTATACCAATAGGTCGTTTATCACCAAAAATAACACATCGAAAAAAAATGAAATTGAACACTGCTGAATTGAAATCCTATTTAATCATAGCCCTGGGATTGGCAATTTATAGTTTTGGCTGGACAGCCTTTATGATCCCCTCTGAAATCATTGGAGGAGGCGTTAGTGGTATAGGTACATTAATTTACTATGCCTCTGGAGAAACGATTCCAGTAGGTCTGTCTTATTTTGTTATCAACTGTTTCCTGATAATAATAGCCTTAAAAATATTAGGTCCTAAATTCGGTGCCAAAACAGTTTATGCGATTATTTTAGGGTCCGTATTTTTGAGTATACAGCAAAAGTTCATTACAGCTCCTTTGGTTGACGATAAGTTTATGGCTACCATTTTAGGTGGTATTTTGGGAGGAGCTGGTGTTGGAATTACCATCTCTCAGGGAGGAAGTAGCGGTGGTACCGATATTATTGCCATGATTATTAATAAGTATCGTAATATCAGTCCGGGACGTATTATCCTCTATATCGACGTGTTTATTATTGCATCATCTTATTTCATTTTTAACGATGTGCCAACTATTGTATACGGATATGTGTCGATGGGTGTTGCTTCCTATGCTATAGATATGGCTATAAGTGGAAGTAAACAATCAGCACAGATGTTTATAATTACGAAGGATCATGAAACATTGGCCGATGAGATCGGTTTAAAAATAAACAGAGGAATTTCTGTTATCGATGCGATGGGATGGTATTCAAAGGAAAACAAAAAAATGTTGATGGTTGTGGTTCGTAAGCATGAAACACCACAAGTTTTCAAGATTGTGAAACAGCATGATCCTGATGCCTTTATTTCTATGGGCTCCGTTATGGGAGTTTATGGTTTCGGTTTTGAAGAAATTCGTGCATAAAGAAATTCTTACTAGCTTTGTGCCCGAAAATAAAATCCCATGTGGGAAAATCATCTTAAAATTAGATAATGACAAGTGTTGTAAATTTCACCAAGCAATTTAAGTCCTATTTTATTATTGCTCTGGGACTTTTTATCGGTTCTATTGGCTGGACAGGTTTCTTAATTCCATCAGAAATTGTAGGTGGTGGGGTTACTGGTATGGCTACTATTATCTATTTTGTGACAGGCTTTAAGGTTGGATATTCTGTTTTTATCATCAATGGTCTATTATTGATTCTGGGCATGAGGGTGTTAGGCTTTGGCTTTGGGATTAAAACCATATTTGCCACAATCGTGTTATCCTTCTTTTTGTGGCTATTGCAATCGATTATTACCGAACCATTAGTAAGTGATAGGTTTATGTGTGCTATTATTGGGGGTATTATGGCTGGAGCAAGTGCTGGTCTCATATTATCACAAGGTGGTAGTACAGGAGGTACCGATATCATTGCCATGATTATTAATAAATATCGAAATTACAGCCCCGGTCAACTTCTTTTAACTTTGGATCTGATTATTATCTCTTCATCATACTTTATTTCAAATTCCATTGAGCAAGTAGTTTATGGTTTTGTAGCTATGGGAGTGAGTGCTTATTGTGTTGATATGGCGATTGAAGGAGCTAAACAATCTGTACAAATTTTTATTTTTACCAGAAAGCATGAAGAAATTCGTAATGAAGTTGTTTTAAATCTTGATCAGGGATTAACTGTTTTAGAAGCTAAGGGCGGCTACTCTCAGCAAGATGTGAAAGTTTTGATGCTTTTAGCCAAGAAGAAAGATTCTCAGGCTATTCTTAAAATGGTAAAAATTGTAGATCCAGATGCCTTTATTTCTATGGGATCTGTAATGGGTGTATACGGACAAGGTTTCGATAAAATAAAATAAATCTGTTTTTTAGACAATAAATTTATAGGTTTAATAATGTTAAAAATTGCCGGGATTAGTTCATTCTAATACCCGGCAATTTGTATCCAGATGTATTATATCTTAACTTCGGCGACGAAGTCGGCCAGAGGATAGAATTGTGAAAGTGAATAGAGCCGATTGGTGAAGAATACGACCTAAATTTTACTTTGAAGATTAAATTATTTTATGAAACGTTTCCTTAAGATACAGTACCTAATCATTCCTGTTCTTGTTCTAGCAGGTTTGTTCCTATTAAAAAATAGAACAGGAGTGGAACTTACTAAAGCTGACAAGGCTAAACCTGTTTTAATTGATTCTGTTCAGAATCAAGAAATCAATTATAAATATGGATTTCCGATTGATAACTTTCTGGTTGAGGAATTTAAAGTGAAACGTAACCAAACACTTTCTGTCATATTGGATAAGCAAGGTGTATCCTCAAAGCTTATTCATGAAATTGCACAAAAATCAAAGAAAGTTTTTAATGTTAGAAAGATTAAGTCGGGTAGAAAATATTCGATGCTTTTTACTAAGGATAGCCTAAAAACAGCTGAGTATTTTATTTATGAAAATTCACCTAAGGAATACATTGTTTTTGATCTTACAGATACGATTCAAGTTTATAAAGGACAAAAAGAAATTACTAAGGTTCGTAAGCAAGTAAAAGGAACTATAGAGTCTTCTCTTTGGAATGCAATGGTTGATGCTGGTGCAGATCCGGTTCTCTCTATGGAGTTGTCAGATATCTATGCATGGACAATTGATTTTTTTGGAATTGGAAAGGGAGATGAATTCAATGTGATATATGACGAAGAGATGATCGATGGCGAGTCCATTCATCAAATTGATGTGATTGCGGCGAATTTTGTGCATCACAAATCGAATAATTATGCTTTTGCTTTTACTGATGGGGAGAAAGAAGGTTATTTTGATGAAGAAGGAAAAAGCTTACAAAAAGCTTTTTTGAAGGCTCCACTTCGTTTTTCTCGTATAAGTTCTAAGTTTTCGAACAGACGTTTTCATCCTGTTCTTAAACGTTACCGTGCTCATCATGGAATCGACTATGCCGCGCCTACAGGTACGCCGGTGATGACCATTGGTGATGGTGTCATAATAAAGCGAGGTTTTCAGAAAAGAGGAGGAGGGCGTTACCTTAAGGTTAAACACAACTCTGTTTATACAACAACTTATATGCATTTCTCGCGTTTTGGTAAAAATGTAAGTGTTGGATCTCGAGTAAAGCAAGGACAGGTAATAGGTTATGTTGGTGCAACGGGTTTAGCAACAGGACCACATTTAGATTTTAGAGTGCATAAAAATGGGAAAGCAATAAACCCATTAAGGATGAAATCGCCACCAGTAGCACCCGTTTCAGAACAAAATTTAGAAGCTTATAATCGGATTAAGGATAAGCTTTTGTTGGAATTAGAAGAAGAGAAAATCGAAATTGTAGAAGAATTTGCTTTTGAATCCAATATTCCAGAATTGAAATAAGAAGCTAGAGACATTTATAATGAAAAAGGGAAAGTGTATGGTGACACTTTCCCTTTTTTAGATCTTTACTGCAGATCTCTATATTTTATTCAGGTAATCTTCTACGGCACGAGGGAAATGTTCGTATTCCAATTCGTGTATTTTGTTGGCGAGGTCTTCTGCCGTGTCATTTTCTTCAATTTTGCATTTGGCCTGCAGAATGGTTTTCCCATCATCGTACTTTTCATTAACAATGTGTATGGTGATACCACTTTCTTTTTCTTTATTGGCAATAACAGTCTTATGAACGTTCATTCCATACATACCTTTCCCGCCGTAGTTAGGAAGAAGAGCTGGGTGGATATTAACGATGGCACTAGGGTAGGCTTGTATTAGTGAATCTGGTACAAGCCATAAAAAACCGGATAATACGATAAGATCTATCTGCTTTTTCTTTAATAAATCAACAATAGTATGGGTCTCGTAGAAATCTTTTCGAGTGAATGTTTGACTTGGGATATTAAGCTTTTTTGCCCTTTCAAGAACAAAAGCATCTTTTTTGTTACTGAGAATTATTGAGATTTCAACCTCAGGATTCGATTCAAAATAATGAGCAATATTCTCAGCGTTACTTCCTGATCCAGAAGCAAAAATGGCAATTTTTTTCATGGTTGTTGTTTCGTATTTAATCTCCGCAAAGTTAATTAATAAATGAATTTATTACTCCTCTGATTATCATCTATTTTCATAGAATTGTTTAAGTGCCTTGTATCAAGTTGTTTTACTTATTATTCAGGACTTAGGTCATTTAGCCTTAATAATTTTTATCCATAACTTCATAAAGTCAGAATGATTAAAAGTGTTATTTATCAGATAATCAGCAATTAATGACTCTGTCTAGTGAATTTAATAGAAAATCCTTTCACATGAGAAGGAAAAAGAATTATCTTTGCGACCAACTATGTGGAAATAAGTTTGATTTTATATCGTAAATTTATTTCTTTGCAGAGTTAGAAATTAATTAGTTTTTTAAATATTAATCTAAAATTTTAAAGTTATGTCTGATATTGCATCTAGAGTAAAAGCAATCATTGTTGACAAATTGGGTGTTGATGAAACAGAAGTTGCTGTTGAAGCTAGCTTCACTAACGACCTAGGAGCTGATTCATTGGATACTGTTGAGTTAATCATGGAATTCGAAAAGGAATTTAACATTGCTATTCCAGACGATCAAGCTGAGAACATCGGGACTGTAGGTGCCGCTATTTCTTATATCGAAGAAAACGCTAAGTAATTAATTAACCCAGAACCTTTTTTATGGAACTTAGAAGAGTAGTAGTAACTGGTCTTGGAACCATTAACCCAATTGGTAATAATATTGCTGAATATTGGGAGAGTTTGAAGAATGGAAAGAGCGGATCTGATAAGATTCGTCAATTCGATGCTTCAAAGTTCAAGACTCAGTTCGCTTGCGAGGTTAAAAACTTCGATCCAAAAGCGCATTTCGATCGCAAAGAAGTTCGTAAACTCGATCTTTATACGCAGTATGCTTTAATTGCTGTTAAAGAAGCAATTGGGGATGCGGGTTTCGATTTGGAGGCCGAAGATTTAACAAGAGCCGGAGTAATTTGGGGTTCTGGAATTGGCGGTATTAAGACTTTCTTAGATGAAGTTACAGGATATGCAAACGGGGATGGAACTCCTCGTTTCTCTCCTTTCTTTATTCCTAAGATGATTTCTGATATTGCTGCCGGTCATATTTCAATGAAATATGGTTTCCAGGGACCGAACTACGGTACTGTTTCTGCATGTGCTTCTTCCACACACGCTATGATTGATGCAATGAACTATATCCGTTTGGGTAAAGCTGATATCTTTATATCAGGTGGTTCAGAAGCTTCGATTAACGAAGCGGGATTAGGTGGATTTAACTCAATGCAGGCCCTTTCAACTAACAACGATGAGTATACTCAAGCATCTCGTCCATTCTGTAAAACCCGTGATGGTTTTGTAATGGGAGAAGGAGCTGGTGCTCTTATTCTTGAAGAATATGAACACGCTAAAGCTCGTGGTGCTAAGATTTATGCAGAAGTTGTTGGTGGTGGGATGTCTGGTGATGCTTATCACCTGACAGCGACACATCCAGAAGGACGCGGAGCTATTAATGCTATGAAAATGGCTATTAGCGACGCTAATATGCAACCTGATGAATTAGACTACATCAATGTTCATGGAACATCTACTCCTGTAGGTGATATCCCTGAATTGAGAGCAGTTAAATCTGTTTTAGGTGAGCATGCATACAAAGTGAACATTAGTTCCACAAAATCAATGACAGGTCACCTCTTGGGAGCTGCCGGTTCAGTTGAAGCTATCGCTAGTATTCTAGCCATTACAAACTCTACTGTACCGCCAACGATCAATCACAGAGAACAAGATCCTGAAATTGATGAGAAATTAAACCTTACTCTACACACTGCTCAAGAGCGCCCTATCAGAGCTGCTTTAAGCAACACGTTTGGTTTTGGTGGACACAATGCTTCAGTAATTTTCAAATCTTTTACTGAATAATTTGTGATTAAATCTATTATTCAATCCATAAAACTTCGATTCTTACCTAAGAGGGAGTTTTATGGATTGTCTTTTGATCTTTTAGGCTTTACGCCTGGTAAAACCGATTTGTATGAGCTTGCGCTTGTGCATAAATCAGCATCTATCCCCTGTAAGGATGGAGCTCCTATGAATAATGAGCGTCTTGAATATTTAGGAGATGCCATTTTAGGATCGGTAACGGCTGATATTCTTTACAAATACTTTCCTAATAAGAGTGAGGGATTCCTTACTCAAGTCCGATCAAAAATTGTTAGCCGTGAGTCTTTAAATAGATTGGCCCTTGAAATAGGATTGGACAAACAGGTTATGTCGAATGTCAACCTGAATAATAATAAACATATTTACGGTGATGCATTCGAAGCTTTGGTAGGAGCCATTTTTCTTGACCAAGGCTATTCTGTAACTAAAACTTTTATCGAAGATAAAATCTTCCGTAATTACATCAATATTGAAGAAGTAGTTACAGTAGAGACAAACTTTAAGAGTAAGCTTATTGAGTGGGCTCAGAAAAATAAAAAGGATGTCGTTTTCGATACACGTGAAGATGGCTTAGATAAGGTAATGAAACTACCTGTCTTTGTTTCAGAAGTTGAAGTTGAGAAAAACATGATAGGGAAAGGTGTTGGTGCATCTAAGAAGGAAGCTCAACAAATGGCTGCAAAAGAAGCTTTAATGCAGCTTGAGGAACCTTTGGTAGCTACAGCATAGATGTAGTTAACTTTATTCTGCTCGCAGAGCAAAAGAGGATGATAGTACGCTATCATCCTCTTTTGTATTTAATGGAGTTGTAAGTTTATTTTTCTTTTTTCTCTGTTTTTTTGGCTTTCTTCTTTTTTCGCTTAATTTTTTTAGTTGTCTTACCATCTTCAGAAACTTCGACTTCTATTTCAATATCTTCATCATGATCAGATGTGCAATCTATTTTGATGATTTTCACATCCCCATCTTCTGAGATATCCATGTCTATATCTTCTTTAATAATAAAAACCTTTTCGCCTTTTTTATGCTTTAGGTGTAAATTTCCATCTTCATCAATAATCTCAATTTTAATGGTTTTGTGTTCGCCATCACCTTCTGTTATGATGATATTCTCATGATCATTGTCACTAGAAATAATCTGAATGTTCTTACTGACTCTTCGCTTAATTTTTTTGCAATCTTTTGAATCTGAATCAAGACATTCCTTGATGATAATTTTGTGTTTCCCGTGAGAATCTTTATGATCAGAAATCCACATGAAATTTTCTCCTTCAAAAACCTCTAATAAAGAATCTGGTAAATTCTTTGACTTCATTATTTTCATGAGCTCTTTGTGATCTTTGAAATCATGAAGGGTTGTGTCGAACTTTATGGTTTTTCCATCTTTGTTCATTAGTATTTTAACCTTAGCTTCTTTCTTTTTCTTGTTTTCTTGAGCTGAAGTGCTTTGTGCACAAAAGAAGATTAAGCCAATTATTAAAAGTAAGAGAGATAATCGTTTCATAATTCTAAATATTTAGTGTTGATTAAATAACTACTTTCAAAATTAGGAATAGCCTAATATAAAAGGCGTTAAGCTTTGACTAAAAAGAGTTAAGAAAACCTTAAAATGTTAAGTGTAAAGGCGAAAAGGAAATGTTTTCTCTTATAACACCCTTTTGAGGTAAGGCTAGTTTAGAATAAGACATATAAATAAAAAAAAGCTGCTCGATTAAATCGAATAGCTTTTTATATTTTTAAAAGTTAGAATTAATCATAATTAATAATTCAAAACTTAATCTATTTAGTCTAGCTTAAGAACAGCTAGGAAGGCTTTTTGTGGTACTTCTACATTACCCACTTGCTTCATCTTTTTCTTTCCTTTCTTCTGCTTTTCAAGCAGTTTACGTTTACGAGTGATATCACCACCATAACATTTTGCGGTTACATCCTTACGAACGGCTTTTACAGTCTCTCTAGAGATGATTTTAGCACCAATTGCACCTTGTATAGCAATATCAAATTGCTGTCGGGGAATAAGTTCTTTCAGCTTCTCACACATTCGTCTACCAAATGATTGAGCATTGTCGAAATGGATTAATGTCGAAAGTGCATCAACACCTTCTCCATTAAGAAGAATATCAAGTTTTACCAACTTGGCTGCTTTAAATCCAATCTGGAAGTAATCAAATGATGCATACCCTTTTGAAATACTCTTAAGCTTATCGTAAAAATCGAATACGATCTCTCCTAAAGGCATCTCGTAAGTTAATTCAACACGATCGCTGGTTAGGTATTGCTGATTTGTCATCATACCTCGTTTGGCCAGACAAAGATTCATTAAAGAACCAACAAACTCTGATTTTGTAATGATTTGTGCTTTAATATAAGGCTCCTCAATAAAATCAAGGGAATTAGGATCAGGCATATCCGATGGGTTATGCATCTCGAAAACATCACCTTTTTTAGTGTGAGCAATATAGGATACGTTAGGTACTGTTGTAATTACATTCATGCCAAATTCACGATCCAAACGCTCTTGAATAATTTCCATATGAAGCAGACCAAGGAAACCACAACGGAAACCAAAACCAAGTGCTAATGATGATTCTGGCTCAAAAGTTAGAGAGGCATCATTAAGTTTTAGTTTTTCCATTGAAGCACGAAGGTCTTCATAGTCTTCACTATCGATTGGGTAAACGCCGGCAAATACCATTGGTTTTACTTCTTCGAACCCATCAATACCTTCTTCGCAAGGTTCTTCTTTATGAGTAATCGTATCTCCAACTTTTACTTCGGTAGATGTTTTGATGCCTGAAATAATATAGCCAACATCACCCGTCTTAAGAACTTTTCTAGGCTCTCGTTCTAGTCGTAATACACCAATTTCATCAGCGTAATAATCTTTCTCGGTATTTAAGAATTTTACAAGATCTCCTTTTTTAACCTCACCATTCATAATTCGAATGTAAGTGATGATACCACGGAAAGAATTGTATTCCGAGTCAAATACCAAAGCTTGAAGTGGTGCTTTAGGATCTCCCTCCGGGCATGGAACACGATCTACGATTGCCTCAAGAATATCAGGGACACCTTCACCCGTTTTACCGGATGCTGCAAGAATTTCATCTCTATCGCAACCAATCAAATCTACAATTTGATCTTTAACATCTTCCGGATTCGAGTTAGGAAGGTCAATTTTATTTAGAACAGGAATAATCTCCAAATCATTCTCGATAGCTAAATAAAGGTTCGAGATGGTTTGAGCTTGAATCCCTTGTGTTGAGTCAACAATTAATAAAGCTCCTTCACAGGCTGCAATTGAACGAGATACCTCGTAAGAGAAATCGACGTGACCAGGCGTGTCAATTAAATTGAGAACATATTTTTCGTTATCGTTGCCCATATAGTCCATCTGAATGGCGTGACTTTTAATGGTGATACCACGTTCACGTTCCAAATCCATATCGTCAAGAACTTGAGCCTGTCTTTGACGTTCACCAACAGTTTCTGTTTCCTGTAATAAACGGTCGGCTAATGTGCTCTTACCGTGATCGATATGTGCTATTATGCAAAAATTACGAATATTCTTCATCTTCAAAAATCAAATTAGATAATGCTTGAGACTCCCATCGTTTTACAACTGATTCAACTTCAATTACGGAGCTTCTTAATCAATCTACAAAGATATTCAATTCCTTGGATTAGACAAGATAGTTAAGTTTCTTAATACTAGCATACTACTTGCTTTGTGGAAAGAGAATTTTTCTTAGGAAGTAAGATTTTTGTTCTTAGGAGTTTATTGGTTCTATATTTTAAACGAGTGCAATGTTAAATTATAGAATAAAATAGGGGAATATTTATTGGATCGGTTTTAAATCATTTGCCGAGACTGAGTTATTTCATCAGTCCCGGCAAAATTACAACTACTACTTAAAATTCTTAATTGCTTTGATTAGGGCAAAAAAGCAAATGCTTGATCCAACTATTAAGATGGAATACACTAGAACTTGATTGCTAGAAAAAACCTGAACTATTCCGCCAACAGCAATAACACTAAAGCCCCAAATTGAGTAAACTTGGGCTTTCTTCAATTTCCTTTCCTTCACTTATCCTTCTTTTTAATCTATATGAAACAGTTCCTGTCACCTCTTAATTCTCCTAAAGAATAAAAAGTAACCCAAGAATTTATTGATTTCCTTAAAAGGATAAAAGCTGTTGATGAAGCATTGAAAAAACCTGACTATTGTCACTGAAAATTACTTTAGGAAAAATTGTTTCAATTTTTTCAAATAAAAGGAGGGTAGATGATGACTTATGCGGTACTCATATAGAAAGAAGGAATAAACAAGTATTCCAAAGAGCCCTTCACGATCAAACTCATGAGCTTAAGTTTGCGGGTTTGATTAATGTTGGTCGTTTTTATTGTTCTGCCAATTACATATGGGGATCAGGCTTTCCTTCCTATGAGGTACTTCAGAACGCGATTGTATCTGAACCCCATTCTAGTCGTTTGGAAGCTTCCATTATCTATAAGATGAAGCCTAAGAAGATGAAAACTGAATTGGGATTGATGTTCCTAAATGTTTTTGATAGAGAAAATATTAATTATTTCGAATCGGAACAAGTGAAGGTTGAGCAGGAGACAATATTAAATATTAATGAGAGAACGACACCATTTTTGTTGCGATTATTCTTGAAGATGTCGTTCTAGAAAAATTTAAATCTCGAAGAATCTAAGTGATCAGATAAGTGTTTTAAGCTTCAGAAATAAACTACTAAATCTAACAGAAGGGATGATTCACAATTGTATCTATTATGGCCCTACGAAGCATTTTATTCACTATCCTCACGACTTAGTCTTCTTCAGATTTGGTTAATAATTAGACGACCTAAACAACGGGAAAACTGTTAGGCTGCCTTGCACCACTAAACTAACTTTTCAATTTCTTAAAGCCTTGTATTATTTTTTAGCTATTATTTTTTAGCGATAAGCTTGAAAAGTAGATTTATTGATATTTTAATGTTTTTATAATATACTATCAGCAGGAAGTTCCTCAAAACAAGACTTAAGCGTCTTGAGACGTCTGTTGAAATTAATAGATTGATATTCATTTGCTTCTTTTGATAAGAATTTTGAATCTAACTCTAATCTAAAAATATCCATTTCTTCTTTACTGATTAATTGCTCAATCATTGTAAGCCCTTTATTGATATCCTGATTTAGAATTCCAGAAAGTTTATCAAAGACTATTTTATGGAGGTTTTGTTTTTGACTTGTGCTAATTGAATCATATTCAATCTCATTAGTTAAAACAGGTTTGCCGAATTTTATTACATTTGAACGCATATCCTATGTTGCTGACTGTGTTAATTTGAAAAACGACATGAATGTAGCACATAGCTTAGGCTCTGGGAAACCACTTTTGTGGTTTATTTCCGAAGTTCAAAGTTCGTTTGTGCGATAAGTAACTTGTTTATTAGTTAGATACAGAAAAAATACTACTATGTCTAAGCATCAAATAGAACCTTTATTTCAGCTTATAAAATCGATGACTAAGTCGGAAAAGAGGAATTTTAAACTTTACGCAAATCGAATAGCAAGCGGAAAAGAGAGTAAGTTCATTCAAGTTTTCGATTCTATAGATAAGATGGAATCTTATAAGGAAGAACTCATTATTAAAAAGACTAAGGATATTAAACTATCTCAACTTCCTAACCTGAAAGCTCACCTTTATAAGCAGTTGTTAACAAGTTTGCGACTCACACAGGTGAACCATGATATTACGATAAGTATTCGTGAGCAGATTGACCATGCAAAAGTTTTATACAACAAAGGCTTGTATCAACAAAGTTTACGAATGTTGGAAAAGAGTAAGGTTTTGGCTGAAAAATATGAGCGAAAACTGCTTCATCTCGAAATCGTTGAGTTTGAAAAGCTCATTGAATCACAGTATATAACCAAGAGTATGGAGACCAGAGCTGATGAAATTACCCTGGAATCGAAAGGTCTCAATCAAGAGATGGGAGGAACCATTTATTTCTCTAATATGTCCATTCGCTTGTATGCCTTATACCTAAAGGTGGGGTATGCCCGAAACGATAAGGATCTTTTGATGGTTAGTGAGTTCTTTAATGCCAATATCCGAGCGGTTGATATGACGAAATTGAGCTTCTACGAAAAGCTGTATCTCTATCAGTCCTATGTATGGTATTATTTAATTATTCAGGATTTCTTGATGTGTTATAAGTATGCACAAAAGTGGGTTGATTTATTTCATATGAAACCTGATATGATTACGAGTCAGTGTGATTTGTATCTGAAAGCTCTTAATAATATATTGGTCGCCTTATTCTATACGAATCACCTGAGTAAGTTTAAAAAAAATCTCAAGATTCTTAAAGGTCTTGAAGACAAGGCGTATGTGAAAGCAAATTCAAACCTGTCTATTTTGCAGCAACAGTTTTCTCATATGCATCAAATCAATCAATATTTTATGGAGGGCCAATTTAAAGCAGGGACTTCGATGGTTCCCAAAATTGAGTCCTTTATTGAAGAGAATAAATTTAGCTTAGACAAGCACAGAAATTTAGTTTTCTATTATAAAATAGCCTGTTTGTATTTTGGATGTGGTGAATATCGGGAAGCTATTAAATATCTAAATAGAATTATCGACGAGAAAGACACCTCTCTAAGAACCGATATTCATTGTTTTGCTCGTATTCTGAATTTAATCAGCCATTATGAGTTAGAGCACACCGATCATTTGGATTATCAAATTAGATCGACCTACCGCTTTTTAGTGAAGATGGAGGATTTACAGGAAGTGCAGAAGTATATTCTACGCTTCATACGACGATTAAGTGGGATTAGCCCGGATCAATTGAAAGAGGAGTTTATTAAATCGAGGCGAGATTTGATGCAATGGGTGAATGACCCATTCGAAAAGAGAGCCTTTCTTTATTTAGATCTCATTTCCTGGTTGGATTCAAAAATAGAGAAGCGACCAGTTCAAGAGGTTATTATGGAAAAGGCAAGAAAAAACAAATAAATAAAAAGCTCTCAGAACCGTTACTGAGAGCTTTTCGATTACATACTTAAGACTTCTAAATATTTTATTTTAGAGCAAAATTGATTGGGATGGTGTATTGGACGCTTACGGCTTTGCCTCTTTGTTTGCCTGGAGTCCATGCTGGCATCTCACTCACTACGCGAAGTGCTTCTGCATCGAGTGAAGGCGCAGCACCTTTTATTAACTTGACACGATCAATAGAACCATTTTTATTAACGACAAAGCCTATATAAACACGGCCCTCAATGCTATTTTTCTGAGCTATTTCAGGATATTTCACATTCTGACCTATCCAATTTATCAAGGCTTTATCTCCGCCAGGGAATTGTGGCATATCTTCACATACAATAAAAATTTGCTCTTCATTAACAGCTTCTGATTTTGTGAGAGCTTGATCTGTTTTAGTTATAGTAACAATCTCTTCTTCAATTGGAGTCTGGTTTTCTGATGTACACTTTAAATTCAGTGTCAATGCAATCGCAATTGCAGGTATTACTAACAGAAGCCTAAACATTCTGTGTTTGGGTGTATTGGTTTTCGTCATCATTATCATTCGTTTTTTAGTAATAGAGCAATTAAAGTTATTGGCTAAACCCATGACTTCAATACCCATTATTTGGTTTAAAATACTCGCCTGATAGTGTCCAATGTTGCAGCCTTGCGCAATAACCCCTTCATCGGCCAACAATTCGTGTGTTTGTTTTATAGCACGCTCAAATAACCATGCAAAAGGATTAAACCACAATACAATTGTAGTTAGTTCCACCAAAAGCAGATCGATCCAATGCTTTTGTTCCACATGTACTCTTTCGTGTGCTATAATATTTCTAAATGATTCTGTATTATAATTTTTATCACTAATTACAATTTTTCCAAGAAAAGAGAAATTAGGTGTATCCTTATCAACTTTTATTAATTCTTGCCCTTCATATTCATCTTTAGGGTTATTCTTGATAATGTTTTGTGTCTTCTTAATTCTAATAATAGATCTTAGGATTAAGATGAGACAAATGAAGGAGTAGAGGGCAACAGTGAATTGAGTTAATGAAATGTTATCCAATAAGGTGTTTGTAGAACTCTCCTCAATAGTTAGGTTGATGGCGTTAAGCAATAAAACAATGTTCGAACTATTCGCAGCTTCAGTGACTTCAAAATTCATCTTAATTAAAGGTAAAATAAAAGCCATTATTAAAGAAGAAACCAGGTAAAGTCTGACACCCTTGTAGAATTTTTCATCCTGTAAAAAGAAATGATAAACCCCATAAAATAGAGCTAAAATAGCTGATGATTTCAGTAGGTATATATAAAGATCATTCATATTACTTATCCTTATTAATTTCTTTTTTAGTCATCTCAATCATATCTTCCAAATCGGAAATGCTTAGATTATTCTCCTTAGCAAAAAAGGATGCCATTTTGGAGAATGAACCACTAAAATAATCTTGTAATAAGCTTCCCATTTGATGTCCGGAGTATTCTTCTTTTGTAATCTTAGGTATAAACAAATGCGTTTTTCCTTGAGGGATTTTTGTAACGAAGCCTTTCTTTTCCAGAACCTTTAAAACGGTAGCAACGGTCGTGTAAGCAGGTTTAGGTAAGTCAAATTTATCTACAATACTTCTTACGTTACTCTCATTCAGATCCCACAATATCTGCATCACTTGTTCCTCGGCTTTTGTCATTTGTTTCATACAGTACTCTATGTTATTGCAATTATAGATTTAGAATTCACTATCTACTACAAATCTAGTAGGAAAAAATCTAATAACAAAATAATCTACTAGATTTATAGTAGATGTAGTCTGTAAAAAATCCCCTAAGCTTTTGTTTAGGGGATTTCTCATCGAATTATTTTTTTTATTACATGATCAGTTTATAACCTTTACCATGAACATTTATAATTTCGATATTTGTTTCTGGCTTAAGGTGTTTACGCAGCTTGGTAATATAAACATCCATGCTTCGTGCATTAAAGTAATTGTCGTCTAACCAGATGGTTTTAAGGGCGAAATTACGCTCTAATACCTCGTTGGCATTATTACAAAGTAGTTTTAGAAGCTCTGATTCTTTAGTGGTAAGTTTAATCGTCTTGTCACCATCGTGAAGCAATTGCTTTTTAGAATCGAAAAGGAAACGACCTAGTTTGAATTCTTCCTGTTTGTTTTCTGATTTGCCACCCGATCTTCTTAATACAGCTTCGATACGAACCAAAAGTTCTTCCATACTAAAAGGCTTGGTCATATAATCATCAGCACCCAGTTTGAAACCCTCCAATACATCATCTTTCATCGATTTTGCAGTCAGGAATATAATAGGAATTTCAGAGTTGATTAAACGAATATCCTTAGCTAAGGTAAAGCCATCACGATGAGGCATCATTACATCGAAGATACCAATATCAAAAGGGTTCTTTAAAAATGCATCGTATGCCTTATCACCATCTTCGCATAAGGTTGTGTCGTAGCCTTTAGCTACTAAATATTCTTTGAGCAAAAGGCCGAGATTTGCATCATCTTCAGCCAATAAGACTTTGATTTCTTTTTTCATAATGTCTATTTTTTAAATGGCAGGTATACTTCAAATTTTGTGCCTTTCCCAAGGCTGCTATCAACACTAACATGTCCACCATGAGCATCGGCAATTCTTTTTACGTAGGATAAGCCTAAGCCGAAGCCTTTTACATCATGAACATTTCCAGTGTGTACTCTAAAAAAACGTTCGAAAACCATCTTTTGATCTTCTTTTGATATGCCGATACCATTATCGGTAATGGCTATCACAATACCTTTGTCTTTATTTCTGGTGCTAATGCTAATTTCCGGACTATCGCTGCTGTATTTAATGGCATTGTCCAATAGGTTTGAAATAAGATTACCTATATGAACTTCATCCAGCATAACTAAATCTTCACTAGCATCAAGATGTTGGTAGGTACTACCCTTCCTATCTTCAACTCTAATTGTGAAGTTGGGCATTAGATTCTCAATTATATGATGAAGGTTGATTGCTTTCAGTTTTAATTTTAAACGGCCTTCATTAAAGATAGCCATTTGTAGCACTTTTTCCACCTGATAACTTAATCTTCTACTTTCATCACTGATGATCTTAGCCATTTGATTAATACTAGCTGCTGTTGTTGTTACCGAATTGTCTTGAAGCATCTGTGAGGCTAGAGATATGGTTGAAATAGGAGTCTTAAACTCATGTGTCATATTATTAATGAAGTCGTTTTTGATTTTTGATAAACGCTTTTGTCTAAATATGATAAAGATGGTTAAGGCACAACACAATATTAAGATTAATGATAATACTAATGAGGGTATTAGCATGGTATAAGATTTAATAATGTACCTGTGCATCCCTGGAAAAAAAATGTATATATAGTGTGAATTCTTGAATGAATCGTTAGGAAATAGTTGTTTGGAATATTTTTCTTGTTGTTTGTTTTTGAAGTAATCTTTCGATTTCTTCACAAAGATGTTATCTGACTGAATAGCAAATTCGAAATCTAATTTAATTCCATTATTTTTAAGTTTCTCTTTTATCAGTTTGTGAATTGAATTCAAGTCGATTCTCTCTTTCAGAGGCATATTTTGACGAGCAATGCTTGAAGCGAAAAATGAGGTCTGAAACTGATAGCCTCTATTATTTGAAAATTGAAAACGGGGATCTTGTGCTTTTTTTAGTAATTCATTAAAGCTTTTTGAATTAAGCTCAATTTCTTTGGTATTTAGAATTTTATCCTCTTGGTAGTAACTTACTTCTGCTGTTGGGTGTTGTCCTGGATTTGCAGGGAGATCAATTTTGTATCCGTAGCTATTTATTTTCTTGTTCTTTTTTACACCTTTACGAATTTGATTACTGCTAGTACCCTCAAGAATACTCATGGCTTCGTCATCAGATTCCAATTTCTCAACAACCTGGTCGAGAGCTTTACTTGCAGTAAGTATAAACTGATCTTCTTTAATTTTTGCTGTAGACTGGTAGTATTTGATCTGAATTAAGATCAATCCGCATAAGGATATCGCTAAAACGATTGTTATTAACCAGATGTATTTTTTGCTCATAGATACAATTGTGACTCTCTAGACCCCTTATGTTTGGGGTGTTTTGTGGACATTAAAAATAAATTTTCAATCTTTTTCAATTAAAAATCCATAACTCATAGATACAAATATAGAAAAATACTTAGGTGGTGGTTCATGCTTAACAATCTTTAACGGAGGTAGAAAGCTTTGAAGTATGTCAGATTTCAATGTTTTTATTGTAATTTGTTTTAGAGAGGATGTTAATTTAACATTAATAAATGAAAGAGTCGTCGCTTAATGCCTTTCAAAACTTGAATGTGCATCTATGTGTGCTAGTGTTATTTGTTAATATAAATTATCTTTTTTGTTAAAACACCTAGGCTTGATTGATAATATGTTATAGGACATTTTATCTTATTTTTCATCATTATAATGTTGAATTTAATTTATAGATCTTATTTTTGCCAACGAAGATTGAATCCTTGGAATCGATCTTCAAATTTTGGTTAATAGTTAGAAGAAAGGATGGTTGTGGTTACCATCCTTTTTCTTTTTACCAGAGTCCTGCCCCTAAATAAGTTTTTCATCGGTTTTCAACTTCAGTTATACCTTAATAAATGCTAAATTTTTATTCGATTTTTTATTAAAGGATATAATTGACTGCGCACTTAATGTTCAGTAAGTCAGGTTTTTGAGTGTATGCTTAATTTGTTTGTAGTCATATTGAAAAGTAGAATTCTTATCAATCGTTAAATAATATTTGAAGCTAGATAATTTTGATTATTTTTGAAATCTATTCTGGAAAATATTAATGGTGTTGATAATCAGTTGGATTTGTATAATACTTGTATGGAATTAAAAAAGAATAGAGATATAATCAGTTTTGGAAACACATATCAAATGAAGTCTATTTTTTCTTTACTCACAATAGGATTTGCTTTATGTATCAGTTCACTAAACGCACAAGTGTATGATACAATTCAAAGTATTGATTCTCTTAGCCAGCAAGTTCAGGACACAATTCGTGTGAAAAAGATCAAATTCTACGAAGGGGATATTGAGTTTTTAGAAAGACTAAGACAAAATGAGGAAGGACAAGGACAAGTCAGAATTCTTCAAGATTATCGAATTGATGATTTATTGAAAATTGACAGAACTGAAAATTCGGAGGCGCCAGGTTTCTTCGGTTGGAGAATCCAGATTTTTTCTGGAGGAGGTCGAGATAGGGAAAAAGCAATTGCCATAAGAGATGATCTTGAGGAAAGATTTCCGGATCAGAAGGTGTATGTGAAATATCAGGAACCAAACTTCCGAGTTCTTATTGGAAATTTTAGAAGCAACTTTGATGCTGTTTATTTATATAAAAAATGCGTGAGGATTTATCCTAATTGCTACATCAGGAGAGACCATATAGATTTGGTTGACCTTGAAGTGGAAGAGAAAATTCAAATAGACGACATAGAATAAAATTGAACTGCTTGGATAATTCTAAGCGGTTTTTTTTATTGAAAAAACTGTGAGGGAAATTGTAAATTTGTCTTTTCAGAAATAAGATAGTACTAAATAACCATTATAATAAATCGAAATGAGTGATCAACTTAAACACGAGTGCGGAATTGCTTTAGTCCGTTTGCGTAAACCTCTTGAATATTATCAGGAAAAGTATGGGACTTGGCAATATGGAATTCAGAAGCTTTGCCTTTTGATGGAGAAGCAACATAATAGAGGACAAGAAGGAGCAGGAGCCGCTAGTATCAAAATCGATCAAGCGCCAGGGACGAAATATATTCACCGTCACCGATCAAATAGTAATCAGCCCATAAAAGATGTTTTCGATAGTATTTATGGTGACTTGGCAACTGTGCGTGATACGAACCCAGAGAAATTTGAAGATGCTAAATGGGCAAAAGAAAATGTTCCTTTTGCAGGTGAAGTTTATTTAGGTCACCTTCGTTATGGTACATTTGGTCGTAATAGTATCGATTTTGTTCACCCGGTTAAACGTGAAAACAACTGGCGTTCCCGTAACTTGGTATTGGCAGGTAATTTCAATTTGACCAATGTTGATGAGTTGTTTAATTTATTGGTTTCGTTGGGTCAAAGTCCAACAGATTATACCGATACTGTAACAATACTTGAAAAAGTAGGTCATTATCTTGATGAGGAAAACCAACTTAAATTCAGACAATACAAGAATGAAGGTTTTACTTCTCAGGAAATTTCTCCACTAATAGAGAATAATCTTGATGTTCAGAAAGTATTATCAAGCGCTTCGCGTGACTGGGATGGTGGTTATGCTATTGCAGGAATGTTTGGGCATGGTGATTCTTTTGTGATGCGCGACCCATGGGGAATTCGTCCAGCCTATTATTATCAGGATGAAGAGATTGTGGTGGTTGCTTCGGAGCGTCCGGTTATTCAGACAGCCTTGAATGTAAAAGCTGATACGATTAAGGAAATTGAGCCAGGAAACGGTGTTATCATTCGTAAGAATGGCGATGTTGCGGAAGTACCGGTTCGTGTTCCTCAAAAACGCAGATCTTGTTCATTCGAGAGAATTTATTTCTCAAGAGGATCAGATAAAGACATTTATTTAGAAAGAAAGAAGTTGGGTGAATTGTTAACGCCAGCTATTCTAGAGAGTATTGACAATGATATTGCCAATTCAGTATTTTCATTTATTCCTAACACCGCTGAAACTGCCTTTTATGGTATGATGGAAGGGGTGCGAAATCATTTACAAGAGGATAAAAAACGTAAGATTCACGATCTAAATGGTGAGTGGACAGAGGAAAAATTACAGGAAATTATTTCTGTTGAGCCTCGTGTTGAGAAAATTGCTGTTAAAGATGTTAAGCTTAGAACTTTTATCTCAGGAGATGAAGGTCGTGACGATTTAGTTGGTCATGTTTACGACGTGACTTATGGTATTGTTCGTAACGATGTTGATAACTTGGTTATTATTGATGATTCAATTGTTCGAGGAACAACGCTTAAGAAAAGTATCCTGAGAATCCTGGATCGACTTCATCCTAAGAAAATTGTTGTTGTGTCATCTGCCCCTCAAATTCGTTACCCGGATTGTTATGGAATTGATATGACAAGAATGGGTGATTTCTGTGCCTTTAATGCGGCTATCGCATTGCTTAAGGAGCGTAATATGGATAATGTTATCGATGAGGTTTATCAGAAATGTAAGGCTCAAGAGAACTTACCTAAGGAAGAGGTGATGAATTATGTAACTGAAATTTACAAGCCATTTACGCCGGAGGAAATTTCAGATAAGATTTCGGAACAGTTAACTCCAGATGATATGAATGCTGAGGTGAAAATTGTATTCCAATCTGTAGAAAACTTACATGCTGCTTGTCCTGAGAATAATGGAGACTGGTATTTTACGGGTAACTATCCGACTCCAGGAGGTAACAAGGTTGTCAATACATCATTTATCAACTATGTTGAAGGAAATACTAAGAGAGCCTATTAAGCTTCCAATACAATAAACAAAAAAAAGTCATCCGAAAGGATGACTTTTTTTGTTTGCAGCCAATACGAATTGACTAATGTCTTTTTTTGAATAAATGAAAGTTTGTTCTTGGTAAACGGATTTTCAGGAAGTTTAGGTATGAGGAGATGTGGCGCTCAACCTTGTTCTCGTATACATCTTCAATTGTAATCATGATGCCTGTTTCTTCGACATCACCAAAGTGAGTGTTTACTGCAGTTCCAAAACTTCTCATAGATGGAGATAAGCCCATGTATGCATTAATAAGTGGAGGAATATTCGCTCCATTTTCACGTACGATTCTTGATAAAATCTTGTAGTTTTCTTTGAAATCAACGCCATTATAAGTTGCATCCATTGCAGCTGTATCGGTATCCGTTTTAAGAGGATTCAAAGGCCAGGCAAGATTGTCAGGATCATTGAACATACGGTTCATAAAATACAGAATGTGATTGCGAGCTTCGGTGTTAAAATGAGGATACATCGTTACCTTTCCAAAGAAATATTTGATTTCAGGATACTCAACAATTAAAGCCCCAAGTCCATCCCATAAATTATCTAAAGCATAAAGACTCTTTCGTCCTTTTAATATGGATTGGTATTCTGGTTGAACAAATGAACGACCAAGTTCAATCATATTAGGGATGTATTGTGATTTGAATTCATCAGAAAAATCAAATAATCTAGATGTTGCCAATTGCAGATCGCCTTGTTCATTGGTGTGTGCTTCCTTGCAGATAATATAACGATAACCACCCAATATTTCTTTAGCGCTTGGATCCCATACAATTAGTTGATGGTAAGGTTTTTCATCTAGATCGTAATGATCAATATCTGTTTCTTTGCCAGTTCCACCACCAGCTTTTCTAAAAGTAATTTCACGTAAACGTCCTACCTCACGCATTAAGTTTGGTGAGTCATGGTGAGTAAAACAATAAATTTCATTCGATCCCTTATTGGTTTTTCTTACAAATCGATCCTCGGTTAGTTCTTTCTCAAGAAGCTCTCTATCTACTGGTGGGATAATATCTTTCATTTGTTTTCTTTTTTATGTGGCGACGATTCTCAAATCCTTAAATAAGGAATACTGAAATTCGCTTGTGGTGTATTTATAGCAATATAAGTGAAAATAAGGATATCTCCATAGCTAATTTTACGTATTGGCTACGATAAGAATTTTATATTCCTGCAAATATAGTGCTTCTTGTGGATTTGTATATTTAAATAGTTAGTCAGCAAGATCGTAACATTGCTTATTAATTTTCTCAGCCCATTGGTTGTGAGTTAGGCTACGATCAAGATTTTCGTAAGGGATAGGATCCCCAATTGTAATCTTAAATTGCTTTCCTCTTTGTTTGAAAAGCTCGTTTACCAAATACAACATTTCAATGTTGGCTTTTAGTCCAATAAACTTTCTGAAATTAGCTAAGTTGTAAAAGAAATTTGAATTTCTACCACTGATATGTATAGGTACTATATCGCGTTGATGCTTTTTGGCTTTTACAATAAAACTTTTTTTCCACTCTAAATCTTTAATTACCCCCTGTTGTTTTCTAGAAACTAATCCCGCAGGGAAGGTTAAAATAGTAGAATCAGATGCGTAAGCAGATTCAATAATTTTTGCAGCTTCTTTGGCTTGACCTCCGTGCTTATTTATAGGCACAAATACTTGCCCCATATTTTTAATATTCATTAGAATATCGTTAACCAAAAATCGTATTGTTTTGAAATGCTTTCCAAAAATACTGATTAGAATAAGCCCATCAGGTCCTCCGAGAGGGTGATTCGCTACTAAAAGGTAACGTTTGTCTTTGTCGAGTTTATCCAATCCATGAATATCATATGTAATCGATAATTCATCTAAAACGGCTTGAGAAAAATCAATGCCCTGTTTTTGATGATTTCTAGACAGAAAGTCATTGAGTTCATCCTGATGAATGATACGTTTTAAGTATGATATAATAAAGCCTGGGATTAATCGGGCTATTTTCTCACTTTTGCTGGCAAATACTTGTTTGAGATCTATCTTCTGAAAATCCTGAGATTTTGATTGGTCTTGCATTTTGAAATAATTCTAAAATAAGGCTTAATAATGACTTATTTTGACTTAATAGTGATCAATAAATACTTGAATCAAACCTATTAAAGTCAATTATGGCCTAAATATCGGAATTTTATATTGACTTCCTTAAAAAACAGAGCCTCAATCAAAATAAAAGTGCTCCAAGAGACTTTTTTAAGCTTAAATGCTTGTGTTTACTGAGTCTATATCAAGAGAATTTGTGAGTCTTCAATTGTCATTCAGCTAATAAGATCTATATTTGCGCGTTATACAAAAAAACTAGATGTCTTCTTTCAGGATTGTTGAGTGTAGACATGAAGGATAATTGGAAAAAACAATGAACAAAAGCAATAAAAAACTATTCATGGAGACCTATGGTTGCCAGATGAATGTTGCCGATAGTGAAGTGGTCGCTGCCATTATGGAGCACGATGGTTTCGAGAGAACTGATGAACGAACTGAGGCAGATGTTATTTTGGTAAATACGTGTTCGGTACGTGAGAACGCTGAGCAAAGGGTTCGTGGAAGAGTGCAAGGTTTTAGTGTGTTGAAAAAGAAGAATCCTAAACTTTTAGTAGGCGTAATTGGTTGTATGGCTGAACGTTTGGGAGAGAAACTTTTTGAGCAGGAGAAAAATGTTAACATTGTTGTTGGTCCTGATGCTTATATGGATTTACCTTTGTTAGTAAAGAAAGCCGAGAAGGGAGAAAAGGCCATTAATATTGATTTATCATTGACAGAGACGTATAAGGATATTTGTCCATCACGTATTGATGAAACAGCAATTTCTGGCTTTGTTTCAATTATGAGAGGCTGTAATAATTTCTGTACTTATTGTATTGTGCCCTATACACGCGGAAGGGAACGTAGTCGTAATTTCGAGAGCATTTTGAAAGAAGTACACGATTTGGCTTCAAGAGGCTATAAGGAGGTTACTTTGTTGGGACAAAATGTGAATTCATACCATTTCAAAAATTCGGTTTCTGAAATTACTTTCCCGGAATTATTGGAAATGGTAGCGAAAGCAGAACCCAATATGCGTATTCGTTTTGCAACCTCTCATCCTAAAGATATGAGTGATGATACACTTAAAGTGATGGCTGCCAATTTAAATATCTGTAGATGTATTCACCTGCCTGTTCAGTCGGGTAGCAACGAGGTTTTAAAAAATATGCGTCGTAAATATACTCGTGAGTGGTATATGGATCGTGTTGAAGCTATCAGAAAATACCTTCCGGATTGTGGCTTAACATCTGATATATTTGTTGGATTTCATAATGAGACAGAAGAGGAATTTCAGGATACACTGGAGTTGATGAAGTGGGCAAATTACGATTATTCTTATATGTTTAAATATTCTGAGCGACCAGGGACATTTGCTTATAAAAATTTGAAGGATAATATTCCGGAAGATGTAAAATCGAGACGTTTGGATGAAATGATTGCCTTACAAAGACAACTGTCACTAGAGAGTAATCAGCGTGATATTGGAAAAACCTTTGAAATTTTGATTGAGGGGATTTCTAAAAAATCTGATCAGGAAATGTACGGACGAAGCTCCCAGAACAAGGCGTTTGTTTTGCCTAAAAATAATTTGAAAATTGGTGATTTTGTCAAAGTAAAGGCCGTTAGTTGTACTTCAGCTACTTTAATTGGTGAGATTATTGAATAAACCTACACCAAACATAAGGGTATAAAAGAGGCTGTCAATAACTATTGACAGCCTCTTTTATATATTGTTAGATCTTATTTAAGCAAGTAATGCTTTTACCTTGTCAGCTATAGTCTTACCATCAGCACGACCAGCTAATTCTTTTGATGCCATACCAACAACTTTGCCCATATCTTTGATAGAGCTAGCACCCGTTTTTTCAACTAAACCTTTAATAATTACAGTTAACTCTTCATCGCTGATTTGTGCAGGTAGATAAGCCTCGATAAAAGACATCTCTTTTAATTCTGCATCAGCTAACTCTTGACGTCCTCCAGCAATAAAAGTATCGGCAGAATCTTTTCTTTGCTTAGCAAGTTTCTGTACAATTTTTAAAGCATCTGCATCAGCAATTTCAGAGCTACCAGTCTTCGTCATTTCTAGAGTGAAAGCTGTTTTTACGGCTCTTATGGCTTGTAACTTTTCCTTGTCTTTGGCTTTCATTGCAGCCTTCATATCGCTGTTTATCTGTTCTAATAAAGTCATGATGTATGAGATTATTGTATAAACCCGAGTTTGAAGATGGACTTATACAGATTTGTATTAATTATCGAAATCATCCAGATCGAAGTGAACCACATTGGATGCTCTGGGAGCTTCAGTTCGATTTAGATTAATTTGTTTACGTTTATATGCTGGGATATCTTCATTTTCCTGAATTTCAGCTTCATTCATATTGCTGGCATCTAGTTTTTCATCCAGCTTAACTTCTGGTTCAGGCATAGGATCTAATTCCAATTGTAACTTTTGAGTTTCAGTTACCTTTGCAGGACCTTTACCACCTTTGAAAGCACTAGGTTTATTAACAACTTCTTGTTTAGGTAACGGATCGTAGTTTTCAGAACTTTCGTGCTCAAATCCTGTCGCTATTATCGTTACAGAAATTTGATTCCCCAAAGCTTCATCCTGACCAGTACCCCAAATAATATTACCGCTATCACCAACAGCCTCATAAACGTAATCGGTGATTTCACCTACTTCATCCATGGTAACCTCTTCAATTCCTGATGTAATATTAAGAAGAATAGATTTTGCGCCTCTAACATCGTTGTTGTCCAGAAGCGGAGAGGTTAAAGCTTCACGAATAGCTGTTACTGCTCTTCCTTCACCTTCTGCACTTGCCGATCCCATCACAGCAACACCACTATTAGTCATCACAGTTTTAACATCTTCGAAGTCAACATTGATGTAACCATGTAATGTTATAATTTCAGCAATGCCTTTCGCTGCTGTGGCTAAAACATCATCAGCTTTTGAAAATGCTGTTGATAGTTTAAGGTCGCCATATATTTCAGAAAGTTTTCCATTATCAATTACAAGGAGTGAATCGACACTTTCTTTAAGTTTTCTAATACCTTCTACTGCCTGACTGATACGTTGTCTTCCCTCGAAACGAAAAGGGATGGTAACAATACCAACAGTAAGTATTTTCATGTCTTTTGCAGCTTTGGCAATGATAGGTGCAGCACCGGTTCCGGTACCTCCACCCATACCTGCTGTAATAAATACCATTTTGGTATTATCTTCTAATACAGCGGTAACATCGTCTAGGTTTTCTATAGCTGATTGTTCGCCTTTCTCAGGCTTGTTGCCAGCTCCGCGTCCTTCTGTTAAAGATTCGCCAAGTTGAATTTTCTTCGGCACATTGCTTTTTGCTAATGCTTGTGCATCTGTATTGCAGATGACAAAATCAACATCTTTGATGCCTTGCTGATACATATAGTTAACAGCATTGCCACCACCACCACCAACTCCAATTACTTTAATAATTGAAGGTTCGTCTTCTACCAAGCCAAAATCCATTAATTCTTCGCTCATTAATTTTATTGTATTTATCCTTTCTTGGATGTGTGTGATTCTATTCTAAAGTATTTAAGCTTTTTGCGCTGCAAATTTAGTGCTTAATTAATTACGATTGTATATTTCATCTAGATTTTCTAAATGAAATATAACTTAAGTGAGAGAATTAATATATCTATACGTACAATTTACATTGAAGTGTCTTCAGTGTCGAATAAAGAACCCAGGGTATCTTTGAGCCAACCTGATTTTTTGTCTTTTTTGACCTCTTTAGCTTGAGGTGCAACAAAAGAGCTATTCGACTTACTTTTCTGTGCCTTTTCTTCAATATTGTCTACGATCTCTTCTGGGACCTCTTCATCATCAAATGATTCCTCAAACATTTCTGTCTGACCAAGGTTTTTCATCTTAGGCGTAGTCGTTTTTCTTTTTGAGTTGTTGGCTTCAGCTTCCAGCATTTCTGGGTTTTCAATTATTAATTCTAGCTGAGGCTCTTTATTTTCTTCATGCTGTCGGGGCTGGATATTTAACTCAGGAATAGGATTGTCAGAGAATCCTGTTGCTATAATGGTCACACTTAATTCATCTTTACAAGATTCGCTAAAGCCATTCCCCCAAATGATATTAACATCGTTTCCAACAACAGCTTGAACGTATTCCGTAATTTCAGTTACTTCCATCATGGTTGCTTCTTCGCTACCAGATATAATATTGAGAAGGATATTACTTGCGCCATAGATATTATTGCTGTTCAATAAGGGTGAATTAAGAGCCTGCTTAATTGCTTTAATGGCCCTGTCTTCACCAGCTATGCTTGCTGACCCCATAATAGCAACACCAGAGTTACGCATTACAGTTTCCACATCGGCAAAGTCGACATTGACATAACCATGTACTGTAATAATTTCAGCGATGGATTTGGCAGCAATTGATAAGACACTATCGGCTTGAGCGAAAGCTTCAGAAAGCTTTAAGTCGCCAAACATGCTTCTTAATTTTTCATTATTAATGATCAATAAAGCATCTACATGTTTCTCTAGATTCTCAATGCCTTCAAGAGCTTGTTGAACACGACGTTTCCCCTCAAAAAGGAAAGGAATGGTAACTATGCCCACAGTAAGAATGTCTTTTTCTTTAGCAAGTTCGGCAATTACTGGTGCTGCACCCGTACCCGTGCCGCCACCCATGCCAGCTGTAATGAAAACCATCTTGGTTTTCTCTCCCAGAAGCTTATTGACATCGTCTATGCTTTCTATAGCTGATTGGCGACCTTTTTCAGGCTTGTTGCCTGCGCCTCGTCCTTCCGTTAAGCTTTTCCCTAATTGTATTTTAAAAGGAATAGGGCTATCTACTAAAGCCTGAGAGTCGGTATTGCATATTACAAATCCAACATCTTTTATACCTTCTTTATACATGTGATTGACAGCGTTACTTCCACCGCCTCCAACACCAATAACTTTGATCATTGATTCTTCTTTTGTTTCGAAATCAACAGGTAGTATATCGTCAATCATAACTTAGGGTTTATAGTGTTTTTAATAGTATACAAATTGATGAGACTTGAATTTAATACGAATATTTAGGGGAATTCAATAGTATCATAAATTTGTCATTCTAATTTTAATATTAGTTGTCGAAGAGAGTTTCAAAGAAACGTTTAATGCCTCTCTTTCTTGTTTTAGTATTTGTTTCTTGTGATACACCATCGTTTGGCTTATGCTGAAGTTTATTTAAACCATTAAGAAGTAAACCAATACTTGTTGCATACATTGGAATATTAATGGCTTCATCAACTTTAATCATATCTGAAGCATTAGGGTAGCCAATTTTAACATCTACGCCTAGTTTCTCTTTAGTTAAAATATCCAGGTTTTTAAGCATGGCTCCACCACCAGTCAGGACAACTCCTGCACCTAACTTATCACCGTAAGGCGTCATGTCTATCTGATATTTTACACGATCCAATATTTCTTCCATGCGACACTGAATAATCTGTGCCACTGTTTTAAATGCAATCTCTTTGGGATCCCAGCCACCAGTTTGCGGTATATTAACGACTTTGTCGCTATCTGCTAATTGCTCAACAGCTTCGCCAAATTGCACCTTTAAAGCCTCAGCCTGCTTTAGTAATAAATGACAACCTTCTTTAATGTCTTTTGTCACAACGTCTCCTCCAAAAGGAATAACGGCTGTGTGTCGAAGAACACCATCGAAATAAAGTGTAATGTCTGTGGTTCCACCACCTATATCTACGAGTACAACACCGGCTTCTTTTTCTTCCTGAGTAAGCACAGCAAGTGAAGATGCTAAAGGTTCAAGTACCAGTTCTTCAATATCAATATCAACCGCTTTCACACAGTTTTCAATATTTCTGGCAGAAGCTGTTCTTCCAATAATAATATTAAAATTACCGTCGATTCTACGTCCCGCCATGCCAAGAGGATCCGTAATACCTTTATCTTTATCAACCACATAGTCTTGTGGTATAACGTGAAGAATCTGTTCGCCTACCTGAATTGGAATCCTGAAATTTTCTTTTAGAATTGTATCAATATCCTCTTGGGTAATAATTTCAGAACCGTTTTGGATGTATTTAAATTGACGATTTTTTAGGCTTCTAATATGTTGTCCGGCAATACCAACGTATGCCTTATCGATCTTAAGATTCGTATTTTGTTGTAATTTCTCTACCACTTCACGAATGGCTTCAATCGTTTGGTTGATGTTTTGAATAACTCCCTTAACCACACCTGTAGATTTGGTTTTCTCCAATCCCAGTATTTGAAGTTCTCCGTTGGATGTAACTTTCCCCGCTATGGCAACAATTTTAGTTGTTCCAATATCTATAGCCGCTATAATTTCGTTTGTGTTGATCATCCTATTACCTTTTTGTACATACGATCTGATTCTCGTATTTCAAATTAATCTTCTTGTATTTGTTCCAACCTACAGTTGAAAACCCATCTTTATATAATGCATAGAGTTTATCAAATTTCCTTTCGAAATTATCAATTTTCCCCAGTTCAATTTTCTGACCACCTACTCGAGGTATTAAAATATATTCACCTTTCGAATCTACATAGATTTGATTGATTTGTGAAGACCAAAATTCATCTTTTGTTATAAAATTTACCAGTGGCATTAAATCCGTTTCAATCGTCTTATCTTTTATGTGTCCGGAAACCACTAAAACCCTTGAAGTATAGTTTGAAGACAGGGGCATTCGCCTACCTTCTTCATCAATATAGAAACCTTTTCCCTTTAATAATCGAACAATAGGTCGGCGTTGTTCAATCTCAAGATGTAAACAGCCACTAAGTGAGCTGAAGACTTCAGTGTTCTTAACAGATGGGATTTTATTAATAATTTGCTCCAGCTTCTCTTTGTTGATACTCGTTGTATGTTTACCTATAATATCTGGATGGTTCTTTAATATGAGATTTTTGATCTCAGAATCAGATATAAAATGCGTGTTTAAACTATCAATAATATTGATGTCAATACCTGTAACCAGTATGGCATCACTTTTCTTATTCACAAATGCGAAAGTGAAAATGATGTAGGCAAGTAATGCCAAAGTGATTAATATGGGCTTGATCTTTTTTGTCATTTTATTCTTTGATTCAATACCTGTTCTATCGGTTCTACCAATTTATCAATATCACCTGCTCCCAAAGTTAATAATACTTCTATTTTGCTTTGTTTAATTTGGTCAATTAATTCATCTTTTGAGCATATTCGGCCTTTGTTTTTCATTTTACTTAGAATCAAATTAGAATCAACACCTTCAATAGGTAACTCCCTAGCAGGATAAATATCTAATAATATAAGTTCGTCAAGTAAATCTAAGCTTTCAGCAAATCCATCTGCAAAATCACGTGTTCTGGTATAAAGATGAGGTTGAAAAATACCTGTTATTTTTTTATCAGGATAAATTGCTTTAACTGAAGAAATGCTTTCCCATAGTTCTTTTGGGTGATGAGCATAATCATCAATAAATACCAAATTTTCATGTTTGATTCTATAGTCAAAACGACGACGAACCCCCATAAAGTTATTTAGAGCTGTACGAAGTTCTTCATGGCTAACGCCACAGATTAAAGCCACAGCACTGGCAGCAATGGCATTCTCAACATTTATGCGGCCAGGATATGAAAGTTTTAATCCTTCAATACAACCCTTAGGGTGAACCAAATCGAATTGATAGAAGCCTTGAACCAGTTTGAGATCTCTAGCATAGAAATCAGCCTCTTCTTCCAAAGAATATGAATAAAGATTGATATCGGGTGGGGCTAGATCTAGTCCTTTTTTATAGACTAAATGACCATCTTTTTTTATTTGTCTGACGTAATCCTGAAATGTTTTTTCCAGTTCCTCTTTCTCACCATAAATATCTAAATGGTCGGCGTCCATTGATGTGACAACAGCGACTTGAGGGTGAAGTTGAAGAAATGATCTGTCAAATTCATCGGCTTCTAAAACCACCCATGGACTCGTTTTTGACAGGAGTAGATTGGTATTGTAGTTTCTTGCAATACCACCTAAAAAGGCATTGCAATCTAGAGCAGAGGTCTTAAAAATATGAGCTGTTAGACTCGATACAGTTGTTTTTCCATGTGTGCCAGCAATACCTATTCCATTCAATGGATCTGATAAGAAACCCAAAACCTGGGCTCTTTTCATCAAAAGGAAGCCTTCCTTTTTGAAAAAAGACAATTGCTCATGATTTGAAGGAATCGCAGGTGTGTAAACGACTAGAGTTTCATTTTTGTTGAGATAAATCTTAGGAATTCTATCAACACCATCTTTAAAAATAATATCAATTCCTTCTTTTTCCAGTTCACCTGTAAGTATGGTCTGTGTTCTGTCGTAGCCAGATACATTCTTCCCAATAGCTTTGAAATAGCGTGCAATAGCACTCATTCCAATACCTCCAATTCCTACAAAATAGATATTCTTATAATCCTCAATATTCATTATTTCCTGCCTATATATGAATCAATTTAAGTCTTGGAGACTTAAATTTATCGCTTTATCATTTTTAAAATCTCATCTGCAATTTCGTCTGCAGCATTGGGTTTTGCCAATAAGGCAATGTTCTTTTCAAGTTTTTTCAGTTCCGAATCCTTGTCTAATAGCAATAAGGCTTCTTTAACCAATCTTTCTTTGGATTCAATGTCTGGAATCATCATAGCTGCATCTTGATTGACAAGGGCCATGGCATTTTTAGTTTGATGATCTTCTGAAACATTGGGCGAGGGAACCAAAATACAAGCTTTTTCCACCAAGCAAAGTTCAGAAATAGTTCCTGCTCCAGCTCTTGAAATAACAAGGTCGGCTGCAGCATAAGCTAAATCCATTCGAGCTAGGAAATCAGAAACCTGAACATTGTCAATATTAGCCTGTGCGAGTTTTTCTTTCATCTCTTTATGGTAGAATTTACCACACTGCCATATGACTTGAATATTCTTGTCTTCAAAGGCTTCTATGCTTTCAATAATGCTATGATTAATAGTTCTTGCACCTAAACTTCCTCCTATTACCAGTAGTGTTTTTTTGTTTGGATCAAGACTGAAAAAATGCTGAGCTTCTTCTCTTAGATCCTCTAATTGTGTGAGATCTTTTCTGACAGGGTTTCCCGTCATCAGGATTTTATCAGCTGGAAAAAAACGCTCCATACCTTGATAAGCCACACATATTTTATTGGCTCTTTTAGCTAGAAGCTTATTTGTGATTCCTGCGTAAGAATTTTGTTCCTGAATTAGTGATGGAATTCCCATTTTGTTTGCCGCATGCAATAAGGGGCCACTGGCATAACCACCTACCCCAACGACGGCATCAGGTTTAAATTCTTTTATAATTTTTTTAGCCTTACGAAGACTTTTGAATAGTCGAGAGAAAAATTTTAGATTCTCTTTGCTGAAATTCCTTTGTAAGCCTCGAATGGGAAGACCAATGATTTTGTAACCAGCAGCTGGAACTTTTTCCATTTCCATTTTACCATCGGCACCTACAAATAAAATTTCTATATCGTCTTGTTTTGCTTTTAGGGCATTGGCAATTGAAATTGCTGGAAAGATATGTCCTCCAGTTCCACCTCCGCTAACTATTATTTTAATCTTCTGCATGGTTTAATTCTTCTTGTTCTTTAACTGATCTGCTCACACTTAATATCATGCCCAGGGCTGCACTGGTAAATATTAGAGAGGTTCCCCCCATACTCACCAGAGGCAGGGGTTGACCTGTTACTGGTATTAAATTGACCGAAACGGCCATATTGGTTAAAGCTTGGGCAACGATACTTAAACTGAGTCCTATGACGAGAAAAGCTGGGAAAGTCCGATCGCATTTCCGTACTATGGATCCTGCCCGATAAATTAGAAAGAGATAGAGTGCCAGAATACCAAATCCGCCAAACCATCCGAGTTCTTCAAGAATGATGGCATAAATAAAATCGGAATAGGGATGAGGTAAGAAATTTCGTTGATCACTGTTGCCTGGACCTTTACCTATTATACCACCGGAAACGACTGCTACCTTTGCCTGATCGACTTGATAGTTACGATCGTTGTCAGTTTTTTTCTCGCCCATGCCCGCGAAGTTTAATATTCTATTTCTGACCGTGTGAATACGTCCAAAACTATCAGGTAGGAAGGGTGCTATTATGAGTAAGATGATGATCAGCCCTAAACCAGCTCCCATAGTGCCAAGAAGGTATTTAGCTGCAATTCTACCAATAAACATGAGCATAAGACAGATGCCACCCAAAAGGGCAGAAGTCGAAAAGTCATCGAGAAAAATAATACCGCAAACTACACCAATTGATGCGATAATTTTCCAGAAGGCTTCTTTTTGACATTCTCTATCCGTTTGGAATTTAGACAGTATACGTGAAACGAATAGGATTAAGGCCAGTTTTGCCAGTTCTGATGGTTGAAAGTTAAAGCCTATGACAGGAATCGTGATCCATCTTGAAGCCTGGTTTAGATTAACCCCAACAATTTTGGCTAACAGCAGCATACCTATAGCTATGAGTAAGCCCATATTGGCCCAGCTGGAATAATGTTTATAGGGGATTTTGTGTGTAACCCAAATAATAAAATAGCAACCCATTAGCAAGACCAATTGCTTGATAAAAAAATAGGACGTATTTCCTCCCTTAACCTTATAAGCTAAGGTTCCAGTTGAACTGTAGACAACTAAAAGCGAAATGATGGATAATAGAAATATAATAATCCATATCACCTTATCGCCTTGTAGTTTGTAATTGCTGATAAATCGTCCCATTTAATTCTTGCTATAATTTTCGCACTTCTTCTTTAAATTGATCGCCTCTATCTTCGTAACTTTTGAATAAATCGAAACTTGCACAGGCAGGAGATAATAATACCGAAGCCTCCTCGTTAGCTAATTCGAAGGCTTTTGTAACGGCATCCTCCATTGATTCTGTATCTACAATAGTATCAATAACCCCATCAAAAGCCTGGTGGATTTTTGAGTTGTCAACGCCCAAACATACTATCGCTTTCACCTTGTCTTTTACCAAATCCATTAATTCAGAATAGTCGTTGCCTTTATCAACTCCACCAACGATCCAAACCGTCTCGTCGTCCATACTTTCAAGAGCATACCAGGTTGAATTGATATTCGTTGCCTTTGAATCGTTTATAAATTCAACCCCACGAACATTCGTTAATTTTTCAAGGCGATGTTCTACACCCTTAAAATCACTAAGACTTTCTCTGATGACCTCTTTTCGAATACCCAGAATGCTTCCTGCGATACCTGCAGCCATCGAGTTGTAAGTATTGTGTTTCCCTTTTAAAGAAAGGTCTTTCTGTTTCATATTAAGATTGATATTTTCATTCTTAATAATTAAATCTTCATCCTTCAAACTTGCGCCTTTTGGTAAACATTCATAAATACTAAATGGATGTTTTTGAACCTGAATTGATATTTGCTTTAACTCTTTTGTTATGATTTCGTCATCCTGACAGAAAATGAAAGCATCATTCTCAGTCTGATTCTGAATGATTCGGAATTTTGAATCGATATAATTCTCCATCTTATAATCGTATCGATCAAGATGGTCGGGTGTAATGTTCATTAAAATAGCAATATCAGCTTTGAATTGTTGCATGCCATCAAGTTGAAAACTACTCAATTCAACCACATAGTGGCTGTGATCTTTCTCAGCAACCTGACGAGCCAAACTATGTCCAACATTACCAGCCAAACCCACATTGATACCTGCCTTTTTCAACATGTGATAAATAAGCAGGGTTGTTGTGGTTTTCCCATTACTACCCGTGATGCAAATCATCTTCGCATCTGAGTAGCGACCTGCAAATTCAATTTCTGAAATAACAGGAATGTTTAAGCTGTTTAGTTTTTTTATGAGTGGAGCTGTATCAGGAATGCCAGGACTTTTAATGACCTCGATTGCTTCAGTAATACGTTCCTCGCTATGCTTCCCTTCTTCGAACGGAATTTCGTATTCGTTCAGAACCTTGCGATAGTTTGATGTGATTTGCCCCTTATCTGAAACAAATACATTAAAGCCTCTGCTTTTAGCTAATATAGCTGCACCAGCACCACTTTCTCCGGCACCTAAAACAACTATGGTTTTCTGACTATCCATTTATCTAATTTTTAGAGTCACAATAGTGATAACTGCTAATAAAATACCGATAATCCAGAATCGCGTTACAATTTTAGCTTCAGGATAACCCTTTAATTGATAATGGTGGTGTAGAGGTGCCATTCTGAATATTCGGCGACCTTCACCGTATTTCTTTCTGGTGTACTTAAACCACGAAACTTGCATCATTACAGAAACATTTTCCACTAGGAAAATACCACAAAGTACAGGTATTAATAGCTCTTTGTGAATGATGATGGCTAAAACAGCAATAATGCCGCCCAATGAAAGACTTCCTGTATCTCCCATGAAGACTTGAGCAGGATACGAATTATACCATAGGAAACCAATAGTTGATCCAATGAATGCTGCGATATATACAACCAGCTCACCTGAGTGAGGAATATACATGATGTTTAGATAACTCGCATAAACAAGGTGACCAGAAAGATAGGCTAGAATACCAAGTGTTGAACCTATGATGGCTGAAGTTCCGGTTGCCAGTCCATCCAAACCATCTGTCATATTAGCTCCATTGGAAACAGCTGTCACAATAAAAATAGTGACAATTATAAAGAGTATCCAGGCTAAAATTGATGAATATTCTCCTCCAAAACGGACTAAATCTTCATAATCAAACTCGTTATTTTTAAAGAATGGGATTGTCGTTTTAGTTGACTTGATATCCTTAGTCATTGCTGTTGTCTCGGCACGATCAGCCACAAAACCTTCATCAACAATCTCGGTAGGAGTACCGATGTCATAAATATTAGCTTTTTCACGAATAACAACATCATCATTCATATAAAGGGTTAAGCCTACAATTAAACCTAAACCGACCTGTCCAGCAATTTTAAATCGTCCCTTTAAGCCTTCCTTATCCTTCTTGAAGACCTTAATGTAATCGTCAATGAAACCAATTAATCCCAACCAAACTGTTGTGATAATCATCAGAATGATATAAATATTATCGAGTTTGGCGAATAATAAAACGGGAACCAGGATGGAAATTAGAATAATAATCCCACCCATTGTTGGTGTACCTTTCTTTTCAATTTGTCCGGCAAGGCCAAGATCTCTTACAATCTCACCAATTTGTTGTTTTTGCAAATAGTAAATGATTCTTTTTCCAAATACAGTTGCAATTAAGAGTGAAGTAATGATACTCAATGCAGCACGAAATGAAATGTAATCAAACATCCCAGCTCCTGGGAAGTCCAACTCATGAAGGTATTTAAATAGATAGTATAACATGCTTATTGATTGAATATTTCGTTAATAATTTCTTTGTCGTCGAAGTGATGTTTCACACCCTTAATTTCTTGATAATCCTCATGTCCTTTACCAGCAATTAGAATAATATCATCCTTTTTTGCTAACATGATAGCAGTGCGAATAGCCTCTTTTCTATCCGATATTGCTAGTACCTTTCTAAGATTATCAGCAGTAACACCTTCTCTCATTTCTGAAATGATGGTTTCTGGATTCTCAGAGCGTGGGTTGTCAGATGTTAAAATAAGCTTGTCGCTGTATTCCGCACCAACTTTCCCCATTAGAGGACGTTTCGTCTTGTCTCTGTCCCCACCTGCACCTACAACCGTAATCACGGTTTCGTTTCTGGTTCGAAGTTGATCGATGGTAAGTAAGACATTTTTTAAAGCATCAGGCGTGTGCGCGTAATCCACAATGGCCATTATTCCATCTGGAGAAATCATACTTTCAAAACGTCCTGCGACTGATTTAAGCTCACTCATTTTCATTAGTACCTCTTCCTTTGATTGATCAAGAAGTCTGGCAGTACTGTATACCGCAAGCAGGTTGTGAGCATTGAAATCACCGATGAAATTTGTCCACAATTCAAGTCCATCCATTTCCAATAACATGCCGTTGAAATGCTTTTCAAGGATCTGGCAGCGGTAATCAGCGAAGGCTCTGGTTGAATACGTAAACTTATGTGCTTTGGTATTTTGCAAGATGATCTTTCCATTTTTATCATCTGCATTGGTAATGGCAAATGATTTTTTTCCCAACTGATCGAAAAAGCCTTTTTTTGCTCTTAGGTAAGCATCAAAAGTTTTGTGATAGTCTAAATGATCATGAGATAGATTAGTGAAAATACCACCTTTAAAATTTAGTCCAGTTGTTCTGTGCTGATCAACTGCATGAGAACTAACCTCCATAAAACAATATTCACAGCCTTCTTCAACCATCTCGCTCATTAGTTTTGAGATTTGGATGGCATCAGGAGTCGTATGGGTGGCTTTAACTTCTTTTGAGTCGATATAATTGGTGACCGTTGAAAGAAGACCAACCTTATATCCCAACTTTCTGAATAATTCATAAAGTAAGCTGGCAACGGTTGTTTTACCATTGGTTCCTGTAACACCAACGAGTTTTAAATGCTCTGAAGGAGAATTAAAATAGTTGTGAGCCAGGGTTGAAAGAGCTTTCGAACTATTTTCTACCTTTATATAGCAGATGTTTTCAATAAGGTTTTCAGGTAAACGTTCGGATAAAATTGCTTTGGCGCCTTGTTCGATAGCTTTTGATATAAAATCATGACCATCTGATTGTGTGCCAACCTGTGCAATGAAAAAATCACCGTCTCCAACTTTTCTTGAATCAAAATGAAGGTTATTAATCTCTATATTGAGATCTCCTACACTTTCGAGTATGTCGATGGATCTTATCAGATCCCTTATGTTTTTAGTCATCTTAATCATTTCTTATATATGATATCAGTCTTAGTCCTTTTTATTATCCCTAAAATTCTGTTAGGATAATTCAATGTGAATTTTGTTGCCAGATCGAAAGTTTGAACCTGGACGGAGCGATTGCTTCTTTACAGAACCAAAGCCACTAACTTTTACTTTCAAACCTGCATTCTCCAAAATATAAAGAGCATCTTGCAGCCCCATTCCTTTGACATTAGGTACTAAATGATTGTTTATGCTTCTGTTTTTGTATTTAATTATGGAATCTTGACGCGAAGTTAAAACCCAATCGCTGTATACTTCACGATCATCTATCTTTACATCTAATTCTTCAAAAACTTTGTCCAAATCGTCTTTATGTCCATTCAATGAAATTGGTACTTTTATTTCACACATTTGCTCATCTTGCTTTGGAGGATGCATAGCGTAAGTCATAGCATAAACTTTATCTGCAATGGTTTTGAAGACAGGTCCTGCTACTTGGTTTCCGTAGAAACCTTTCTTTTTGTCCGGACTGTTGATTACAACGATACAAGAGTATTTTGGATTATCAGCTGGAAAATAGCCAGCGAAAGAAGCTTGATAAACCTTATGGCCATAACCTTTATTCTTGTCTGCTATTTGAGCTGTTCCTGTTTTACCTGCAATACTATAACTGGAATTTCTTAGATTTGTTGCGGTTCCTCTCAAAACCACACCTTCTAGCATGGATTTTACTTTTCTAAGTGTTTCTCGTGAACAGAGACTGTTTTTTAGAACCTCTTCATCAAAATGCTGTAATACTTTTCCATGATATTTAATTTCATGGACAAACATCGGTTTCATCATTTTACCATTATTGGCAATAGCATTGTAAAAACTCAGTGTTTGAAGCGGTGTTTGCTGCACTTCGTAACCTATCGACATCCAGGGGAGTGATATTCCGGACCAACCAGGTTCACCTGGGTATTTTATTCTTGGCTGACCTTCTCCTTTAATATCCAATTCCAGAGTTTTGTTTAATCTGAATTCGTATAAACGATTAATAAAATCGCGAGGCCTGTCCTTATAAAATTGATTTACCAATTTTGAGATTCCAACATTTGATGATTTCTCAAAGGCTTCTTGAACGCTAATAGTCCCATAACCACCAATGTGTGAGTCACGCATTTTATCTTTATAAAAGCGATGAACACCATTGCCTGTTTCAATAGAGTCGGTTGGTTCAATATAGCCATCTTCAAGTAAAACCATCATTGATGCTAGCTTGAATGTAGAGCCCGGTTCGGTTGCTTCCCCAATAGCATAATTGTAAATTTCTTTATAGCTATTACTTTTTTTATCCAGACCTAGGTTAGCAATGGCTTTGATGGCTCCCGTTTCAACCTCCATAAGTATAGCAGTACCATGATCAGCATGGTATTTTTGCAATTGCTGAAGAAGGGCCGATTGAGCTACATCCTGAAAGTTCACATCAATGGTTGTGATGATATCGTTGCCATCTTTAGGATCAGCTTGGTTGACAGGTAGCCATTTTCCGGACATTTTTTGCATCATGGAAATACCGTCAATACCTTTTAGCTCATTTTCGAATAAGCCTTCAAGTCCAACTTTACCAATTCTTTCGTTACCATTCCCTTTAAGCAAATAGCCAATTGTGCGACTTGCCAGGTTGATATGTGGTTGAACACGTTTACTTTCTTGTAAACAGATTAAGCCACCCTTATTGGATGATAATCTGAAAAGAGGAAAGGTTTTGATTTTTTTGAGTTCATTATAATTGACCTTTCGGCGATTGATCAATACGTAACGATTCCTTTTTGAATGGAATTTGGCATCCCATAATTGTCGGCGATAAGCAGATCTGCTTTTATCACCAAAGAACTTAGATAAGCAAATAGCCAGAGAATCTACATTTTTCTTGAAAATCGTATTCGTTAAGCCAGGAGCCTGAAAGTCCATTCGCAATTCATAATAGGGGATAGAACTAGCCAAAAGACGACCGTCAGCAGCACAAATATCACCTCTGTTTGCATAGACAGTAATGTCTTTTTTGCTGATGGATTGTGCACGGCCTCTCCATTCATCTCCTTCGAAAACCTGCAGGTAAACAACTCGGCTAACCACACAGAATGCGAAGATTACGATCAGAGTGTAGCAGACGCCCACTCGCCACATGATGTCGTTTTTTATTTGCACAGTTTACTTCTCTATATAGATTTTTACTGGAGGGGCAGTTGATTCAATTAAATCTAAACCCTCTTTTTCTACTCTTTTTACAACTTCTGACTGTTTACTCATGTACATCAAATCTGATGCGGTAGTTATGGATTCAAAACGAAGTTCTTTTAATTCTTTTTCAAGGCTCACCATTTCACGATAAACACGCTCGGAATGATATCGGTTACTGATGTAATAAATTCCCAGAATAGCAATGAAAAGGATGAAGGGGATATGGTGAACAACCACATCCTTAGATAAGACGCTTCCCGAAATGATATCTTTAAAAGAACCCGAGGGGGTTTCTTTTATTTCCTCTTTCGGACTGATGAAGTCTTTATATTTTCGTTTGAATCCAAACATCCTATTTCAATTTGAATGGTTTTAATTTGTTCTTGGTTGTGCAATTCTCAGTTTAGCACTTCTGGACCTGTTGTTTAGTTCTAATTCTTCTTCGCTTGGAAGAATTACTTTGCGGTTAACTGCTTCAAGAGGAGCATTGGTTCTTCCATAAAAATCTTTTTCAGCTCCACCGGCAAATTTTCCATCTCTAATGAAATTCTTCACCAATCTGTCTTCTAACGAATGATAAGTGATAACAGCTAATCTACCATCTGGTTTTAGAGCATCAGGAATCTGATTGAGCATGTCTTTCAAAACATCCATTTCTGCATTTACTTCAATTCTTAGTGCTTGAAAAACTTGTGCCCAATATCTGTGTTCTTTGAATTTTGGCGTACAAGGCAGAATGACCTCTTTAAGTTGCTGTATGGTTTTAAATTCATTGTCGGCACGATGTGCCAGAATCAATCGAACGAGTTTGCCCGGGTTCTTAACTTCGCCATAATATTTGAAAACTCTGAACAATTCATCAGATGAATAAGTGTTCAAAAGATCAGCTGCATTAAAGTCGGCACTTTGGTTCATTCTCATGTCCAAATCACCATCGAAACGGAATGAGAAGCCACGCTCAGCAACATCAAATTCGTGAGATGATACGCCTAAGTCAGCAAGTATACCATCCACCTTTTCGTAGCCAATGTATTTTAAGAAATTTTTAAAATATCTAAAGTTGTGACGAATAAAAATGAAGCGTTCATCGTCTATGATATTTCTTTCTGCATCAACATCCTGATCGAAACCAATTAGTTTACCTGTTGTGAGGTGTTTGATGATTTCTCTGGAATGGCCACCGCCACCAAAGGTTAGGTCGACATATATCCCATCCGGTTTGATGTCTAAAGCTTCAATGCTTTCGTTTAAAAGTACAGGTACGTGATATGATGTCATGCCAGATGATATTACAAAATTTGAAAATAGATTCTAATTGGTATTTTGGCTTACAAAGCCATGCTGTCTCCCAAAATGTCATTTGCCAATTGGTTGAATTCCTCTTGGTTCATTCCGGAGTCATTGTATTTTTCGGTATCCCATATTTCGATTTTACCATCTTGTCCAACCAAAGTTAGTCCATTGGATAGATTCGTGTCGTCGAAAAATTTTTTAGGGATCAAAATTCGGCCATTGCCATCAATTTGGATCTCGGCCGTCCCTCTGTAAAACTCTCGTAAGAATGTTGCGTGCTTGCGATTGAATGGATTTAGTTGACTCCGAATCATTGCTAGTTGTCTGTTCCATTCCGAAGAAGGGAAGAGGTCAAGACAGTCTTCGTACAGATTTTTTCGCATGACAAACTTATCTTCGGAAGAAGCTGTTAGCAACTTTCGAAATGCAGAGGGGAGAAGAACTCGTCCCTTTGCGTCTAGTTTGCATGGATAATCACCTATGAATGTTAGCATTGACGAAAATGGTTTACAATTGTAAAAGTAAGAAATTTTCAAACCACTTTCAACCACTTTTAACCACTTTAATCCAATTGTTGAAAACTTTTTATAAAGTGCTTTTCGAAAGCAATTTTAAAGGTTTGTGATGCGTGCTATTGCTTTGGTTTTCTAAAACTTAGTTTTGCCTGCCTGTATGGGCTTCTTACCTGTTTTTGACAATTGTCTCGTTATCGAAATCTTTAATTGAATTTGGATGAGGATTAGATCTTCTTTTTGTTATTTTTACTCATTCAAAATAATATTGGCAGCTGTAAATTTCAGATTGGCTGCAAAAATATAAAAATATATGGCATGAAAAAACTAGTGAATTATGGGTTTGTAGTGAGTTTTATATGGATAGGTTTTATACTGTCTATCAGTTTTATGGAAGCTTGGGTAAAGTTTAGGGCTGAGAGTCTTGATTTGCCTACTGCTCTAGATGTAGGACAGCATGTTTTCGGTGCTTTAAATGCAGTCGAACGTGTTTTTTCGGTTTTTCTTTTAATTGTTGTTTTCTATCGGTACACCGATAAAGTTGTTGTTGCTTCTGGTGTATTAATTTTCACCTTCATTGTGGCTCAGTCAGGCTATTTGTTGCCAGAATTAAATGAACACGCTCAATTGATTATACAAGGTATGCAGCCTGAGAAAAGTTCGGTTCATATGACTTATATTGTCATGGAAGTATTAAAAGTAAGCGCTTTGTTTGTTTTGGGTTTAAGACAGGTGAAATTATTTGCGAAGAATTAGGACTTTGATGAAATAAAAACAAGCTTTGTGTACACTTAAATCTTAATTGTGGAAAAATGCCCTCTGTGTTGTTCTGAAGATACTTCTTTTTATTGCGAAGGAGAGTCTCGGGAATATCATTCTTGTTTGAATTGTAATATGGTGTTTGTGCCTTCAAGTTTCTTTTTGACTTCCAGTGTTGAGAAGAGAAAGTATGAGCATCATCAAAATGAACCCGAAGATATCGTATATCAGAAATATCTAAAGCAAATAATGAATCCTGTTCTCGAAAGAATTTCTGAGGGGGCTAAAGGTTTGGACTTTGGTTGTGGCCCTGGTCCGGCTTTATCTCAGATGTTTGAGGCTGATGGTTATCATACGGACATTTATGATGCTTATTTTGCACCCAATGAAGAAGTGTTTGGAAGGTTTTATGATTTCATAACTGCCTGTGAGGTTGTTGAGCATCTTTATAAGCCCCAAATGGAGCTCGATCGACTGTTTTCCATGTTGAAGTCAGGTGGTGTTTTGGCTATTAAAACGCAGTTATTTCCGTGCGACGGGACATTTTCTCAGTGGTTTTATAAGCGAGATGTCACTCATGTGTGTTTTTTTTCTGTTAAAAGCTTGAAGTATTTGGCTGAAAGATGGGGTGCTGAACTCGAAATTGTTAGTCGTGATGTGTTTGTTTTTAGGAAAGTTGTAGAGTGATTTTTTAGAAATTGTATTAAAATTCATATTTGAGCTGGTTGATTGAATCAACTGGCTTTTTTTATGCTCTATTTTAGAGATTGTATTTCTCTGTTCATTGTCGGGTTTAGGCTTGAGTTTATTTAGACTTATGATGGATTTCGTTTCTTGGGTGTTTCTCATAGATATTTGATGCAGATAGATCTTATCTTTAGAATCTTATAATTATTGATAATGATTTTGAAATCAAAAATTTAAAATATGAGACCTTTCTTATTGTTAGTTTTTAGTGTGCTGTTTGTTTTTCAGGTTCATTCTCAGGATATGTCGCAATGGCGTGGCGTAAATCGTGATGGAATATATGAAGCAACTAATTTGTTGAAGAAATGGCCAGAAGCTGGACCAAAACTCTTGTGGCATTACGATGCTTTGGGTGATGGACATGCATCGGCTGCAGTAATAGATTCGAAAGTGTATACGGCAGGTGTTGATGGTGAAATGGGGTTTGTTATTGCTTTTGATCATTCAGGGAAACAGTTGTGGAAAAAGAACTATGCCAAGGAATGGATGGATAGTTATGATGGTGTAAGAGGTACACCTTTATTGAATGATGGTCTTTTGTATATGCTGAGTGGGCATGGTGAATTGGTAGCTCTTTCTGCAAAAAATGGTGAGAAACTCTGGTCTAAAAATCTATTAACGGAGTATGGTGGAAGAAACCTTAGATGGGGTATAACAGAAAATCTTTTAATTGAAGGTGATATGTTGTTCTGTACACCGGGTGGCGAAGAGGCTAATGTTATTGCTCTTAATAAAAAGACAGGAAACCTAATTTGGAAATCTAAGGCAATGGGTGAGAAATCGGCTTATTGCTCTCCTTTATTGGTTAAGTTAAAAAAACGTTCCTTATTGGTAACACATACTAGTAATTCTATTATTGGGATTGATGCAAAGAATGGCGAAATGCTTTGGAGTTTAGAACATAAAAATCAATATAGCATTCACCCAAATACACCTTTATATAAAGATGGTCAACTGTTTTGTTTCAGTGGATATGGAAAAGGGGGCGTAATGCTTCAGTTGTCCGATGATGGAGCATCTATAAAGGAATTGTGGCGAAATAAATTTGTGGATAATCAGATGGGTGGAGCTATCTTAGTTGATGGTAAAATTTATACTTCTGGTCATAAGAATCGCATGTGGTATTGTATTGACTGGGAAACGGGTGAAGAAATTTATTCATCAAAGGCAATAGCTAAAGGCAATGTGATTTTTGCTGATGGTATGTTGTATTGCTATGGCGATAATGGAGAGATTGGATTGATTGATATTAGAGGTGATATGTTTAACAAAGTGAGTTCTTTCCGTGTTCCTATGGGAACAAAACAACATTGGGCTCATTTGGTGATTCATAAAAATAGAATGTATGTGCGTCATGGGAATGCGTTTATGGTTTACGAAATATAGATTCAAAAGAGATGAGATTTTGAGTCTTAATAAGACTTGATCTTAATACTATTCTTCTTTAGTTTAATTAAGGTTTAAATCTTGTTAATCGAATGTTAACGAGCTTGTTATTTGTTACGATTGCTTTTAGAATTGATAGCTTTGAGTCGCTGGCTCTTTAAAAATTAACTGTTTGTTCTGATAATTAGAAAGATAAAAAAATGAAACGACTGATCTTACTTGGCCTTGTAGCCATTACTATTTTTACTCAATGTAATTCTCCAAAGCAAAAAAGTGAATGGCGTGGCCCAAACCGAACAGGTGTTTATAATGAAACTGGTTTGTTGAAAGAATGGCCAAAGGAAGGTCCGGAAATGTTATGGTCGCTAGTTAATATTCCTAAAGGATATTCTTCGGTAGCCGTGATGAATGAAACGGTTTATTTAACAGGGATAAAAGATTCAATGGATGTGCTGATGGCTGTTGACATGAAAGGTCAATTAAAATGGCAAGTGCCTTATGGGCGTCGTTGGGATAGCACCTTTCCTGATAGTCGTTGTACGCCAACTATCGAGAACGATAGAATTTATCTTTCAAGTGGAAAGGGAGATTTAGCTTGTGTAAATGCTCTAACAGGAGATATCTTTTGGCAAATGAAAGCGAGTGAGAAATTTGAAGGAACTTTTGGCCAATGGGGAATCTCAGAGTCTTTATTGTTGCATGGCGATTATGTGTTCTATACGCCTTGCGGGCCTAAAACAACAATGATTGCTCTTAACAAAAATACAGGTGATCTTGTTTGGCAATCAAAAAGCCTGAATGATAAACCTGGATATGTATCGCCACTAATGGTCGATAGAAACGGAAAGAAACTGATCGTTACGGTTACTGAGAATAATATTATAGGTGTGAATCCGGAGACTGGTGAGATCATTTGGACATTCGATTACGCAAAATATGCAGGTGGAGAGTGGAAAGCCAATATTCAAACTAATACGCCACTTTATCACCAAGGGAAAATATTTGTAACCAATGGCTACGATCACAAATCTGTAATGCTCGACTTGAGTGAAGATGCTTCATCGGTAAAGTTGGCCTATGTTGATTCTTTATTAGACGTTCATCATGGTGGTGCCGTTCGTTTAGGCGATTACGTTTATGGAGCCAATTGGGAGCACAACCGAATGGGTAAATGGATTTGCCTTGAGTGGGAAACTGGTAAGGCGATGTACGAGACAGAGTGGCAGAATAAGGGGTCGATTATTTCTGCAGAAGGTATGTTGTATTGTTACGACGAAAAAGGTGGGAATATCGCATTGGCAAAAGCAAGTCCTGAAGGATTTGAAGTCATCAGCACTTTTAAAGTACCTCTTGGGAAAGGACCACACTGGTCACATTTGGTGATTAAAGATGGTGTTTTATATGTTCGTCACGAAGATGCACTGATGGCCTATAATATTAAAGCCTAGATCTAATTAAATGAATAAAAAATCTTCAAATATTATTATCGGATTGGCTTCGCTTCTAGCGATCTCAATTTTTATTTCATGGTTAGTCTATGATCCTGTTCAAGACTTGGTAGCTAGCACACCAGGTTTAGATAATCGTCCAGCTGTAGATAAAGCATCTGTTGATCAGGTTACAATTGGAGAGAAATTCAAGTCATATATTGAGCATACTTCTGAGTTAACAGGTAAGTGGACACAGTTTAGAGGAGCTAATTTTGACAATGTATCTAAAGAAACAGTCAAGCTAGTTGATAAAATTGGACCAGAACCTAAAATTATGTGGCAACATGATTTGGGTGAAGGGCACGCCGCTCCTGTCGTATATAATGGTAAGGTATACATTCTCGATTACGATGAGGTGAAAAAAGCAGATGCACTTCGATGCTTCTCTTTGGAAAGTGGTGAAGAAATTTGGAAGCGTTCCTATAAAGTTCATGTTAAAAGGAATCATGGAATGTCACGAACTGTTCCTGCTATCAACGATAAGTATCTTGTTAGTATGGGACCACGTTGCCATGTGATGTGTGTGCATCCCGAATCAGGAGATTTCTTGTGGGGATTGGATTTGGTCAAAGAATATCAATCTGAAATTCCTTTTTGGTATACCGGACAATGTCCGATCATCGATAATAATGTTGCAATAATCGCACCTGGGGGTAAAGCTCTGATGATTGGAGTGGATTGTGCAACAGGTGAGATTCTTTGGGAAACACCGAATCCTGATAATTGGAAAATGTCACACTCTTCTATCATGCCTATGGTTTTGGAAGGCAAAAAGATGTGGGTTTATGCTGCTGTTGGTGGGATTTGTGGTGTTTCGGCTGAGGGCGATGATTTAGGTCAGATTCTATGGAAAACGAAAGATTTCTCACCATCTGTAGTTGCGCCTTCTCCTGTGATTTTCGACAATGGCAAAATTTTTATGACGGCCGGTTATGGTGCTGGTGGAGCTCTTTTTCAAGTGAAGAAGAATGGACAAAGCTATCAAGTTGAAACTTTACAAAAGTATAAGCCTAAGGATGGAATGGCATCGGAGCAACAAACACCACTGATATATAAAGGGAAAATGTTTACGATTCTTCCCAAGGATGCAGGTGCTATGAGAAATCAATTTGTTTGTTCTGATCCTAATGATTGCCAAAAGATTCTTTGGACCAGTGGGAAAACAGACCGTTTTGGTCTTGGACCTTATCTTGTAGCGGATGGTAAGTTTTTTATACTAAAAGATAATGGTGAACTGACTATTGCCAGAGCAACAACTAAAAAGTTTGAATTACTTGATAAGGTTAAAATTCTTGATGGACATGATGCCTGGGGACCTTTGGTGATAACCGATGGGCGATTGTTGATGCGAGACTCAAAACATATGCTTTGTATTGATTTACGTGCCAATTAACTTTTGATTATGAAGAACAAACTAGGCTTAATTTTTTCTGTAGTTCTCTTACTTCTTTTGGTAGGATTAATTGCTGGCGATTTGTTTTTAGAAAAACCAAAATCACAAAAGAATATCTATGAGTACAATTTGGATGAACTCAGGCAAGTTGATTCAAGTTTGATTGCTTATAAGGAAACGGCATCATTTAAAATTGATGGAGAAGCCATTTTTGGATTAGCCTTAGATAATGAGAATAATATTTATGTGAGTGGAAGAAACAAGCTGTGGGTATTCAAATCGAATGGGGAATTTAAGTCGAGTATGAAAGTTCGTGGCGATGCGCATTGCGTGAATGTAACTGAATCAGGCAATATCCTACTGGGTGTTGGCAATCGAATAGATATTAGAAAGCCCAATGGTGGCTTAAATAATAGTTTCCTTGTGAAAGGTAAAAATGCTTACATCAGTAGTTTGGTTGAGAAGGAAGGAATTGTTTATATAGCTGATGCCGGGCAGAAAATTGTGCATGAATATTCTATTGACGGTAAGAAAGTGAAGGAAATTGGAGGCAAGAATCTTGAAAAAGGAATTCGTGGCTTTGTGATCCCGAGTCCTTATTTTGATCTCATGTTGGGCAGACAAGGTGAGTTGTGGGTTGTGAATCCAGGGCGCCATGCTTTAGAGGCTTATAATGATAAAGGAGATTTGATATCAACATGGGAGCGAACTTCAATGCAAGTTGATGGTTTTGGAGGCTGTTGTAATCCAAGCCATGTAGCCATGTTATCCGATGGTTCGTTTGTGACCAGTGAAAAAGGCTTGGAAAGAATAAAGATTCATTTGCCATCGGGCGATTTTAAATCTGTTGTGGCCGCTCCATCTCAGTTCGATGCAGGAACTGCAGGTTTGGATTTGGCTGTTGATTCTAATGATAGAATACTCGTTTTAGATCCATCGCGAAAGCAGGTGAGAATTTTTGAATTGAAATAAAATCGGAACAGAATAAACCAAAATGGATAGAAGAACATTTATACACAATATTGGCAGAGGAACTATTTTAAGTGCATTAGCTATTTTTTCAGGAACGATGCTTTATAGAAGTGTGAATTCTGAAGGTAGCTGTGATTTCGATTTTGTATGCCGAAATTGTAAGAAAGTAAAAGGTTGTACTTTACCTGATGGTATAGATTACAGAAAGAAAAATTCGATACAATAATTTGTAGAAGAATGGAAAAAAAAGGGAAGAAGGATAGACGAAATTTTATAAATACCTGTTTTCGTTTCGCGGCTGGGGCAAGTTTGGTTGGCGTAACGGGAGTTTTGGCTCATAAAACAGTATCGGGAAATACGCTTTGGCAAATTGATACCACAAAATGTACGCAATGTGGACGTTGTGCTACTTCTTGTGTGATGACGCCATCAGCAGTGAAGTGCATTCACGTATACGATATGTGTGGTTACTGTGATTTATGCGGTGGCTATCTAAGACCGAATGTGAAGAATATTACTACGGGAGCGGAGAATCAACTTTGCCCAACTGGCGCAATTAAAAGAAAATATATCGAAGATCCTTTTTTCGAATATGAAATTGTTGAAGATTTATGCATTGGTTGTGGGAAATGTGTAAAGGGATGTGGTGCATTTGGTAACGGATCTCTGCAATTGCAGGTGAGTCATAATATTTGCGTGAACTGTAACCAATGTGCCATTGCACGAGATTGCCCTTCTGATGCTTTTTCGCGAGTTAGGTCGGATGAAACTTATAAGTTCTCAGGCTTTAAAAAAGAAAAGAAAGGATAACCCATTTCAATACCTTAAACAGATTTCTTAATGTCAGAAATTTTTAAATATTTAACACAAACCTGGAATATAAAAAAGCTTGTCTCCATGCTGGCTATGTTCATTTTATTAATGACTTCAGGTTTCCCTCTATTTGCACAACAGCAACGTTTCCCAAAACCAGAGTTTGAATCGGGTTACACACAACCAGTCACTTCAATGCCAGAAGCAAGATCGGATTTCTTTGCTTGGTTTGATGTTATTGTTCTAATAGCAGCACTTTCCTTAATATCTTGGTTGATTTTAAAGAAACGATCGCGAAGAGGTGTACTAGCTGTTTCAGTATTTTCTATACTTTATTTTGGTTTCTTTCGTGAGGGCTGTGTCTGTTCTGTAGGATCGTTACAAAATGTAACCTTAGCACTTTTTCAACCAGAATATAGTATCCCATTATCTGCACTTGCATTTTTTGTTATTCCACTGGTTTATACCTTGTTTTTCGGACGAACATTTTGTGCTGGTGTTTGTCCTTTGGGAGCTATTCAGGATGTTTTATTATTGCGTCCGGTTACAATGAAAACCTGGTTGCAGAAAGTTTTGGGTTTAATACCCTATATCTACTTAAGTTTATCTGTTTTATACGCTGCTACGGCTACCGATTTTATTATATGTAGATACGATCCTTTTATAGGGATTTATCGTTTCGATGCCACTTTTTTCATGTTTAGCATAGGAGCAATTTTTCTTGTGTTGAGTGCCTTTGTAGCAAGACCTTATTGTCGGTTCTTTTGCCCATATGGCGTTTTACTTAACTGGATGAGTCGTTTCTCGAAACATCATCTAACGATTACACCCAATAAATGTATTCAGTGCCGTTTGTGTGAAGATTCTTGCCCACTGGGAGCAATTAATAAACCTGTTCCTGTTAAGGTGATGGAAGATAGACCGTCAGCAACCAAACGATTTATAAAGTTAAGCTTGATTATTCCTGTTTTAATGATTCTTGGAGCTTGGACACTTTCAAACTTCCATGAAAATTTAGCCAAAGTGAATTCCAAGGTTCGTTTAGCAAATGAATTAATGCTCTTTAAGGCAGATTCTATGTTGCCAAGTGTAGAAATCGAGGCTTTTAAATCGGCAGGAACACCTGTTGAAGAATTATATTCAGAGGCTGCTGTAATTGTGGAGCAGTTTTATATTGGATCTTGGGTGTTAGGAAGCTTTTTAGGTTTGGTGTTTGGCCTAACCTTATCAAGCTTATCTGTGTTTAAATATCGCGAAGACTATACGCCAGACAAAGCTGAATGTGTTAGTTGTGCTCGCTGTTTAAAATATTGCCCTGTTGAAAAATAAATTTGATTAAGGAATTAGATAGAATATGGACACAAAATTTTCAAATAAACCTGTAAATCTTCCTCTTTGGCGGGGTGTTGCCATTGTATCGGGAGTTTTTGCCATTTTAATTTGTGCTATGGTAATTGTCAATTACTTGCAAATTAATAAGGTTGATCCTGTCAATACTGAAGTGATTAATACTTTGGTTGAGCGATTGAACGAAAACCCCAATGATGCACAACTTCGTGAGCAAATCCGAGAGATGGATTTGTTGGTTCGAAAAGCTTTTTTTACGAATCAATGGGAAGTTCGAACAGGAGCCTATCTCCTATTGCTTTCTATCATTGTCATGATAATTGCCATGCAAGTCATGAAAATGGGTCAGAAGAATTTGCCATCGGTTGATGAGGATTATCAACAAAATATTATCCAGTATCAAAAAAATGCTAGAAAGTGGGTGAGCATAGGAGGTTCAGTTTTGATTGTAGTAACTCTGATTCTGGCTTTTGTTACGCATAAGGATTTGGGCACACGTTTTACTGATGCGGCTAAAATTGCAAAATCAGAAACAGTAGCTAGTGAAGTGAAAGCTGCACCTGAAGCAGAGCAAGAAGTAGCTAAGCCTGTTGTTACAGAGAAGGCGGAAGTTGAAAAGCCTGAAAAGGTAATGGTATCGGAGTCTGAGGTGAAAAAAGAGACTAAGACTGAAATAGCTGAAAAACCTGTTGAAAAGAAAGCTGTAGCCTCGCTTAAGAAGTATGAAGGTGAATACCCTACAAAAGCTATGATGGCAAACTTCCCTTCTTTCAGAGGACCTGGAGGAAATGGGATTGGCTATCAGAAAAATGTCCCAACCGAATGGGATGGAGCAAGTGGTAAGAATATTAAGTGGAAAGTTGAAACAGCATTGCATGCCTATAATTCACCTGTTATTTGGGGCGATAAGTTATTCCTTTCAGGAGCAGATGCCAATCAAAAACAAGTTTATTGCTACGATAAAAATTCGGGTAAACTACTATGGACTGCTGATGTGAAAGATATAGCTGGATCAGCTGCAGCTCCGGAAGTAACACCAGACACAGGTCATGCTGCAGCAAGTGTTAGTACTGATGGGAAATCAGTGTTCGCCATTTTTTCTAATGGTGACTTGATTGCACTTGATATGAAAGGGAAACAGGTTTGGTCTAAGAACTTAGGTGTGCCTGATAATCACTATGGACATTCATCTTCCCTTGTTGTTTTTGAAGATAAGCTAATCGTTCAATACGATCATAAGAAATCGGGTAAAGTGATGGCTCTTTCAACCAAAACTGGCGATCAAATATGGAGTACAGATAGAAAAGTGAAAGTCTCATGGGCATCGCCAGTGATTGTAAAGAATGGCGGTCGTGTTGAGGTGATTTTAGCATCTGATCCTTGTGTGGCTTCGTACGATGCTCAAACCGGTGAAGAATTGTGGAAGTTAGATTGTATTACGGGTGAAGTTGGCCCATCAGTCGCTTATGCTAACGGAATTGTATTTGCGCTTAACGAATATGCCAGCTTGGTTGCGATAAAAACAGGTGCTCAGCCTGAAGTGCTTTGGGAAGCCTATGATTATTTATCAGATGTACCTAGTCCTATTGCCACAGATAAATATTTGTTTGTCGTAACCTCATACGGTCTTATAGCTTGCTATGATGCTCTATCGGGAGAATTGTTTTGGGAACAGGAATTTGATAACGGTTTTTATGCATCGCCAATTTTGGTCGATGACAAAATTTATCTGTTAGACAGAGCAGGTACCATGCATATTTTCAAAGCGGATAAAGAATTTGTTTCTATCGCAACATCTAAGTTGGGGGAGAAATCAGATTCTACACCTGCATTTGCAGATGGTCATATATATATTCGAGCGGGTAAGAATCTTTATTGTATTGGAAAGTAATGGAGAATAATATAAAGGATATTGTAGATAGAATTGTTTCTGAAAAGGGAAAGACTTCTGAGAAAGTTATTCCTATTCTTCAAGCCATTCAATCAGAATTAAATTATTTGCCGGAAGAGGCTTTGAAGCGAGTTTGTAAGATCACCGATATTACGCAGGCTCAGATTTCGGGTATTTCGACTTTCTATTCTCAATTCCGACACCAGCCGGTAGGTGAACATATCGTTCGTGTGTGTGTAGGTACAGCCTGTCATGTGAAAGGCGCAGGACAGGTTTACGATGCATTCCGTAGAGAATTAAAATTAGCTGAGGATTCAGATACCGATGTGCAGAAGAAGTTTACGCTTGAAGAAGTAGCTTGCCTAGGTTGTTGTACGCTAGCTCCTGTTGTTCAAATCGACGATGTGACTTATGGTCATGTGGAGACAGGAACGGTAAGAGATGTTCTGGAAGATTTCCTATTGAAAGAAGGAAGTGAGAGCGAAGAAAAAGTGAGAACACTGTCAGAAAAAGGTTTACCGCAAGGTGAAATTCGAATAGGATTAGGTTCTTGTTGTATTGCCAGTGGCAGTTCGGGAGTAAAAGAGGCTTTAGAAGAAACCTTGGATACCAGCGGAATCAATGTGGATGTGAAACAAGTTGGGTGTGTTGGGGTGTGTAATCAAGTGCCCATGATGGAGATTCATAAACCGGGTGAGGATGCTGTTTATTATACCAAGCTAAAATCGGAAGATGTTAGAGATATTATTCAAAAGCATTTTAAGTCCGATAGTTTCATGAATCGTTTCAAAAGTAAATTCTATAATTACGCAGAGAATTTAACTTTTACTGATATTCCACAAGCATCGGCACGTTATAGTGCTAATGAACAAGACACACCAATTGCAGAATTCCTGAAGGGGCAAATCAATATCGCAACCGAATATAGAGGTGAGATTCGTCCTTCAGATTTTGAAGAATATAAGAGTAAAGAGGGATTTCAAGCTTTGGAAAAGTGTTTGAAAGAAATGAATCCTGATCAGATTATAGATGAAATTGAGAAAAGCGGATTGAAAGGCCGTGGAGGTGCTGGTTTTCCATCAGCCATTAAGTGGCGTTTGGTTCAGCAAGCTCAATCTGAAAAGAAATATATTATTTGTAATGGTGATGAGGGTGATCCCGGCGCTTTTATGGATAGGATGCTTTTGGAATCCTACCCATTTCGTGTGATTGAAGGGATTATTATTGGCGCCTATGCTGTAGGTGCTACAGAGGGACGACTGTATATACGTGCTGAATATCCTTTAGCAGTTGAGCGTATCAGAGAAGGCATTAAGATTTGCAGACAGAATGGTATTCTGGGAAAGAATATTCTCGGTTCTGATTTCTCATTTGATATGGAGATTTTCGAAGGAGCTGGTGCATTTGTTTGCGGTGAAGAAACAGCATTAATTGCTTCAATAGAGGGACAACGTGGTATTCCAAAATTACGTCCGCCTTACCCAGCAGAAAAAGGACTTTGGGATCAGCCAACCCTTATCAACAACACTGAGACTTTCTCATTAGTTCCATGGATTTTAAGAAATGGAGCGGATGATTTTAATAAGATTGGAACAGAAAAAAGTAAGGGAACCAAGGTTTTTGCTTTGGCAGGAAAAATAAATAGGGGTGGATTGATTGAGGTGCCAATGGGTATTACAATTCGTCAGATTGTAGAAGAAATTGGCGGAGGAATTGCTGATGGGAAGAAATTCAAGGCTGTTCAAATTGGAGGTCCTTCGGGAGGTTGTATTCCTGCTTCGATGGCTGATACAACTATTGATTTTGATTCTTTGAAAGAAGTAGGAGCCATGATGGGATCAGGAGGGCTAATCGTTCTCGATGAATCGGATTGTATGGTTGATATTGCTCGCTATTTCTTGTCATTTACTCAGGAGGAATCTTGTGGACGATGCACCTTTTGTAGGATCGGAACCCGAAGAATGCTTGAAATTCTGGATAAGATTAAGTCAGGAAAAGGGAAGCTTGAGGATTTAGATTTGCTAGAGAAATTAGCCATCAATACAAAGAAAGGAAGTATTTGTGGTTTGGGACAAACAGCACCAAATCCAGTTCTGTCAACTCTTAAATATTTCAGACACGAATATGAAGCTCATATCAAGGGTACTTGTCCTTCAGGAAAATGTGAAGATCTGATTAAGTATGAAATCGAAGACGAGTGTACAGGTTGTACGAAGTGTGCACAACGTTGTCCGGTTGATGCGATTGAAGCAAAGCCCTATGAATTACATAAAGTCGATAATGAGCTTTGTATTAAGTGTGATATTTGCAGGCAAATTTGTCCTGTTGATGCAGTAGTAATACGATAGAAGGAGATTATGGTAAAACTTAAAATTGACAATAAAGATATAGAGGTGTCTGCAGGGACAACGGTTTTAAAAGCTGCTGAATCTGCAGGTATTTACATTCCTTCAATGTGTTACTTGGATGGATGTTCTAATCATCCAACCTGCATGGTTTGTATGGTTAAGGATATGCAATCAGGTAAAATGATGCCATCTTGTGGAACTAAGGTTGTTGATGGTATGAACTTGGCAAGTGAAGATGCTGAAGTTTTCGATGCAAGAAGAGAAGCGGTTGAACTTTTACTGAGTGATCATGTTGGTGATTGTGAAGCGCCTTGTCGAGTGGCTTGCCCTGCTTTTATGGATATCCCTAAAATGAATCGTTTCATTGCACAAGGTAAGTTCAATGAAGCTCTTAAAGTTGTAAAAGAAGAAATTGCTCTTCCTCATATTTTAGGATATATCTGCTCTGCACCTTGCGAGAAAGTATGCAGAAGAAAAGATGTAGATGAGCCTGTGTCTATATGCATACTAAAAAGAACAAGTGCTGAAGAATCAGAAAATAAATATCTACCAAAAGTGAATGAGGCAAGCGGTAAGAAAATTGCCATAATTGGTTCTGGACTTACTGGTTTGTCTGCAGCCTATCATATTCTAAAATCAGGTCATCAGTGCACTTTTCTTGAGAAAGACTCTGTAATTGGAGGAACACTTCAAGCTGTAATTGCTAAAAGTGAAATGCCGAGTGAAGTGTTGGATTCTGAAATTGCAATTCTTCAAAAATTAGGTTTAGAGATTAAGCTTAATTCACCAGTCAACTCAGATAATTTTGAATCCATTCGAGAAGAATTCGATGCTTTGATTATCGCAAGTGGCTCAAATTCGGATGAAATAGCTAAATTGAATCTCGATTTTAAGGGAGAAAAAGAGGCTTTTAAAACCAACTTGCCTGATGTGTTTGCTGGTGGAAGTGTTGTTCGCTTGCAAAAAATGGCTGTAAAGGCTTTGGCTCAAGGTAAGGCTTTGGCTCAATCAGCGAATCTGTTTTTAAACGGACAAGAGATTGAAGTAAGCAAGCGAAAATTTAATTCTCGCTTTGGTGTTCTCCGCCAAACAGAAGCCTTAGAGTATCTTAAGGAATCAGCTGAAGGGAGTAGAAAGGATATAAAGAATACGGCTGATGCCATGGCTGAAGCTGCAAGATGTTTGCATTGCGATTGCAGAAAGATCGATAATTGTAAACTCCGAGATTGTGCTGAAACGTATCAGGCAGATAGAAGAAAATTCTTGATGGGTGATAGAGAAACGCTAAAGAAGCATTTTAATCACGAGAGTATTGTTTACGAACCAGAGAAGTGTATTAAATGTGGTTTGTGTGTTGAAATTGCACAAAGAAATAAGGAATTGACAGGCCTAACTTTTATAGGAAGAGGATTTGATGTGGAAATGGCTGTGCCCTTCAATCAAAATATATCTGTAGCTTTAACTCAAACCGCTCATAAATGTGCTGAGGTTTGCCCAACAGGCGCTTTGGCTTTGAAATAGATTTTAAGTTATCTGAGTGATGTTGCCAAGAAACGTTATAATATGAAACAAATATTATTCTCAATATTCATCTGTCTAGGCTTTACAGGCATAGCTCAAAACTCTAACAACTGGTTAGCTTTTCGAGGTAATTCTGAGCTGAAAGGTTGTACTTCCGCTGAAATACCTACCTCGCCTAAATTGCTGTGGACCTATAAAACAGGTGATGCGATTAAGTCGTCACCTATTATTAGCAATGGGACTGTTTTTGTGGGCTCTAATGATGGAAAAATGTACGCCATTTCAAAAGATGGGGAATTAAAATGGACATTCGATGCTAAAACATCGGTTGAAGCTGCTCCTTTATACTTGGATGGTAATCTTTATTTTGGTTCGCTTGAAGGGAAATTCTTTTGTTTGAGCGCAAGTTCTGGTGAAAAGAAATGGGAATACATTACTGAAGGACAAATTTCAGGTTCAGCCTCATGGTTCTATTCACCTGAAGAGAAAAAGAAGCGTATCCTTTTTGGCAGCTACGATTACTTCCTGCATTGTGTTGATGCTAAATCGGGAAAAGGCCTCTGGAAATATGAGTCTAACAATTATATCAACGGCGCTCCTGCCTGCGATGGAAAGATTGCCGTATTTGGCGGTTGCGATGGTTTCATCCATCAGGTAGATGTAAAAACTGGATTAGTGAAAGATACCTTGAATGCAGGGTCTTATATTGCATCATCCACTGCTCTTGATAAGGGAAAGGCTTACTTTGGAAACTACGATGGCCTATTTTACTGTGCTGATTTAAAAGCTAAAAGAATCCTCTGGCAAAAGGAAGGTGGCATTTCATTTTTAGGTTCTCCATCTGTAAATAAAGGCAAAGTGATTATTGGTGCTGAGAATCGTGTGGTGTATTGTTATAATAAGAATACAGGAGATCTTATTTGGAAATATAAAACCAAAGGTAAAATTGAAGGTTCGCCTGTGATTACAAAAAAGACTGTTTTAATTGCCTCTGGCGATGGACGAATCTATCAGTTAAATTTGGAAACAGGAATGAAGATTTGGTCTTATGAAATAGGGAGAGCAATTGTTTCTACACCAGCCGTAGTCAATAATATGATTGTTGTGACTTCTATGGATGGTCGTATTTATGCCTTTGGAAAGAAATAGAATAATAAAAAAGAAGAGATGCTGAAACTCGAAAATATCAAAAGATATTATGAAGTGCCAGAAACGGCTATTCGCCGAATAGTTCTTAATGAGCTTTCACTAGAAATCGAAGGAGGAGATCGTATTGCGATTTTGGGACCTTCGGGATCAGGGAAAAGCACATTGCTAAATGTTATGAGTTCACTTGATCTTCCAAACTCAGGAAGCGTGAACTTCGATGGAGAAGAAATTTCTAGCTACACATCGGAGCAATTAGCTCAATTTCGCAATAAGAAAATTGGCTTCGTTTTTCAATCTCATCACCTATTGCCGCAATTAAGTCTTCTTGAGAATGTTTTGTTGCCTTATCTTCCAGAAAAAGATAAAGCTGTAAAGAAAGAAGCGGAGAAAAGAGCTTTGGACTTATTGGAATTTGTTGGATTGTCGAATCAGATTCATCAACGTCCAGGACAAATGTCGGGAGGGGAATGTCAGCGTGCTGCTGTAGTTAGAGCACTCATTCATCAACCGAAACTTATAATGGCAGATGAGCCAACAGGATCATTAGATAAGGCGAGTGCAGAGCAGTTAGCGAAACTTTTTGTAAGGATTAACGAAGAGCAAGCAGTTACTTTAGTGGTCGTAACGCATTCTGAAGAATTGGCTCAGTATATGAATCGAGTTTGCCGTATTGAAGATGGGAAAATTCAAGAAATTGAGAATTAGAATATGAGCATCTATCAATACATATTAAAGAGTCTTTGGTTTTTCAGAAAGCAGCATTTAGCCGTTTTATTGGGAACGATAATCAGTACAGCTGTTCTAACGGGAGCTTTGATTATTGGCGATTCAGTAAAAAAAAGCTTACATACTCTAGTCGATTTGCGTTTGGGAAAGGTTGAGTTCGCAATGCCTACTGGCGATCGATTTGTTCGAGCAGAATTAGCCCATGATATTTCTAAGGAATTAGGTATAAAGGTTTCTCCTGTTTTAAATGTAAAAGGATTGGCTATTGAGTCAGAATCTCAAAGCCGAGTGAATGGCGTTCATGTTTATGGAATAGATCAATCATTTTCAGATTTTGCTGTAGGTGCCCTAAGCGAATTGAAAAAAGATGAGGTTGCAATTTCTGAGAATCTTGCTGAGAAATTGTTATTGGCTGAAGGAAGTGAATTCTTACTGAGGTTAGAGAAAGCGAACTTGGTTCCAGTAAATGCTCCTTTTGTATCCGATGAAGATCAAACAATCGCACTTCGATTAAAAGTTAAGGCTATCTATGGAGATAAGGATCTTGGACGTTTTAGTTTGAGAAGCAATCAAGTGGCTCCCTTTAATATTTTCATCTCACGCGAATTCCTATCTGAGGAAATGGATTTGCTGGGGAAAGCGAATTTATTGCTTGCAAGTAGTAAAGAAGAAGGCTTGACCGAGCTTGAATTGAATACAGCTTTGGCAAGAAAATGGCAATTGGCTGATGCGGGTTTACATTTTAGTGATTTGAAAGCACAATCTGTTTATGAGTTGAGCTCAGATCGAATTTTTATTGATGAACCTATTGCCAATGAAATTCAGAAAATGTGTTTGCCAAAGGATGCCTTGCTCAGCTATTTTGTGAATGGCATAGAATCGAAGTCGGGAAAAACACCTTATTCATTTGTTACGGCAATTGAAAAGGAAGATATGTTTTCTGATATTCGAAATGATAGAATACATATCAGTTCTTGGTTGGCAAAAGACCTGAAATTAAAGATTGGTGACAGTTTAAAATTAGATTATTTTGTGATTGGCCCCATGCGATCTTTGGAAGACGAAAGTCGCGAGTTTTTGGTGACTGGTATCTTCTCTGAGAAAACGAAGAAATTGGATAAAGCCATGATGCCTTCTTTCCCTGGATTATCAAATGCAGGTTCTTGTAACGATTGGGATGCAGGTATTCCTATCGATTTCACAAAGATTCGTGATAAGGATGAGGCTTATTGGAAAAAATATAAGGGAACTCCTAAAGCGATGATAGGCATGTCAAGCGCTTTGAATATGTGGAGTAATAAATATGGACAATACACGGCTTTTCGTTTTCATAAGGATGAGCTTTCTGCCATTCAGATCGAAGCAAAGATCTTGGAACGTCTGCACCCTTCTATGCTGAATCTAAGTTTTATTTCAGTTCGCAATCAGGGCGATAGTGCTGCCAGTAATATGGTCGATTTTGGAGAGTTGTTCCTAAGCTTAAGCTTTTTTATTATTGCTGCAGGAATTTTACTTACGCTATTGATATATGCTTTAAATCTTGAAAATAGAAATCAGGAAACTGGGATTTTAAAGGGATTGGGCTTTAGCAATAAAAAAATATTGAGCATCCGGTTTTTAGAATCTATGCCAACTGTTGTGTTGGGTGGTGTCTTTGGAAGTATTATTGGAATTGCCTACAATCAAGCCATTATTTGGGGCTTGAACTCGGTTTGGCAAGACGTGGTTCGCACCAATATGATTCAATTGCATGTACAAACCCAAACCTTATTTATTGGAGCGATATCAGGAATGGTGGTTGCTTTGATCTCTATTTATTTTGTGAGTAAAAAGAATTTGAAACGATCAGTCGTTGGTTTAATTCAAAACACGCAAGTCAGTTCGAATCCAAGAAAGAAGAAAGGACTTACTCTTCTGATTGCCATTCTTACCTTAGTGATCTCACTGCTCATCACAGTTTATACTTTTACAAGCTCTGAGATACTGAATGCTGAGTTGTTGATGTCGTCAGGTGGCTTGTTAATGATGGCTTGTTTTGCTTTTTTCTACTATTTCTTAATCATTAAGGATGAAAAGAACAGCAAGTCTGTACCAACTATAATTGAATTGGCAATTAAAAACGCTGCGAGAAATAAGGGGCGTAGCTTAACGACGGTAATCCTTTTGGCATTGGGTTGTTTTTCAGTGATGATTACAGGAGCCAATCGCAAGACTTTTGCCGATACTGAGAATATAGCTACATCGGGAACAGGAGCTTATAAGTATTGGATAGAAAGTACGCTGCCAATTCTATACGATGTTAATACAGATTCGGGGAAAGAGAAGCTTGCTTTATCAGATGATATAACAAATAACTCAGATGATTTTATTCAATTCCGAAGTTTGGCTGGTGATGATGCTTCTTGTTTGAATTTGAATCAGGTTCAACGTCCAAGAGTTCTTGGATTTAAATCAGAGATTTTAGATAAGCGATCAGCATTTTCATTCGCTAGCTTACATGAATCAGTAGATAAGGAACATCCATGGATGGCTTTGAATCAAGATTTAGGAGAAGAGGTTGTTCCAGCTATAGCAGACCAAACGGTAATTGTTTGGGGCTTGAAAAAAGCTGTTGGCGATACGCTTTTATATAAGAACGAATTCGGAAAAACGATCAAACTACTATTAGTTGGAGGCTTGAATAATTCCATATTTCAAGGTAATATCTTAATCTCCGATCAAAACTTCCAGAAACACTACCCATCGGTAAGTGGAGCAAAGTTGATTTTGGCAGATCTTAAAAATGAAGAGCAGATTAAAATATTAGAAGACGATTTGCAAGACTATGGACTAATTGTTCAGAAGGCTAATGATCGATTGGCAGCTTTCTATTCTGTAGAGAATACGTATCTAAACATGTTCATGTTGCTGGGAGCATTGGGAGTAATGATAGGAACTTTAGGTTTAGGTATCGTTCTACTTAGAAATATGCTTGAGCGTAAAAAGGAGTTGGCTCTTTTGAAAGCGATTGGCTTAGCACAGAATGATATTTTTAAACTGATTATGCTTGAGAACTTATTTTTATTAGTTGTTGGCTTGGTGAGTGGAGCATTTGCTGCTGGAGTTGGCATGTTACCTTCTCTATTTTCTGATGCCTTTAGTATGCCATTGGGATTTGTATTGCAAGTGACGTCAGCCATCCTGGTTTTTGCTGTAATCTCAATATATATACCGGCAAAGTTTGCCATGAGACGGAATTTAATAGAAAGTTTAAAAGAAGAATAAAACACCAAATTATACACCAATAAATATTTCAAAGAATAACCGACCCAAATCAATAACGAACTGAAAGAACAATGAAAAATCTAAGTTTAGTAATCTGTTTGGTACTATTTTTCTCATGTACCTCAAAAAAGAAAGAAGTCAGTCAATGGCGTGGTGAAAACCGAACTGGAATTTACGATGAAGCTAATCTTTTGACAGAATGGCCAGCAGATGGTCCTGACTTATTATGGGAGAACGATGAAGTCGGTAATGGATATGGTTCGCCAGTGATCACTGATGATAAGCTTTTTGTCAACGGAGAAATTGATAGTTTGGCTTATCTTATTGCTTTCGATCTAAAGGGAACAATGGTTTGGAAAACTGAATTCGGTAAAGATTGGATGAAGAATTATATTGGAAGCCGATCTGCACCAACTGTAGTTGATGGTTTGGTATATGTTGCATCGAGTATGGGTGATATAGCATGCATAGATTCTGAGACTGGTATAAAGAAGTGGAGCTTGAATATGATTGAAAAGTTTAAAGGGAAGAATACACGTTTCGGCTATTCGCAATCTCTTGAAATTGATGGCGACCTAGTGTATTGTGCTCCAGGTGGCGAGGATGTTAATATTGTTGCTTTAGACCGATTTACAGGTGAAACAAAATGGACTAACAAAGCTTTTGGTGAGGTTCCTGCATACTGTTCGCCTACAATATTAGAATTTCCTACTCGTAATGTATTGGTTACTTTTTCTGATAACGCACTTTTTGGCTTAGAATCAACAACAGGTAAATTGCTTTGGTCTCATATGCAAGATACACTTTGCGATATTCATGGTAATACGCCTATTTACGAAAATGGTCACCTTTATTATGTGGCAGGTTGTGGTAACGGAACGGTTAAGCTTGAAATTTCTAAGGACGGAAGTCAGATTACTGAGGTTTGGAGAAATAAGAAGCTTGATAATATTATGGGTGGAGCTGTAAAAGTGAATGATAAGATTTTTGCATCGGGACATCGTAAAAAGAAATGGAAAGCTATTGATGCCACTTCAGGGGAGATGGTTGATAGCCTTAAATTTGGACGTGGCGCAACCATTGCTGCCAACGGTCTATTGTATTGTTATAATGAGCAAGGAAAAGTAGCTTTGGTTAAAACGGAGCCTAATATGGAGATCATAAGCCAGTTTAGAGTGAAGAAAGGTACGAAGGAACACTTTGCTCAACCTGTAATTAATAATGGTATCTTGTACATTCGTCATGGTAAAGTTTTATTGGCCTACGATATAAAAGCACAAGGATAAATCTAAGTTATAAGATGTGAGATTTTGATCTCACATCTCATTTCTAATTATTCAAATTATTGAAGATGACTAAGAAAATATTTATTTGCGGTTGTGAGAAAGATGGGAAGATTGAGAAGAAATCTGTAGAAAGGTTGATTCATAGTCTGGAGGAGAAAAATATTGGATATACCTACATCGAAGATCTTTGCGGAAGTGTTCTCAAAAGTCCAGATGATTTAGAAAGTTTATATACAGCTGAAGATGCTCTTGTTTTTGGATGTCAGTCGCGTGCCATGCAACACCTGATTGATAATACAGGCAGGAAAATGAAAGAAAGCAAAACCGAATATTATCATATCGACGATGAGGATGGTAACAAGCTAGTTGAGACAGTAAAGACTGATAATCCCAAAGCTTTAAAAATTAAGTATGCCGATGAGTGGAAGCCTTGGTATCCTGTAATTGACTATGAGCGCTGTAATGGTTGTCGAAAATGTTTAAACTTCTGTTTGTTTAGTGTCTACTCTGTCGAAGATGACGGCAGTGTTGTTGTTTCAGCATCGGCAAATTGTAAAGATATGTGTCCAGCTTGTGCTCGTGTATGTCCGCAAAACGCGATTATTTTCCCTAAACACCAGGAAAGTCCTATCGATGGAGGAGATGGTGAAATGTTATCGGGAGATAATGTATTGGAACAAATTCAGAACGATGATGTTTATTCAGTTCTAAGTGCTCGACGTAGCAACTTTAAGACTTCTTTATTAAAAAAGGAACAATTGAAAGTGGCTGAAGAGGAAAAAAGAGCCTGCTGTGCTGGAGCTGAAAAGGAAGAGAAGAAAGAGGAAGCTTGTGATTGCAATTGCAAGGATGAAGGATCGGATAAGAACAGTTGTTGCTGAGTTTTTATCGATAAGAAGATTTATTTATAAAATTATTTAAGGTATTAAATCAGAAGGTGGCCTCTTTTTTAAAGATTTTTCGTTTTACGAAAGCTTTAGAAAGACCGGGAAGTTGAGAACTTGTTCGAAAATCACCCGGCCGCACTTAAGCTTGAGGCAAATAAGAAAGATTTTTTAAAAGCAGCCTTGATCTTTTTTGCTTCGTTTTTTGGATCAAGCCAAAAAATGAAGTCTGGTTTGGGCGAAGCACCAATTTATTAAGAAAAATGATTTTAAAATTAGGAAGTAGAATAATGCGCCAAGTGGACTTCCGCTTATTGTGGAAGATTGCTTACAACTTGGGTTGGAAAGGCATGCGCACTGTGGCAAAACATAAGAAGAGGTTGAAAAAGGGTGAGTTATTTCCTGCATTTTTAATGATTTCTTTAACCGATAATTGCAACCTGAACTGTCAGGGCTGTTGGGTGAGTATTGATAATAAATCCAAAGGGATGGATGTTGATACACTCAATAATGTGATTGAATCTGGAAAGAAGAAAGGATCTTATTTCTTTGGCTTGCTAGGCGGAGAACCTTTAATGTATCCTCACTTGTTTGAGGTGATGGAAAAACACTCGGACTGTTACTTCCAGCTCTTTACGAATGGTACACTTTTATCTGATGAATATGCTCAGCGTATGCGTCAGTTGGGAAATGTATCTCCGTTGATTAGCGTTGAAGGTTTAAAAGACGTTAGTGATGTGAGGAGAGGTGCCAACGATGTTTATGGTAGAACCATGAAAGGTGTTGAAGCTGCTGTAAATAACAAGCTTTTTACCGGGGTTGCGACTTCGGTTTGTAAATCGAACTTTAAGGAACTCGTTAGCGAAGAATTTGTGAATGCTTGTATCAAAAAAGGCGTTCATTATTTATGGTATTACATTTATCGACCAGTGGGAGCGCGTCCAACAACAGAACTAGCTCTTTCGGAAGAGGAGATTTTGGAGTTGCGTCAATTCATGGTTGATATTCGTGTGAAAGCACCGCTAATGATTATCGATACCTATTGGGATGGAGAAGGTAAAGCCATATGTCCTGCCGCTATTGGTTTGAGTCATCACATTAATCCATTTGGAGATATTGAGTTTTGTCCACCTATTCAATTTGCCAAGGAGAATATTGGTAATGGAGAGAATTTAGATTCTGTGATTGAGAATTCTGACTTCCTTAGGAATATGAGAACAAGAGTTACGGATAAAACTCAGGGTTGTATTTTATTGGATGATCCTGAATATCTAAATACTATATTGAAAGATTCTGGGGCTTATGATTCTTCGAACAGAGATACAGGTTTTAATGAATTGAGTCAGATGAGACCTTGTGCTGGTCATCATATGCCAGGTAAGGAGATTCCTGAAAAGAGTTTTGTTTATCGCTTTGCTAAGAAATATTCCTTCTTCGGGTTCGGGGCATATGGATAAACGCAAACTGATCCCGTTCACTGAACGGAAGTAGAGTGAAGTTGAAATGTGAGGAAATTCTAATAATCGGACAATTTAGCTAATTGAAAAATGATATTAAGAAAAGATAATCCTTCAGGGAATTTGGGTAATAGCCTACCTCAGTCACCTGAAAAGCTGAAGCAGATTCGAGATCTTATTCGTGATTATGCAGCGGAGAGAAATCTAATTCCACCTTTACAGGAAGAGGAAGTGATCTTTCATTCGGGTGAGTTGATTAAGAAGCATCCCGAGCTTTTCTTGTTTCAGAAATTATTGGCTGTGATGATAAACAATCACGCATGGCACGATATTGTCTCTAGCATTCCTTTCAATCGAAGAATTTTACTTCTGCCTAAATGTATTGCCCATTCCACTGAATGCCCAGCTGAATTTGATGAGCTAGGCTTACTTTGTGAACAATGTGGCAAATGCGATATTTCTGGTATTTTAACGCAGGCTGATGAATTGGGCTATCATACATTAGTTAGTGAGGGAACAACTACGGTGACGACTTTATTGGCATCGGGTAAAGTTGAGTGTGTAATAGGTGTAGGTTGTTTGCATTCATTTGAGAAATCATTTCCATTGGCAGTGAAAGAAGCTGTACCATCTATTGCGATTCCCTTATATAACAACGACTGTAAGGATTCTAAGGTCGATCATATTTGGTTGAATGAGGTTTTGCCCGTTCGTCAAGAACACAATTGGCGAGGCTGGATCAATATTGAAGCTTTAAGATCAGAAGTTGGAACTTGGTTTGAGAAAGATCAGTTGAATTCTATTATAGGAGGTGATGATGAGAGCTCGCAAATATCAATTAATTGGTTGGCTGAAGGAGGGAAGCGATGGAGACCTCTAATTATGGTGGCGGTGTATAAAACACTAATGGGAACAGAGGCTAAGCTGGATGATAGTATTCAGAAGTTGGCTGTTTCAATTGAAAGTTTCCATAAGGCATCATTGGTTCATGACGATATTGTGGATGATGACGATGAGCGTTACGATAAACCTACTCTGCACAAGCAATACGATACCTCTGTAGCAATTAATATTGGTGACTTAGTTCTAGGTTACGGTTATCAGATGATAGCTGAATCGGGCGCAAAGCACATACGCAAACTTATTAAAGTAGCTTCTTACGGACATAGAGATTTGGCAATTGGTCAAGGTGAAGAATTGCTTTGGCGAAGAAACAAGCAGCTTTTATCTGTTGAGAAAATCATAAATATATTTAGCCTGAAAACCTCACCTGCTTTTGAAGTGGCTTTGCAGTTTGGAGCGATTATCTCTGAAGCTGGCGACGAATTGGCGGAAGTTATAAAGGCATACAGTTCAGCTTTAGGTATAGCTTATCAGATTAAGGATGATTTGGAAGATTTCAATCTCGCTAATTTGGATAATGCTTTTAATACCATTCAACCTTCTTTGGTAACAGCTATTGTAAACAGTGAGCATCCTGATAAAATGGAAGCTTGGTTTAAGGACTTTCAGAAGGGTAATGGAGCAAAGAAGAAAGAAATTTGGCAGCAACCAGAATTGCGTGAAGGCATAAAAGAAGCTGAGCAGATGTTAGAAGATTACAAACTGATTGCTTTAAGCAGTATTAAAGACTTGAAGAATCCTGCACTTAAAATATTATTGACTCGCCTTTTGAATAAAATTCTGAATGGATGACAAATTGCAATCAGGAGATATTAAAAGCTCTTTTTAGAACCAAAGACTTGTTGAGTGAAGATGCTTTAGTGCAAATTCGACAATTTGTGGATCAAGCCAAATATGAAAAAGGCGGTTTTCAAGATAGAGCCGGGAAGCCTGATATCTATTACTCGGTATTTGGTTACACACTTGCATTTGCATACGATATCAAACTCGATTTAGAGAAAGAATTTACCTATCTGGAAGCTTGGGATAAGAATCAGGAGACAGATTTGATTCATGCGGTGTGTTACATCCGTTGCTATTACCTCCTGCTCGTACTAGAGCAAAAGCAGATGTTTAATTTAAAGGTTGACGTTTCAGACTTTGACGGTTTCATCGCTAAACTGGTGATGAAGCGTATGATCAAAAAGCTGAGGAAGGATTGCCAGTCTTACTTCGATTTAATTGAAGACTATAAGTCAAGAGACGGTGGATACAATCACAATAAGAAGCAAGCCGGTCAAGCTACAGTCTATGCTTCTTTTCTGGTTTGGACACTTTTCCAGGATTTGAATGAAGAAGATGCTGTTCTAAATACAATCACAAATCAGCTTAAAGAATTAAAATGTTTTGATGCCTCTTTTGCGAACGATAATTCATCCGAATCGGGTGTGAGTTCGGCAACAGCAGCAGGCATTATTATGACAGGGAATAAGGATGAGAATCGATCCTCTATTCAATATTTAAGGCAGAATTATACGCCTCGTGGAGGTTTTAAAGCAGCTTTGGGATTGCCAATTGCCGATATTTTATCTACAAGTACGGCATTACTAGCTCTTTATCTAGCGGGGGAGAATTTACAGGAACTATCCGATAAGTCTATCGATTTTATTAATTTGCATTGGGATGAGTCAGGCGGCTTTTTCGGAAGTATTGCCGATATGACATGTGATGTTGAGTATACGTATTATGCCTTAATGGGCATTGGGATACTAATCTAATTCTAGTGAATTATGAATGAGAAAAGGAAAGAACTTTTTCAAAGCTTAGAGAATAAAATACTGTCCTTGCGAAACGAAAAGGGGATGTGGACTGGACGCTTATCGAGCAGTGCACTCTCAACAGCCTTGGCTATTTTTGCTCTGTGGCAATTCGATAAGGAAAAATATAGCTCGCATATAGATCAAGGTTTTTCTTGGCTAATGGCCAATAGAAATCCCGATGGCGGCTGGGGAGATACCATAAGATCTCAGTCTAATATGAGTACAACCCTACTTACTTGGGCATCATTCTCATTGGTTGAAGATGAGGAGAGATATCAAGAAACGATAGCAAATGCAAAAGTTTGGTTAGAAAAGCGAATCGGCGGTGTAGAGCCCGAAATGATTAGTCAGGCTATACTTGAACACTACAAAAGCGATCAAACTTTTTCAGTGCCTATTTTGGCCATGTGTGCCATCTCAGGTCGATTGGGAGAGAAGGGTTGGAAACTTGTACCGCAACTACCTTATCACTTAGCTATTTTCTCAAACAGATTGTTTCGTTGGTTAAAGCTTTCAGTGGTGAGTTATGCCATTCCTGCTTTAATCGCCATTGGTTTGGTGAGAAGTGTGAATTCAAGAAAAGGTCCTTTTAGACGATTAGTTAGAGCAATTTGCCGAAAGCGAGTTTTGAATGTCTTGAAAGCGAAGCAGCCCGATAATGGTGGCTTTCTTGAGGCAACACCTTTAACTGCATTTGTACTCATGAGTATGACAGATGCTGGCTATAAGAGTTTGGAGGTTTGCGAAAAAGCAGCTGAATTTCTTGGCGAATCCATTCGTGAAGATGGTTCTTGGCCTATTGATACCAATTTATCGACATGGGTGAGTAGTTTGTCTTTAAATGCCTTGGGTGAGGATGCTTTGGCAAAAATAAATTCTGAGGATGAAATTAAAACTCATATTCTCGATCAGCAATATAGAAAGATACACCCTTTTACCAAGACAAAACCAGGCGGTTGGGCTTGGACGGATTTACAGGGCGGTGTGCCCGATACTGATGATACTTCGGGAGCTTTAATTGCTCTGCATCATTTGAATCACGATGAGGCCATTTCTCTGGAAGCAGTAAAGAATGGCATTCTTTGGTTGATGGGCATACAAAATAAGGATGGCGGATTTCCGACTTTCTGTAAGGGTTGGGGAAAGTTGCCTTTCGATTGTTCTTGTCCGGATATTACAGCTCATGCGATTAAATCGTTCGTTGTTTGGAAAGATAAATTCGATAAGAAGTTTCAGAAGAAAATAGATAAAAGAATAAAGAAGGCCATTGCTTACTTAAACAAGGCTCAATATCGCGATGGTTCGTTTGCACCACTTTGGTTTGGTAACGAGCTGGCAGAACATCATCAAAACCCAGTATACGGAACCTCCATTGTTTTATATGGATTGGCCGAGCTTAAAAAGGCGGGTTATAAAGGATTAGATGAAATGATGGCAAAAGCCATTCGCTTTTTATCTATGACTCAACACCACCATGGAGGTTGGGGAGGCGATAAGGATTTGCCTCCAAGCATAGAGGAAACCTCTTTGGCACTTAGAGCTATGGCGGTCTGTGGTAAGGCTAGTTTAGCGGAACGAGCAGCCGATTGTTTAATGGAAATTATTCCAGAAAACTTGGATGACATTAAGGCGACGCCAATCGGGCTTTATTTTGCCTCGCTATGGTATTACGAAGATATGTACCCATTGGTTTTTGCTTGCTCGGCACTTAAGGAGTTGGATAAAGATTTAATAAATTGAAAGCTTGATGATGGAAAATCTCCTGACTAAATATTTTGAGAGAATTTATGAGCGTCCTTTAACTACTGATGAGGAGACGGGTATTATGAATTCCTTTAAACTGGAGCATTTTAAGAAAAAGGAGCTTATTTTTTCGAATGGAGAAGTTAATACTAAGCATTATATAGTTTCGAAAGGTTTGTTACGCTTCTATATCATAGATCCTTCAGGTAAGGAGTTTAATATTTTATTTGCCAAGGAAGGTCAGATTATTGGTGACTTAGCAACACCCGAACCAACTTCATTTTTTCTTGAAGCTTTAGAGGATAGTAGTGTGTACTCCATTGATGATGATAAATTTTGGAACCTAACGTTCGACTATTCTAAGATTGCATCATCGCTTAAACGTTCTTATATCTTTCTACAGAAACGTTATGTTTCAATACTTTCAAAAACTGCAGAAGAGAACTACGAAGATTTAATTACTGAATTTCCTGATTTAATAAAGCGTTTACCACAGTACCATATTTCCTCTTATTTAGGTGTTACGCCTGTTTTTCTCAGCCAGATAATGGCAAGAAGAGCAAAAAGAAAATAAAAGACCTCCATTTCTTAAACTAGTTTATTTTTTCGGACTTAGCGGTCTCGTATGTTTGTCATGTCAAAACATTAAAAATATAGAGACATGAAAAAGATAGGATTATTTATATTGATGGGTTTATTATTCATTAATAATGTAGATGCTGAACAGCCAGCAAAAAATGTAAAGGAATTTAAAGTTCAAGCATCAGAAAGTAAGGTGTTCTGGACCGGAAAGAAAGTTTCAGGCGAGCATAGAGGTGTTATTTCCCTTAAGAATGGAGAAATCGTTTTAGATGGCAATACGTTTGTGAGTGCAAAGATTAATATCGATATGTCAACTATTATCTGTACCGATATTGAAGATGCAACTTATAATCAGAAGCTTGTTGGACATTTAAAGTCTGATGATTTTTTCTCAGTAGAAAAATTTCCAGAATCAAATTTTAAGGCAACACAGTTCGACGCTATCTCAGGAGCTAAATCTGGCGAATCAAATTATACCGTAAAAGGCATGCTGAGTATTAAAGGAATTAGTCACGAGATTAGTTTTCCGGCTAAACTAGAGATTAAGAATAATCAGCTTTTAGTTAATGCCACCCTATCTGTTGATAGAACGAAATGGGATATCAAGTATGGATCAGGATCTTTTTTTGATGGCTTAGGTGATAAGATGATTAAAGATAAGTTTGAAATCAAATTTCAACTAGTATCAATGTTGAATTGATAAAAAGCTTCGTGCCATAAAAAAACTAACGCCCTCTTGCTAGCTAAGCCAGAGGGCGTTATTGGATACAAGGTGAAATTTGTATTAAGAGGCTTATTTTCTATGAAACCGAATTCTCGGGATCAATATAACCCAATAGATATATTTTCTTGCACTAGGAATCTGCAAATTAGCAACTTAGTTGGCTGCATAACTGTAAAAATGGATTCACCCCATATTAGGAAATGGCAAACCACTGAGTAGGGATGCTTGACCAGATACTGGGGAATGCTCCTAACGAAACGCTGGGTAGCTAATGCAATAGGGGGAACGAATATAAAAAAGCCCAAACTCTTTGTGGGAGTATGGGCTATATATTCTAGAAGGCAAAATGTGCCGTTTCTGTGTCTACTTTTTCAATAGTTTGTCAGCAACTAGTTGAGCGTCCTGGCAATATTTGTCATTACCTTTTAATGTCCACTCGCCAGTTTTTTCGATATAATACTTCACTGTTTTCTCTACAACTTCTGAATAACCGCCATAGGATGCTAACATTTCAAGCACCTCTTCATTATACTCAGCTCTGGTTAATTCATCTTTTAACACTAAATCCCATCTTCTATTAATACGTTTAGATTTCTCTTTGTAGATTGGGTCTATCGTTTTATAAGCCATTAAAAAAAGCGAAAGCGCTTTCGCTTCTGCTGATGGTTTTGATGATAATTTTGTCATACTCTTTGGTATATATTAAAATAATGAGTCAAAAGTAGTTTAATATTATCATACGATTCTTTTTCTATTGTTTTTTTTACACAAGAGTAGCACACGGTCCTATCGTATGGTTTCAATTTGAATACAAAGGAAGGCGATATAATCGCGTAACAGCGGAGCTAATTTTATCTTGATTAGAATTTTTGAAATCCTTGATAAATAGCAAGAGGTATCATCTGTGGTTCTATATCTGAAAATTAACCTTTTTATACCTTGCATTCCAAAACGTATTGAGCCGTATCCCGGCTTTTCTGTTCCAGAAGAATCATGCGGTTTTCAGTCATCTGCTTAATTGATTCATCATTGTAATGACGAATGGTAATGAGTTCCAAATTTTCGTTATATCTTACTTCATAATCTTCCTTCAGTGCTTCTATAAGTTTGTCAATGTTTTTATGGTTATCAACACAAAGAGAAAAACTGATGGCTGAGTTCTGAGTTAGATTTACCTTTAAACGATGTTCGGCTATAATAGAGAATATTGGACCTAAGTTTTCTTCTATTACGAAGGAATAATCTTTCGGACGAATGGAAATTAACCGTTGATCTTTTTTCTGAATAAAAATTGGTGTCTTCACATTTTTATCAATGGCTGCAGTACTCACCATTGTTCCTTGCTCGTGGAAATTGATGAATGAGCGTACAAACATAGGGATATTCTTTTCTCGTATTGGCTGTATGGTTTTTGGATGAATCACCTTAGCACCAAAAAAGGCTAACTCGATGGCTTCTTGATAGGAAATACGTTTTAGCTGTTTGGCATCGGGTAACCATTTCGGATCGGCGTTCATCACACCAGGAACATCTTTAAGAATAGAAACCTCTTGTGCATCCAATACGTTAGCAAGTATGGCAGCTGTATAATCAGAACCTTCGCGACCTAAAGTTGTGGTTAGGTTCGAACTTGTTCCACCAATAAAGCCTTGAGTGATATAAATGAAAGTATCATTAAAAGTAAAAGCGGTTGGTAATAGTTGCCTCGATAATTTCCAGTCAACCTTAGCTTCACCAAAAATATCATTGGTTTTTAAATATCGTCTGATGTCTATCCATTTGTTTTTGACGCCTTTGTTACGTAAATATTCCGAAAGTAGGGTCGTGGAAATTAACTCACCATAGGATACGATTTGATCGTATTCAAATTCGTAATTAAGCGATGCAGGCTTTTTAAGATAAGCATTCAATTCATTGAATAAATCCTCAATTTTTTCAATAGAATGGCTATTGTCTTTTGAGAATAGAGTCTTAATTATATCGAAATGATATGCCTTTACTTCATCGAATTGCTTTTGAACTAAGTCTGTTTTCTTGTGAAAGAAATTATCTACAATTTGTTCGAGGGCATTAGTGGTTTTCCCCATAGCTGAAACGACAATCAGGCTCTCGTTCTTATAAGATTGTACAATCTTTAAGAAATTCTGAACCCCTTCAGCTGAGTTTACTGAAGCTCCACCAAATTTAAAAACATCCATTTCTTACCTTATTAAAATCTGAGAATAAAAAAATCGATAATCATAAAAACTACCGATATATGAAAGTAGTAAATAAACTTTAGGCAAAAGGTCTTCTTGTATTTTTTTAACAGAAATCTTCCTTGCACACGTTTGAAATAAGCTTTAGGAGGTTTAATAAAATAAATTAACTTTATGGCACCAAACAAGACCAAAACCAAAAGCCAAAAAAAATGACTGAACACAATAACGTTCAAACCCTGAATCAGTTCATTATTCAGAGACAAACTGAGTACCCTAATGCTTCGGGTGAGTTATCACGTTTACTACACCACATTGGAATTGCTTCAAAAATTGTAAACCGTGCTGTAAATAAAGCAGGACTAGTTGATGTTTTAGGAGCTCATGGAGATCAAAATGTACAAGGTGAAGATCAACAAAAATTAGATATTTTTGCTGATACACATTTCATTGATGCACTTAGAGCAAGTGGCGAATGTGCTGCTATTGCTTCTGAGGAGAATGAGGATATTATCATTTTTGATGATGAAATGGGACGTAATGCAAAATATGTTTTTTGCATGGATCCACTTGATGGTTCTTCAAATATTGATGTGAATGTTTCTATTGGAACAATTTTCTCAATTTATCAGCGTGTAAGCAAAAAAGGTGAACTACCTACTGAAGAAGACTTCCTACAGGAAGGAACCAAGCAAGTTGCTGCAGGTTATGTAATTTATGGATCATCTACTATGCTTGTTTATTCAACAGGTAATGGTGTAAACGGATTTACATTAGATCCATCTATTGGAGAATTCTGCTTGTCTCATCCGAATATTCAAACACCTAAGAATGGTAACATTTATTCCATTAATGAAGGAAATTATATCAATTTTCCAGAAGGTGTAAAAAAATTCATCAAGTATTGTCAGGAAAAAGATACGAAAACGAATCGCCCATATACATCGCGTTATATTGGTTCATTAGTTGCGGATTTTCATAGAAACTTGCTAAAGGGTGGTATCTTTATTTACCCTAATACCAGCAAAAACAGCAATGGTAAATTACGATTGTTGTATGAGTGTAATCCGGTTGCTTTTATTGCAGAACAAGCTGGAGGTTTGGCAACGAATGGAGAGGAACGTATTCTAAAAATTAAGCCAGATTCGATTCATCAACGTGTTCCTTTTTACACAGGTTCTTCGGCTATGGTGAAGAAAGCTGAGGATTTTTTAGATTTCTATAGTAAGGTTTAAGTAAATCTTCGAAAATATTACAAGCAGAACTGATTTCAGTTCTGCTTTTTTTGTTTTGCCTGGTTTACCTCATATTTTTGAAAAATGTCTATAATTCTGTTCAATTATCTATTCCCAAACAATTTCCCTAAATTTGTGAGCATTACAAAAAAGGAGATACATTGGAATTAGATCAGATTATCAAACTATTTAATGAGCATCCTGCTCGTTATAGCATTCAGAAATTTTTAGAACAAGAATCTCAAACAAAGATTCATATCAAGGGTCTACAAGGTTCGGCTTTGGCTGTATTGGCTGCATCTTTGCCCAATGAGAGTCGTGCCCAGGTTTTTGTTTTAAACGATAAAGAAGAGGCGGCTTATTTTTATAATGATCTTTGCACTCTGTTGGATGACAAACAGGTTCTGTATTTTCCTTCATCTTTTAAGCGATCGGCTCAATACGAAACAACAGATAATTCCAATATTATATTACGTGCTGAGGTTTTGAACCGATTACTTTCTAATCAGAATCCAAGCTATATTATTACTTTTCCCGAGGCTATTGCCGAAAAAGTGATAAGCCAAAATCAGCTGGAAGAAAATACGCTTAAGATAAAAGTGGGAGAGAAGTTATCTCCCGAGTTTATCGAGGAAGTATTAGTCGATTATAAATTTGAAAGAGCCGATTTTGTTGTAGGACCTGGTCAATATTCCATTCGTGGTTCCATTATCGACATCTTTTCATTTTCAGATGAATACCCGTACCGTATTGATTTCTTCGGAGAAGAAGTAGATTCTATTCGTTTGTTTGATATTGAAAATCAACTCTCAAAAGAGAAAATGAATACGGTTGATATTATTCCTAATATTCAAGAGAATATAAATGATGAGGCAAGAATCTCTTTCTTTAAGTTTTTGCCTGAAAATTCTATTTGCTGGACAAAAAATGTTGCATTTATTGCGGATAGAATCGATTCAATATTTGAAAAGACAACCGAGAAGAAAGCTTATATCGAGTTTGGAGAAGATCGAATTGCAGCTAACGATTATTTAATCCAAGGACCCGATTTTATCGACCAACTGAATGCCTTTAAAGGGGCAGAGTTTGGGCAGAAGTTTTATTTCCCTGCTGAAAACATCATTCAATTCAATCAGAGTCCTCAGCCAGCTTTCAATAAGAATTTCGATTTGCTCGGTCAGGAACTGATGAATAATAATGCAAAGGCCTTCGAGAATTATATTTTTTCGGATAATCCTAAGCAAATAGAACGTATTCATAGCATTTTTGAGGATAAGGGTATAGAAGTCATCTTTACCGATGTGAATCGAACCTTGCATCAAGGCTTTTCTGATTCTGATTTAAGAATTGCTTGTTATACCGATCATCAAATTTTTGACCGTCATCATAAGTTCAAGTTAAAGAATGCAACGGTTCATAAAGCCAAGGAAACGGTAACTCTTAAAGAGATTAACCGACTTCATCCTGGTGATTTTATTGTGCATTCCGATCATGGTATTGGTCGATTTGGAGGATTGCAAAGAATTGAAACCAACGGAAAATCGCAGGAAGTTATTCGTTTAGTGTATAAGGATGATGATATTCTTTTTGTGAGTTTGCACTCATTGCATAAAATATCGAAATATAAAGGGAAAGATGGATCTGCACCTAAAATCTATAAACTTGGAACTGGCGCTTGGCAAAAGCTGAAAGATAAAACCAAGTCTAAGATAAAGGATATTGCTAAGGATCTGATATTGCTCTACTCAAAACGTAAAGCCGAACGAGGATTCCAATTTAGTCCCGATAGTTTCATGCAGCAAGAGCTTGAGGCATCCTTTATATATGAAGACACACCGGATCAGGTAAAAGCGACTAAATCGGTGAAAGAAGGTATGGAATCCGCTATTCCAATGGATAGATTGGTTTGTGGTGATGTAGGATTTGGGAAAACCGAGATAGCCATACGTGCTGCTTTCAAAGCTGTGGCCGATGACAAGCAGGTTGCCATACTTGTTCCTACAACCATTTTGGCATTTCAGCATTTTAAAACTTTTTCCGATCGATTGAAGGATTTCCCTTGTACGATTGATTATATATCGCGAATGCGAAAGCCTAAAGATCAAAAAGAGACTTTGAAGAATTTGAAAGACGGTAAGGTTGATATTCTTATAGGGACGCATAGAATTATTGGGAAAGATATCCAGTTTAAAGATTTGGGACTTTTAATCGTTGATGAGGAACAAAAGTTTGGTGTATCAGTAAAAGAGAAATTGAAGCAAATGAAGGTGAATGTGGATACATTGACATTAACAGCGACACCAATTCCTCGTACACTTCAATTCTCACTGATGGGAGCACGTGACTTATCTATTATAAATACGCCACCACCCAACCGTTACCCAATTGCAACAGAGATTCATAATTTCAACGAAGATATTATTCGTGAGGCGATCACTTATGAAGTTGAGCGAAATGGTCAGGTTTTCTTTATTCACAATAGAGTTCAAAATATTCACGAAGTAGAAGCCATGCTTCATCGTGCTGTACCTGGTATTTCTACTATTGTGGCCCATGGACAAATGGATGGACCGAAACTTGAGAAGATCATGCTCGAGTTTATTCGAGGTGATTACGATGTTTTAATTGCAACGACAATTATTGAGTCGGGACTTGATATTCCAAATGCAAATACCATTATTATAAACAATGGTCAGAATTTTGGTTTGAGTGAATTACATCAGTTGCGCGGACGTGTTGGCCGTTCCAATAAGAAAGCCTTTTGTTATTTGTTAACTCCACCAATGGAATCCATGACTCAAGAAGCTCGTCAGCGTTTGAATGCCATAGAGAGTTTTTCAGAATTAGGATCTGGCTTTAATATTGCCATGCAGGATTTGGATATTCGTGGTGCAGGTAACCTATTGGGAGGAGAGCAAAGTGGTTTTATTTCGGATATTGGCTATGAAACCTATCAGAGAATTTTAAATGAAGCGATCTTAGAACTCAAGGAGAATGAATTTAAAGATGTGTTTGCCGAAGAAAAAGCACAAGAAGAAATAGAAATCAAACGATTTATTACGGATTGTCAGATTGATACTGATTTGGAGATTCTGTTCCCTGAATCCTATATTGAAAGTATTTCGGAACGTATTCGTTTGTACCGAGAGCTGGACAATATTCAAAAGGAAGAGGAAATTGAAATCTTTGCAACTCAACTTAAAGATCGATTTGGTGAAATACCAGAGGCATCCATTGAGTTGCTAAATGTGGTTCGATTAAGATGGTTTGCTTTGGATTTAGGTATTGAGAAATTGATTCTTAAGTCGAAAAAAATGGTTTTATATTTTGTGAACGATCATCAGTCAGCCTATTATCAGTCACCTCAGTTTTCAAAAGTGCTTGCTTTTGTTCAAACACAACCAGTAGCTTGTAAAATGAAAGAAGCAAGACAAAGGTTGAGCTTAAGTTTTGAGAATGTGACTAGCATTAAACATGCAACTGAGGTTTTGGCAAAATTTTCAGAACCTGTAAATTTGTAAGATAGATATGAATTTAATTATCGACATAGGAAATACACAAACGAAATATGCACTCTTTGCTAAGGAAGAGATGCAAGAATTTTGTGTGTCACATGATCAGGATATAGCTCAGGTTGAATTGTGGCAAGAAAAATACCCCGATTTGGATGCGGCAATTGTGTCTTCCGTTCAAGGAAAGCCAGACGATTTGTTGAATATTCTGAAACCAAAGTTTTCTAAATTGATCTTTTTCGATCAGAATACACCAACAGCCCTGGAGAACCTTTATGAGTCGAAGGAAACACTCGGTTACGATCGTTTAGCTGCCTGCGTGGGAGCTAATTCTCTATATCCGAATGTAAATTTGCTGGTAATTGATGCAGGGACGGCTATTACTTTTGATTTTGTTAGCAGTGAAAATCAATATCTTGGAGGGACAATTTCACCTGGCTTAAGCATGAGATTTAAGGCTTTGAATTCATTTACCAAGAAACTCCCCTTACTAGAAAAGTCTGATTCTTTTGATTTAATAGGGAAGAATACAGCACAGGCAATTATATCGGGAGTTCAAAATAGTCTCTTTTTTGAAACTGACACTTATATCAAGCGGTTAAAGGAAAAACACCCAAAGGCTCGGGTTTTTCTAACAGGAGGAGACGCTGAATTTATACATTCAAAATTAAAAAGTGATGTTTTGCTGGATAAGGACCTATTGTTAAGTGGATTAAATGCTGTTCTTAATTATAATAATTCCTAATATCGAGATTATTCCTTAAGGCTTTGCAGCTTATTAATTTATTTATAGTTTTGCACTTGTCAGATTTTTGAGATCTCTAGGTAACCAATTAGATATTCTTTCCGTTAAGTTTTTTTAACTATTGGATGTCGAAAATGGTATATGCTTTGCCGTGAGATTACTTATATTTAACAACATTATAGTATTTCGTTGACACAAATAACAAACTTGATTATAAAATATAGTATCATGAAAACTAGACTTACAATCCTAACAGCTGTCTTAATGCTTGCGACGATGTTCGGGGTAAACGCTCAGACCAAAGAGTCGAAGTATGGAGTAGATAGTGCAAAAACAATTTTGAGTGCCTCTCTTTATGGAGAGATGGTAAAGCAAAAAAATTATAAAGAAGCTCTTCCTGGTTGGAGATATGTCTTTAATAATGCACCTAAATTTCAAAGAGGTACGTATAAGAATGGTGTGAAAATCATGCGTGGGATGTATTATGCTACTAAAGATAAGAAGTATGTTGATACTTTGATGATGGTTTATGATCAAAGAATCAAGTATTTCGGAACTTACAGGAAATATCCTGAAGGATGGATTCTAGGTCGTAAAGGTGGAGATTTGTTTACATTCCTGAAAAATGATATTTCTAAAGTTAAAGAAGCCTATAATATCATGCAGAAGTCTATCGCTATGCAAGGTGTAAACTCTGAGGAAGCTGTTGTAAATAAGACAATGGAAGCTGGTAAAATGCTTGTTATGGCTGGTGAATTAGCTCCAGAGCTATTAATCAACGATTATTTAGCTTTTATGGATCTTTTGAAAGCTAGAATGGGAAAATATCCAAAGAAAGCTAACAATGTAAAAGGTGCTATTGCTAATGTTGAGAATGATTTCTTTGCTGCTGGTGTAGCTGACTGTGAAACTTTAAGTGGTATTTTTACTCCTAAGTTCGAAGCGAATCCTGAGGATATGGTTTTGATCAACAAAATTATGAAGATGTTGAACCGTCAGGAGTGTGAAGACGGTGCTTTATATGCAAAAGTAGCTGAGCAAAAATACAATTTAGAGCCTAGTGCTGATGCCGCTCATAACTTAGCTAAGATGTTTATCAAGAAAAAACAATTTTCTAAGAGTAAGGAATATCTTGCAAAATCAATTGAATTAGAGGAAGATGCTGAAATTAAAGCTGATTTGCATTTTAAGTTAGGATCTATCGATCTTATGCAGCACAAATTGACAGCTGCTAAAAAGAATGCTTTATCTGCTGCTAAGTATAAAGCAAACTGGGGACAGCCTTATTTATTAATTGGTAAGTGTTATGCTGCAGGAAGTAAAGATTTTCCTGGTAAAGTACATGAAAAGCAAGCTCTATACTGGGCAGCTGTAGATAAGTTTATGAAAGCGAAAAGTGTGGACTCTGAGTGCGCTGCTGAAGCTAACAAGTTAATTAAAACTTACTCAAAATATTTCCCAAGAAAAGAAGAAGCGTTTATGCAAGGTCTTAAAGAGGGAGAGACATACAAGATTGGTTCATGGGTAAATGAAACAACTAAGGTTAGACTAAACGAGTAATACTTTGAAAAAGACAATTCAAATAGACCTTATATATAAAAGCATTGTTGCCCTAATAGGGGCGACAATGCTTTTGTCTTGTGAAAACAATATTAAAGAGGTTGAAAGCATAACAACCAAAGAAACCCGACCAGAAATTTATGGTGAAAATGTTGAGTTCATTTTTACTGATTCCACTCGAATTCAATATATGGCTTTTGCTATTGAGTTTATCGAGGTCAATACCGAAGAAGAAGTTTATAAAGAATTTCCTAAAGGTGGTCAGGTGATTTCTTATAATAAAGATGGCTCTCAAGCCTGGAATATCAAGTCTAATTATGCAAAATTCTTAGACGAAGAAAAGTTATGGGAACTTCGAAATGATGTTGTTGCTGTTAGTGATGATGGCAAAACAATTAATTCAGAACTCATGTATTGGGATCAGGTAAAGAAAACGATTTATTCTAATCAATATGTTCGAATCACAGAGGAGGATGGTCAGATGTTGGAGGGAAATAGCTTTACTGCAGACGATAAATTAAATCGAATCCAATTGAATAGGGTTAGTGGAGAAGTTTTTCTCGAAGACAAGAATTTAAAAAAATAAGAGCCTCAGATAAGCTTCAGAAAATTACTCCATACAATGTGAGTAATTTTTTTTTGTCCTTAGGTTTTTATTTTAAATCAAAATCTCCATCTTTAAATGTACTTTTGAAGGCTTGAAAAAACGAGTACATTAAAGTTTAAATAAAAAGATGAAACAAAAATTACCTTACCTTTTAGAAATTATTTGGTTGCTTGTTGCCATTTTTAGTATTCTGTTTGCTTCTATTAGAACCTACAATTTAGGTTTTAAAGAAAATGTCATGTTGTATGTTGTGGCAATGCTAGCCTGTTTAATGTACGGATCACGTCGATATTTGCGAAAAACACGAGAAGGCATAAATCAAGATAGAAAATAATGAACAACCTCCTTATTATTCTGGCCATGTTGGCACTATCGGCATTTTTCTCAGGTATGGAAATTGCTTTTGTTGCTGCCAATAAGTTAAGAATGGAACTTGATAAAAGTAAGAATACTGTCACTTCTCGAATTATTAACATCTTTACGAATCATCCCAGTCATTATATTTCCACCATGTTGGTTGGGAATAATATCGCTTTAGTGATTTATGGTATTATGATGGCGAAAATTCTTGAACCAAGGATTGCACTTTGGGTTAATTCTGAGTTGTTGATTATGACCATTCAGACTCTTTTCTCAACGCTTTTAATTCTTTTTACAGCTGAGTTTTTACCCAAAACACTTTTCAGATTAAACCCCAATTTCTCTCTGAATTTTTTTGCTGTTCCAGTCATGTTTTTTTATGTCATTTTCTACCCAATTACGGTGGTAACCATGATGTTCTCGAAGAATATAATTAGCCGGGTTTTGAATACTGATATTACGGAAGAGGCGGAATCTCGTGCCTTTGGTAAAGTTGATTTAGATCATTTGGTTCAGGAAGGGCAGGACGGACAAGTTGTTGAAGAGGATGAACACAATATGAAGCTTTTTAGAAATGCTCTGGATTTTTCTAATGTAAAACTTCGTGAATGTTTTGTGCCTAGAACGGAAATTGAAGCCATGGAAATTGGTGGGGAAATTAATGAGTTGACGCAACGCTTTATCGAAACGGGTTATTCACGTATCATGATTTATAAAGAATCAATTGATAATATCATTGGATATGTCCATTCCTCTGTCTTATTTAGAAATCCTCAGAGTATAAAAGCAGCTTTAAGTCGAGTCATAATTGTTCCTGAAACAATGGCAGCTCATAAGCTACTGAATCTTTTTACTCGTGAACAAAAAAGTGTAGCGGTTGTGGTAGACGAATTTGGGGGTACCTCAGGTATGGTGACCATTGAGGACATTATGGAGGAGATTTTTGGTGAGATTGAAGATGAACATGATAATATTGATTTAGTTGAAGAGCAGTTAAGTGAAACGGAGTTTATTTTCTCGGGAAGAATAGAGATTGATTATCTCAATGATAAGTACAAATTTGATATCCCTGAATCAGATGACTTTGAAACCTTAAATGGTTTTATCATTTTCAATCATGAAAGTATTCCAAGTATCAATGAAATAATCAGAATTGATGGGTTCAAAATTCAAATCATTGAAGTTTCCAACACACGTATTGATAAAGTGAAACTTACTCTTATTTCATAAGTGCACATTTTTTTTGCCTATATTTTGATTTCAAACTTTAAAATTATGCTGATAATATTCTATATGTTGTCATAATGTTTAGGTTGAATTTGAATTTTCGTATTCATTATTAGTCTAATACCGCTAAATTTTCCCGTCTTATTTACTAATAGTTAATTGGTTCGATATTTATCGATAAAAAGCCTAAAAGCTCTTAGTGTAAAAGCCTTGTTCTTGTTCATTTTTTTGTATATTCGTAGCCTATTTTAAGAATAATTAAATCTTTTTAGATGGCAACATTACAGAAAATAAGAAACCGCGGAGTTTTTATAGGAATTATTATTGGTGGAGCCTTGTTGGCATTTATAGCCGGTGATGCCTTAAAATCGGGTGGTTCTCTTTTGACAAACTCACGAAACGAGATGGCTGAAATTGCAGGGGAATCTGTAAATATCCGTGATTTCCAAAACAGATTCAACCATAACCTTGAAGTGACCAAATTAATGAGTGGGCAGAACTCAATTCCTTCTGACCAAATGGATAAGATTAGAGAGCAAGTTTGGCAACAAATGGTTCAAGAAATCGTGATGAATCGTGAGTACGATGAGTTAGGAATTAGCTTAACTTCTCAGGAATTATGGGATATGGTTAGTGGTAATAATATTGACCCTACTATTCGTCAGTTATTTACAGGAGAAGATGGACAATTTGATAAAGATAATGTTGTTAGAACACTTAAGCAATTGATCGCAGCTCCGGACGGAACACCACAAAAAGCATACTGGTTGAATATCGAAGAGCAACTTATTGCACAAAGAACATTGGCCAAGTATAATACTCTAATCGCTAAAGGTCTTTATATACCTACTGCTTATGCTAAAAATATGGCAGGTAATGGTTCTAAGAAAGTAAGCTTCGATTATGTGGTTAAAAATTACAATTCAATTTCAGATTCGACAGTTACTGTAACTGCTGAAGAAATTAAAGCGTATTATAACGATAATAAAGAGCTTTTTAAACAAGGTGAGTCAAGAAAAATCGACTACGTTCCATTTAGTATTGAGCCATCAACTGATGATTTCAAATATACTGAGAAGTGGATTGCTGATATGAAAGCAGATTTTACTGCTGAAGCAAACGTTGCTCAATTCTTAGAGTTAAATTCAGATTCAAAACTCAATACTTATTATTTTGCTAAGGGTGAAAACACAAATAAGGAACTTGATGCTTTCATGTTTGACGGTAAGAAAGGTGATGTTTTCGGTCCTTATGATGAAAATGATGCTTATAAATTAGCTAAGATTTCAGATGTTAAGATGATGGCTGATTCTGTAAAAGCTCGTCATATCTTAATTCGTCCGGTTAATGGTGATTTCAAGGCTGCTGAAGCTAAGGCTGACAGTTTGAAGCAATTATTAAATAAGGGAGCTAAGTTTGCTGAATTGGCAAAGACTAATTCTGATGACCAAGGTTCTGCCGTTAATGGTGGTGATCTAGGTTGGTTTACTCAAGGTCGTATGGTCCCTGAGTTTAACGATGCTGCCTTTTCTTCTAAGAAAAATGAAGTGAAGATTGTAACAACTCAATTCGGAGCTCATCTTATTCAGGTTGTTAAATTAAGTAAGGCCGTTAAAAAAGTACAAGTTGCTGTTCTTGACCGTAAGGTTGAAGCGAGTCAGAAAACATTCCAGGCTGCTTATGCTGCAGCTCGTAAATTTGCTGGAGAGAATCAAGATAGAGCTTCTTTCTTTAAGGCAATTTCTGAGCAGAATTTAACTCGTCGTGTTGCAAATCTTAAAAAGGATACCAAATTGATTCCTGGTCTTGAGAGTTCTAGAGAATTAGTTCGCGTAGCATATAATACAGATAATACAGAGTCTGTTCTTTTGAACAACGATAATTCTGCAGTATTTGAATTTGGTGATAAGTTTGTTGTTGCTATTCTTTCAGATATTAAGGAAGAAGGATACGCTTCTGTAAATACAGTTCAGCCAACTATCGAAAGAGAAGTTAGAAAGAATAAGAAAGCTGATATGATGATTGCTTCTATGGCTAAAAATTCGAAAGGTGCCCAGTCTTTATTGTCTGTTGCTCAAAAAGAAAATTTAGAGGTTAAAAATGTAGCTGATGTTTCATTCCAGTCATTCCAGATTCCTGGTGCCGGTATCGAGCCAAACGTAATTGCTAATGCTAGTAATATTGCAAAAGGTAAGATTTCAGCTCCTATCAAAGGTAATCAAGGTGTTTATATGATTCTTGTAAATGAAGTGAAAGAAGACGCTTTAACTGAAGAAGCTATCGAAGTATTCAAATCACGTATGAATCAGAATTACCAATATCGCACAAACTATCAGTCAATGCAAGTTCTAAGAGAGAATGCTGATATCGATGATAAGCGTTACAAATTCTATTAATAGAAGAAGTTGTCATTAGGGGATCAACCCTTTTGTCTAGTATATTTAGAGCGAGATAGGAAACTATCTCGCTTTTTTTATCACAAGACCAGTTGTGTAGAGCATATTGATTAATTGAAAAATATCCTATTGGTTTGTTACTTTTGTACTGTTATTGTAAGGTGTTATTTCGTTTTAAAACATCTGTATTATTAAGTTCTTATTAAATCGTGATACGATGAACCTTAAAGATTGTTTGAATAATATAAACGAATATTTTTCACCAAAAGTCATTGGTGAAGTCAATGATGTCTATGTGAAAATTGCTAAGATTAAAGGCGACAAAGTGCCCTGGCATAATCACGCTAATGAAGATGAACTCTTTTATGTCATTGACGGAACACTTTTGATGGAGATCGAAGGAGAAGATAGTTTTAATATGAATACAGGGGATATCTATATTATTAAAAGAGGTATCAACCATCGTATTTCTTCAATTGATGAATGCCAGATAATGCTGATTGAGAATAAAGCTACCGCGCATACTGGAGATGTTGTTTCAGAGATAACAAAACCAATTAGTCAGCAGTTGAAATCAAAATAAATTTGAGAATAATATGCTATTTCTACCATGAGATAGCATAATGGAATAGTAAAAATTAACAATTAGAATATGAGTGTTTTAAAGGAATTACAAGCAAGAAGTGGTTCGGTATGCGAACTTTGTGGTGCGACCGATAATTTAAATGTATATGAAGTGCCACCTGCTGCAAAAGAAGGGAGTGATAAGTGTTTATTGCTTTGTTCAACTTGTTCTGAGCAATTGGAAAATTCTGATAAAGTAGATGTTAATCATTGGAGATGTCTGAACGATAGTATGTGGAGTGAGGTATCAGCGGTACAGGTAATGGCTTGGCGTATGTTGAATAGACTTAAGAGCGAAGGATGGCCTCAGGATTTGCTTGATATGCTTTATTTAGATGAAGATACGATGGCATGGGCTCAAGCGACAGGTGAAGGAGAAGATGATGAAGATAAAGTTGTCCACAAAGATAGTAATGGTGCTACGCTTGCATCGGGAGATTCTGTTGTTTTGATTAAGGATCTAAATGTGAAAGGTGGCGGGTTTACTGCAAAGCGCGGAACTCACGTTCGTAACATTTCATTGGTTCATGATAATGCTGAACAAATTGAAGGACGCGTAAGTGGACAAATGATCGTTATTCTAACTCAGTACGTGAAAAAGTCTTAAGAATTTTCGACTACAAATGTATTTTAAGCGAGACGGTAAGCCGACTCGCTTTTTTTATTTATTCTATTTCGAGGATTTAGATCTTGGTGTATCGAATTTCAATGTCAGATTAATTCGTTTGGGATGTTGGATGAAAGCTGGATTTCTGTGACTTATAATTTTTTACTTTGATAATAATGAGTATTTTACTTTTTAAGATGTTTTAATAGCAATAACGTAAATTTAAATTTTGCATCAATCTAGTTAACTGGAGTGAATGATAAGTAAAACCAAGTAATAGATGAATAAGATTATTTTCATATTTATTTTAAATCTAATTGTCCTTCTGTCTTTTGGGCAAAAAGCAGAGCTTGATACGATCTCGAAAAGAGAAGGTCATATTTCAGCTACTATAAAGTATGGAAATTTAATTATACAAACGATTCCTTCCGACGTACTGGTGGGAATACCTAAGCTTGGTATAAATGAAGAGAAAAATCAAGATTCATTAATTTTGGAAGAGGTTTATGCAGGTGTTTATGAACTTTCTTTTAGTATTAATAATTCCAAATTCAAGTGTTTTGTTGAGGTGATAGAAAAAGAAACCGTGCATGTGTTAGTGAATGTGAAAGAGAAAAGATTTGAAACGAATCGAATTGATTACGATCTTCAATCGACAGAAATTGATCCAGTTGATCTAAGTCAGACCTATATTATGGTTGAGGAAATGCCTGAATTCCCAGGTGGCGTTATAGCTCTTCGCAAATGGATTAAATCAAATGTTAAATATCCGGAGAGTGCAAGAAGAGAAAAAATCACGGGAAGAGTTTATATTGGCTTTGTTATAAACAGAGAAGGTCAAGTTGAGGATTGTAAAGTTCTAAGATCGATTGATCCTGCTCTTGATCGGGAAGCTCTTAATGTTATTAAAAGCATGCCCCGTTGGAAGCCTGGAAAACAGAGAGGTGAATCTGTGAAGGTTTCTTACACATTTCCGATCAACTTTTATCTTCATTGATCGTGTGGTGTGTTATCTACTGGCTTAATAGTAAAAGTGATTGTAATATAAAAGCCGCAAACATCAGTTGTTTGCGGCTTTTGTTTTATAATTGAAACTAGAATGATCTATTTCTGATTTAGTTCTTCAAGTAACACTTCTACAGCTTTTTTCAATTGTTGGTCTTGACCTTGACTAACTACATCATAATCGTAAAGAACTTTGTAGTCAGGCTCCAGTTGTTTGTTTTCCAGGAAATCACCTTCAGAATCAACATAACCAATTTGCGGAATACCAAAGTACATATTACCGTTCATTAGACTTTCCCACCAAACTGAGGTCATGGTTCCTGCAACCGCAGTACCAACTAGTTTGCCAAGTCCCATTGTTTTATAAACCCAGGGTGTTCCGTGTGCATTAGAGTAGTTGCCTTCACTCATTAACATGATAGATGGTTTTTTCCATCTTTTACGAGGCTGTTCTCCAATTTTTTGTCCACGTGGTAATTGAGTTAAATATTTCGTTCCGCTGAATAGAACCTCAATATCTTCGTGCATATGTCCTCCACCGTTGTATCGTGTATCAATTACAATAGCTTCCATATTGTTGTAACGGCCCATTACTTCAGAGTATACGGTTCTAAAGCTATTGTCGTTCATTCCTTTAACATGAACATAGCCAATTCGTCCGTTTGATAGTTTTTGAGTTTCAGCTCTGCGTTGTTTGATCCAACGCTCGTACAGCAAATTGTTGAATTGTCTTTGTGAAATTGGTTTAATCACTTCATCCCAACGTTTTTTACTTGCCGGATTGTAAAAGCTTAATAATGTATTCTTCCCTTTCTTGTGATTCAAAAGAGGGTAGTAGTCCATTCCTTCAGTAATTTCTATACCATCAATCTTTTCGATTATACAGGCTACTGTGGCTTTTGATTTTGCTTTCTTAAGTGGAGATTTGTCAACAATCTCTGCTATTCTAAGACCTTTCCCCTTGAAGCTAGTATCAAAGAAGACACCTAAGTTTGCTGTTTTATCACCATTAGGATGACTTGCCCAGGCTCCAGACCCAGTGTGTGATGCATTAAGTTCACCAAGAAGTTCACTCAAAAGTTCAGCAAAATCATATGAGTTATTAATATGTGGTAAGAAGCGCTTGTATTCTATTTTATAAGCATCCCAATCCACACCATGCATATCTACACGATAGAATTTCTCTTTGGTTTGTCTCCATGCATGTTCGTAAAGATATTCACGCTCGGCATCCTCATTTAAATTCATTTCAGCTTTGTAACTGATGTTTTTGCGTTTGTTACCAGCAGTAGCAATGCGTATAAATCGACTACCTGATCTAAGGAATATGAATTTACCATCTTTAGTAATGCTCATATTGGAGCTATATCCTGATAATTTAAGAACTTTTTTAGTTTCTTCCTTTTTGAAATCGTGCATCCAAAGATCATAACCAGACTCAAACTTACTTAGGTAGTACAGTTTATCTCCTTTGGGAGTCATAACAGCATCAGCTAGATTGGAGGAGTTGATTGTTAAACGTGCAACACGATCTTCGAAATCTTCTAAATCGATTTCAATCTCCTTGACTGTTTTTTTGTCACCCTTTGTCTTTTTATCTTTCTTCTTATCTTTTTTGTCGGCCTCAGCTTTCTTATTTTCTTTATCAAGAGCATCCTGAAGTTCAGCTTCTTCTTTGCTCATATTAAATTTATCAAAAGCTTCTTGAGTAAAGAACATGGCAAAGACGTCATTTTGAGATCCCCAGCTTGCATGGTTACGCATACCAAAACGATCAGAAAACCAAATCATGGCTTTTCCACCCATTACCCATTTGGCACTGCCGTCTATATAACCAGAATTGGTTAAATCTGTAATGTTTCCATTGCCTTGAGCATCAATTAAGCCAATATCTGAATTTGGCCAACGTGTTTTGGCATTATAGTCCATCAAAAACCATTTACCATCGGGAGACCATTCGAAGTATAAGTCTTCATCGGTATATGAATAATTCCACTTGCCTTCAAGTATGGTTCTTGTTTTTTTGCTTTTCAGATTGATAACTTGCAGTTCAGTTCTATTGGCTAGGTATGCAATTTCTTTTCCATCTGGTGAATATACAGGGCGGAAAGTTTCATCAGCATTAGCTAAAATCACATCCTCTTCCAATAATGTAGAGTGTGTGAAGTCAATTTCAGTTTCATTCTTAATTCTTGTGCGATATAGATTCCAGCTTCCATTACGTTCGCCTGCATAAACTAAACTTTTTCCATCAGGACTAAAGCTTACGCTGCGTTCTTGTTCTGGAGTATTAGTGATTCTTTTAGTTGTTGTGTAGTCTACTGATGTAACAAAAACTTCACCACGCACAATAAAAGCGATTTCTTTCCCATTCGGAGATACTGACATTTCAGTAGCTCCCGATGATTTGCTAAGGAATGTGTTTTTGTAAGCAGTATGATCTATTCTGATACTTACGTTTAATTTTTCGGCTTTACCAGTTTCTGTTTGGGTGTATATTTCACCTCTAAATCCATAGCATAAAGTGTTGTTATCACTTATCGATAGAAAGCGGACAGGATTTTCAGTATATTTTGTTATCTGAGTTTTGTTCTCTCCCTGGTTTGGATCCATTTTCCAGATATTGAAAGAGCCTGACTTTTCACTTAAGTAATATATAGAGGATTCGTCATTGTTATATAAAGGTTGACGATCTTCTCCTTCAAATGTGCTTAGGAAGTCATGTTTACCGCTTGATGTATTAAAAACACGAATATCGCGTGCAACAGAAGAAGTGTGGTGTTTTCTCCATGCATTTTCTCCAGCTTTCTTATCTGTATAGATAATTTGAGTCATGGCTTTATTGTAATGCGCATCCTCTGCTGGTGTGGTTAGTATTTGAGTTTCGCGTCCTCCATTCACAGAAACAGAATAGAGTTCAGTTAGATAACCTTTTGGAAACATTGCATTTTTATAACTATCAGCTAAAGTTGCCGAAAAAAGAATGGATTTTCCGTCCGGAGTAAATGATGAAGGGATTTCCTTGGCAGAGTTTGTTGTGATTCTCTTTGGGCTTCCACCTTCTGCTGACATTAGATAAATGTCGAAGTTCCCATTTCTGTCTGATGCAAATGCAATCTTACTTCCATCTGGAGACCAAATGGCATTATAATCATAGGCGGCATTTGATGTTAAGCGTGTCGCTTCACCACCTTTGGCATCCACTTTATATATGTCACCCATATAATTGAACGCAATGGTTTTTCCATTGGGTGAGATACTTGGGTATCGCATCCATAGAGGATTTGTTTGAGCCCAACTACTAGTTGTCATTAGTAGGAGAATTGCTCCAGTGAATAGTCTTTTTAAATTCATGGTCTTTTTTAATTGTGAAAGATTGTTTTAAGTCGGTTTTCTGGTGTTTGTAACTGCGGTAATTGCAGCGCAACAAATTTATTGACAAATGAAATAGATTCAAAAGGATATTCGTTTTTTGAATAACCTATTGTGATGGTTGTATGGTGTGATGTTTTATTTATCTGTGTATCAGTTGTCAATGCAACTAAAGTGTAAATTTGTAAATGAGTTGTTGCATTTTATTCGATAAACAAGTCTTCTATATAGATGTATGCTTGCTGATATCATATTAATTAATGAAATTTTGTTTTCGATCCTATGGTTTTAGTTGGATACGAACTCTGAAATAAATTTATTTGAATGTTTCAATGCTGTTTGTCAGTGACTTAGTGCTTAAATGGAAAAAAACTTGCACTTCGCATTAGGAAAGTTGGGATTAAAAGCTCTATATTTGCACTCGCTTTAAGAGAGAGGCGTTGATCTTTGA
>JBLWWJ010000008.1:0-53850 GCA_048268005.1 Ancylomarina sp.
TGAGCGGGAAACGAGACTCAAACTCGCGACCCTCAGCTTGGAAGGCTGATGCTCTATCAACTGAGCTATTCCCGCAGATCTTTAGCAATTCATCGATCGTTATCGAATAAATTTATTTGCTTCAGAATGTTGTGGGAAGAGCAGGATTCGAACCTACGAAGACGAAGTCAGCGGAGTTACAGTCCGCCCCAGTTGGCCACTTTGGTATCTTCCCAGTTGCAATGTTTATTGGGTGATCGTTATCTCCCGATTGCGATGCAAATATAGATGCTTTCCCCGAATATACAAGCCTCTTGGAAATATTTTTTTGAGAAAAAAGTATCAATTTTATGTAAGTGTTTGATTCCCTAGAGACTATTTTTTGAACTTTTTTTTGAAATAAATGAAATAAGTCCTCAATCTTTAATTGATAAGGCGTTTTTTACTTGAAAATGCTGGAATGTACCTTTGCCTTTTTTTAATTTTTGATGTGTTTTTACACTCTTGACTGTAAAGGATGTGATGAATTAGTGATTTTTTCCGAATGAAAACTTAATTTTAGCCTTCAATAACCGACTAAATAAAACTTAAAAATGAATTACAAAAGATTTGTATTGATACTCGCGTTGAATTTTCTATTTACCAGTTTATGGGCACAGGATATGAATTATGCTCGAAAAGTGATTAAAGAACTGAGTTCTGATGATTATTTTGGACGTGGCTATATTAACAAAGGTGATAGTATTGCTGCAGTTTATTTATCAGCAGAAATGAAAAAACTCAAATTAAAGGGATTTGAATCGAATTTCTATCAAACCTACACAACGCCAATCAATACTTTTCCTGAAGACCCAATCCTGAAGTTTGGTGATAACGAACTAGAGCCTGCACAAGACTTTATTGTTTATCCTGATTCACCATCTTGTGAAGGGACCTTTGACTTGCTTTGGTTGGATACTGAAATTTTAACGAAAAGTAAAATAAGGAGAGTCTTTCTTAAAAAGGATTTATCTCAAACATTTTTAGCCATCGATTCAGTGGGTTTGAATAATAAGGAACTATATAATTTTGCATCAGATCTCGTTGCGGCTAATGTTTTTAGAGCTAAAGGAGTTCTATTAAGGAAGAATAAATTAAAGTACTCAGCCAGAACTTATTTAAAAGAGTTTCCAACATTAATCGTTAAAAGTGCGAAGATTGATACGACAATAAATAAAATTACAGTTAAAATAAAGAATCAATTTGTTGAGAATTATAAAACCCAAAATTTAATGGGATACATTCAAGGTAAGACGGATACTTGTCTTATTTATTGCGCTCACTATGACCATTTAGGAATGATGGGATCTAAAATGTACCCGGGAGCTAATGATAATGGCAGCGGTGTGGCAATGGTTTTGAATTTGGCTAAGCATTATCAAAAAGCCCGAAAGAAACCACATTATACACAAGTTTTCCTCTTGTTTAGTGGTGAAGAGGCTGGTTTGTTAGGCTCCAAACACTATGTGAAACACCCCTTGTTTCCTCTTAAAAAAACGAGAATGGTGATGAATTTCGATATGATTGGAACAGGCAGCCAGGGAATCTATATCTTTAACGGGAAAGCATTTCCTGAAGAGTTGGCTTTATATGAGAAAATCAATAAGGACAAGACGTATGTTACCAATATGAGAGGAACACGTCCTGTCCCATCATCAGATCATGCCAGTTTCTTTGATAAGGATGTGAAAGCTGTATTTATTTATGCGGATGGCGATAATGCGGATTATCATGAAACAACGGATACTTACGAGAATTTAAAAGTCAGTCAGTTTGAAGGTGTTTTTAAATTAGTTCGAGACTTCTCTGATCAATTGAAGTAATAATAATTGTCATATAGACAAAATGCAAAAGCCGCAATCCTAATGAGTTGCGGCTTTTTTTATGTAAGATGTTTTGAAGAGTCTTGTTTAATAAAACTCAAGAAAGTTTTTCATTGATCCCAGGTAATAATCTGTCCAACCTTCTACTATTTCCTCATAAGCCTCATCTGGAATGTTAGTGTGAGTCAGTTCCAATGACGTGTTTTTACCCGCCTTTTTAAGTGTGAAAGTCACAATTGATGGGTTTTCAGTTTCACCAAAGAACCATTCTTGCACTAATTTGTAATCTTTCACAACCTGAATATTACAACCGGAAATATCCCCTTCCCATAAAGAGAAAACAGTTCCAACCTGATCGTCCATAGTAGCTGGATAGCCTGTCCATAGTTCTATTTGAAAGGCATTTGTCAGCGCATTAAATACTTCTTCTTGATTAGCTGATATCTCCAGAGTATAGTTGTAATCTTTCATGATGCTTTGTTTTATTTCACTGCAAAAATAATTTGAATAATAGATTTCACTAATTATTTGAGCATATATTTTAAAAATAGGCTTTAGAGTCTGATAATCACGCCTTTTTTCCGTAATAATGATTTCTTTTTTTTCTGGATTTAAGTATGTAATGTGTTGATATATAGGTGTGAATTGGATTTTGTTATGTGGAGATAGCAAAAAAGTTAAATCTTAAGGAGTCTAAATAAAAATAAATGATATATTTGTTTCATTATTTATATCGATTCTAACTAATAATCAAAGAATATATGTCAAGTTTTGAAATTCTAATGCCCAAATTGGGAGAGAGTGTTCAGGAGGCAACCATCACCAAAATGTTTGTAAATCTTAATGATGTTATCGAAGAGGATGATATGCTTTTTGAGATTGCTACTGATAAGGTGGACTCTGAAATACCTTCTCCTGTTTCTGGGAAAATTATTGAGATTCGCTTCAAAGAGGATGATGTTGTCCCCGTTGGAGAGGTCGTTGCCATTATTAACATGAGCGAGGATGCTGCAGATGCTGAACCTGTATCTCAAGTTAAAGAAGAAGTAGCTGTTGAAGTTATTGAAGAGAAAGTTGTGACTGAAGTTGCTGAAATCAAATCTGATTCAGACCGTTTTTATTCTCCTTTAGTTAAGGCCATTGCTCAAAAGGAAAACATTTCACAAGCAGAATTGGATGCGATTGTTGGCCATGGTAAAAATGGACGTGTTCAGAAAGAAGATATCTTGAAGTTTGTTGCGGAGAGACAAGTTCCTACACAAAGTCAAACAGCTCCGGTAAGTGCACCTCAGCTTGAAGCACCAAAAGTGTCAGCCAGTCCTGAAAAACCAAAGGTTTCTATGTCAGTAGGTGCCAACGACCAGATTATTGAAATGGATCGTATGCGTCGAATTATTGCTGACCATATGGTGATGTCTAAACAAACCTCACCACACGTTACGGCAATGGTTGAGGCAGATGTGACTGACATGGTAAATTGGAGAAATAAGATTAAAGATGAATTCTTCGCTAAAGAAAAAACGAAGATTACTTTCATGCCAATTATTATAGAAGCTGTTTCAAAAGCTTTACGCGAGTTCCCAATGATCAACTCATCGGTTGATGATTATAAGGTTATTGTGAAGAAAGATATAAATGTAGGTGTAGCTGTTGCTTTACCTTCAGGAAATTTAATTGTACCTGTTATTAAGAATGCCGATCAGAAAAATCTCCTAGGTTTAACTGTTGGATTGAATTCTTTAGCAGATAAGGCAAGAAATAACCAATTGGATGCGGATGATATTCAAGGTGGAACATTCACGATCTCGAATTTCGGATCCTTTAAGAATGTAATGGGAACGCCGATTATTAACCAGCCACAGGTTGCGATTCTTGCAGTAGGAACCATTGAAAAGAAACCAGCTGTACTGGAAACACCTGCTGGTGATGTCATTGTTCCTCGTCAGAAAATGTTCTTATCACTATCCTATGACCATCGTGTGGTTGATGGGGCTTTGGGTGGCGCTTTCCTTAGAAAGATTGCCGATCATCTGGAGGAATTTGATGTGACCAGAAACGTTTAATGACAGATTATTAATTTACTAATAACTATTACAATGACAGTTAATAAAAAATATAGCATAAAAGAGACACCTAAAAAGTTACTCAAAGAGTGGTTTAATTTAATGACTTTAGGTCGTGCTCTTGATGAAAAAGCACCTAACTATTTGAAACAAGCTATTGGCTGGTCGTACCATGCACCTTATGCAGGTCACGATGGGATTCAATTGGCTATAGGTCAAACTTTCGATAGAAAAACAGATCACCTTTTTCCATATTACCGAGATATGTTGACTTCTCTATCAGCTGGTTTAACGGCTGAAGAGGTTATTTTTAATGGTATTTCGAAGGACACAGATGTGGCAGGTGGTGGCCGACATATGTCGAATCACTTTGCTAAGCCAGAGTGGAATGTTCACAATGTTTCATCATGTACAGGTAATCATACTTTACATGCCGTAGGTATAGCCCGTGCAGTAAAGCACTATAAAGGCAAAGGTGTTGCCATTAGTTCTCAAGGTGAATCTTCAGTTTCTGAAGGTTACGTTTACGAGGCGATTAATGGGGCGTCGAAAGAACAATTGCCAGTGATCTTTGTATTCCAGGATAATGGTTACGGTATTTCAGTTCCTAAAAAAGATCAAACAGCCAATCGTAAGGTAGCAGATAATTTCAAAGGTATGAAATACCTTAAGATTTTCCATTGTAATGGTAAGGATGTTTTTGAGTCGATGAATACCATGGCTGAAGCAAAAGCATACGTTCAGGAAAATCAAATGCCAGCAATTGTTCAAGCGAACTGTGTTCGTATGGGATCTCACTCAAATTCCGATAAGCATGAATTGTATCGAGATAATGCAGAGTTGAGCTATGTTGAAAAATATGATCCATTGGCTAAATTCCGTCGTTTATTAATTCGTTACAAACGATTTACTGACGCTGAGTTGGTAAAGATTGAGGATGATGTGAAGTTGCAAGTTAAGAAAGCACACCGTGCTGGTTTAACTGCTCCGGATCCGGATCCAAATTCGGTTCACGATTTTGTAATTCCAGATGCCTATCCAGCAGCTAAATACCCGGAAGGACTTCATACTGAAACGGGTGAACCAAAGAAATTAATCGAAGGTTTGAATGAGACTCTGAAGGCTGAGTTCCGTCATAATCCAGACACTTTTATTTGGGGACAGGATATTGCCAACAAAGATAAGGGTGGTATTTTCAATGTATCGAAAGGGATGCAACAGGAGTTTGGTATTAAGCGTGTCTTTAATGCACCAATTGCCGAAGATTTCATTATGGGTACTGCCAATGGTATGAGTCGTTTTAACGACAAAATTCGTATTGTTGTTGAAGGTGCTGAGTTTGCTGACTACTTCTGGCCAGCTATGGAGCAGTTTGTTGAAACAACTCATGAATACTGGCGTACAAAAGGTCAGTACTCACCTAATATTACGGTGAGACTTGCTTCTGGTGGATATATTGGTGGTGGTTTGTACCACTCTCAAAATATTGAGGGTGCTTTGGCAACTTTCCCGGGTGTTCGTATCGTTTACCCATCATATGCTGATGATGCAGCAGGTTTGCTTCGTACTTCGATTCGATCGAAAGGTATGACGGTATTTATGGAGCCTAAGGCTTTGTATAACGATCCTAAAGCGCAAGCAGTTGTGCCAGATGATTTCGAGGTACCATTTGGTAAAGCTCGTGTTCGTCGCGAAGGTACTGACTTGACGATTGTGACTTATGGTAACACAACACATATGTGTGTTGAGGTAGCTGATCAAATTGCTACGGATTCAGGAAAGAATGTGGAGGTGATCGACCTTCGTACACTAGTTCCTTTGGATAAAGAAACGGTTATTAAATCGGTTGCTAAGACGAATAAGGTTTTGGTTGTGCATGAAGATAAAGTGTTTGCTGGATTTGGTGGTGAAGTTGCTGCTACAATTACAGAGGAAGCTTTTGAGCATTTGGATGCACCTGTTAAGCGTGTTGGATCAACCTTTACACCTGTTGGGTTTAATCGTATTTTGGAAAAAGCGATTCTTCCAAATAATGAGAAAATTTACGCTGCAGCTAAAGATTTGTTAGACTATTAAAATTGAGAAAATGACTAAGATTGGATTAATATATAGCTTCAATACCATTAAAACTTCAAAGAATGCTGAGAAGGTCAAGAAAGCTTTTGGTAAGGATTACGAAGTTGAAATGGTGAATGTTGAGGAGATAGACGAAGAGATTTTTTTAAGCCATAAGAATATGGTGCTGGGCGTTCCTACCTGGTTTGATGGTGAGTTACCAAACTACTGGGATGAGTTTATGCCAGCTATAGACGATATGAAACTTAAAGGCAAGAAAGTTGCACTTTTCGGATTAGGCGATCAGGTTGGCTATCCTGAAAATTTTGTTGATGCCATTGGTTTATTAGCGATTGCATTGGAAGACAGAGGTGCTAAGGTGATTGGACTGACCAATCCTGAAGGTTATACTTTCGAACGTTCAGTGGCATTACGCGATGGACAATTCTTAGGTTTAGCCTTGGATATTGAGAATCAGGCCGGTTTAAGCGATGAGCGTATTAAGGCTTGGGTAGAGCAGTTGAAGAAGGAATTTTAAGCTTTCAAGTTGGCCTTAAACGAAAAAGATGATCCCATTTGGATCATCTTTTTGCTAATATGTATTTTATTCAGAGCTTATAACATCTGCATATCATATAGTTTTTTGTAAGTGCCATCTTTTTCAATTAGTTCTTTGTGCTTGCCACGTTCTACAATCTCACCTTCGTTAAAGACACAAATCTCATCGGCATTTTTAACGGTTGATAAACGGTGTGCAATAACTAAAGAAGTTCTATTTTGAAGAAGTTTCTCCAAAGCATCCTGAACCAATCTCTCCGATTCGGTATCAAGAGCAGAAGTTGCCTCGTCGAGAATCAAAATCGCAGGATTCTTTAATACAGCCCTGGCAATACTAATTCTTTGGCGTTGTCCTCCTGATAATTTTCCTCCACGATCACCAATATTGGTGTTGTAGCCATCTTCAGACTGGATGATAAAGTCGTGAGCATTTGCAATTCTTGCAGCTGCTTCAACTTCTTCCATTGTCGCTTCTTCAACGCCAAAAGCAATATTGTTGAATATGGTATCATTGAATAAAATAGACTCCTGGTTCACATTACCCATAATGTGACGCAAATCGGCAATTTTGTAATCACGAATATCTTCGCCATCAACAAAAATGCCACCTTCATTTACATCATAGAATCGAGGCAATAAATCAGCAAAAGTTGTTTTACCGGAACCTGATTGTCCAACCAGGGCAACTGTTTTTCCTTTTGGAATGCTTACACTTACATTCTTCAGCACATCACGTTCGCCATCGTATGAGAAACTCACATTCTTATATTCGATGCTGCTTCCAAATTCAGTGATCTCTTTTGCATTTTCTTTATCGATGATAGTCGATTCTGCATTGAGTAACTGATCGATACGGTCCATTGCAGCCAATCCTTTTTGTATGCTGTAAGCTGCTTTCGAGAAAGCTTTTGCTGGATTGATAATGGAATAGAACATCCCCAGGTAAATGATGAAAGTAGAACCGCTTAAGCCACCGGTTCCATTAATAATGAGCATTCCACCGTAGCACATGATAACCAGCATAACTACTGATCCTAAAAATTCACTCACAGGATGAGCCAATACATAACGGCGCATCATGCTGTTCATGATTCTGCGGTAGGAGTTGCTTTCAGCTGCAAAGCGAACAGTCATTTTTTCTTCGGCATTAAAAGCTTTGATGATTCTTAAACCCGATAAACTTTCTTCGATAGTTGATAAAATATCACCCATCTTGTTTTGTCCGTCACGAGATGATTTTTTCAGGCTTTTACCTGTTCTACCAATGATGTAACCAGCAATAGGCAACATGATGAAAACAAAAAGAGTTAGTTGAGGGCTGATAATAAGCAAACCTGTTAGATAAACAAGAATCAGAACCGGGTTTTTAAAATACATGTCTACCGAACTCATGATTGAATTTTCAACTTCCTGAACATCACCTGTAGAACGGGCAATGATATCCCCTTTCTTTTCCTGTGAGAAAAAAGGAAGAGGCAAACTGACTAGTTTAGCATATATTTTCTGGCGCATATCACGAACCACACCATTTCTGATATTGACACTATGATATGAACCCAGGAAAGCAAATATAACTTTTAAAAATATAAAGCACAGAACAACGATAGCAATGAAGAAAAGGGAGTATTCAGCACCATATTCCGATTTAATAAAAGAGATATAGTAGTTGAAGTTATGCATGATCGCATCTGTGGTCAGCTCCCATGGTATTTTATCCAGAACTGATAATTCCTCACTTTTATTAAAGAAGGTATCCAAAATTGGAACAATAGCTCCTAAAGAGAACACCCCAAAAACAGCTCCCAAAAGGTTATATATAAACATCATGATCAAATCTCCTTTATAAGGAGGAAGGAATCGCTTTAATATCTGAATGAAATCTTTCATTTAAGCTTTTAAATTGTTTTGGTTTGAATAGGATTTATTTTGTTTCCCTGAACGGAATTAAAACAAAACAGCTGGTAAAAATACGATTCTTACCAGCTATTCGCAAAGATTTAACAATATTTAGAGGCAGAAGTTGTTACAGGTATTATTGAAACAAAAATATCGCAGAACTTAAACTCCTGCGGCCTTTTAATAAAAAATAATTAAACTCCTCTATAATTTCAGGGATTATTCGTCAATAACTGTCTGTGAAGGATTTTTCTTTTTTAGAAAATGACTTACAACAAAAAGAATCCCCACAATAACGAATGGAATCGTGATCATCAGAATGATACCGAGGCTCATGCCTATAGAGTGGTTCATTTTGTAATTATGAATAAATACAATTGGGCTAAATCCCAGACCAATTATCATGAAGATAATACCGCCTACAAGTTCCCATTTACAAGCAATAAGAAGTAATACCAGTAAAATAAATGACGGAATAAGATGCATGAAAAAATCAGCAAGTTGTTGCCCAATAGTTCTTTCTGGGTTGAAAGCATCGGCTGCGAATAAACTAATAAATAGAATCGCGATAATACAGAGAATTCGGGGTAGCCAATGAATGACTTTAATTGAGGCTTTCATATCTGTATGGATTGTGATCCTAAGTTAAAGGATCTGTTTTTTTACCTTTCTATAAAGATATGAGATTGTGGAATGCAAATCAATAATTGTTTGACTCGTAAATCTCTGTTGTTACAGCTGGAATGAATAAAGTTTGGTAGGGGGATTTAACAAAAGAGAAAGGCCGCAAGATTCAGAATCCTGCGGCCTTACAATAAAATGTGTGTTGAGATTATACTCCAGTATAGTTAGATGGCGTAATTGTTTTCAATTCAGCTTTAAGGCTGTCTGAAATCTCAAGTGTATCGATAAACTCAGAAATACTGCTTTGAGTTACGGTTGTGTTTGTACGAGTTAAAGCTTTCAATGCCTCATAAGGATTTGGATAAGCTTCTCTACGCAAAATAGTCTGAATGGCTTCAGCTACAACTGCCCAGTTGTCTTCTAGGTCCGCTTCGAAAGCGTCAGTTGAGATAATCAACTTATCTAAACCTTTTAATGTCGATTTGAAAGCAATGATTGAGTGAGCAAAAGGAACACCAATATTTCTCAATACCGTTGAATCCGTAAGGTCACGTTGTAGACGAGAGATTGGTAGCTTTGCAGCTAAGTGCTCATAAGTTGCGTTTGCTAAACCAAGGTTACCTTCCGAGTTTTCAAAGTCGATAGGGTTTACTTTATGTGGCATAGCTGAAGATCCAACTTCACCTTTCTTAATCTTCTGCTTGAAGTAATTCATTGACACATACTGCCAGAAATCACGGTTCATATCGATTAAGATGGTGTTGATGCGCTTGAAATTATCGAAGATCGCACCCATATTATCGTAGTTAGAAATTTGAGTTGTGAATTCTTCACGCTCCAATTTCAAAGATTCGTTTACGAATTTGTTACCAAAAGCCTTCCAGTCGATTTGTGGGTAAGCCACGTGGTGAGCATTGAAGTTACCTGTAGCTCCACCAAATTTAGCTGAACAAGGAACAGACTTTAATAAGTCTAATTGCTTTTTAAGACGGTAAACGTAAACCATGACCTCTTTACCTAAACGAGTAGGAGAAGCAGGCTGTCCGTGAGTACGTGCAAGAAGAGCAATACCATCCCAGTCTTTAGCCAATGACTCAAGCTTAGCAATTAATTCCTCTAAAACCGGATAATACACATCATGTACCGCGTCTCTTAAAGAGTAAGGCGTTGCTGTGTTGTTGATATCCTGAGAAGTCAATCCGAAGTGGATAAATTCTTTATATTCTTGTAAGTTTAGAGCGTCGAATTTTTCTTTAATGAAGTATTCAACCGCTTTTACATCATGATTGGTTACAGCCTCAATGTCTTTAACTTTCTGTGCATCTTCAACAGTAAAGTCAAGGTATAAACTGCGTAGTTCATCAAAATTGTTTTTATCGAAATCGGCTAGCTGAGGAACTGGATGCTCGCAAAGCGAGATAAAATATTCTACCTCTACCAATACGCGGTATCTGATAAGCGCATACTCCGAAAAATACTCTCCCAATACGTCAACCTTACCACGGTAACGTCCATCGATAGGCGAAATAGCTGTTAAACTGTGCATTCTATAAATATTAAGTTGTAAAATGATTATTTAGTCTTGCAAAGATACAATATTAAGTGAATGAGCGTAAATGAAATTTTACGAAAATCTCCTTGACAATATTTTTACCTTTGACTCTTTATAATAAAAAAAAGACACCCCTTTGGATGTCTTTAATTTCTATCGTTTCATAGTGGCGATAAATGTGTCGGAATCTAAGAAGAAATCCAGGGCATCGTTGATCGATGGCATAATAACATCGACATGATCGATAATATCTTTGTGAATGCCTTCTGCTTGAAGCGTAGCAATCGAAACTTTTGATTGAACAAATAGTCCAATATCCGTTCGAGCATTACCAATGGAAGCTACATTTCTACTTCCCAGTGAAAGAAGGATATCTTCTTTTTCGCGTGCATTACTTGCTTCGTAGTAGGTGATGCCACTAACACGAGCTAGATCGTTAGCAGTACCACGTTGATCAGCTGATACCATTACTACATTAACACCGTGTGCTTGCAACTGGTGAATTTTTTCGATTACACCAGGAACAATTTCTCCTTTAATAGAAATAGTTCCATTTGAGTCGACAATTAGGGTGTCAATCTCAATTCTCCCTACTCCTGAAACGTCATAAATCATACTCATAATCTGAACTTATTAGTTTGTAATTCGCTTTTTAATCATCTTTGACAGAGTTCACCTCTGAACTCATCTTTTTTTTTAAAATTGATACCTAACTCCAACAGCCAAGTTTTCCTTAAACTGTACCTTCGATCCGGTGTCATCATCCGATATGAGATAAGTCGAAACGGTTGTGGTTAGGTATTGGTTGATTGGCAGGTTAAGAATAAATTGCCAGTCAACATCAATATTCTTTGGTGTATTGGAATAAGAGGAATAAAATTCCAATTTGTTTTCCATACTAATTTCTTTGGTGATTTTCCATTTATGTAAAAGCTTTACATAGGCACCGACTTCTTTTTTAATTTTCTTATCGGCATCAATACCAAAGGCTGTTTGATCAATATTCGCTGTGTCACTTACAATGGTATATTTAGCCGTAAAGGGCGAAAGCAGAATAGAGAAATCTTTTTTTGGTTTGTAATCCAAACCAATAGATCCAAGAATATAAGCTGGAGCAAAGAAGTTTGAAATCAGTGTTCGACTTCCATCGGCCGAATAGTTATAACCTCTTACAAATTGCGTTTTCAGGTTGAACATGGAAGTGTAATACCATTTCTTAAATGCCAAATGTCCAAACTTGGTATTGAAATCCAATTTATCTTGATTTTTTCGGAATTCGTTATCACCCGATTTTAACAGACCATACTGCATATCAACGGTACTTTCCCAAGTGGTTTTATTCTTCTGGTATTTTGCAAAAGATTTGACACCCGATAGGGCAGATATTGAACTCTCGCCACCTTCAGCCCAGCCTTTACTCACATGACCCTGATTGAAATCCAGCTTTACTATAGTTCCGAACTTCCAGATATCCACATAGCGCCTGTATTTTTTCAGGTTTGCCAGTTTAAATCCGTCAGGTGATAACCTTTTTTCCAGGCGAACTTTAGCGCCCTTTCGTTTTGTGTTTTTAACCGATTCTTGATAGACATCATCATCGTATAAAATGCGAATGTTTTTACCTGGAGTATTTTGAAGCCAGATACCAATAGAATCTCTTTTGTTCTTTTTTAACCAAAAACGTTTAAAATCTGATTTGCCATTATTGATCCAAAAAGCGATAGAATCGTTCATCGCATTCTTAACAGCAAATGAAACGGAGTCACGACTGATTTCTCTAATCCACTGATGTACGGAATCATTCTCTACATAATCAAAGAGATCAGCATATTTTCTGACATCATCTTGCATAGCTAATTGATCCTCTTTCGAAAGGTTATCTGTTTGAGATATTTTCTGGTTTTCGCTCTCAATTTTCCTTGATAGTTCTCTTAAAGCATCTTCAGTTTGTCGTTGTTCGATATAGGATTTTAGGTAATTTACCATATTTCGAATGCTGTCATTCTTGACGTAGTTGAGTAAGGTGTTAACAGCTTTATCTACTTTCTTGTTTTTCCTGCTTTGAGCTTCAACTTCAAGCTCACCAAGCAAATATTTAAAGCCAATATGATCAATATGACTTAATGGATCATTAAATTTTACGTTTTTTATTGAAAAATCGAAATAACGATTAAGATCCAATTGATTGTGTGTAATTCTATAATAGATTGTTGGAAATGTTTTGGCTTTAATTTGAATAGAATCTCTCACAATTTTTTGGACAGTTGTTACCGGCGTATTAGTGTGAGTACCCAGATTTTGATGACCGATGTATATCGAGTCATTAACTTGGTGTAAGATTGATTTAGCCTTAGCTTCCGAAGCAAAAAGAAAACTTGATTGAAGGCATAATAGTAAGAAGAATAGATTGCGATTCATTCTAATGATTTTGTCTTTGAGTAGTGTATAAGTTGTAAGTGATAATTTGATACTTAAATCGGAAATTTTTAGATCTATATCTTAATTACCTGAAGAACAAAAATGAGAATAAATTTTATTAAAAAAAGCAAAAAGTCAGTATAAATAACTTCAATCGTTTGCGAAAATTACTGTGCGTTCTTTTTTTAGAATTATAAAAATCTTATTTTTGAAGCAATGGTAAAAATTGAGACTATGAAAATGCATAATCAACTATCGACACCAACACAGAACATCTTCCTTAATATCAAAAATCGCGACGGATACCACTATTAGTCGTGTGGACATTTGTTGTCCATATATCAAGCTTGATTTAAGCTTTCCCAATTTAAATTTTTAATCACATTATTTTACAGAATAATCTGTAGGCCTTTGTCTTAGGCACCTGCTATTTGCAAGCTGTTTATTTCAATGTTTACTATTAAATTTTGTATGCCCGAGTCCCTAACTTATTTGTTAAGAGGATAAAAGATGAACTTATTTTAAAACATTAAAAGTATATAATCATGGAATTACCTTTCGCAGAATCCTTTAAAATCAAGATGGTTGAAACCATCAAAAGAAGTACTCGTGAAGAGAGAGAAGAATGGCTGAAAACGGCTAACTATAACCTGTTTAATCTAAAAAGTGATCAGGTTTTTATTGACCTTTTAACTGATTCAGGTACAGGAGCAATGAGTGATAAGCAGTGGTCTGAAATGATGTTGGGTGATGAGTCGTATGCAGGTGCTCGTTCATACTACAAAATGAAAGATGCTCTTAAGAATATCTTAGGATTCGATCATTTCTTACCAACTCACCAAGGTCGTGCAGCTGAAAATGTGTTATTCTCTGTATTGGTTAAAGATGGTCATATTGTTCCAGGTAACTCACACTTTGATACAACTAAAGGACATATTGAGTTCAGAAAAGCTAAAGCTGTTGATGTTACTATCGATGAGGCTTTCGATACGCAGATTGATCACCCATTTAAAGGTAATCTTGACCTGGTTAAGTTAGAGTCAGTTCTTTCTTCTTATCCCAAAGAGCAGATTCCTATGATTATTGTTACGGTTACTTGTAACACATCAGGGGGGCAGCCTGTTTCTATGGCAAATATGAAAGGAGTAAGAGCATTAGCTGATAAATACGACATCCCTGTGTGTTACGATTCAGCTCGTTTTGCTGAGAATGCTTACTTTATCAAAGTTCGTGAAGAAGGTTATCAGGACAAAACAATCAAAGAGATTGTAAAAGAAATGTACTCCTATGCTGATATGGCAACAATGAGTTCTAAGAAAGATGCTATTGTAAATATGGGTGGATTCATCGGTATGAGGAGCAAAGAGCTTTGGAAGCAAGCATCAACTTATAATATCATGTTCGAAGGATATGTTACTTATGGTGGTATGTCTGGTCGTGATATGAATGCTTTGGCTCAAGGTTTAGATGAAGGAACAGAGTTCGAATACTTAGAGACTCGAATTAAGCAAGTAGAGTATTTAGGATCTAAGCTTGAAGAGTATGGCATCCCATTCCAGAAACCAATTGGTGGTCACGCTATTTTTGTTGATGCTAAGAAGATTTTAAGTCATATTCCTAAGGAAGAATTTCAAGCACAAACATTAGGTTGTGAATTGTACTTAGAAGCTGGTATTCGTGGTGTTGAGATTGGTGCTATCCTTGCAGATAGAGATCCTGAGACTAGAGAAAATCGTTACCCGGATCTGGAGTTATTACGTTTAGCTATTCCAAGAAGAACTTATACTAACAACCATATGGATGTGATTGCTGCGGCTTTCAAAAATGTATATGATCGCAGATTAGAGATTAAAAATGGTTTAAAGATCGTTGATGAGGCACCAATTATGCGTCATTTTACTGTTGAGTTAGAGAAAATTTAATAAGACAAAATCAATATTTTATATCGTGATAAGGCTCCCTTCGGGGAGCTTTTTTTATATATGAAAGTTCGGTTTTGTAATTTACAGTGAATTTAAATAAATATACTTGTCAGTGCTGATAAGGCCTGAGTCCTTTGTTTTTTAACAGTGTGTTTTGTTGTATTTCGTCATTAGTTATATATCAGTGTTTATATCTAAATATATTTATATATTGAAACACCCAAATATTTACTATTTATTTAAATCGACCCAAAATGAAGAAAATTAGTCTCGTTTACCTTTTTTGTATTCTTGCAAGTATAGCTTTTGCTCAAGATGGAAAACTATCTCCCTTCTACAAACTTAATACAGAGAAAAATTTTGATTTAGAACAGGCCAAAACAAATATTGAAAATGCTTTTGTAAGAAAATCCTTTGAATTAATTGGGGACTATCATCCCGAGAATAATAAAGGTTTTAGAGTGTTGTGTTTTACTCGTAAAGATCTTTCTGAATTGTGTTTGAAATCAAAGGATCGTGGAGCATTGGCATCAGTTGTTCGTGTAGGCATCTCTGTAAAAGATGAAGCCCTTAAATTAAGTCTCTTAAACCCTCAATATGTTTTTTGTGCCTACTTGTCGAATTACGAGAGTGATAGATCGCAGTTGATGATAATTGTTGACGAAGCTAAAGAAGCTTTAGCTAGCTTAGGTGGAAGTTTGGAAGCTTTTGGAGGTGCGCTAACTGAAAAAGCACTAAAGAAGTACCATTATAAAATGATGATGCCTTATTTCGACGATCCTGTTGAGTTGAATACTTTTACTTCTTTTGAGGATGGACTTGCCAAGATTCGTATGAATCTGAAAAGTGGAAAAGGGAATACGACCATGGTATATGAGCAGGTTTTCTTGGATGAAAAAGTGGCTGTTTTTGGAGTAGGACTTATGGATGCGGAAGATGGTGAGGGACACTTCTTACCTATTATTGGTGAAGATCATATTGCCGCTATGCCTTACGAAATTATCCTTCAGGGGAAAGAGGCGACTATGCTACATGGTAAGTACCGATTTGCCTTATATTGGCCAGAGTTGACCATGGGAACCTTTATGAAGATTATGAGCACACCTGGTGATGTAGAAGATTTTATGGAGGGAATAACCCAATAAAAAGTATGGCACAAAAAAAAAGCGAAGATCAATGATCTTCGCTTTTTTTATATCTGAATGACTTGATTACTTCAAGTTCAATTTTGCACGAGTGATGTATTTTTCAATGTCACGAGCTTCAGAAGATTTTTTAAAATCTTTCTCAATTGTTTCGTAAGCAGCTAATGCATCTTTGTAGTTACCTGTCAACTCGTAAGCAATACCAGCTTTTTGAAGATAGATAGGTGTTGTGAAGTTGTTTGTGTTAACAGCGCTTGCAGCCATATAGTTTGAAGCAGCTTTCTCGTTGTTACCAAGTTCCATATAAGCATCACCAATAGCAGCTTTTGCTAAAGTTGAAAGAATGAAATCTGATGAAGAAAAATCTTCTAAATAGTTGATCGCATTTTGGTACTCACCTAAATGAAGATAAGAGATACCTGTATAGTAAGCAGATAAGTTACCAGCTTCTGTTGATCCGTAATTATCAATGATATCAAGGAAACCGTCATAGTTACCGTCACCGTTGATAGCAAGGTTGAAAGAGTCTACTTCGAAATAACGTTGTGCCTGAAACATCTCAGCTTGAGCATTCAACTCCATAGGCGCTTTGTAGTATTTCTGATATGAAAAAATACCAACTGCCACTACGATAATAGCTAAAGCGATATAAGTTAATTTCTTTTGGTTTTTCTCGATATATTGTTCGGTTCTACCTAAAGCTTCTTCTAAGTTTTCAAAATTATCTTCGTGAACCTGATCGTTTTTGTTTGTAGACATACTAGAAATATTTAATGTTTTATTTTTTCTAACGCAAATGTAATTTTTTTTGTGAATATTACGACAACTTTTGATTAAAAAGTGAATGCCAATTTGCCTTTGATTAATGAGTGAAATTAAGTCTGTATCTGATTTTATTCGTATTTTTGATGCGGAATTTAAAATCTGAACATAAATCTTCGATTCTATAGTCCTTAAAGCAAAAACAAAATATATGCATTTAGAGCGTTTATCCCTTATAAATTACAAAAATATCAAAGAGTTGGAAATAGAGCTTTCGCCTAAGATCAACTGTTTTATAGGTAATAACGGTATGGGAAAAACGAATCTGCTGGATGCTGTTTATTATTTGAGTTTTTGTAAAAGTTACTTTTCGTCAAGCGATCAACTTAACATTAAACACGAGGAACTTTTTATGGTTCTGGAGGGGAATTACAAACGTAAGGAGATGGATGAGTTGATTTATTGTGGTGTAAAACGTGGACAGAAGAAGAATTTTAAGCGAAATAAAAAAGAATATAAAAAGCTATCTGAGCATATCGGACTTTTACCAATCGTGATGGTTTCGCCAGCTGATGTACGTTTGATTACTGATGGGAGTGAGGAGAGACGTAAGTATATGGATAGCGTTATTTCGCAATACGATAGAAAGTATCTGGATGATCTGATTCGATATAACCGTGTGATACAGCAACGCAATAAGCTACTTAAGGATTTTGCCCGTCGTGGTAAGTTCGAAGAGGATAGCCTGAGTATTTGGGATGAACAAATGATTATTCTTTCAGCTTCGATACATGAGAAGCGTCAAGATTTTCTGAATAAGCTAATGCCTGTTTTTCAGGAATATTACAATATCATATCCCAAGGGAATGAGATTGTGAAGCTGGAATATAAATCTCAGTTGAATGAACACGGGATGAGAGATTTGTTGCGCCATGCCCGATTGAAAGATCAGGTGATGCAATATACAACGGTTGGTATTCATAAGGATGATTTGACGCTCTCTTTAGGTGATTATCCCATAAAGAAAATGGGGTCTCAAGGCCAGCAGAAAACTTACCTGATTGCCTTAAAATTGGCACAATTTGAGTTTATCAAGAAGTTGTCTGATTACAATCCCATACTTTTGTTGGATGATATCTTCGATAAACTGGATGCCGAACGTGTAGAGCAAATCGTTCATTTAGTTTCTGAGGATCGATTTGGACAGATTTTCATTTCAGATACCAATCGCGATCATTTGGATCAAATTTTATCGGGTTCGAATCTGACATACAAATTGTTTGCCTTGGATGATGGCTCTGTTACCAATTTATAAGTTCAATTTCTTATCAACTTTATCCTTTATCCCTTTTTTTCCTTTAACTATGCGCCGATCGAAAACACAGAAAATAGAAGAACTTGTTAAGCTTGTTTTAAAAGAACAGGGCTTGGATGTGAAACTAAAGGAGTTGGAGTTGATTAAAGCCTGGGAGAATGTGATTGGGAAGAATGTGGCTAATGCGACTACAGATCTTTATATCAGGAACAGAAAGTTGTTTGTACATGTCCGTTCATCCATTGTTCGCAGTGAGTTGATGCTGATTAAAACAGGCTTGGTTCAAGCCTTGAATAAAGAAGTAAACGATAAAATTATTGAGGATATCGTGATAAGATAAAAGGTTCAAAAAGTTGTGGACCTTTTTGAACCTTTCAATGTTTTATTTTGAATTTGCTTAATAAATCTCGCAGCCTGAAAAGTGGAATGCACCTTCGATACAAGCATTTTCGTCACTATCAGAACCGTGAACCGCATTTTTCGACATCGACTCAGCAAATTGCTTACGAATTGTTCCTTCCTCAGCCTCGGCAGGATTGGTTGCACCAATTAATTTTCTAAAGTCAACAACGGCATTTTCTTTTTCAAGTATTGCAGCTACAATTGGCCCTGAACTCATGAAGTCAGTCAGCTCGCCATAAAACGGTCTTTCCTTGTGAACTTCGTAAAAAACTTCTGCTTGCTCTTTACTGATCTGCGTATATTTCATTGCTGCAATTCTAAAGCCACCCTTGGTAATTGCGGCTAAAATATCACCAATATACCCATTGGCTACAGCATCTGGTTTTATCATTGTAAAAGTTCTGTCACTTCTCATAATTCTCTTATTTTGGTTAGTGAAACAAATTTAATCAATCTAAATAAAAATGCAAGAAAAATCAGACTGATCTTCTAATTGCTTGCTGGCGCGTTGTTTTATGGGGTTTGTTCATTTGCAAGAGTATTTAAAATAAGCGTATGGATCTTCGATTTTTTAGGTGTTTGTGAACTGTCTTATGTCTATTAAATTCCTGTGGAATTTATTCCATATTCTTTTAAAATAATGAGTAATTTAGCAGACTTGAATCAAAAGAGAGAAAAATAGGATCATGCAAAACAGAATAAACTTAGAATTGAGCTTATCAGCCAAAGAATATATTCAAAAAGCAACACAAATTGTAATTGTTCCTCATGCAGGACCTGATGGTGATGCTATAGGATCTTCATTAGCCTTGATGCGCTATTTAAAAAAGTTAGGGAAACAAGTAAAAGCGATTTGTCCCAATGCTTATCCTATGTTCTTAACATGGTTGCATGGTGAGTCTGAATTAGATGTTTTTGACAAAGAAGAAGAAGCTTGTACAAGCTACATTAATGAGTCTGATTTGATTTTTATTCTTGATCACAATTCGTTTAAGCGTTCTGGTGATGTGGGAAAGCTACTGGAAAAGCATACAGCTACTAAAATCATGATCGACCATCATCCAATGCCAGAGGATATTGCGGATATCACCATTTCGGATACGGCAATGTGTTCAACTTGTGAGATGGTTTACGAATTTATCGATGCTTTGGGAGGAAACGACCAAATTGATAAGGATATTGCTGAGTGTATCTATACCGGTATCATTACTGATACGGGAGGATTGAGCTACAATTCCTCGAATGAGCGTATCTACCAAATCGTAGGTGACTTGATGGAAAAAGGCATTGATAAAGCCAAGGTTCACGATAAAATCTACGATAACTACTCGGCTCATCGTATGAAACTATTGGGCTATTGTTTAAATGAAGGTATGGAATTGATGCCTGAATATGAAGCTGCGATCATTCATTTGACTAAAGAAACTTTAGAGGCCTTTGAATATCAGGATGGCGATACCGAAGGATTTGTAAACTACCCTTTATCCATAAAAGGCATTAATATTTCAGTCATTTTTATGGAGAAGGACGATACGGTAAAGATCTCTTTCCGATCGAAAGGTAGTATTCCAATCAACCAAATGGCACGTGATTTCTTCAATGGAGGTGGTCATATTAATGCAGCTGGAGGTCGTACTTATGAGAGCATGACGAAGGCTATTGAGAAGTTTAAAAAAGAATTACCTGGCTTTTATAAGAGCTTGTAGTTCTATCGTATAATAGATATAAAGAGCCCACTCTTGTGAAAGGAGTGGGCTAATTTATTGGAGGTAAGTTTATATCTCTTTATATATATTCCTTCCAATGGCTTTATAAAGGCTAATCCATATTGCTACTATAAATATGAATAGAATTGGTGCTGAAAATGCTTTAGATGCTATATTAACACCGATTAATATGCCTGTTAGAAAACATCCAAAAAGAAGTATTAGAATAGCCTTCTTTGAAATAATATATTGACCTATTTTGAATGAAATCATGCTTTATATTTTTATAAATTATTTTATCGTGATATAGCTTTAAGAATTCGATCTTCTTTAATTAGTACATCTTTCATTAAAAGCTGATATGGAAACTGTTTATGCTTCGAATTTCTAAATCCATCAAGAATACTTACTAAAGAACCTGCGGTTATAAGTGATAAGTTAATCTCGAACTCGAGACCACAGTCATTTACGAAATCATCGCTAAAATCAGGTGCAATTAATAAGGATTTAACCACAGTATAGCCATTATTCTTTGCTTGATCTATATATGATTTGATTTGCCTTGAAACAGAACTGAATTTATTATATCCACTTTCTTTCACTGTTTTACATTCAACTATAATCACTTCATTGTTTCCTAGATTTAGAATCAAATCCATTTTGTGTTTGCTTGAATTCAGTTGTTTTTTTAGTTTTTCATCAACATTAAATTCTAGTTGTTCAAATATGGTACGAGTAACATCTTCAAATTTCACCCCTAATTCACTTTCTTTTATAGCAATTCCGTTTTCTTTCAGTTCTGAAAGATTTCTAAATCCTATTAGTTCATAGTTTTCGATATATAGATTTTCAGCATCCTTATAAGTATCTAGAATATTAAGAATAAGATCACCTCTTGATTTTATTTCTTTGACAGTTATGAATTTCTTTAAATCATCATTTGAAATTAAATCAAGTATATCTCTAGGTTTAATATTAAAGTCTAGGAGATATTGGCTACTCTCGATTTTATCATCTTGCATTTCAAACTCTCGTTGAATTTGTTTATTTAAATTCGGTAGTATTTCAACTAAATCAATTAGAAGTCTTTCATATCCTTCTATTGATATCCCTACTTTTTCATCTCGTTCAACTTCTTCGAAATATGTAATTAAATTAGAGATTTTATCTTCCAAGTTAAGACCTCTTAAAGGAGTGTTTATTTTTAAGCCATTCTCCCATAAATCATTTATGAACTTCTTTTTATCAGTAAGATTAGTTCCATCTTTATGAAGACTATTTTGTAAGAGTGTAGATATTGATATCCCTTCAGCGATAATGAGTTTAATTTTGCCTTCATAGGTTAAATCCTTGATCGTAATATTATGCTTTCGACAAATAAGGTTGAGTTGTGGTTCTCTTAATGATTTAAGAATTCTCCTATAGTATTTGTCGGCTAAATCTTTTTCTCGAATTTTTCTTAAAACTCTAACCATTTCATCAGCAACATATAATTGACTGTTTTTTCTTGAATAAAAGATAACACCTATGTTTTTAAGAGATGTTATTACTTCATCTATGTCAAGTTTTAATGGAGGTATTATTAAATAATTAATAAGCTTTATTTCTTCTTGAGATAATTCTAGTTTTTGTGCTAAGCAAAGAATTATTGATAGCTCATCATCAGTAATTTTTGCATCTCGATTATTTTCTAAATCATTAGTGTATGCTGTTTCTACGCAAGATTGATAAATGGAGTAATCACGTTTTCTTAGTTCGTTTATTTCTGATTTTTCTGCTAGCAGATTGGTTTTTAGGTGTTTTGTTTTCTTTTTGATACTAGAAAGTTCTTTTTCATATAGATAACCTAACCATTCTCTTTTTAAAATTGCATTCCCATCGCGACTGATGATATCAATTAGAATATCAAGCTGAGATGTTGTGTTTACAAATTCAGATTTAATCGACTTTGTGAATTCGTCTGTGATTAAATTGAAAACTTTTGAAATATTGGCATTATCACAATTTTTTAGCTCATTATTGTTTCCAGATAGAATTTTGTCAATCTCTTTGATTTTTTTAGGGCTACTCGCAATTATATTATCAACGATTTTTAAAAATGAATTTTTCTCTAATGAATTTATACTGTCCAGTATTCTCTCTAGTTTCATTTTAGTTGTATTTAGTGAGTATTTTAATAATTCGGGATGAATTTATTTATCAATAAGACGTTTGAAGTTAATAAATTTATGTTTAGATTATTTGTAGAATGAATCTAAAAGAGGTTGTTAGCTTTTCTGAAGTTAAGTAATAGGATACTCCTCTAGCCCTTCGACTTCGCTCAGAGACTACGAGGAGAATTTAAATGTTGGTTTTGTGCGTGATTTGTCAGTCTGCCGTGAGGCGTGATTCAATTGTTTCTCTAAAGCGGAAAGAAGGATCAGACTGACTTGATTTTTTGCTTACTTTTTTATCGAAGAAAAAAGTAAGAGCCAAGCGGCTTGAGCGAAAATAAATTCAAAAAAAGAGCTACCGATTATTTCGATAGCTCTTCAAATATGGTATAAAGCGATGTCTACTTGTTCTTATGCAATAAGAATATAGTCGGTCGTTTGTGTAATTCAGGCATTTCTTTTTTCCACTGCTTAGCAGGAAGCGTTTTGATGAATTCCGTTTCTAAGGTGATATCCACAGCGACACAAATCTTAGTCCCAGCACTACATTCTTTGGCTAAATCTTCTAACAGTTTCATATTACGGTATGGTGCTTCAATAAAAATCTGAGTTTGATTCTCATTAACGGAACGATTTTCCAGTTGTTTGATTTTTTTAGCTCTTTCTCCATCTTTAATGGGAATGTAGCCGTTGAAAGCAAAACTCTGTCCGTTGAAACCCGAAGCCATCAGCGACAGCAGGATAGACGAAGGGCCAACCAAAGGGATAATTCGAATGTTTCTTTCATGAGCCAATTTAACCACATCAGCGCCAGGATCGGCTACCCCAGGGCAACCCGCCTCTGATATAATGCCTATATCATGCTCCTTAATAGCCTTTAAATAACCCGAAATAGCTTCAGGAGAACTATGTTTGTTGAGTTCGTAAAAACTTAATTCATCAATTTCTATGCTACGATCAACCTTTTTAAGGTAGCGACGAGCTGTTCTAATATTCTCAACAATAAAGTGTTTAATCGTTGGAATCAGATCTTGAATATCCTTAGGAATGACCGCATCGAGGCCTGAATCGCCTAAAGTGGTTGGTATAAGATAAAGTTTACCTTTCATATGATTTGTGCTAGAATGTGCTTTGTAATAATATGGGGCAAATGTACGAATAAATAAGAATTAGATAAGCTTAGCATATTTAAGACTTTGAAGTGATTTTTAGTGTATATAATCGATATTATCAGGCAAATGCTATAAATTTGTGAGATGGAAAAAATAAAGGCAGAACAAGAGAAGGAGTTTATATCGCGAATCTTTATCGATGAGATTGGTCGACTGCAGAAAGAAGGCTTTTATTTCTTTTCGTTTATACTAATGGGGCAGGCTGTTGAAGCTCTTGGCTGTTTTCTCGATAATAAGCCATTGAAGGCACGTGCTCAATCGTCCAAACGATTTTCAAAAGCATTGAATATCCTGATGGGTAATAAATATCGGGCTGTTAATAATGATCATTGGCTGTATGACAGATTAAGAAATCAATTGACCCATTCTTTTGTCCCAAGTAAGTCGCTTCATTTGATCTCTCGCGATAAGCAAACAGAAGAATTACAGCATTTACAGTGGCACAACGATCGTTTGGTTTTAGTAGCCGAAGATATGTACGACGATTTAAAGGGTGCCTGCAAACATCTCTTTTCGATGATTGATAAGGGGAAAGTACCTTTGAAAAATATAGCAGCGTCGCCAGAGGATTTATTATTGCAGGACTAATCGAACCAGAAAAGATATCGTATGATTAAAAATATTGTATTCATAGGAGCAGGTAATTTGGCAACGCATTTAGCTTTGGCTTTAAAACAAGCCGGCTATACGATTTGTCAGGTATTTAGTAGAACTCAAGTTTCAGCTGATAACTTGGCTAAGCAAGTCGATGCAGATTCTTCTTGTTCATATGCTGAAGTTCGTCGGGATGCAGATTTGTATATTTTCGCTTTGAGCGATAAGGCTTTGCCTGATGCTTTGGAGGCTCTTCAGTTGAATAATAAATTTCTGGTGCATACAGCTGGAAGTGTACCTATTTCAGTTTTTGAGAACTATACCTCTCGTTTTGGTGTGTTTTACCCTTTGCAAACATTCTCTAAGGCTCGCAAAGTCGATTTCTTGAAAATTCCACTTTGCATCGAAGCTTGTAGTCAGGATTTGGAATCTGAATTGATGCTTATGGGAAGTAAAATATCGAATTCAGTTCAATTGCTATCATCAAAGCAGCGCAAGCAATTGCATTTGGCAGCCGTGTTTACTTGTAATTTCACCAATCATATGTATCATATTGGGCAAAACTTGCTTCAGGAAGAAGGTGTGGATTTTGATTTGCTGAAACCGTTGATCATAGAAACGGCGGAAAAGGTTCAGGAAATACCTGTCAAAGCAGCCCAAACGGGACCTGCTGTTCGTTTCGACGAAGATGTTATAAAAGCACATGAGGAAAGCTTAAATATGCATCCTGATTTTCAAAAATTGTATAGATTTGTGAGTGAAAGTATTCATCGCTTACATTCCGAGGAGGATGATTGATTAATGTTCAGTTAGTCAATGTATTTGATTTGGAATATTTCAATAATGTCAATAAGTAAATTTTAAAATATATGGCCTTTTTTAAAGAAGATTTAATGAAAGTTAAAGCTTTCATTTTTGATGTGGACGGTGTGTTGTCTACTGAGTGTATTACCATCGATTCGGATGGTGAGTTGTTGAGAACAGCAAATACGAAGGATGGCTATGCGATTCAGTATGCTGTGAAGAAAGGTTATCCGGTTGCGATTATTACTGGTGGAACGTCTGATGCGGTTGAGAAACGTTACCGAGGATTAGGTGTTACTGATATTTATATGTCTTCGAAAGATAAGATTGCCGATTTTGAAGATTTCTTATCAAAACACGATGTGGCTGAAGAAAATATCATGTATATGGGTGATGATTTGCCTGATTATGAGGTGATGATGCGTGTTGGAGTACCAACCTGTCCAAAGAATGCGGTGACTCAAATCAAAGAGATTTCTGCTTATATCTCTGATATGGATGGAGGATGTGCAGCGGTTCGCGATGTGATGGAGCAGGTGCTTCGAGCTCATGGTAACTGGTATGCAACAGATACGAAAATTCAAAGTATTTAGGATTAAAAAGGATAAAGGTTAAAGTGTGAAGGGACAAAATTACTCATTCGCATATCACTCATTCACTCAATACAAGATAGATGCTCAGCTTTTTAAAATTGATTCGTTTACCTAATCTGATTATTATTGCTCTGACACAATATATGATGCGGTATTTTATTATTCAGCCTATTTTGGCGATTAATAAAATTCACTTGCAATTGAGCGGTATTGATTTTGCTATTTTGGTAATGGCGACTCTTTTTATTGCTGCTGGAGGCTATATTATTAACGATTATTTCGATACAAAAGCCGATCGTTTAAACAAGCGTGAGGTAATTGTAGGAAGACGAATCAGTCGTCGAATTTCACTATTCTTGCATCAAGTCTTAAGTTTTATTGGTTTGGTATTGGGTGGCTATGTGTCATACAAAGTAGGGCATTGGCAATTCGTCTTGATCTTCTTTATGGCAGGGGGCTTATTGTGGTTCTATTCAACATCGTATAAGAATCATTTTATACTTGGAAACCTGGTCTTAGCTTTTATATGTGCTGCGATTCCATTTTTGGTGGTTATTTTCGAGATTCCACCTTTAAATAAAACCTATTCAGAGGTTTTAGTAGCCTCTAAAACAAACTTTGATTACCTCTTATATTGGGTGGGAGCCTTCTCTTTCTTTTCTTTCTTTGCAGTTCTGATTCATCAATTTATACGTGACTTAGTTTCAGTAAAAGGAGATCAGGAAATAGGGCGAAGAAGCTTACCAATTATTATTGGTTTTGCATGGACTAAAACAATTATAGTCAGTTTAATTTTGTTTTTAAGTGTGTCAGTTTTTGGTGTATGGTATCAATTTTTGAATGCACCTATGGATAAAATTACACCTTGGTATTTTAGTTTTTTGATTATTATCCCATTGCTTTTACTTGCCTATTTGGTTATTAAACTGAAAAAGGATGAGAGCTTGAAATTTGGGGTGTTTTTATTACGAATGGCTATACTAGCAGGTATTTCATATGCTTTTGTAGTCAATCATATTCTCTCAAATACAAATTTTTAAACCTATGTTGAAAAATCTAGAAGATTTTCAATTGATATTGGCTTCTCAGTCGCCTCGACGTCATCAGATGTTGCAAGAGCTGGGACTCAATTTTAAAATTCAAACCAAAGATGTGGAGGAAGTGTATCCAGATCATCTTAAAGGAGAAGAGATCCCAGTTTATCTGGCTAAGTTGAAAGCAGAGGCTTTTGTACTTGATTTGAATGAAATGGAATTGGTTATAACTGCTGACACGATTGTATGTGTTGACGATATTGTTTTGGGAAAACCAAAGAATAGAGATGAGGCTGTTAGCATGTTGAAAATGCTTTCAGGACGTTCACACCAGGTGATTTCAGGTGTTTGCCTAAAATCGAAGCATAAGGAAGTTAGCTTTTCGACTACAACACATGTACATTTTAAGGAGCTAAGCCTTGAGGAAATTGATTACTATATCGATAATTACAAACCATTCGATAAAGCTGGAGCTTATGGTATTCAGGAATGGATCGGTTTTGTAGGTATAGATGGCATTGAAGGTTCATATTTTAATGTTGTTGGCTTGCCTATTCAACGCATGTATCAAGAACTTTCAAAATTTTAAGAAGACAACTAGAATAATAATAACAAACTCACAACAAACCATGTTAAGAAAATTGACATTATTAATGACTGCCGTGCTACTACTAGTCGGTAATCAGTTGAAGGCAGACGAAGGAATGTGGATTCCTATGCTTTTGAAAAAGTACAATATTGAGGATATGCAGAAAGCGGGATTTAAGCTAACTGCTGAGGATATCTACGACGTTAATCAAGCTTGCTTGAAAGATGCTGTAGTAGGATTGGGACGCGAAGGAAGACCTTTCCGTCACTTCTGTACAGGAGAATTGATCTCAGGCCAAGGTCTTATTGTTACTAATCACCATTGTGGATACGGTGCCATTCAGAATCACTCAACTTTAGAGAACGACTATTTGAAAGATGGTTTTTGGGCAATGAATAAAGGTGAAGAATTGGTGAACGAAGGTATTACAGCTTCTTTCCTAATTCGTATGGCTGATGTAACTGCTGAAGTTCTTAAGGGTATTAATGATGATACGAAAGAAGAAGAACGTACAAAAATCATCAGAAAGAACATTAAGGAAATTGAAGCTGCAACTGAGAAAGATTCTGAGTACCGTGCTAATGTAAAAGCTTACTTTGCAGGTAACCAGTATTTCCTTTCAGTTTATGAGATCTTTAAGGATGTACGTTTAGTAGGTGCACCTCCATCAGCTATTGGTAAATTTGGTGGTGATACTGACAACTGGATGTGGCCTCGTCATACTGGTGACTTCTCAATGTTCAGAATTTATGCGAATAAGGACAACAAGCCTGCTTCTTATTCAAAGGATAACGTACCAATGCAGCCTAAAACATCATTCAAAATATCTTTGAAAGGTATTAACGAGGGTGATTTTACAATGGTATTTGGTTACCCGGGAACAACAACTGAGTATTTAACTTCATATGCTTTAGAGTTGATGACTCAGGTTGACAACCCTCATAAAATTAAGTTGAGAACGAAGAAGCTTGACCTAATGCGTGCTGATATGGATGCTTCTCCTATGGTGAGAATTCAATATTCAGCTAAGTATGCAGGTGTTGCGAACTCATGGAAAAGATGGCAAGGTGAGATCAAAGGATTAGATCGTTTGAATGCGATTGCTAAAAAGAAGGATCTTGAAGCTCGATTCGAGAAATGGGCTAATTCTGATGATAAGCTTAAGGCTAAATATGCTGGTATCCTTGAGCAAATGAAAGGTATCTATGAAGAAATGACACCATATAGCTTAGCTCGCGATTATGCTCTTGAAGCAGGTTTCTCAGGATCAGAGGTAGTAAAATTTGCTGGTGATTTTAAAAAACTAGTTTCTCTTGATAAAAAGGATGCAGAAGCTATTTCTAAAGAAGTAGAGAAATTACAGAAGAAAGCGACTTCTTTCTATAAGAATTACAATAAAGCTACAGACCAGAAGTTGCTAGAAGCAATGATGAGAATGTACTTTGATAATGTAGAAGCTAAGTTTCAGCCAGAGGAGTTGAAGGTAATTGCTAAAAAGTATAAGGGTGACTTTAAAGCTTATGCGACAAAAGCAATGGCTAAGTCGGTTTTGGCCAACCAGACTCGACTTGATAACTTGTTGGCCAATTACAAGCCTTCGAATGCGAAGAAAATCGCTAAAGATCCAGCTTATAAAATGGCGATGAGTATTCTTGATTTATACAAGATGGCAATAAGCCCTAAGTACTATGAATTAAAGAATAAGGTGGATAAATTGCAACGTACTTATATGGCTGGTTTAATGGCTATGGAGTCGGATAAGGTTTTCTATGCTGATGCCAATTCAACTTTCCGTGTACATTTTGGTAAGGTCGCTGGTTATAAGGCTCGCAATGCTGTCAACTACGATTACTATACAACTCTTGAGGGAATTATTGAGAAGGATAATCCAAACATTTTTGATTATGATGTGCCTCAGAAATTAAGAGATTTATACGCTACTAAAGATTATGGTCGTTATGGACAAAACGGACAAATGAATGTTTGTTTTGCTGCTACGAATCATACAACTGGTGGTAACTCAGGTTCTCCAGTACTAAATGCAAATGGTGAGCTTATTGGATTAAACTTCGACCGTGCCTGGGAAGGTGTGATGTCTGATTTAATGTACGATGCAACTATCTGTAGAAACGTATCATTGGATATTCGTTACGTGCTGTTTATCGTTGATAAATTTGCCGGAGCAGGTTATTTAATCGATGAAATGAATATTGTGGAGTAATCCCAATTGAAATTTATAATAAAAGGCTGTTGGAGAGATCCAACAGCCTTTCTTGTTATATAGAGCTTAATGTTTATTTACATCATCTTAAGAATTGTTTTTCGAAAGCTAATAACTGAAATCGTTGTTAATCCGAATCCTATTCCTAACAGAATAAGAACGTTTGGTAGAACATCAATAGTTGGCAGTTGCCTCCAGAATATATCGAAGAAACCATCCATAGCCCAGTAGTTAACAGAAATGATAGCAATTTTTTGCATTATAGCTGGCATAATAAACAGTGGCATCATACTTCCTCCCAGAGCTGATAGGACAAGAATGACTAATGTTGATAGACTTTCGACCTGCTTACGGCTTTTACATACCGATGCCATAAATATCCCAAAACTACTACATGCGAAAGCTGAAGCTAAAATCATTAGAATCAAGGCAGGTAGATTGATGAAAATATCCAAGCCAAGTACCAGCCATGAATATAAGAACATAACTGTAAGCTGTAAAATAGCCAAAAATAGAGTCGATAACATTTTGCCATATAGGATATTGGAAGGAGATATAGGAGCCACAAGTAAACGTCTTAAAGTTCCTTCTTCTTTTTCTGTTAAAAGAGATGCTCCACTAGCTGAAACACTAAATAATAGCATCATGATGGCTACGCCTGAAATGGCTTGAATCAAGCCTAGATTACCATTCTTCTTTTCACCAACCAAGGCAGTCATGGGTAATTCTGAATCTTCTTCGAGTTCACTGTTGTCTTCCGACTTTTCAAAGCCGTCAAATTGTTCGGCTATTTGTTCTCGAATATCATCTATTTCATCTGCAGATAATTCTGGATTTTTTTCAACAATCCAATCATCAATTTTACCTTTAATATTCTTTTTCATGGTAATACCAAACAGGTTCGACCATAAAGCTTGTTGCAATAAGCCAACCTCAATTTCTTTGGCTTCATCATAAAACAGTTCCATAGGTAACTTCTGTCCTGAGTTTACAGAATCCTGAAAACCTTTATAAAGAACAAAAGCAGAGGCATTTTTACCTTTTTGAATAAGATTTTTTGCTTCTGGTAAGCTTTTGCGAACAAGTTTAAGACCGTCAAGAGAATCGAGTGTCGAATAAACTTCCTGAGAGAGCTCTGTGTTATCCTGGTCGGTGAATAAGAGAGTGATTGGTTTAGATTCACTCGAGCCTCCAATGCCACCATACATTAAGGCAAAAATAGTCATTAAGGCAATTGGTAGGAGTAATGAAAGCAAAACTGCAGTGCGATCCTTGAAATATTGTTGTATATCTTTTAATGCTAAATTAAACATGTTGTGGGTATTTAGATAAAGGGGATAGTTATTAAAAACAACTAGTCTCTTAGAGACTTTCCTGTTAATTCCAGAAATATCGATTCCAGGTTGACATTACTAATACTGATATTCTCAATTTTCAATTGTGAGGCTAAACAGTCTTGAATGAGTATTGGTAAATCAACATCAGATTGATTAGTAGATAAGATGAGTTCGTGTTCATTTAATATCAAATTGTGTTCATGTTTTTTCTTCAAACTCAGAAGCTCATTTTTTTCAGGGTTTGAGAAATCAAGATTGATTTCTTCTTTAATAGATGAGGCTTTTCGCAATTCAGCTAATGTTCCTTCTCTAAGTATTTTCCCTTCATCAATTATTCCAATTCGATCACATAAGCGTTCCGCTTCTTCCATATAATGCGTTGTGTAAATCATACTTAACCCCTTCGAATGTAGTTGTTCTATGACTTCAAAAATCAGGTTTCTACTTTGAGGATCGATTCCAACAGTAGGCTCATCCATAAAAACAATCTCAGGATCGTGAAGAAGTGCCGCACCAATATTAATACGTCTTTTCATACCACCCGAATAAGTTTTTACTTTATGCTTGCGTCTGTCGTATAAACCTAGTATATGCAAAAGCTCATCGATCTTGGCTTCAAGAGCTTTTCCCTTTATACCATATAATTTTCCCCAAAACAGGAGGTTTTCGGCTGCTGTTAGATCTTCGTAGAGAGCAATTTCTTGTGGAACGACACCCAATATTTGGCGGCAAGTTTTCCTGTTTTCAGAGAGTAATTTCCCATCAAAATATACTTCTCCAGAATCTGGTTTTATTAGGGAACTGAGAATATTGATGCAGGTACTTTTTCCTGCCCCATTGGGACCAAGCAGGCCATATAATTCACCTTTTTTTATTTCGAGTGAAATGCCTGATAAAGCCTTTACATCTTTATATGATTTAGATAGTTTGGATGCTTTTAGCATAGGTTAAATGATTAAATTAGATTAAGCCGAATTTAACAAAATGCATTTGTAAAGGCAAATTCTTATCTAAATAATCGGTAAAGTGGAGATATACAAGTGTGAAGTGTTGCTTTACTAGTAAAGTAGTTATTTGAGAAGCGCGAATTTACCTGTCTTTGTGCGTATAACGCCATTGGTGTAGGTAATATCTAAGTTGTAGTAGTAGCTGTCCATTTCCTGGTACTGGCCATTGTAGGTGCCGTCCCATCCTTGATTAATATCAGATGTTTCAAATACCTTTTTGCCACTTCTATTGTAAATGCTGAGTTTGATTTTATGGATATCAATACCGCGAACGAATAGCAAGTCATTATGGCTATCTCCATTGGGAGAGAAGGCTTTAGGTAAACCTACAAAAGGATAGTCATTTAGAAATTTCACATAAATGGAGTCACGGGCTGAACATTGATTGTCATTAATAACCTCCAACCAATAGGTGCCTGTTTTCTCAATGGTAATTGATTTTGTGATTTCACCTGTCGACCAGTTGTAACTAACTTTATCTATGTTAGCCACTAACTCGTATTCTATATTAGGGTAATCAATAATATCTTTTCCTAAGCTAATGATTGGTGTAGGAAGAACAGTGATATGAATTTGAGCACTCTCGATATTTCCAAGCTGGTCGGTTACTTCCAATGTGAAATCACCATCTTCTTTCAAGTAAATTTCAGCTTCGTTGTGATTCTGATCAATCCAGTTATAGTTTAGAGGAGTTGCAGGATGACCAATTATTTCCGGAATGATTAAAATAGAATCACCTTGGCATATGCTTTTATCATCACCAAGTTCAATTCTGAATTTTTCACCTTCTCTATAATCGACGAAGATTGTGTCGGCATTTGCACAACCGAATTCATCAATGACGTTGACCCAAAAATCACCTCCGGAGTTTACCGTAATGATTTGACTTGTTTCAAGTGTATTCCACTTATAACTCGCACCTGCATTTTGTGCATCTAGTTGTTTGGTTTCACCATCCCACAAAATAAAATCCTCTCCTAAATCGACAATGGGTTTAGAGTGGTAGTAGATATGTGAACTGGCCGTTTGAGTATAACCATTAGGATCGGTAGCTGTGAGCGTGTATATACCTTCACTATCGATTTCGATGACCTTATCAGTTGAGCCTGTACTCCAAAGATAGGTGTAGACTTGATCTATATCCATATAGGGGCTAAGAGTCATAGTTTCTTGTGCACACATATGAATAATATTAGGGAGGCTTAAGGTGAATAATGATGATTGATCTTTAACCGTAAATGATTTAGAATTGCTGCATCCATATTCAGATGTAATCATCACTGAATAATCTCCAGGATTTGAAATATCTATTTCACCTGTCGTTTCACCTGTCGACCAAAGGTAGGTGCATCCTTCTTTCTGGATATTCACAGTAATTGGAGCACCATTCATCATGATAACATCATCTATATTAATCTCAGGAGCATTATGCACTGTAATTACGACTTGATCTGTTATTTTTTGATTGTCTTTTAGATCAGTAACGGTTAGTTCATATTCTCCTGATTGGTTAACTTCTATTGTTTCTGTTGTTTCACCGGTTTTCCATAGGTATGAATAATCTGACTTAAGATCTATAGTAGGCGTTATAATAATAGATTCACCAGAACAAATGTTTTGATCCTCTCCCAAATCAAGGCTAAATTCATTTTTAAGTTCAATTTCACTGTAGATCGTATCGCTATAACAACCAAAACCAGTTCTTTCAATTGATTTGAAAGTTGTAATGCCCTCTTCATCTTGCCATTTAACTCTAAAATTGACGTATTTGTAGGCATCAATAATTTCGGTTTGATAACTGATTTGATTGGCTCCAATTGGCAATTCCCCCGTATATATGGAGTTCATCCCGATTATGACAGTGTAATCATATTCTGAACCAGTTTTAATTTTCCCCTCATAGTCTTGTACAGTAGGTATGGTTAAAGGATAGACTGTGATGTCTCTGGTTCGATCATCTTCTGAAATATCAAGCAGAGTTCCATCTTCAAGCCAGGCTTTTTCAAGATATACACTAAAGGTTTTTAGTTTTTTACTGTCGTTTCTAAAACTAATTTCAAAATCAAATGTACCCGTGTTTATGCCTAAACCTTGATTCATGATTTCTGCAGGGCCTCCATTTACCGAATATGAAGCAAACCATGTTTTATCGGCAGGGCCTGATATTTCTAACGATGCGGTTTGAAGAGAAGTAAGGACTCCATTGTTTAAGGGGCAAAGAGTTTTATTGGAGTTATTGACGAATGCAACGCTTGGATCCTGTGAGTAAACATGCGAAGAGATACTGAGTAGTAGTAAGATACTCAGTATTCTAATCGCTATTTTTGCTGTTGACCTCAAAAGTAATTGAATTTATTTTGACCTATGAAATCTGACTGTAATATATATAATTGCTCTAAAGATACGAAATAAATGACTTTTTATCTACGAAAAAATCATGTTCATCAAGCTTAATTGGTTATTTATCATCAATGAAAGGAGGGCAGATAATTTTGAAACAAACTTGCTTGATTATTTCTTTGAGAAAAAATAAAGAGTGTAACATTAGTTACATTTTAAAAGCCGTTGCAGCTCTACATTTGTATTAGAAAATTAAATAAAAGCTCACAGATATGGAGAATCAATATTTTAAAACAACCGATAGTTTACTTGACATTTGTACTCGTTTCCCTGAGACAATTAAAATTTTTGTTTCAAACGGGTTCAAACAATTGGAAGATCCTAATAAAAGAGAGTTGTTTGGTAAGTCTTTGACTTTGGATATGGCTTTAAAAATGAAAAAGTTAAATGTGGATGCATTTGCTTCTTTATTGGTTGAAGGTATTGATTTAACAAGAAACCAAGTTGATGCAGATTTGAATCAGAAAGAAACGACAACTGATGAGGATGCTGTTCATGTTCAAGGTTTGTTACCATGCCCGGTACGTGTGCCATTGGTTGAAGGAATTGATGCTTTTATTGAAGATTATAAGAAAGCTAACGATAGAGAGATTGTCTACGATTTAAAGGCAGCTTCAATGGGGTTGGATTGGTTGATGGGAGATGTTATTAACGAAGATAACCCAGATAAATTAGCTGATATATTTATCTCTGCAGGTTTCGATTTGTTCTTTGACGAGAAGCTGATGGGTAAATTTAAGAAGCGTAACGTTTTTGCAGATAGTACTGGATTTGAGAGATTAAATAAAGATTTCGATAATGAAGATATTTGCTTGAAAGATCCGGAAGGACACTACTCAATGATTGGTGTTGTGCCAGCTGTATTTCTTGTAAATACTGCCGAGTTGGGTGATAGAGAAGTGCCTCGAACTTGGGCTGATTTATTTAAGCCTGAATTTAAAAATAGCGTGAGTTTGCCAATTAGTGATTTTGACTTGTTCAACTCTATGTTGTTGCATATCTATAAAGCTTATGGAGAAGAAGGCGTAAAAGGTTTAGGAGAATGTTTGTTGGAGAGTATGCACCCATCTCAGATGGTGAAATCTCATACGAAGAAAAAAGATAGACCAGCGATTACAATTATGCCCTATTTCTTTACTAAGATGGTAAAAGAGGGTGGAAGTATGGTTGCTGTGTGGCCTGAGGATGGAGCTATCATAAGTCCTATTTTCATGCTAACAAAGAAAGATAAATTAGATAAAACTCAGGATGTTATTGATTTCTTTGCATCAAAAGGTGTTGGTGAAATTCTTTCACATCAAGGTTTATTTCCAAGTATAAATCCTGAAGTCGATAACAGACTTCCTGAAAAAAATAAATTTATGTGGTTGGGTTGGGATTATATCAACTCAAACAATATAGGAGAGTTAATTGTAAAGTGTGAAGGTATATTCAATAAAGCCATTAAAGATAATAGCTTTAAAAATATGGGACCTTTAAGTTTTTCGCCTCAATCTTAATTTAGGCATCAATTAAGCAAAATCTAAGTTTGCATTAACTCAAAGTTTTAACAGATATAACCTTAAGATATGAATCTAGTTACAGTATCAGGACCTCCTTCATCAGGAAAAACAGCCGTTATTTTAAAGACCATAGACTCCGTTCAAAAACGTGGTTTAAAGGTTGGTGTTGTGAAATTTGATTGTTTGTATACCGATGATGATATTCTATATGAAAAAGCAGGTGTGAAAGTGAAGAAAGGACTTTCTGGTTCACTTTGTCCTGACCATTACTTTGTAAGTAATATTGAAGAAGTAACACAATGGGGATTAAAGGAAGGATTAGATCTTTTGATTACTGAAAGTGCCGGTTTATGTAACCGTTGTTCTCCATACATCAAAACTGTTACTGCTGTTTGTGTTATCGATAACTTGAGTGGTATCAACACACCAAAGAAAATTGGACCAATGCTTAAAACGGCCGATATTGTGATTATTACCAAGGGGGATATCGTTTCTCAGGCCGAACGTGAAGTGTTTGCTTCAAGAGTAAATACAGTGAATCCAGGAGCGACGATTATGCACGTTAATGGTTTAACAGGCCAGGGAGCTTACGAGTTGAGTACTTTATTGTACGACGAGAAAACTGAAGTCAAAACACTGGTTGGAGAGAAACTGAGATTCTCAATGCCATCTGCTCTTTGTTCATATTGTTTGGGTGAAACCCGAATTGGAGAATCTTACCAAATGGGTAATGTTCGAAAAATTGACATGAGTGATAAGAAATAGATAATTGAGGATTTCTATTAACCAATTTAGATTTAGAAAATGATTACAGTAAACGATATACAGAGTAAAACACTTACCGATTTATTTGATAAATACCCATTCTTACCTGGTTTTTTCGAAGAACATACTTTGGAGTTGAATGGTAACATGGATGTTACATTAGTTAATTATCTGGATTTTCTTGATGAAGAAGAAGAGCAAGAGAATAGAGCAATGGATAAAGCTCAGGTTTTGGATTCGATGTGTATATACATAGATCAAATGCTTGAATTCTTAGGAGAAGATGAGGATGATGGTGTTCATTCAATTACATTATTACCAGGAACCAATAAATCTGGTGAAGCTGAAAAGTTTGAGGAGTTAAAGATTAATAAGAGTGAGATTGTTTGTATTGTAGGTCCTACTGGTTCAGGTAAAAGTCGCTTATTGGCCGATATCGAATGGGTTGCTCAAAAAGATACACCTACTTCACGCTCGGTACTTATTAATGGCGAAGTTGGCGATTCTAAATGGCGATTGAATTCAGGAAATAAGCTAGTGGCTCAATTGTCGCAGAATATGAACTTTGTAATGGATTTAACGGTTTATGAGTTTATTGAGTTGCATGCACAGTCTCGTTTGGTAGAGGATGTTGAAAGTGTGATTAATAAGATTTTTGAGCAGGCAAATGATTTAGCAGGAGAGAAGTTTGACCTTTCAACGCCTATTACGAGTTTAAGTGGTGGTCAGTCCAGAGCTTTAATGATTGCGGATACAGCTATTCTTAGTAAATCACCTATTGTCTTAATTGATGAAATTGAGAATGCAGGTATCGATAGAAAACGTGCTTTAGATCTTTTAGTAGGTGAAGAGAAGATTGTTTTGATGGCTACTCACGATCCAATTCTTGCTCTTATGGGTGATAAACGTATTGTAATCAAAAATGGGGGGATTCACAAAGTGATTGAAACCAGCGATGAGGAGCAGAATTTATTGAGTGATCTTGAGAGAATGGATGCTGTTGTTCAAAAAATGAGAAACAGATTACGCCACGGAGAAATTATTAAGAAAGAAGATATTGGTTTTTAGATTGCCACTTCAATCAAAAAAATAGAATTACAAACTAACACTAAAATATAGATATTATGCATGACGGATGCGCAGGAAGTTTCGAAAATGGTCAACAAGTAGTTGATAAAGTTAGAATGATGGGATTTGCAGAGCAGTTGATGCCTATGCCATTGGATATTGAATGTCATGGTTGCAAGGAGACTTTCACTATGGAGGAGTTCGAAGGACATTGCCCTAAATGTGATATGGTTCACGGTGTGACACCATGCCATGCTTTCGACCCAAACAATATTATGGCTGCGGGAATAGGCTATTAGTATTTGATTTTAATTCCTGAATGAATTAAAGTGAAAAGACCTAAAGGCATTGAGCTTTTAGGTCTTTTCAGCATAAAAGGAATTGTGAATTTATTTCACCAGTAGTTTTCCCTTGTATATCTTTTCACCTTCAAGGTTTATAATGTGAATGCCTGGTTTTAACCGCTCACGATTAATTGTGATATTATCATTTGTAATATTCTCAATAATCCGAACAACGCGACCAGATACATCCACAACAACTAAGCGATAGGATTTATTATTTTCGTTAGGAAATTTAATACGACTTTCAACTTCCATTGGATTAGGGTAGATGCTTATTTTTCCTAAAGTGGCAGTGATATCCTCAGGCACTGAAACAGTGTCTTCTTCTGGATTTATATTGGCATGGAAGATCCCATTACCATGAGTGCCAACAGCGATGAAACCATCCTGACGTGTTTTTACCATATTAACTACTGTGTTGCCTATTTTATCACTTGCAACTTGAGTCCATTGCGTGTTTGAGTTGAGTTCTGCTGCTTGATACAAGCCTATGCTCGTTCCAGCAAGGTAGATGGAGCCATTTTCTGTATTCAAGAGATTCACGTAACGTACTGAAGGACCTATGTTTTTGTCATCAGCATTAATTATTTCAAGATTTCCCGACACAGTATTCCAAGTATCGCCTCCATCTTTAGTATAGAAAATGCTTTCGACTTCATAATTTGAAAATGATACCATTACTTCATTTGCATCTGATGGATTACTTTCAATACAGTTTATATAGCCATCAGGCATATTGGATCCAGTGATGTCTGTTGCAATGGGCTGACCTGAATTGGCATTCAATATCTTGAATATTTTACCTTGAGAGGTTCCATAGTAAAAGATATTTGCCGGAGATATGGATGATTCCATAGCTGAAATCTTTCCTGTCGTATTCGTGCTGTTTAGTTTTGTCCAGCCGTTTGTTGCTGGCTCGTTTGAGAATTTAGGAGTGCTGTATATGTCTGTGTTTCGCCAAATGTCTGTTCCTCCAGCATAGTACATGATGGATTCGTTATTTCCATCAATCTCATAGGGGTTGATGAAAAGGACAGTTTCTGGATCAACATCAGCAGGATCAACTCGACTCCAGCTGTTATCATTATATACTATAAATGTACGTCCCATTTGAGAAGAGAATATTATGCTTTCTTTCGATGTATGAACACTGCAATAAGCCCCATCACCACTACCAACTTGAGTCCAATTTTGTTGGTATTGTCCTTCGCCTTCTTCAATAGCAGCCCACGTTCCGTTATCTTGAAAGCCACTGAGTATTGTATAGGATTCGGTATTTTTGGCATCTATACCTATGGTGTATGCCTGAGTGGTTAGATAGCCATTGTTTAGTGATATCCAATCAACTGGGGTTGTGTCTGCATCTTTCTTTTTGTAATCGTTGGTTTTGCTTATACCGCCATCATGCCCACTGAACAGTGTTTTTCCGTCATTTAGGAAAACAAGTGAATGTTGATCAGCGTGATGATTGTCATACGAGCTAACATCGTTTTCCGTGGCATAACCGCCAATCCAAAAAGTGCTGCTATTTGTGGTAAAACCGTCATCACTTCTAAAAAGATTTGTTCCACCAATAAAAACCATATTTGCATCATCGGGGGCTACTTTTATTACTAAATCGTATGAGTTTTGTGACTTAAAACCCGATACATCATTGTCTCCAGTACCTTTGGGCGGGAGATTGGATGAACGATCTTCCCATGCATATTCCTCACCATTGATGGTCAGTTTCCAAATGCTGTGGTTATTAAGACCAGATCCAGGAGTTTCAGAAAGGAAATAAAGAATGTTTTCGTTGCTTGGGGCATAAGCCAAAACGGTACGATTAAAATTTTGAGGGAAAGCATCGGGTGTGATTTTAGTCCAATCGCCGCTGTCGCCACTTACTGACCGGTAAATGCCATGTACTGTACCTTCACTACTTAGTGTTGCATACTTTATTCCTGATGGGGTGCAAAGAATATCCGAAACTGCCGAATAATCAGAATCAGATTCAGGAGCTGAATTGAGAACAAAATTTCGGTTTTCTTCTCCAAACTTGTATTTGTAAACACCACCATAGCTTGCAACATACATGTCACCATTTGTTGGATCAACGGTAATGTTCCAGCACATATCCAATAATTCATTAAAAAAAGGTGTGTCGAACCTGTCTGTATCGGCAAATTTACTCCAGGATTTACCTCCATCAACAGATTTAAAAACGCCAGCTCCGGTATAGAATGCTCCAATGGCACTTGCAGAACCATACAGTTCTCCTGTGGCATAATACCAGATATTGGTGTGACCTTCTCGTGGATCTTGTGCTACGGCTGTAACGCTTTGGTGTTCGGTAAGACTGGTTGTTTTAGACCAGTTTATTCCTCCGTCTTCTGACCTCCACATGCCGCCAGTTACACCAGCCGCAAGTATGATTTTATCATTGGTAACATCAATTGCCAATGCCCTGGTGCGCCCTCCAACATTATAAGGTCCTGTTTGTTTCCATTCAATGTTTTGCGCTTTTGTTCTTGAACGTAGTATATCGAGATTGTCTGATAGGAATTGCAATTCTCTTCTTCTGTAATCAGCCGGGATTTTTTTTGTTTGTGGATTTTGAGTCATTAGTTTCTCAAACAATAAGCGTTCATGTGGGGCATCTTTAACGCGGATTATCCCCTTGCGCTTATCTGCCTTTTTAGCCATTTTGACATGATTCACACCAGAAGCAGTTAGCTTTTTGTAGGTCGTTTCATTAATTACGATGTTTTTTGTTTGAGCCTGTATGCTTAAAGAATAGGCTGCTACAAATAGGACGCTTAATAGTAACTTTTTAAACATTTGTCTCCTTTTTGATGTATCAGAATAAAAATTCAAGTTGTTGTCTTAATTCTTATTAAGTTACACTTTTTATATCTATTTGGTGAAATTTCTTTTAGGTGAAAGTTGTAGATAGTATCAGGAGATTGTTTTAAGCTCGATTTGCTGTAGGTGAAAAAAGCACCCATCTCGATAGAAAAGGTGGCTGATTGTATTGATTTTTGGTTATTACTTATGTTTTTTCAATCCAATTTTTAGTGTTTACAAAATCTTCAATCCAAGGACTCAACTCGTCCTCAGTTCTGTCTTTATTGTAGTACGCTCAATTCCATGGATATGTTGCTCTTTCAAGGTGAGGCATCATGGCTAACTGACGCCTATCTTTAGAACAGATTGCTGCAGTTTCGAATGGTGAACCATTTGGATTTGCAGGATAATTCTTGAAGTTGTACTTCATAGGAATTTGATATTTACCTTACAGTGAAGACAAATTCCAAGACGGCTACCAGCAGGTTTTGAAAGCATTATGAATCGGTAGAGTATGAAAAGAAGTAAAGGAAAAAGACCTAAAAGTAAAATTCTTTTAGGTCTTTTTAGATTCAAAGGTTTGGAAATTTATTTCACAAGAAATTTGCCCTTGTATATTTTTTCACCTTCAAGGTTTATAATGTGAATACCTGGTTTTAGTTGTTCGCGGTTAATCAATACATTATTATTAGTAATATTTTCAATAATACGTACAACACGACCAGAAGCATCAATAACAATTAAGCGATATGATTCGTTATTTTCATTAGGAAATTCAACACGACTTCCATTTACCATTGGATTAGGATATATGCTTAGTCGGGTCTTAGCTTCAACAGGATCTTCAATACCTACTGCAATTTGATCTGTAGGGTCCGCAGGATCGACTTGAGGTTCGCCAGGTTCTAGTTTAGTACTGTAGATACCATTACCATGAGTTCCAATAGCTACATATCCATCTGTTCTTGATTCTATCATTGCCACAACAGAATTACCTATGCCTTGAGGATCAACCTGAGTCCAATTTGTTTCTTGGCTTAGCTCGTTTGCTTTAAATAAACCAATACTAGTTGCAGCATAAAATACGGTGCCTTCTTTTGCATTTACAATACTTACAGAGCGAACAGAAGGCCCAATATTTGTTTCCTCACCTTTATTGTTCGTACCATTGTATTCTAGTTTTCCCGAAACATCAGTCCATGATTCCCCACCATCTTCGGTGTAGAAGATACTTGGGATTTCATAATTTGAAAATGCAACCATAACATAGTCAGCATTTGCAGGATTTGTTACAATACTTTTAATATAAGCGCCTTCGGGCATTTTTGGAGACGTAATGTCAATTGCAGTTGGTTGTCCTTGATGTGCATTTATCATTTTAAAAACCTTACCTGTTGACGTTCCAAAATATATTCTGTTAGCAGGTTTTACAGATGATTCTATAGCAGAAATAATACCATTATCTTCCTGTTCAGTATTAACTAATTTTAGCCAACCACTTTCTGCTGTTTGTTCAGAATATTTAGGAATATCAAACATATTGTTATGCCTCCAAAGAGAAGTTCCACCCGAAAAATAAATTATTTCTTCATTGTTCGCTTCAACTTCATATGGGTTGATAAAAAGAAGTTCATCAGAGTCTACATCTTTGGGATCAATTCTATTATAACCAATATTATTGACATATAAATAGGTTACACCTCTTTGAGCAGTAAAAATAAAAGCACCTTTTTTACCATGCAGACTACAGTATCCACCGTCACCAGTTCCTACCTCTAGCCAATCTCGAGAATATGCCCCAGTATTGTCTGTTGTATACAGCCAACTTGAATTATCTTGAAACCCCGACATGATTTCTAAAGAGTTTAAATCATTTTTATCTAAAGCAATAGCATATGCTTGAGTTGTTAAATAACCATTGTTTAATGTCGTCCAATCAACGGGTTTAAATGATGTATTCTGTCTATCCGATTCAATACCCGAATCTTCCGTTTGTTTATAGTTAGTCGTTATACTCAAACCCCCATCATGTCCGCTTATTAATGTATGACCATCTTTTAAAAAGACTAAGGCGTGTTGGTCTGGGTGCTGGTTGTCGTACTGACTGATATCATTTTCTGTGGAGTAACCACCTATCCAATATGTTTTAGATTTGTCTTTTTCAGGATTACCAATACTAACGGGATTGGCATTGGTTGCGAAGCCATCATCACTACGGTGTAAGTTAGTTCCTCCAATGAAAACCATATTTTCATCATCGGGAGCCACTTTTATAATCATATTATATGAGCCTTGTGATTTATATCCTGCTACACCATCAGTATCTTTAGCAGGAAGATTCTGTGAACGATCTTCCCATGTGTATGTGTCACCATCAATAGTTAATTTCCAAATACTGTGTCCCTCAAAACCCTCTTCTGGTGTTTGAGCAAGAAAATAGAGTATGTTTTCGTTACTCGGTGCATATGCTAAAACGGTTCTTTTATATAATGATGGGAAATTACTTGGTGTAATATCATTCCAGGATCCATTGTCTCCAGTAGTTGAACGGAAAATTCCTCTTACTCCGCCAGCACTACTAAGTGTTGCGTACTTAACGCCATTAGGGGTACTTATAACATCTGTGTAATAGGACCAATCGTCGTTTCTCCCTGGATAGCTATGCAGAACAGTTTCAAGAGTCATATCACTATTTTCAGAATTTTCATCAATATTCTTTAATCTCCAGATTTTACCAAGAGTTGCAACATAAACATCTCCATTTTTTTTGTCAACAGTAATATTCCAGCAAAGGTCAAGCGTTTCAGAGAATAAAGGGATGTCGTATTGGTTTGTTGATTCAACTTGGAACCAATTTTTCCCTCCATCTATTGATTTGTAAACGCCGGAGCCATTGTAACTTGCTCCTTTAGCACCAGCGGAATTCCCCAATACTTCACCTGTGCAATAGTACCAAATGTGTCTATAACCTTCACGAGTATCCTGTGCAACAGCTGTTACACTTTGGTTATCATTAGCAGAGACCATTTTTTCCCAAGATTGGCCTTGATTTTCGGAACGCCACATGCCACCTGAAACTCCTCCAGCTAGTATAATATTATCATTGTCAATATCAATAGCTAAAGCTCTAGTTCGACCACCTACATTATATGGTCCTTTTGATTCCCATACATTGCTTGTAGATTTTGTTCTAGAACGAAGTTGATTTTTGTTTTCAAGAAGGAATTTTAATTCTCGCTCTCTAAAATTGTTAGGTAGTTCACCTGTCGTAGGATCTTGAGATATTAATTTTTCAAACATCAAACGTTCATGTGGAGCATCTTTTACTCGGACTATACCATTACGTTTATCAGCTTTTTTCGCCATTCTTACATGGTTTACACCAGGATTTGTAAGCTTTTTGTACGTTTTTTCATTAATAACAATATCTTTTGTTTGTGCTAATCCCGTTAAGGAGCAAGCCATTAAAAATACTGCACTTAATAGTAAATTTTTTGCCATTCTTTTTTTGTTAGTTAGCGGTTAGTAGGATTGAATGATTTTCTATTGATAGGTTCTATAGTTGATGTTAAACCTCTAAATAGAATATCAATTCAGCAATATATCTATTTGATTTCCCTAATTAATCTTAGAATATATTTGTTATTATCCATAGTTTGCTCTTCCCTAAAAAGAAAACTATGGGTTGAATTTGTTTGTAGTTTCAGGTCCGGTTTTGTTTTAAAGGATACTTGTTTCCCTTTGGAATAGACACCTGTTATTCCCGCTCCCGTACCCAATCTTTTTTCTATTGTCGCAGTTATTTTACTGTAGTTATCATGGGGAATAATTTTTATTATTTTTATGTTTAAAGCAAGTGTTCCTGGAGAGAATTTAGGCTTATTGATAGGAATCTCTTTATTTACTAGAGCAGAATCGGAAACGGTTTTTTGATGTGTTTTTTTTTGGTTAGCACATGAAAATGTGATAGATAGAATAGATATGAGTAGTGCGAAATGCTTCATGTTGTAGTACGGTTTGGTTAGTTCGAAGCACAAGGTATAAAAAAAAAACAAAAGCGGATATTTTTATAGTAAATGAAAAAGCCCTCTTTCCGATAGGAAAGAGGGCTTCTAAATATATGTATATTTAATTACTTATGTTTTGCAATCCAGTTTTTAGCATTAACAAAAGCTTCAATCCATGGACTTAATTCGTCTTCATTTCTACTTTCGTTATAGTAAGCCCAATTCCAAGGATAAGTTGCACGTTCAAGGTGAGGCATCATGGCTAAATGACGTCCATCTTGTGAACAAATTGCTGCCGTTTCGAATGGAGAACCATTAGGGTTTGCAGGATAATCTTTGAAACTATACTTCATTGGAATTTGGTATTTGTCTTCACCGTATGGTAAATCGAATTTACCTTCTCCGTGAGCAACCCAAATTCCAAGACGGCTACCAGCAAGTGTTGAAAGCATTACTGAGTCGTTAGCTTGAACATCAACATTCACAAAACCAGATTCGAATTTATGTGTTTCGTTATGAATTAGTTTAGGATGCTTGTCATGTTCAGGATAAATTAATCCTAGTTCAGAGATTAACTGGCAACCGTTACAAACACCTAAACTTAATGTGTCCTTACGCTTGTAGAAATCTTCGAGAGCTTTCTTTGCTTTCTCGTTGTAAAGGAATGCTCCAGCCCAACCTTTAGCTGATCCTAATACGTCTGAATTAGAGAAACCTCCAACAAAAACAATCATATTTACATCGGAGAAGTCTGAACGACCAGAAATAAGGTCAGTCATATGGATATCTTTAACATCCATACCAGCTAAATGCATCATCCAAGCCATTTCTCTATCGCCATTCACACCTTTTTCACGGATGATAGCTGCTTTGATACCAGATTTGGTTTGACGTTTTGGATCAATACCATACTGAGCAAATTTACCAGTGAAATTCTCTGGAAATTTATAGTTTAGGCTATTTTCTTTGTATGACTTGAAACGTTCTAAAGCCTTATCGCTTCCTGATTGATTACGATCTAACAGGTATGATGTTTTATACCAAAGGTCACGCAATGAAGCAACATCAAGTGATAAGTTTTTATCAGCTTTAGTGATTGTCATTTTCCCTGCTTCAGCTGGTGTTCCAATTTTATGGAAGATAACTCCAGCTTCGGTAAGAGTTTTACTTACAGAATCAAAATCTTCTACCTGAACGATAACACCAGGATTCTCGCTAAATAGAACTTTGATTAAGTCAGCTTCTTTAATTTCATCAAGATTGATTGAAGCGCCAAGTTTATTATCAGCAAAACACATTTCAAGCAATGCAGTTACCATACCACCAGCAGAGATATCGTGACCAGCAAGAATCTTTCTATCCAGAATAAGTTGCTGAAGCGTTTCAAAAGTCTTCGCAAAATATTTAGCGTCATTTACATTAGGTGTTGTCTTTCCTAATTTGTTAACGATTTGTGCAAAACTACTACCTCCTAATTGGAAAGCATCTTTTGAGAAATCGATATGTAGTAGGTGAGAGTTTGCAACATTTTTCATCACTGGACTAACCATGCGATTGATATCAACAATTTCACCAACAGTTGAAATAATTACGGTTCCTGGTGCATAAACCACATCATCTTGACCATATTTCTGAGTCATTGATAATGAATCTTTACCTGTTGGAACGTTTAATCCAAGCTCAATTGCAAATTCACTGATTGACTCAACAGCTTTGTAAAGACGAGCATCTTCACCTTTGTTCTTACAAGGCCACATCCAGTTGGCAGAAAGAGAAACTCCCTTAATGCCTTGCTCAATTGGAGCCCAAACTAAGTTAGTTAACGACTCAGCAATTGAAAGGCGTGAACCATTAGCTGAATCAACAAGAGCAGAAACAGGAGCGTGTCCAATAGAAGTTGCAATACCTTTTTCACCTTGGAAGTCAAGAGCAACAGCTCCTAAGTTATTTAGAGGTAATTGAAGAGGACCAGCACATTGCTGCATGGCAATCTTACCTGTAACAGAACGGTCTACTTTATTCGTTAACCAATCTTTACAAGCTACTGATTCTAGTTGAAGAACTTCTTCTAAGTAATCTTCTAATTTATCAGCTTCGTAAGCAACTTCTTCGAATGACTCAACTACTGTTTCGTCAGTCATAACCGTTTTTGGTGGCTTACCAAACATTTCAGAAAGACCAAGGTCGATAGGATTCTCACCAGTCTTTTTATCTTCGAATGTGAAACGCATGTCGCCAGTTGTTTCACCAATAGTGTATATAGGAGCTCGCTCGCGGTCAGCAATACGAGTTAATAAATCAACATCATCTTTCCCGATAACCAATCCCATTCTTTCTTGAGACTCGTTACCAACAATTTCTTTTGCAGAAAGAGTAGGGTCACCTACAGGAAGAGCATTAAGATCAATTTTTCCACCAGTTTCTTCAACCAATTCTGATAGACAATTCAAGTGACCACCTGCACCATGATCGTGAATAGAGATAATTGGGTTGTTGTCTGATTCAGCCATTGCACGAATTGCATTACAAACTCGTTTTTGCATTTCAGGATTAGAGCGCTGAACAGCATTTAATTCAATTGAGTTGTCGAATTCACCAGTTGCAACCGAAGATACAGCAGAACCACCCATTCCAATTCGGTAGTTATCACCACCTAAAAGAACAACTTTGTCACCTTTGTTAGGTACATCTTTTTGAGCTTGCTCCAATCGGCCATAGCCAATACCACCAGCTTGCATGATGACCTTATCGTAACCGTATTTTTTATTGTTTTCGAAATGTTCGAATGTCAACACTGAACCACAAATAAGCGGTTGACCGAATTTGTTTCCGAAATCACTTGCTCCGTTCGATGCTTTAATAAGGATTTCTTCAGGAGTTTGATATAACCATTTACGAGGATCTGTAGCACCTTCCCATTTTCTTGTCGATTCTAGTCTTGGGTAAGCTGTCATATAAACAGCTGTTCCTGCCATTGGTAAAGAAGCTTTACCACCTGCGATACGATCTCGGATTTCTCCTCCTGTACCTGTTGCAGCACCATTAAATGGTTCTACTGTAGTTGGGAAGTTATGAGTTTCTGCCTTTAATGAAATGACAGTGTCAATATCTTTAGTGTAGAAAAAATCTGCTTTATCGTGTGAGGCTGGAGCGAACTGCTCAACTCTAGGTCCTCCAAGGAATGCACAATTGTCTTTATAGGCCGAAACAATTCGGTTATGATTCTTTTTAGACGTTTCTTTGATTAATTGGAAAAGTGAAGATTCTTTTTCTTCTCCATCTATTATAAAAGTACCGTTAAATATTTTGTGACGGCAATGCTCAGAGTTTACTTGAGAAAAGCCGAATACTTCTGAATCAGTTAACTTACGTTCAATCTTCTTTTCAACATTTTCAAGGTAAGTTATTTCTTCATCGCTTAAGGCCAAACCTTCCTGCTTGTTGTAAGCTCTAATATCTTCGATATAAAGAATAGGGTCAGCTTGCTTTTCTATTGTGAAAATATCTTGATCTAAATTTTCATACGAGCTTTGAAGCATAGGGTCGAACTGAGGATGTTCAGCATCAACTTGTATGAATTCTTCTATACGAAGAATACCATTTAAACCCATGTTTTGAGTTATCTCAACAGCATTGGTACTCCAAGGTGTAATCATCTCTTTACGAGGTCCTACAAACTTGCCTGTTACCTTATCGCAGCTTAGAATTTCAGCGTCGCTAAATAGCCAGGATAATTTAGCTGTGTCAATTGCATTTAATTCGAGAGAACAATGTACTCCGTAATGAACTTTACCTTTTTTAAAGAATAGTATCATCTTAAATTTTTTATAAAATTGGTTGAAAGCAGATTTCGCTGCAAATATAGTTAAAGAGTTTGATTTTGTTGAGTAGAGATTGTGGAAATTCAATGTTTTTACATCTCTTATTATAGTATTACATTCTTTGTTCAGATTAAATGTTGAGTTTTCTTTAATTGAGTTGATTTTAAGATAAAAACAAGAATAGTTGAGCTTATTTATTTTGTTCTTGAAGTAAAGAGGTATTAAATTGCGTAGAAGGAATTTGAGAGTAGTGATTTACCTCCAAATTATTTCAAAATGGATTGTGAATTAAATTCTTGTTTTAAAACAGTTCATTCTATGTTGAGGAAACGATTTTTTTATTTCAAAAAAAGATGAAAACCATCTTCATTTGTTGAAACAAAAACTGAGAATCGTGCAAAGGTTTTCGAATACAAAGAATAACAGGCAGTTTTGAGCTTTGTTTTGAAAAATGCTTTGTGATTTTTTATTATGTAACAGTCTTTGTATCAAATTGGAAAGGGTGAATTGGTTTTGTGGTTTTGAACATGTTGAAGAACAAGTTTAATAATCTTTGAAAACGTTGATTATCGTTTTTCCTTTCAATATTTTTGTCACGAAAATTATTCAATCAAAATATAATTTAATTATGAAACCGACACATATTGAGCACATCGGAATTGCTGTTAAAAGCTTAGAAGAAGCTATTCCATTTTACGAGAAAGTATTAGGATTAGAGTGTTATGCTATTGAAGAAGTAGTTGATCAGAAAGTGAAAACTGCATTTTTTAAAGTAGGAGATGTAAAAATCGAATTGCTTGAGTCTACTGATCCTGAAGGACCAATTGGTAAATTCGTAGAGAAGACAGGTGGCGGAATGCATCACTTAGCATTTGCTGTAGAGGATGTTCAAGAAGCGTTGAATGATGCTGCAGAAGCAGGATGTCAGTTAATTGATAAAAAACCTCGTGGAGGAGCTGAAGGTCTTAGTATTGGCTTTTTACACCCTAAGTCAACTCAGAGAGTTTTGACTGAACTATGTGGTAATAAATAAGAACACTCAATTATAATATATTATAACTAATAGAAGTTATGGCTAGTCAGGATAAAATTAAGAAGTTAATTGACTTAAGAGCTGAAGCTAAACTTGGCGGAGGTGAGAAGCGTATTGTATCTCAGCACAAGAAAGGTAAGTATACTGCTCGTGAAAGAATCGATATGCTTTTGGATGAAGGTAGTTTCGAGGAATTCGATATGTTTGTGACGCATCGTTGTACCAACTTTGGTATGGAGAAAACTAAATTCTTAGGCGATGGTGTTGTTACAGGTCAAGGTACTGTAGATGGACGTTTAATTTTTGTGTTCTCTCAGGATTTCACAGTATTTGGTGGTTCTTTATCGGAAACCTTTGCACAAAAGATTTGCAAGGTGATGGATATGGCAATGAAAGTTGGAGCACCTTGTATTGGATTGAATGATTCAGGAGGAGCTCGTATTCAGGAGGGTGTAACTGCTCTAGCTGGTTACGCTGAGATTTTCCAGAGAAATATTATGGCGTCTGGTGTTATTCCTCAGATTTCTGCAATTTTTGGTCCTTGTGCTGGTGGAGCCGTTTATTCTCCTGCATTAACTGACTTTATCATGATGACTGAAGAAAAGTCATACATGTTTGTTACCGGTCCTAAGGTTGTGAAAACTGTGACTGGTGAAGATATTACAACTGAAGACTTGGGTGGTGCTCATATGCACGCATCTAAATCAGGTGTTTCTCACTTCAAATTGGAAGATGAAGAAGAAGGAATCATGATTATTCGTAAGTTGTTATCTTTCATGCCTTCTAACAATCTTGAGGAGCCACCATTGGCGGATTGTAATGATCCAATCGATAGAATGGAAGATGTGTTGAACGAGATTATTCCTGAGAATCCTAACATGCCTTATGATATGAAGGATGTTATTTATTCTATGGTTGATAATGCTGAGTTCTTAGAAGTTCACCGTCACTATGCAAAGAATATTCTTGTAGGTTTCTCAAGAATGGGTGGTATGCCAGTTGGTATTGTTGCCAATCAGCCTAACTTCCTTGCAGGTGTTCTAGATATTGAATCTTCAAGAAAAGCTGCTCGTTTTATCCGTTTCTGTGACTGTTTCAATATTCCTATTCTTACTTTGGTTGACGTTCCAGGATTCCTTCCAGGATCAGGTCAGGAGTTCGGTGGTATCATTACTCATGGTGCGAAATTAATGTTTGCTTATGGTGAGGCTACTGTTCCTAAAGTGACAATCACTTTACGTAAATCATATGGTGGAGCTCACGATGTAATGTCTTGTAAGCAACTACGTGGTGACCTTAATTACGCTTGGCCTTCTGCTGAGATTGCAGTAATGGGGGCTAAAGGTGCTATTGAAGTACTACATGGTAGAAAAATGATGGAGCTGAGCGATGATGAGAAAGTTACTTTCATCAATGAGCAAGAGATTGAGTATAACGAGAAATTTGCGAACCCATACAATGCGGCTTCATACGGTTACATTGATGATGTGATTGAGCCTCGTAATACACGTTTTAGAGTGATTCGTGCCTTCCAGTCATTACAGACTAAGAAGCAGTGTAATCCAGCTAAAAAGCATTCAAACATTCCATTGTAAAAAATAATAAACTATGAGTTATATCAATTTATTATCGATTGGAAGTCAGGGAGGATGGACAATTGCCTTGGTTGGATATGGTATTGTATTTACCGCTTTGATATCCTTGGTTATTGTTTTTGTAAACCTACCTAGGCTTTTACAAATCAATCTTAGATCGAAACTTAAAAAGCAAGGTAAGCCAAGCGCTCATGTTGAGGATTTGAATATTGAAGGAAACGTAAATGCTGCTATTGCAATGGCACTTCATTTGCACTTCGATCAAATTCACGATGAAGAAAGCAATATTATTACCATTAAGAAAGTAACTAAGAATTATTCTCCATGGAGTTCAAAGATTTATGGAGTAATGAATCAACCAAGATAAGACGATGAAAAAGTTCAAATTTACCATAAAAGGACAGGATTTCGATGTTGATATCAAAGAGATCGAAGGTTCAAATGCTCAAATTGAAGTAAACGGTACAGTTTATGATGTTGAGATTCATGCAGAAGAAAAAGCTTCTAAAACGCCTCAGTTGATTCGTAAGCCTGTCATTAATAAGCCAGGTGAAGGTCAAATTAAAAAAACTACAGGTGGTGTTAGTATTAAAGCTCCTCTTCCAGGAACTATCATTAAAGTTGACGTTGCTGTAGGTGACTCAATTAATGCTGGTGATACTTTACTTGTAATGGAAGCCATGAAAATGGAAAATAACGTATTGGCAGAAAAGCCTGGTACTGTTAAAGCTATTAAAGTAAATGTTGGAGATGCAGTACTTCAGGATGATGTACTTATCGAAATTGGGTAATCAATTTAAGTTAAAAAAAACGTAATGAGAAACCTATATAAAATGATATTCTCACTTGTTTTGATGCTAGGGGTAGCTTTTTCATCCCTGGCACAAAATACTGGGTCTATCAAGGATCAGTTGACTGAAGGTAAATGGATTAATCATCAAGATGGTTATATTCCAAACGCCTTGAGTGATAAAAGTAGAGGAACTGTTAAGCGTTACAAAATTTTTGAATTCCAGGAGGACAATACGTTCACAATGGACTCAATTAAGCAGCGTTTTACAGGACACTGGACACTTGAAGGGAAAAAGGTTGTTATGACCTTTAATAAACAAAACGTTCAGCATCTTAATAAAAATGCAAATCCAAATTTTAGTTCAAATAACTATTGGGTTACTTCTGAAAATCTTGATTTAGGCACCCGAGTAGGGCAAATTGAGGATGATGTACTTAAGTTTGGTAGTAATGCTATTTACGATTGTGCACATGAATCGGATGCAGTTGTAGGATTGAAAAATTTCTATGAATTTACGGGTTTTGCCAATGTAACACCGGGTCACTTGTTGATGATGTTGATTGGTATCTTCTTTATTTTCTTAGCAATTAAATACGATTACGAGCCATTGCTATTGATTCCTATTGGAACAGGTATTTTGATTGGTAATATTCCAATGTTCCAGGCAGTAGACTTTAACTTGAAGTTAGGTGTTTACGAACCAGGATCAGTAATGAACCTATTGTATTCTGGTGTATTGCAAGGATGGTATCCTCCTTTGATTTTCTTAGGAATTGGTGCTATGACCGACTTCTCTTCATTGATTTCAAACCCACGTTTGATGATTCTTGGAGCAGCAGCTCAGATTGGTATCTTTGCGACATTCCTAGGTGCTCTTTGGATGGGCTTTGCGCCTCCAGAAGCGGGTGCGATTGGAATTATTGGTGGTGCTGATGGTCCTACGGCTATTTTCTTGTCATCAAAACTTGCCAATGGTATGAATGTGATGGCGAATGGAGAAACGGTGAAGAACTTGATTGGACCTATCGCGATTGCGGCATATTCATATATGGCTTTGGTTCCTGTTATTCAGCCTCCAATTATCAATTTGTTGACAACCAAAAAGGAAAGAAAGATTAAGATGAAAGCACCTCGTGCAGTAACTCGTCTTGAGAAAATCATGTTCCCTATTATTGGTTTATTGTTGACAGCTTATATTTCACCAACTTCGGTACCTTTGTTGGGTATGTTGTTCTTTGGTAATTTACTTAAAGAGTCTACTGTAACTAACCGTTTGGCTGAAACTGCAAGTAATGCATTGATTAATATTATTACCATTCTATTGGGTGTGACAGTAGGTGCTTCAACTCAGGCTGATGTATTCTTAACGGCTGACTCAATTCTAATCTTCGGATTGGGAGCGGCATCATTTATTGTTGCAACAGCTGGTGGTGTAATCTTTGCTAAGATTATGAATATCTTTTCACCAAAAGATCGTCCTATCAATCCTATGATTGGTGCGGCAGGTGTATCTGCTGTTCCTGATAGTGCTCGTGTGGTACAAGTGATGGGATTGGAGAATGACCCAACTAACCACTTGCTAATGCACGCAATGGCACCTAACGTATCTGGTGTGATTGGTTCGGCAGTAGGAGCTGGTATTCTATTGAGTTTCTTAATGTAAGAGTTATTCTACATTTTGATAGATACTTTCAAAAACACCTCTGGTTTTCAGAGGTGTTTTTTTATTGTCATTTTTTGAATAAAAAACTTGCTGAAACGTTGAGAATGTCTATATTTGCATCGCAATTGACAGAGATAATACACCAAACTTATTTCTAGATTTAGTTTCTCAATAAAGATTGAGAATAAAGCATAAATTGCGAGAATAGCTCAGTTGGTAGAGCACGACCTTGCCAAGGTCGGGGTCGCGAGTTCGAGTCTCGTTTCTCGC
>JBLWWJ010000009.1:0-49948 GCA_048268005.1 Ancylomarina sp.
GAGAGTAGGTCGATGCCAACTTTTAAGCGTCTTATTCCAATACGGAGTAAGACGCTTTTTTTATGCCCTAATTTCTGGTGAAAAGAATAGGACTATTTATTTCCTTATAACAATGTTAATTATGATATTATACTAGATGTTAAAGGTGATATAATATTGGTAATTTACCGTTTAAAAATCATATCTCATTGTTAAGCAAAACTGCTGTTTAATTGTTTGATTAATAGTGGTATTATATCTTCTGTTATTTGTCGTTTTATGCTGCCTTTTCGTCAAGTATTAATGTTTTTTAACCGATTTATAGTTAAAAAATAATTTTCTTATAGACACTTTCCTTATATTTGCAGGCTATGAAACAAACTTTCATATTATTCATATTTACCCTGTGCTTAAGCTTGTCTTTGGCTGCCCAAGATAGACCCCTTAAACTTAATCGTGGCGAGTTGGGAGCTTCAGGTTTAAAGCGTGATGGAGAAAAAAATGAAACTGATAGTCTAGGTTACAATAGTGTTAAATCGCTTATTAAAACCTGGCGACTTTCAGACTATGGTACGCGTAAATCTATTCTTAATGTGGATACCTTGTTGAGTAATATCCACAACTTCAATCCTATTTACCAAAGAAGTATTGCTAATTCGTATTTAGGAAATCTCGGTTCGCCATACCAAAGTCTTATCTTTAAAGATCGTGTTCGTAATGAGTCGTTCATGTACTTCAATACTTTTGCAGCCTACATGAATATGCCCAAGGACATTCTGTTTTTTAATACGACGACACCGTATACTAGTTTCTTTTATGAAACGGCAGGGTCTAAAGATAAAGCAGAGAATAAGCTTCGTGTTCTGCATACTCAGAACATCAATCCCTTTTGGAATGTTGGTGTTAGTTTTAATCTGATTTCAAGCGAAGGTCAATACCAAAATCAAAAAACAAAATTGTATGATTTCGATTTATTTTCTAATTATGAAAAAGGTCGTTATGGCGCACATTTTGTATTAAGCCAGAATAGGATTAGGGTTAATGAAAATGGAGGTGTTGATGGTGATGATCAAATTCGTGATACTGTAATTGACCCAGAGAATGTACAGGTTAAGTTATCAGGGACTAAGAATAAACTATCAAATTTTAACTTTACTGCAAATCAATACTACAATTTAGGTCATGGAAAGGATTTGGTTGTAGATGCAGATACGAGTCAGATTTATCCTGTAAAATTAATTCACGATTTAAAATTTGAATCCGATAGCAGGGAGTTTAAAGAAGATGCTGTAAATAAAGATTTTTTCAAAAGTACGTATTTGAGTAATGATAAAAGTGCTGATGAAACGACTTTAAAGATGCTTACTAATGGTTTTCATATCATGTTTAATGAAAATCAAAATAAGAAATTAAGATTCGGTGCTCGTATTGGAATAATGAATCAGTTTTCAGTCTACAACCTACGTAGACAGGTTGGTGAGAATTCATATTCTCAAAAGGACGAGAATATTCATAACACTCAACTATTGGCCAGTATTTTTCGTCAAACGGGTAATGATTGGAATTGGAAATTTTCTGGGGAATACGTTTTTGAAGGTTATAAGCAGAGCGATTATCAACTTGATGGTAATCTAATTTATCAGTTTGGAGACTCAATTAATAGACAAAATCTGGAGATTACTTCACAGATAAAATCAAGCACCCCTGATTTTCTCATGACTGAATATCATGGTAACCATCAGCAATGGTCCTTAGGTTTAGATAAAACGAGTGAGTTAACTTTAGGGCTAGAATATCAGATAAAGAAATACGGATTTAAAATAGGTGGTCAAATAAATAATTTAAAAAATTACACTTATTTTGGATACGATACAATTGCAGCTCAAACGAGTAAATCTATTCAGGTTGCAACAGCCTATATTGAGAAAGATTTTAGATTAGGGAAGTTTACTTTAAGTCAGAAAATTGTAGGACAGAAGAGTTCTAATGAAACAGTTCTGCCTTTACCTGACCTATCAATCTATAGTAATAATTATTATTCAAACACTTTTTTTAATGGTGCCTTAGACATACAAGCAGGTTTCTCTGTTTATTACAATACTTCTTTTTACGCTCCGAATTACATGCCATCAACTGGACAATTTTTCTTGCAGAAAGAGCAAGAACTAGGTGATTATCCAAAGGTGGATTTGTATTTCAACCTTAGAATTAAGCGTACTCGTATTTTTATCATGTACGAGCATTTAAATGCTAAAATGGGTAGTCAAAACTACTTTAGTTCTCTTCATTATCCACTCAATCCTGGTATGCTTAAATATGGGTTGCGTTGGACATTCTACGATTAATAATTTCATATTATTTTGACCAATGAACGGTTTGTTTTTTGGTTAGGTATCCGTTTTTAATTAATTTGAATAACGGTAAGAACTCGCATATGTTTAAATTTAAATATATAAAGTTAATCATCCCTCTAATACTCATGATCTTCCTGCAGACATGTAATCAAAATCGACAGACGATACGATTACGTCAACCAGAAAAGACCGTGCTTGGATTAAAGCACATCAAGCTACGTGGGAAAATAAGAGTGAGTACTGATTATAATTCTACAAATTATTTCATTTATAAGGGCCGGGCTATGGGCTTTCAGTATGAGTTGCTGAAAGCACTTGCTGAGTATCTTGATGTGAAATTAGAGCTTAATGTAGAGAATGATTTACAGTCAGCTTTCTCAAGCCTCGAGATGGGCGATATAGATTTAATGGGGATGAATCTTGCTATTACTCAAGAGAGACAAGAACGGTTTAATTTTACCATACCTCACAGCCAATCTAAACAAGTATTAATACAGCGAAAATCTTCGAGTAAGGATACTGTGCCAATCATTAGAAACCAGCTTGAACTTGGAGAAAAATTGATTCATGTACAGCACGCTTCAGCTTATGTTGAGAGGTTAATAAATCTATCTAATGAAATTGGTAGATCGATCTACATTGAAAAACTTGATAGGATTGAGGTTGAAGAGTTGATTGCAAATGTTTCAAAAGGAGAAATTGATTATACGATAGCTGATCAAAACGTCGCTAATGTGAATAAAAGTTACTACCCAAATATTGATGCTGATACAGAGATTAGTTTCCCTCAGGATATGGCATGGGCCTTAAGAAAAGGCAGTGATGAGTTAACAGAGGAAATTAATATTTGGCTTAAAGATTTTAAAAAGACAGCGAGATACAATCAGATATATCGGAAATATTTTTTGAGTTCCAGAATTGTTCGACGTCATAATAGCGAGTATTTTACGCTTAAGAGTGGGAAAATCTCTAAATATGATGATCTCATTAAGAAAAATGCCAAAACTATTGATTGGGATTGGAGATTATTGTCAGCTTTAATTTCTCAAGAATCTCATTTTGATCCTAATGCTAAATCGTGGGTTGGTGCTTTCGGTTTAATGCAATTGATGCCTGAAACAGCTTTTCGTTATGATGTTGATGAAGATTCTAAGCCTGAAGAAAATTTAAGAGCAGGGGTGAAACATTTGAAATACCTAAGTCGTCGATTGGATAAAATTCTTGTGGATAAAAGTGATAAACTTAAATTCTTACTAGCCTCTTATAATGTTGGTTTAGGTCATATTCTTGATGCAAGACGTCTGGCGAAAAAGAACGGACAGAATCCCGATCTATGGCAAGGAAGTGTCGATTATTATCTTTTAAATAAATCAAAACCGGAATTCTATAAAGATCCGGTTGTGAAATATGGTTATTGCAGAGGTAAAGAACCCTACCATTATGTGAGAAATATTCTTTCAATTTATGATCATTATCAGAATACGGTTTTACTCGATGAGACTAGCTCTCTTGAGTAATTCTTCAAGTTCTGAAACAATCATGGCTGTTGCTCCCCATAATTTATGTCCTTTCACCTTGTAAAATGGTGCTTTAATTTTAAATCCATTTTTATAGATTATCTCTTCCTGTTTATTCTCAGCTTTAAATAGTTCTTTAATATTGGTTTCAATGACTTGATTGACTTCAAAAGGATCTGCTTTGAATTGAGGTAAACCGTCATAGTACGCAACTATAGGTTGGACCTGGAAATTGCTAATTGGGATGTAAAGACCCGTGGTTGGACCAATAATATGTATTTTTTCGCCCAATAAACCTAACTCTTCTTCGGTTTCCCTGATTGCCGTTTCAACAAGGTTTTTATCGCTAAGCTCATATTTGCCTCCTGGTAAACTGATTTGTCCACTATGCTTGTGATCTCCATTTGTTCTTTCAATTAGAGGGAAATATAAGTCATCACCTTTTTGGTAGAAGAGAATTAAAACACTGCTGTCTCTGGCTAAACTGGGATCATTCTTTTTGTTGGAATGATTACGTATTGATGGAGACATTTTTTGTTGTGCTTTAGAACCAGGTAGTCCTTTCTGAAACTCTTTTATAAAATCTGCGACAAACTGATCTATATTATTTATTGAATTGGGATGTATCATATTGATGGTATTTTAAACTACCATTAAATATAAGGAAAAGCTGGATTTAAACTCCCGAGATTTTAGATTAATTTACAAAATGGAAATGTGTGAAAGCATATATATGACTATATTGTTGTGTCTTATCCTAGTCAAATTTTATTGCTTTACTTGGTGTGATTCGAGTAATATAATAAGAGGGAACAAGTAGCATACTCACCGTTGTGATAAGTGTTCCAATATTTAATAAAATAAGGTGTAATATATTTAGATTAATAGGTACAGTATCCAAGTAGTAATTAACAGGGTCGAGACTTATTAGCTGGAAATGATATTGAATTAAACAGATTCCAATGCCTATAAGATTTCCCCAAAGCATTCCTTTGCCAATAATCATAGCAGATTGATAAAGGAATACCTTTCGGACTGACCAGTTATCTGTCCCCAGAGCTTTAAGGATGCCAATCATATTTGTCTTCTCAAGAATGATGATGAGTAAACCCGATATCATATTGAATCCTGCTACAAGTATCATTAATCCAAGGATTATCCAAACATTTAAATCAAGCATTTCCAGCCAGTTAAATATTTGTGGATGTCTCTGCTTGATACTCCTTACTTTAAATGTTGATCCGTCTTCAGTAAAAATTCCACTTACAGTATTGCGAATTTGTTCTTTTGTTTCGTCCAGGTTCTTAAAATCATCCAAGGTAATTTCAATTCCACTTACTTGGTTGTTTTTCCAATTATTCAGTTTTTGAATATGACGCATATCGCAAATAACGAAAAGCTTATCAAATTCATCCATCCCCGAGTTATATATGCCTGAGATGGTAAAAGCCCGTTGGCGAATTGGTTGTTGTACAAAGTACATAATTAGTTTTTCTCCTACATTTAAATGAAGAAGTTTAGCTAATTTTTCTGAAATGAGAACTTGATTACTCTTTTTTGAAGAAACCATACTTATGGTATCACCCTCAACTAATTTATTTTTAAAGAATGACCAGTCGTAATCTAAGGAAGCTCCACTGAGAACAACACCTTGAGTTTCTTCCTTTGTATTTATAATACCAGGTTTGGTAGCAAAACTCTGGATATGTTTTATTCCTTCAATTTCAGACAAACGATCAATAGGAACAAGATTTATATCTATAGGGTAGGTTTCGAATGAATTATTATTGTCGTAGTTGCTAATTTGAATATGAGAACCAAAACCAGTTATTTTTTCTGTAATACCAGCTTTAAAACCTGTAACAATAGCTATTGCAAGAATCATGACAGCTAGGCCCAAAGCAATTCCTAGTGTTGCAATACTAATGATAGGACGAGAAATCTGACGATCAGATTTGTTCTTGTAGGTAATTTTTTTTGCAATATAGAGTTCTAAATTCAAATCGATAATTTTTATCAGAGTGTACTTTATGAATCAACTACAGTTATCTGTTAATAATAATTCAAATGCTAATAGCTGTTAGTTACAAAAATAGTAATTTCACATTTAGTAAATCTAAAATTAGAAGAATGCAACGAAACAAAACCTATCTATTCACATTTATTTTATGTTTTTTGATTTTTCAAACAGCTTGTTCGCAGACAAAGTCAGATAAAGTGACTCCAGCTGCCGAGCGTTTTTCAAAATATGAATCGCTATTACAAGGAAAAAATGTGGCTTTGCTTGCTAATCAGGCCTCAATGGTGAGTGATGATCATTTGGTAGATTTTCTTTTGTCAAAAAATATTAATCTAACTAAAATATTCAGTCCGGAGCATGGATTCCGAGGGAATGCAGATGCAGGTGAACAGGTGAAAGATGGATTGGATTCTAAAACGAAGCTGCCAATCGTATCGTTATATGGAAACCATAAGAAACCTTATCCGGAAGATTTATTAGGAATTGAGCTTGTCGTTTTCGATTTGCAGGATGTTGGAGTAAGATTCTACACTTATCTATCGACTCTACATTATATGATGGAAGCTTGTGCCGAGAACAATATTTCTTTATTGGTACTGGATAGACCTAACCCCAATGCGCATTATATTGATGGTCCGGTTTTGGAAGCAGATTGCAAATCTTTTGTTGGCTTACATCCTGTGCCTATTGTTTATGGAATGACCATAGGTGAGTATGCTCAAATGATTAATGGAGAAAAATGGTTGAAGAATGGTGTGCAATGTGACCTAAAAGTGATCTCATGCGCAGAATGGACCCGAAATTCAGTCTATCATTTGCCCATTAAACCATCTCCAAATTTACCCAATTATCAATCGATTCAACTTTATCCATCTCTTTGCTTCTTTGAAGGAACGGTGGTTAGTGCTGGGAGAGGTACGGATTTTCCTTTTCAAACTTATGGACATCCATTATTGAATATAGGGAAATTTGAGTTTAAGCCTAGAAGTATTGAAGGAGCGAGCAAGAATCCAAAATTCAAAGGACAAATCTGTAAAGGAGAAGATTTGAGACTTATTAATATTGACCGTTTAAGGAAAGAAAAAAAACTGGATCTATCTTTTTTACTAAAAACGTATTCCGAATTAAATAATCAAATTCAGTTTTTTAATTCATTTTTTGAAAAGTTGGCTGGTACAAAGCATTTACGCCAGCAAATTATTCAAGGTCAATCAGAATTTGAAATAAGAAAGTCATGGCAGAAGAAACTTGATCAATTTAAATTAATTAGAAAGAAGTACCTGATCTATCCGGATCTGAATTAGTTTCTGGTTATTAAGGTGATATTTTTATGAGTGTTTTGTTTAGAATACTTAAGAATAATCTTTAACTTGAGTTTTATTCATTTTAAATTTCAAAAAAATGGCATTTACTTTGCAATTATTAGACAAAGCACCCAAGTTCAACCTACCAGCAACTGACGGTATTTCATATAAGCTCACAGATTTTAAATCATCCAAACTACTTGTTGTCTTTTTTACTTGTAATCATTGTCCTTACGTTATAGGCTCTGATGAAGATACACGAGCAATAGCAGATAAATATATTCCACATGGAGTTGAATTTGTAGCGATAAATTCAAATTCTGCTAACACTTATCATGAGGATGATTACGATCATATGATTGATCGTATGGAAGAGTATGATTTTCCCTGGGTGTATCTTTATGATGAAACGCAGGAAGTTGCAAAAGCATATGGTGCATTAAAAACACCTCATTTTTATCTTTTCGATGAAGGACGAAAATTGATTTATACGGGACGTGCTGTGGATAACCCAAAGGATACTTCAAAAGTAGAAGTAAGGGATTTGGAAAGAGCTATAGATGAATATTTGGAAGGAAAACCTATTTCAGTTCCCTTAACTAATCCGATTGGATGTAATGTGAAATGGGATGGTAAAGATAAACACTGGATGCCAGCTGATGCTTGCGATTTGATATAAAAAAACAAAAGGCTGTTCGAATAGAACAGCCTTTTGTTTTGAATTATATCTGGAATTAAATCGTTCTTCCAGGGTAAACTTTAAGTGCTTCAGATAAAGTTTCCATTGCATTAGCTAAATCTTCTTTCTTAAGAACGTAAGCAATACGAACTTCATTTTTACCTAAACCTGGAGTTGCATAGAATCCTGTAGCAGGAGCAACCATAACGGTTTGGTTTTTGTATTCGAAGCTTTCAAGAATCCATTGAGCAAATTTATCTGCATCATCAATTGGAAGTTTCACAACTGTATAGAATGCACCTTTAGGAGTAGGACAATATACACCTTCCATATTATTTAATGCCTCAACAGTAAAGTTACGGCGATCGATGTACTCGTTATATACTTCTGTGAAATACTCAGCTGGAGTATCAAGAGAAGCTTCAGCAGCAATCTGACCGAAAGCTGGAGGACATAAACGAGCTTGAGCAAATTTTAAAGCCGTATTGATAACGTCTTTGTTCTTAGTAATCATTGCTCCAATACGAACACCACACTCAGAGTAACGCTTAGAAACGGAGTCCATAAGAATTACATTTTGCTCGATACCTTCAAGATTCATTGCAGAGAAATGCTCTTCTCCATCGTAACAGAATTCACGGTATACTTCGTCAGAGAATAAGTATAAATCGTGCTTAAGAACGAGCTTACGCAATGATTCTAATTCTTCTTTTGAATATAAGTATCCAGTTGGATTGTTAGGGTTACAAATAACAATACCTTTTGTCTTAGGTGTCATTATTTTTTCGAATTCCTCAATAGAAGGTAAAGCAAAATCATTCTCAATGCTAGATGTAATTGGTTTTACGACGACACCAGCAGCGATAGCGAATCCGTTGTAATTGGCATAGAATGGCTCTGGAATGATAATTTCATCACCAGGATTCATACAAGACATCATTGCGAAAGTAATTGCTTCCGACCCACCAGTTGTAATCAACATTTCTTCTTCATTAATGTTGATACCAATGTTTTGATAGTACTTAGCTAATTTCTTACGATAAGAAACATTACCTGCAGAGTGAGAATACTCAATCACTTTTTCAGTACAATTTCTAATTGCATCCATTGCAACCTCTGGGGTTTTAATGTCTGGTTGACCAATGTTCAGTGGAAATACAGTTCTACCCGCAGCTCTTGCAGCTTCTGCATAAGGAACCAATTTACGAATTGGCGATTCTGGCATCAAGCGTCCTTTATCCGAAATTTGTGGCATTTGTTTATTGTTTTTTAAGCAATCAGATTGATTTCGACTGTTAAGAATCTCTTAAACGATGACATCCATCCAAGTACTTTGATTGAATTTTGTTAAATCTTCATTTTCGCCAAAAGTAAGTAAAAATATAAGTAAAAAAAATGCTTTTTGACTTCTTTTAGAAAAAGAGCCTAAGGTCTTGAAAAAGAAAGAAAAGCAGACGATTGAAAGACTTATTTAAATCGTTTGTAATTTCAATGCAAATACATTACATAATAATTGTAATATATTTTTAAAAGTATCAGGTATCGAATTGGTATAGGGATTTCTGTAGTATTTATTTGGAAATATTTAATTCCAATTTTATTAAGAAGAGGAACAAGAATTAAGTAAGGAAACGAGGCATAGCTATGGGATAAAAAAACATATATGTTTGATAAAATAATCTGTTAGATTGGCTTAATGATATTGAAGATTAGGGAAGAATTTAATTTTAAATGGTATGAGTCGATAGGGTATATTCCGTTTAATGACTCATATTAGTATTAACTAACCCAACACGACATAAAAATGAGATTATGATTAAACATTATTTTATTCTTTGTATACTTTTATTAGTATGTGGTATTTCGATGGCCCAATCCTACAATAATCCTGAAAGTATTGTATATGATCAGGAAGGAGATCGATATTTTATTTCTAACAAAGCAGGCAATACAATTGTGCAGTTGGATTCAGAGCAAAAGCAGACAACTGTTGTAAATTCTGATTTAGATGCTCCCAAAGGCTTATTGATTGTTGGTGACACACTCATATCAGTCAGTAATACTTCAGTTCAGGGCTTTTTATTATCTGATGGCAGAAGAGTTTTTAATATTTCGATACAGGATGCTGTTTTTATGAATGATGTTACTGCAGATAAAAAAGGAAATCTATATGTTTCTGATACTGCTGCAGGGAAGATATATGAGATATCACTTAAAACAGGAAAATATTCAACTCTAATTGATTCACTTGTAAACCCCAATGGCTTATTGTATGATTCTAGGAGGAATGCTATTCTGATTTGTAATTGGGGAGCTAATGCAAAAATTCAATCTTTCGGTTTATCAGATTTGATCTTAAGTGATTTGGTAAGGACTGAACTAAGTAATTTGGATGGCCTAGCATTTGATGCTGCTGGAAATATCTACGTTTCGTCATGGGGTAGTAATGCTGTTTATCGTTTCGATGCATCATTTAAAAATCCTCCAGTTTTAATTTCGGAAGGCCATAATGGGCCTGCAGATATCTTCATAGTTAAGAATAAAAACAGATTATGTGTTCCCAATTTTATTTCCAATATCATTCAGTTTGTTAATCTAGATTAGTCAATTAAAAAGAAATACAATATGAAAGGAATAATATTCGTTGTACTAAGCTTGTTGTTGTGTAATTCCTTGAAAGCTCAAAATGAGCTGAAAAAAATTGAAGTTCTAAGTAGCAACAATACTCAGCTTGTATTCGATCACACATACCAAAAATTAACAGACTCTCTTTCGACATCTGATTATGAAGAATTGAAAAAATATGTATTGGATGATCTTAAGATTAAAAATACTAGTGAGCCCGAGATGTTCTTTGAACTGATGGCATGGGTGAGTCGTCAATGGAAACATAATGGATGGAATGCGGCAGATAAAAGTTTAACAGCTCTTGATATACTTAAAAATGCAAAATCTGGGGAACAATATCGTTGTGTTGAATATGGCAAGGTGTTAAAAGATGTTCTATTGTCATTTGGCTATATTTCAAGAATAGTAGATTTACGATCTGTTGATGTGGCCTACGGCGGTGGCGGTATGGGACATGTCGCTACCGAGGTATGGTCGAACCATCTTCAAAAATGGATTTTTCTGGATCCTCAATTCAACATTTATGCCAAATACCAGAATGAGATTTTAAATATCTATGATATTTTCAAATTAAAAGAAAAAGGTGAGTTTGAAAATGTTGAATTTGTGAATGTTAGAAGTGGTGATTTGAATGAAACATATCCTAAATTCATTACTAATTATTTAGCTTATATAGGCGTATATCATAGTGCAAAAAACAATACTTATAGTCTTGTGCTACAAATGGAGGGTAATGATGAGTATTTGACATTTCAGAGTATGCCACGTGGGAGTTGTGTTTTTACTAAAAATATGGAATTAGTTTATCATGATATTAATCGTAGTATGGTCATCATTAATTATCCTGAAAATGAGCGTAAACGTTCAAGAGATAAAATGAATGCCTGTAATATTAAATCCGCACAAGATTTTAAAGAGAATATGTGTCTTTTTGCAGCCAGACCAAATTTTAAGCTATTACTCTTGAATAATATGCCTTGGTTTGATAAGTACGAGGTTTATTTAAATGATCAAGAAATTGAGGTTAAAAACAATGGATGCAACATTGTATTGCCAGAAGGAATAAGTGACGTAAAAGTAGTTGTGGTTAATAAGCTTGGTATTAAGGGAGTTCCAACCCTAATGAAAATTAAATACCAATAGGTTTGTTATTAGAAAAGGTGCTGAAATTATTATTTCAGCACCTTTGTATCTTATTCGTATTTGCTTAAATTAAGCAATAACTTCTTTAATCTCAGAGATTATTTTTTCAGCTAAAGCATTAGCTTTCGCTTCGTCTTTACTCTCAGAGTAGATACGGATAATTGGTTCTGTATTCGATTTACGAAGGTGTACCCACTCTTCAGCGAAATCGATCTTTACACCATCAATATCGTTTACTCTTTCGTTTTTATATTTCTCTTTCATTGCAACCAAAATGGCATCAACATCAATTTCAGGAGTCAACTGAATTTTATTTTTTGAAATAAAGTAACTTGGATATTCAGCACGAAGCTCTGATACTTTCTTACCTTTTTTAGCCAGATGAGTCAAGAAAAGAGCGATTCCAACCAAAGCATCACGTCCGTAGTGTGATTCTGGGTAGATGATACCCCCATTACCTTCTCCACCGATGATGGCATTTTTAGCTTTCATCTCGGTAACAACATTCACTTCACCTACTGCTGAGGCGGTATATTCACCATTATGAGCATTTGTCACATCAGCTAAGGCACGAGTCGATGACATATTAGAAACCGTATTACCCGGTGTGTTTGCTAATACATAGTCTGCAACCGCTACTAGTGTATATTCTTCACCAAACATGCTACCATCTTCGCAAACCATAGCCAAACGGTCTACGTCAGGATCTACAACAAAACCGACATCGGCTTTGCCAGATTTCATCACATCAGCAATGGCCGTTAAATGCTCAGGTAGTGGCTCTGGGTTATGTGGGAAATGACCATTAGGTTCACAATATAGTTCAACAACATTATTGACGCCCAGGGCTTTTAATAGTTGTGGTAAAATGACACCACCCACAGAGTTTACGGCATCGATAGCTACAGAGAAATTGGCTTTCTTGATCGCTTCAACATCAACTAGTTTAAGGTTTAGAACATCTTGAATATGTCTTTCGTTATAATCCGTTACATGTGTAACTTGTCCTAATTCGTCAACATCTGCAAAAAGGAAATCTTCATTATCAGCAATAGATAAAACCAATTTACCATCTTCGTCGTTAAGGAATTCCCCTTTTTCATTTAGTAATTTAAGGGCATTCCATTGTTTTGGATTGTGACTTGCAGTTAGAATAATACCACCATGAGCATTTTCGCTAGTTACAGCAATTTCTGTAGTTGGTGTTGTAGCTAAGCCAATTTCAACCACATCAATGCCTAATCCCATTAATGTTCCTACGACAATTCTATCGACCATTTCACCTGAAATACGGGCATCGCGACCAACCACTACTCTGACACGTTTACCTTCGTGACGTCTTATAGCCCATGTACCGTACGCAGCAGTGAATTTAACGATGTCGAGTGGACTTAATCCGTCGCCTACCTGGCCACCAATGGTACCTCTAATTCCTGATATTGATTTAATTAATGCCATATTTTGTTTTTTTAGAATTACTTTTTTTCGTGAGAAGCCATCTTTGTACTTGCTTCTCGGGGGCTTTTTTGAAAATCATGTAAAAATAATAAACTATTGGCTTGAAAACATAAGAATGTTAGTAGATTATCGAATTTATTGCTTCATCCTTTTTTCCATCTGCATTGTGACTCTTTTTCTGAGCGTCTAATTTTCTTCAATCGTTTAACTTTTTCTTAAGCTGTCTTTCTTAAAAAAGTCTTCTTACTCCTTTTTCATTGATATAGAGTAGATATTTGCTGATATTTAATAACTTTGTAGGCTGAATAATAACGAAAAGTTGTTAAAATAATGGAAGATAAGAAATACGGAAATAAGCAAAGAGGAAAGCAATCTTTCCGTTCTAAAAAGAATGATGAAACTCGTTCTTCTGAATTTGGATTCAAGAAATTCGATAAGAGAAGAAATGATGATTCTGATTTTTCTAATAAAAATACAGAGAAGGGCATTCGTTCTACATCTGAGGATTCTCGTGAAAACAGATCTTCAAGATCAACGGAAAGACCTGAAAAAGCACATAAGAAAAATAAGAAAGCTTATAGAGGTAAAAATAAACCGACTACTAAGCGTGAAGAAAAGCGTCCTTCAGGTCTAAGAGAAGGTAAATCAGTTGTTCGTAAGGAGAAGGAAGAGTTTACTCACAAAGGAACCGACAGGAGTTATAAGGAAAGAAGAAGATATAAGCATCGAGATGAAGCTGCACAAGCAGAAAAAGCTTCTGAAAAGAAGGATGGTGTTGAAGGCGAAGAGACATTTAAGGCAAAGAGTAAATATTCCAAGAAAAAACAACTTGAATATAATCGCCTGAATGGTCCGGCTGATGGTATGATGCGTTTAAACAAGTTCATTGCGAACTCAGGTGTATGTTCTCGTCGTGAGGCTGATAAACTGATTGCCGATCGCCAGATTATGGTGAATGGTATCACAGTTACCGAAGTTGGAATTAAGGTCAGCATGGATGATGACGTTCGTTTGGACGGTGTTCGTTTGATGGCAGAAGCTAAAGTTTATCTTTTGATGAATAAGCCTAAGGACTTTGTGACAACCCTTGATGATCCAACAGGAAGAAAGACTGTTATGGATTTGATTGGTGATGCTTGTGATGAGCGTATTTATCCTGTAGGACGTTTGGATAGAGCAACAACAGGTGTATTATTATTTACCAATGATGGCAATTTAACTAAGAAGTTAACGCATCCTAGTTTCGGAAAAAAGAAGATTTATCATGTTCATTTAGATCGAAACATTACGAAGGATGAATTGGCTAAAGTTGCTGAAGGTTTCGAGCTGGAAGATGGCTTTATTCAGGCAGACGAAATCAGTTATGTAGATGCTAAGGATAAATCTCAAGTGGGTATTGAAATTCACTCGGGTAAAAATAGAATTGTTCGTCGTATTTTTGAGCACTTGGGTTATGAAGTTCAAAAACTTGATCGTGTTTACTTTGCAGGATTGACAAAGAAGAATTTACCAAGAGGTAAATTTAGATTCTTAACTCAAAAAGAAATCAATATCTTGACACATTATTAGTCTCGAGAGATTAGATATAAAACAAGCCCATTTGATCATATCAAATGGGCTTGTTTTTTATATGAGTTTTAGTTCTAGAGATTAATCACCTTAGAGGCATCAGCCTGTAGCGTTACAATATCCTGCATTGTACCTTGAATGCCGACTTCAACTTGTTCTTCAAGTTTGTAGAAGTTAAGGCAAGTTTTGCAAATGATCATCTTAACACCAGCTTTTTCCATTTCTTTTAATGTGTCGAGCACAGGAGAACCAGAACAAGTTAGCTGCACACCAGCATTATAAAAAGTGATGATTTTAGGCAGTTGGCCATTGCTTAAACTTAGTTTTAGATAATTTGCAATAAGAATTTGGCCTAACTCCTGGCTGCCTGTTCCCATTCCATTCTTATCGATTTGAACTAAGGTGTTTGAATTATTCATGTGACTTGTACTATTTTATGTTGATATAGGCTTTTGAATCATCTTTTCTCTCAGAAAGCTCACCAATTGATTCCAATTCGAAACCTTCCGCTTTTGCAACTTTTTTAAATGAATCGACATGATCATTTTCAACAGCAACAAGTAATCCTCCACTGGTTTGGGGATCGCATAAAAGTGACTTTTGTAATTCAGTAATTTCACCTACTAAATGTCCGTATGAAGCCCAGTTTCTTCTAGTTCCACCTGGAGTAGAGCCCTGCTCAATTAAGGCTTCAACACCTTCCATTTTTGGAACGTCTTTGAAGTTGATTGTGGCATTTACATTTGAACCTTCACAGATTTCACTAAGGTGACCTAGTAATCCAAAACCGGTAACGTCAGTCATTGATTTCACATAGTCTAATTCTCCGAATACCTGACCGACTTTGTTTAAGGCACACATTAAATCAACCACAGTTTGGTTGTTCTCGTGAGCAATTAATTTTTTCTTCTCAGCAGTGGTAAATACACCAATTCCAAGAGGTTTGGTTAGGAAAAGGCTACAGTTTGGTGTTGCTGTATTGTTTTGCTTAACTCTATCTGTTGAAACAATTCCATTAACAGATAAACCAAAAACAGGATCAGAAATATCAATAGAGTGACCACCTGCCAGTTGAATACCTGCATCAGCACAAACATCACGAGCCCCTTCAATCACTTGTTGAGCCAGTTCCGTAGGTAACTTATCCAATGGCCAGGCTAAAATAGCAAGAGCCATAATTGGCTTACCCCCCATAGCATAAACATCGCTGATAGCATTGGTTGCTGCAATTCGACCAAAATCGTATGGATCATCAACAATAGGCGTAAAAAAATCTGTCGTACTGATAACTGCTGTACCATTTCCTAAATCGAAAACAGCTGCATCATCCTTACTATCATTACCAACTAATAAATTTGGGTCTTTTATATGAGGTGCGCTAGATTTTAGAATAACTTCTAAATCTTTTGGCGATATTTTACATCCACAACCGGCTCCCGGACTGAATTGCGTTAACTTCTTAGTTTCCATCGAAAGTGAATCTTATTATATTCTTACTGATAATATTAGGGCGCAAAGGTAGGGCTTTTTTATTCCTATGGAACTTGTTATACAATAAAATAAAAGAGGTAAGCCTTTAAGCCGACCTCTTTAGATTTAATTTTATCATTTTTTAAATTAGAATGCACTAATCAATTCATCTAAACCTTTACGTACAAACACTTTTTTATATCCCGTTTTAACTTTATCTGTTTTAGCAGGGAAGTTGTCGCTATTGATATAATCCAGGGCTGCTTTTAGATTGGTTTCGTCTATATCTCCCCAGTCGTGAGTAAGGTCATCTTCAATCTGATAATCCACAGGAATACCATCAAAATAATAACCTTCACCATTTTTATCCGTAATATTAAAAGTAATTGGTAGAACAGCTAAGTTAAATTTTTCCACTTCAAATACGTTCATGCCAACTGGTTTCCCATGAGTTGTACTTCCAATAAGCTTGATTTTATCGACTCCCATATAAGGTTTAAGTGAATTAATGATTAGCTCACTAGCAGAAGCAGTTGCTGAGGTTGTGATTACAAATATTTGGTCGAAATCGTGGGCCGAAGTTTGACTTGAGAAAGGTTCATTAAAGTTTTTTGAAGCCTTCGACTCATTAAATTTGTATTGAGAAAAGATTTTTCCTGAATAATTATTCCCGGTTATAAGCCCGGCAAGTTGGTTGGCTATTTCGGTGCTACCACCACCATTATATCTTAGATCCAATACAAGTTCCTCTGCACCTTCAGCCTTAAAATAATCGAAAGCTTCATTTAGCTCGGCCTCAGAACGATCTAAAAAGCTATCAAAAACCAGATAGGCAACTTTTTTATTTAATGTCGGAATAACAGATCGTTTAATAACAGTATTCTGGTTCATCTCTTTTTTTGTAAGCTCAAGTGGTTTTTGCTCACCGGAATTACTTTCAAAGAGTAAGTTGATTGTGTTATTGGCTAGTAAATCTTTAATTTCATCTTCAGTCATTGAACTTGTTGCCTGATTATTGATTTCTAAGAGTTTCCAAGATCGGGTAATGCCCGCTTCATATAGATCAGATTCCTTATACACGAGGCTGACACGTGGGGTGTTATTGCCTTCTTCGAATTGTAAATCGAATCCGTATCCCGTATAGGTTCCATCTTCAAAGAATGCTCTAAGCACATCTAGATTTGCGATGAAACTCCATTTATCCTGATCAACCAATAAGTCGTTAAAATAATTGTTTAGGTTACTATAATTACTAACACTTAAAGCAGGTAGATCCTCATTCCATAAGTACCATTCTTCCATAATCTGATCGAGAACTTCAACGACTGTTACTTCATCTTGTTTATCATCATCGTCATCCTTATTACAAGCTGTAAATACGAATAGAAGTAATATGGCAAATAGCCACGACTTATTGAATTTAATCATTGGGGTATTATTGAGTTAGTAATTAAAATTGGAGTCTAAAGTTAATATTTTTGTGTAGAATACTTGAAGAAAATTTTAAGGTGGTTTTAGTTGGATTATATCCAGAATCGGAATAAATGCTAAGTTAAATTTAAAGCTTACAAGTAATTTTAATTTTAAGCAAACGTTTTCGGTGTAAAATAAAGGTTCTCAGGAAGGTAAGTTCTTTTATTATTGAGATTATTAAGGTAGTTTTGCAAGACGAATATACAAATACAGAATAATCAAAATACGACAAATGGCTGATAATAAGAAAGCTTTATTGATGATCCTTGATGGATGGGGAATAGGGGATAAATCCAATTCGGATGTTATTTCAACAGTTGAAACACCATATATTGATAGTTTATTAGCAAAGTATCCAAACTCAGCACTTCAAGCTGCTGGCAACTTTGTTGGTTTGCCAGTAGGGCAAATGGGTAATTCAGAAGTTGGTCACCTAAATATTGGTGCGGGACGTGTTGTTTATCAGGATCTAGTGAAAATTAACCTGGCTGTTAAAAACGATACAATTAAAGAAAATGAGCAGTTGGTAAAAGCCTTTGCTACTGCTAAGAAAAATAATACAAAACTACACCTAATTGGTCTGATTGGTGATGGTGGTGTACACTCATTGAGCTCACACGCTGTAGCAATCTGTAAGGCGGCTAAGGCTTCTGGTTTAGAAGATGTTTTTGTTCATGGTTTAACGGATGGTCGTGATACCGATCCAAAATCGGGATTAGAGTTTGTTAAGAACTTTATGAGTGAAATTGAAGGATCTGCAAAATTAGCTTCATTAGTTGGTCGTTATTATGGTATGGATCGTGATAATAACTGGGAGCGTATTAAATTAGCTTACGACTTATATACAAAAGGTGAAGGTAAACCTGCTACCGACATGATTCAAGCTATTGAGGAATCATATGCCGAAGGGGTAAGTGATGAGTTTATCAAGCCGGTTGTTGGTGTTGACGCATCGGGAGCTCCTGTGGCTAAGATTGAAGAAGGTGATGTTGTGATTTGTTTTAATTACCGTACCGACCGTCTTCGTCAGATGACAACTGTTTTCTCTCAAGAGGATAAGCAGGAATTCGGTATGCATACTATGAAAGTTGATTGGTATACCATGACTTGCTATAACGCCAACTTTAAAGGTGTGAATGTTATTTACGATAAGGAAAATGTTCAGAATACTTTAGGTGAGGTTGTATCTAAAGCAGGTAAGAAACAAATTCGTATTGCCGAAACAGAGAAGTATGCTCACGTAACCTTTTTCTTTTCGGGTGGTCGTGAAGCAGAATTTGAAGGTGAGACTCGTTTGTTGGCCGCTTCTCCAAAGGTGGCAACCTATGATTTACAGCCTGAAATGTCTGCTCCTGAGGTTGCAGATAAGATTACAGCAGAATTAAATGCTCAATCGGCTGACTTTGTTTGTCTGAATTTCGCTAATGGCGATATGGTAGGACATACGGGTGTTTATGAAGCGATTTCGAAAGCAATTCAGGCCGTTGATACTTGTACCAAGCAAGTTGTCGAAGCAGCTAAAGCAAATGGTTACGACGTGATTATTATTGCCGATCATGGTAATGCAGACTTTGCTGTTAATCCTGATGGGTCGCCAAATACAGCTCATTCACTGAATCCGGTTCCATGTATCTGGGTGACTGAGAACCCTAAGCAATTAGAAGATGGTATTTTAGCTGATGTTGCTCCTACCATTATCGATATTATGGGACTTGAGCAGCCTGCTGACATGACAGGTAAGTCATTGATCGTAAAATAAATATTAAATTATTTTAGATGTGAGGTCTGAGAATTGTATATCTCAAAATCAGTCTCAGGCTTTATATCTAAAAATTTACTTCAATACAAAAATCCGTATTATCTTTGTCGATAATACGGATTTGCTTTTATAAGCGAATATTGCAAATTCGTAATTATTAATTCATAATTAATCATTGATTAATGTTACAGATAGGAAATGCCATAGTAAGTCTCGATGTGATTGAGAAGAAATTTATTTGCGATTTTGCGAAATGCAAAGGGGCATGTTGTGTGGAAGGCGATTCAGGTGCACCATTGGATGATGATGAAAAAGCGATTCTAGAAGAGATTTATCCGGATATAAAATCCTATCTGACTGAGAAAGGGATTGAAGAAATTGAAAAACAAGGCACTTCCGTTTTTGATGCAGATGGTGATTTGGTGACGCCAATTATCAATGATAAAGAGTGTGTTTATACCGTTTTTGAAAATGGATCAGCTCTATGTGGTATAGAAAAGGCTTTTCTTGATGGAAAAATCACCTATCGCAAACCAATTTCATGTTCGTTATATCCAATTAGAATTGAAAAATACCCGGAATTCGATGCCGTAAATTATAACAAGTGGAAAATTTGTGGACCAGCTCGCGAGTTAGGTTTTAAGATGGGAACACCTGTTTATAAATTCTTAAAAGATCCATTGATCCGTAAATATGGTGAAGATTGGTATAAGGAATTGGAATATGCAGCTGAAAATATTGAAGAAATTTATCAGGTGAGACGATAATCTTGTCGTTTATAAAATCAGATTCATAAAGATTAGTGAATAGCCGTAAACTGGATTAAAGTCCATGTTTACGGCTATTTTGATTTCGGAATCTGAGATATCTTAGGTGATTAAAATTATTTAAGATACAGTTGGTGTTAAAACTGAAATCCTGATTGTTAATTGAAAAGGGGATTTGTATATTTACCACTCAAATTTTAAATACTAATAATAACATATACAACATGGACAACATTAAAGGGTATATCGACGGAAATAAAGATCGATTTCTTGATGAATTATTTGGATTGATTCGTATTCCATCGATTAGTTCAATTGAAGCAAACAAACCAGAAATGTACAAAGCTGCGGAGTACTGGAAGCAGTTGATTTTAGATGCTGGTGCTGATAAAGCAGAGATTTTCGAAACAGAAGGAAATCCAGTAACATATGGAGAGAAAATTATCGATCCAGCTTTACCTACAGTTTTGGTTTACGGTCATATGGATGTAATGCCGGTTGATCCTATCGAGCTTTGGGATACCGATCCATTTGAGCCAGTAATTAAAGATGGCAAAATTTGGGCACGTGGAGCTGACGATGATAAAGGGCAAGCATTTATGCATGCAAAGGCTTTCGAATACATGATTAAAAATGATTGTCTTCCATGTAACGTTAAGTTTATGATCGAAGGTGAAGAAGAAGTAGGTTCTCCTAACCTTCCTAAATTCTGTGAAGATCATAAAGAAATGTTGAAGTCAGATATTATCTTGGTTTCAGATACAGGTATGATTGCTCCGGATATACCATCAATTACAACAGGTCTTCGTGGATTGATGTATTGGGAGGTTGAAGTAACAGGTCCTAACCGTGATCTTCACTCAGGATTGTTTGGTGGTGCTGTTGCAAACCCAATCAACGTATTGGCTAAGATGATTACTCAGATGGTTGATGAGAATGGTCATATTACTATTCCTGGATTCTACGATGATGTAATTGAAGTGTCAAAAGAAGAGCGTGCTATGATGGCTGAAGCGCCTTTCGATGTTGAAGAATATAAGAAGGCTATTGATGTGAAAGAGTTAGCTGGTGAAAAAGGTTACACACCTTCTGAGCATACAGGAATTCGTCCATCATTCGATATTTGTGGTATTTGGGGTGGTTATATTGGCGAAGGTGCTAAGACTGTATTGCCATCTAAAGCTCACGCTAAGATTTCTACTCGTTTGGTTCCTAATCAGGATTGGGAAAAGATCTCTGTTCTTTTCAAAGAGCATTTTGAGGCAATTGCTCCAGACTGCGTAAAAGTTGAAGTTACACCTCTTCACGGTGGTCAAGGTTATGTTTGTCCAATTGATATTCCTGCATACCAGGCAGCTGATAAGGCATATACAGAGGTTTATGGTAAGCGTCCGGTACCTGTTCGTTCAGGAGGATCTATTCCAATTATCTCGACTTTCGAAGAAATCTTGGGTACAAAATCTGTATTAATGGGATTCGGTCTTGAGGCTGATGCAATTCACTCACCAAATGAGAATTACCCATTAGAGCAATTCTACAACGGAATCAATACCATTCCATTGTTTTACAAGCACTATGCTGAATTGATGAAGAAGTAGTCTATTATAGGTATTCCAATATTTAAAGCACTCTCGATTAAGTTCGGGGGTGCTTTTTGTATTGGTATCTTAGAGAAATAGACGAGAAACTCGATTATTTGACTAAGGACTAAGTCAATCTCAATTAAATCAATTACTTGTTCTTGCCTTCAAAGAAAAAGCCTTATATTTGCAAATTCAAAATGTTTCGAGATTTTGTTGATAAGATTTTGGTTTATTGCTGTTTATGAAAAGTAATGAGCTTAATTTTTCAAAGTTTGGAAACCTCATAATCACGATATGTCAGAAAAAACACCTCATAAATCAGGATTTGTAAATATCATTGGTAATCCCAATGTTGGTAAATCAACCCTAATGAATAATTTGGTCGGGGAACGAATTTCAATTATTACTTCGAAATCGCAAACTACTCGCCATAGAATCAAAGGGATTGTGAATGGAGATGATTTCCAGATTGTATATTCGGATACGCCAGGTGTGTTGAAACCGAATTATAAACTTCAGGAATCGATGATGAAGTATTCAACTTCAGCTTTGGTTGATGCCGATATCATTCTATATGTAACCGATGTTGTTGAAACCATCGACAAGAATGAAGAGTTTTTGAAGAAGGTGCAAGGTGCTACGGTTCCTGTTTTGTTGATTCTGAATAAAATTGATTTAACAGATCAAACCAAGCTGTTGAAAATTTTTGATCGTTGGAAAGAGAAATTGCCTCAAGCTGAGATTTTTCCAATGTCGGCAAAGGAGAATTTTAATGTTGAAAATTTATTCAACCGAATTTTAGAACTGCTTCCAGAAGGACCTCCATACTTTGCTAAGGATGAGGTGACAGATTTACCTTCACGTTTCTTTGTAACTGAGATTATCAGAGAGAAGGTTCTAATGAATTATGACAAGGAAGTGCCTTATAGTGTTGAGGTTGAGGTTGAAGAGTACAAGGAAGAGCCAAAGATTATTCGAATTATGGCTGTTATTAATGTTGAGCGAACGTCGCAAAAAGGAATTATAATCGGGCATAAAGGGGCTGCACTGAAAAAGGTAGGAACCGAAGCTCGAAAGGATATTGAAGCTTTTTTCGGAAAGAAAGTATTTTTACAAGTCTACGTAAAGGTTGCGAAAGACTGGAGAAGTAAAGATTCTCAATTGAAGAATTTCGGTTACCAAAAATAAAGATAAGTATCCCGTATGGGATGAGTGATGGACTGTCTATGAGAGACGACGTATTCGCTCAAATAAATTTGAATATAGATTCTTGATTTTCTATTGGAAAGTCAGATTGAAAAATAATTAAGAAATGGGCAATATAGTTGCAATTGTAGGTCGTCCAAACGTTGGGAAATCTACACTATTTAATCGTTTGACTGGAACACGTAAAGCGATTGTAAACGAAACAGCGGGTGTAACTCGTGATAGAAACTACGGTAAGGCAGATTGGAATGGAGCTGAGTTTTCTCTAATCGATACAGGTGGATTCTCTGTTAATACAGATGATATTTTTGAAGATGAGATTCGTAAGCAAGTGATGTTGGCAATTGATGAATCAGATGCCATTCTCTTCGTGTTGGATGTTCAACATGGTTTAACGGATTTTGATGAGGCTGTGGCTAAAATTCTTCGTCGTACCAATAAGAAGGTTTATGTGGTTGCGAATAAGGCTGATAATAGCGATTTGATATTTGCTGCCAATGAATTTTATTCTTTGGGAATAGGAGATATGGTTTATCCTATTTCTTCGGTAAATGGTTCAGGAACAGGTGATATGCTTGATGCGGTTGTCGCTGATTTCATTGAAAAACCAGAAGAAGAGGATTTAGATTTGCCTCGTATTGCTTTTGTTGGTCGTCCTAATGTAGGGAAATCTTCAACCGTAAATGCCCTTTTAGGTGTTGAAAGAAATATTGTAACTGATATTGCTGGTACCACTCGTGACTCAATTCATACACGTTTCCAGGGTTTTGGGCATGATTTCATTATGGTAGATACGGCTGGTGTTCGTAAGAAACCAAAGGTGAACGAAGATTTGGAGTTTTACTCTGTGATGCGTTCAATCCGTAGTATTGAAAGTGCTGACGTTTGTGTTTTAATCTTAGATGCCACTCGTGGTGTTGAAGCTCAAGACTTGGCTATTTTCGATATCATGATTAAAAATCGTAAAGGTTGTGTGATCATGGTTAATAAATGGGATTTGGTTCAAAAAGAAACCAACACCATGAAGGAGTTCGAGGCCGAAATTCGTAACAAAATAGCACCATTTAATGATGTACCTATCATTTTCACATCAGCGGTTGAGAAAGTACGTTTGATTAAAGTTCTGGAGTATGCTATTGATGTTTACGAAAATCGTGTTCGTAAGATTAAAACGTCAGAGTTGAATAAAGTGATGCTGAAGGCTATTGAGCATTATAGACCAGCTGCTGTAAAAGGGAAATTTATTCAAATCAAGTTTGTTTCTCAGTTGCCTACATACGCACCAACTTTTGTCTTCTATTGTAACCTGCCTCAGTATATTCAGGATTCATACAGACGATATCTCGAGAATCAGATCCGTGAAAACTGGGAGTTTACTGGAGTTCCTATCCAGATCTTAATGAGAAAGAAATAATATGATACAGGATTAGTCTGTATTTAAATATGATATAACGTGCATTTTACCCATTTGGTAGAATGCACGTTTTTTTTGAATTGATTTATAAATACCAACATATTGGTATTGCAGCGCATTTATTCTGAAGCTATTTTTGTCATAACAAAACAAAGCCAAGGAAGCTGAGATCAAATGAAACCCAAGAAATCTTTTGCCATAATATTTCTTTTTTAGTGTTAATACTTCATTCGATTTCAGTTTTTCTATTTATACATGAGAGCTCTTTTCGGACTTGTTTGTCTGTTTTTGAGCTCTCATCTTGTTATCTACAGAATAATGTGTAATTTAAGTCATCAAACAAAAACAAAGGATAGTATGCGCATTACCAAGGATATGAAAATGGCAGATGTCATTCAAATGAATTACATGTTGATTCCTGTAATTTATCGTTTTGGAATCAACTTAGGTTTCGGAGATCAAACCGTTAAAGAGATTTGTACAGAGACTTCTGTTGATTTGAATTTCTTTTTGCAATTGGTCAACACCTATCACGATAAAGATTATTTTCCTAAGGAGGAATTGCAATCTATCCCCTCAAAAGATATTGTGACTTATCTAAAGATGACTCATTCGAATTATTTGAATGAGAAGTTATCGGAGATCGAAGACTTGATAGAGGCGTTACAGCATACTGAAAAAGAGGATGAGAAGTATATCTTATTGATTAGAAATTTTTATGAAGGCTATAAAAATGAACTGACAGAGCATATTATACACGAAGAAGAGGTTGTTTTCCCTTATGTTCTAGCTGTTGAAGAGATTTGTAAAGAGGGTGTTATTTCCGATAAGAACAAGAAAATATACGATTCATTTTCGATCTTAAAATATCAGGATGCTCATGATGATGTAGAAGAGAAACTAATGGACTTGAAAACCATTATGATAAAATATTTAACTCCTCCACTGAATACCAGTTTGTACCATAAAATCATTCAGTTACTTTTTATGTTGGAGCAAGACTTGAGCTATCACTCTCGAATTGAGGATAAGGTGTTGATTCCGAAGATGATTGCAATGGAGAAAATTATTTCTGAATTGAATTAAACTGAAGCTATGAATAACATTACAATTGTAGTTGCCGATGCTTCATATCTGATTCAAAAGGGATTGGGTGCAGTTTTGAAAAAACTTGGTGATAACCAGCTTATTCAGAAAATGGATAAGGCTGAAGGATTATTCGAAAGTTTGAGTTCACTTAAACCCAATATATTAATTCTAAATCCGGATCTTTTTGATGGTGATTTTGAATTTGTGATGGAAGAGTGTGCAAAATTAGATAACTGTAAATTGGTGATTCTTTCTAACAAAAAAAGTGATGAGGCTAAGTATTCGGCTGATGCCTTTTTGCACTATAATGATGATCAAAGCAAAATATTTTCTTGCCTGGAAAGCTTAAAAGATGAACTGATTAAAACCGATAAAAATGAAAAATCAGACGAACCCATTAGTGCTCGAGAGAAGAATATTTTAAAGCACATTGCGCTTGGTCTGACCAACAAAGAGATTGCTGATAAGCTATTTATTAGTATACATACAGTTGTAACTCACAGAAAGAATATTACTCAAAAATTAGGTATTAAATCTGTTTCAGGATTAACCGTATATGCTATACTGAATAATTTAATTGAAATGGACGAGGTGAAATAAAGTTTTAATGGAATCACGCTATTATTACATGTACTAGCTGTTAATTAGCTTAGGTATTTTGACGTAAAAACAACTTCCTTTACCCAATTCTGATTCGACCCATATTTCACCACCAGCTTGTACTACACTATTCTTAACAATGGCAAGACCTAAGCCCATTCCACTCGTTTTTGTTGTGAAATTTGGATAGAAAAGCCTTCCTTTTATTTTAGGATCAACACCCTTCCCATTATCTTTGACTGAAGTTAACCAATACTCATTATTATCTATTAATTCCATTTGAATTAATCCTTCTTCATCTGTGGGGATAGATTCAATTGCATTGTTTAAAAGGTTGACATAGATTCGAACAAACTGTTCTCTGTCCAGGCTAGCCATTGCCTTATCAATACCATTCAAGCTTAATTCAATTTCGTGTTTATCATTTTGATATAGTGAAAGTGCATGTTTTAATATTTCAACCAAATTTAAGTCTTCAGATTTTGATTCTGGCATTTTTGCAAAGTTTGAGAATGCCGTAGCGATTGACGAAAGCGTATCTATTTGATGAATAAGTGTTGCACTGACCTGTTTTAGATGTTTACCCCAATCTGGCGATTGATCATCGTAACGACGCTGTAGAAATTGAATGCTCAACTTCATAGGTGTTAGAGGGTTCTTAATCTCATGGGCTACTTGTCGCGCCATTTCTCTCCAAGCTGACTCACGTTCCGATTGAGCTAAAAGTTCTGCCGATTGTTCCAAATCCACCAGCATTTTATTGTAGACCTTAACCAAACTACCAATTTCATCGTTTTTAGTGTATTCAATGGCTGTACTGTGAGTACCCAAACGAGTACTTTGTAATTTGGTTTCAATCAATCTTAAAGGCTGAGTAATCTTGTTTGAGATGATAACTGAAACAAAAATGGCTATCAGAATCATAAAGAGGTGCAGATTGATCCCAGTAAGGATAAGGTTGAAAAGTTCTGATTTTAGATCCTGACTTTTTATGAAATAAGGTAAATTGATGAATGCTAAACGCTGATTGTCGGCATCTACCAGACTCTCATAAGCCGATAGATATTCCATATTCCCTATTTGTTCTTTATGTATAAAGTGTGTTCGTTCTTTATGGAATAATTGGTAGAAAGCCGAAAAATTCATCTGTTTACCTTGCAGTTTTTTATCAAAAATTTCTTGACGTGACGAGGCTATTAGTTCTCCTTTGGTATTGTAAAGATGTATATCCGCAAATATCAAATTAGATATCTGCTGTAATCTTTCAGTAATGCCAGTTTTATCAGGATTGAATTGGAGTTCCGGAAGAATTTCTTGCTTTATAATCTGTAATTTTTCACCTAATTCCTTATTGTGTTTATGGTTGAATTGCTCTATGTTGTAGTAAATGCTACCGCCTCCTAGTAGAAGGAAGAAAAGCATTAAGACGGCAGTGATTGAATATTGTATACGATATTTAAAACTATATTTTAATCGAAGACGCCAAGGAAATTTTTCAATAAAACCAACAACCAGTGTGAAAATATAGAATAAAATAAAAATGTATGGGATGCTTATAAATTTTTTAAACCAGGTTATTTCAGGCGAGCTAAGTACAAGAGAATTTTCTCCGAATCGGTAGATGAGATGTGAATAGTGATCTAGCTTTTTCAGAGAATGACTGTCTTTCGACTTACCAAAACTGGCATCATTTAAGTAATAATTAAATTCACCCGATGAAGCAATTAATTTGCCATTGCGATATTTGCCATAGGAATAATCCTTACCTGTTGCCTGAACTCGAATTTTTTCGTCGAGAAGAAGATCTGGGTAACCTAAACCTTGCGATCTTGATTTCGAATCGAGGCGAATAAAAATCCGGTGGCTGTTTTTTCTTGATGATTCTATTTCAAGTTTTCCTAAGTAGGAAACCATTCCATCGTATTCGTTTAGGTTATAGAAGTTGCTACCAACAATAATTTCACCATTCTTGAGAATCATTTCCTCGAAGAATTCATAACAATTTCGAATTTGATTATCGGGTTCAATATTTAATTCGTCTTCTTCACCACAAATTGTGATTTGTATGTGGAATTGCTCCCAATAGCCAATCAGAAAATTATTTTGTAGATAGTCGGTAATTTTAATTTCGTTAGGAACAGGTCTTTTGCACAATTGTTTTAGTGTAGAGTCAGACTCTATCTGTTTCTCTAGCTCAATAAGTAAGGCTTCCGATGTAGGGCTATATTCTGAATATAAGTTAAGGGTTTCGAGAACACGTACCTGCTTTTCCTTTTGATCTGAAAAGGTGTTAATTCTGTTGCTAATAAAAATAGAAACACATAGTAGTAAGCTAATGAATAAGGTGTAGAAATAACTAGGTTTAATGAATTTATCTATCAGAATAATAGCAGATAATAATGAGATTTCGAAGGCTAATCCAAATAAATCGACGGGTAGACCCATTATCTTTTTTGATAAGCTTATGGTACCAAAGAACAAGATAATAGCCGCAAATCTAAAGGGGATTGATATCTTATCTTTAATACTCTTATTGGTGAGCTTGCCTAAAAGAATGAGTCCATAGAATAACTGGATCAATACCACTAAACCCAAGATGGAATAAATCCAATTGCTCTTAATTTCAAACATCTGGAAGGATAAACTCGAGTCTAGAACTAAGTTTTTAAAGAGAATACTGATCGTTGCGTATAAGACCGAAAAGAATAGCAGGTTAATGAATAAGAAAATATAGTTGAAGGACAGAGCTCTATTCCTGAGTAAAACCTGATAAGGGAAATACCTGGTGTAGGCATAAATGAAACTAAAGATGAAAAAACTATTGATGGCAAAGTCTCCCAAAGAAGGAAAGTAAAATGAGGATGCAAAAAGGACCGGTGAGAATAGTTCCATACTTGAAAAGACATTGGGTATTCCTTTACTAAGCATGATGTATCTAAGCCAGACTAAGAGAATACCAAAGGCCAGAATACCAATGCTGCGGAACCATAGCTTTCTTTTCATTCGAATAATCTGAATGGCCAATAAAATACCAAAGAATAAGCTGATTAGGTAGAAATAGACTGCCTTGTTAAAATCGGGTTGAGAAAGGAAATTGTCCTTTTCTTTTTCTAAGCTGAAGAGATTTTTCCCTTTAATATTCTTGATTGCATTTTGATCCTTATCATGAAAATGCATAATATATGAATCGGATAGATCGAAGGCCTTTGCAAAATGTTTTTTCAGGTACTTGTTCTCATAAGTATACTCTCTCTGAATTAGCATTAAACCAAGAAATTGTTTCTGGTCTATCTTGTTCTTTTTAATGTAAAACCAGGCATTGTCGATGAATTCAACTTTAGATTCAAAGTCATCGTTAATGATTGAAGAGGGTAGGTTGATTGAATTATTACTCCAATATACGAGACTGTCTTTCTCGAGAGCAAACAAGGCTAATTCTTTATTCTTTAGTTCTGCTTCCTCTTTGCTGAGGTTATCATTCTGGGGAATAAACTTTTTTTCTTCTGATAATGTTTCTGTTAAAAAACGTTGATATTGATCAAGCAAGGCTTCTTTTTCAAGAAAAATATTCTGGAAATGATCAAGTTTTATTTGAGAATTCTTGTCTGCATTTGCCTGATGATCAATTCTTATCCCATTAAGGATTGAGAGAGAAAAGATGAGGCTTAGGAAGATGATGAGTTTATTTTTTTTCAAGACCTGGAATATAAGTGATATTATATAAATTCAATCCAGATCGTTCGAACAAGTTTAATGCCAACTCTTATGAAAGATCATTATTTTAGCCGATTTAGATCGAAATTTATACAGCTCTTAAATTAGCATAATTTAGTGAGATCATCAAACGTGATGATAAGGTTCGTTACGTAGGATAGTCATTGCTCTGTAAAGCTGTTCTGTAAAGATCATACGAATCATCTGGTGGGAAAAAGTCATCTTTGAAAGGGAAACTTTACTCTTGGCTTGCTTGTAAACTTCAGGTGAGAAACCGTAGGGGCCCCCTATTACAAAAATCAGGTTCTTGATACCGCTAAGCATTTTTTGCTCGATAAATTGTGAGAAAGCAGTGGATGAGAACTCTTTGCCTCCTTCGTCCAATAGAATCATGACGTCACCACTTTTAACTTGTGCTAAAATTAAGTCACCTTCCTTTTGCTTTTGCTGTTGTTCCGAAAGATTTTTAGTGTTTTTGATATCAGGTATAATTTTCATCTCGTAAGGCATGTAGTGTACAAGCCTTTTTTGATATTCTTCTATACCTTTTATCACAAAATCTTTATCTGTTTTTCCAATGACAAGTAAGGTGGTTTTCATATCTGATATGCTGATTTATTAAACAATTTTTATAGCTTAGATTAAACTATTTAATTTTTGATCTGTCTATGCTAAGTGAGAAGTTCCCTTAATTAAGGCAAAGATAGGATCAGAAGATTTGAAATAAAACATAAAGGGGCCTTTAATCATGATAATAAAGAGAAAAGATAAAATTTTAGGACTTTCTTATTACCTTGCGTTTTAAATTCAGCATGGTATTTGTTCTAATGAGTTTGAATTTAAGATAAACATTCATTTTATGAGATTTTTAAAATACATACTTATCATTGCCATTCAGGTATTGAGTATTACAGCCTTTGCGCAGCAGAAGCAAGATTTGCCTAAGGGATTGGTAACAGCTTTCCAACAAGGAAACAGCATTAGTCTGGCGAATTTTTTTAGCGATAGAATCGAGTTGAAGATTCAAGATAAGGAAGCGATTTACAGCCGATCGCAAGCTAAGCAGATTATGGCTAAGTTTTTTGCGAAATATAAACCGAAGAGCTTAAAGAAAAAGCATATTGGGGGTAAACCTAATTCACCTTACTTCATTGGCACCTTATATACCAATAACGGGAACTTTAGAACTACTTTTTTACTAAAAGGCGAAGGGAATAAGGCTATTATACATCGACTGAGTATTGAGGTCGAATAATATTTAAATGAGAGATAAAAATAAGGGGCTATCGGTAATTCGATAGCCCCTATTTTATTTAAAAGTCTAGGCTTTTTTGTGTCATTTCACTTTTCAACTCCCAATCGATTGGCTTTAGCCCTTGTTTAATTAGGTAGTTGTTAGTTTGACTAAAAGGCTTGCTGCCAAAAAATCCTCGATGAGCCGATAATGGTGAGGGGTGTGCTGATTTGATGATGTGATGTTTATTATTATCAATTTGAATACCTTTCTTTTGAGCATAGGATCCCCATAGAATAAAAACAAGTTTTTCTCTTTTCTCAGATAAGGCTTTAATGGCTGCATCTGTGAATTCTTCCCAACCTTTTTTCTGGTGAGAACCCGCTTCATTGGCTCTAACAGTTAGGGTCGCATTGATTAGAAGTACACCTTGCTTGGCCCAGTCTTCAAGATTACCCTTGCTTGATATTGGAATATTTAAGTCTTTGTTTATTTCCTTGTAAATATTTCTCAAGCTAGGTGGGAATTTCATCTCATTATTTACCGAAAAAGCCAGCCCATTGGCTTGTTTAGGTCCGTGATAAGGATCTTGTCCTAATATGACAACCTTTATATCCTCGAATGGACAGGTATTAAATGCTTTGAATATAAATTCCTGAGGAGGAAAGATTTCGTGTTCTTGATATTCATTATCAACAAAACGTTCTAATTGTTTAAAATAAGGTTTTTCGAATTCTGTTTCAAGATGCGCTTTCCAGCTTTCACTTATATTTTTATTCATGTTTTTCGCTTTTATGCGAAGGTACAACTAATTGATGAGATGAGGCGATTTACTGAGTGGAGTTGAAGGATGGTGATGAGATGATGTGTGGATATAAAGATGATTTTCTGCGATTATCAATCTCGTTAGCGAAAAACATTTTATGAGAAAGTAGAAAAGGGATTACAGCCATTGGCCGCAATCCCTTTTTGATTGTTAGTAGGTATTCTTATTTGGTCGGTTTTCTTTTTCAAGAAACTTATAAACAATTTAATTACATGCAGTGAATGTACTTGTCCACGATAGCCATGATCTCTTCGTGATTACCAAGAATACGGTCGTTAAGACCATTGTCATTGTATGATTTAAGACCTGTAGCAACAGCATCGATACTTCCAGCAGGGAAGATATTGTTATTTTCGAATACTTCACGTTTGGCCAATAGGCTGTCAGCACTCTCGAAGCAACAAGTTGGAAGTTGTTCTAATTTTTCTAATCTATCAGAGAAGTTTGAACTAAAGATGTCCATGTCAGCATATAAAGCTTCTGCTTTCTCTAATGCTTTTTCATCTTCTAAACCGTGTTGTACAGCTACGATCAAACCAGCAACTAACATGTAAATATCGGCAGATCCATCAGGCACACGGAACTCGAAAGTTTGTTTGCTTGAGAAATCGCGTGTATCTGCTTGCTGCTGAGGGTTCACTTCTTTCACCATATCTTTAGAACCTAACCATCCTAGTGGCACACGTACCAATACTGAACGGTTACGATCTCCCCAACATACATAAGTAGGAGCCTCCTGATGAGGAACCAAACGTAGGTATGAAGTAGGGATTGTGTTACCGAAAGCTGTTAGAGGACCAGCAAGATCCATGATTCCAGCAATACCTTTTTTAGCTGTGTCGCTTAATTTCCCATTCTCAACACATAGGTTCTGACCATCTTTTTCAAGCATCATGTGAATATGAAGACCTGATCCAGCTTTACCTACAGTGATTTTTGGAGCCCAGCTTACTAGTGCGCCTTCGCGAGCTGCAAGCATACGAACAATCCACTTGCCAATAAGCAATTGATCTACTGCATCTTCAGCCTCAACTGGAATGAACTCAATTTCGTGCTGCTCGTAACCATCTTCACGAAGAATGAAGTTACCTACCTCTGAGTGACCATATTTAATTTTACCACCACATTGAGCAATAAGTACCATTGCTTCGCGACGTAAGTTTTCCCATTGTGTAAATGGCTGAGAATCGTGGTATCCTTTCTGATCTTCACCTGGATAAAGTTCAGCTTTAGCACTTTTAATATAGTATTCTAATTCACCCATTGCTTTAAAAGTCATGCCTGTCTTTTCTTTAAAACAGTTATGAGCTTTCTTAAGAATATGCTCTGGTGCACTTTCCAAAGGCTCACCCTGAGCTGTATAGAAAGAACAAAGAATATCCAAAGTTGGAACTTCTGAGAATGGGTTTAAAAATGCAGTTTTAAAACGAGGAATCACGTATAAGTCACTTGAGCCAGCCTCAATAAATGGGAACAAGCTTGACCCATCAACACGCTCACCTGTACTTAAGATATTGTCAAGGTGGTTGCGGTCTGTTATAATAAAGTTTAATGTCTTTAATTTACCATCGTTAGCAACGTAACGAAAGTTGATCATTTGAATGCCATTCTCTTCGATGTAACGAATCAAATCCTCTTTTGTGAATTCATTTGGCATTTTCTGTAAGTACTGAACCAATTTATTTGGGTTCAAAGCAACTGAAGCATTTGTCATGATGCAATTATTTATTTAATGTTTGTGTTTTAAGTTTTGACAAGTGCAGGTGCTTTTGATATTATTTATATCGATTGCGTGCTTGCACTTTAGTCTTGATTACTTTTGCTAAAATAGATGAGATTCACCTTCCTTTCCAAGAAGAATCGTAGAATTCGGAAAATGACACAACATGTGCTGTAAGTACTGATTATGTTGGTTTTAGGTTAACTTTATGACTACTTGTAAGGTCCTGTGTTTTCTGTTGTACAGCACTTTGGTTTCTGGCATTTTGGATCTGAAAAAGTGAATTTTTGAAGGAGCCCCCCTTTCCAATGGTAGGCGGGGAAAAAAGGATATGTTTTTAGTATGCCTGATCCCTATTGGGGATATGGTGGTCTTCTTTTATAAGTTAATATTTTGGTGGAATGCCCTTATTTTAACAGACCCCCATGTGAAACGTCATTTTTCGACTTTGATTGTGAAATAATGGAATAATTTTGCCCTAAAACGAACCGAAAATAAAATTAACCCCTGTATTTTTAACATTCGAGCATTCAGTGCAATTTAATACTGTTAAATAAGGAGGTTTTTACTCTTATTCGCTTGCTTTGGAGATATTAATTTTTGTTAGGCTCTATTACTCTGTGGTTAGAACAACTCTATTTTCTAGAGTAGGATGTAGTGTTTTTCTCTTCTCACAGTATGCGTATAATACTTCGTAATCAGTTGTGGCTTGTGATTCATCTATTAGAATTTCGAAATCGCCTTCTAATTTATTCAGGAGATAACTGTTTAGACTTAAAGTTAGCCATTCGTCATCTTTGAGCTCTAAATCTTTTTGTTTGATCGTTATGCCCTTCTTTTTTGCTGAATAAATATAAGATATACCTGAGACGTGGAGTAATTTCCCATTTTTATCCTCAGCAGCGTTCATTAAGATTTTTTTGAGTTCTGAGACGGTTAGGGCTATTTGACAGATTTTATTTCCAAATGGGAGCAATGATCGGGCTGATTTTACAGTGAATTCTCCAGCAGGAATATCAGTGCGAATACCCGAGGCATTGATAATGGCGACATCAGAATGATGGTATTCTCTAAAGGCGTCGGTAATAAGATTACCAGCTAAACTTTCTTTTTCGATACCGTTTCTAAAGCTTAAGGGTACTTCCAGAGTACTTAATCTTCTGGATAATTGTTGTTCTAAATCTTTCTTGTAAAACTGCTCCAATTCAAATAAACCAGCTTCGGATGTAAGCTGGTCATCTAAAGGAATGATATCAATTTTAGGGTTCTCATTTTTTGTAAGACTTACCCGAGCAATAGAGCTCATATTACCGGCAGTCGACACAATTGGTATATTCCCTTTATAAAATATGTTACTCTCGTATTCAAACTGTTCTTCAGTAAGGATTAAATCAATCTCAGGAAATTGATTTAGAATTTGTCTGTTATTTTCCAGATTGGTTTGACTTAAAAGAATTAAGAAATCTACTTTTTTAAAATCATCATTTGTTATGACTTTTGTAAGAGCGACAATTAGATCTTCCTGAAGAACATGATTATCTTTTGCACTTCTGTTCATTGCATCAGTAAGGCCAAGAAATGCAATTTTAAGATCATTAATCTCTCTAATGATATAGGTGGGTAGATTTGCAAAGCTGTCGCCATCCCGGTTTTTAAGGTTTGAACTAAACCATTGGGCGTTTGATTTTGATATTAAACGAATGCAATGTGCTGAACCATAATCGAATTCGTGCTGACCAAAGTTGCATATATCAACAGGTATCTGATTGAAAGCTTCGATCATAGGAAAGCCCTTATACATACCTCCGAAGAGAACACCGCCGCATAGATCACCGCCATGGATAACCATGGTATGGGGATTTGTTTTTTTTACCTGGTCAACTACTGTCTTTAATCGAGCGACGCCTCCACGACCGCCTTTCACATCATCTACAGGAAAAATTTGATGAGCATCAGTAAAATAAAGCAAATCAACCTTCTGAGCTTGTGAAGAGAAAAATAAGAACAGAAAGATGAAGAATAGAAATCGATATTTCATGGTACGTATCTCCTTATGTTATAAGTTTACTCAGCTTAAAATTAGCATTTTAAATCAAATAGGCCTATCAGTAGTTTTATTATTTACAGAAACAATTCGGTGATCTCTTTACTTTCTCACTTTAATGTGAGATGGCTGAAGAAATGAGGACTGAGTTTCGGTAAATTTTCTTTGAGAGTATTTCTCTTTTAGAGAATTTTCAAAACGCCTAAGCCAAACAACTACTATAGCAAATAAAACTCTAGGGATGATGAGAATAGGAATGGAGTAGCCCAAACTTAAAAATAAAAGAGGGTCTTCCAGTTGTGAATGAGATATGGCTAAATGGTGATTCAGAAGATCACATTCTTTTTGTTTTAGTTGACCTTCTTCAACTTTCTGAAGCATAACAGCAGAACCATATGCCAAACCAATTGTATTCCCGACCATCCATAGGAAAGAAGATTCTTTGGGTAAGCCCATCAATTTCATAAATGGAGCAAGAGGTTTGGTTAGATATTTTAAGATGCCGAATTCCTCCAAACAACGCTGTACAATAAGCAATGCATTAACCAAAACAACAATTTTGAGCAATGTGATACCAATTTGAGGTAACCAGGCTAATATGGCATGCGTTAAATCACTGCTCTGAGTCTGGTAAGAAAATGTTCCTTCGGAAGGACTCCCCGGTAGAATGAAATTGAGAATAGCCCCAATTATAAAACTTGAGACCAAGCGTAGCAAAAGCATGCGCGTTGCCGAAGATCCAGTTTTCTTAAGAATAGCCGTTTCGATAAGGAAACCATGTGAAATGAGGCACATCACGGCTAATATGGTACCATCTCGAACAGGTAGAGCCAAGGTTGTGAGTACGGCCACGACTGAATAAATGTTCGTGAAAATACTTGTGATTAAAACCAGAGCTGCAACCCCAGGTAATCCGATGATTTGAAACAGAGGACTGGTGTATTCAGCCATAATAACCAGCAAACCAAAATAATCCAATAACAGGACGGCGAATGAAACGGGAAGGGTGAGTTTAATCAACCACAAGGAGGTCTTTAAACCCACAGGTAAAGCCTGTTTCACACACATTAATAATCTGTTATTGAAATCTTTCATGAGATTCAGTTTGCTCGTTTGGAGCTGCAAATCTAAAAAGAATTCGGATGTGTACGACCTTATTCGATAGCTATTTTACGAGATTAACCGCTTCTGCATTTACAACTTGGACAAGATCATCAGGCTTTAGCTTAATCCTAAATTTGACTTTCCCACCACTCACAATGACTCTATTCATTTCCATAGAACTAAGTTCAAGAAAAGTTTTGTACTGCTTTTTCATGCCAATAGGCGAACAGCCACCTTTGATATAACCTGTGTTTTGTAGTAATTCTTTTTCGGGAAGCATTAAAATCTTTTTTTCTTGAGCAGCCAAAGCAGCCTTTTTTAGGTCCAATTCGTTGTTAAGGGGAATGATAAAAACGTAAAGCTCTTTACTAACTCCGCGAGCAACTAGTGTTTTATGAATAAGAGAGGCATCCCGGTCAGGATTGTCTGAAGATCCCAAATCGGTAGAATCTTTAGTCTCGTAGTTAATCTTGTTTTTATCTAGAATTCGTAATGCGTTGGTTTTTATCGTCTTTGCCATAATCATCTGTTTCTATCTGATGAGCGAAGTTAGGAAAACTGACTATTTCACACAAAGTGCGCTAAGATAAATCTGTGAATTGAACGCAAAGAAATGTATTGAATCCTTTGTTTTCTTTGCGATTCGTCAGCGGTCTCTGCGTGGAATAGTAGTGCTCAATCTATTTTTTTCTATTATAAGTGCTTTGCACAATCGCATCAAGAAAAACTTCCGATTTAATCAGGTCAAAAGACATATGCTGATCTGTATCACCAAAGAGAGAGTGCCCACCACCCAATAGAATAGGGATCGTTGTTATGGTCATTTCATCAATCAAATCTTCTTTAAGGAATGACTGAATAACTTGCCCACCATCGATATAAAGTTTGTTGTAACCTTGTTTGTTGATGGTTTCAAGTACTGTAGAAAGCGAACCATTCACGATTTTAACTTTATTTTCAAACTTTTCGTCCAAAGATTTTAAGCGATTGCTTAAGACGAATACAGGCTTGGTATAAGGCCAGTCTATACCAAAGCTACAAATAGTCTCAAAAGTAGTGCGTCCCATAATAATGGCGTCTACTTTACTGGTAAAGGCACTATAACCCATATCTAATCTATTGGGGTTTGGTACGGATTCCAACCATTCCAGTCCACCATTTTTGTCAGCAATATAGCCGTCTAAACTTTGTGCAATAAATACTAAATTCTGCTTTTCCATTTTTAACTGTTTTTGTGCGTTGCAAAAGTCCGACATAACGATTAGAAAAAATTGTACAGAATTTACCCTATTCTTTCTTTATTGACTGGACGAACTGTTTTGGCGTTAGGCCACAAAACTTCTTGAATATTCGTGTGAAATGTGATTGATCGTAGAAACCAGAATCTAATGCCACATGAATCAATTTATCGCTGCTCTTATTTTGTATCAGTTGAATGGCATAATTAACCTGTTTCAGTTTTGCATATTCGCTAGGTGTTAGGAGGTAGTGTTTTTTAAATTTCTGAATAAAGCTTTTTTGCGATATAGAAAGTGAGAGATTGAAATCTTTTAGAGCACCTTTGCTAAGTATCTCAGAAGAGATGTAAGATTCAAATTTTAATAAATCCTTATCGATATGCTTGTTGTCGAAAAGCTGCAGTAAGTGTTTCTCTATTAAATCACATTGTGGTTGTTTGCTAATAAACAGGTGTTCATAAAGAATTTCGGAAACCTGATTCATTGCATGCGTTCCAAATTTCTTGATGAGTATGCCATAACAGAAAGGTTTAAGAATAAGGCCAACACTACCATAACGTCCTGATGCTTGGGTTTGGAATGGTGTTGTTTTTAAACCTGAAATAATATGATGTTCACTTTTATGGCTTAGTTGTTCAATATTTTGTCCATCTATATTGAAATTATCTCCATAATTAAAAATCAGCTCCGTAAACAGGGCTGCATGATGAGTGGATTGTATGTTTAAATCAGTGGCTTTCCCCATCCAGATAAAATCGACATATTGATTGAGGGGAAAATTGGGCTGATATGTGAATTCACTTAGCATGAAGATGAAGTTAATACTTTTTAGATTGGCTTTAAAATAAAAAACCGCTAGTATTTTACTAACGGCTATAATTGTTTTTAAAGTCTTTATTTAAAGCTTAATGACGTCACCGGCGGCATACTTAATGGTATTAAACTCTTCGTAAAAACGAACCAGTGTAGGAAAATCGACACAATGCATAGGGTAGATATGCTCTATATTCTCCCCTTTAAAATACTCAATTGTTTTTCTTACAGTAGCTTGATTTTTTTGTGTTAGATGGAAACCACCCACTACAGCATAAAGCTCTTGTCCTGTCACCTCTTTGGCCTGTTCGCATATATTACAAATACCGGCATGTGAACAACCTGTTAATACGACTAAGCCTTTGGCTGTTTTTATTGCAATGGCTGAATCGTCGAGCATGCTGTCTCCTTTGTGATCACCTCTTTCGAAACTCATTTTTCTTGGAATTTGCCCTAAATAGAATATGTCAGGAGCGAATTCCAAGCTTGTTTTAGTGGCGATAATCTCAAAGTCACGATTAAATAAATTTGCTTTCTCTTCAGCCACTTTATTAAGAATGTCTGGGTGAAGAATTAGCTTTTTCTTCTCGGTAAATTCGTGACTAAGCATACCACTGGTATGATCCCAATGGTGATGTGATAGCACAACAAAATCACTTCGATTTAGATCGATACCCAGGGCATTCGCATTCTGTTTGTATAAACTGGTATGTCCCGTATCAAAAAGGATACAGGTTTCTTCTGTTTCCACAAAAGCTGAGAATCCCCATTCCGACCGACAGAACCGTGCTGCTCTTTTACTTGTTTCGTTTTCGCAAAGTATGGTGATTTTTACTTCCATTGTTGCTGTTTGTAGGGTGTGTAAACGAATTAAACCTTCTATTTCAAAATTCAGTCTTACAATCTTGACATTTGTACACGCTTTTTAGGTTATTGAATGGTGTTGCAGTGAAAAGAGAAAAGATGATGATAAAGATCTTTTTGATTTTGTTTTGACCTAAACTGAACTTGATTTTTGTCGATTGACAACTAGGACAAACACGTTCTTCTGTGTTGTTTAATTCTAAAATTTCACTCGCTTTATTGTAGTCAAGATCACTAATCATGATTTGTATGCCGGAATTCAGGATGCGATTGTAATGCGGCATTAAATTCGAGAAATTTTCATTCGTAATAAAAGCTTCGATGCCTTCATTTTTAAGGTGACCTTTAATTAGATTGGCCTCAACAGCTGTGTCGCATGTCATTAATCGAACAATGCTCATTATTTTGAATTTTTAGATGAAGAGAGATTTGTGATGAAATAGAATTTGCTGCAAAGTAACAAAACTAAGCAGCAAATTGTATTGTCGGGATTTAATACCCTTTAGCCTTCATTTTCGCAGCAAAATTTTGACCAATTTTCATACCCCACTGCTGACCAACCTGCATGGCTTCTCTGGTGAGGAGAGGTGTTTTCTCAGCAAACTTTTTTCCAATAGGTGTTTTGTAGAATTTGATCAGTTCCTGCAAATCATTTTGAGTCAAATGTTTTTGATAGGCAGGAGCCAACATGACCACAAGCTCATCCATGGAAGTTTTCTGAAATTCTGCTTCAAACTCTTTCCAAATTTCAGCAGATACTTGTGGGTATTGCCCCTTGTATGCTGTTAACATCTGATTAATGGCTGCCTGGAAAGTCGCTTCCGATCCTGAAACTTCAAACATTTCAGACAGGGTTTTTTCATAAATCTTATCATTCTGTGCAAAGGCTGTGAATGTGAATAGCATTAATAATGCTAGGATGGCTAGTGTGTTTTTCATTTTTAGCTAATTGTATTTAGTGAAATTTGAGATAAAAAATTTTGTGTCATTTTTACCTGCATCCCAAACTTACAAAATAACAAGCATAATACATTTTATATTTTTTTTTAAAATGATATAAAATACCTTCATCAAATATCTGAGTTAATTCACCCGATTTCTTTGTAAATTGATGTGTTAATTGGATATAATGAAAAACACTAACCGACCTGTTATATATCCGAAGTGTAGATGTGAAGAAGGGCAAGAGGCAGACTGGGAACACTCGAATGAAACATGTATTGGTATTCGTCCAATAATTAGAAAAGGAGTAGCTATCGTTTTATTGATTTTGGCTATTGCCTGCTTCTACGATGCTGTATCGACTATTATCTATATGGAAGATCAATCAATTTTCTGGGGCACGTTTATAGCGGGCTCTGTCTTCATGTTCCTTTCTTTTTACATTATTAGGCTGTGTCCAATTAAGGAAGTAACGGTTCGTTGCAGGAACTGCAATTTTAAATCCATCATCAATTTTAAGGAAAAGTAGAAAGTTTAGGGCATAAAAAAAGCTCCAATCTTTCGATTGAAGCTTTCTTCGTACCCGGAGCGGGGGTTTATATCGCTAAAATGCTCCGTAAAAAATAATTATGTTCGTATAGTAGATTTTAAGTGTATTTCTTCAAAATGCCAGCCTATAAAGAGATGCGTGGTTTATATAGTCTGGTAGCTTCAACGAAAAAGCGTGTCGTTTCACCATAATATGATTAATAGGAGGTTTAATAATATTATGTTTGTTATGATGTATATATTATTCATCTTATCGTTTTCTTCTATTCCCCAGACAGTCAGTTTATTGCAATATTATTGTGATGTTTTGATTTTATAAACCGCACCTCTATCACACCAAATTCAAACTACTTTTTTTGATCAGCTCAGTAATGTTGATTGATGATAATCTTTCTTAAGATGCTCGCGAACAGTCATTTATGAAAATGTGTTTTTCACACCTTCTGCGCGATTTTTTTGTTTTGGGGTTCTGTTTTTCGTAAATTTATGATAAGTAAAATAAGTTTAACTGAAAATTTTATCATCATGAAAGCAAATTTTTATTTAAAAAATGGGAATAGGGAAACATCTGGAATTAATGCACAAATTTATTATTGTGGAAAAAGGTATGTAACCACCCCCCAAGAAGTAATTATTACATCATATTGGGATAAGGAGCGGCAAGAGTGCAAAAAAAGCAAAAGGTATACAGAAGGCGTGCTTATCAATGAAAGGCTAAAAGAATTTAAAAAAGTAATGATAAAAACGATTCAATCATTCAATATAAGAGACACAGTACCAACACAAGATGAATTTAGAGAACGCCTAAAATTAAACCTTTCAGCAGAAAGCTTCAAGCCCTACAAATATATTGCTGATTGGGCTGTTGATTGGGTGCCCAAAAGTAGAAGGCATGACAGAACTATGAAAAGTTACGTAACAACCATAAATCTATTACGCAAATACGAAAAAATAAGAGGAGGTAGGTTGACCTTTGATGACATTGATATGGCCTTTTATCGAAGTTTTCAAGATTTTATGAATTCCAAAGACTATTCGATAAATTACTTTGGAACCCAAATTAAGAATATAAAAGTATTTATGAATGAGGCAATGGAAAAAGGATTGCATAAAAATTCAAAGCATCTCGGTTCTCGTTTTCAATCTCCAAGTGAAAATTCCGATTCTGTCTACCTAAGCTCCGAAGAGTTACTGAAAATATTCGATCTTCAACTAACTCCTGAGCTTATAAAATTAAAATATCCTAATATTTCAAGATCAAATATGTTACGCAAAATTGAATCAATGAAATACTGTCGCGACAGATTTCTTATTGGTGCATATACAGGATTAAGAATTTCTGATTTTAGTCGATTAAAGACACAAAATATTTCCAATGGGACAATAAGGATCATTCCTTTGAAAGGGAGAAGTCAAAGAAAAAATAGAGAGGTTGTTATACCGATGCATTGGATTGTAAAAGAGATTATTACTAATGGTTACGATTTTGATAAGAAAGTTTCAGGACAGAAATTTAATCAAGCCATTAAAGAAGTTTGTAAGCTAGCAGAGATAAATGATTTCGTAATTTCATCTCGAACAGAAGGTGGCAAGGTTGTAGAATACACAAAACCCAAATATGATATGGTTTCATCGCATACAGCAAGAAGGTCAGCCGCAACAAATATGTTTTTGGAAGGCATTGAGCCCATTTACATTATGCGTATTACAGGACATCGTACAGAACGAGCATTTATGAAATACATTAAAGTAACAGAGGAGCAAAATGCAAATATCTTAGCACAGCATCCTTTCTTCAATAAAAAATGAAACTATTTAAGAATAGTATCATTCAGCAGGTCAACTCCTCACATCGTACCCTATTTATGAAAATAATTAATTAAAACTTATGATTTTAGCTTGGTGAATTGTGTGTAATATAATCTTAAAATTTCTTCTCAAATCTAGCTATGTATTCTGTACATTTTCGGAGTTTAAACCCTCGGTTTCGGGTACTTTGGAATTATCCATCAAGGTCCAAATAAAGTGAAACTTTACAACAAATAATTACAATTTACCGATACCATACAGCTATAATTAAACATCAATACCTCTTTAGGCTCCTCACTTCATACGCCCTTCCCTTTATATAAGCACACAAATGTATATTCATTTTAGGAGACATTCGTGAACACAATTGAGCCCTCAGTATTTGTGTTTAATAGATGTGTTTCATATTGTAATCGAGTAGATGTATACGCTAAAAGAATCAATTGAGAATACAGGCAGAAAAGAAGAGAGTTTTTTTTTTGCACTCCCTCTTTCATGCAAAATCCCAAAGCTCGTTTTGCACATCCTATAAACTGCACAAACTAATTCGTCATCAAATTTGTATGAGAGCTGAATTTACTTAAACACGCTAATGTTAAATGGTATTTTATGATTAGTTTTGATAGTGACATAATAAATACTGTCCTGTAAAACGTCTTATCAATTAATAATAAGCAATGGTAAAGTTTTCACTCTATGATTTTTTAGGATTATTACTGCCAGGAGTAATCGTCTTATTTTTTTGCAATACCATTAATAATCTTTATGGCATATACTCATTACAAGTTCACTCTGTTGATTGGAAAATTAACGTGGGCATTTCGCTCTGTTTTGCTCTAATTGTAGGTGCTGCACTTTATGCTTCAAGTTTCTATTTGGTAAATAAAACAAAGTGGTACAACCGTCTTTTCGGTATGTATAAACATGTTGCCGACCTCTATCTTGATATGGATTTTCGTCATTTACCTATGAATGAAAGCCTGAATAAAAAAGCAATAGAATGGTTTGATAAAGATATTTTTTACCCAAAAGAAGATATAGATCAGCGACCTGATGACGAACGCAATGAAATTAAAGAATTGCAGGATGCATACTACGACCGAATGTATTACGAATTAGAGTACCACGCTAAAAACGAGCAGCCAAAAACCATTCAAAGCTTTTATTTCTTTTTTAGGCAAACAGCTTTGGCTTGCATAATCCTACTTTTATTGCATATCGTTTTGTTTGCACTAAGTTTTACCCCTTGTAGCTGTTTAAACACACCTGATATATCCAATGCATTATGGTTTGGTGCTTTATTGTTTATTATCCTTTTTATATCAGTACGGCTTGCCCAGTGGTATCGCAAATTCATGACATCTAAAATGTATTGGGCTTATTTCACTCACTTAAATCAAAATTAAAACAATGGAAACAGTTGAAAGAATAGAGATTAAAGGTGCAAATGTGTACAAAACATTGGAAAATGATCCTCAGTATTTTGGTGCATATTTGAATATGGCAAGGTTAAATATCTTTAGTATTAATAATGCTGTTGCAAATAAGATAAAAATATCTCCTATCCATGATGAAGAAAAAATACGGGATAGTTTTTTATGCAATCACAACAGGAAGCATCTTAATTGGAATCTGGCTCATTCCATTGCAGTTAAGTTTTTCCCAATTATAAAGGTCTTTGACTTTGAGAGTCTGCCCAAATCTGAAAGAACAGGTGACTTTAATAATATAAATACGGGAAAAGATTTTACCGCAATGGCAGATTCTTTAAGATGTTTGTTTAGCGAAATTCAAGAGTTTAGAAATGATTACTCTCATTATTATTCAATAGCAAATGGGAATAAAAGAAAAACGACAATTTCGGAAGAAGTTGCCGAATTTCTTAGAACTAATTTTGCACGAGCTATAGAATACACTAAGGAAAGATTCAATGGTGTTTTAAACGACGAGGACTTTGAACACGTAAAAAAGCGTGTACTTGTAAATCAGGATAACACAATTACTACCGATGGTTTTGTCTTTCTAATTGCGATGTTTCTAGAGAGAGAACATGCATTTCAGTTTATTGGAAAAATTAAAGGCTTAAAAGGAACACAGTACAATAGCTTTATTGCTACACGAGAAGTATTAATGGCCTTTTGTGCTAAACTACCCCATGATCGATTTGTGAGTGAAGATAAAAAGCAAGCTTTCACATTGGATATTATAAACACCCTTAACCGATGTCCTAAAGAGCTTTATGCTGTAATTACCGAAGAGGAAAGGAAAGCATTTAAGCCAAATCTAGATAGCCTACAAATTGAAAACATATTAGATAATAGCACGAATGACAGGGCTGATATTGAAGATTACGACAAATATATTGAAGCTCTTACACGAAAAATCAGACACAGCAATCGTTTCTCCTATTTTGCATTGAAGTTTATCGATGAAACAAACATCTTTAACCAATTGCGTTTTCAAATTAATCTAGGTAAACTATTAATTGACGAATACGAAAAACCCATTAATAAAGAATTGTACTCACGAAGCATTGTTCAAAAAGTGAAAGCATTTGGAAAGTTAAGTGATTTTGAAGATGAGAAAGAAGTACTAAAACAAATTGACAAAAACGGGATTTCGTTGGGCTTTGAGCAATATGCACCCTTTTATAATACAAAAAATAATAAAATAGGTTTACACACCAATAATGCGAAATCAATAGTAATTAACAAGCCGAAATCTGAATCGAAAATTAAGAAAAGTCTTAAACAAGCCTTGCCCGAAGCTTTTCTTAGCTTACACGAGTTGCCAAAAATTATCGTATTAGAATATCTGGAAAAAGGAAAATCGGAGGAACTAATTAACGATTTTATTTTGGCCAGCAAAAGTAAAATTACCAATAAGCAGTTTATTGATGAGGTAAAGGGGAAATTACCAAACGACTGGAACGAATTCAATAAAAGATCGGATTCGAAAAAATCCCCTGCCTACAAGCCAAATGCATTAGCTTATTTAAGAAACCGTAAAAAAACCTTGGATGAGGTGTTGGCTCAATACAATTTGAACCACAAACAAATTCCTACGCGCATTTTAGACTACTGGTTGAGTGTTGTTGACATAAATTCTGACCGAGCTATTTCTGACAGAATTAAATTAATGAAGCGCGAGGGCATGGATCGGTTAAAAGCGTATCAGAAATTTAAGAAAACGGGAAAAGGGAGAATTCCTAAAATTGGCGAAATGGCAACTTTTCTGGCAAAGGATATTGTTGATATGATTATCAGTACCGATAAAAAGAAAAAAATCACCTCTTTTTATTACGACAAAATACAGGAGTGTTTGGCCTTATTTGCCAATCCTGATAAAAAAGCCCTATTTATTGATATAGTCAGCAAGGAGCTTAGGCTTAATGATATTGATGGACATCCTTTTTTAAAACACATACGATTCAGCGAAACGCGGTACACACAAGATCTTTACGAGAACTATCTTAAGGAGAAGGTTAATAAAATGCTTGAAGTTAAAAATCATAGAACAGGAAAGACAAATAAGATCGATAAATCGTGGATGATGACCACATTTTATAGAAGAGAGTGGAACGAGGAAGCTGGGAAACAACTCACGGGAGTAAAATTACCCGATAATTTGTCATGCATTCCTTTTACACTGCGCCAACTAAAAGAAAAAGCAAGCTATAGTTTAGATCGGTGGTTGCATAACGTAACAAAAGGGAAAGATGCAAATGATGGTAAAACGCCAATCAATTTACCAACCAACCTGTTCGATGAGACTTTAATTCGTTTATTGGAAAACGATTTGGATGCACAACAAATACAATACCCTGCGGATGCCAAATACAACGAGCTCTTTAAAATTTGGTGGAGTAAGCGTGGCGACAGCACGCAAGGCTTTTACAATGCAGAAAGAGAATATCTGATTTTTAATGAGAAGGTGAATTTTAAACTACAGGAAAATGCCATGTTTGCCGATTTTTACTCGGATAGTTTAAGAAAAGCCTTTAAAGCAAAACAAGAAATAAGAAGAATAGAAAAAAGAACCGACCGACGTTTACCGGATATTCAGTTCAATCAGGTAGAAAAAGTGTTTAAGAGAACCATTTCGAATACCGAAAAACAGATACGTCGACTAAAGGAGGAAGATCAAATAATGCTTCTCATGTTAGAGAAACTGATGACTTCCGATCAGGATTTGAATATGAAGCTAAGTCAAATTGATACCCTATTAAACGATACCATCACAGTTAAAAAATCGGTTACAGGAAAATTATCCTTTGACAATAATGCTGAAATTACGAAAACAATTCTTGATCAGCGAAAGCGTAAAGATTTCAGCATGCTTAATAAATATATTCACGACAGACGATTGCCTGAGTTGTTTGAATATTTTACGGAACTCGAAATTCCACTGCAAGACTTGAAAAACGAATTGGAAACCTATAATAATGCCAAACAAATGGTTCTTGATGCAGTATTTAAACTCGAAGAAACGGTAGTGTCAAATAATAACGCCGATGATTTGATTGATACCGATTGTAAAACTGGACACATTCAGCACAAAGTTTATTTGCAATGGCTTAAAAAAGAGGGCACGATAAACGAAAACGAATTTTCGTTTTTAGATATGGTTCGAAATTGTTTTTCGCACAACCAATTCCCTCAAAAAAGGACGATGAGCTTGTTTGTTAATCAGTGGGCTGATAATAATTTCGCACTACAAATAGCTAAGCTTTACAATGAAAAAATTGATGCGATAACAGCAAATCCATAGAAAATATCTCCGATTTTCACTTGCTGAAAAACGGTTTCCCCTCTCCTAATAAAGCATTTACAACTCATAGGTTGTAGCTGCCTTTATTTTGAAGGGTAAACACAACTTTAATTCCTTTTCCATTTCTCGTCTACACGTTGTAGCTGCCTTTATTTTGAAGGGTAAACACAACACCAGGCGAATCGATATGTAATACAATAGAGTTGTAGCTGCCTTTATTTTGAAGGGTAAACACAACTACTATTTCCTTTTTATCGTTTATCTTAAAGTTGTAGCTGCCTTTATTTTGAAGGGTAAACACAACATTGCCAAATAAAAGGTACGTGTTTTAGCTGTTGTAGCTGCCTTTATTTTGAAGGGTATAAACAACCAATCCATTCTTGCTAACATACCACCTTCAGTTGTAGTTGCTTTTATTTTGAAGGGCATACACAACAGTATTTTACTAATACATTATTTGTACTCAGTTGTAGCTGCCTTTAGTTTGAAGGGTAAACACAACTCTTTTCTACACCATCAACGAAGTATTTTCGTTGTATCTGCCCTTATTTTGAAGGGTATAAACAACTGCATTCACGATATTACGTGATACATCTATGTTGTAGCTGCTCTTATTTTGAAGGGTATACACAACACAAACTGACTAAGTGTTAATAGTTTTTCTGTTGTAGCTTCTCTTAGTTTGAAGAGTATACACAACTTGAAGCATCTATTACTGTTGTTCCTGCTAGTTGTAGCTACCCTTATTTTGGAGGGTACACACAACAAGTAGTTTCTATGCTAATGTTTGTTAATGGTTGTAGCTACTTTTATTTTGGAGGGTACAAACAGCCTGAAGCGGTGATACGTCTGTTTGGTTCAGTTGTAATTGTCCTTATTTTGAAGGGTAAACACAACATACTATGATTCTTTAAGTAAAATTATTGGTGTTGTAACTGCCTTTGTTTTGAAGGGTATACACAACTGATATATTTGATTGATGATATTTTATGCGTTGTAGTTGCTCTTATTTCGAAGGGTATACACAACAGTATTTTACTAATACATTATTTGTACTCAGTTGTAGCTGCCTTTAGTTTGAAGGGTATAAGCAACGATTATATTATGTGTGCTTATATCTCTTTGGTTGTAGTTGCCCTTATTTTGAAGGGTACACACAACAAAGTTATTACTCGTGTTGTTCAATTGCGTGTTGTAACTGCCCTTACTTTGAAGGGTAAACACAACTCTTTTCTACACCATCAACGAAGTATTTTCGTTGTATCTGCCCTTATTTTGAAGGGTAAACACAACAAGTAGTTTCTATTCGAATGTTTGTTAATGGTTGTTGCTACCTTTATTTTGAAGGGTATAAACAACTGCATTCACGATATTACGTGATACATCTATGTTGTAGCTGCTCTTATTTTGAAGAGTATACACAACGATTAGCTTGATTTACGTAAGCTGCATTAGGTTGTAACTGCTCTTATTTTGAAGGGTATACACAACCGTCTGATAGTGACAGTATTTCTTTTATAGTTGTAGCTGCCTTTATTTTGAAGGGTATACACAACTAATGCTCGTATAGGAAAATCGTTCTTTGGGTTGTAGTTGCTCTTAGTTTGAAGGGCATACACAGCGATTCAATGCAATTGCATCTGATAATGTTGGTTGTAGCTGCCCTTATTTTGGAGGGTATATACAACGAATATATATGTTATAGGCGAATTGGTTATAGGCATCAAGATGTAGTTGCTTGTATAGCTCTTTTGAAGCCTTTGAGTCCATTGTGTGGGGTTTTCTCGGTGTTTTCCTCGTTACCGATCACATATCTCTTTAAATGTCTTTTTTTTGAGTGTCTGGCTTATTGGTATAGGTTTATGCTTTGGGGTGTGGGGGTACGTTTTGAAGTTCTCGTGGGTATCGTTTGGTATTGGGTTTTAATTTATGGCGTTGCCCTGGGGTTGCTGCAAATGCCTTTTTCAAAATTGCAGTAATTCAGAAAATCCTAGATGTAATTTTAAGAAGAAAATTGGGTAAATAGAATTGGTTGTTTTTAGTTTAATAAAGGCTTTGGTTTTGCCTCCAACTCTTCGTATTTGACCGTCCACAAAAAAAACCGTCCACCAAACCGTCCACCAGCCAAAATATAAAATGCTATAAGTCCCATGAATAGGGTGTTGCGGTGTTTCCGCTTGTACCCCTACTGGGACTACAACCTAAATCCTAGTACGTTTTTCTTATTGGGATTCGTTTTTTTTGTTTAAAATTTCCGGAGATGTTTTATCATTTTAAACCTAGATGTATTGACCTATATTGCTCTTTCG
>JBLWWJ010000010.1:0-48488 GCA_048268005.1 Ancylomarina sp.
TCAAAGCGGGTGCAAAGATAACAACTTTTCATTTTAAAATCCAAAAGAAAAATGAAGTTTTTTTTAAAGTTTTTTTTCGAAAGAAATCAAACTCAACCTCCTGTTATCGTCACCAAAATTTTTAAGAACTTTTCGCTGTTTAAGCGGCTGCAAATATAAGAACTTTAATTCCAAACTTGCAAATCACAATTCGTTTTTTTTTGAAATTTTATTTTCAGAAAAACTCAGAGCTAAAAAATGAGAACCTGACACAATAATCAAAATTCTCAGCCACTCCCGAATCGTGAGGTTGTTTAGTAGGTGTAAATAATCTTTTAAAAAAAATAAAAAATTCCTACGACCACCCTACCACTGCCTATAAAATACTACTAAACAACCATTTTATAAATCCACTCTCCGTTGAAAGTGGCTACAAATATAGGGGTAATATCATGACAACTCCAAATGATTTCAATAAAAAAATCATCAATAAATCATATCAAACTGATTTACTGATGATTAATTTCAATACTTTTCTACAAGCAAACTATTTCCCAGTATTAAGCAGCGTATTTAGTCGTGCTAACTGATTAGAATCGCCCAAAACAAATAGCTGGAGCTTTTGATTGAGTATAATATGCGGAGAAGGGTTGTAAACATAATTCCCAGCATCATCTTTTAAACCTATAATATTGGCTCCTGAGACATTTCGAACATTCAAATCTAATATAGACTTACCCACAAAACATGATGCCAGGTTAGAACAAGAAACTTCCATTAGGCTTACGTCTTTAATTGACTGCAACAAAATTTTATCTACAAACTCAATAACATCGGGCTGAGCTACCAACTTAGCCATTTGCTGCCCTCCAAGTAAATCGGGCATAATAACGTTATTCGCACCGGCACGCTTTAATTTATTATCAGATTGCAATTTCGATGAACGAGAGATAATTCTAATATTTGGACTCAACTCTCTTGCAGTCAGACAAACATACACATTTGCCGCATCGTCAGGTATAGCCGTTATCAAAGCTTTTGCATTAGCTATACTAGCTGAGGTCAACACCTCTTCAAGCGTGGCATCTCCTTGTATAAACAACAATTCAGGAACCATCCTAATTTTATCAATACTAGATTCTTTTGAGTCAATCACAACAACCTCTTCACCATGCTCTAATAATTCTAAACTTGCCTGACGTCCATTACGACCAAAGCCACACACTATGACATGACCACTTAACTTTTCTATTTTCCTAGCCACTCTATAATCTTTTAAATTTCTACGAAAAACACCATCTAATATAAAACGAGTCACTGCTGAAACGATATAACCAAAAATACCAAAACTTGTCAGTATCAAAAGTATCGTAAACACCTTACCATTATCAGTCAGATCATGCACCTCCTTAAATCCAACAGTTGAAATTGTTATGACTGTCATATACAAAGCATCAATCAAGCTATACTCTTCATTGATCTGCATATACCCCAAAGTACCAACACCAATAACAACAAACATCAGAATCAAAGCGAAACTGAGTGTTTTAACATTTTCCTCCCAGACTTTACGTCCCTTTAATGACATTACGAATATTTATGTGAAAAAATAAAATCTAATTTAATCAATCTTATCTAACTGCAATAAAGAAAATCACATTTGTTCATGTCGAATAATCCTATTTCCTAATTCACATTCAAGACATTTGTATTTATCACAATATTCTGACTTAAGCTGAAGTAAAGACTGAGAATGATAGGCGGACTTTACAATCACGCCGCTCTCTTTCCACGATTTAATAATTGAATTTTGTTCCGCGTTCAATTTTTCAAGAAAGAACAAAGACCTATCCACATATTGAGAATCCCCAATTTCTCTACCATAAACAAATAGAATAGGGACAATTGCATTGATAATTAATGTATCTATTGTCGATTTACCTAAAACTTTCTTCTTTAAATCAACTTTCTCCCCAAACCTATAATGATTATCCCAATATAAAGAAGCTCTGGATTGTAATAAAAGATAGAACTCACCAATCTGTTTTATTTGCGTCATTTTTGAAAACAAAGATTGTGACTGATAAATTAGACTAGCTAACTGAGCAATTCTAACGGTAGGAAAGTTGACCGGATGAAGCCTCATAAATTTCCATCGTCTTTTCTCAATGGGCTTAAGTTCGAATTTACTTTTTAGGAAATGATACTCTCTCTGTAAACTGACATAATACGTATCATCTGGAAAATCTTCCTCAAGAAATCCCGCCTGTCCAAACAAAATAGCTTCCAGCTGTAAAAGTGAATTCTTTTGCTTAGCGAGTATTTTCAGAGGAATTGACCTTGCCAGTTGCTCAAAAGGATCACTATTTACTTTCATACCGAAATATCGAGCCAATAGCTGATAAAAGGTTTCCTCCCAAGAGTTAGCATTTTGATGATACAGCTTTTTAATCTCATCAGCCTTCCTCTCCAACCTTTCCAACAACATCCTATCAAGCCAATGGTTTACAAAGAAATTATTCAACTTTGGGATGTCAATTTGGCAAGGGATCCAAGATTGAGAAGACATCAAGTTCTGGTATCTTTGAAGATAATAATCCGGAATAGTCAGCTCTAAACAAGGTAACAATCGCTCATCTGACAGAACAATGTCCATGTCCTCTTCAAGAACAACATGTAAAATGACGTTATTGTAGGCTGAATCCATATCGTGATGATGTCTATACCAGTCAGATGACTTCAAATGAATCTCTACATTACCTACCCAAAGTAAGCCGTCTATTTTAATTCGGGCTTCAAAAAAATCTGGCCCAGAATCCCTATTTAAACGACCTGTGTCAATTAATTCCAATTGTTCCCCTTGACTTGACGTCAAATTTTCCGAATCAAAAAGTCGATACCTCCAGGCGTAGTGCAGAAAATCCTCATTCATAACAAACAGATTCTAAGTTCTTAAACAGAATACTAAATTTATGATATGATTTCTAAGAATACAACAAAAAAAGCGATGATCTTAAGATCATCGCTTCTCTATAAGCCTTATTATAAGACTATAAAATCCCTTTAGCATCCATTAGGGCTGCCATTTCTTCTTGCAACTCCACAGCCTTTTCACTAGCTACATTAGCAAAGTTCGATGTTGAATCTGCATAAATAATGCCTCTTGAAGAATTCACAAGTAAACCACAATGATCATTCATACCATATTTAGCAACTTCCTGCAAACTTCCTCCCTGTGCGCCAACTCCTGGAACCAGCAAGAAATGATTCGGAGCAATCTTTCGAATATCGGATAACATTTCGGCCTTAGTAGCACCTACTACATACATCATATTATCTTGCGAACCCCAGTCTTGCGATTTTTCAAGAACTTTCTCGAATAACTTTTGCTCACCTTCCTGAAAAAACTGGAAGTCGAAAGCACCTTTATTCGATGTTAATGCCAGAAGAATCACCCACTTATCTTTATAAGATAAAAATGGAGTTACTGAATCTTCTCCCATATAGGGTGCAACAGTAATAGAATCGAAAGGCATATTTTCAAGGAATGCACTGGCATACATTTTTGATGTATTTCCAATATCACCACGCTTGGCATCTGCAATTAGAAAAATATCTGGATAGTTCTCTTTGATATAACAAACTGTTTTCTCTAGCGAAAGCCATCCTTTAGCACCCTTACACTCGTAAAATGCAATATTTGGCTTGTATGCTACTGTTACATGTGCCGTTGCATCAACTATTGCTTTGTTGAACTCAAAAATTGGATCTTCCTCTTTAAGCAAATGCTCTGGAATCTTTTTCTCATCAGTATCTAGACCAACACACAAAAATGATTTCTTTAATTTGATTTGCTCGAATAAAGCTTGATAATTCATTTGTAATTTATTTAATGGTTGTTTGTTTCTTTAATTTGCTTATCCATTTCAAATGGATCAAAAAAAAGGCAGTAGTTAAAAACCACTGCCAAATATTATTATAAACCACTCTCCTTAAGTCGCTCTGCATTTTCTTCAACCTGAAGCTTATCGATAATCTCTTGAATATCGCCATCGATAATAGCACTCAAATTATACATCGTCAAATTAATTCTATGGTCAGTTACACGACCTTGTGGATAATTGTATGTTCTAATCTTAGCCGAACGGTCACCAGTAGAAACCATTGTTTTACGCTTAGATGAAATTTCATCCAAATATTTCTGGTGTTCCATTGCATAAATACGAGAACGTAACTCAATCAGTGCTTTCGCATAATTCTTAAGCTGAGATTTCTGATCCTGACAAGTCACAACAATTCCTGTCGGAATGTGAGTTAAGCGAATTGCCGAATAGGTTGTATTTACTGACTGACCACCTGGTCCTGAAGAACAGTACGTATCCTTACGGATATCACTTTCTTTTACATCAATATCGAACTCTTCGGCCTCAGGCAAGACAGCTACTGATGCAGCACTAGTATGCACACGACCTTGAGTTTCTGTTTGAGGAACACGCTGAACACGGTGGACACCTGATTCATATTTCAAGACACCGTAAACATTATTTCCGGTTACATTCAAAACAACTTCTTTGTAACCTCCTGATGTTCCTTCACTGCAAGAAGACATTGAAACCTTCCAGCCTTTGCTTTCACAAAACTTAGTGTACATTCTATGTAAATCACCAGCAAAAATACTAGCCTCATCACCACCAGCACCAGCACGGATTTCAATAATTGCATTTTTAGAATCTTCTGGATCAGCAGGGACCAAGAGTAACTTAATCTCTTCTTCCATTGCTGGCAAGCCTTCTTCAAGCTCCTCCAATTCCATTTTTGCCATTTCGCGCAACTCTTCATCGCTCTCTGTGGCTAATATCTCTTTCGATTCAGCAATTGTTCCAAGTGCATTTCTATATCTCGTTGCGGCAGAATCGACTAATTCCAATTCTTTATATTCTTTGCTTAGCTTAACATAGCGTTTCATATCACCCATAACTTCAGGGTCGGTAATCAGCTGACTAACCTCCTTGAAGCGGATAAAAACACCTTCCAGTTTCCCTAGTAACACATTATCGCTCATTCCTATAATCTCTTAAAATTTGCACAAAATTAGGAAAATAAAATCACTTTAATCGATTTGAAGCTTATTATTAGAACATTTGAACGTTTAAATTCATCATAATTATGCAACAACAGCTTTTTTCCTCTTAAATAAAACAAAACCAAAACACCTGATTCTGCGTGAATTTCATATACAAAGAAGCCGATCATTCTACTCTAGAACGATCGGCTTAATCTATATTATATAGTTAGTATTCGAACTTCCCGAATTCACTTTCAATCGTCAACTTTTTGCTATCTGAAGCTTCAACTCGTCCAACAATCTTAGCATCTACATTAAAGCTCTTCGAAATTTCGATAATCTCATTAGCAATCTCAGCTGGCACATAAAATTCATAACGATGTCCCATATTAAACACCTTATACATCTCAGCCCAGTCTGTTCCACTTTGTTCTTTAATCAGTTTGAACAATGGCGGTACATCAAACATGTTATCTTTCACGATATGCAAGTTATCCACAAAGTGAAGAACTTTTGTTTGTGCTCCACCCGAACAGTGAATCATACCATGAATTTTAGAACGGAACTTATCTAAAGCAACCTTTACGATTGGCGCAAAAGTACGAGTCGCAGATAAAACCAATTTACCAGCATCCAACTCAGTGCCTTCAACTGCATCAGTCAATTTGCAATTACCTGAATACACCAAATCTTCTGGCACAGCACCATCGAAACTCTCTGGATATTTCTCAGCAAGATATTTAGAGAAAACATCGTGACGTGCAGATGTCAATCCATTTGACCCCATTCCACCATTATAGGTTTCTTCGTATGTTGCTTTACCAAATGACTCCAAACCAACGATAACATCACCGGCTTGAATTCTTTCATTGGTGATGACATCCTTACGTTTCATACGACACGTAACAGTCGAGTCAACAATGATCGTACGTACCAAATCACCTACATCAGCCGTTTCGCCACCAGTTGAATAGATATTCACACCTAACTCACGGTACTCTGCAAGCAACTCCTCAGTTCCATTAATAATTTCAGAAATAACCTCACCTGGAATCAGGTTTTTGTTACGACCAATGGTCGACGAAAGCAGGATATTATCAACCGCACCCACACAAAGCAGATCATCAAGGTTCATAATAATAGCATCCTGAGCGATTCCTTTCCAAACCGACAAGTCACCTGTTTCTTTCCAATACATATAAGCCAGAGCGGATTTTGTTCCTGCCCCGTCAGCATGCATGATATTACAGTACTCATCGTCTCCAGTAAGATAATCTGGAATCACCTTGCAAAAAGCCTTTGGATAAAGCCCCTTATCAATGTTTTTAATTGCATTATGCACATCTTCTTTCGATGCTGAAACGCCTCTTAAGTTGTATCTTTCGTCTTTTTTCATGGTTGGATAGTAGTAAAAAAAGCGCCCTGCATGGCAGAACGCTTTTGTTATTTTTTTGCCGTCGTAAAGTTAGTATTTTTTCCCTTTAACGAAAGCCCTATTCCTGAACTATCTCTTCGATCTTTTTGATCTATCAAAACTGGCCTTAGGTTTCTTATTAATTCGTTCGATTTTTATCTCAGTTCTTCTATTAATCTGCATTGCAACTTCCTTTTGCTTCTCATCCTTAAGCTTGTATATAAAAGCTTTACTCAACACATCACCTACCTTAAGAAATGCGTATTTGTCCTGACCTTCTTGCTTAACAACCCAGGGTTTATCCTCACCAAAGCTTAATGCTCTTAATCGGGAACCATCTACACCTTTTTCAACTAGATATTCTACACAAACCTGTGCTCTCAAATTAGAAACACTATCATTCACAGCTTTAGAACCAACATAATCAGTATGAGAACTAAGTTCTATAATTATATCGTCGTGTTCATTCATAGTCTTCACAATATCATTCAGCGCATTCTTAGCCTCATCTGTTAACACCCATTCATTAAACCCAAACAATACATTTTTCAACCTGATGGGTACACCGACTCCTTTTAGCTCAAAATTTAAATTAATATCCAGTTCCTCATCAACATTTCCTGCTTCAATTATTTTTTTCTCAGTAAGGAAATCTTCACCTGAAACAGTTATCGTATACTTTGTATTAGCACGGATCGGTAATTTAAATTCTCCGTTCTCACCCAATTTAATATTTGACCTTTCACCCTTGTCTGATTCCATTTTAATTCGAATGTTCTTGCCAGCCAAACCTTCGTCAAAACTAATTCGACCTTCAGCTATTTCGATCAATAAAGAATCTACCTCCATTTTTTCGAATGAAAAGATATCATCATTCCCTTTAATTCTTGATGAAGCAAACATACCTTTATTTTCACCAGATTGGAAAACGATACTAAAATCATCTGCTTCGGAATTCATCGGGTATTTCATATTCTCTACATCCCAAACATCTGCACGAGCTTTAGCCACATATAAGTCCAATCCTCCCATTCCATCTAATCTGTCCGATGCAAAATACAACATACCGTTATCTCGAATGTATGGAAAAACCTCTTCCTTATCTGTATTAATATCAGCCCCCATATTGACAGGACTCCCCCATTGGCCTCCCTCTGACTTCACCATCCAAATATCGTTTCCGCCATAGCCACCAGCCATATCCGATGCAAAATATAGCGTTTCACCATCAGCCGAAATAGAAGGATGTCCAACTGAAAGCGAGTCGGCAACAATATCAACCTTATTTAATTCACCCCAATCATCGCCTTGCATAGCGATACTATAAATCTTCGTTCCACGATCTTTCCCATCAACTTTACGAGAAGATGTGAAATATAAAATATTCGTTTCAAGATCTATGCAGGCGGCCCCATCATTTAATACTGAATTCACACTATCGCCCAAACTAACTGGACGCTGCCATTCAAACTCATCTTTTATTATGGTTTTAGAGTCAATAACCCTTCCTCTTTTATTCTTTACATTTCTTTTCACCTCATTCGTGTAATCAGAACGATAAAGATTAGAAAACTTATCACCGGTAACACCATCTTGCTTGACGCCAAGCCTTCCTTTACGCGTACTTGTAAAAACAATAATATTGATATCACCACTAAGATAAAGAGGAGCAAATTCACTAGCCCTAGAATTAAGATGATCCATAGGACGGATTTTATAAGCTTGCGGATTCTCTTTCCACTCTTGTATTCTCTCAAAAACGCCTTCCAATCTTTCTTCGGCTCCTCTTACGTTTTCAGGCACATAATCCTTATAAATAGAGAAAACTTCTTCTGCATCTTCAAAATTCCCGTTCTTGATTTCAACTTGAGCCAGATGAGTCAAAGCGTCCGGAAACGAATCACGTCTTCGCGTTGCTTTTTTATACCAGCGTGCAGCTTTCTTAGGTTGGTTTATTTTTTCAAAACTAAGTCCAGCTTTAAGAGCCACATCTGATTTAAACACATGATCGTCTGATTTTTCATAAGCCTTATCATATTTAGATTCCGATTGATGATATAATCCTTTATCAAACAACTGATCGCCTTTGCGAACATAATATTGTGGCGAACAAGCCATACAAAACAACAACGAAAGACCAAGTGTAGTTCCTGCTAAAACCTTCATATTAACAACAGTATAAATAGTGCAAAATAAAATTGACTTTCCAATTTAGGAATTCCTGATAAAGATACAAAAGGAGATAAGCTTTTCTCTTATATTAAGAACATAAATATTTCATCACTACCAAAGTGACCAAAGGGTACGATTTGAACTAATCTAATAAAAAAGAGCTCCAACCGGGAGCTCTTTCAAATCTGCTTTTATAATTCGGCTTTCGCCATTTATAGTTAATTATTGAAAAGTAATTCACGATACTTAGGCAATGGCCACATTTCATTATCAACAACCAACTCAAGCTTGTCGATATGATATCTAATTTCTTCAAGATAATGACGTACCTTATTATCGTAAGCATATGCTGATTCAGTAGTATCTGTAATTAAATTACATTCTTTACGAGCAGCAACCATAGCCTTAACTTTAGCTTTAATTGAAGAAATATGACCTGAAATTTGCTTAATCAACTCTTTTCTCGCTCCAGCTAATTCTTCAAATTCACTGTTGGTGAAAATATCTCTTAAGCCTTGAACATTTTGTATTAACTTAGTCTGATAAGCTACGGCAACAGGTACAATATGATTAATTGCCAAATCGCCAAGCACACGAGATTCAATCTGAATCTTCATAGTAAACTTCTCCATTTCAACTTCAACACGAGCTTCAAGTTCCTTTTCAGTCATCACACCACTACCAACCAATGCAGTTTTAGCAGCAGGATCTAAATATTTTGAAATGGATTCAGGCACACTCGTAATATTAGTTAAACCTCTTTTCTTAGCTTCTTCAACCCAAGTATCGGAATAACCATCACCATTGAAACGTATTGGTTTCGATTCGATAATCATTTTCTTCATCACTTGAAAAATAGCCTCATCTTTCTTGATTCCTTCTTCAATCAAGAAATCTACAGCGGCCTTAAATTCATTTAACTGAACCGCAACTGCCGCATTCAAAGCTGTCATAGCTGCTGCATTATTTGAACTTGAACCTACTGCTCTGAATTCAAATCTATTTCCAGTAAATGCAAATGGAGATGTACGGTTACGGTCCGTATTATCTAGAATAATCTCGGGAATACGACCAATACCCAGTTTCAATGCTGTTTTTTCGTCCGGAGTCATCTTTCTTTCTCCTACTTCCTCTACAATTTTATCCAACATTGTAGAAACCTCATCCCCTAAGAATGCCGAAATAATTGAAGGAGGCGCTTCATTGGCACCCAAACGGTGACTATTTGAAGCTGTCAAAATAGAAGCACGCAATAAATCTTGATTCTTATACACCGCCATCAAGGTATTGACAACAAAACAAAGAAATTGAATATTACCTTTTGGATTTTTACCAGGAGCCAGTAAAACGACACCCGTATCGGTACCCAACGACCAGTTGTTATGCTTACCTGAGCCATTGATTCCTGCATAAGGTTTCTCGTGAAACAAGACCCTAAACTTGTGATGACGAGCAACCTTCTTCATAACATCCATCAACAACTGATTGTGATCATTTGCCAAGTTCGCTTCTTCATAAATAGGAGCCAATTCGAACTGACTTGGAGCTACCTCATTGTGACGTGTCTTTACAGGAATCCCTAATTTATGACATTCCAATTCCAATTCCATCATGAAATTAGTTACACGCTCTGGAATAGAGCCAAAGTAGTGATCATCCAACTGCTGATCTTTTGACGAAGAATGTCCCATCAAGGTACGCCCCGTTAAAGCCAAGTCTGGACGAGCCTGATACAAAGCTTCATCTATCAAAAAATACTCTTGTTCCCAACCCAGGTTGGTATGAACCTTAGTTACGTTCTTATCGAAATACTGACAAACACCAACAGCAGCCTCATCAACCGCTGCCAAAGCTTTTAACAAGGGTGTCTTATAATCAAGTGCTTCTCCTGTATACGAAATAAATACCGTAGGAATACAAAGGGTTGTCCCAACAATAAAAGCTGGCGAAGAAACGTCCCAAGCCGTATAACCACGTGCTTCGAATGTTTGACGAATACCCCCGGATGGAAAAGAAGAAGCATCTGGCTCCTGTTGAGTAAGTAGGTCGCCAGAAAAATTCTCGATCATATGACCACCATCACCATAATCTATAAAACCATCGTGTTTTTCTGCCGTTCCATCTGTCAATGGCTGAAACCAATGCGTGTAGTGAGTTACATGATTCTCAATTGCCCAGGCCTTCATGCCTGCAGCCACACCGGAAGCCATTTTTCTGTCAATAGCGCCACCATTTTGATTGGCATCCATTACAGCTTTAAAAGCTTCTTTAGATAAGTATTTTCTCATAGAGTCTGTATTGAATACGAGATCTCCATAATAATCTGTCACTTTATTAGATGGCAGATTGACTTCGGTAGGAACCCTTGACAAAAGCTCTGCTAAAGCTTGAAAACGAATAGTGGACATGGTTATTTGGTTTATTAGTTAGAATAAAGGGCTTTATTCTAAAAAAACATGTTTTTTAGAGACACACCCCCTAAGAATGATAGCACAAAGATGATAAAAAGTTTTCACTTAGGCAAAAATACTTTCAAAACAAGGGGTGTTCAAATTAAAAAACACATTTAAACAAAAGAACACCCCTATTAAAATAGGGGTGAGATAAGAATAAGACTAACAAGTAATATTTAATCAACAAAACTTCGTTTGCTGTTAGAAATGGGATCAAAAGAAGAAGAAGAAGGTGATTATTTATATTATCTATCTACAGGAATTTTCTTCGCTTGTTTTAGAATATACTCTTTCACATCATTCTTAGATAAAATTAGATCATAAAATTCAGAAATATAGCCAAGCATCTTTAGACGATTATCATTTTCAAGATATTCAAAATCTGAAATCAATGCCATCAATTCATCACGAAGCTCATGAAAGGTATTAAAAGCAGCTTCAAACTCTTCATCAGTCCACCGATAACTCTTATATCTTCGCTTATATTTAGCATTTAAATCTATTTGCGGATCAAGAACAAAATAATCATGATCAATAATAGCAGACCAATCGAAGTCGTAAGGCACTGCCACTGGCAGACTATGTTCGTTAACCGACATCAAATCCACATTATGCAAACGAGAAACATCCCAATCATTGTTTCCAATCATACATTGAAACAAGGAAAACACAAGAATATTAGAGCGGAGCACTTGATATTGTTTGATATTTCGAAATTTCAAAGCTTCTCGACCTATTCTTTTTGCCAAATGGTTTTTATCTTCAATAAAAAAACCAAATCGCTGAATCGTATCTTTCCCATTAATATCAATAAAATTAACCCGTGCTAAACGTACCTGATAACTATAATCCGTAAAAATATTATACATTCGATAGACCAAAAATTCCTCAAGCGTATGTTGTTCATAGTCCTCCTTAAAATTCTGACAATGACTCACATATTTCAATTTGTTTTGCCCCTGAAAAACAGTCCCTCTTGTTTGATCAGCATCAAACTTAAACCTTAAAGGGGGAAAGTTGCATGTTTGCTTACGTAAACGGAAGTTACCTCTTGTTTTCAACCTGATTGGCATCTCATTAATAGCGGAAGATGGGTTATGCACAGAGAATTTAGCGTCATGATAAACTCGGTTATCAGAAACATCATCCAAAAGATTGACATAGTCGGCAAAAAGATCTATACGAAGTGGTTCTTCCTTAGAAAAAAGATCTGTAAAAACTCCTTTATCCTCATTCTGAAAACCAGCTTGAACTTGAAAATCAACTCCTACTATTAATAAAACAATCAGTAAAATAAATGGCCTCACATTCTTCATCCTAATATTTTGATTTTCGCAGAAGAAAGAGCTTTTTAATTATTTGATATACTCCTTTTCTCCATTCAACAAACAGCGATAAAACTGATCACCGACAATTAGCAATATTTGTGGTCGAAACTGCACATAGCCCATAGGCACATTCAATGCACATATTTTTTTCTGGTATAAAAACTTTATTTCTTCGAGCTCGGTATGCCCAAACATAATTTGACTCACACCATAGTATTTCAACACCTCGTCAATCTCCGATTCAGTAATCTTAGAATAAGATCTCGATTCCATCATATAACCCCGATACCACAATGGGTTTCCTGGAAAATAAATTTTCTTTTTTAATTCAGATGCTGACATCGATTCTGCATTTAACAAACTGTATCGAATATCTTCATTTATCTGGTCGATGGAAAGATTTTTTTCAACCACATCATAAGATAAGCCTCCATGAACAAACAACTTATCATTTATTTTAAGAACAGCATTCAATGACCTTAACCATCTTCCTAAATCGGTATTTTCAGTAAAGAAGTTATAATAATTCGTTAATAATCGCTTACTCAAATTTCTATACTTTGGCGCGATATATCGAGAATCATTCATCAACACCATCACCTCATGATTCCCTAATATTAAATGAACTCTTCCACCTTTATCCCTAGCACGTCGAGAGATGTGCCTAATAAAATACAAAGCTTCTGTAACCTGATCTCCTCTATCAAAAATATCCCCAACAAAGACCAGGTGGTTCTTCCCAAACAACCAATCTCCTTTCTCAGAGATCACTTTATTTGAGACTAATAGCTTTTTCATGACATCAAATTCACCATGAACATCCCCAACAACCATTATGGAATCAACCTCCGAATATTCTGATCGACTTGGCAGTGGCTTCTGCTTTTTTAACCAATACCTGTTTTTATCGCCGAACAAACCTTTAAATCGAATCGAGTCCTTTTTGATTTTAATAAACTTCTCTTTAACCTCTATAGTATTCCCATTATGCTTATGAACAACATACCAAACTTTTACTCTATCGCTATTTTCAAAAAAAAAGTGGGGCCCATCCAAATAATCAGGAAGGTTAATCTTATTAACATCACCTGAAAAGATTTTATCATAGGATGAAAAAGCTCCTGAGCTAAGTCTTTTCTTTTTCTGAGCTTGTGAACAATTCACAAACATTAAAAGAAACAGCAACAAGATTAGCCCTTTCACCTTAATAAATGTTTTCATTAACCACGTCATATTTATCAATCTCAATACCAAAACAAACAATTCACTAAATATCAACAAACTACAAATAACACCTCAAAAAAAAGTGTTCACTACAGCTACAACTGGTGTTCACAAACGCACAGTCATGCCATCCCATCAGGATACTACTATCTATTAATTCGGAATGATTTTCTGCAGAATCGTTGCACCTAAGTTTAGATGTCCTTTTTTAGATTTAACATCCCAACCTCGTTTTTTCAATTCTTTAGCAATTGCTCCATTTATCATGCCATGCCCTACCAATATAGCAGTTTCTTCCTGATTAGCAAGTTTTTCTAAATTATCAGCAGATAATACGACTCGCTTTTTAGCCTCTTTATAACTTTCAATACCTTCATGATTGCAACCCAACAACCAAAAAAGACGACTAACTCCTTTCCAAAGATCTAAAGGGAGCTTCACCACAGAGCTTGCACGAACAATCTTCAATTCAAATTCTCTAAAAACACTATCAGAAACGATAACATAAGAATCTCCAAATAAAGCAAGAGCGGTTTCTTGAGAACGAACTAAACTTGAACAATAAATTTGATGGGGTTTATTTAAGTCAACTCTTACTTTACCCGAATCTATTTCATGAATGGGTGCTTTACTGTAACTCTCCACATAATTTTGAGCCTGATCTGCAGAGCTTAAAAATCTTTTATTCAATTTCGGCTTAGCGTGACGTATCAAATAAATCTGAATTTTTCGATGCCCACGTTTCAATAATTTCTTCTGAGTAAGTTCAGAGACATCTTCTATTGAAGTAAAGGGTAAATCATTCTTTAATTGTTGCCCAAAACATGAGACAATAGAGATATTGATAACAATAACAAACGAAAGGATAAATTTCAACATATACGAAAATAAGGAATCTATCTGATATTTCGCACATTCACATTTACTAGATAACATTCTCAGGAAGGTCAATATTAAATTTCTGAAGTCGACGATGCAGAGCATTCCAATTTAAATTAAGAAGTTTGGCCGCTTGTGATTTATTATAATTACACTCCTCCAGAGCTCGGATAATAACTTCACGTTCGATCAATGCCAAATCAAAACTATTAACTAAAGTCGATCTTTCTTTCTTTTCACTTACAAACGATGGGAAATGACCTAGATTCAGCGAATCTCCTTCACAGAGCATAACTGCGCGTTCAATTAAATTTGATAACTCCTGTGTATTTCCTGGATAAGCATACTCAATCAGCTTACGCTCAGCATATGGATCAAATCCATGAATCGTTTTTCTCATCCTTTCTGAATACTGGCGTATGAAATAATTCATCAATAATGGGATATCTTCTTGTCTGTCTCGCAGTGGAGGGATAAATAAATTATAACCATTTAGCTTCTGCAACAAATCCATTCGGAAATTATTTTTGGATTTCAAGCCAAGTAAGGTGTCGCTGCAAGCCGAAATCAATCGAACATCAACATTACTCCTCTGCCTTGAACCAACCTTATTATATGATTTATTTTGAAGAACTGAATTCAATTTTGCCTGTTGGTAAATAGACAAATCAATAATCTCATCAAAAAAGAGAGTTCCCCCTTTAGCCAATTCAATCCATCCTAACTCATCCTTTGGCTGACTTTTTCGATTCTGCTTGAAACCAAAATATTTCTTCTCAAACATCGCATCGGAAACAGAAGCCATATTTATAGCTACAAAATTTTTTATTGATCTGGCACTTAAATTATGAATTTCCCGAGCAATAGAATCCTTATACAAACCTATTTCTCCAGTAATGATAACAGGCACCTGATCATCCTTTGCCAACTCTTCCATTGTACTTTGGACTTGGCGCATAGATTCACTGCAATAAACAAAGCCCAAAGAACCTTGACCATTTAGTTTCTGACTCAAAAAAGAATAATGATTCTCAATCTCTTTACTCTTCTTCTTCAATGCAACGAATCTCTTACCACGTTCGATAGATATTTTTAAAGCTTTATATTCGATTGGCTTTTGCAGAAAATCAATAACACCCGAATCAAAAGCTTCTTTTATTTGCTCATCTTCAGCATTACCGCTAATCATGATAACATCTGTCTCCGGATGGATCTCTTTCACATTTTTTACAACCTCCACACCATTCATTTCTGGAAGATTGAAATCACATATTAAAACATCTATTCGTTCCGTCAATAACAAATCAAAAGCATCGGATGGACAAATCGCGGTATAAACAACAAAATCCTCTTGCAACCTACTTTGAGCTAATTTTAGGTAGACGGGATCATCATCAAGAATAAGGGTGCTTAATTTGTTATTCATACTCCTATATATTCAAAAAAAACCTATTACCTACTTGTAAACTAGAATCTCACAACCACACATTTTCAAGTACATAATTAATTTAAAACCATTTTAAACGGAACATCTAATTTACAATTTTTATTAATTAAACTCCTAATTTTTAACATTTAAAGTTTCACCTTTCCAAACATAAAAACACACCAATCCATGACATAACGAAACACAGCTATTCATGCAACATTAGGTTCTAAACTATTTATTTGAAGGGGAAAAATTTGGATACAAAAAAAGCCGATCTAGAAGATCGGCTTTTTGGGTGGTGCCACCTGGTTCCGAAAGCTTTCGGAACGAACCAGAGATTATGCATATTCTTCTAATAGACGTTTGCTTATTTCAGGATACAACAGCATATTCTCAATATATCTCCTACTTTTCATCCTCTTTATGTGAGATTCTATACGCTTCGCTTGTGCAACAGTATTACAAATGATTTTATAGTACAAAACCCAATCATCTGCGCGCCTGGTATATGAACGATCAAAAACTTTGTCATTATGCAACCTTAATCTTTCATCAAACCCCTTACTGTACCCCACATAATACCTATTTGCACTTTTACTAAACAAGATATAAACAACAACCTCCATAAAAATAAAGATACAAAAAAAGCCGATCTAAAAGATCGGCTTTTTGGGTGGTGCCACCTGGAATCGAACCAGGGACACATGGATTTTCAGTCCATTGCTCTACCAACTGAGCTATGGCACCCAATGGAATTCAAAAAATAATAGTGGTGCCACCTGGAATCGAACCAGGGACACATGGATTTTCAGTCCATTGCTCTACCAACTGAGCTATGGCACCTTATTATAATTTACTTGTCAAGTTTTAAGTGTGGTGCCACCTGGAATCGAACCAGGGACACATGGATTTTCAGTCCATTGCTCTACCAACTGAGCTATGGCACCGCTTTACTTGAGCGACACAAAAGTAAGCAAAAAATTATCGCCTCCAAATAATTTCCACTAAAATAAACAGGTATTTTAATCGATATATAAAGTTCTTATTACCTTTGCAGCCTAATAAAACTCTATATGCTTTTCGAAACTCACACATTATCAAATGGTATCCGTTTAATTCATCGTCAGGTGGATCAAAAAGTAGCGCACTGTGGAATCATTCTAAATACCGGATCTCGCGATGAAAGTGAAGAAGAATGGGGTATTGCCCACTTTATTGAGCATGTTATTTTCAAAGGAACAAGCAAACGTAAGGCCTATCACATTCTAAATAGAATGGAAGATGTGGGAGGAGAGCTCAATGCTTATACCACAAAAGAGGAAACTTGTATTTATGCCACTTTCTTAGATAAAGACTATAAACGGGCTTTAGAATTGATTAGTGACATCAGTTTCAACTCAATATTCCCAGAAAAGGAATTGGAAAAAGAGAAGGAGATTGTTCTTGATGAAATCAACTCATATAAAGACAGCCCTTCTGAATTGATTTTTGACGATTTTGAAGATTTGATTTTCAAAAATGATCCTATCGGTCGAAACATATTAGGAACACCTGAAAACATCAAAAAATTTACAAGAGAGAACATCCAAAATTTCATAAAGAACAATTTCCATACGGATCAGATGGTTATTTCATCAGTTGGAAATATTTCTTTTAAGAAATTAGTTAAAATGGTAGAACGTTTTTTTGGAGAGGTCCCTCAGAATTTACGTACTAATAAAAGGGTGAAACCTAAAATATATAAGCCACGAACGCTGGTACTAGAAAAAAACACACATCAACGTCATTGCATTTTAGGTAATATAGCATATGATTTAGATGATGACAGAAGAATCCCCTTGTCACTACTCACCAATTTATTGGGTGGACCAGGCATGAATTCCCGTTTAAACCTTACACTAAGAGAGAAACACGGCTTAGCTTATAACATAGAAGCCAGCTATTGTCCTTACGTGGATACGGGTTTGGTGAGCATCTATTTCGGTACAGATAAGGGCTATTTAGATAAATGCTTATCGCTCATCTACAAGGAAATGGATCTACTTTGCACGAAGAAACTGGGTGCCATGCAATTAAAAAGAGCCAAAAATCAAATACTAGGGCAAATTGCCATTTCTTGTGAGAACAATGAAAATTTAATGTTGAGCGTTGGGAAAAGCTACTTGCTTTACAACAAGATTGATTCACAACAAGATATCTACGATAAAATTGAAAGTATTACGGCCGAAGAACTCCTTGAAGTTTCAAATGAAATTTTAAATAAAAACAATTTGACCACTTTGATGTATAAATAATGTTAGAAGTAAATAAAGCACTAGAAGACTACATACTTGGACACTCTGAGAACGAAGATCAGGTTCTGAAGGATTTAAATAGAGAGACTCATGTAAAAATGTTACGTCCCAGAATGCTTTCGGGGCATCTACAAGGAAAATTTCTTAAAATGATCTGCCAAATGCAAAACCCTAAACGGGTATTGGAAATTGGGACATACACAGGCTATTCTGCTATATCAATGGCAATGGGAACTTCTTCAGAATGTGAAATCCATACGATTGACTGTAACGATGAACTAGAAGGATTTACCAGGAAATTCTTTAAGCAATCGGGCTGCGAAGAACGTATTAAATTTCATATTGGAGAGGCTCTGGATATTATTCCTGAACTGGAAGGTGATTTCGATTTGGTTTTTATAGATGCCGACAAACGTCAATACATTGAATACTACGAAGCCATTATGCCCTTATTGAAAAAAGGTGGTTTTATTCTTGCAGACGATGTTTTATGGGATGGTAAAGTCATTGAAAACATTGATCCTAACGACAAACAAACTCAAGGCATCCTGGATTTCAACAAACATGTTCAGGATGATGACCGTGTTGAAAACTTAATGCTTCCTATTCGTCATGGTTTAATGATGATTCGAAAGAAATAAAGGAAACGAACAAACACTTATAAGCTTCAAAGTAGAGTCTCTCTCTTTTTGAAGCTTTTTTTTATTCCGTACTCCTATTCTGTCACCACCACCAATCGCTTTTTACCATCCATTTTTATGGTTAAGGGCTCTTTAAATCTAACATGTACAACAGCTCCCTCAGCTTCAACTAATTCCTGAGACTTAAACACCTCATAATCAATATGCGATTCTATGGAATAATGATATACAGAACAGTAACCAATATTCATAGAGGTGACGTTGTGAAAGAAATGGGAACCAGAAGAAGCCTCCAAAGGATAATCTTTATAGCTGGTTTCTACTATAAGCTTGGACCTTGAAATATCTTTCCACTTTACGGGAATACCAATCCATCTATCACGAGTCCCCCAACGCCCAGGTCCAATAAGGATATAATGTCTATTTTCATCCTCCATTTTCTGATTTATCTCTGCAATTTTATCTGCAATATCTGGTGTCATATCCTTCTCAAACAATTCGGGGTCTATAAAAATGACATCCCTAACATCATCAACCAAACCATTTCCCATTCCTTTATCGGAGAACATTAGACTTGTTGCTGGATCAATAGAATTCATATCAATACTATAGTCATCTGCTCCTGCCACCAAGGGTTTAATTTGCAAGATATAGAATGATGATTTCCCATCTTTATCTCTGGTCAAATCAACTGAGAATTCTATCTCAACAGCCGATCCCATTGCCTCTTCAATGATCTCCAGCACAGTTCTAATGGTTTTAGCCAAAGGAATATAATCGTATTTCAAAATATTGGCAAAATTCACAATCCTCGGTCCATACTTATCTAAACCCGGACTAACAACATCATTTTCCGTATCGTAAACCGATGCACAATGCGTTAAAGTCCCGTGATCTTCCGCCTCATCAATATCCAATCGAATAAGACCTGCAGTATCACCTTCAAGCAAGTCGAGCTCTTCTTTCTTTAAATTAACCGCATAAAATTCAAGTTGTGAATTCTTGAATTGATCCTTAGCCGTATTATTTTCGCTCGAAGGGAATGCGGGTGAAAAACGATACGATTTCTCTCCATCAACGACATATTTCCCCAGACCTACCCCTATAACAGCAAATCCATCCTCAGGTTTCATATGCCCGTATGGGTAATAATTATAGGACTGTGCGACACCACTAAAGTGAGGATAAAAATAATCTTCATACACATTGCCTACTACCTCCTGTATAACGATACCCATCCTTTCCTCATCTACTGAATAATTACTACCGCGAATACTCGTTCGAGATTCATTGGAAAAAACAGATGCATAAACCAATTTAATGGCATCCAGAACCTGTTCAAGTCTCATATTTAAATCAGGATGACTATTGGGCAACAAGTAGGTCTGGAAAATTCCAGCTACAGGCTGTTGAAGCGAATCCTCAAACAATCCAGAAGAACGTATTGCCAATGGTTTATCAAAATTTGAAAGAATATGCTTGATCCGGTTCTTTAATCGTGATCTTAAACTTCCTTTTAAAAACAATTGCTGAATTTTAGTATAATCTGAAGCTTGCTTTATCTTTTTTAACAAACCATTTCTATCCATAAAATTCATATACTCATCCACGCCAATCACGGCGGTCATTGGAGCTTTCACATTAATCCCAGGCACGTAGCTACTCAAATTTAAATTGTAGAGCATCGAATTGATAAAAGCCAAACCTCTACCTTTTCCACCCAGAGATCCCGAAGACAATGACACAATATTCTCAGCATTAAAACCTGGCTGAGTCTTGAAAGCTACAATCTTCCCTCTTCTTTTTTCGTTCCGAAACTCATGAATCATACTAATCAGATATTCTCTGATATCTTCTGCCGATTTAAAGTCTGTTGTCTTGTAGCGGGCAATCATCTTGGCAATCTTAACTTCCCCCCTAGCCATCAGCCAGAGAGAGAAATTATTCCGATTAGCATGATAGATTATAGATTCAGCTGGGATATTATACAAGTGCTCCTCAAATTCGCGGAGCGATTTGGCAGTTACTATGGGATCTCCATGAATATCCTTATACACAAAATTGCCAAAACCGAGATACTCCTCAATAAAAGCACGAATATCCTGACGCAAACTTTCTGAATGTTTCTTTATAAAACTGCATTTTAATTCTTTCGCATATTCAGCATTACTTACATCTGATGATTGCAGAATTGCAGGTAAATTGGGCATCTCACTCCTAATCTGTTCAACTAATTTGATTCCAGCCTTCTCATCCATCACATCTTGCATTTTATATTTCACATCGGAAATAAGACACAATAGATAATTCTTGTAACGACTATAAACAGACAATGCTTCCTCATAATTAGAAGCCAATAAAATCTTAGGACGTGCACGCATCCTCAGAATTTTATATTGAGGATCAGTTGTTACATCATCGATAATTCTTTGAGTTTGAGCCATCACACTCTGATACAGCATAGGTAAATAACGAGAATAATATTTCGCTGAATCTTCCACAAGCAAAATAACCCTCACCAGTCCCACATCTGTATCATTCTCAGCATTTACCCTGTCTTCAAGACTTTTAATCATGGCAATAAACACCTGAGATTCACCATTCCAAACAAATATTTTATCGATACTATACAAACTAGCTCGCTGTTCCTCGTAATAACCAATGTCTGCGTCATTATTCAACAATAGAAAAATAGAGATATAAGGAAATTCTTTTTTTACCCTCTCACTAAGCTCAATGGGTGTTTTCTTGTCTACACCAACCATTACAATAATCATATCGAAATGTTTGGAACGTAGTTGTTTCAATGCCTCATCGTAACATGAGACACCTGTCACTCTTGGCATAGAAGATAAATTTAACTGATGATACTCATCATATATCTGCTCTGTAAATCGTCCTTCTCTTTCAATATTATAGGCATCATAAAGATTAGCCACCAATAATATTTCTCTAACTTTAAAAGGCATTAGATCATGATACACATCTCGATCTGCATTATTGCGATTCAAATAATCGTTAAGAAGGTTTCTATTCTCAACCCGTACAAATGGCCCCTCAATATATTCTTCGTCCGAATACTCCTCGCTTGTTTTAGTAATCAAATTCTTTCCTGCCTCGGTATTGATATAACCCGAGATCATATTCGATATATTATCAATCAAATTCCTCTCCTCTTTTAGAAAAGGACCTTCATATAAATCAGGGAATTCCTTCGTATAAAATATCTCAATTAAGCCTGTTCGCTTATCTATACAATCAAAACTCTGACTCAACACCCACTTTGACTCACTAAAATTTGGACTCAGGTATTGCTTATTATCAAAACTGATTCGAGCAGTTGTAAAAGATGGGTATTGCATAGCTTCCTTCAATATGAAACTAATATGCTGCAAGGTATCGGAGACTGATTTTGATTCTTTAATTACACCAGTCGTCTTATTTATTGCGGCCAACTCTTTCAATCGCTCAATATTTTCCTTTGCTAATCGAGAGATATTCTTTTTGTCTGGTTCTAATGTCATAAGCTTATATTTTGCACACATCTAAATTTAACAAAAAATCACATCATATAAAATATTGACTCTCAAGCATTTCTTTTTTATCTTTAATAAAGAATCTATAGACACTTGAATTCTCCCATCTGAGAAAATTCAATGACGATTTGACAACAAATTTATTTTCCAACCTTAAAACCACGGATATGACGAGCACGATGACGAGTACAATGGCAAGCGAAAGAAAATCAAGATTTGGAGAAGAATTTATGAATGATTTAAAGAATAGGAATCCTGGTGAAATAGAATTCCATCAAGCTGTACATGAGGTTACAGAATCCCTGCTTGATTTTATTGAGGATAATCCTAAGTATAAGAATGCCAAAATTCTTGAAAGAATGGCAGAACCTGAACGCATCATCATTTTCAGAGTTCCTTGGGTAGATGACAAAGGAGAAATTCAGGTCAATAGAGGCTATCGAGTTGAGATGAATTCTGCTATTGGTCCTTACAAGGGTGGACTTCGTTTTCACCCAACAGTGAATCTCGGTATCTTAAAATTTTTAGCCTTTGAGCAGGTATTTAAAAATAGTTTAACAACTCTGCCTATGGGTGGTGGCAAAGGAGGGTCCGATTTCGATCCAAAACAAAAAACAGATGGTGAGGTGATGCGTTTCTGTCAAAGTTTTATGACTGAATTATCTAAACATATAGGTCCAAACACTGATGTTCCTGCAGGTGATATTGGCGTTGGTGGCCGTGAAATTGGTTTTCTATTTGGTCAGTATAAAAGGTTAAGGAACGAATTTACGGGTGTTCTTACAGGTAAAGGCCGTGAATGGGGAGGCAGTTTAATTCGCCCTGAGGCCACAGGATATGGCACTGTGTACTTTGCCGATGAAATGCTTAAAACCAGAAATGATAGTTTCAAAGATAAGATCGTAACTGTTTCGGGCTCTGGAAATGTAGCCCAGTTCACTACAGAAAAAGTCAATGAACTAGGAGGCAAAGTCGTTACTCTTTCAGATTCCTCGGGTTTCATTCATGATCCCAATGGTATTGACGCTGAGAAATTAAAGTTTGTCATGCGATTAAAAAATATAAAGAGAGGTCGAATAGAAGAATATGCTAAAAAGTTCGGTGTTGAATATTACCCTAATGAAAGACCTTGGAAAATAAAATGTGATGTCGCTCTGCCTTGTGCAACACAAAATGAAATCAATAAGGAGGAAGCTGAACTATTAATCAACAATGGTTGTATTTGTGTATCTGAAGGTGCCAATATGCCTTCAACTCCTGAGGCCGTTGAGGTTTATCTCAGCAATAAAATTCTTTATGGACCTGGCAAGGCAGCGAATGCCGGTGGAGTTTCTGTTTCGGGATTGGAAATGTCACAAAACTCATTACGAATGAGCTGGACACGAGAAGAAGTTGACGGCCATTTGAAGCGTATTATGCAGGATATTCATACCACTTGTGTAAAATATGGCAAAACAAAGGATGGCTTTATCAACTATGTAGATGGAGCTAATATTGGAGGATTCGTTAAGGTTGCCGAGGCCATGCTCGCACAAGGTATCGTATAAAGAAAAAGAGGCGCCATTGGCGCCTCTTTTCTTTATCAATTAATTTATTCAATTATTATAGGTCGATTGATCCTGCTAATCTAAAACCTCTTCCATCCTTCACAAAACTCAAGTCACCAAGTCTAAAATATACACCTCCACGATACGAAACGCGCTCACATGTGGCTGGAATTTCATCGAAACAGATCGATTCCGGAGCATCAACTCTTATATAACCTACCTCAGGATAATAATGATAATAACGACCTCGTGCATAATAGTAATCACCATCACAATGGTTAATAATAGTCGGTCTTACTGAAAATCGCACCACTACATTTCCATATCTTGGATGAGCATAACATCTGTGTCCATGACGCTTATAGTAACGACGAACAACATGTTTGTGATGATGGTGTCCATGATGATTATGTCGATCATATCGATCATGATGACGATATCTTACAATTCGATCGTTATGATAATGATCTCCTCCATAATGCCTGGTTTTCACCTTCGAATACTTATCATGATGTCTATGCTTCTTATGACTTTTTGCATGATAGTCTCTTTTCTTATCCTGCTTATGCCCTTTTGTTCGTTTGGTATATTTACTTTTCTCATGTCTATTTCGCTCATCATGATGAGATCTGTGTTGAGCAAAAGTAGGTAGTCCTGAAAATATAATTGCTGCTACCAATACTATACTGGCAACCAACTTCTTTATTATCGATCTTCTCATGGCAATTGTATTTAAGTTTTCAAAAAATAGTTATCCTCTGGTAGGGACAAATCTTAAACTGATATATCACTCTTATTATTGCTCTACACTGCAAAGCTTGTGCCATAAAAATGAAGAAGCACCAAACAAATGAATGCCTGGTGCCTTTAAGAATATAAAAATCAATCAGTTTAGGTTTATTTTTTTTATTTTCTGTTGCTTTCCTGATGCTCGATCAGTAAAACTTCTTTTTTTGGGTCTTATTAATACTCTTAAGGATTGGTCGGAGGTGAAATAATTCCAGACCCAGTTAATTAAAATGAAAAATCGGTTTTTCACACCAACAATTGCCATTAAATGAACGAAAAGCCAAAGAACCCATGCAAAAAAGCCTTGCATTTTCATTCCTGGCAAATCGGCCACAGCCAAGTTTTTACCTATTGTTGCGAGTGAACCTCTATCTTTATAATGGAAAGGTTTCATCTTCTTATTTTGAAGGTGATTCTTCAAGTTTTTAGCCAAATTACTTGCTTGTTGTAGCCCCACTTGAGCAACCTGTGGGTGTCCATTTTGAAAATCCCCCTCTTTCTGAACAGATAAATCACCGATAGCATAAACATGATTAAGACCCGGTACTTTATTGAATAAATCAACTCGTATTCGTCCCCCTCGAGTAGCAGCAACTTCAGATACTCCTTTTATTTGTCGAGCTACAACACCTGCAGCCCAAACCAAGGTATAAGAATGAAACTTCTCCCCACTATCAAGTTTAATAGTTAATCCATCATAATCGGCTACACGAGCTTCAGTTTTCACAATCACACCCAACTTCTTTAAATAGGCTTCTGCTTTTTTAGATGCAACATCCGACATGCCATTTAGCAAGCGACCTGAAGCCTCAAAAAGATAAACGTTCATCAATGAAAAATCAAGTTCCGGATAATCCTTGGGCAGGATCTCAGATTTCATCTCTGCCAAAGCTCCAGCCAGCTCAACTCCTGTTGGGCCACCTCCAACCAAAACAATATTCATATAATTGGCTGCTTTTTCAGGATCCGATTCATTTAACGCCTTCTCATAATTCCTTAGAATGGAATTTCTGAGAAAAATTGCTTCAGAGACAGATTTCATCGGGATTGCAAATTGCTCTATATTTCTGTTCCCAAAATAATTGGTATCCACACCAGTGGCCAAAACCAAATGATCATACTTCAGTTTTCCCAAACTGGTATATATCTCCTGAACATTGGAATTAACCTCCAAAAGTTCCGCCATTCTAAAATGGACGTTCTGACGTTTCTGAAAAATCTTACGCAAAGGGAATGCAATAGAACTAGGTTCCAATCCCGAGGTTGCAACCTGATAAAACAAGGGTTGAAACTGATGAAAATTATTTTTATCAATTAAAACGATCTGATAAGCTGTATTCGCCAATTGTCTTGCCAGCTTTAATCCAGCAAAACCGCCACCAATAATTACAACTCGTTTCTTTCCATTCTCAGGAATATGCTTAATTTTTTCCATTTCAAAATTATTAGAAAAACTGTTCAGAATCCCTTAGATAATAAAAGATCTTTTTGTCTGATACAAAATAAAGAATAAATTCTCTAGTATTCTAATTCAATGAAATTTTAAATTTGTGGATTACAAAAAATCCCAGTTTTGAATAAGATCAAAACTGAGACTAATAACTTGACTTTATAATTCCAGATTATTTCTTTGCAGCAATAACCGACATTTCTACTAACAATTCTGGGCGAGCCATTCGTGCTTCAACACAGGCACGAGCTGGTTGAAATCCATCAACAACCCAAGCATCCCAAACTTCATTCATAGCAGCGAAATCTTTCATATCACGAACGTAAATCGTTACCGAAAGAATATGCTTTTTATCTGACCCTGCTTTTTCAAGTAATTCTTCAACTTTCTCTAATGTTGTTACAGTTTGCTGTTTAATATCAGCATTAGCATCTTTTGCAGTTTGTCCACACAAATATATCGTATTATTATGTTCTACAATACGGCTCATTCTTGGTGTGCTATCTGTTCTTGTAATACTCATCATGTTTATTGTTTAAATAAATAATTAGCTCGAAGATAATAAATCATCATTCAAGTAAACATTTATTACTATCTTCATAAACAGTCAGATTCTAAATAAAAACACAAAATCATGAAAATAATCGCTTCTATCCTAATACTGTTTCTTGGATGTTCATCATGTGATGCCAGTAGAAATGACACATCAAAGTGTGAAGCACAAAACCCGCTTGAAGATTTAATCTGGCTCAAAGAGCTTAAAGAATCTTTAAAAGATAGCGATCTTGAGAAATCTATTTATCAAGCTTCGTACAAGAAAGAAACGGTATTTTATTTGATAATTACCGATCCGAGAGTCAGATTAGCTTTTGGAGTAACACTTTGGAATTGTGAAGGAAAAGTTGTTCGTGAATTCAAATCTGGCGACTATGAAGAATTCGATACTCAAGTTTTAAATAAAATCGAAATATACAAACACATTCCCCGAAAAAATGAGTGAGATTTATGCAAACAGTAAATCGAGGCAACCAATAATAATCTCATCATTATGGAAATATTTAAATTCTATAATGATGAGAAAACTATTTTATACTCTATTCATATTTACCGGGCTAGACTACTGTAACAAAAAAATACTACTCCCATTAATAATATTTCCTCCAAGAATACTTTTCATCTAATAGAGCCAAACTTAAATTATTCCTATCTCATCTAACTTTCATAAGAATCAGTAAGCATTGAATCATCTGAGATTTAACAATCAATTTTCTAATTAACATTAAATTAATACTTTTGTAATCTTGAAAAAATTGAACATCTCAATTAGTCAAGCAACCATTTATACTCACTCTTCTTTTATCAATTAAAATTTAATCGTAAAAGATGAAAAATTCATTAAAACTGCTTGCCCTACTAATTCTTCTATTTTCAACTATTACTTCCTGTGATAATAACGATGGTTCTGAAAACAGTATTATTGGAACATGGACATTTTCTAAAACTATCATAACACAACTTAACGGAAAAACGGTGGAATATGACGTTAGTTCACTCATAAACATGTCTGGAGAAATGACTTTTAACGAAAATGGAACCATTACAGATCAAAGTGGTTTTAGCCCAACTTGGAAGTTAGTAGACAATAATAAAGCGATTGAAATCACCTACGAATTGGACGAAGAAGATAAAGAGGAAGGTAAAGAATTTGAAGTAAATAAATATCCATTCTCATTTAAAGGAGAAATACTAGTCATTGAAGAAACAGACGGATTTCTAGGTAACTCGGACGATTACCCAAATGAAGGGAATATGAGCTTTTCTAAATTCAACAAAATGTTTAATGAAACAATTGACGATATAGAAGAAATTGACGTTTCTATGAGATACTATATGACTCGGAAAAACTAACTTCCCATTCATTAAACTAAAAGAGGGTGCCCAATGGACACCCTCTTTCTATATTATTAGGATAGAAAATTACTTCATACTAGCGATACGATCTTCTAAAACTTTAATTTTAGCTTCGGCATCAGCCATTTTCTTTTTCTCAATTTCAATCACTTTTGCAGGTGCGTTATTTACAAAACGCTCGTTGCTCATTTTCTTCTGAACTGACATTAAGAATCCTTGAGTGTATTTCAACTCATCTTCCATCTTCTTAATCTCTTCTTCAACGTTCACAAGATCTCCAAGAGGAATGAAGTATTCAATAGCATTTACAATGAATGACATGGCACCAGCCATTTCGCCGTTTGCAGTTGTAATTTCTTTCAGATTACACATTTTAGCAACAACACAGTCGAAAGAAGCATCGTAATTATCTTCTTTTGCTTTGTAATTCATTTCTAAAACTTCCTTAAAAGCAATATTTTTCTGCTTACGGATGTTACGAACAGCAACAATCACTTCTTTCACCTGCTCAAATTTTGCTAACAAGTTAGCATCATATGCATCTGGCTTAGGCATAACTGAAACCATAATACTATCCTCTTCAGAACGATCGGCAAGTAATTGCCAGATTTCCTCTGTTAGGAAAGGCATGAATGGGTGCAACAATTGCATCAACTTCTCGAAAAGAGCAACAGTTGAATCGAAAGTTTTCTTATCGATTGGCTGCTGATAAGCTGGCTTCACCATTTCCAAATACCATGATGAGAATTCATCGCGGAATAAAGTATAAACAGTCATTAAAGCTTCGCTGATACGATATTGCTTGAACTGCTCATCCAATTGATCCATGGTGTTATTCAAACGAGCGTGGAAAACCTCAGTTGCAATACGTGCATACTCTGGCTGCTCGATATCGGCAACTTCCCATCCTTTAACCAAACGGAATGCATTCCAAATCTTAGTTGTAAAGTTACGTCCCTGCTCTGGTAAGTTCTCGTTGAAAAGCAAGTCTCCTCCGGCAGGAGAACACAATAACATACCTACACGAACACCATCAGCACCATACTTAGCAATTAGATCTAATGGATCTGGTGAGTTACCTAATGATTTAGACATCTTACGTCCAATTTCATCACGAACAATACCAGTCAAGTAAACATTTGAGAATGGCTTCTCACCTTTGTATTCATATCCTGCAATCACCATACGAGCAATCCAGAAGAATAGAATATCCGGTCCTGAAACCAAATCGTTAGTTGGGTAATAGTAATTGATCTCCTCGTTCTCAGGATTACGAACACCATCGAATACAGAAAGAGGCCACAACCATGAAGAGAACCATGTATCCAGTACATCCTCGTCCTGACGTAAATCTTCTGCTTTATATGTTTTTCCTGTTTTAGCAGTCGCTTCCACAAGAGCTTCTTCAATTGTTTTGGCTACTACATACCCACCTTCAGGCAAATAGTAAACCGGAATGCGCTGTCCCCACCATAACTGACGAGAGATACACCAGTCCTTCACATTCTCCATCCAATGACGGTAAGTGTTTTTGAACTTAGCTGGGTGTAATTGAATATCATCATTCATAACATGCTCCAAAGCCGGCTCAGCCAATTCCTTCATGTTAAGAAACCACTGCATACTCAACTTAGGCTCAATAACCGCATCGGTACGCTCAGAGAAACCCACTTTGTTTACGTAGTCTTCAATCTTAACCAAATTACCTGCTTTCTCTAAATCAGGAAGAATCAAGTCACGAACTTCAAAACGATCTTTCCCCACATAAAGCTGTGCCGCTTCACTCATCGTACCGTTATCATTGAAAATATCGATAGATTCTAAGTTGTGCTTATCACCAATTTCGTAGTCATGAATATCGTGAGCAGGTGTGATTTTTAAAGCACCTGTACCGAATTCCATATCCACATACTCATCTTCGATGATTGGAATAGAACGGTTCACCAAAGGTACAATACATCTCTTTCCTTTAAGATGAGTAAAACGCTCATCGTTTGGATTGATACAAACAGCTGTATCACCAAGAATTGTTTCAGGACGAGTGGTTGCAATCGTAATATACTCTTCGCTACCCTCTATCTTATATCTTAAATAGTATAGTTTCGATTGTAATTCTTTATGGATTACCTCTTCATCAGAAACTGCAGTTTGTGCTGATGGATCCCAGTTGACCATACGAACACCACGGTAAACCTTCTCCTTTTTATACAAATCGATAAAAGTGTCGATTACCGAATCGTACAGACCTTCGTCCATTGTAAAAGCAGTACGCTCCCAGTCGCATGAAGCACCTAATTTCTTAAGTTGCTCAAGAATAATTCCACCATGCTTCTCTTTCCACTGCCAAGCGTGTTTCATAAACTCTTCACGAGTAATATCATCTTTACTGATACCTTCTTGCTTTAGTTTATTCACGACTTTAGCTTCGGTAGCAATCGATGCGTGATCGGTACCAGGAACCCAACAAGCATTCTTTCCTTGCAATCTAGCTCTACGGACCAGTACATCTTGAATCGTATTGTTCAACATATGCCCCATGTGTAACACACCGGTGACGTTTGGTGGCGGTATTACAATTGTATACGGCTCTCTCTCGTCTGGTACAGAGTGGAAGAATCCTTTATCCATCCAATACTTATACCACTTGTCCTCCGATTCTGCAGGATTGTACTTTGTTGGGATTTCCATTATTTATTGATTTACTGAGTTTTTAAATTCTCAAAACAGCTAAATTCTAATCAACTGTCTTTCAATCTAAGCAACTCATATTTAGATAATAATTGTTTGCAAAAAATTTGGCACGAAATTAAGAAATTCTGAGTTAAAATCAGCTGTTAAGTGATAGATTTTAAATAAAGTCGGCACAAAATTGACTTATGACATTTTTGAATGGGCAAAAAAGGAAGGAAAGCTGATTTATAATTTTAAAATAAAGGTGCCAAGACAAACACTCTTTAATAAAACATAATCAACACCTGTGGATAAATAAATCAGATATTGAAAAACATAATACCTAAAAATCTCGTTAATCCTTTTCTGGAAATTGATCTGTTTTTTTCATAACTTGTCTTACATGCTCAAATTGCTCTAAATAACCTGATTCATTAAAATTTGAATGAAAAACAAAGTGCAAACGTTTTCGTATTTAGGATTAAAACATCTTTAAATATTTAAAAACTGAACTATTTTCATATATTTAGGTTTTACTGTTGAAGAGCAGGTAAATAAGGCTTTTTTTTCATGCCAATCTGAATATATTTGTCTACGAATAAAGAAATATTTCTTCAATAAAGAACATCAAATTATTAGTTATATATACTTTGTCGTTTTAGGTTCGATTTATTTTAATAAAAATGAATTTGGCTTTTAAACAACAATAATAAAATTTACGCATATGAAAATAACTGTTGTTGGCGCGGGTAATGTTGGCGCTACTTGTGCAAATTGCATCGCTGAAAAAGAATTGGCAAACGAAGTCGTTTTATTGGATATCAAAGAAGGTGTTGCCGAAGGTAAAGCTCTTGATATGTGGCAAACTGCTCCAATCAATTATTACAATACTAAAGTATCAGGTGTAACTAATGATTATACTGCTACTGCTGGTTCTGAAGTTGTTGTTATCACATCTGGACTTCCACGTAAACCAGGCATGAGTCGTGATGACTTAATTTCTATCAATGCAGGTATTGTAAAGTCGGTTACAGAAAATGTTGTGAAGCACTCTCCTGATGCAATCATCATCATTGTTTCTAATCCTTTAGATGTAATGTGTTATGCATCTTATTTAGCAGCAAAAAAACCATCGACTAAAGTATTTGGTATGGCTGGTGTACTTGACACTGCTCGTTACCGTGCATTTATTGCCGACGAATTGAAAGTTTCTCCGAAAGATATTCAAGCTCTATTGATGGGTGGACATGGTGATACTATGGTGCCACTTCCTCGTTACACAACTGTTTCAGGTATTCCTGTAACTGAGTTGATCGACGCTGATAAGCTGGATGCTATTATCGAAAGAACTAAAAAAGGTGGTGGAGAGTTAGTAAACCTTATGGGTACTTCTGCTTGGTATGCTCCAGGTGCTGCTGCTGCTCAAATGGTTGAGGCTATTGTTCGTGACCAGAAAAGAATCTTCCCAGTTTGTACTCTTCTAAACGGAGAATATGGCATGGAAGGCATCTATTTAGGTGTACCTGTTAAATTAGGTAAGGCTGGTATCGAAGAAGTAATTGAAGTAAAACTGAACGATTCTGAAATGGAGCTATTAAAAGGTTCTGCTGCCGCAGTTAAGTCAGTAATGAATGTTTTGGATGATATGAATATTATCTAATCCTTATTCAACAACATCATATTAAAAAAGGCCTGACATTCGTGTCAGGCCTTTTTTCATTCAAATATCAACTGTAAAAGAGGAAGACCTTCACATCTTACATTTAACAAGTATTAACCCTAGGCCTTAATCCATTTAACTCTCCATATATCTATATTAGCAGCTTATTTTACCTGAACCTATGAAGCGCTATATATTCATCCTTCTTTTTTCACTGATATCTATCTTCAGTTTTGCTCAAAAAAGCAGCACTATTAAAGGGTGTGTCTTTGATTCAAGCACACAAAACACTGTGCCTGGCGCTAGCGTTGTTCTCACGAATCAAAAAGATTCTCTGGATAAAAGAGGAACCATTACAAATGGCAAGGGTGATTTCCTGATGAAAGCCAAACCCGGAGATTATCAGCTTTCAATTTCCTTTATTGGATATAAAACAATACAGAAAACCATCCATCTTGACAAAACATCACTAGATGTTGGCCAATTCAAATTGATTGAAAATAAAAAGATGTTAGGTGAAATCAATATTGTAGAAACACTACCGCCAACAAAACAAAAAGGGGATACCACCCTATTTAATCCGGATGCCTTTAAGGTAAATCCCGATGCTACCGCCGAAGAATTAATAGCAAAGATGCCCGGATTTTATAGTCATGATGGTAAATTGACAGCGCAAGGACAAATAGTCAAAGAAGTACTGGTTGATGGAAAAAGATTCTTTGGAAAAGACGTCTATCAGGCCCTTGAGACTCTACCAAGTGATATCATTAAAAAAGTTGAGGTATACGAATACAAAAGTGACGAATCCAAGTTTTCAGGTTTCAAGGATAGAATTAAATACAAAACGGTAAATATTATTACCAAACAAAAGGGTAAGAATATGCGATTTGGTAGTATTGCCGGCGGCATAGGCAAAGATGAAAAGTATGCCGTGAAAGCCAAGTTAAATCAGTTTTCTGAAAACACGAGATTTACACTTGTCGGGAACACAAAGAATGTTAACGCGCCACTTCACTTAAGTCGCAAGCGAACATCCCGAAGATCGATTAGTGCAAATGAATTACAAAATAATAAACTGGGCCTGGACTTTAATACCAAGGGTGAAAAAGAAAGTGAATTATCAGCCAACTATAGCTATTCCGGGGATGACACAAAAAGCGAAAACAGATCGGTAAGCACCTATACATCTTATCCACGTGAAGGCCATAAGTTATCTGAAGAAAACACTTCAGATAACGATCAGGCTACGCATAAAGTCAGCCTGGATTGGAATATCAAAAGCAATCCCAAAAATCAAATCATGCTGGGTTCAAATTTATCAACATCAGATTTAAAAACGAAAAGCACTTCATCTTCTGAAACACACTCATTGGAGGAGTTTATCAATTCAAATAAGAACCAAACAGAATCGAATAACAAATCAACCGATTTTTCCCAGATTTTCATGTTCTCCCGAAATTTAAATAAAGAAGGACGTACACTATCCGTACAAGCCTTATATAATCAGGATGATAACACGACCAATGCTGATCAAAAATCTGAGATCAAAGGCCAAACTGATCAAAGCAATCAGAATATCGATCAAATATCAAATCAAAAAACGAAATCCAATTACTTTAGATCCGGCATATCATTCAATGAAAAATTAGGTGCCAATAGTCGTTTATCCTTGGGTTACTACTATGCCATAAACCGAGACAAAACAAAAAAAGCAACCTATAATTTCGACGCAAATACCGATACCTATTCTAAGCTCGACAGTCTGACATCAAACCAATTTGAGAATTCAACAACCAACAACACCTCTCGAGTTTCCTACAACTTTCGTAATGATAAGCTAAGTTTCATGCTAGGAAGTGATTTTAAGTATACCAATCTAACAAGCGATGAACGTTTTCCCAATAAACGGGATATGGAGAAGACTTACTTCACCGTTTTACCCTCTGCAAGTTTCTCTTATAATGTGAATATGAATTCGATGTTAAACATCTATTATCGAATGGGCACATCGAACCCAAGCGCTCAGCAATTGCAGGAAATCGTTAATATCTCAAATCCACTATTTATTTCAATGGGGAATTCAAATCTGAAGCAAACTCAAAACCATAATCTGATGCTGTTTTATACATCATCAAATATGGAAACCGGTTGTTTTACTTCAGTAAATATGAGCCTAAACAAATCAAACCATACCATAGGCCAGAGAACGACAGTAGCAAAAAATGATACGCTTATCAATGAGCAATACAGACTCCCCAAAGGAGGGCAATTCTCACAACCAATTAACCTAAATGGACAATACAATATTAGTGGCAGAATTACCCATAATTTTCCTGTCAGGAAATTACAGTCAAAACTGGAAATCAACCTCTCGGCTAATTATATGCAAAACCCGACTTTGGTGAATGATCAAAAATCATTTTCAAACTCATTGAGTTTGAACCAGGGTTTCAAACTAAGTTCAAATATTAGTGAAAAGCTTGACTTCATAATTTCGAGCCGAACTCATTATTCAATTTCGAAAAACACCAATCTTAAATCATCTGGTTCAAAATATTTCACACACACCAACAGTTTAAATCTATATTGGAATTTCATCAAGAGCTTTATTTTAAAAGCCAACGCCAATTTTGAAAATAAAAACAACATTAGCACCAGAGACATAGAAAATAACTGGCTGGTTGACATAGGAATCTCCAGTAAGATATTTAAAAACAAACGAGGTGAAATATCATTGGTCGCTTACGACATCTTAAATCAAAACAGCGAAAGAACACATCATGTGAGAGATTTATACACAACGGATAACTACTCTAAAAAATTAAATAAATACTACATGCTTAGCTTTACCTATAAAATCCGAAATGGAAATAAAAGCTAATGCAAGGCTGACTAAATTGCGAACAGATGAATAATTATGATATCATTTGATCATGTTTGTAATCCGAAACTGTCAAGCTTTATTCATATATATTTCAAAGAAGCATTTAAGCATTTAATAAAAAGCAAAATAGCCTTTTTCTTCCCTCTCATTCGCTATCTTTGGTTTTCAAATTTTATAAAATAAAAGATAGAGCCCAATGAATGATCAGGCTATTAGTATTCCCATTGAAATCATAGAGCTTGAAACTCAAAGCTTTCATCTCATCGTACGATGCACTCTAAATGGAGATCAAACCGGTGATATGGTCATAGATACGGGTGCTTCAAAAACCGTTTTCGATAGAAATTTTGTCAACAGCTACCAACATAAGGATAAGGATAAAGATGATTTGCAATCCTGTGGCTTGGGCGGCGAGGATATCGATTCCGATTTAGTTGAGATCACGAGTCTGAGTTTCGGAGACTTCACATCAGAAACACTGAATGTTGTTCTCATCGATTTAAATCATATTAATAAAATGTATGAGAAGCATTGCCAACGACAAATTTGCGGTTTGTTGGGCAGCGATTTCTTGCTCAATCATCAGGCTATAATCGATTATCAAAAAAGCACCCTCATTTTAAACAAAAGTCTGTAAACATCGTCTAAAACAGTGATACTGAGCACAAAAATATAGTTCCCGAAAAGTCAAAAAAAAATAATATATTTGTGCGTTAATTTGAGGTGAAAAATAAAAACATCACATAATAAGAATTTATTAAACCTAAACACATGCGAAATAAAGGAGCGATTAGACTTCTCGCTATTGTATTTGCCCTAGTGAGTTTGTATCAATTGACTTTTACTTATGTAACAAAGAAAGTTGAGAAAGATGCTCGTCTGTTTGGAGCAGGCGATATCAAGAAAGAGCAAACTTACCTGGATTCAATTCGAGGAGAAAAAGTGTATAGTTTCTTAGGACTAAGAGGTTATACTTACAAAGAGTGTAAAGAGCTTGAGATGAACTTAGGGCTTGACCTTAAGGGTGGGATGAACGTAACCATGGAGGTTTCTGTTATTGACATCATTAAGGCAATGGCTAACAATAGCAAAGACGAAACTTTCGTTGCAGCTATCGAAAGAGCTAAGCAGATGCAAGCTAACTCTCAGAGTGACTTCGTAACACTTTTCGGAAAAGCATTTAGCGAAATCAACCCTAGCGCTCAGTTATCTTCTCCAGATATTTTTGGAACTCTTGAGTTAAAAGACAAAATCGCATTTGGTGCGACTAACGACGAAGTTCTTAAAGTTCTTAAGACAGAAACTGAATCAGCTATTGACAATACGTTCAACATCTTACGTTCTCGTATCGACCGTTTTGGTGTGGCACAACCTAATATTCAGAAAGCTGATGTATCAGGTCGTATCATTATCGAACTTCCAGGTATTAAAGATGCAGCTCGTGTTCGTAAGCTGTTACAAGGTACTGCAAGTCTTGAGTTCTGGGAAACTTATACCTTCAGCGAAATTGGTGGTGCTTTAAATGCAGTTAACACGAAGTTAGCTGAAATTAATGCTGCCAGCGAAGTTATTGAAGCGACCCCAGAAGTTAAGAAAGAAGTAAAAGCAGATGAAGAAGTTGCTCTTTTAGATAAAATTGAAGGTGAGTCACAGGATTCATTAAGCAATGCTAAAGAGTTAGCTAAGAGATACCCTTTATTCTCAGTTCTTAATCCTAACCAAGGTAGAGGCGGTTCTTCTTTAGCTGTTGTAGGTTACTCACACATTAAGGATACAGCTCGTGTAAATGAGATTTTCTCAATGCCTGCCGTTAAATCGGTTATTCCTCGTGACCTAAAGTTATTCTGGGGTGTTAAGGCTATTGACGATGGTGGAAATGTATTCGAACTATATGCAATTAAAGTAACCAGTCGTGATGGCAAGGCTCCACTAGATGGTGACGTTGTTACTTCGGCTCGTGAAGAAATCGATCAGCAATCAGCAAGAGCTGAAGTATCGATGAGCATGAACGGTGAAGGTGCTAAAGTTTGGGCGCGTTTGACTAAGGATAACCTACAAAGATCAATTGCTATTGTTCTTGACGGTTATGTTTATTCAGCTCCAACTGTACAAGCAGAAATTAAAGGTGGATCTTCTGTTATTAGTGGTAACTTCACTATTGCTGAAGCGAAAGACCTTGCAAATATTCTTAAGTCAGGTAAGCTTCCTGCTCCTGCACGCATTATTGCTGACGAAGTTGTTGGACCATCATTGGGTCAGGAGTCAATTGAAAAAGGAATGTGGTCATTCATCATCGCCTTCGCTTTGATTTTACTTTACATGTTCTTCTTCTATAGCAAAGGTGCTGGTCTTACAGCTAACGTTGCTTTGATCACCAACTTATTCTTCATCTTTGGAGTTTTAGCTTCATTGGGTGCTGTTTTAACACTACCTGGTATTGCGGGTATTGTCTTAACAATTGGTATGTCGGTTGATGCGAACGTACTTATTTTCGAGCGTATCCAGGAAGAGATGAAGTCTGGTAAAGGTTTAGGTTTAGCAATCTCTGATGGTTACAAAAATGCTTACTCAGCGATTATCGATGGTAACTTAACGACTCTATTAACGGGTATCATTCTTTACATTTTTGGTGAAGGTCCAATTAAAGGTTTCGCTACAACTCTTGTAATCGGTATTATCTCTTCATTATTCGCAGCGATTTTCATTACTCGTTTGTTCTTTGAAGGTGGTCTTAAGCGTAAGCGTAACATTACATTTACAACAAAACTTACTGATAACTGGTTACGTAATTCTGCAATTACATTCATCCAGAAAAGAAAAGTATTCTATGTGATTTCTGCTGCAGCTATTATCATTTCTATAGCTTCTTTATCAACTCGCGGATTAAATCAAGGTATTGATTTCACTGGAGGTAGAACTTACGTTGTAGCTTTCGATCAACCAGTAGTTGTTGGTGAAATCGCTAAGTCTCTTGACGCTGTTTACGGACATGCTCCTGAGGTGAAAACATTTGGTGGTAATAGCCAGGTTAAGATTTCTACTAAATACAAGATTGACGAAGATGGAACAGAAATTGATGATGAAGTAGAAGCAAAATTATTCGAAGGATTGAAACAATATCTTCCTGCTGGAACAACATTGGAATCATTCCTTGAGAATAACCGTAAGATGTCACAAAAGGTAGGTCCTACTATTGCCGATGATATTCGTCAGTCAGCAGTTTGGTCAATCTTATTTGCATTGATCGTGATCTTCCTTTATATCATGGTTCGTTTCTCTAACTGGCAATATGGTTTAGGTGCTGTTGCAGCCCTAACTCACGATACAATTATTGTATTGGGTATCTTCTCAATATGCAAAGGCTTCTTACCATTCTCACTTGAGATTGACCAAGCCTTTATTGCAGCGATTCTAACCGTAGTAGGTTATTCGATTAATGATACCGTGGTTGTATTTGACCGTATTCGTGAGTACTTGGGATTACATCCTAAGCGCGATCCGGAAGAGGTTATCAACAAAGCATTGAATAGTACATTGCGTCGTACATTTAGTACTTCTCTTTCTACTTTAGTTGTATTGTTAGCGATCTTCTTCTTCGGTGGAACATCAATCCAAGGCTTTACCTTTGCATTAATCGTTGGTGTACTAGTTGGTACTTACTCATCACTATTTATTGCTACGCCTATTGCTTACGATACGAAACTACGTATTCAGAAAGTAATTGCTAAAAAGAAATAAGACAGATTAGTCTTGATATATTTCATGCCCCGAGGAAAGCCTCGGGGCATTTTTTATTCAAATAATTTCAGAATAGGATAATATTATTAGTCACCCATTCTTAATTAGTTAATGACTATACAAGAATCAATCACTTTTGGTATCTTTGGACAAACATTAAATTGAAATATCATGTTATTATTTATAAGTGGACCTGAAATCATTATTGTGCTTCTTGTTGTCGTCATGCTTTTTGGTGCAAAAAAGATTCCGGAATTGGCACAAGGATTAGGTAAAGGGATGAAGGAATTCAAAAAAGCTACTGACGATATTAAAAAAGAGATTAAAGATGAAACTGATATTGTTGATAATCTAAAGGACTTCAAAGACGATTTATCAAAAAAACTATAAGTCTGAATTTACTAGACACAAAGGCTTAAACCTTACATCTGAAAAAGGGAAAGGCAGAGGGATTTATTCTACTGCCTATTTTTATATTCAAACATTCCGTATCAATCTTTCAATAATATATGGATTATCTATATCTCATTTTAGGCTTTGTCATTCTTTTGTCGAGTGGTGATTTACTGGTAAAAGGTGGTGTTGCCCTTTCGTCGCATTTCAAAATATCGACCCTTGTTGTTGGAGTCACTGTTATTTCTTTTGGAACATCGGCACCAGAATTATTTGTGAGTTTAGGAGCAGCACTATCAGGTAGTCCTGATATTGCAATTGGTAATGTGGTGGGGTCAAATGTATCTAATATTGCTTTGGTTTTGGGATTCACAGCCATTCTCCTGCCCTTGCCGGTAAAGGGCAATTCAATCAAATTCGATTGGCCTGTCATGATGGGAGGCTCTCTCCTATTCTTCGCCTTTGCACAAAACAACCTCATCGACACATGGGAAGGCATTTGCTTTCTAATTTTACTTGTTGGCTTTATGATTTTCACGGTGATGAAATCCCGAAACAATAATAAGGAAGAATTCCAAAAACCTAAACTTTCTATTCTCAAATCGGTTATTTTAATTGCGTTAGCTTCTGTAGGGCTTTACTTTGGAGCCGATTTACTGGTAGGTGCTGCCAAGAATATAGCCTTAGGCTATGGTGTTAGCGAACGTATCATCGGTTTAACACTAGTCGCTTTTGGAACCTCAGTTCCTGAATTGGCAACTTCAGCTATTGCCGCATTAAAAAAAGAAATGGACATTTCTGTTGGAAATATTATTGGCTCAAACATCTTCAATATCTTCGGTGTGTTAGGAGTTACTTCAATCGTTAAAAATATTTTTGTTAGTGAGAATGCACTTAATTTCGACTTGATTTGGATGCTCGCTATTTCTTTTCTCTTATTTTTGTTAATGTTACCGATAAAAAAAGCAAAGCTTCACCGTTGGAAAGGCCTTGTTCTTATTTTAGTTTATTCTGCTTACGTCTTCTTTATTTTCAACAAATAAAAAGCAAAGCTTCAAATAGCACACATCTATGATTACAGCAACACAATTAAAGAAAAGTTTTGGACAGGTCCATGTCTTAAAAGGATTAGACTTTAATGTTGAAAAAGGTGAAATTGTTATCGTTGTTGGAGCAAGTGGGGCAGGAAAAACGACCTTACTACAAATTCTGGGTACTTTAGATCGTCCGGATTCCGGTCAAATCCTTTTTGATGGTATCGATATTTCGAGTTTAAACGAAAAAGATCTTTCGGCATTCCGGAATAAAAATATTGGTTTCGTCTTTCAATTCCACCATCTTTTACCAGAGTTCACTGCTCTTGAGAATGTTTGTATCCCGGCTTATATCGCTAAAAAGTCAAGAGCTGAAGCTACAACAAAGGCAAAAGATCTTTTAGAGATGCTGGGTTTGGGACATCGCTTAGATCACAAACCATCTGAACTCTCAGGAGGAGAAAAGCAAAGGGTTGCTATTGCACGAGCTCTAGTCAACGATCCTATGGTTGTATTTGCTGATGAGCCTTCTGGGAACCTGGATTCCGTAACCCGACAGGAATTGCATGAGATAATTGTAGACTTAAGAAAAAAGTTAAACCAAACCTTCGTTATCGTAACTCACGATTTGGAAATGGAACATATGGCTGATCGCAAAATTGTGATGACCGATGGTATGATTGATGTTAATGCCTAAAGTTCAAAGTGCCTTGAGTACTTATATATTAAGAGCACAAGTCATTAGTTATAAGTACTCATAAATACTTTAAGCACTTCTAAACTCTAAATACTCAACCCCATATACAATGAACCTTTCCAGTTCTGAACTCAAGTCCTTTCTCGACGAGAAATACGATCTCTACAATCGGGAAACTTTTATTGAAACCGATCCCATTCAAATACCCAAAGCTTTTTCAAAAAAAGAGGATATTGAAATTGCTGGTTTTCTGGCATCCACTATTGCCTGGGGACAACGCCCCACCATCATTAAAAATGCAAAGAAACTCATGCAGTGGATGGACCAAGCCCCCCATGATTTTATCACGAATGCTCAAGCTTCCGATCTTGAGATCTTTGCTGAATTCAAGCATCGAACATTTAATGGTGAAGATGCCATTTTCTTTATAAAAGCCCTACAAAACATCTATAAAAACCATAAGGGGCTTGAAGCCGTATTTTCCAAACCAAAGATAAATAGTGGTGATGCAAAAGAGGCCCTAATCAATTTTAGAGAAATCTTTTTCTCTATCGATCATCCTGCAAGAACTGAAAAACATGTTTCGAATGTTCTGAAAAAATCATCGGCCAAACGTCTGAATATGTTTTTACGCTGGATGGTTCGAAATGATAAACGAAGTGTCGACTTTGGAATATGGAAGAAAATGTCGCCTGCAGACTTATACTTACCTTTGGATGTGCATACAGGACGAGTGGGTAGAAAACTGGGACTTCTTAATCGCAAGCAAGACGACTGGACAGCGGTAAATGAAATCACCAATTCCTTACGTCAACTTGATCCCAAAGACCCCGTCAAATACGATTTTGCTCTTTTTGGACTAGGCATCTTCGAGAAATTTTAAAAGAAAATACAACAAGTAATTAACTCATGGCTAATAACTATTTCCAATTCAAACAATTTAAAATAAACCAGGACGGATCCGCAATGAAAGTGGGTACTGATGGGGTTTTATTAGGTGCCTGGGCAGATGTTAGTGACGCCAAATCAATTCTCGATATTGGTACGGGAACCGGGTTAATTGCCATCATGTTGGCCCAACGAACTAATGACAATTCTAAACTTGATGCTGTCGAAATAGACAGCTCATCTTATCAACAAGCTGTTAATAACTTTGAGGCATCTCCCTGGTCAAATCGCATACAGGCTTTTCATGCCTCATTTCAGGATTTTGTTAGCCAACAATCTGTGAAATATGATCTCATTGTCAGTAATCCACCTTATTTCATAAACTCGCTTAAGGCAAAAGGAGAATCACGCACTCAAGCGCGACATACCGATGGTTTACCTTTCGAAGATTTAATTGAAGGTGCTAAAAGCTTATTGAAACCGAATGGTAAATTTTCCGTAATTCTGCCCGTGTTTGAAGGGGATTATTTTATTCGACTGGCACGTCTAGCAGGTTTTAGCTTGAGTAAAAGAGTTGAGGTTCTTCCTAATCCTGGCAAACCAGCCAAACGATTATTAATTGAATTGACACTCAAGAATGTAAAAACGATAGAAAATCAGCTCTGCGTAGAAAATGGTCAGCGTCATGTTTATAGCCCAGAGTATATAGAGCTTTGTAAAGATTTTTATTTGAAAATGTAAACCGGTGTTTCAACTCTGACACCAATTTATCACATTCGCACATTACCGAATCATCAAATCAATTAATCATCTGTGGCTAAACTAAAATTAGTCCACTGCTCAACCAGCTCTTGTCGGTTTGGATCATCTCCCGCTTTTAATCGATTTAATCTTTGATTGATAACTTCCTTACTCGATAGTGATGAACGATAAGCTTCTGTGACCATGGTAGTACTATAAATACTGACACCAATTTTTTCTCTACCTGACAAACTAAAATCAGATCCCATAAGCTTCTTAAGGCTGACTCTAATATGACACGAAAAAAGAACTTGATTATTGGAACTCAAACGAACCTGACAGTCATCATCCTGATTTAAAGTAGAAACACTGAAATTTTCTCGCAAACGAACATCCTCATATTCATAGGTCTGAAACCGATCAAACAATTCCTCATTCAATTCATTCAAATTAAATCGACTAATATAATTTTTAAAAGCTGTTTGTGAATAAGGTTTTTCAACAGGTAATGGGAAATTAACACCAAATATTTGTTTATTTTTTCCCTGAGGATCCAACCAAACACTTAGTCCCAAATTATAGATTTTATTCAATGTTAATGGTGAGTTAGTCGCAATAATCAGATCAAGGTAATTGGCATCATTAGACAACTTCAATGTCATCTCATCTTCCGAAAAAAACATATTGGACTCCACCTCATCTAAGGAGTTTTGTATAGATGAAGCGGGGTTCCACGATGATTGAAGAGCAGGCAAACTACTGCATGATGACAGCAAAATTAGAAGCCCCAATAGGGAAAATAGAATTTTATTTCTCATGTAGATATTTGACAGGTTGATCTACAAACTTAAGAAAATCAAATAAGATTACTCACAAACTTCTTCATGCTCTGTGAAATAAATGCCCAATTCTTTCAATTCTTTTAAAACGGGTTGGTAGATCTGAGCTGCAATGGGGATTTGAACACCAGTCAAATCAATTTTGCCTTGTAAAATCAGCTTCGCAGCGATGGCCATAGGCAAACCTACCGTATAGGCCATAGCCGTATGCTTCTGATCTTTCCCCTCGTAACTCATCGAGGATGTAATTTTCTTTTGCTGCCCATCTAACTCATAGACAAACTGATGCTGCATGACCAAAAGATCTTTATCATCTGGGTCAAGCGTCCATTTTTCCTCCAATATCTTCTGTAGAATCAAAGCAGGTGTCCCTTCTTTTATGCCTACTTTCTTATCAGAAAATAAATCCAGCCAACTAAATTTCTCCATTATTGGATCATCAACAGAAACACCTAAACAATCAGCAAAGCGTTCTTCAATCGGTCGTTCATCGTAAGGAAGAAAACTCTCAATATATTCCCGATAAGTTAAATTTTCAGAGTTTCGCATCACATAAGACTCATCCGTACAGCCCAGACTAACAAAAGCATTCCACGCCTTACAGAAACCTGGTCGGCGCATCGTTCCTCGCAGAATACTAGGAATATTTTCTATATCATATAAATTTCGATAGGAAAGGGAATCCCTATTAGGATAGACTTCAAAATCGCCATATTTAGGCATAGACGTTTTTAATGGATGTCTGAATAGTTGCTGATATGGCAAATACTTATACTGACCTCTATCCTTATAAGTCGCAATACCCTGCCCGGCTGTCACCACATTTCTTGGGTTCCAGGTAAATTTATATTCCCAGATATTAGTCGAACATGAGGGTGCTAAAAGCCCACCACAATAAGATTTAAAACGCAATAACTCTCCACCCTTAGATTTTATCTCATCAATAATTTTCATGGCCGACATATGATCAATACCTGGATCGACCCCCAATTCATTCAATAAGAGAACACCCTTCGTTTTTGCTGTCTTATCCAAATCCTGCATCTCAGGAGAAATATAGGAAGGACTCAGAAAATGCTTACTTTGTTTCACACATTCACCTGCTAACATAGGATGCATAGTCGGTGGTAACATAGAGATAACCAAGTCTGCTTTTTCAACTTCTTTGGCACGTTCTTCCTCATCAAAAACATCAAACTTGAAAGCTTGTCCACGAACATGATTCTTAATCTTGCTTTCAGCAAGTTCGAGGGACATATCAGCCAGGCGAACCTGCCACTGATTTTCTTCAGCGTGATTTAAAAGATATTCAATCAGGCTTGTGGAAGAAAGGCCTGCACCTACAATTAATATGGTATTCATAGTATAGGGATATTCAAATTGGGTTTGGGTTAAGATTTTGTTCATTAAATATTGCAAGAAAAGATCAATATAAAAAGACATTCAGGTATTATTTCAAAGCAAATTTAAGAATTGAAACCTCTGCACGTATTTCAGCTTGCTGATATATTTCACAGAATAACAAAATTCACAAAATGAACATATCAAAAATCTTCATTCTGATAATTTTGAAAATTTTGTAATTATGTGATTTTATTCTTAGTAATTATAAAATCAAACAAGGAAGACAAATTCAGTCAGCAAAAAAAATAGCGACTCACCATTTTATTAATCTCCTTCAAAGCTTATATTTGTTCTAAAATATATTTACCTTCCTGACTCATTTTTTCAGGTTGGAAAAAGCTTGTTTGAATAGAACCCAAACTCCTGATAATTACAGAGTACAAGTGGTAAAAACAAGCATACAATTAATTAAAGCAGTTCATTAGCCAGCTGGTATTTCATATCAAGCAGGCCATAAAATAGCATCCCTTGGCAAAGCAAAAAAAAGCAGTTGAAACCCCTATGATGAAACAATATTATCAGATGAAAGAAAAGCATCCTGATGCCATATTATTGTTTCGTGTAGGTGATTTTTATGAGACATTCTCGGATGACGCCATTCGCACATCTGAAATTTGTGGCATTACCTTAACAAAAAGAGCTAACGGCTCCGCTAGTTATATCGAACTAGCTGGATTCCCTCATCATGCTATCGACACTTATCTACCCAAATTGGTAAGAGCGGGTATGCGAGTCGCTATTTGTGAGCAACTGGAAGATCCTAAAAAGACAAAAAAAATTGTTAAACGAGGCATTATAGAATTGGTTACCCCTGGGGTTTCCTACAACGATAATGTACTGGAACATAAAGAGAATAACTTCCTTGCTTGCGTGCATCTTGAAAAGAAATCGGCAGGAATTGCCTTTCTGGATGTATCTACAGGTGAATTCCTGACTGCCGAAGGTAGTTTTGAGTATATCGACAAACTTATGGGAAACTTCCAACCTAAGGAAGTGCTCTATCAGAAAGGCAAAGAGAAAATCTTCCACGAACTGTTCGGAGGTAAGTTCTACACCTTTACGATGGACGATTGGGTATTTACCGAATCGGCTTCTCAGGATAAGTTATTAAGACATTTCGAGACCACTTCGCTTAAAGGTTTTGGGGTTCAGAATTTACGAAATGGAATTATTGCCTCAGGTGCCATTCTTCAATATCTGGATTTCACTAAGCATTCGCAAGCTGGACACGTCACACAAATAGCGAGAATTGAAGAAGATCGCTATGTATGGTTAGATAAATTCACACTGCGCAATCTGGAGCTATTTGGTGCCTTAAACGATGGTGCTCAAACACTTTCTCAGGTGATGGACAAAACACTTTCGCCAATGGGATCGCGCTTACTTAAGCGTTGGATTGCTCTGCCACTTAAAGATCCTATACGTATCAATAACCGTCTGGATGTGGTGAAGCATTTTCACGCCAATGAAGAAAGTTGCTGGGAAATTGAGGATGAGATCAAGCAGATAGGTGATCTGGAGCGTATCATCTCTAAGGTCGCTGTAGGAAGAATATCGCCACGAGAAATCGTGCAACTTAAAAATGCCCTTATAGCCATTGAACCCATTCAGGCAACTTGTCTGAAATCGGGGAATGAGAATTTGGTGAAGATTGGCGAACAATTGAATCCATGCCAGAGTATTAGAGAGAAAATAGAAAAGGAAATAAAAGCCGATCCTCCAGCTATGATTAGCAAAGGGAGCGTAATTGCTGACGGGGTTTCTTCTGAACTAGATGAGCTTAGAAAGATTGCCTTCTCGGGTAAAGATTATTTATTGCAGATGCAACTTCGTGAAAGCGAGCGCACCGGTATTCCTTCTCTAAAGATAGGTTTCAATAATGTGTTTGGTTACTATATCGAAATCAGAAACACGCATAAGGATAAGGTGCCAGAGGAGTGGATACGTAAGCAAACCCTGGTGAGTGCCGAGCGTTACATCACTCAGGAGCTTAAAGATTACGAAGAGAAAATTTTGGGAGCCGAAGAAAAAATACTAGCTCTTGAAACTCGACTATACAACGATTTGGTGATTAGTATCACCGATTACATCAGCTCCATTCAGTTGAACGCTTCGATGATTGCCAGACTGGATTGTTTACTTTCTTTTGTCAAACTAGCCAAAGAAGATAATTACAATTGTCCTGAAATTAACGACACCCAAGTCATCGATATTAAGCAAGGTCGTCATCCGGTTATTGAAAAACAACTACCTATCGGTGAAAGCTATATTGCCAACGATGTGTACCTGGATAATGACAAGCAACAGGTCATCATCATTACAGGACCCAATATGGCGGGTAAATCGGCCCTTCTGCGCCAAACTGCTCTTATTGTACTAATGGCCCAGATTGGTAGTTTCGTGCCGGCTGAAGAGGCTAAAATCGGATATGTGGATAAGATATTCACTCGTGTAGGAGCATCCGATAATATCTCCCTCGGCGAATCGACCTTTATGGTTGAGATGAACGAGGCGGCAAGTATTTTGAACAATCTATCGTCTCGCTCACTTATTCTTTTGGATGAGCTAGGACGAGGAACCAGTACTTATGATGGTATATCCATAGCTTGGTCTATTGTAGAATATATTCATGAGCATCCAAAGTTTAAGGGTAAAACTCTATTTGCAACCCACTATCATGAGCTAAACGAAATGGAACATTCTTTCAATAGAGTGAAGAATTTCAACGTCTCGGTCAAGGAGGTCAACAATAAGGTGATTTTCCTACGTAAATTAGTTCCAGGCGGCTCCAATCACAGTTTTGGTATTCATGTAGCCCGAATGGCTGGTATGCCTAAATCGGTGGTAAAACGTGCCGACGACATCCTGGTCCAGCTCGAGGGAAACAAGAATGGAGAAGCCCTTGCTAAACCTGTTGGAGAGATTGCACAACAGCGGGAAGGTTTCCAAATGAGTTTTTTCCAGATGGACGATCCCGTTCTGCAACAAATTCGTGATGAAATTCGAGGCATGGACGTAAATAATTTGACACCACTTGAAGCTTTGAACAAGCTTAGCGAGATAAAAAAGATATCCGGATTGTAATTCGACAAGCATTTGACTGGGTTGGGAAAAAGTTTTTCAAAAAAAAATCATTTTTTTTCTTCCCAGCCATTTCAACTCTGATTCTCTGACTTTCAAGAAGTCACAAACCCTGCGGTTTTATTAGCATTCCGCGAAAGCGAAAAAAAAAGAGCTATTTTCATTTTTTCTTTTGCAGAATCAAAAAAAGCACATATATTTGCAACGTCAAAACGAAAAAACAATGGCTGCCGAGCCTTGTTGATTCACCAGAAGGGAGCAAAAAGCACTATGCGAGAATAGCTCAGTTGGTAGAGCACGACCTTGCCAAGGTCGGGGTCGCGAGTTCGAGTCTCGTTTCTCGCTCAA
>JBLWWJ010000011.1:0-29636 GCA_048268005.1 Ancylomarina sp.
AACAAGTACATAGATGACGTTAAGTATAAGCTAAACAAAATCCACGAACGCCTTTCTGATCTCAATCAACCATTCACAGCAATGACAGTTAAGAACCGGTTTATTGGTAAAGACAATACAACTAAAATGCTCCTAGTAATATTCCAGGACCACAACAACGAAGTAGAAAGTCTAATTGGTAAAGACTTTGCTCCTGGCACTGCAGAACGCTATCGCACCACCAAAAAACACGTGCAAAATTATATCCATAAGGAATACCAAGTAGATGATATTCCTGTTAAAAATGTAGACCATAAATTTATCACCGGTTTAGAGTACTATTTAAAGACAAACCGAAAGTGCAGTCATAACACCGCGATTAAATACATTACCAATTTCAAGAAAATCATCCGTATTGCCTACGCTAACGATTGGATAAGCAAAGATCCTTTCGTTCATTATAAAGCAAAATTAAAAACTATCGATCGTGAATTCCTATCAAAAGAGGAGCTCCAAACCATAATAGAGAAGAAATTCGAAATTCCTCGCCTACAATTAGTAAAAGACATATTCATCTTTAGCTGCTTTACAGGTCTAGCTTATATTGATGTTAAACAACTATCAAAAAACGATATTGTAAAGGGCATTGATGGAGAAAACTGGATTAAAACAAAAAGAGCCAAAACACATACGCGAAGTAACATTCCGCTACTACCTATTCCGGCCGATATCATTAAGGGCTACGAGGACCACCCACAAGTAGTAAACAGTGACAAACTGTTACCGATCCTAAGCAATCAAAAAATGAATTCGTATTTAAAAACGATTGCAGATAACTGTGGTATAAATAAAAATCTCACCTACCACTTGGCAAGACACACTTTTGCCACTACTGTAACACTTACCAATGGGGTTCCTATTGAGTCCGTTAGTAAAATGCTCGGACATAAATCATTAAAAACCACCCAGCATTACGCAAAAATACTAGACCGTAAAGTCAGCTCCGATATGAGCGCTTTAAAATCAATTTTAAATAAGGAAGAAGAAAAGTCCAGGGAGTCTAAAAAACAGCTATAATACTCATTTTCACTTATTTATTGAAAATTAAGTATATTTATAATCCCAACTCAAATCTAACCATTTATGGATAAGATAAACACCCTTATTGATGAATACAAAATTGAACTCATCAAATATCATCAAGGCAACCTAAATGACATTACTAATTTAAGAGACCTAATACATTTAAGCTGTGATTACCTTCAACTCTTAAGAGTATCGGTAAGGCAACGTGGTTTCAATTCTGAATCAGATGAAATTCTATTCTTTAAAAGCCTAAAACCTTTTGTTAACGGACATTTAAAATACTTCTCTCACGTTCACTCCTATTTAATAAATCGGCCCAAGGTAAGCACCTCTAAACAAAGAAAACATATTTATCATATTTTAGACAAATACGAAGAGACCAAAGCCCAAGAGATGGACTTCGTAAAATACTACAGGCATAAATCTACAAAGCTAGATCAAATCTATTTCGTTAGAGGTTCCAACAGCATTGATCTTTCCAACAACATAAACCATTTTATAGACCCAGAATTCTCCACAAGTCACGATGATAAAGTTGCTCAAATTGTTGCTTACGATTTACTTATAAGCTATTTCCAAAAAGAACTTAAAAACCTAAAGTCTAAAAAAAAACTTCCAAATCCAAACCCCACTACCCCGCTATCAGACAAACCATCTTGGACAGCCTCCAAAACAGATCTCGTAGAATTATTATATGCCATTAATGCCACCGGTGCTATTAAGAACGGCAAAGTTGACATTAGAAGTCAAGCTAAAATATGTGAATCCCTTTTTGGCATAGAATTAGGGAATTACTACAAAACCTACGGAGAGATCAAAGCTCGAGGTAAAAACAAAACAAAATTCTTAGATAATCTAAAATTTTCATTACTAAGAAAAATGGCTAAGGACGATGCCAACGAGCCTATAAGCAACCAATAAACACCAATATCTTCCCTCTTTAAAATGTTAAATTTTTTCGGTACCTCTTCGGTACTACCGAAAAATCTCCAACAAATTGTCTCAAATTTGTTTTGTGATGGACGGATTAGTAGCTAGAAGCCATCATCACATGCGAAAGCTTATGATGGTGGCTTTTTACAATCTCGTATCAACAAATTATATTTTTACTAACTTAATTTTAATGATTATGCCAACAGCTATTCTTACTACAGACGATCTGTATCAATTCAAAACAGAGTTATTCGAAGAAATCAAAACCATTATTTCAAACGCACAACCCTCAAAAAGGTATTTAAGGTCTTCAGAAGCTATGGACCTCCTACAAGTAAGTCCAGGAACCCTACAAAACTTAAGAGTTAATGGCGTGTTACCATATACCAAATTAGGAGGTATAATTTATTATGACGAAGAAGACATAAACAAGGTTCTTGAAGCCAATCGTATTCATCATATCTAATCCCAGAAAAACTGGTGACCTTTTATACAACTTACCCCTGCTTACCTAAAAATAAGCAGATAAGAAGTTCAAGTAAACTCAAAAACTCTCTATGTCTACTATAAACTACATAAAGCATCTTAACGCAGTCTTCTATCAGTTCTCTAAAGACAGTAGATTAAACCCTACCCATATTAGCTTATACATGGCATTCTTTCAATTGTGGAACCACAACCGATTCCCAAAAAAATTCCACGTCAATCGAGAGGATGTCATGAAGCTATCTAAAATCGGGTCCAAATCTACCTATCATAAGTGTATTAAGGAATTAGATCACTATAAGTACCTCATCTATTTTCCCTCGCACAACCCTTTTAAAGGCTCACAAATTAGGATGCTTATTTTTCATCCCGTATCCGATGAAGATCCTATTAAAATAACAAATGATTTTCTTGAAAAAACAACTGTCCCAAAATCAAGACAAGTACCAAACCAACCAGTGGACTTAGGTGTCCCAAATCAAGGACAAGCAGTGGTACCTTTATATAAACATAATAAACAAATAGAAAACAGTTATAAACTTGACCAGCCAAAAAATGAATTTGAAGTTTTAACCTTTTTTAAAAAAGAAAATTGGCCGGAATTAGAAGCTAAAAAATTCTATAACCATTACCTGGGAATTGGGTGGAAAGTTGGAGGGAAAACTAAAATTGTGAACTGGAAAGCAACAGCTCAAAACTGGATGCTAAAAGCAGTAGAAATAAAAAACAGCAAGCAAGTGTCCCAAAACAAGGACAACCTAAAAACTACCAAAAACAAAAATTACAACCAGCCACTCTAAACGACTAAGATCATGAAGAATCCGGAACCACATATTATCACCGAAGGCGGTATAACCTACCACCTAGGTTCAATAAATAAAAACTGTATTCACTACGACTTCCAGAAGATATTAATTTACCTAGAAGCCAAAGGAAAACTCTTATTCGGTAAGCATTTCAAAATTTATGAAGAAGACCATCCTATAATTTTCAAACTGTGTATCTACGCGATTCAAGATTCCGAATATTGCAAAAAACTAGATATCGATGTAACCAAAGGCATTCTCCTAACGGGACCTGTTGGATGCGGAAAAACAAGCTTAATGAAACTGATAAGACACATCACTCCACACCGCAAAGCCTATAATATCATTCCGTGCCGAAACACCGTATTTAGCTTTAATCACTTAGGTTATAAAACAATAGATGAATATGGCAGCGAAGGCTTTTACTGCTTCGATGATCTAGGCGTAGAACCAACCGGAAGACATTACGGACAAGACTGCAACGTTATGGGAGAAATTCTTTTATCCAGGTACCAAATCCATGACCACACAGAAAACAAACGGCAAATCCTAACCCACGCCACTACCAACCTCAACGCAACCGAATTAGAAGAACGCTACGGCAACCGCGTACGCTCCCGAATGCGCTCTATGTTTAACCTGGTTAGTTTTAATACTAACAGTAGAGATAAACGTCATTAACTACAAATAGAGACCTAACACCGCATCCACTTAAGATTACTACCTCGAAAAATCAAACTCACATTTACGATTTTTTACAATAATTTAGAATAAGTTATTTCTATATTGTGTGCGCTATTAATTTATAAATTATGTGTATTCTACATGCATTCAATATGCAATAGCAACAACCTGTTTTTCAACATCATAACTAAAGGTAAATAAAAAAGAGAATCATTTAATTAATACTATAAGAAAAAATATAATAAACAAGGATACATTATTGATATGTATCACTAGCCTAAAACACGTATTAGAATTCATCCCTTTCTAAATAAAGACATTTATTACAAATTAAAGAACCCCAATGCCCACAACAAAAATATTATTTATGAAAAAATTTATATTACTAATTTTATTTATCACTATTTCAAAAGTGAATTATTCGCAAAATTTTGATTTCGAATTAGTGGAAAAACTACCAAATATTTCTTTCTCTTTTATTGATGACTATTTGATTAACGCATATAGCTTCACAAAAATAAGAGAAGAAAATGAGGGGTTAAAACGTGTGTATGCAAGATATTATAATGATGATTTAGATACCACAATTATAATTGAGGTGTTAGCAGCACCGAAACCAATCCCTAGAGAAGAAAATGGTGTTAAATCTTTTTATCGTCAACCTAACTTTCTTAAAATAATATTAGCTCAGAATTATAATATCGTATTAATAAAAGATAAACTTTTATCAAGAGGTTTTAAATATGTTGGAGAGAATGACAACGGACTTATAGGCTTCAAGAAAGATGAATACCTGTATTTAATTGGAAAAAACCCAAATGAAGCAGGTGCAACCACAATTTTGTTGTATACTAAATAAATCAAATACTAAATACAACACACTAATAATTTATTACATCCCCACCCACTAACAAATTCGCCCCTCCAAATCCCTGCGACCCGTTCCAGCTAATCTTTATTATTACCCTTACCCCAATCCTCAAACAATCTATTTTGAAAGAACAAACATCCGACTATTACGTATACGTTTATATTGACCCAAGAAATTTTGAAGAATTTTATTACGGAAAAGGTAAAGCAAACAGAAAAGACGCTCATCTCAAAGACAACTCGGATTCCGAAAAGTCAAAACGGATAAAAGCCATACAAAAAGCAGGATTAAGTCCCGTAATTAAAGTAATCGCTAAGGGATTGACAGAAAAAGAGGCGTTTTTAATTGAAAAAACATTAATCTGGAAATTAGGAAAAAACCTAACGAATCAATCTTCTGGACATTTTGCCGAAAAATTCCGTCCTCATGATACAATGCATCTCGATTTAGCGCATTTCGACTTTAAAAATGGGCTCTATTATGTTAATGTCGGAGAAGGAGAACACCGTAATTGGGATGATTGCAGAAAGTATGGTTTTTTAACAGCTGGACAGCACAAAAAATATAGTGACCCCATTAAAACTTTAATGCCAGGAGATATTGTTGCTGCATATCTAAAAGGATTTGGTTACGTAGGTATTGGACGTGTAACAGAGCAAGCGGTAAGAGTTAACAATTTTAAAATTGAAGGAAAATTATTGAACACATTAGAGTTAAGCGCTCCCTATTATTATAAAAACTGTGACAATGAAAACTCGGAATTTCCAATTAAAATCGAGTGGATTAAAAGTGTAGATCGTAAACAAGCAAAATGGAAATCTAAGGACGGTCTATTTTCATCCCAATTAATAAAGGCTTCTTTACAAGGTCAACCAAGAACAATTGAATTTCTTGAAAACGAATTTGAAATAAAATTTAACGAAATAATGTTGGTGGATTAAGGTTAAACCAAACACCAATACAGCTTTAACATTTAGGAAATCTAAAAAATTGTTCGATGTAGAAAATGATAGCTTTAGATTTATTCTTGATTAATCTGTCTAGTTATAATTTCTATCGCCTCCTCTTTTTGTAAAACATTATCAAATTCACGTAATGAGTCTTCATCTCGATATACACCGTTACTGTCATTCCAACATAACCATTCAATTAACTCATCACGAGTCCAAGAATTTAATTCTTTCTGAAGCTCAGAATCTTTTAGTTCCATAAGCTTGTAGAAAGGATGTTTCATATTAACTATTTCATTTATCTTAGAATTCATAAGAATCGTTTATTTGAAGTCACACTTAATTAAATAATCAGTAGCACAAATATAATTAATTCAAACCATAAAATATTTATAGTAATTTTTAAAATCTATTTCTATATAAATTTCACTTTACTTAAATACAATTAGAATAAAATTCTTACATTTATAACTTTATTTAAAAAAAATCAAACCCTTCCCTTTATTAACATAATAACAATGTTACTAAAACAATAAAACGTATTCTAAATTTTTGACATGAGTATTAAAGCTATTAATGCACAACCAAACCCGGAGTTTCTAATTAAATCAATATCAGAACAAGGTTATTCATTAGAAACTGCTTTGTCCGATTTAATCGATAATTCTATTTCTGCTGAAGCAAATAAAATAGAGATATTAACAGAGCATAAAGATGATCAAACCTCTATTTTTATTACAGATAATGGATGCGGAATGACTAAGGAAGAACTTTCTTCTAATTTGCAATTTCCAAGTAGAGATATGGAGTCAAAAAGAGAAGAAACAGATTTAGGTCGATTTGGACTAGGTCTAAAAACAGCTTCCTTTTCTCAGACGAGAAAATTTATTGTTATTTCAAGAAAAAGAAACTCCAAAGAATACGCTGCTTTGACTTGGGATGTTGCACATCTTCGCAAAACCGGGAAATGGGAGATTATTGTAAATACCGAAGAAGATATTTGCAGATTATTGAAACGATATGAGAATACTTCAGATAATCATTTAGAAAAGTTTTTAAACTATGAGCCTAATACTATAATAGTGTGGCAAGGGTTAAAAAACTTTGATAATTATATCGATTCTAATAATCGCCATAAGCACCTTAATGATGAATTGACTACAACAACATCTGAACACTTAAGTATTGTGTTTCATGAATTTATGGAACAAAAACAAAATCCACTAAAAATAAGACTAAACAATGTCTCAGTAAGACCATTTAATCCATTTAAATCAAAGTCTGGAAGCATAGCGAGGAAATTAGAGCCTCGTGAGATGCTATTAGGCAATGATGTTTTAAAAATGGATGGTTTTGTTTTGCCAGTATCTGCTTCTGAAAACACCAATGATTGGTCAACTTCAAATAAGAGTCTTTTAGATATGGAGGGAATTTATGTGTATCGTGGTAACCGTATTATTTTCTTTGGTGGTTGGAATGGTGTTATTAGGAAGCAGGCAAAATTAAAATTAGCTCGATTGAAAATTCAAGTTGGTAACATGAATGATGAAAAACTTCAGCTAAATGTGGCTAAATCTAAAATATCTATTCCCTATGAGTTAAGAATGGGTGTTTTAAGGTATATCAGTGATTTAAAACAAGAAGCAATAAGGGAGTATAATAATAGAGGGTTAAAAAGTTCAAGTAGTAAGAGTATAAATTCTAATAATGATTTAAAGCTTTTAGCTAAGCAGTCTACTACAAAAGGTCCTGTTTATTCAATAAATCTAAACTATCCATTTGTTAAAATGGTTTCTGATGAATTAAATGATGAAACCTTAAGATATTTCAAAATATTATTAAGAAAGATTAATTCAGTTATAAACAAACAACGATATGTAGATGATAATTCAGTTTCTATACAAGAAGACATCTCTATGACTGAAATTATTAATACAACTAATAAGTTACTAACATCAGGACTTACTAGAGAGGAAGTGTATGAGGTATACTTAAAAGGAACAGGTATTAATAAAAACAATTTGCCAAATGAATTAAAAAAAATATTAGAATAACCGATTTACTATGATAGATATAATTTTAAACTTACTGAACACAGAGTCAGATAGGTATACAAAAAATAATAATGGAAAATTTAAGCATGATTTTTATCAAAATATAGATGTTGATAATCTAAAATTAAGAACTAAATTAATTAGTGAGGGTTATGGTAAAATTTACTCTGATGAATTGTTTAATAAATATTATGAAATAGCTCTTAATCAACATAAGGCAACAACCCCAGCGACAATAGAAGAAAGTTCTGTTCTGAAAGTTAACTCCAATATTTGGCTAACAAAAGAAAGGCAATCTGAAATAGGTTGGAACGATGGTAGTTTCACAACTTATAGGGAAAGATATTTTGAATATTTAAAAAGAATTGGTCGTAGTGACAAGATAATAAATGAAACAAGAAGAAGTACTCTAAATATTATTGAGAGTTTTGAAGACCCTAAAAAAGAAGAAGGGTTTTATAGAAAAGGAATGGTTGTAGGTAGTGTCCAATCCGGTAAAACAGCAAATTTTAATGGGGTTATTAATACTGCAATCGATGCTGGATATAAAATGATCATTGTACTTTCTGGGATAATGGAGGATTTGAGGGTTCAGACCCAAGCAAGGATTGAGAAAGAAGTTATTGGTCCTAGAGGCGTTGGTGGAAAAGGAATTGGTGTAGGTGCAATACATCCTTTTGATGATAATGTAATTGTTTCAATAACATCACAAGGGTCTGATTTTAATAGAAACTTATCAGATGCTGATTTTGATATTTTTAATAAAAATATTTTAGTTGTAAAGAAAAATGTTCACATACTAAAAAATATTTTACTGTGGTTAAAAGGCATAGTAGATGATGATAATCCGAAAATTAATATACCCTTATTAATTATTGACGATGAGTGTGATAACGCTTCGCTGAACAATATGGGACATAAAGGCGCAGAGTATGCCTCTAAAACAAATGCAGAAATAAGAGCTGTTTTAGAAATGTTTTCTAAAAAAACTTATTTAGGATATACTGCAACTCCTTTTGCTAATGTCTTTCAAGATAGAAATGAGCAACCAATTACTGAGCTTAAACTATCTGATAGAAAACAGGTTTATAGTTTCCCATTAGTAGACAACCTATTTCCAGATCATTTCATAGAGTTGCTCAACCCTCCATCTAATTATGTCGGTATTAAACACTTTTTCGATACTAAAAGTGATGAGATTAATAAAATAGAAGCTTTAATTGCCAAACCTATTGATCTTGACGACCCTGATTATTACCTAAGTCTTCCTCCAAGGTTTATTAAAAGTAATGATTACCCTACAACAAGCAGAGATTCAGACACTCGCGCAGCAAAAAAAGATGACATATATCCAAACGAGTATGATGGCCTACCTAAGTCTTTAAAGGAAGCTATTCATTGTTTTATACTTTCAATTGCTATTCGAGAGAGTAGAAAGGAGATTTTGAAAGATTCTCCTTTTTATCAGCCTCACCATACTATGTTAATTCACATTTCTTTATTCGGAACATGGCAAAATAGACTTAAAGAATTAATTAGTGTATTTGTTTCAGAGTTAACAAGTAGTATTAGTCATGATAAATTAGACTCCCCTGTTTTTAAGGAATTTGAAAGAGTTTGGGTTAAACATTTTGAGTATATAGTTACAAATATTAAACATGAATTACCTAAAGATTATATCGACGAATATTTAACTCCTAAAGAATATCATAAAGATATTAAACCACTACTTATTAAGGCTATTGAAGACATAGATGTAGTAGCAATAAACTCATATACAAACACAGATTTAGATTACAAAAATGGTAATAAAAAATATATTGCTATAGGAGGTAATAGATTGTCTCGTGGTTTTACTCTTGAAGGGCTGACTATTAATTACTTCTTACGTAAAGCCAATACCGCTGATACACTCATGCAAATGGGAAGATGGTTTGGTTACAGAATTGGGTATCTAGATTGCTGTAAATTATTTACAACATCAGAAAATATAGAAAAATTTAATGAAGCCTCTAGAATTATAGAAGATCTTGAAAATAAATTCAAATATCTATCAGAGTTACCGGGCAGAACACCTAGTGACTTTACCCTGTGGGTGCAAAACAATCCTGATGTAATAAAACTAACTAGAGCTAACTTTTTAAAAGGGTTGACCACAAAAAATTTATCTTTTGAAGATACCGTTCAGCAGTCAACTCAGTTTCTTATAGATAAAGAAAGGATTAATGAATCATATGAGGCTTTTAAAGAAAAGTTTTCACAAATTTCATGGAGTATAGATGAAAATCATCCTAATTATATTGTTCATGATACAGATCAAGAAGGGTTAATGGAGTTTATTCAATTACCTAATGTAATGTTGAATTTAAATATATTAGGTTTAAGGGAATATTTAGATGCTTGTTCTGAAAGCGGTAAGCTTAAAAATTGGAGAATAGCCATTAATGTCAGTCAAAGGAGTACTGGTGGAGAAATAGAGTTGAACGATAGGATGAAAAATTATAAATTCAAAAAAGTTACTCGTTCCGGCCCAAGAATAGGTGATAACCCAAGCAAACCTTCCTTAAGCTATAGCGCTCTTGTTGATAAAAATGTATTTAAAGCAAGAAATAGTACTATTATAACACCTGATGCATTCTCTCTAACGCTTACTAAAGAAGAAATAGCTGTAATTAAGAGTAACTATCTAGAGAAAAACCCAGATAATAAAACGGTACCTGATAGAGAGTATAGGAGTTTTATGGATAGTTCCCAAGGGTTGTTAATAATTTACTTAATGGATTTATATAAAGTTTTCAATGTAGAGAATAACGAATATGGTAATAATATTTCTTTAACTGAATATGCATTACAAAGAGGCTTAGACACAGACTTTCAAAATGAAGTGCCAATAATAGGTTATGCTTTAGGTTTCCCTACAAAAGTTGGCGTAGATGGAGCTGTTTATGTTACTCAACATGTTCATAAAGAACCAGAAGAGATGACGTTAGAAGAGCTAAAAGAGTTTGTTTCGATAAGAGATTTTGACATAGACTTAGATAACAATAATTGGAATAAAGAGTCATTACTTGAAGCAATATATGACAACCCTGAATCAGATGAAGATGGCTTGTTAATTGATTCAGAAGAATTAGAAATTAAATAAAACCAGTTATTTATGGATGCCCTACAATTAGAAAATCAATGGAAAAAGCTTATTGATAAAAAAGGAAATGGCTTTATAACGATGAAAATAGACGCTAAATGTAAACCGGATTTAGATCTTGGGATTAACAGCAAAAAGCGCAGATGTTTATTATTAAGACTTCCTAAAGGAACTAAGACAAATTTTAGGGGAGAGACTAAAGAAAACTTAAAAACATCATTCTATGTTAAAGAAAATTGTATTGTATTAGAACTAATAGATGAGTATTATTACACTTTGTTTAACGATTTAATCATATCTCTATTCTTTAAAATCAAAGACGTAGAAAATCATTTAGAATATAGAGCAATTTTTATTAGTACAATAAATAAGTGGTCCGCTTTTTTAGCAAACAGTAGAAATAATAAATTATCGGAAGATGTTATCAAAGGAATGTTTGGAGAGTTAACAGTTTTAAATGAACTGTTAATTAACACAACTCCACAAAAAGTAAATTCAATATTGAAGTCATGGCAAGGACCTTATGATGCTAATACTGATTTTGAATTTGATAATAATAACATTGAAGTTAAGACAAAGAGTTTAGACAATCCTAAAGTAAAAATTTCTAGTGAGCATCAACTAGACGATGAGCCTGGGAAAAACATTGAACTTTTAGTTGTATCTGTTGAATCCGATTTTAATTCAGTGGAAACAATTGACTCTTTAATTAACACAATTCGAAATCGTATAATTACACTTAGTGGTGATTTAAGTATCTTATTTGAAGCTTTGGCTCAAAAATCATTATTCCCTTCTAATCTTGGAGAATATAACAACTACAAGTTTACACTTAAGCAACATATTACTTATGATTGTAATTTAGTCAATATGAAAAAAGATGTATTTCCAAGATTAATAAAATCGAAATTACCGATTCAATTAAGTAAGATAAAATACGATATTAACCTTCAAGATCTCGAGGATTTTATAATTAAAATTAAATCATTTTAAATATGGATACTAAAGAATATTTTTCATATAGAAAAGAATTATTAGAAAATTCAGTATACCCCGATGGTGAAGGTTATGCTGATAGTTTATTCTTAGATAATATATTATCAGACTTATTAGAAACTAAACTTATAGACTCTGAAGACATAAATAACTGTTTTCATAACTCCGTTTTAGATGGTAGTCAACTCAAGATTGATGCTTATTGTATAAACGAAACTGGAGAACGATTACAATTGTTTTTAATTAATGAAAAAGCTACAAGTTTAGCAGCTAAAGAAGATGATTTAGTATTAACTACTCAGGCAGTATATGAGGAAATGTTTAATAAAACTAATAGCTTCATAAAAAAATCCATTAATAGGCATTTAGATCTTCAAGACTCCGACCCTGCTTATTTTATTGTTGAACAGTTAAAATCATCTGAGTTTATTAACCAAATAGAGGTTATCGAAATATTTTTAATCTCCCCTACCCTTACTGTAACTAAAAGAGAAAATCAAATCACAGGTTTAAAAAGATTGAACTTTAAGGACAAAGAGCTTAAAGCAACTTACGTCTTAGGTAAAAATCGGGAAGAAAAACAAATCTTAATAAGGCACACATTAATAGATTTAAACTTCCTTTACAATGTTTCGTTATCTAAAGGTAACGAATATGCGCTAGAAATAGATGTAGAAGATGTTTTTGATTCAAAAATAGAAGTTTTAAAAGCTACCGAAACAGAAGATTTTGAATCATATTTATGTGTATTCCCTGCGTCTGGAATAGCATCTTTATATAGAAAATACAGTACAAGATTATTAGAAAAAAATGTGAGATCATTTCTTCAATTTAGAGGTGTAAATGCTGGAATGCGAAAAACAATTAGAGAAACACCGGAAAAATTCATTGCCTATAATAATGGTTTAACAATTACTGCAACCAATAGTCAAATCGAATCAATTGATGGTAAATTATTCTTAAAATCTTTAACAGATTTCCAAATCGTTAACGGAGGCCAAACTACAGCAAGTATCTTTTTTTCAAATAAGGACAAACTTGATATTTCTGAAATTAATTTAATGGCAAAAATTAATGTTGCTAAAAACCTGAATGATGAAGATTTAAACGCTTTAATTAGTAATATCAGTTTGTATTCAAACTCTCAATCAAAAGTCTCTAGGGTCGATTTAAGATCAAGAGACCCAAAAATGGATCGTATTAAACAGTTGTCAGATACAGTATTGACCCCTAACGGCAGCAAGTGGTTTTTCGAAAAATCAAAAGGAGAGTTCGCTACAAGAAAAAGGTTGAATGGTGTAAAAATAGAAAGAGATTACCCTAGAAAAATTAGATTATCTAAAACTGATATTGGAAAATATCATACAGCATGGGGTGATCAACCTTGGTTAGTGAAAAAAGGTGGTGAAAAAGTTTTTAGAACTTTTATGGAGAATTTAAATGGAGAAGGTGTTCGAAAAAGCGAGATTGAAATCGACCGGTCTTTTTATGAAGAACTTATTGCTAAGGCTATATTATTTCGAGGAATGGAAGATATTCATGGAGTCAGAAACAACGCCATAGGTCAGCTTCGATCAGCAGTGGTCCCCTACTCAATATCGGTACTTTATAATATGTTTGGAGGCACTGAAAAAAGAGATGCAAAGTTTAATTTAGAAAAACTTTGGAAAGACCAAGAAATTGATGAAGACCTTAAGGTCTTTTTAACGTCTCTAATGAAGAAAATGTATCACCTCATTGATCGACATAAATTTAGCACAGATGTTTCTGAAAACACTAAGAAAAAAGAATTATGGGAAGCTATTAAAAAAAGTGACGAATTAAAAGAGTTTACAAAATCCAACAATGCATTATCCATCTTAAAAAAGTACACATTTACTAAATCCAAAACTAAGAAAAGTAAAGAAGTAGATTTTAGTCAATTAAATGAAGTGGTAAACCTCTACTCTAAAACAAAAGCATATTACTCAAAATTAGAAAATGCACTTATAATGTATAATGTTAATAGTGAAGTCCAGTTACAATACAGTCAAAGACTCTTCAGTCTTTATGTCACTGAATTATTTACTTATAAGAAACTGTCTGAACAAGGTGTTAAGTTTTTTAATGACTTGTTTTCTAATATAAGACTAAATGCTAATTCAATATTTGATCAAATAGATATTGAACCAGACCTATCAATTCCTTCAGCTTTAAATAAAATTATGACAATTTATGGTAATGCAATTAGTGACAATAAAAATATAGCAACTGTATTTCAGGGACATGAGCAATTAGCGAGAAATAAGGGATTAAAGTATACTAGTTCAATTACTGAAATAGGAAAAGCATTATTAAATGGAGAAAGTCCAGAATTTAAACACGTAAGTTTAGCTTCAAGTTATTTTAAAAGTTGAAACCGCGTAACAGGAAAAGAAATATTATTTTTCGTCAACAATTTCGATAAAAAATTCGTGATACATCAAATGAATATAAACTAAGTAGGACATAGTTGTACTTTAGAGCTTATATTTGCCATTCTATTTATGAAAAAATATAATTACGTCGATTTATTTGCAGGAGCAGGAGGCCTAACTATTGGTTTCGGAAATAATGGATTTCATCTTGAAATTGCTAATGATATTGCTGAACCTGCACTGAATACTCTAAAAGAAAACCTGAGAATAACACACCCGGAAACTTGTACCGACAGGGTTATTCTAGGAGATATTAAAGAGTTATATGAGCATCTTGGAAATGGAGAGGTTACATATGATATACAGGGCCATATGGTAATTGAAACCTCTAAAGAGGTAGAGTTACGTAAAAAAACACCTTCATTAAAAAATAATAAAAAAATCAACAAGATGCTGTCTGAAATTAACCATGTAGATGTATTAATTGGAGGGCCGCCTTGTCAAGGGTTTTCAATGATAGGCAGGTCTAAAAAGGCAAACCTAGAAGAACGAACCAAGGGGTTTATAGACGATCCTCGTAATCAACTATTCAAATACTATTTGAAATTTGCTGAAAAACTCCTACCTAAGCTAGTATTAATTGAAAACGTAAAGGGACTTGTTTCTGCTTCAGGTTACAGGGATTTAATTGAAAAATCTTTAGGCCAAACAGGAGTTTACGGTTACGATGTAGCTTCTGAAGTTTTAAATGCCAAAGATTTTGGTTTAGCTCAAAATAGAGAGCGTATATTCTTTATTGGTGTTAGAAAAGATATATCTCTTAAGCATAACATTACATCTCAAGACATCTTCAATAAAATTTTAGAATCTAAAAAAGAACCAATAATTCTGAAGGAAGTTATATCAGATCTACCGCAAATTAAGGCGAATCCTAAACCCAACAATTATAACGAAGAAGCTGAAATTCCATTTACAAGCAGAAATAGTTTTGGCAAAAATGTGTCAGATAAACCTTATGAGTTCTTATTAAAGAACAATGAAAAAATAAGTTATGTAAATAAGATTAATACATACAAGAGCAACCTTATTAAACCAAAACACTTATTTAACCATAAGTCTAGATATAATAATGCAAGAGATCTCTTTATTTACAAACACCTAGTACCTGGCAAATATTTAAATCACCCGCTAAACGCTAAAGCTTTATCAAAGGTCACCTATGGAGTGACTTATGATGACAACGGAAATAAAAAAGTAACCGGTTTTGGCGATAAATACTTTAAACTAGACCCTGAAAACGTTTCAAAAACAATAATTGCACATCTAGAAACAGATGGCAATTCATATGTACATCCTGGAAACAATCCGAGAAGCATTACTCCACGGGAGGCTGCAAGAATCCAATCTTTTCCCGATTGGTACTTTTTTACAGGTAACATAAGAAACCAATTCAAACAAATAGGTAATGCTGTCCCACCTTTATTAGGGAATGTGTTTGCAGAAAAATTTAAACTAGCACTTGACAAAGTATATGAAAATAATGAAAAATAAATTAACCTTTATTGATCTATTTGCAGGTTGTGGTGGCTTATCGGAAGGTTTTTTACAATCAGGATATTTTGATGCTCTAGCTCACGTAGAATGGGAATTGCCAATGGTAAACACCTTAAGAAAGAGACTCCAACAAAAATGGAAACACAATCTTAATGATGCAGAAAAAAGAGTTGTTCATTTTGATATTCAAAAAGTAGAAGAGCTTATAAATGGTAATTGGAAAAAAGAAACGATTAATGTATACGGAAAAACAAACGCAGAATCAGTTATAAAAAAAGGCTTAAAAGGTTTAGTTGGTAATCAAAATGTTGACCTAATTATTGGTGGTCCTCCCTGTCAAGCATATTCAATTGCTGGTAGAGCTCAAGACAAAAACTCTATGCAGGAAGATTATAGAAATTATTTGTTTGAAAGTTTTATTAAAGTGGTCGATGCTTTTCAACCAAATATGTTTGTCTTTGAAAATGTTCCTGGGATTCTAAGCGCTAGCCCTGGAGGAAAACTAGTAACTGAAAGAATTTATGAATCGTTTAATGAACATGGTTATGAAATAATAGAGCCGAACAAACTAGAGTCTACAGTTTTAAATGCTAGCCAATATGGAGTAGCCCAAAATAGAAAACGAGTTATTATTATAGGCGTTAAAAAGAAATCTAAATCGGAAAAATTCAATTTAGACATAATATATAAAGAAATACAAAAACAAAAAACAAAGAATATAAAAACTCTTTTTGAGTGTATAGGTCACTTACCTAAATTTAGGCCTACTACTGAGGTCAAAAAAATTGGCGGTAGAAGGTTCTCACATTCCACTGCGATAAGAAATACTAATCTTGATAAATCTCACTTACCAAGATTTCATAACGAACGAGATATAAAGATTTTTAAAGAATGGGTTTTAGGAAATATGAATTCGAAAACATCAAAAGAAAAAGTCGCTTTTTATAATAATTTATTGGGCAAAAATTCCAAGCATGGTAAATATCGAAATTTGGTATGGTCAAAGCCATCACAAACAATAGTAGCTCACCTTCAAAAAGATGGCTTATTATTTATTCACCCTGATGCAGATCAAGCTAGAACTATAACCGTAAAAGAAGCTGCTCTAATTCAGTCATTTCCAGAAGATTATAAATTTGAAGAATCGATGGGCTATAATTATAAAATGATAGGGAATGCCGTGCCTCCACTAATGGCAAAAAAAATAGCAATAGCAATATTTAATGTTATTAACACTGATCCATATTTAAGGAAACTAAATAAAAACTAGCTAATTAATTTTATTTTATTTTACTAATGGCGCAATATCCTCTATGGTTATTAGTCCTAAAAGTTTTTCTGAAGGCTTCCCGTTTTGCGTTATAAAAAGCACATCTAAATTTCTTTGTTTTTCATTTATTTGATTTATAAATAAATCATAAGCCTCATAAATAGAAGTGTGTCTTTGTAGGCTTCCCCAATTTAGAACTGTTTGTTAATCCAAATATATAGTTTTTCCGTTTTAAAAGAGGTTGGCTTTCTCTTCATATTTCTGTTTAAAAGCCAATTTATTTTAAAATGAGCCTCGCGGCAGCGACATGTTGCCTTTTCGCATATTCTATTGGTGCAATATTGCCCAAGGCATCGTGTGGTCTATGATGGTTATAATCATCCATCCATATCTGTGTCTGTTCCCTTACCTGGTCTATGTTCTCAAAAATGTATTTATTGAGGACACCTCTTCTATATGAACCATTGAACCGCTCTACAAAAGCATTTTGGGTAGGTTTTCCAGGCTGTATATATTTAAACTCTATCTCGTGCATCTCGCTCCAGACACTGGCAATGTGGGCGATGAACTCAGGGCCATTGTCCATCCTGATCTTTTTAGGTTTTCCTTTTTTATTTATCAGATGGTTGAGTACCCATATGACACGGTTACTGGTCAACGAAAAATCAATCTCGATATGCAGTGCTTCCCTGTTATAATCATCGATGATATTAAATGCCCTAAATCGTCTTTTGTTCTCCAGAACATCTGTTACAAAGTCCATACTCCAAGTATGGTTAAGGATATCTGGAACCTCTAATGGCTCTTTTACTCTCACAGGCAATCGCTTTTTTACTTTTCGTCTTAAGGGAAGCCCTAATGAAACATAAACTCAGTGCATGCGCTTGTGGTTCCAAACATTCCCCTCGTTGCGCAATCTGTCATAGGCCTTCCAAAAACCCTCTTCCGAGTGTTGCTCAGCCTTTTTTTGTAGTGCCCTTTCTATCTCGGTATCATCCTTTGGCAATGGTTTATAATAATAAACACTCTTACTCATATTTAAAACACGGCACGCCCTGCTGATACCGTAATGAACGAGTTCATTGGCTATAGTTCTCTTAAGGCAGGGCTTCAGAGCTTTTTTTCAATGATCTCCTTGGCCATTTGATGGTCTAGGGCTAGTGTGGCATACATCTGTTTGAGCCGTCGGTTCTCCTCTTCAAGTTCCTTGAGCCTCTTTAGTTCTTTGGAGTCCATGCCGGCATACTTGGAACGCCACTTGTAAAAAGCGGCAACGCTCACGCCGTGCTCGCGACTGATCTCGTCTACGCTCTTTCCGTTGTCGAACTCCTTTAGGATCTTTGCGATCTGCTGTGGTGAAAATTTACTCTTTCTCATAATACTGTTTAAAATTAAGATAATTATTCTACTTTTAAACAGTTCGGTTTTAAGGGAAGCTTACATAACACGTTTTTTTATTCAGCCCAACCGTGATAAATCTGTAACATAATCAATAAAATAGTCAGTCCAAAAATTATAAATCCGTTTATTTTATTTTTTCTCAAACTCCAAACTCCAATTCCGATTAAAATTCCGAAAGCTATTCCGTAAGTCAAATTCACGTACGAGTAAAGTTCAGCCGTTCTGTAATAATAAGGAACAGGTCCTTCTCCGCCAAAAGGATAAAATTCGGTTTCTTTTTTAATTCCAATTTTATAAAATTCAGCAAGTCCAAAAAATGAATAGAATCCGCTCAAAAGAATTGCAATTCCCGTTATTATTTTTTCTAATATGGATTTTTCTGTTTTCAATTATTCGGTTATAGTGTAGGTTTGGTCAAATGTGTTACAACGTGTTTGTATATGGCAAGTAGCGGGCAAATGGACACGAACCTTTCCGTCACAAAACAAGCCAAAAACCAATTTTTTGGTTTTACCTTTTCACAAATATAAACCAAATAAATTGGTTTTTGGCGACCCAGCAAAAATGCCGGAACTTCCGTTTTAGGACCAAATTCCGCTATTTGCTATATACGGTGTTGCCAGTAGTTTTTTTTATAACCCAAGTTCTATTTTAACGTCATTCATTAAGTCTTTACCTCCAATTGAAACTACGAGCATACCATTTTCATAACTATCGATTACATAATCAAAACCTTGTTCTCTACCTACTTTTTGAATGGCTTTTCTAAGCTTTTCATAAATTGTATCCCTATTTTGAGTCAAGTTCTTCAATTTTTCTTTTAAATTATATTTTTCAGAATATTCAATATTGCTTTTTAAGCGATTTTCTATTTCATTAATTTGAGATATAATTGCCATCACATTATCCATCTGTTCTATAAGGTCTGTTGTATTTATATATGCAATGCTTCCTGTATAATTAGGATTACTTGTATTAAAATTTAAAGAATTGGTTTTAGTTTCTTCTTTAGCTACAATTTCTGTTTCATTTGGTATTTTAGATTCATAAGTGGCAATCTCCTTTATAATATCTGTAGAAAGGTTCATTTTTTTTAAGACGTCTAACTCTTTTTTGGCGTCGCCATACTCTTTTAGACCAATTAAGGTTTTTACCTTTAGGTTTTGTGCTGTGGCAATACGTTTATCATTTGTTAGGATTTCTATTTCTTCGATAGTACCTAATGCATCCTGGTAGTTTTTATTTTCATAATTAGATTTTGCCTGCTCAAACTTGATACGGATCTCGTTTTTGGTCTCATTTGAGATTTGGGCGAAGATTAATTGTGATGTTGCTAATAGAAGTAGTAATGTAAATTTTTTCATAAGTCTAAATTATTAATAAATATCTTAAACAAGCTATATTTTTCCTTATTGGATTTTGAAAAGTCTTGTTTCGTTTATTTGATTACTTCCCAAAAGTATCTTAATTCTGTTTCTACAACTAAAACAAGTAAGTAGCGTTTTTAAACTGCTAAGTGTAAATTTTATGACTACTGGCAAAATGTACCTAAATGTTTTAAAATTTGAAAAGTTTTATTTCCATCTTTCCTGCTTATTCCAGACAAGTAAAACATATCCTCACCAGTAGGAAATGCCAAAGTAGTACTTGAAGAAGTCTTTTTAACATGATTTTTTGAATAAGAAAAATTAGCACCGGATTCTTTGATTACGAGTTTAATCTCATCAATTATAATAGGCATAGTAAAAGTAATATTGTTCATCTTAATAAAGTAGCTTATCTCACAAGGAGAAACTTTTATGTTATATCTAATTGCCCAACTAGGGGAATAATTTGAAATAACATCTTTAATCCATTGTACAGATTCTTGTTCAGTCATTCCGCTAGGATCAAAATGTTTTTCAACTACTTTAACCTCCTCTTTCTCTTCTGGATAATTACTGCTCGTACTCAAAAAATCATCAACATCATTTTTTCCACCTGAAGAATTACTGCTTTCGCTCAAAAAATCTTCAACTTCATTTGCACTGTTTGAAGAAATATTGTCATCTCCTAAAAAATCTTGGTCAAAAGTGAGAACGGCCATAGTTTCTTCCTCTTCCTCCTCTTTTTCCACTTCTTCTTCCTTTTCCTTTTCGTTTTGCTCTTTTTTGTAGGCATTGATGGCGCTGGCCATTTGTTTTGTTTCTGCCAAGCTTCTGTAAACACCTTTTGATAAGGAGGCATCGTTAAGAGAGAGCCATATATTATTAAAACTAGTTCTAAACGGCATGCAATTTATTTGATAAGTAGGGTCGCAGTTCAATCCTAATTTGGTCATTCCTTCTTTCCAATTATGAATGTGGGTACTTGAAAATCCATCCCATTTGACATTAAAACTATTTCCTCCATCTACAAATGATACATCCATATCGACCCAATCCAATTGATTTACTGAAACATTCATTGGTAAATTGATAGATGGAACTTCTGAAGCACTAATGCCGTCTTTTTCAAAAGATAAAATGGTCATTTCTTTAACGTAAGGCGATAGTGTTATTTGTCCGCCAGCACTAGTTATCATTTTAGCTTCGGCACTTACGGTAATTTTGTATTGAAAAGTGCCACCATTGTATTTTAGTTTATAGCTGTTGGTAAATTCTTTCTCGCTTGTAGAAATTAATTGAGCATTTGAAAATGAAAAAGTTATAAGAAAAAGAAAAAGTAGAATTTGTTTCATCGTATCTATTTTTTACAATTATAAATATTAATCTTTACTTTAGAAATACCCTTTAGTGGGTATATTTTTTTTTAAATTACTGGCAACGTGTTTGTATATGGTTTGTTGCGTGGTTAAACACGTAATTTAGCAAATAAAAACCGAATAGAAAATCCGCGAGGATTTTCGTAAGTAGGCTAGAACTAGCAATAAATTATATACGGTGTTGTAAAACGTTTTTTTCTACTTAATAGTTTCAGCCATTAATAATATTTCTTTATTAATTATTTCTGCATTTTCTTTTTCTGTAATTATTGAACCGTGATTAGACTCAATAACAATTTGTTTCCCATTTGTAGATAGTTCCTTCAATTCTTTTTGCATTTCGAACCATATTTTAATTTGCTCGTTTGGGTCTATTCCTTGATTTCTATATTTTTCTTTTTGAGATTCCTTATACTGTTCAGTTGCAGTAAAAACTAATACAGGTAAAGAATCTAAATTTTTGGTTTGACCTGCTCTCAAAAGAACTTTATCATTAATATCATTTTCCTTTATGTATCTACGAAAAACCTTTCCAGAATATGCAGTAAGATTATGTGCACGAATATGACAATCTTTTGGTAAGCCATCATTCGCAGGTTTTGATTCAAATAGTTTATTGTAAGCTCCAACTATTCCCAAATCCGAAAGGGTTGCAATGGTTTTTACGAGCAATATTTGATTTTCACTAAATAACTCTTTTTGTGCTAATCTATTCCATTGTTCAGGATGACTCGAATCTATAAAGACCATTCCTTTTACTTCATTGGGATATAAGTCTCTAAATATTCGGTTATATGGTCCACCCATAGAATGTCCTGCTAATATATATGGTGGTTTTTCGCCACTTTTCGCAAGTAATTGATGTAGTTGATTGGCATAAAATTCTGGTGTAACGCTGTCTTTTGTTGATTCGCTAAACCATTTTCCTTCTCTATCATAACGAATAACTCTCATATTTTTCTTCAATCCTTCCGCAATCCAATGCAACATATCTGTATTACTGCCTGCTCCTGCTTCAAGAATAAGAGTAGGTAAATCATTTTTTTTACCTTCTGCTCTTATGTGAAGATTAGTTCCATTGACATCAACTAATTTTCCTGGTGGTACTGGTTTTGAACTAAATAATCGAAAGAATAATCCTGATATCAATAGTAGGATAATAAATCCAGCTATAATTTTACCAATCCACTTTAATATTTTTAACAAAAATTTCATTCGTAGGTTTTTTCTTAAATGTTTTACAACGTTTTTGTATATGGTTTGTTGCGTGTTTCAAGCAACTAATTTAGTAAATAATTACCGACCAAGAAAGTCTGCGAGGACTTTCGTAAGTGGGCGAGAAGCCAGCAATAAATTATATACGGTGTTATGTGGCGTTATTTCAGTCACTATTTATTTCCAACAGCCTTTTAAATTCTAATTTAACCGGATTCATAAATGCTGGTAATATATTCTCATCTGTCTTTTCAGCCATAGTTTTCGCAATGTATTTAAAGTCATCGATTTTATCTGTATCGTAAGAAATTGATTTAATAGCCAGCTGGTTATCAATCATAAAAAATGTAAGAAGTTCATTCTTCGCATATTCGATTCTTTCTTGACTATCAAGAAATTTTATTTCATTTATATCGTAAGTATACATTTCAGTCACAAAGAAAATACTCACAATATGGTCTTTTTCAATTCTTAGGGCTATTTCATTAAATTTTCTGTAAACTGTAGTTTTAATTGAAGACTCAAAACTATTTAATTCAAAAGTATTATCGTTAAAAACTAACATTACGGTTGGCATTAGTTTTTTCGACATTTGGAAAATTATTAAATGCATCAACTGAAATTTATGTAAAGTATCTCCATCAGTTGTGAATTTGTTTAAATTTTCAATTGGTGATCTTGGGTTAATATTTCCAAGACCTAATGCGGCTCTTGATCCTTTCTCAAATCTTTGATATTTACAATTGAATATATAATCGTCTACCAAAAGAAAATCTTTTGGTACTCTATAAAAATTTAAATCTTCTATCTTTTTTTCAAGTTCTTCTGATAAAAGACAATCTTCATTTAACTCCTTTTTTATACCAGACAAAAGAAGTTTCATTTGTGTAATACCTAAAATAAAATTATCAAAAAGATCTTGTGTTTGTCCTCTCTCATAAAATAGAAACTCTGCGGAAAAGAAAACTTCTATTTGACCTGAATCCATCAATGTATCCCTCATCGATTCAACAATAGTTGAATATTCCACATCATTTTCTATTGTAAAAACAAATTCAGGTAAGGAATAAATGTTTTTGCCTGAATAAATTTTTATTAAAATTCTTTTTTCTAAATCGAATGGTTGTTCTTTGACCGTACTGTTACGTTTGCCCACAAACCATTTGCCAACGTCATTTATGAGATATTTGTCTCGTAATTTCTCATATAAAATCTTTAAATCAGGTTTAGCTAAGGATTTTTGCAATACAAAAGTTATATTCCTATATTCTGAAAAAAAATTATCTAAGTGGCTTATATTATCAAAAAAGTTTGACCCTTTTTCAAATTTTTCCAAACTTTTCAAGGCACTATAAAACTTATGTAATGCTGGATATAATAAACCTCTTGATTTCTTCAATTAAATTTTTTTATGATGTCTATGTAAATTTATTTCAGGTGTTGCTCTAATGCCACATAACGTTTATGTGTAAGAATAGTTGCGGTGGCAAGTACCTAAAATAGTAAACATTGACCGAGCCTGTGGAAAATCCGCAGGATTTTCCAAGTAGGCGAGAACCAAGCAATTATTTTTACACGGTGTTACCCAACGTTTTTTATTCAAATGTTTTTATAAAATGAAAAAGTGTTTTTTACCATCTTACTTGGTATGGATATGTTTCGTATATAGAATTGTCTTCAGATATCGTGTATCCCATTTCTCCATCCAATTTTGCCTTGTCATATAAAGTTCTAAATTCTTCAATTTTATTTAAACGTAGCAAGCACATGGATTTATAGTATTCTACATCAGAAAAATTAGGATATGATGATAAAGATTTATCGAATATAGCAATGGCTTCTTCCCATTTATTTTGTTCGTATTTACTAATACCGTAATAAAATAAATCTAAAAAATGCGCTTCTCCCCATTCTTTCTCTTGTTCTTCAATATCTATTTTAAAAATTTCCTCTGCCTTTTTATATTTATTTAATTGTAAATAACATAAAGCAATATGAAATTTATAAGTATGGTCCATTACATAAGAATTACCCTCCATTTCGATGCATTTCTCAAAATCTATAATAGCATCTTTATATGTTTTAGAAAATATACATTTGATAAATGCACGATAACTTAACCAACTTTCTGGATCATAATTTACTGCTTTATCTAAATATTCCATACCTACTTCATATTTTTTTGCTTTAAAATATGGCATAGCTTTTTGTTGCCAAAAATAAGCTACCGTGCTGTCAATTTTTAATCCTTGATTCAAGCAGTCTTGCCATTCTTGCATTTCAAATCTATAATTATAGGTTTTAGCACAATTAGTTACATATTTTTTTATTAATGAATCTTGTCTATTTTTTTTTGTCTCGTCAGTTACTTTTATTGATTTATTTTGATTCTTGCATTGAAGAAAAAATATACATAGAAAAAGAATTAATATATTATATAATTGAATTTTATAATGAGTAAGAAATTGAGTCATAAATATTTTTGAAGGTTTTAAGATTCAAATGTTGGGTAACGTGTTTGTGTATGGTTAGTTGCGTGGTTTAGCGACTAAGTTAGCAAACATTTACGAACCTGTGAATATTCCGCAGGAATATTCGCAAGTAAGCTCAATGCAGCAATTAATTATACACGGTGTTGGCAACAGTTTTTGTGCCGTAAGTTCTTTCTGCTGAAGTTTTTAAATAATCATTTTATAAGTTATACGTGATATGGGTAATTAAATCTATATTATCATTTGTATAAGCTTTAAAATCTAGATAAAATGAATTATCATGGCTTTCGTCATAAAATATTAATTTAATTTCTATTCTATTATTGTTTTCTTTAACAAAATTTATAGAAGCACCATCTAGTAAAAAGTTAGTAGCATTATTATTAATGTCTGTTTTAATTTTTTTAAGTTTAGAAATAACCCAATCTTCCTTTGTTTCATCAATATCCATATCTTCTATATTTATATTGCCTTTCAGGTAAGACAATATTTGAGATGCAATAGAGGTTACTTTAATATTAGTATTTAATATTGGCTGATAACTACTTTTATGAAAAAACGAAAGTTGTCCTTCAACCCAAACATCATTAAGCCTAGAGTCTTGAATAGTCGTAAAATTAGGGTCAATAATTATTTTATTTAAATTTATATTATTTATTTTAATTTTTTTAGAAGAAGAAAAATCTAAAGAATCTATTAAACTAGAATTGGTATATGTAAACTCTACAGGGACTTTACCTTTTATGTTTTTTGTTGAATTTATAGAAAGACTGTCACCAGATTTGACAATATAAATATCCGGTAATAAAGTTTTTTCTTCAAAAATATTCACATAACCAAAACTTGTAATAAAACTTTCAAATTCTTTGTTTGATATTCTTGTTTTATTTTTCCTATGAGTGTTAAATAAATCGGACAATCTAATTATAAATGAATTATCATTGTTTTGTATATGAAACAGTAATAGGGTGATAAAACTATATGATAAATCACGTTTTTCATAAAGAGTTTTTTGAGGTTTGTTTAAAAGACTGAAAGAATTATAGACTTCGCATTTATAATTTTTATCCATTAATAATTCTTTTACCAATTCAGGCTTATCCTTTGACTTTAAATAATATAAAGCTAAAAATTCTGCAAAAGCTTCTGTTAGTAACTTTTCTTTAAATGAAATGAAGCTATCGCTCCACCATAAATGAGCAATTTCATGAACAACAACTCTTATATCATAGACATCACTATTTAAAAAATTTTCATTTAATAGAATAGCATTATCTATTTTTTTACCTTGTCTAGAGCCCTGTAATGGCATGAAAATTATTCGAGGTTTTTTAGTGGCTTCACCAAAAATTGCACTAAAAAACTTATAGGAATCATCGATTAGTTTTACAATCTCTAGTTTATTTTTTTTATGCTTTTTTAGGCTGAATACTTCATACCCTTTTATAATTTGCTTACTAAATAATCCAGCTATTATATCTGGGGAATCAAATACAGTTTTATACTCATTATTAGATGGGTTAATAAGTGAAAAACTATTAGGTAGATTTATTTTCAAACCTATAGAATTATTGTTAATTGAGCTATTGTAGGCAATATAGTTTTTTGAGAAATAAAAAACAGAATCTGTAATAAAATGGTTTTTATTTATTTTTCTTGGAATAAGATACTTATAATTTATAGTAGCAAGATTCTTTTTTTTTAAATATTTATTATAATATCCTTTCGGTGTTTTTACTCTTTTTATAAAGGTAAGTTGAGAAGTATCTACTTGAGACTTTAAGTGTAATAAAAGCGTATCTATAGGTTTATCAAACCTTTGGGCGATTGATATATTTCCAAGTTCATCTATATTTATTTTAACTTCAATTTTCGTTTGTGATTCACATGATTGACAAATTATAAAAAGCAGAAGTAGTATTTTATTCATTCTTAATCTGTTACGTAAGTTATTGAATACAGCAAGTTTTTTGCAAATTGTTGCCAACGGTTTTGTATATGAAAAGTGCGTGCTTGTGTCAGCGGATTTTCGGAACGAAAATCGGATGAAAGCAAGTACGCACTTTCCTTTGGTTTAGTACTAAACTACGCATTTTTTATATACAGTGTTGTAAGTAGTTTTTTATTTTTCGTCAGTTTGGTTTTCAGTAATCGTATCTTTTATTAATGCGTTGTAAATGTAATCGGGCGTTTTTTCTTTTATTTTATTCATTTCATTTTGGAAATGATTATTCAGAAACTCTTTTTCTTTATCATTTATATTTTCTAGAATTCCAACTCTACCATAAAAGCTTATGTTTTCATCGTCATTATGCACAAGAACTATTAATGGATATCCTTTTTGCGCCTCGAACATTTCCAAGTTTTTCTCTATTCCAGTTTTTGGATTTGGTCTGTCTAAAAAATATGTAAAGCTCACATTTTTTTCGGTCGGACTGTCGAAAGAATTACTTGTCGGATTTGCATAATTAATAAATCCTTGTACTTCGTAAAAGTCAGACTCTTTAAAGTCCGAATACTTTTTGTCAGACTCACAAGAGAAGAGTCCGAAACTCAATGTTATTAATATGATTATTGTTTTTTTCAAATGTCACGTCCTAAAATACGGCTACAGGTTATTGATTAAAATTAAGCTGCATTTTGGTGCACGTTATTAGGTATTTTATAGTTTAAAGATAAATGTAATCTTTTAGAGTTATATAATTTGATTGCATTTTTTGTTGCCCATTGCGCTTCTGCCACGCTGGCAAAGGTTTGGTCGAGATAAAATTCGTCTTTGAGTATTCCGTTAACCCTTTCTGCCAGTGCGTTCTCGTAGCAGTGGTTTTCTTCTGTCATACTTATGTTTATCTTTCTTCTTTTGAGTTCATCCGTATAGACATTGCTGCAATATTGAATGCCTCTGTCTGAGTGGTGGGTTAGGTTTTTAATGGCTTTGTTCTGGTAAAGTGCCTTTTTGAGGGCTCTCACACAACCGGTCAGTTCCAGGCTGTCACTCAGGTCAAATCCTACAATTTTACGAGAATACATATCTGTTATCAGCGCCAGGTAGCAGAAGCCTTTTATGGTTCTGATATAGGTTATATCTGCCGCCCATACTTGGTTGGGTCTTTCTATTTCCACATCTTTTATGATATTGTTATACTTATAAAATCTATGGTAGGAGTTGGTTGTTCTGGATGAATATTTCTTTCGTCTGACCAATAGTTCGTTCTCTCTCAGTATACGAAACAGCTGGTCCCTGCCTATTTTTAGGTTGTTGTTTCTAAAGCCTTCTTGTAGGGCCTTCATTAGCTTTCGTGTGCCTTCTCTGGGTAGGATCCTTCGTCTTTCATTAACCAGTTCTATAACTGTTTTTTCAATCTGTTTTCGCTTTACATATCGTTTTTTGTATTTGTAATACGCATCACGTTTCAAGCAATAGCCATCGCAGATAGCAGCAATACTGAAGGGTCTTACCTTTGGATTGTTGTCTATAGTTTCCATTAGTGCTTGATGTTTAGTTTTTTTTTAAGTTCTGAAACATTTTTATAGCCCAATTTTTGGGCGGCCACGGTTAGGTAGCTATCATCAATCAGCTTGTCCAGGTCTTTCTTTATAAGAAGTTCCTTGAGCTGTTTGAGCTCTTTCTGGAGCGCTTTGATACGGCTTAATTCGTCATCTGTTTGCACGAGTACACGGGTGTTCATTAAATCTTTACGATTGTACTTTTTTATCCATTCGTTAATTGTGCTTGGCTGTATGCCATAGAGCAGTCCTACTTGTCTTTTGGAGTGGTTTCCCTTGGAGAGTTCGTCAAGGACTTTGAGTTTAAAGCTTTCGCTGTAACGTCTTACATATCCATCATTTTTATACATATACTTGTTGTTTAGTGTATACATATTTCAGGACGGGTCAAAATTACTTACAACGGTTACGTATAAGAATAGTGCGTTTTTGTGTGCGAGGATTTTCCGCAGGAAAATCAGAAGTAGCAAAAAAGCACTGTTCTTTGTTTAAGCACTAATCTACGCATTATTTTTATGCGATGTTGTGTACAGTATTTTTATTCCTCAATTTTAAAATATTCCGTTTCTTTTCCGTCTGTTAGTAAAATCAGTTTTTTAGAATTCAAGTATTTCAATTCCGAAATCCAGTTTCCATACAAATAGGTGTGTTTAAGTTTAAATCCGTTTTCGTATTTTATTATTTCTACGAATGAGTGATTATCCTCAACAATTATTTCTTCTCCGTTTTCTGCCGGTTCAAAATCTTCTAAATTTCCTTTTCCGTTCTCAAACCAGTAGTGATAAACAGTTTTAAAGTCCGAATTTTTTATTTTCCATTTTCCGCTCAGATAAGATTCCACTTCTTTTTCCGATTCACAACATTTTAGATGCTGTCCGAGTAAAGTCAGAGGTAAAAAAGTCAATATTAGAATCAGTATTTTTTTCATTTTTACGGTTTCGTGGATATTGTACACAACGTGTTTGTGTATGATTAGTTGCGTGGTTAAGCAACTAAATTAGTAAACTTTTACGAACCTGAGAATATTCCGCAGGAATATTCCAGATGAGCACTTACAAAGCAATTAAT
>JBLWWJ010000012.1:0-22991 GCA_048268005.1 Ancylomarina sp.
ACCAAAAGATGGCAAGTTTATGTGTTGTAGTGATGCAGGAATTATTAAGTGGTTTCCCGGTGATTTAGTCGTTTTAAGATTGAACGGAGTTTCTGCCAATTTAAGATATTTATCAAGAATACTGTTAACAAAAGCGTTAGAAGAAGACAATCAGTAGCATAAATATCTAAGCAGACGATTTAATTTTTGAAAAATTAATGCATTCCAACCAAATCAATAGTTTATAATGGCCACCAATAGACATGCTCAAATTCGTTATACTATCTTAGATCGTTGCTTTAGCAATCATAATCGCTTGTTTGATTATGTGGATCTTTTAAATGAAGTAAATAATGTTTTGTTTGAATTAGGGACTGAGGGTATCAAGTTACGTCAACTTCAATATGATATCGATCATATGAAATCAGATGCAGGTTGGGCTATAGAATTTGACGAATCATTAAAAAAAGGACGTAAAAAAGCATTCCGATATTTCGACAAAAACTTTTCGATAGCTAACCATCCACTTAATGTCGATGACATAGAGCAATTAGAAACTACAATTGCCATTTTATCACGTTATAAACATCGTGCAGAGTTTTCTTGGTTAGAGGAACTTATTCCGCGTATGGAACAAGCCTTTAATTTAGTAGCTAATGGTGATAATGGGATTGTTAGTTACCAAGAGAATTTAGATTTAAAGGGACGCGAACATATAGGAATCTTGTTTAATCTCATATTAAAACGTAAACAGATACGTGTTATTTATGAACCTTACGGGAAACCGCAATTTAATGTGGTCGTTTATCCGTATCATGTAAAACAATTTAACAACCGTTGGTTTCTGTTTTGCTATAATGAAGAATATCAATCTATTTCTAACTATCCGTTGGATCGCATTTTGTCGATAGAGGAATTGGCAGAAGAGTTTGAACCAAGTACCATTAATTGGTTAGATTATTTTGATGATATTATTGGTGTAACCAAACCCGAAGAAGGTAAAGTAGAAAAAATAGTTTTAAGGTTTTCAGAACAGCGTATTAACTATGTGTTGACAAAGCCTTTACATGGAACACAAAAAATATATAAAGAAGATCAATCCAATTGTTCTATGACGATTGAGGTGATACCTAATCAAGAACTTTATCAACAACTTTTGGCATTTGGTCCGGATTTAGAAATTTTAGAGCCAGCTAAGGTAAGATTGAAAATGATTGAATTAATTAAAGAAACAAGTAATAATTACAACTATGCAGAATAAGTGCATACATTTATTTAATATTTGCCTTGTCATTAAGGAATAACTAATCTTTTGACAATTGATATAAGCCAAAAGGTCAATTTAAAATATACGGGTAGATTGAATTAAAATAGTTTTTATCTAAGTTTTGGATAATAATACATTTAAGAAGGTCTAATAAGAAGCTAACTTTTAACTCAAGAAATTTTCATTTGAGTTATTAATATAGATTTAAAAGTAAGAAATGGAAAATATAAAATTATCTAACTTTAGAAAGATTAAAGAAATTTGGGACTTAGATTTAGCGCCAATTACTTTTTTTACTGGAACTAATAACTCTGGAAAATCTACAATTTTAAAATCACTTTTATTATTAGAAGATCATATCAATTCAGATAACCATTTTGAATTAGATTTCAATGGAGAAAATTCGAGAATGCACAAAATTGACTGTTATGATAATGCTATAAATAGACTTAATAAGGCACACAATAATAAAGATTTATTTTTTGAATATTCGAATAAGGGATTTGATGTTAGGTTTTGGTTTCAACCAAGTGAAGATAAAACTAAAGGGAAATTAGTAAAATTGGAAGTAGAAAGAGATGATAATGCAAAACTTGTAATTTATAATACAGGAGGTTTAAATTACCAATTGGAGTTCGATGACACTTTGATTGAGAGGCGAGTAGAGTCAAAAGATGATGAAGTAAAGTGCAAAGATATGGCTTTGGTTCAAACCATTAAAAACTTGTTAGATGAAGATGAAAAGTTATTAGTAAAATTAGAAAAGAAATTAACAGAAAGAGAGAATGGATTAATTGTGTTAAAATCAACTTATTTAGATAATATCGTATCGGATTCCAGAAGAAAAATAAATATTGATGAATTTGTTGGTGTAACAAGAGGAAGCACAATATTAGCTTTAGAGGCTTTGCAATTAAAAGCAAAGGTAAATCCAACAAGGATAATTGATGAATTGACTTCAAATTTTTTGAATGAGGAGTTTGGTTTAGATCTATCTGAAAAAACATACAGTGTTAGTTTTTTAGATGTGAATCTATTTCTAATTGAAAAAGAAATTAAAAACAACAAGCAAAAAATAATTTCATTAAAACAAGAAATAACAGAGTCAAAAAAGAAGCTTCGAATTGCTAATAAAAAATTAGAAGAAAATACTCCTACAGAAAAATCAGTAATAACTTATCGACCAAGCTTTTCTTTAGAGGATTTTCATCCAGCAGAAAGAACAATCGATAGAATTGTTAGGCGTGTTCTTCCTCGTTATTTAAGAGATAATGACAAATCAATTAAATTAGCTGGAATTGGTAGTGGGTCTGCCCAAGCCTTTCGTCTTGGAGAAAGAATCCATTCTGCTTTATACTTTTCTGTAGACCATTTAAGTCCGCATAGAAATAACCAAACTAGATTATATATTAATAATAATACATCCACTGATATTAATGAGTTAATAAAAGAGTATTCTAATCACCCAATAAACAAAAAGAGTGGCGCTCATAAGTTTTTGAAAGATTGGATGCCAGAATTTAATATTGGCGATAATTATGATATAAAATCAATTGACGGAGTAGCCTCAAAAATTTTAGTTTTAGAAGATAAAGAGTGGGTTAATATGGTAGATAAAGGTTTTGGGGCAGGACAAATTTTCGGAATCTTGCTTAAGATTGCTTTAAGTATTGACAACACGAAAAAAAATTCAAGTTTTAGATATAGTAATAATCGAGAACAATTAATTGTGATAGAAGAACCTGAAGCTAATTTACATCCTGCATTGCAATCTAAATTAGCAGAATTATTTTTGGAAGCATTTCAAAAATATAATATTAAGTTTATTATAGAAACGCATTCAGAATATACATTGAGACAATCACAAATACATGTAAAAAATCTAATAGAAGACAATATATGTAATCTTAAAAACATACCATTTGCTGTATATTATTTTGATAAAGACAACGGTCCGTATAAAATGAAATATAGGAAAGATGGAAAGTTCGCAAATGAATTTGGTCCTGGTTTTTTTGATGTAAGTTCTAATTTAGCTTTTGATATTTTATAATTATGGATATTTATATAGATAAATCTAACTTGATTTCATTCATACAATCTAAAAGCCATGAGCTTTTTGATGACTGTAATAAATTATTAAAAAAACAATTGAATGTATATTTTAACTTTCCGAAAAACGATTTAAAAGGAAATCCTTTATTGCTTACCTGGATTACTACACTAAGTCAAGGAATGGGAGAAGACAATGAGATTAAGTTTGATTATAATGAGCCTAATAGACCTTTAAAATCAAATAGTTCAAATTCATTTTGTTCAAATAAGTTAACTTCTGTGTATTTATTAGAAGATGATGAAACAGGTAAATTTAAGGATTCAGGTTGTGTTTTGGTAGGGAAAGTTGGTGAGGAAATTGAAATATTTAATAAATTATTTATTAATCAAAACGATTATTTATTTGAAAAAAAACTAAGAATAAATGGAGATGAATTCAAATCATGGACAGATTTAGAGGATTTCTCATTGCCACTTACAGATATAGTAATTGTTGATTCATATATTGCATCAGATGCTAGTTTGTTTTCAAGTAACCTAGAAATGTTACTAAAAACATTAGCACTAAAATCTAATTCAAAAATTAATATTGTGATATATACTAATGTAGTCAACTGTGTCGCCTACGATCAAATAAGTTCGTCTGTTAGAAAAGCTGTAAAACAAGTGACTAATGTAGGCCCAAAATTCACTTTAGTTACTTATAGAGATCAAAGAGGTCAAGATACTAAAGCGGAACATGATAGAACAGTTTTAACTAATTATCAAAGAGTGTATTCTGGTGATACTTTTAATTATTTTAATGCCACTGGAAAAGTAATAACTAAAGGAAGAGAATTGAGTTTTTCAAGTTTAGCAAATTATGATAATTTTAATTTATCAAGAGAGTTAATTAAAGATTTACAAAAGAATATTGATTTTTTTAAAGCTAACGATAACGGAATAGAAGGAGACAAAGTTTCAAACTTCCTAAACTTTAATTAACAACGCACTTCTACTGCATACATAGAATATATATTTGTAAAACAGTAGTCTAGGCATATATTAGCAATATAGGGTAAGTCTTTAGATTATAAATTCTTAGAGTTTTTAAAATAGATGATTGCTGCATTTACAAATGAGCAATAATAAAAAAAATAAATTATGGCAGATGTGAAATTTGAAATTGAAGGAAGAATTAATTTAATGAACAGAAAAATATCTTCTCACCTTTTAAAAGTGGGTGATCGGTTTTTTTATCCAGAAGAAGATTGTCTGTTTTTTAAAACCACTGTAGAACCAATAGACGGCAAATATATGTGCTGTAATGATGCAGGATTAATTAAATGGCTCCCTGGTAATTTAGTAGTTTTTAGATTGAACGGAGTCTCTGCCAATTTAAGAAATTTATCAAGAATTATGTTAGCGAAAGCTTTAAAAGAAGAAGAAGCAAATGAGTAACATAAATAACGAAATAGACGTAGGCTTAACATATTATTACACTTCTAAGCATACGTTGATTTCTTTAAAAGAATAAACAACTATGCTAACCTATGGTCAAGAGTTAAATGAGTAGTCTTGTGCTATTATAAATTAGGATAATTTTAATTTATCAAGAGAATTAATTAAAGATTTACAAAAGAATAGTGATTTTTTTTTTAAGATAACGATAACGGAATAGGAGAAGATAAAAATCATAAATTTAAACTAACAACGCAAATCAACTGCACACATAAAATATAGGTTTGTATTAAATAAGATATATGACAACAAATAAAACCACAATAGGAGATTTCTGCAAAGAAAATAAAATTACAATTTTTATGATTAAGTACTATTGTAGAACCTTTGATATAAATTTGTTTTCAGATAAGTACATTGTTGGAAAAACAAATGGTTGGTTGTCAGATTCAACTGTAGTTTCTCCTAGGTTTATAGAATATTTTACTAATTTTAAAAAAGAAGTATTGGAATATGAACAAGACTATTATTTTGCTAAAAGTATGGAGGATATCGCATTAAAAATTAATGTTGACATCCTTAGCATTGTTCGTTTTTTTAACAAAAATAAGCCTAAAGAGATACATCAAAAATTATCAGAAGATAATGAATATATTTCCAAGCCTCAAATAAAAAAAACATCTAGCTATCAAATTTTAAAAGATATACAATTAGAAAATCGTATGAATTTGATAACCAAAATTTCAAAGAATTAAATAACAAATGAGTAACATAAATAACAAAGTAGACGTAAGCTTCATCTGGCAAATCACAGACGATGTCTTACGCGATGCCTTTAAGAAAAATGAAATTGGAGATGTACTATTACCTTTTGTAGTAATACGTAGGCTAGATTGTATGCTTGAGGACGTAAACGAAAACGTTCGTAAAAGTTACAACGATTTTAAAGATAAAGTTAGCGAAGACAAGTTAGATCCAATCCTCAAAAAAGCAGCAGGTGGTTTAACGTATTACAATACTTCAAAACACACGCTTAATTCGTTAAAAGACGAACCGCAATACATTGAGATTAATTTCAATAATTACCTAAACGGGTTTAACCCAGAAGTACGCGATATTTTAGAGAGTTTTCAGTTCGATAAAATTATTGCGCGATTGGTAAAAAACCGTTTGTTGTATGAAATGATTGATGCCATTTGTAAAATAGACTTGCATCAAGATACTATAGATAACCACAGTATGGGTTATGTGTTCGAGGAGTTAATTCGTATTTCTAACGAGCAATCCAACGAAACAGCAGGAGAGCATTTTACACCACGTGATGTAATTGCCTTAATGAATGCCATCATCTTTACACCAGAAAAAGAGGAGCTTTGTAAACCAGGAATTATACGTACTATTTTTGATCCTGCTTGTGGTACAGGTGGTATGGTGAACTTGGGTAAAAACTACGTATTGGATGAAATTTGTAAAGATTCCAACAACAAACCAACCATGTTAACCTATGGTCAAGAATTAAATGAGCAGTCTTGTGCTATAGCAAAGTCAGAAGCCTTAATCTCAGGTGAAAACCCTAGAGATGTAAAACACGGTAACTCGTTTACAGACGACCAGTTTCAAGGCAAGCAGTTTCATTATATGATGGCAAATCCACCTTATGGAGTAACATGGAAAAAAGATAAAAACTTTATAGAAAACGAAGCACTAAACCCAGCAGGTCGTTTTTATGCAGGAACACCACGTACCAGCGACGGGCAATTATTGTTCTTACAACATATGATTTCTAAAATGGACCAAACCAATGGGTCTAGAATTGGTGTGGTTACCAACGGTTCGCCATTATTTACTGGTGATGCAGGAAGTGGCGAAAGCGACATACGTAAATGGATTATAGAAAACGATTGGCTAGAGTGTATTGTAGCCTTACCTAAAGATTTGTTTTACAACACAGGTATTAATACCTATATCTGGTTTTTAACCAATAAAAAAGCCGAAAACCGTAAAGGTAAAGTACAGTTAATTAACGGAAATGCTAGTAAAGTAACAGGTACCAATGCGAAAGGTAAAGAAGTAACCGAGCACATTTTTGCACGCTCTAATAAAAAGAGTTTAGGGAACAAACGTAACGAACTTACTGAAACACATATTGCAGCTTTGTTAGACTTATACTCCAATTTTGAAGAAAGCGAGCATTGTAAAATATTTAATAATGATGATTTTGGCTATTATCAACTCACCATAGAACAACCGCTATACAAAGATGGTAAACTAGTAATGAGTAAAGGCAACCCAAAACCAGACTCTAAAAAACGTGATAAAGAAAACGTACCATTAACAGACGATATAGAAACCTATTTCTCTAATGAAGTGCTACCTCATGTGCCAGAAGCATGGATAGATTACGATAAAACACGTATTGGTTATGAAATTAACTTTACCAAATACTTTTACGAGTATAAAGGCTTACAACCTGCTGCTGAAATTAAAGCAGAAATTATTGAACTTGAAAAAGATATTACTTCACTTTTAAATGATTTGTTAGCCTAATGAAGACATACGAAGCATACAAAGAAAGTGGAATTGAATGGATTGGTAGAATACCTCAAGATTGGTTAACAGTAAGGTTGAGATATCTATGTGATATTGCAACAGGAAATAAAGATACTGTAAATCAAACAGATGATGGGATTTATCCATTTTATGTACGCTCAAAAGATGTCAAAAAAATTGGAACATTTTCTTATGATGGAGAAGCAATTTTAACCGCAGGAGATGGAGATATTTGTAAAATTTGGCATTATGTAAATGAAAAATTTGATTTTCATCAAAGAGTTTATATGTTATACAATTTTAAGAATATTGATGGTAAATTTTTGTATTATTTTATTAGCGAAAACTTTATTCATGATGTTCTTAAGTTGTCAGCGAAGTCAACTGTAGATTCATTAAGACTACCAATGTTTTTAAATTTCCCATTATCAATTCCTAAGAACATTGATGAACAAACTCAAATAGCCAAATACCTAGACCACAAAACCCAAATTATAGATGCCTTAATAGAAAAAAAGGAGCAACTAATTAAAAAACTACAAGCACAACGCCAAGCCATAATTAACGAAGCAGTTACCAAAGGTTTAAACCCAAATGCCAAACTAAAAGATTCTGGTATTGAGTGGTTGGGTGAAATTCCTGAGCATTGGGAGGTTGTCAAGTTGAAATTTTTGGTTTCAAATAAATTAAAATATGGAGCGAATGAGTCAGCTGAAGATGAAAATAAAGAAGATCCAAGATATATTAGAATAACCGATTTTGGAAATGATGGTAATTTAAAGAAAAATACTTTTAAATCATTACCTATGGACAAAGCTGAGGAATATTTATTGAAAGAAGGAGATATATTATTTGCTCGAAGTGGAGCAACTGTTGGTAAAACTTTTCAATTTAAAAATTATAATGGTTTAGCCTGCTTTGCTGGTTATTTAATAAAAGCAACTGTTAACCATAAAATACTTTCTGATTTTTTATATTATTTTACAAAATCAAACATTTATGAAAATTGGAAAAATTCAATTTTCATTCAAGCTACAATACAAAACATATCTGCTGAGAAATATAATAATTTAGAAATAACAATTCCTCCAACTATACGAGAGCAACAAATTATTATTAATCATATAAAGAAAAAGGCTAATAATATTGATGAAATAATAAAAAATTCTAATGTTCAAATCAAAAAACTAAAAGTCTACCGTCAATCCATTATTAGTGAGGCGGTAACGGGGAAAATAGATGTAAGAGATTGGCAAGCAAAAACAACATAAAATAAATAATTAAACATGAAAAACTCAAACCTATTACAAACAGACAACAAGCTAGTAGAACCAATACAAGCAAGCAAAGCCTACTGTGGTGCTTGTCAAGAAGACCCATGCATGTGCAGTGACCCAGAGCAAACAAGTACGACACTAGATTGGTAATAAAAAGTAAACCATGGCTGAAGGACATCATATAGAGTGGAAATAATCTTAGTAGGAGAAGTACCTAAAATGGGTTTCTGCTTTTCTAACACTCCACAAGGAGGACGATAGGGATAACGTAGATTAAAAATTGGGCCAAAAATAGAGTTAAAAACGGTTAGTAAATCATTATCACCTATTAATAAAGGTGCTTTCAAGGGTTTAAATTGGGCCACCTTTAGTCCAGTTAACAAAAATAATTGGGCCATCATTGGGCCAGAACAAAAAAACAAGTGTAAAAAACAACATAAAATGGCATCAGGAACTAAAGAAATCCATTTCGAAGCACATATAGAAAATTACTTGGTTAACCAGGTTAAAGAGTACAATAGTGTGTCGCCTAATTTGTACGATAAAGACTTGTGCGTTATTCCTTCAGAAATTGTTGCTTTTGTAAAGGATACGCAACCTAAGAAATACGAGGAGTTAACCAAGCAATATGGCGCTTTAGTAGATGCTAAAATAGTAGAAAATATTGCCAAAAATATTACTAAAAATAAAACCTTAGAAGTCTTAAGAAATGGTGTAAAAGATCGTGGGCAGCGTTTAGATTTGGCTTACTTTAAACCAGCCAATAACAAAACACCAGAACACGAAGTAGCTTATGCTAAAAACCGCTTAGCTATTGTACGTCAATTAAAATACTCTAATCGTAATAATAACGAGATTGACTTTGTCTTATTTATTAACGGTATTCCTGTAGCTACCGCAGAACTTAAAAATGCTTTAACAGGTCAAAACCATCACAACGCCATTAAACAGTTTATGCAAGATCGTGACCCTAAAGGCGAACCTTTTTTAGAGTTTAAACGTTGCTTAGTGCATTTTGCAGTAGGTACCGAAAAAGTATTTATGGCAACAGAGTTAAAAGGAAAATCTACGTACTTTTTACCATTTAATACAGGGTTAACTAACCATTCAGATACTGGTTTTGCTGTAGAATACCTTTGGCAAGATGTATTGCGTAAAGACTCTTTGCTAGATTTAGTGCAAAACTTTATAAGTGTGCAAACCGATAAAGAAAAAGTATATAACCCAAAAACTAAAAAGTTAGAAGATAAAAAATCTACCAAATTACTGTTTCCTCGTTTTCACCAACGTAGAGCTGTAAAACGTATTTTAGAAGCTTTAAAAACAGATGGTACTGGTAAAAATTATTTGGTACAACATTCAGCAGGTTCTGGAAAATCAAATACCATTACTTGGCTAGCATACAGGTTAGCCAATTTTTATCAAAACTATACAGATGATAAGGCCTTATACGATTCTGTAATTGTGGTTACGGATAGACGTGTGTTAAACAAGCAAATACAAGATAATATTCGTCAATTAGATAACACACCAGGAGTTGTTGCTTATATAGACGAAAGATCAACATCTCAAGATTTAAAAGAGGCTATTGAAGATAAAAAGCGAATCATAATAACAACCATACAAAAGTTTCCAGTAATAGCTCAAAATGTAACTAATTACCCTGATCGTAAATATGCTATTTTGATTGATGAGGCACATAGTTCGCAATCGGGAGAATCGTCAAGACAAATGCGTAAAGCGTTAAGCCTAGAAGAAGCAGAGCAAGACGAGGCCAATATTAAAACATCAGATGAAATTATTGCTGAAGAAATTTCTAAAAAAGGGCAACAGCCAAACATTTCGCAATTTGCTTTTACAGCAACACCAAAGCAAAAAACTATAGAGTTGTTTGGTACAAAAATAAACGGGAAGATTGAGGCTTTTGATGAGTACACGATGGAGGAAGCCATTAAAGAAGGCTTTATAAAAGACGTACTTCAAAACTATATGTCTTTTAAACGCTATTACAAATTAGTAAAGCGAACAGAAATTGAAGATAAAGAGTACGACAAAAAGAAAACAGTACGCGTTTTAGGTAATTATGTAGATCTTCAAGACCATGCTATTGACAAGAAAGCAAGGATTATGTTGGAGCATTTTACAAGCCAAACACAAAACGAAATACAAGGACAAGCCAGAGCAATGTTGGTCACTAAATCACGATTGCATGCAGTACGCTTTAAACTAAAGTTTGACGCTATTTTAAAAGAAATGAATTTGCCTTACAGAGCCTTAGTAGCATTTTCAGGAACAGTAAAAGATCCTGATACTAATGAGGAGTATACCGAAAACAGTATGAATAATTTAGAAGGTAAAATTAGTATTCCTGAAGCTTTAAAATTGCCAGCAAATAGATTGTTAATTGTTGCTAATAAATTTCAAACAGGTTTCGACGAACCTTTACTACATACCATGTTTGTAGATAAAAAACTAGGAGGAGCAAGTACAGTACAAACCTTGTCACGATTAAATAGAAATCGAAGAGGTAAGGACTCTACTATGGTTTTAGATTTTGTAAACGATCCTGAATTAGTACGAGCAGATTTTCAGCATTTCTATGGAAAAAACTTCATGGAAGAGGAAAATGAAACCGATCCTAATAGTTTATACACCATTTTAGATGTAGTAGATAGTTTTAATGTCTTTTATAATACAGAAGTAGAGGCTTTTGCAGAGATATTCTTTAAGCCAAACGACAATATGGAAGGTATCCAGCCTATATTAGGAAACATTGCTAAACGCTTTGATAATGAGCTTGAGGATGAAGATAAAAACGCGTTTAAAGCAGCAGCAAAGTCTTATACTAAAATCTATCGCTTTTTAAGTCAGATTATTCAGTTTACAGATGTGGATTTAGAAAAAAAGTACGTGTTCCTTTCTGCCTTACTTAAAAAGTTACCGTACGTTAAAACTGATTTACCTGTAGATGTAGTAAATGATATTGAATTAGATAGTTATAAAATTCAACATAAGTTTACAGCAAGTCTAGACCTAGTTTCCGAAGATGGAGAAGATTATGGAATGACACCTGGAGGATCTGGACAAGAAAAAGAAGAAGAAATAGATTTCTTGACTAAAATTATAAAAGTATTGAATGATACGTTTGGTTTAGAGTTAACAGAAGAAGACAAAGTTGACTTTAACCGAGTAAGAAAAAATCTATATGAGAATGATGAACTAATGGCCTATTTTAACAAACAAAATTCTAAAAGTAATATTAAAGATAAATTTGAAGAAGAGGTAGATGGAGAGTTATTAAACTTTATAAATACCAAACTTGATTTTTATAACAAAATGACAGACAATAAATCAAACACGTTATTCAAGACTTTGTTATTTAATGAAATTTATAATAGAGAAGTAAGAGGGATATAGTAGATAAATAGTAAAAATAACAAATGTTATGCAGTTCCACTGCATAAAAGCAAATCATATTTGCAGAGTTCTTTGAAAAACCTAAACCAAAATTATTGATTGCGTATGCTGGTTTAATTAGTAGTAATTAAACAACGATCGGCATATATTCTAATCGTTTATTCGATTGGAATAAGAATGTTATTTTTAATTAGTCCACAATGTTTAAAACACATAATTGGTTCTAATTATTTATAGCTTTTATTATATTTTTTATATTATTATTATTATTATATATTATTTCAATGTAATATTAATAAGATATGTAAAGTTTAAAATCATACAAAAAGAATAGACGTTTAGGTTTTCTAGAATTTTAAAACAATGAAACTAGAAAAACAACATACAGAGCAACTAATAAAGCAATTTAGGTCCTTAAAGACTAAGGATGACTTGCTGGTGTTAATAAACAAAGTCAATTTGCTTTTGTATGGTGATGATTTTAAATCATTAACTCTTAAGGGACTTAATTACTATACTAACCCAAATTATAGCGATAAGCGCTATTCAAGTTTTTCAATTAAAAAGAAAAGCGGAGGAGAGCGTATTATTAATTCACCTGTAAATGGATTAAAGCATATTTTAAAACCTTTAAATGTTATTTTAAATTGTATAGCAACGCCTCACCCGAAAGCTACAGGTTTCGTATTGGGTAAGTCTATTGTAGATAATGCTAAACAACATGTTGGTAATCACTATGTTTACAATATTGATTTAAAAGATTTTTTTCATTCTTTTGATAGAAACAGAGTTAAGTTGGGGTTTATGTATCCACCTTTTAATCTAAGTGGAGATTTAGAGCCCTTAGCTTTTTTATTAGCATCACTATGTACACATCCTTTTGAAGTTGAAGGTAAATTAAAAACCGTCTTACCTCAAGGTGCGCCAACATCTCCAACAATTACCAACATACTATGTGTAAAATTAGATAGACGATTAAATGGTTTAGCAAAACGCTTTAAAGTTAATTATTCGCGTTATGCCGATGATATTACATTTTCATCTCACGTAAATGTATTTAAAAATGAAGTGTTTTTAAAAGAGTTAAATAGAATAATTGTTGAGGATCAAAACTTAATCCTAAACGATAAAAAAACACGTTTGCAGCAAACCGGTACTAGACAAGAAGTAACTGGTTTAACAGTGAATACTAAAGTTAATGTTAACTCTAAATACATTAAGCAATTACGTATGTGGTTATATTATTGGGAAAAATATGGTTTTAATAAAGCAGAATCCATTTTTCTAAGAGACTACGCTAAAGACAAAGGGCATATAAAAACAGGAAAACCTAATTTCCAAAATGTACTGATGGGTAAATTAGAGTACCTGAAAATGGTAAAGGGGCATGGCGATAGTACGTATGTAAAGTTAAATGCTCGATTTACAAGGCTTACTCGAACTGAAAGTATGCTTGAAAAAACACTTATGGCTTGGGAGGAAAATGGAATAGAGAAAGCTATGGAGATTTATAAATTCAATAACACCACTATGTTTTAATTTATGAACAAATTTAATTTTATAAAACAGCTGTTGGAGAACGAGAAGTTTAGTGCTTCTCAAAAAGATAGGTTTCTAAAGTTAGTATCTAAGGAATTGGAGAGTTTTTCAAAACGTGATGATCAGGTTTTAGTTGATATAATAAATATTAAAAAGAAAATTGGGCTTGATGAAGTAAAAAGTGAGGGTGAAAAACCTATGAATGCTTTTGAGCTTTTAGTTGAAGAGAGAAAAGAAAAAATACACAATAAAAAATCGATTTCTCCTGATCTTAAATGGCCAGAAGCAGGTAAAGAAAATAGTTTGGGTGAGTATATGGTTGATATGAGGGAGACTAAAAAAAGTAAGAGCTTTGCAGAACAATATAAGGAAGCTCAGATTAATAAAACAAAGGATAATATACCCTTAGAGTTTCCAAAATTGAATAATGCGCCTTCGTTAGTTAAATTGATGAATCAATTTTCAGATAATTCCAAAGCATTGAAATATACTACCCATAGTTGGGAGTATGGGAAATTTCAAAGTTTTGAAGAATTTACAATTAAGATTAAGGAAGAATGGAATGATATAAGTAAGGAATTAACGATGCTTAATCCAAGGTTATCTGCAAAAATTTCTAATTTTTTATTTAACAATAAGCTAGGAGAGAAAAAAGACGAAAAATATTATCATGTTTGGGGGGAAAAAAGATTAAAATTTGGTTGGGCTTCTAAACCTTTAGAATTATATATGAAGAATTCTGAAAACGATCCATTCAGTTTTAGCATTCCTGAAAATATAAAATCTTTAGACACTAAGCATAATTTATTGTTATTTGATCAATATGTATCCGAGTTTAAAAATGAGATTGAAATAAGAGAAGATAATTCTGCTTTAGTAAATCTGATTAATTTTTTATGGACAAGTGAGTTAGGTTATGATTTTAACCTTGTTCAACAAGATACTGAGGGTGTTTCTTTCTTTACGGATGTTCCATATTTAAAATCTGTTATTAAAATTGTTTTTGGTAGTTTTAAGAAACGTCCTCAGTTTCCTAATATTATTTGTCGTATTGATGAAAATTTTGAAGAGAATTATGTCGAATTGAGTATTACACAGTTAGAATCTAAATGTACAAGAAGTATAAATGATCCAAAGATATTAAAACCAAAAGGAGGAGATCTATCAACTATTATCGAAAACTTGAAAAATCTAGCAGATTTCTCTGTTATAGGAGAATTTAAAGATGAACAAGTTTATAGAGTTAATTATCTTACCAGTAATCGTGAATTTAAACACTTAGATAAAAAGGACGAGAATTATTTATGTGATGGTTTTACATACTTATTAAAATTTTATTTATGAAAAAAGTAATATTAATAGAAGACAGACCAAATAGACAAATAGATTTCACAAAAAAGTTGAATAAAGATCTAAATAAAATTTCGATTTTAGAGAATGTTTGTGGGTTCGAAAAATTTAATACGTACAAAAAAATATTGAGTTCAAGTAACTTGAGTCAACTGGACGACTTTCAAGTTATAATTGTTCATAGATCTGCATTATCTGCAAATGAACGTTTAAGGCTAGTTGATTTTGCTAAGAAAAATTCTAAAACATTGGTTTTGTTTTCAGGAGGTATTTCTTCTGTTACTTTGCAAAATATTGGAAATGGGATTTTATTAACAATCAACTCAAAAGACTTGTATAGTAACTCATTCATTAATTATTTAGAAAATGATGATTTAAATATTTTACTGTTAGCTTTTGGCGAAAACTGGAAAATTAATTTGGAAGTAAGTTTATTGGATAAATTAATTTTTTATATTATAGATTATACTCCTAGACCTTTATCAATAATACTTGCCGAATTAAAAGTTCCTGAATGGATTAAAGAAAATTATTTTAAAAATTTTGATGGAATAATTCAGTTAAATGAATTACAACTATTAAAAGAAGATATTCAAAATAACTTATTAAAGTCAATATAAAAATGGATAATATTTTATTTAGAAATAGTCTGATTAAAGAAATAAAAAACTTTAACACTTCAAGTTTTTTTAAATTACAAGAAGTGCCTAATAATGGTTATGTAAAAGATATTGATACTCGAATTCATGAAACTCTTGAAGGATTAAACAATGTTGAAGTAAATTCGATTACAATTCCAATTAGTATTACCGAAAATTTTTTAGAATTTTCAGGTTTAAGGTTAGCCCATCATATAAGGTTAACCCCAAATTTGTCTTTTCGTAAAACTCCTATTATAATTATGGGTTCTCTCAATGAGAAACAACTACTAAAACTTTCTTCTCTAGCTAATATATTATTAACACCTAATGTTTTTTATGTAAACCTTTCAAAATATGCTTTTGATACCATAGAAAAATCAGTAAAAAATTTAGAACTTTCTGATGGTTTATCTTTTGATTTTAATAAGTATTTAGACAAAGTAACTATAAATCCTCCTACAAATTATGAGGATTCTCATAGTATAGCTAATGAGTGGGCAATTTACCGTTGGGCTAAAACCATCAATGCTTCTGATGAAAGTATTAATAGAATAGAAAAAAATATAGAAAATAATTTATATTTCAAATATTTACAAACAATATATCCAATAAGTAAGTCTACAATAATAAATGCAGATAAGCTTCAAATAAATTATTCAGGTAAGCCAAAGATATTATATATAGATGATGAAGCTGAAAAAGGTTGGGAAGAAATCTTTTCATATATATTAGGTGATATAAATGATCTACACTTTGAAATTTTAGATATAAATTACAAAGAAACTACTCAAGAAAACTTAATTGAAGGAACACTAGTTAAAATAAAAGAAGAGGATATCGATTTAGTGATTTTGGATTTCAGATTGTTACCTCAAGATTTTCAAGTTAATGATATTTCAGAAGTGTCTGGGTTAAAGATATTAAAAGCAATAAAAAAAATAAACCCAGGTATTCAGGTAATTATATTTTCAGCAACTAATAAAGTCTGGAATTTAGAAGCTTTGCAACTTGCAGGTTCAGATAGTTTTATTCTTAAAGAACTACCAGAAAATAGTATTGATAAAAACCTATCTTCAAAATTGATTAATTCTTTTTTAATAAATATACAAACGGGTTTAAAGAGGAAGTTTTTGAAAGAAGCTTTTCTTAAATTAGAAATTATTTCAAGTAATTTAGATGCTTCGGAATATGAAGACGACACTGATTATTCTCTTTTTATTATGCATTTGAAAAGTCAAATTAAACTTGTGATAAATGCTACTAAAAAAGTCACCCTTCTAGATTCTTCTACAATTGATATTGTCTTTTTAAATTGTTATAATTTTTTAGAACTTTTTAAAGATTATTATTTGCGAGAGTCAAATTATAATTTCATTCTAGGAATTGAACAAATAGAAATGAATAGATATAGATTTTCCCAAGGTACAGCTTTAAATCAAGGTCAATTCATTAGAAATAATAGAAATGACAATCCAAGTTGGTTTCAAACTTTAGCAAGTATATTAATTGATTACTTTTTTGTTTGTGAAATTGATGATAGGGCAATTTTTAATTTAAATAAAATTAAAAATAAGAGAAATGATTATATACATGGAAAGAAGAAAAGTTTTGATCAGAATGAATTATTATTAATAATTGATTTATTAATTAAAATAACCAAAGAAATGAAAGAATAATTTTCCTGTGCAAATCCACTGCACACCTCCAAATTACATTTGTATCAAATAAGAAACCAAAAAATATGCACAGTCACTTTCAAGATATAAGCATTAACCAAGATCAACAGCTAGCTATTGATAAAATAAGTGATTTTTTAAAAAGTGAAGATAATATTTTTATTCTCCAAGGTTACGCAGGTACAGGTAAAACAACATTAATAAAAGGTATTGTAAATTTTTTAGAGGAAACTAAAAAGCAGTTTAACGTTATGGCGCCTACAGGTAGAGCAGCTAAAGTATTAAGAGATAAAACTGGTTTTGGTCAAACTATTCACAGTAGTATCTATAAATTAGAAGATTTAAAGTCAATTAATTCAGATTCAAAAGAATTAGCAGAGCATGATATAAAGTATCTATTTCCTATCGATTTAGATAATAATGCAGAAAGGGTTTTAATTGTAGATGAAGCTTCTATGATATCTAGTAGAGAATCGAAAAACGAGCTTTTTGATTTTGGTACAAACATCCTTTTAGATGATTTGCTATCACATACATTTCAAACTAATAAAAACAACAAAATTATATTCGTAGGTGATCCTGCGCAGTTGCCTCCTGTTGGAGACAATCAATCTAAAGCATTAGAATTATCTTTTTTTGAAGAATTAGGGTATGTATGCCAAATCGCTCAATTAACTCAAGTTATGCGTCAAGATGATAACTTGATTTTAGAAAACGCGAATACTATTAGAGGTTTGCTTAAGGAATCATCAAGAAGTACAATTGAATTAAAATATGATAATAGCAGTTTTGTTAAATTAGAGACCTACGATATAGTTAATAAATACACACAACTGTATCCAAATCCTCAAATTGGTGATGGTGTAATTATATCTTTTTCAAATGCACAATGTTACCATTATAATTTTGCGATAAGAGAACAATTATTTTCTGAAAATAAGGACATTGTTGAAGGAGATATCATCATGATTAACAACAACAATCAGTATACTTACAAAACACAACTGTTTAATGGAGATTTGGCAAAGGTGGTACACGTTTCAAATCATGTTGTAGAACAATCTGCTCCCGTATACGTTGAAAAAAATGGTAAGCGCTCTCAAGAAATAATTAAACTAAAATTTAGAAAAATTGAGTTTAGAGTGCCTCATTTTGATGAAGAAATAAGCTGTTATATTATTGATAATTTATTAAATAGTATAGACAGAGACTTAACATTGGATATGACAAGGATGTTGTATATCAATTTTGTAATGCGTTTTAATAGCGAACAGGACAGAAGAAAACAATTAGGTCTAGAAAAATTCAAAGTAGGTTCTAAAGAGTTTAAAGACGAATTAGTAAAAGATCCTTTTTATAATGCTTTAAAAGTTAAATATGGCTATGCAATAACCTGCCATAAGGCACAAGGTGGTGAATGGGACAAAGTGTTTATAGATTATACTGGAAGAACCGGTTTGTCTAATGATGTATTGAAATGGAGTTATACAGCAACCACAAGAGGCGTAAATACGATATTCGCAATTAATCCACCACATTTAACAACTTTTAGTAGATTAAAGATCTCTAATATTATTAATGTTGGTAAAATACCAAATAACGCCTTGTACTTAGAGAATGTAAATTGCTCACCTTATCATAATAAAGAACATCACAGAGCAAAAAGTTTAAAGTTTTGGGAAGTAAAAGATGCGTTGGAAACTACAGATTTTGATATCATAAATGTTGAAACTAATGATTGGCTAGAAAAATATACTCTTAAAAATAGTTCGAACAGAGAATTTGTTTTAGAGGCAAGTCATCGAGGTTCAGGACATTTTATTAATCAATTTGAAGTTAAAAATAAGTCTGGTAAAGAAGATGAGGAATTATTGGAAACTATTTTTAATCAAAATTATTCAACCGATTTAGGTTTAGATTATAAACCAAGAGCTAAGTTTTTGGAGTCTTTATATTTTATAATGAGATCATGTTGTCAAGAATTAGACATAGCAATAACAAATATAGATGAGCAAGTTGGAAAGTATTTTGTTCAATACTTTTTGGTTACAGATAGTATTAGTGCTAGCATTCAATTTTATTTTAAAGAGAATGGTCGTTTTTCTACGGTAATGCCTAAAACATATCAATGTGAGAATGACCAAAAATTGCTATTATTAACAGAAAAACTAGAAGACTATGCCAGCTAAAGAAATCAAAGAATTAAGACAATCGGGAAGATTAGATGAAGCGCTTGCTATGGCGAAAGAGGAGCTAAATGCCCAACCGGATAATATTTGGTGTAAACGAAATATTAGCTGGGTATATTATGAGTTTTTAAAGAAAAATGTGAGGGAAATCAATGTAGATGGATTCATTGAAAACCTAATCAAACTCAAAGACCTAAATTTACCAGAAGAGGAAGTTATGATCTTTGATACCTCTGCATATCAAATAGGAAGTATGCTTTTTAAAATTCAAAAAACAGAACCTGTTGACTTTTCAAAGGTTAATCAAATTTTCGATAATATTAGAGAATTTCACTTTACTAAGCCTTCAGAGAGTTATAGTGTTTTAATGAATGCCTTCCAGAAAGGAGCTCAAAATTGGTCTAGATTTTTAGACTTTGCAGACTGGTGGGGCTTAGATAACTTTATGCCTGCAGATTATCAGTCAGAGGAATATAATAATAGACAGTTGTCTGCACTAGTTGATAAAGTTTATGGGAGTTACTGTAAGAAATTGATTGAAGGAGAACCTAAAGATGCCTTTGGTGCTATTAGAGAAGTAAACAAAGAGAAAGTTCAACAATTTCTGCCTCAATTGGATGCTATTATAGAAAAACACCCAGAATATAAATACTTACCCTATTATAAAGCTCAAATGCTGATGTCTTTGGGCAATAAAGAAGATGTACTTGATGCTTTCTTACCATTTGCAAAACAAAAACAAAATGATTTTTGGGTTTGGGGGCTAATGGCTGAAATTTTTACTGATGATAAGGATCTTGAGTTTGCTTGCTACTGTAAGGCATTAAGTCTTAGAACACCTAATGAGTTTTTAATTAAAACGAGACAGGCTTTTACAAAACTTCTAGTGGAACGGGCATTGTATGCAGAGGCTAAAACAGAATTAAAAAATATTATTGCTGTTCGCGAGTCCAAAGGATGGCGAATACCAAATGATATAACAAATTTAACGGAAAGTTCTTGGTATGCTAAAACCAAAGCACATGCAAATAACAAAGAACTTTATAATAAGAATAGAGCAAAAGCGGAAGAATTACTGTATTGTAATATACCAGAACTCGTAGTAGCTGTAGAATTTGTTAATCAGCATAAGAACATATTGAATTTTGTGAAAAATCAGTCATTGCATGGCTTTTTTAACTACGAAGGGATGCTGAACAATCCTAAAATTGGCGATGTATTAAAAGTGCGAATAGAACCTATTGGCAATGAAGGGTTTTACAGAGCGTTAACAATTAAAACAATTGAAGTCCAATCTATGGAAGATGTTCCAGCAATCAAAGAGGTTTCTGGAGCTTTAAAGATACCGGAAGGTAAGAATTTTGGATTTTTAGATGGTGTTTTTATTCCACCAGATGTTGTTGAGCTTAACAAATTATCTAATGATGATAAGATTAAAGTTAGATCGATATTATCGTTTAATAAATCTAAAAACGATTGGGGTTGGAAAGGATATAATGTGCTCAAATAATATACTTAAATAAATTCATATATGTTGCTATTAAAAATCTGAACGTAAAAGACGTTATTCTATATCTCTTAGAACCGACTTCGTTAGATATGAGTGGTGATAATGATAGTGTAAGAAGATTGAAAAAATGCTAGCTTAAAAAGGTGCTTAGCCCTAGGGTTTTACGTCAAATATCGATTAAGGGCTTCTATATTCTTAATGAAAATTATAATTTATGACATATCAAGAACAATTATTAGATAACCGCTGGAAAGCAAAGAGAAAACAGATTCTTGAAAGAGATAATTACGAATGCCAGCATTGTAATAATCTTTCCTATAGTAAAAAATATAATATCGGATTAATTTTTAGTAATCAATTACCTGTTAATGCAGCTAAAAGTCAATTTATTAAAAATGAGAAGTATCTTACGCATATTTGGGATTTGAAAAAAAATAAAATTCTAATAGCATTTACTGATCAATCAGAGTTTTCAACTGATAAAAGTTATGTAGCTCTTTATAGGGAAGGGGAAACTAGCGCTCAAATCTTAGGGCTTAAAATGATTGATAATAATTGTATAGAAATAAACTCAAACTTATTACTGATTATAGAGAATGGAATTAGAGGAAAGGTCTCAAGTAAAACCTATGATGCAGTTTATAATGTTGAATTAAAAGAAAGGAAATGGGATATGGTTTTAGGTCTACATGTACATCATAAATTCTATCAAGAGGGGTGCTATGCGTGGCAATATTCAGATAACGCTTTGATTACTTTATGTTGGGAATGTCATGAAGAACTGCATGCACATGCTTCAATTCCGAAACTTGACTCAAGTGGTAATGTTGTTCAACAATTAATTCTGTGTTCTAGATGTGCAGGAGCAGGCGTTTTTCCAGAATATAATCATGTTCAGTCGGGAGTTTGTTTTAAGTGTAATGGAAAACGATTTGAAGATTTCATTGTCTCTTGATATAATAATAGAAAAAGCAACCTATGAAAAAACAAATCATCGAAGCTATCAAAAACTTTGATACACATGCACTAAAACAGCTTTTAGACGACACTAAATCTTATATGAATGTTTCGAAGGCGCAATTTATAGGAGCATTAGAATCGGAGTTTGAAGAAGCCAAAAAAGAAGGGTGCTTTGCTTTTGATGACGTGTTTTTCGGTATATGTGAATCCTGTAATAAAGGGTGTGAAGGCGTGACTTTCTATTCGTATAAGGGCTATTACTTAGACCTATATATTGAAAGTAGAGGTAATAACACGATAGAAGATATGTATGTCTGTCATAGTATTACTAATGGTATCGAATTAGATAAAAAGTATGAACTTCGCTTGTATTTTAAAAAAGACGAACTTCTTACCTTTTGTCCCAGTCAGGAATATTTATTGATTAAAGAGCAGTATAGTATATTATGTGCCGAGTTAATACGCTTTCCAGACACAATAAGCTTAGATATCTTTAATAACTGGTACGCGAGCTTTGAATACTTAAGGAATTTTATAAATTCTTTAGGGTTGTTTGAGTGTATGGACTATACGCTTTATTATGAAGTGTATAATCTAATTTCAGAAATCGATAAAGTTTTAGAAATAAAGAAAAATGCAGAGTATGCAGTTGATGCTTTGATTGACTATCAATTGGCTCATTCAGAGCGTGATAAACTTATTTGGTATTATGAGAATTATGATAATTTATATAATACGTTTACTACTAAGTCCAACGAATCACATATTATTTTATTAAACACTGAAGTAAGACAATTAGCTATCGATAGTTCTGGCTATGAATATGTGTTAAATTATTTTCGAAAATTAGATGCTCTCCAGAAGTCTTTAATGGAGAAATATAAACCCTTACCAGAGCATTACGCAACCTCGGAAAAAGGTATAATGTTCTCTTTGGAAGTCTACCTAAAACTGCATAATAAACACTTGGATGTTCTTGAGAGGTATAAAGAGTATAGTTAAAATTGTTAATTTCAGTATTTACGATTTTTTACAATAAAAGCGGGAAAATATAATATATATTGTTTTGACATTATTTGTAGCGTATTTAGCCTTTATTATATGCAATAAATCTTCCAGACCTTTTACTTGAAATGTAACA
>JBLWWJ010000013.1:0-20813 GCA_048268005.1 Ancylomarina sp.
ATTATTTTATCTGAATTTAGAGTTTCAAGAAATTCTTTGGCTTTTTCAGAATTTTGTTGTGCATTCGAAATAAATGTAAAAAATATTAAAATTATTGTCGTTATTTTCATAGTTTATGTAATTACCTACAACGGTCTCGTGTATGATTTCGTTGCGTGTTTAAGCACTAAAGTTAGCAAATAAATCACAGATAGAAAGTCCGCGAGGACTTTCGTAAATAGGCTATAACTAGCAATGAATTATACACATTGTTGTGCGTTCGTTATTTATTTCCGGTCATCAATTTAGCAATTTCATTAGCATTATTAATTTCCATTTCTTTTAAAATTTTACTTATTCGGTTTTCAAATTCGATTTGGCTTTTCCGACTTGTTTTAATTTCAGACAAAAGCTCTTGTTCTGAAAGCTTATGTTTTTCCGATATATTTTTAAAGTCTTCTAAATTGTAATCAGTGTAATCGGATATTGCAATGTAATTGTCAGTTCTTTTGTAGAAAACCCAAGGATGTCCAATCCATAATTGAGTCCATTTATTTAATTCCGTATTTCCAACTTCTTCCCAGTTTTGAATATCAGATAAATCTCCGCAACAAGTTGGTTCAAGTATTATCATTTCATTTTCTAAAACTACAATTCCGCCAATTATTTGTCCAACGTATTCTTGATAATCTGACAAATCAACGTCCTTAAGTTCTTTTTCAATAATGGTTTTTAATTCAGGTTCTCCGATTTTATTTATGTCAACCAAGTATGAGCCAAGTTCAATCGGTTGTAAGTCTTGTAAATTACTATCAGAAATACATTTGTACCAGAAATCGCTCCAGCCTTTTGGGTTTTCAGCTTTCGAAACAGAAGGTGATTCATATTCGTTTTTCGCATAATCCCAAGGTTCAATTTCGATTGTATTTAATAATTTCATTCTGATTTCAAGGGTTTGTTTTAATGACGCACAACGGTTTTGTATATGGTTTGTTGCGTGTTTAAGCACCTAATTTAGCAAATAAAAACCGAATAGAAAATCCGCGAGGATTTTCGTAAGTAGGCTAGAACTAGCAATAAATTATATACGGTGTTGGCATTTCGTTGTTTTTATTCAAATTTATATTTTCAATTCAATAATTGTTAAATGTTCAATTCCTCTAAAATTGGTAATTATTTCTTTCTAACAAGAATAAGACCAAATACAGTTAAACCAATGCAAACTATAACAGTTATAGAATTACCAATCATTGGCAGAACGTTAAAGTCTATACAATCTAATTCGCCTTGTTTTTTACCTCTAAAAAAAGCAAAGACTAAAGATGCTAAAATTAATATATATCCAATGTATTTTTTTATCATAACTAATTTGTTTTTTTTAATTCCGATTGAGTGAGCAATTCCGCAACTTGCTTAATTTCGTATTCAATTAGGGTTTTGCTTTTCAATTCAGTTTCCGATTCCGCAAACAAGCTAAAAATCAAACGCTTTGTTTTAAATCACTTTTTTTATATTTCTTATGTTCTATTTTCTTTTTTTCTAAAATCACATAAAATTTTCGTGGCGAGATTTTCAGGTCTTTTGTTATTTCGCTCACTTTTTTCTGTCCTTTTTTATATAGCTTTAAATTCTCGTTTACTTTTTTGTCAAAATAATGTTTTTCAAGTTTTTCAACGATTTGTAATTCAGTCAGATTTGAGTCATTCGCATATTTTTCAATTTCCGATTTAATGTCTTTTAAATTACTCATAATTGTCATTTTTAACGGTTCTGCTCAATGAATGCCAACGGTTTTGTATATGGCTCGTAGCGTGCAAATTATCAATATTTTTTCGGTTAAGCACGAGCCGAATTTTTTAATTTTCTTATTATCTTTTTTCTCAATAAGCCAAATTAAAAAATTTGGCGACTTTCCAAATATGCCTTAACTTCGATTAAGCAAATAACTAGCTATGAGCTATATACGTTGTTGCCCACAGTATTTTTTTATCAGTTTTGCATTTTCATTGGTTGTATTCCTACAATCTTGTTTTTATCATCGAAAATTACCTTAATCATTTCTTTTGGTGGACTGTTTTGGTCGTCATTGTATTTATATTGAAGCATTGCGAACGCTTGACCGTTCATAGCCATTTGAATTCCGCTGAAAACCAATTCAAGTTCTCTGTCAAAATCAATTCCAGAAATTAGTGCTATGAGTTGTTCATCCGTCACTTGGTCAATTATCATTTCCGACAAGTAACTTTTTGAGTTGGTAAAACTCTTATCCTTTAAAGAGGCAATAAATTTTCTAGAAATTGTATTTAAACTATCAAGGCGTTCTTCAGTTAATTCAGGCGTAATTCGTTCTTCCTTTTTTGTGTTTCTTACGTAAAGTCGAATTCTATGAGTTGGTGAAGTTGTAACCATTCCACGCTTTTCATAGTAATTTGAAAGATTAGCGTACATTTCAATTTCCGTACTGTCATTTGGAAACCATTTCACATTTTTTTTCAATCCGCCTTTTACATCATCGTTGGCAATTCTTAAGTCAGATAAATCGCCTTCCGCAACAGGTTCTCCATAAATATCCGCAATCATTTTTTCTAACTCGTTGAATTTACGAATAAGAGCCTTTTGATATTTCTTTGATTTTTTGTCATTCGTATTTGCATTCAAAGTCAATAAACTCTCGTCCCATTCATAAAGTATATACGACATTGTACTGTCTTTTTTCTTGAAATAATAATGTCCAACTAAATCGGAAATAATCTTTTGTTCACGCTTAAATTTTATCGGTTGCGCATTATCAGCAGAAATGTGGTTTCGGATATTCGGAATTTGCTCACTGCCTAAATTCCGCTCCATTTCAAGATATTCATTTAGTGTTGTATTGTGAATATCAAAATTAAATTCTTGTCCATAAAGAGCAATTCCGATTAATACAAATCCAAGTGTTAATGTCTGTCTCAAAGTTTTTTTCATATTGTGGGCAACGGTTTTGTATATGATACGTTGCGTGGTTTAGCACGTAATTTAGCAAATAAAAACCGAATAGAAAATCCGCGAGGATTTTCGTAAGTAAGCCAGCACTAGCAATGGATTATATACGTTGTTGGCAACTGGCTTTTAATTCCATTGTTTTCTTTTGATACTCGCTCTTTTCCTTTCAAACCTTTTTTCAATATCATTCGGATAAAAAACTACTTTTCGATTTGTTAATACAATTGGCATATCAGTAAAATATTTCGGAACTATTTCTAAATCCAAATCACGAATTAAAATATCAATTTCATTAAATTCCGGATTAGATATTTTTATTTTTTCGCTAATCTCTCCAAGATAATAATAGGTAATGTTATATATCTGGTCAACTTCAAATTCCACAGTTCCATTTTTATCTGCTGATTTTATCATTTCTCCGTCATTGATTTCAACTGAAGCAAGTCCGAGTTTTAACTCAAAATCTCTAATTGAAATTATTACTTTGTTTTTCAAATCAGGATTTATAATTCCCTTATAAGTCGTTGTTTTATTTTTCGGCTGATTATAAGTGTTCAGGAAAATAGTATCTCCTTTGTGTTCACTCCAAGTTCCTATTCTTTTCACTTCTCCACCAACACCTAAATAAGTTTTATATTCAAAGGTTTTATCAGGTTTTAATAGTATTTGAGTATAATCTTTTCCATAGAATCTTGAAACTTCTTTCTTGACTGAACAAGAAATAGTTATTGTGCAAATAAATACTAAAAGTAACTTGATTTTCATTTTTTCAGCTTGTTGCCAACGGTCTCGGCTATGAGTAGTTGCGTGTGTTAGCACTTAACTTTGCAAGTACACACCAAACTGAAAATCCGCGAGGATTTTCAGAAGTAGGCGAGAACGAGCAATTACTTATAGCCATTGTTGTAAGCAGTTTTTATTTAAAGTATTCATATTCGTATTTAAAAGTCAATTTATTATCTCCATTAACTTTCTCTATTTTTTTTGGCAATGAATTATCATAGAAAAAATTCAGTACTGTTGTTCCATTTCTGTCTTCTATTGTTTTAGTTTTTACCAATCCATTAGCTCCGTACTCGAAATATTCAGATTTTGTGTAATATTTTGTCTCAAGTACTTGATTATTTTCATTGTATTTTCGAGTTGAGATAGTTTCTAAATTATTTGGATTAAAGTTCTCAATTCTATTTCCCTTTTCGTCTGTTTTATAAGCAGAATACTCTTCCTCGCTCAACTTTATTCCTTTAAAATATTTGATTTCCCTCGTTCCTCCTTTTTTTAATTTTGGATTATAGTAATATTTAAATTCTGAATAAAGTCCATTGTCATTATATCTCAATTCTCTATCGTAAGATTTATCTTTATTTAGGAATGTAACACTACTTAATTCCCATTCCTTTTTTTCGTTATAATCAGAATTTATTGTAATATTTTCATCTCTCAATTCGATTGTTCTTCTCTTTGGAATTGTATCTCCTATTTCAAATTCAGTTTTATATGGTCCATCAAATTTGTATTCATAACCATATTTAAAATCTCCGTTTGGTGTAAAAAAGGAAATTTTAGTTAGCCTGTTTTGTTTGTCAAACTCAAACTTTGTTTTGCTAATAACTTTGTTAGATTTGTCCGTAGCTTCTATTATGTTACCTTCTTTGTCAAAAATCAAATCTGTTACCAATTCTTTTTCCTCATAAAATTTGATTCTCTTAATCTTGTTTTCAGTCGCAATTTTTTTAAAGGATTCATTATTGTTTCTTTCATAATCTGGAACATTTAATGTTATGACAAAATTTTGTCTTGATTCAGATTGTCCGAAACAAAAATTTGAAATTAAAATAAGTAAGATTAAATACTTTTTCATTGGTTTTGGTCAAATTGCTTACAACGTGTTTGTATATGGTTTGTTGCGTGGTTTAAGCACCTAATTTAGCAAATAAAAACTGAATAGAAAATCCGCGAGGATTTTCGTAAGTAGGCTAGAACCAAGCAATAAATTATATACGGTGTTGGGCACAGTTTTTATAGCCATAAATCACCAATTTTAGTAATCATTTCGTCATAAACTTCGTCAAATTCATCTTTTTGTAATAAACTGTATTTTTCAGTCAAAGTAATAGTTTTACATTTAAAATCTACTCCATATGTTTCTGCTATTCCTAGAATTAACTGACTTTCATTTGGTTGATTACCTTGGATAAAAGTCATAATCTTATCTATATGCTCAACATCCTGGTCTTGTTGATTTGGTGAATCAACAATTAATGGAAAATAGGTAGAAGATGAGTATTTTTTCATTAAATGAAAGAATGTAAAATAGTAAGCTATTAAAGCTCTTGGTCTAGAACTTCCCGTTTCCTTTGCCTCAATTTTTGTTATAATTGATTTATATTCATCTTCGGTTAAAGAATGAACATCAAGTTTTTTTAGAAACGAAGTCATCGTTGCTTTGTAAAAATCAACTATTTCTTTTTTCCTTTTTTTACTTTCAAATCCTTTTAATTTTAATTCTAATTTTTCTTTCTCAATAGTATTCTCAACTAAGGTTTTTTGTAACTCTGAATATCTTTCTGTGAATATGGATTTAATTTGATTTTTCCCAGAACTTTCTATTACGTCTTTAAGTTTTAAATCCCCTTTTTTCTCTTCAAGAATTTGGTCAATTCTATTAACTTCGCTCGAAGTTGAAGATAATTTTTCTGTTTCAGATTTTATTTTCTCTTCAATTTCTTTAGCTTCTTTATTTAATTCGATTAAAAGGTCTTTACTTTTTTGTTCATCTTGAGCAATTTCAAATCTTTCAGAAAATGAATTTTCATATTCTGCACCACAAGTAGGACAGCCAATTACTTCTGGTAATTTATCTGATGCAAATTCTAAATCTTTATGACTTTCTAGGATTGCTTGTTTAACTATATTTATTTGAGCATCATATGATGCTTTTAAATGATACAAATCGTGTAAATCACTTTTTAAATTTTCCTCTCTCTTTTTTAAATTTTCAAGTTCAATTAAAAGTTCAGTAATTTCTTCTTTAAAATCGTCAACATTAATATTAAATTGAGTTTGTGAAAGTTTAGATTTAACATCATCTAATATTTTTCCTGTAAGTTTTTGTTCTTTATCGGTTTCATCGATTGCTTTTAAATAAACATCAATTTCTTTTTTTGTTTGATAATATTCATTTGGACGAATACCCGAATGATAATTTATACATTGGTTTCGGTAGTCTTTTATTTGTTGTAAGGATTTAAAAGAAGACCAACTTTTGCTCCAACTTTCATCTTGGTCTACATAAAAAGGCAACAATAAATATGCAGGTGGTGGAATAATAAACCCGCTTTTTTGAGATTGAAACAAAGGTTTAAAGTCAAATAAATTACTTAAAAAAGGACCTAGTTCTTTAGTTACAGAATCGAAAACACCTAATTGGTTATTATTTTTATCATAAATTGAAAACCTTTTTCCATCTCTGATTATTTGATATTTCTCATTGTCAAGTTCAAATTTTACAAGTGAAGTTATATTTGCTCCTTTAAACTTTACATTAAATAAAGGTTCAGCACCAAAAGTCCAATAAATACTCTTCATAAGAGAGGATTTACCAGTATGGTTTTTACCATAAATTAAAGTTCTATGTCTATCGAATTCAACTCTTTTTGCTTTTTTCTCTTTTTGAGAAAGCAATAGAATTTCCGATATGAATAATTTTTTCATTCTTTTTAACTCTTATATTTCTAACTAATTTTTTGAGACTACCTTTCTTGTTCATTTAATTCTTTTATTATTAAACATTTAATGAAGTAATCATCGTAAATATTAGATGAGATTTCACCATAACAATGGTTTATTATTTCTAAAAGATTACTAGTTTCAGATATTTTTCCACTAGTAATATTATTTTCAATTGATATTTGAACTTGTTTTCTTAATTGTTCTAAAGGGATTTTGTTACTGTCTTTAATTAGAGTTACAGTAACATCTCTCCAAAATTTTCTATATTTAAAAAGTTCAATAACTCCTACGCCACAGTTTACTAGTAAACTTCTAATTTCTTCCCATTCTTGCTCTACACTTTTGTATAATCCTGCTTTTTCTAAGAAAGTTAAAAATTGATTTTTTGATATTCCTTTAATTTCAATTAATTCTCCAATATTTGTAAAGCTTTTATCTCCAACAGTGTTTTCTGTTCTAATTTTAACTTCATTTATAACTTGTTTATAAGCTAGTTCCGCATTTATTTGGTTTTCGGGATTTATCTTATTTATTAGTCTATTTAATTCTCCAAGGCAATGAGTTGAACTATCTTTATTACTTAATTTAGTTACGTAGAATTTTGTTGAATCTTTAAATTCGGGTTCATCTTTTAATTTATGTTCCGTTTTTAAAGCATTATTGATTTTGTCAAAATCAACTTTGTCAAGTTCTTTTGCTTTGATTATTGATTTTTTTAAAGAATCATCACCGTTTGTTAATTTTTTAAAACTGTAGTTGGCATTTGAAATGAAGTTTAATGAATTTGTGTTTTTAAAAAAGTTTATTTTGTTAGTGTATAGTTTTCCAATAATTGAAAGTTTGTCTTTTTCAGATTTAGTAAGACTTCCTATTGTCCAATTTCCAGAGTCTTTTGACTTGATTTGAAAAAAGTCCATTTTATTGGGTTTAGATTCAGAGTCGAGAATGACCAAATCTTCGTGAAAATCAAAAAGAAAAACATAATCATCTTTTTTCTCGTGCAAAGTCAATAACAGAAATAACGATAGGTCTTTCTGAAAGGTATATTTCCTTGCCGTTTTACTTCCAGATTCTTCTCTGGGTTTCAGATTTAATATGTTTTGTTCTATGTTCATTTAAATTGTGCCCAACGTGTTTGTATATGGTTTGTTGCGTGGTTTAAGCACCTAATTTAGCAAATAAAAACCGAATAGAAAATCCGCGAGGATTTTCGTAAGTAGGCTAGAACCAGCAATAAATTATATACGGTGTTGGCGTGTCGTTTTTTTATTTCAGATACTGATCAAAGTATTCATTAACTATCTTTTTGTTGTATTTATCTTCGCCTCTCCAATATTCAACAAAAGCCCAATCGTGTCTTCCTGTTGTTGGTCTATCATAACTTTTAGGTTCTAAAATTTCACAACATCCAAGAATTTCCATTATTGTATGACGTTCATTTTTGCTTCCTTTCATAACTTCTTTTAGTCTATCTCTTAATTTTCCTGGATATTCTCCAGTCTCTGAATCATTTATACATTTTAAAATTCCTTTAAAAGTGTTAATGTCTAATTCAGTTGGTTCACTAATATTTTCTTGACTAAATAACTTTAAATCAAGATAATTATATAATAAATCTGAATGTCTAACTCCGCTCCATTTAATTCGCTCAAAATTTAAAACATTCAGGTCTTCATTTTCGTATTCAAAAATTCCAGGTCGATAAAATTCTCTTTTTCCTTCAAGTATTAATTTGGCATTGAAATAACTAGCAATAGCAGAGCGCCAATCAAGTCTTTTATTAGTCAAACTTGATAAAAATCCGTCAGTTATTTTTTTCGTGCTGATTTGGTTTAATATGTTTTTTAAGTCGGTTTTAACCTCTTTCATTGTTATTGAAATAGGCTCAAACATCAATCCTTTTGATTTAGCATAATCAAAATCTAATGGATCAGTTTCAAAGTCACGTTTCCAGCCTTGAGAACTCCAATAAGTTTTAAATAAAATTGATTTTGCTTTTTTATCCATAATGTTTCTCAAATGCACGCCAACGGTCTTGTGTATGAAACGTAGCGTATAAATAAACGCTAACTTTTCGGATTTAGCACGAGCCGAATTTTTTATTTTTATGTTTAATTTTCTTTTCTAAATATAACCAAATAAAAAATTTGGCGTACTTTGTAAATATACAAAAACCTCTCGGAAAGCCTATAATAGCTATGTTTTATACACGTTGTTGTAAGTAGTGCTTTTCACGTTCTGCTTGGTTTTCCGATGTTTGTTATTTAGTTCAAATGTGTGCTTTGGCAAGACATACTCTTTTACAGTTTTGGTGTAGCATTGGCTGATGCGACTGTAAATGTGTATGGCTTATGCGTTGGCATTTTCTACAATTTTAATTTCCTCTTCAGTCAATTCATAAAGTTTATAAATCAAATTATCAATTTCATTTTCAATTCCATTTATGCGACTTTTAAGCTCGTTTATCTCTTTATTATATTCATCAAAATATTCTTCCCATTCGTCTTGTTGAGAAAGACTTAATGTGATTTTCTTTTTCTTAAGTTCTGCCAAAAAGGTTTTAAAATCATAATCGTAAAACTCGTTTAGCTTTTTAGATAGTTTGTCAATGCCAAAACTTTCTGTGTTTAATATTCTTTTTCTAAAACGATTAATCTTTTTGTTAAGAGAAGTATATAAAGTTCTTACAGTTTTAGCAGGTTCAGTCAAATCTGAACTTTCAATTATTAAATACTCTGGAAAACTTATAGTTTCTAAATAGATTCTTTGCATATTCAATCTTCCGCCATTTTTTGGGTCTCCAAGTGAAGCACAAATATTCATTAAATAATACCAAATTAGTTTTGAATTTAACAAGCCTAATAAGGAAAGACTTGAACTATTAATTAAAAATATTGTTTTGTTAATATACGTGCTTTCCTCGTCAAATGCAAAACGTGAACTCATTGCAATTTCTGGATAAATGATTTTTGGGTTATCAATAAGATTGTAATAATCACAAGCTCTTAATTCCCACCAATATTTTCCTTTATCACTACGTTTTTTTGCTTTCTCTTTAAATGGTTCTAAAAATTCTGCAATTCCAGAAAAATTAGTTTTTAGCCAAAACCACGCATCATTTTCATTTTCAAATTCTCCTTGTAAATCTGTATAACCACTTGGAATACAAATTAAATGTTTTCCTTTACTTCTAATTTCAAATTTCCGAACATCATCGCCATCAATAAATTTTTTGATTAATTCGGCAGATTTTGGGTCTTTTGTAATTATATTTTTTTGTACTTCATCGCTTATTATAAAAGCATCATTATAACCCGTTTTTAAACCATATTTAATATCTAATTCTTTGTTGTCAGCAATGGAAATACCATTGTTTTGAACTTTATTTATAATTGAAAGTTCTTTTTCTGATATTAAATTCCATTTTTCTTGTTGAAAGATTTCAGGTTTTAGATTTATTCCCTCATTTGTCAGGCTAAAATTAATATCTAAATTTTTAAGAGTTTGAATTTGAAGATATTTAGCATCATAATCAAATGTTTTATTGCTAATTATCAAAATCAGAGGTGAAGTAACAGCATCTTGAAAAACATTTAATTCTCCAAAATCAATTAATTGTTCAATTTGTAATTTACTTAAAAACTGCTTTAAATTTTTACCATAAGATGCTTTGATAAATTTGTTTGGATTAATAAAACCTAATAATCCGTTTGTTTTTAAAGCTTTGATACCTAATTCAATGAAATACACATATAAATCTGCTGTACTTAAATATGTCTCAAAATCCTTTTGAAATGAAGGTTTAAACTCTTTAATTATCTCGTGTCTAACATAAGGTGGATTACCAATAATAACATCAAAACCTCCATTTGAAAAAACTTCTGGAAATTCGTTATTCCAATTAAAAGCTTTTTCTCCAGCAAAAGTTGGGTCGTCAATTAAACTGTTGCCACATTTAATATTATTGTTTAAAGACGTTAGTTTTCTCCCTTTTTGAGCTGTACGTAACCAAAGTGATAATTTTGCAATTTCCACACTTTCATCGTTGATGTCAACACCATAAATATTGTTTTCTAAAATTGCATTTTCAACTTCACTTAAAACCATTGCATCTCCAAAGAGTTTGGCTTGTAATTCGTCAATATATTGATGTTCTGAAATTAAAAATTCTAAAGCTTGATTTAAAAAAGCTCCACTACCACAAGCTGGGTCGCAAATGGTAATTTGTAATAACCATTTTCTGTAATCTTCTAATTTTTGAGTTAAGTTTTTGAGTGTTGCTTTCTTTCTTCCTTTACGCTCTTTTTCGTATTCAGCTTCTTGAATGTCAAGTTCAATTTTCTTTTCTTCACAAAGTTTGCCAACAGTATTATCTACAATGTATTTGGTAATGTATTTTGGCGTGTAAAAAACACCATCTTTTTTTCGTTTTGTTTTGCTTTGTTCAGTTGAAACTCCTTGAATTTCTGCTTGAATTTCGTCAATGTCGTTTAAAGAATGTTCAAATATATGACCAAGAATATTTACACTTACTTCACTTTCAAAATCGTAATTGCTTAAATTTACTGTGTGTTTGTACAGTAATTCATCGTTTATTTTGATGTTGTCTAAAATCTCGTCTGGTGCAAACAAACCTCCGTTGTAAGCAAAAATATCGTGTTGCTGTCCTTTATAACCAGAATTCATATAACCGAAATACTTTTGAAAACGGTCGTACAAAGGAAAATACTCATCGTATTTATCTTTTAAATCTGTCCATTGGTTTACTATAGACCTAATTGAATTAGGTGGAAGTAATAATCTGTCTTCTGCAAAGAAGATGAATAAAAAACGGTCAAGTAATTTTTGCGTTTTCTTGAATAAGGTTAGTTTGTCGTATTGCGGATTTTCCTTTTGGATGCTATCAAAAACCTCATTTCTGAAAGATGCGTAGTCTTTGTAAAGTTCTTTTGTGATTTTTTCCTCTTGCGTTAAGGATTCGTCCTTAATTTTTTTGGGAATGTCTTTTAAAAGATATTCAGACGAAAGACAAAGCCAAAGGATATTAAAACGTTCTTTCGTTAATTGGAATAAATTAAATTCCTCAAAATCTACTGCGTTGTCAATGTAAAAACGCAACTTCTCAAAGTTGGAAGTAATTACATAATTACAACCAGGTTGGTTGTTTTTATATCCAAATGCTTGAGTTTCTACTTTGCTTAAATCGGTTGTGTTAGTCCCTTTAAGTTCAATTACTGCAAGTGCTTTTTCTCCTTTTAGAATCGCTCCATCAGTCTTTTTTGAGCCTTTTATGTTTTTTAATTCCGTTGTGAGATTAAAGTCAGGTGTTGGGTTTTTAACGTATCCAAAAACGTTTACAAAAAGGTCAATCAGAAATTCGCCTTGATATTGTTCCTCTTTGGAATTCCGGATATTTTCTTGAATGGTCGGATTGTGGAAATGGCTTGTAAATCGTTCGTAAGCTTGATTAACTTTTTCGGACTCCAATCCTTTTAAATATTTGTTTAGAACAGAGTTCTGAAATAAGCTCATAAAATTTTAATCTTTTTCCTCAAATTTAATATTATTCCGAGCGTTGGCAAGAAACAGCTCTTTTATTTTTTTCAGCGTTGGCTTTCGTGTCGGAAAAAAAAATAAATGTGCTGTTTGAGCGTTGGCTTTTTTAGTTCAAATGTTCAATTTTAGTACGATTTCCGCATTACTTACAACGGTTAGTATATAAAAAGTAGGCGATTTTGAAGCGAGAAACTTTCGGATTGACTCCAAGTTGGATGCGAGCTAAACGCTTTATTTTTAGCACTATTTCGCCTATTTTTTATATACATTGTTAGCATTTCGTATTTTATCTTTTTCGTTTGTAGTGCCTCTGTGATATTTGATTAAGAAATGTTTTTGTTTTAGTAAGTTCAAATTTCAGTTCATTCGGCAACTCTCCGAATAATGAAGAACCACCACCTAATAAAATCGGAATAGTGGTAAGAACCATTTCATCAATCAAGTCTTCTTTTAAAAAATTCCGGACTGTTGTTCCGCCATCAATGTATAATCTTCCATATCCTCTTCCGTGAATTTGTTCTAAAATTTCTGTTAGAGTTCCTTTGACTAAAAACGCCTTGTCTTTATGAGATTCAGGTATTTCTTTCAGTTTGTTGCTCAACACGAAAACAGGTTTGGTATATGGCCAAGGAACATCAAATCCGACTACAGTTTCGAATGTTGTTCGTCCCATAGCAAGAGCGTCAATTCCATTGTTGAATTCCGCATATCCCATATCGTCATTGTTCGGATTTGGAATGGAATTCAACCAATCGATTCCGCCATTTTTGTCCGCTATATATCCGTCTAAACTTGTCGCGATAAATACGCTGTTTTTTTTATCCATCTATTTTTTCGTATTTTCTGTTTATATGAATGCTAACTGGTTATATGGCATCTAATATACACTTTTTTGGGTACTATTATCAGGATAATAGGAAATTTTGTTCCCCTTTAGAAATAATCGTCAGGCTATTTGCATACCGAGATCACTAGCCAGTACACCTATAAATCACAGATGCCCAACATAATATATTAAAACACATATCTTTAATTACCTATGTGGTCAATTGGAAAAATTTTAAAATAGCATGAAACTTCGGCTCAACTTCCAGGAGCTTTTAAAATTCCAAGATTAAACAAAACTCTAGCCATCGTAAATTATGTTTAAGATAGGTAGAACAATTAGTGTCATCGTAAATACCCAAATGATCGCGTAAGGACTAAATATTTCGAGTCCATTTGTCCTATTGAATTACAGCAAATATAGCTAGATATATTATTGGCAACAAGGTTGAACAATATATCTGTTACAATGTCAGTATGACACAGAAAAATCAAACGTAATTCAACGAAATTAAAAAACCGTTTATCTGCTTTTGTAAAATTTCACTTAACCAAAAATGACAGCTTGTCAAATTAAGAAAGTCATAACAATTTTGGAATAATCATTGCTCAAAACAAAGTATAAAAAAAAGTCCCAACATTCGACCGGAAGGACTTTTAAATTGACAGTGAGTAGTATATCGAAAAGGATACTACTCTGTATTTTGTGGCGCAAATATAGTGTCTTACTCCCATTCTACAAAATATCCTTATTTCCTTTCGCGGTTTAGGTCTATCGTCTGTAAACGTTGGCTAGTTAATTAATTCAGAATACAAATGAAAAATTTTCATTTAGTACACGATAATGGTGTGTACAAACTTAAGAAAGAGAATGCGCAACGCGCTTCCAAAATTATTAAAACGAATAAGGCAGAGGCTATCAAGACGGCAAGAGATTTTGTTCAAAGTCAAGGAGGTGGTTCCCTTAAAATTCACAAAAACGCTGGTGGTTTTCAAGAAGAGAGAACGTATCCAAGAGCTAATGACCCTAAACAATCAAAAGGATAAAGTATGAAGAAAAATTACTTTAAATATTACAAACCAGGAGCTATTATTCCTTTTGTATTGATTACAGGAATTTTTTTAAGTTTTTTGATATCTAGTTTGGTAACTTTATTGATGGACAATACAGCCATTAATTATTATCAATTTCCATCAACTACAATACTAATAGGTAGTTTGATTTATCTAATAGATAAGTTTCTTTGGAAGTATAAACCTTTTAAATGGTTATTTTGGGTTGAGGATATTTCTGGTCGTTATGAAGGTAAGATTGAATTTAATCATTATTTAGACAACTCTAAAGATAGCAGAGATTTTGTACTAGAAATTGAACAAACGGGGTCTCTAATAAAAATAAGTACTTATTTTAATAGGAATAATGACGATACTTCGCAATCAGAGAGTAAGCAAATAAGTTTTAACAAAGATGAGTTTGGAAATTTATCAATTTTTATGAATTATCATAATAAAGGTAATTTCATTTCAAATATACCTGAGCACTACGGTACAAATGTTTTAGAGTATTTTAAAGGTAATCTAAAAGGTGAATACTATACAAACAAAAACCCACAAACAAGTGGTTTAATGAAGGCAGAATTCATTGGTAAGAAACTAAAAAAAAGATTTTAAAATGGCAGTACTAAATAAAGAATATAACAAGTTTGATAAAGAAATTAAACTTAATGAAAATAGAAAAGAATCCTTAAAAAAGAGCAGAAAAGAACTGCGAAAAAAAATTAAAAAGTGGTTTAAGGATAATAAGCCTAATGAGATTCAACCTAAGTTTGGCAGTCAGGGCTCTTTTGAAATGAACACAACAATAAATCCTATAGTAACGTATGACGCGGAAGGTAATATGTTAAGAAAATACGATTTAGATGATGGTGTCTATTTTATCTACAAAAGCGAAGACAACATTAAGCAATCAATTAATACTTGGCACGATTGGATTTTTAAAGCAACTGAAAATCATACTGGTAAAGATTCTATCAGAAAAACAACTTGTGTTAGAGTAGTATTTGCTGATGGTCATCATATCGATATTCCTATCTATTACAAACAAGATAATACAATTGAATTAGCCCATAAATCTAAAGGATGGTTAGAAAGTGATCCAAAGGAATTCTATGAATGGTTTAATGAGAAGAAAAAAACAAGATCTAGATTAGAAGCCATAGTACGTTGCTTAAAAGCCTGGAAAAATTTCAGGGAAAATAAAAACACAAACCTCAAACTACCAAGTGGTTTTGAATTAACCATTTTAGCGACTAACAATTATGTAGATGCAGACAACCTAGATGAGGCATTTAGAGAAACTGTAAAAGCTATAGATGCGGAGCTTAATAGATATAATGGGTTTAAGTGCATTCGTCCTACAACACCTTCAGGTGAAAATGTTTTTGAAAATTATAGCAATACTAGAAAAACTAATTTTCTCTCGGCAATTAAAAGCTTAAAAGAGGATTGTATTAAAGCTTCTGAGGAAGAAAGCTTTAAAAAAGCATCAGAGATTTTAATAGATAATCAATTTGGTTCTCGTTTTCCAAAGGGTGAAGATAAAGATGAACAATTTAAAAGTACTAATCTCAAAAAATCCTTGAGTTCAGCAATTATAACACCTAAACCTTATGGATATTAGCAATCAGATCAATGAGGTTCTAGCAAAGCATAAAGGATTGATTTACCACTTAGAGGATGCTGCTTTAAGTGGTGAATTAGTCTTACCTGAAGGTGATAGTTATGAATTACGTATAGTTTTAGATTCATATCCTCAATTTTTCCCAACGGTTTATGAAACTGGTGGACGAATACCTGTGAAAATGGATCGTCATATGTACACAGATACTGGGTCTTGTTGCTTCACTACGTCCGCAAAATCTCAAATACTTTTAAAAACAAAGATCACATCATTATTGAAATTTGTTGATGAGATTGTTGTTAGATATTTAGAGAATAATTCATTTTATGAAATTAATGGACAATACTGTTATGGTGAATATAATCACGGTTCAATGGGTGTTGTGCAATCGTATCAAGACATATTAGGAATAACAGATATAAAGATCATTGGCCGATTAATGGTTCAACGATTACAAAACAAAAAGTTAAGAATAAAAGACTTGTGTTATTGCAATTCAAATCAAAGTCTTAAAAAATGTAATAATGGATTACATTGTAACAACTATCGTTTATTTAGAATGATCGATAAAGATTTGCTGTATAGCGATTTAAATCATTTTGAGAATATCTTAAGAATGAAATAAAGTATTATGATTGAGGGGTTTATAAGTCCGCACTTCCAGCACATACTCATTCCTTCATTTCGCGAGAAGCTTCATTCTCTCAATCGCAAAAGCTTCCAGTTCCGCGCAATACTAGTTATTTCCATTTCGCACCTACCTATCGGACAGGCGCTACATTACCATAACCAGTATTTTTAGCCAACGCGCATTTCATCTTTTGTTTAATCTGTAGTACTAGCCTCAAAATTTAGGTAGGCAGGTAATAAGGTGTTCACCAGTCCCTCCATTTAGTTCCATAGTACATATCTGCAAGCTACACCCTCATAGATTCTAGTATATCCAAAAAACAGAGAACAATCTATAATTCAAATTAAACCAATACAGGGCTTGCATATAACACACCTACAACCCCTGCGGCGACACGTCCTCGAGGCTGTATGTATTTGCACTATTTCACACATTACATACCTGCCTCACCCATAGCTACTTTTTTACCCCAAACCCCAATAAGGAAAGCGCTAAAAGCGCAATGTCAATTGTTTGGGGTAAAACCGCTATTTCATGTTATGCGAGCCTGCGGGTCACTTCGGGCTTAAACGGTGTCACGTTTTTTGAAAACTATAAAAGCAAACAGGCAAGTCCTAACTAGGTCCTCCAGCAGTACAAAATAAGTACCGCTTCCGTCCAATGTGAGTAAGAGCTGGGTATTCCATCTGTGCCTTCCAATCGTCAAACACGCCTCTCACACCCAGCACTTACCCGAAAATTAAACACGACCAACACCTATAACCATCAAAAAAAGCGCCACCTAGTGTAAAACATTGTCGCGAGAGCGCTCGTACCTCACGCTATCACTCACAACACCCTCGTTCATCTCGCAGTCGGCTCGCGCCTTTTAGATTACCTGCATATCAAACAATTGTAAATACGTCCAAATAATATTATATTAAAGGATGATTTCAATACTAGAACAGCCACCAGCAGAAGTAATAAAAAACCTTCAACTTTTAAAAGACGATTTAGATATTAAATTACCATCTAAACAATTAGATAAAAATCTTCTAATTGCAACTTGGAATATAAGGGCCTTTGGTAATCTAACACGAAAATGGGATTCCGATGATAACGATTCTCCTAAAAGAGATTTACATGCCATACTATGTATTGCAGAAATAATAAAACGGTTTGATGTTATAGCTATTCAAGAAGTAAAAGATAATATACGTGCTTTAAGAGATACTTTAAAAGTGTTAGGTTCAAATTGGTCACTAATATTAACCGATGTAAATAAGGGAAAAGTAGGTAATGGTGAGCGAATGGCTTATTTATTCGATACCCGACGTGTACAACTTTCAGGTTTGGCAGGAGAGCTAGTGGTTCCTGAAGAATGGGAAGATTCAATTAAAGATAATGCGCTTTCAAAACAATTTGTGAGATCACCTTATGCTGTCAGTTTTAAATCAGGTAAGCATACATTCATATTAGTTACACTACACATCCTCTACGGTAAAAATAAAAAAACACGTATTCCAGAACTAAGAGGAATTGCGAAATGGCTTAGAGATTGGGCTGGTAATATAAATGCATACCATCAAGACTTTATTGCTCTAGGTGATTTCAATATCGAGGAACGAGGAGATTTATTATCTCAAACATTTCTATCAGAAGGTCTATACGTACCACCTCAATTACAAAATGAAAAGGTGACCCGTTCTATTTTCAATAAAACAAAATATTACGATCAAATAGCTTGGTTCAATAGTGAAGATAATGGTCCTAAATTATCGATGGAATTTATAAATGGTGGTAATTACGATTTTGTAAACATCGCTTTAAAAAACCGGATGCTAACCAATAACAGTTTATCCTGGCTTATCTCAGACCATTATCCTCTTTGGGTAGAGTTTAAAATATAAAAAAGAGCACAAATGTAGTAGGCTTCCTTCAGCCTCCACATTAGGCTATAAAGCTCAAGCCTTACGGTTTTGAAAAAAAATAGTGCCTGATGGCCATTTTTTTTTCAGCCAATTAAATCTGTCAAGCACTATTTTTCACAAAAAGCTTGACAGCCTCCCCGCGCCAACAAGTCCGTCGTTTTCTTTTTTTATTTTCTGAAAAAATAATGGAAAGGCCTTTGGCTCCTTTTATAATAGTACTTATGAAACAGAAACCAGCTATGGATGATTATATACAAATACTCTACTTTTTACAAATGCATTTTAAATTGATTAACGATTGAAAATAAAAAAGAGCTCCAATATGAAGCTCTTAGTATCTGATTAATTATTATCCCACCGACGTTTAAATCGTTTATGTATCCGCTTTACTAGTAGAGAAACAAGGTAACTCACAATAGCACCAAAGCCAGCCATAATAGCAGTTTTAATGAGATCTTCCGAAGAAAGATTTATCCAAACTGAAGAGGCTGTACCTCCTAATATTGAAAATCTGATATGGGATACACTCTGAGACATCTTGTTCTATCGGTTTTCTAAAAGTTCCTCTTACCCGGAGCAACCTTATGTTCTTCTTCTGTAACCGCTGCACTAACAGCAGTTGCAACAGTGCCAACAACAGTCATGTAAGTAGCTATTGTAACTACCAGGGCAGGTAAGGCAACCGGAGCAGCAATAATAGCCCCTCCTGCCGTGGCAAGAGCAATACCGATATTTCGTAATAGTTTGAAAAACTTCGGTGTCGGTTTTTTATAACGTTCAATTAAATTCATAATCTTAAGATTTTAATGGTTTATGGTTAATGAAATAAATTCTTTGCGCTCAAAAGCTTGATGACAAAGTGAAAGTATCTTTTGCATGGCCAATCTCGAAGACCAGCCTACTCCTACCCCTGATAACTGACTTACCGGTGCCAAACAACCTTCCAATTCTTTAGAAGCATTGTTCCCGGGATGAATCAATATCAAATTTCTCTGACTCACATCTAAAACATGTAAATGGTCCCCAAACCGATCAGAAAAGCGAGGTTTCAATTCATAAACACCTTCCGGAATACAGGAAACTTGGCGTTTATTATTTAGCCAGGGCAATTCAATCATAAAGCAGATAAAATGCCCATTAACAAAGAGGGCACTATTTGTACCCTCTTTAAAATACTGTCGTTGGAGTAATAGTTCCATCTTACAACGTGTCTATCAGTGCCACAGAAAGCGCGTTGAATGCACCATTTTTCAACGGATACATTTGCCCATTGACTTCCTGATAGAACTCAATGCCCATCACCTCAATAACTGGTAACACCGAATTAGCAGTAAGTGGAACGTTCATTGCAATCGGTGCTGTATCTGGAGCCGTGTAAGGAAGAATCCCTGAGCTCGCTGTTTCAAAAACGAACGTGTCATTTACAAAATCCTCTTCTGCAGCGCCCATTACAATATTGAAATGAGTCGTTCCTGAAGGAGCTGCAATCCGAACCGTCGGACTGAAAGCAGCAAGTGTAACATCCGCACTTCCTGTAGCACGATCGAAAGCCACACTAAAAGGGGCAAATAAGGTGGAACCTAGTTTCCCGTTGAGGTTGAATTCAAACCCTAACAGATCGCTTAAATTCCCATCTTCAACTGTACGCTCACCTCTAGGGTTCACAAGGTCCGTTTTAGTAATAGCCACCAGATCTTTTGTCAATCTGCTAACCACACGTTTATCCTTTGCGTTTTGTAGTAACACACGAATCGAATTCCGGATTAGCTTACCGGCTTTACCAGCGCGTCCGAATTCAGAACCGTTTTCACGTGTTCTTTGAAAGGCAGGATCATTCGCAATACGATTTGCATCTATACCTCCTTTCGTTCTAGCCAAATGTCCGTCACTTGACTTGTAAAAGGAAATGTCATCCAGAGTTCCTTTTAATTTGATAATACCTACTTGTCTAGCCATGATTCAAAGTTTTTTAGTTTTATCAAAACTCCGTATCTTTAATAAGCAATCCCAAAATCGCTTTCCGCTTTTGCCGAAAAGTGCCTTTTTTGCCAATTTAAACCTATCGGTGATAACAATATCACGTATAGATAAAGTATGGATAAAGTATGAGCAGCATCAAAAGACTATGTATTTACCCAAAAGATATTATGCGCATTACCGGAAGAAGTGAGCGCTCTAGTCGCCTATTATTTAAAAAAATAAAAATACATTTGGACAAAAAGGACCATCAGGTTCTAACAATTAAAGAGTTTTCGGAATACGCTGGAATAGAGGAAGATATGGTAAATAGATACATTTAGAATTATACTAATCGGTTCACTATTCGGTTCACTCTATTTACTAAACACAAGCAAACAACTAATAATCAACACGTTACAAACGCGCGGATAGTTCCTCATTCTCCGCAAAACCTTGTAAATACTATATTTACAAGGTTTTTTTCATTTATAACCTATTGTGTGTTTTTAAAATTAAAATACAATAGCTGGTGATCTTTTTAATGTTATAGCTTTTTTAG
>JBLWWJ010000014.1:0-14711 GCA_048268005.1 Ancylomarina sp.
GTGATTACCGCAGGAACGCATTTAGCACCGAGTATAAAAGTTGCGGAAGCAGCGAAAGTGATCGAGAATGCCCAACGTGATATTAATATTGCCTTTGTTAACGAGCTGGCAAAAATATTTAACCGTTTGGAAATTAATACTTCCGATGTACTAGAAGCCGCAGGAACAAAATGGAACTTCCTTCCCTTTAAACCGGGATTGGTTGGCGGACATTGTATAGGGGTAGACCCGTACTACTTGGCACAAAAAGCACAAGAAGTAGGCTACCACCCAGAAATTATATTGGCAGGACGCCGTATGAACGATTCTATGGGCGGTTATGTGGCCTCAGAAATTGTAAAACTCATGCTAGCCAACGACGTTAAAGTCAAAGGTGCTAAAGTATTAATGCTAGGGATTACCTTTAAAGAAAACTGCCCTGACGTTCGTAATACCAAGGTAGTCGATGTGGTTCGCGAATTAGAAAGCTATGGTATAGAAGTAACCATCCACGATCCTTTAGCTTCACCAGAAGAAGTACAACACGAATATAAATTACAAACCACACAAGCCCTACCAAAAGACCGCTTCGAAGCCGTAGTCTTAGCAGTAGCACATAAAGAATTCCTTAGCACCGACTACAACAGCCTTAAAGCAGAAAAAGCCATCGTTTACGATGTAAAAGGGGTGTTAAAAGATGCTAACGGTCGACTGTAGTAAACACAGATTTCACGGATTTTAAAATTAATTTCACGGATTAAAAACGATTACACGGATAAAAAATATATGCGAAGGGAGATGCGAATTATTACGAATTAAAGCGAAAGGCTAATGACAGAAATCATCTTCAAAGAAGAAAGCTATAACATAATCGGATCTTGTATGCGAGTGCATTCCGAGTTAGGTGCTGGATTTCTTGAAGCTGTCTACCAAGAAGCATTGGAAAACGAATTTAGAAGTAGTAATATCCCATTTGAAAGACAAAAGAAGCTCTCAATATATTATAAAGAAGAAAAGCTAAAAAAATATTATATAGCCGATTTTCTCTGCTTCGATAAAATTATAGTCGAATTAAAAGTGGCTAAGTATGTAAATACAAACATGCAGGCACAATTGAAGAATTACCTAGTAGCTACAAATTCTAGATTAGGGATTGTGGTTAATTTTGGAAAGAGTTCCTTAGAGTATAAACGGATCTTGAACCCAAACTCTCATAACAAATAATCCGCGAAAAATCCATGCAATGAAAAACATAATTCGCATTAATTCGATACAATTCGAAAAATTAGCATATTAAAACAATCATGAATTTAGAAGAATTTAAAAAGTTAGAAAATAAAAACATCCTCGTAACAGGTGGAGCAGGGTTCATTGGCTCCAACCTATGTCAAACTTTATTAGAAATAGGTGCCAAAGTAACCTGCCTAGACAATTTCGCTACAGGTCACAAATACAACATAGAACCTTTTCTAAGTAACGAAAACTTCACCCTAATAGAAGGCGATATCCGTGATTTAGATACCTGCCATAAAGCTTGTGCCAATCAGGATTTTATCTTACACCAAGCAGCACTAGGTTCAGTACCGCGTTCTATTGCAGATCCTATTACGTCTAATGATGTGAATGTCGGTGGATTCTTGAATATGTTGGTAGCCGCACGTGATGCTGAGGTGACCCGTTTTGTTTACGCAGCAAGTTCATCGACTTACGGTGACCATGAAGCCTTACCAAAAGTGGAAGAAACCATTGGGAAGCCTTTATCACCTTATGCGATCACGAAATATGTAAATGAATTATACGCAGATAACTTTTTTGCAACGTACGGTTTAAATACCATAGGTTTACGTTATTTTAATGTCTTTGGAAGACGTCAAGATCCAAACGGTGCTTATGCAGCGGTGATTCCTCTATTCGTAAAGCAATTTATGAATCACGACAGTCCAGTGATAAACGGAGACGGCACCTATTCTCGTGATTTTACCTATATCGATAATGTGGTGCAAATGAATTTACGTGCGATTACCACAGAAAATAAAGAGGCTCTAAACCAAGTGTATAATACGGCGGTTGGAGATCGTACGACTTTAGTACAGCTAACCGATTTGCTTAAAAAATACTTGTCCAAACACGATGCTAAAATTGCAGATGTAGATATCGTTCACGGTCCAAACCGTAAAGGTGATATCCCACATTCCTTAGCCTCTGTTGAGAAGGCAAAAAAGCTATTAAATTATAACCCAACACACACTATAGATAACGGTATTGAAGAAGCTGTGGAATGGTATTGGGAGAATTTGAAATAATTACAGAATGATGAAGGGTGAAAATAAGAAAATATTAATTACAGGAGGGGCTGGTTTTATCGGATCACATGTTGTAAGACGCTTTGTAAACCAATACCCAGACTACCATATCTATAATTTAGATGCTCTAACTTATGCTGGTAATTTAGAGAATTTAAGAGATATTGAAGATGCTTCAAACTACACGTTCCTTCACGGGGATATAACAGATGAAAGCTTTATCAATAATATATTTACAGAATATCAATTTGAAGGGGTGGTGCACTTGGCGGCAGAATCACATGTAGATCGTTCGATTACAGATCCTTTAGCCTTTGCTAAAACGAATATTTTAGGAACCATGATCTTATTGAATGCTTTTAAAGAGTTATGGAAAGATAACTGGGAAGGAAAGCGTTTTTATCATGTGAGTACTGACGAGGTGTATGGTTCCCTTGGAGAATCAGGTTTGTTTACAGAGACTACATCTTATGACCCAAATTCTCCGTATTCTGCATCTAAAGCAAGTTCCGATCATTTTGTTAGAGCTTACGGTGAAACCTATGGTATGCCGTATGTGATTTCTAATTGCTCTAATAATTATGGCCCTAATCATTTTCCGGAAAAGTTAATTCCCTTATTCATAAACAATATCATCACTAAAAAAGCATTACCTGTGTATGGAGATGGTAATTATACTAGAGATTGGTTGTATGTTATAGATCACGCTATTGCTATCGATTTAGTATATCATAAAGGAGCAAACCATGAAACCTATAATATTGGTGGTTTTAATGAGTGGAAGAATATCGACTTAGTGAAATTACTATGCCAACAAATGGATGAGAAACTTGGTAGAGCCACGGGAGAAAGTGAAAAATTAATCACCTATGTAAAAGATCGTCCAGGTCACGATTTACGTTATGCTATAGACTCTTCTAAAATCAATAAAGAATTAGGATGGTCACCTTCAGTTACTTTCGAAGAAGGCTTATCTAAAACTATTGATTGGTTCTTAGAAAATAAAGAATGGATGGATAACGTCACTAGTGGGGCTTATCAGGAGTATTATAATAAACAGTATCAATAAATATAATGGAAGTAAAGACGACTAAAATTAAAGATTGCTTTATTCTAGAACCAAAAGTTTTTAAAGATTCTCGAGGATATTTTATGGAGAGTTTTAATTCTAAGACTTTTAATACTATTACAGGATTAAATGTGGACTTTGTACAAGATAACGAGTCGGAGTCAATGTACGGAGTTATAAGAGGGTTACATGCTCAACAAGGGGAATGTGCACAAGCAAAATTAGTACGTGTTCTTAAAGGAGAAGTTCTAGATGTTGTAGTGGATATTCGTCCTGATTCAGAAACATATTTACAGCATATTACTGTGAAATTGAGCGCAGAAAACAAACAACAATTATTTGTGCCTAGGGGATGTTTACATGGTTTTTCAGTATTAAGTGAAAATGCTACATTTTTTTATAAATGCGATAACTATTACAATAAAGAATCAGAACTAGGTATTCGTTATGATGATCCTGATTTTAATATTGATTGGAAAGTCTCAAAGGAACATGCTTTAGTTTCAGAGAAAGATTTACTCTTGCCGTTTTACAAAGATTTAAATAAATAAAAGTATGCTCCATATTTTAGTTACTGGTTCAAAAGGGCAATTAGGATCAGAAATTAAGAAAGTATCTAAAGATTACCCTACGATACAATTCACTTTTGTTGATAGGGAAGAAATGCCTTTAGATGATAATGATTTGATCATTACCTTTTTAAATCAACTACAGCCTAATTTAATAGTTAGTGCTGGTGCATATACAGCAGTTGACCAAGCAGAAAATGAAAAGGAATTGGTAAATCAAATAAACCATTTTGCTGTTGCAACAATGGCAAAATGGTGTTCAAATAACCATGCTAAATTAATTCATATATCTACAGATTATGTTTTTGATGGTAAGAGCGCAATACCGTATAAAGAAAGTGATCATACTTCGCCTATCAATTGGTATGGTGAAACTAAGCTAAGAGGAGAACAGGCAATAGAGAGTATAATGCAGGAGGCTGTAATTATAAGAACGGCCTGGGTATATTCAGAATATGGTAACAATTTTGTGAAAACCATGTTGCGCTTAATGAAGGATCGTGAAAGTATTGGTGTAGTGAATGATCAAGTTGGAGCACCAACCTACGCCTTCGATTTAGCAAAAGCAATTATGACTATCATAGAATCTGATAATTGGGTATCAGGTGTTTTTCATTTCTCTAATGAAGGGGAAATCTCTTGGTATGATTTTGCAAAGGAAATTCAAAGATTAAGTAGTTTAAATTGTCAAGTTAATCCTGTAACGTCAGATCAATTTCCAACAACTGCCAAAAGGCCTAATTACTCATTATTAGATAAAACAAAAATAAAGCAAACCTATAAGCTTGATGTTCCAAGCTGGGAACAAAGTTTAGAGGAATGTCTTAACATCTTAAAAAAATAAACATGAAAGGAATTATATTAGCTGGGGGTTCAGGTACTAGACTACATCCATTAACATTAGCAGTGAGTAAACAACTAATGCCGGTGTATGATAAACCAATGATTTACTATCCATTATCTACACTAATGTTAGCAGGAATACGTGAGATATTGATTATTTCTACACCACATGACCTTCCACATTTTGAGAGATTGCTAGGCGATGGTTCTAAATTAGGCTGTAGTTTTACTTATGAAGTACAAGAAAAACCTAATGGATTGGCTCAAGCTTTTGTAATTGGAGAGAAATTTATAGGTAAAGATAAGGTCGCACTTGTCTTAGGAGATAATATTTTTTATGGTAGTGGGATGTCTAAACTTCTACAAAACTGTACTAAAGAAGAAGGGGGGGTTGTATTTGCATATCAAGTTGCAGATCCAGAACGTTATGGCGTTGTAGAGTTTGATGATGATAATAATGTGTTATCTATTGAAGAAAAACCAGCTCATCCTAAATCTAATTATGCTGTTCCAGGTTTATATTTTTATGATAATGATGTTGTTGATATAGCAAAAAATATCAAACCATCTGCAAGAGGAGAATATGAGATTACAGATGTAAATAAAGAATATTTAAAAAGAGGAAAACTTAGAGTGGGTATCTTCGATAGAGGAACGGCTTGGTTAGATACGGGAACGTTTAAATCCCTTATGCAAGCGGGGCAGTATGTAGAAGTTATAGAAGATAGGCAAGGCCTCAAAATTGGCGCTATAGAAGAGGTTGCTTATCGTATGGGCTTCATTAATAAAGAACAGCTTAATGAAATAGCAAATCCTTTGGTTAAGAGTGGGTATGGGGATTACTTAAAAAGCATTATATAAATGAAGAACGTTCTTTTACTTGGTCCAGACTTTTTTGGATATCTAGATAGAATTAATAACGCTTTATCTAAATATTATTCTGTAGAACAAAAATACACATTTAACCCTGCAAGCTTTGGTAATAGATTGAATAAAAAAAATGCTTTATCTCGCTATTATGGAAATTTAGAATCTGTAGAAGGTGTTGATATTGTGTTGGTTATAAATGGGAGGTATTTGCCAAGTGATTACTTATGTAAAATTAAAAAATTAAACCCTAAGGCTCAATTTGTTTTATACATTTGGGATGATTATAAAAATGTGAATCATAATGAATTATTTCTTAATTGCTTTGATTTAATATTTACTTTTAGTAAAAATGATAGTTGTGAATACAATTTAATTTATCAACCTTTTTTTTATTCTGAAATTTTAAGCTGTGATAAAAGTATAGGGCTTTCTTTTGTTGGTTCTATGCATTCAAATCGGTTAAGCTTGTTTAACGAGATTTCAAGAAAATTAGATAGTAATAGTTTTTTATACTTATATAGCGACCCAATTAGTTTTATAAAAAATATAAAAAATATAAAGGCGATATTTAAAATAAAATTTAGAAAACTCCAATATAATAAGTATATAAATATACTAAGTAAGTCTAAAATAACACTTGAAATCCCACATAAAAATCAAAAAAATATTACTACACGCGCAATTGAAGTTTTAGGAACGCAAACTAAACTTATTACAACTTCCGAGAAAATTAAAGAATTAGATTTTTATTGCAGTGATAATATTTTCGTGCTTAACAATGAAAATTTAGATCAAATTATTTCTTGGAGCAAAATACCTTATAAAAAAATAGATAGTAAAATTCTTAAAAAATATTCCCTTGACACTTGGTGTAGAGCTATAACTAGTTATGAATAATTTAAAAAGTGGAATTTTATGGAGTGCAATAGATAGGTTTTCTGTAATATTTATCCAAATAATTATTGAAATTATTCTAGCTAGGATAATAGCCCCAGAAAGTTATGGCCTAATTGCTCTAGCTTCAATGTTTTTAGTGTTTGGAAATATTTTATTAGATAGTGGGTTTTCTAAAGCAATTATTCAAAAGCAAGATAGAAGCAAAAAGGATTTTTCTACCATGTTTTATTTAAATTTAACAATAAGTGTTATAATTTATATAATAGTATTTTATTTGTCTGATGTCATTTCTGAATATTTCAACAAACCTTCTTTAAGTATTATTATTAAAATATTGTCAATTAATTTAATAATTACAGGGTTCTCTTTAATTCAAAGAACACAGTTGGTTATCGAGTTGAATTTCAAGAGATTGGCGAAAATATCCTTTATTTCTGTCGTAATATCAGGTATAGTTAGTGTTATTATGGCACTAAATGGTTTTGGTGTTTGGGCCCTTGTAACACAATCTGTACTAGTTAACTTAGTTACACTAATACTATTTTCATATTACAACCCAATTGTTCCTAAAATTAATGAGTTTTCAAAAAAATCTTTTGTTCATATGTTTAAGTTCGGGGGTAACTTAACGCTTTCATCATTGGTTCAGGCTACTTATCAAAACTCATTTACGTTTTTAATAGGGAAAAATTTCACTGGATCCACCTTAGGTTTTTATAATAAATCGAATCAATTTACCTTGATGCCTATTAGCGTTTTAACTAATATTATTAATAGAGTGACTTATCCTGAATTCAGTAAACTCCAAGATAATAATTTGAGTTTAGCTGAATCACATCTAAAATTTATTAGATATTTCACTTATTTAATTTTTCCTGTTTTTATTGGTTTTGCCTCAATATCTAGTGAATTTATATATATGTTTTTGGGAGATAATTGGTTAGGTGCGAGTCAAATAATTAAAATATTAGCAATAAGTTATATTTTTTTCCCTTTTATTGTTATGAATATGACAATTTTTCAAATTAAAAACAGAACTAAGTTATTCTTTCATATTGAAATATTTACAAAGGTTGTTGGTTTTTGTATGTTGATTTTTTTAATACCATATGGAATAATATGGGTATGTTTAGCTATTCTTTTTTCACAAGTATTGCAATTCTTTATATCTACCTATTTTAGTAATAAATTATTGAACTCTTCAAACAAAATTTATTTAAAAATTATCTTTTTAAACTTATGTTACTTCTTGATTGTATTTAGTTTAGTATTAATTATTAACTCTTATTTAAAAAGTTATGTAGTTAGAATATTTACTAGTGGTTTTCTATTTCTAACTTTTACATTAATTTTATTATACATTAAGGAAAGAAGTCTATTAAGTAAAATTACAAACAAAATAGGAAAATGATATTAAGTTTTATTTCCCTTTTTTAATCTAATTTTGCCAGATTTATAAATTAGTTTAGAAATAGTTGGGTATAATGCTTTAATGATAGTAAGATAATTATAAAAGATATTATTTAAGGACCTAATAATATTTTAAAAAGCCGTGTACAATACGTATACTATTGTATAGATTTGTTTGAAATCTTGGAGGTAATAAGAATGCTAAAATCTATTAAAATTTTATTTGACATAGATATTTGTAGTTATTCGAATATTAATATTTTTTCAGAAATAAGAATTGGTTGTAGATTTGAACTTTTAAAAGGATAGTGTTGCAATACTTTGTAGTTAACAATAACCAAAAAAAATAAAACTAAGAAATAAGAGTTAATTTATTTGAGCTTAAAAAAATAGATATGTCTAATTGGAGTAAAGAGTATATTGAAGACTATAGAGAAACAATTTGTATTGAGGACATTGATGTTGACTTATTAAATAAGTTAAAGTGATTGTATTCATATTAGTTGTTTTATTATTGTTTTTTTCTCAATTGTTAGAGTTTGATAAATTAAACAAATATTGGGCGATATTATTTACAATAGTATGTTTTTTAATTTTCACTATTAATATCAGTTATACTGCGGACTGGAAAAATTATAGATTTTTATTTGATAATACAGATATAGACTCTAAAGATTATTTTATAAAGTTTATTTCTTTAAAATTTTCAGAGTATGGTCTAGAATATAAGCGAGTTTACCAATTCCATATATTTTTTATTGCTATTCTATACACCTCTTTTACAAGTAAATTTCTTCGTAATCCTTTACTTGTTGTTTTATGTTTTTTATTAGTTTGCTTTGTTCCTTTAACAAATCAAATTAGATATTTTTTAGCGTTTATTTTATACCTTTTTTCAATTTATTACTTTTATAAGAAGGAATATAAAAAATTCATTATATTTTTATGCTTAACTCTACTAAATCATATTGCCATCCTACCTTTGTATTTGATATTGTTTTTCTTTCGAAAAGAGTTTAAGTTAAAGTACTATGTATTTCTTTCTTTGATTATATATATTGTGATGTTCTCCATTACAAATATTTCTTTTTCTAATAAATTCGATGCTTTTAATTTTTATCTTAAGGATGATATGAGGTCCTCTTTTTTAGGAGGTTTGTTAAAAATATTCCCTTCATTCTTAACCCTCTCTTTAATTTATTTTTTAAGTAAACGTAGAAAATTTATAGATGGCGATGCTGTGTTTTTATATAAAACATCTTTTTTTCCTATAATATTTCTTCCTACAGCAACTATGATCCAGATAATAGGGGATAGGTATGTGTTTGTATTTTCAATTGTTTGGTTTATATTCTTAATGAGTATTATTAGAAATAAAACAAAATATTTGTTTTTGTGGAAATTAGCCATTGTGTCTTATACTATGTTTTTATGGAGCTTATTTTATTATTTACCCGAAATTCTTTTAGGATACTCCTATTTATTGGAAGAGTTTATAACAACTTTTAATTCTCAATTTTAATGACAAAATTATATTTTTTTACAGAATCTAGATTTTATAAGTACAATAAAAATTTCTATAATCCTTCAGGTGTATTAAAATACAATCTATTTAAAAGATATTTAGATGTATTTGATGAATTGGTTGTTGTTGCTCGAGTAATGGAAGTAACTAATGAAGAACACTGTATTGACTCCAACAGGGTAGATGGAGACAGTATAACTGTTATTGAATTACCTTATTATCATGGGGTATATGGTTATATACTTAAAAGGAGACAGGTTTATAATAAATTAAAAAGTGTGGTAGATTTATTAAAAAATGAAGACAAATGTCTACTAAGAGTACCTGGAAATATTGGAGAATTAGTTTCCAAAATACTTTATAAAAGATCTATTCCTTATTATTTGGAAGTTGTGGGAGACCCTATGGATGTATTTTCTAAAGGTGCCAATAATCATCCTTTAAGGTATGTTTTTAAAATATTATTAACGTCATCATTAAAAAAAACAGTTTTCAAGGCTAATGGGGTCTGTTATATTACATCTTTAGTTTTACCGGAAAGGTATCCTGCCAATAATTTTGCCTTTACAAACATCGTTTCTAATGTTAAACTTGTTGAAAATGATTACATAGAAAGTGTAAGACCTGTTGATTTGTCAAGTTCGATAAATTTAATATCTATAGGGTCCCTGGAACAAATGTATAAAGGTCCTGATGTTGTACTAAATGCGATTAAAATGCTACTTAACAAAAAAATAGATGTTAACTTGTTATGGCTTGGCGATGGAATTTATAAAAAAGACATGATTGCTTTGTCTAAAGAGCTAGGACTAGAACAGAATTGTAGATTTATTGGATATGTACATGATAAACATAAAATAAATATGTTTTTAGATAATAGCGACTTATTTATACTTGCTTCTAAGGCAGAGGCTCAGGGAAGAGTTATTATTGAGGCTATGGCGAGGGGGAAAATTGTTGTGGCTACAAATGTAGGCGGTATACCTGAGAATGTACCAAATCAATTCTTAATTCCTAAGGATGATTATGAAGCTTTGGCAAATAAAATTATTGAATTAAAAGCCCAAAATGACTTAAGTTATTGGCAAAAGTTAAATTTAAAACGTGCTAAGGATTATAATGAAGAAACACTTCAAATTAAAAGGATTCTTTTTTTGAAAAAAATACTTAATGATTAATAGCAAGGTGTAAAGGCTCATATTTTCATAAAGTTATATTCCTGAACAAAAAAAATGATTCCAATGTATAGGCCGGGTTTAGAAAATGTGCCTAGTCTCTTATATAAAACGTTTTCTATTTTAAAATTTCAGAAGTGATTAACACAATTTTAAACTAAGCAAAGCGAAAGTTTTTAGAACTTTATCTAAGCCTAAAATAGATAATAGAGAAAAAAGATATTTGTTTCTTCAAGACTTTGTCCCTAATAAGGGTTTTGATTCAAAATTGCAGTTGTTGGTGATAAATTATCTTTTACCGTTAGAAATATTTTATAAGGAGAGTTTTGTGCTTCTGGAGGAGAAAGCCTGTTTTATGATAAGGGTATGGTCTTTAAAAACTGTATGAGCTATGACTGTGATGTTGATGAAACTACAGATCATGTTAAATTTTTGAAATAAGTTTTGATTGTTTTAATCAACCACTTATAAAATCCTCTGCTAATTTTTATATTGAAGGTAATTTGAGTGAAGAGCCATTGGTTGTACCTCAAGAAATTCTAACAAAATTGATTAATGAATAAGATTGTACCTAAACCAAAACTCATCCGTATTACCACGGTTCCCCTTTCTTTAGAAAAATTATTAGAAGGGCAGCTGTCTTTTATGCAATCACATTTTCAAGTAACTGCAATTTCAGCTGAAGCCGAACGTTTAGAGGCCTTCGGTATAGATAATGATGTTTCAGTCTTTTCTTTAGAAATGACCAGGAAAATTACACCTTGGCAAGATTTAAAGGCCTTAATTAAACTAGTACGCTATTTAAGGAAAGAACGTCCAGAAATAGTTCACACGCATACACCAAAAGCTGGGATAGTAGGCATGCTTGCAGCTAAATTAGCAGGAGTTCCTATTCGTTTACACACTGTGGCAGGCTTGCCTTTAATGGAGGCTACTGGTAAAAAACGATGGTTGTTGAATACCGTAGAGAAACTAACCTATGCTTGTGCAACAGGAGTTTACCCTAACTCTAAAGGACTCTATGATTTTATAGTAGAGCAGAAGTTTACAACACTCAATAAATTGGATATCATAGCAGATGGTAGTTCTAATGGGATAAATACCGATTATTTTAATCCAGAATTATTTACAGAAACTGAAAAATCTAAATTACGTGATGAATTACTAATTAAAAATACTGATTTTGTTTTTGTTTTTGTTGGACGAATAGTTGGTGATAAAGGAATTAATGAGTTAGTAAAAGTATTTAAAAACTTAGGGATTCAAAAACAAATAATTAATAGTAAACTGTTACTAGTAGGACCTTTAGAAGCAGAACTAGATCCATTACAACAAGAAACTTTAAATGAAATTGAGAGCAATACTAATATTATTTCTGTAGGTTATCAGAATGATGTAAGGCCTTATTTTGCAATTAGTAATATCCTTGCTTTTCCAAGTTATAGAGAGGGTTTTCCAAATGTGGTGATGCAAGCAGGAGCAATGGGATTACCATCAATTGTAACAGATATAAATGGATGTAATGAAATTATAAAAAATGATGAGAATGGAATTATTATTCCTGTTAAAGACACTGAAGCACTAAGTAATGCCATGATTAGGATGACGCAAGATTCTGAATTATTAAGCAAAACCAAGAGTAATGCTAGAAATATGATAGTTAATCGCTATAAGCAATCTAAGATATGGGAAGAATTACTCCAAGAATATCAACGTCTCTTAAACCTAAAATGTTAGAATAATAAAAAGTAATGAATAAAAAAATAATTAATAGTAAGATATCTTATTTAGGGAAACTATATGTTAATTTTAATCGCTCCGAAATTGCATATAAGAATTACTTGAAAGAAGATAATGTTTTTTTGCATGCAAGTATACTTAAGGAATGTAATCTTTTATTGAGAAATCTACTATTAGAAAACACTCATTTAATGGAGAAGGAATTAAGAAACGCTGCTCTAGATTTAATCTGTCACTATGATATCTGGATAACTAAATGGAATGATTTATATGATAAAACTAAACCTAATCTAGATGATGTATTTGTTTTCGAAAATAATCATGTGTTTCCAAAGGAAGCTGAGCAAAAGTTTAAAGAAGAATTTATTAGATTAAAAAAGAGTTAAAATGGATATATTATTTATAGGTAAAAAAGGAGATGAAAATACGGTTTTAGCTGCAAATTATGTTAAACAGCTTTTTCCAACAGCAATAATAGTATTTGGAGAACGTAAAGATAAATTTCCTCAAGAATTAAGAGATTGGAAAGGAGATTATGTGTTCTCATATCTGTCTCCCTGGATTATTCCAACTTCAATTCTGGAAAATACTAGAAAAGGAGCTATTAATTGGCACCCGGGACCACCTGAATATCCAGGTATAGGTTGTACAAATTTTGCTATTTATAATAATGAGGCGATTTTTGGTATTACTTGTCATTATATGGCTGGTAAAGTTGATACAGGTAATGTCATTGAAGTAAAACGATTCTCTGTGTTGGAAAAAGATACAGTTTATTCTATTACTCAAAAATGTTATGCACAAATTCTATCTTCCTTTTATTCTATTTTAGAAAAAATAGTAAAAAGGGAGGAATTACCTTCTTCAGAAGAACATTGGACACGTAAACCTTATACTAGAAAAGAGTTAAATGAATTATGTTTAATTGAGAATGATATGTCTGAGGAAGAAATAAAGAGAAGAATAAAAGCAACAACCTATGACAGACCTTGGGCATATACAGTTATTAAAGGCGAAAAATTTTATTGGAGGGAGTGATAAATCTACTCTCTTTAAATATATTATTATTATAAAGAATTAAAGAAAATACGAATCATGATACCATTATCAATTCCAAAATTAGCAGGTAACGAATGGAAATACGTTCAAGATTGCCTAAATACGGGCTGGATTTCTTCAGCAGGATCTTATGTAAACCAATTTGAAAAGATGGTTGCCAATTATGCGGGTGCTAAATATGGAGTAGCTTGTATGAACGGAACGGTAGGGCTGCATATTGCTCAAATCTTATTGGGTGTCACAGAAAACGACCACGTGATTGCTCCCAATATTACGTTTATCGCCACACTTAATGCCATTAAGTATACCGGAGCACAACCTATTTTAATAGATGTAGATGCCAATAATTGGCAAATGGATTTGAATCTATTAGATAAGTACCTTCAAGAAAATACAGAAACAAAAACAGTCGGTAACGAAACCTTTAGTTTTGATAAAAACACGAAGAAGCGTGTACGTGCTATCATGCCGGTACATGTTTTAGGGAATATGGGGGATATGGATCGGTTAATGGCCATAGCAAAAACCTATCATTTAGATATTATAGAAGATACAACGGAAGCCTTAGGTTCTACCTATAAAAACAAACACGCAGGAACCTTTGGTGAAATTGGGGTGTTTAGTTTTAACGGGAACAAAATCATTTCTACGGGAGGTGGTGGCGTGATTGTGACAAACGATGAGGAACTAGCTAAAAAAGCAAAGCATCTTACCACGCAAGCGAAAGTTTCTGCTATGGACTATATCCATGATGAAATAGGATATAATTACCGTTTGGTAAATGTCCTAGCAGCTATTGGAGTAGCGCAAATGGAACAGTTTCCAGGAATTTTAGAAGATAAAAGAAAAATGGATGCTTTCTATCGCGAGCAGTTAGAAGGCGTAGGAGATATTAAATTCCAAGAGATACCAGAAGGAACACATCCCAACGGATGGTTATTTACCTTTAGTACTTCTAGAATGAGAGAATTATTAGCTTATCTAAACGACAATGGTGTACAGTCTAGGCCTTTCTGGATGCCAATGAACCAATTGGAGATGTTTAAAGAGGATATTTACATTACAGAATCCGATGTGTCATCTACGGTGTACAACAACAGCATCAGTATTCCAAGCTCAGCAGGGATTACGCAAGAGCAAATGGAGACGGTGGTGAAGACGATTAAAAAGTTTTATAGTAGTTAGTGATTAGTAGATAGTAGTTAGTTTTGATTTCGGTTCAAGTGATGTATGGAACTTCCATTGTTGTTTCGAGAAACAGGTTTAGAGGTT
>JBLWWJ010000015.1:0-12560 GCA_048268005.1 Ancylomarina sp.
CGTTTCCTAAAAATCTTCTCAAGACTTCTACAAATCCAATAATCGCAAGTATTATTTGAAAATATCCAGCAAGTTTGGCAATCCGTTTTTTCTTTATTACTGTTCCGCCAACCGCAAACAAACTAATTCCGTACACAAAACTGTCCGCAAGCATATCTAAACTATCGGCAACAAGTCCCATAGATTTTGAGATAATTCCTGTTGTCATTTCGATTATGAAAAACGCAAAATTTATGATAAGTACAGACCAAAGAAGTTTTTTCTGATTTTCGTTTTCTTTAAATTCCGTTTGGTCGGTTTTTTCAGTTGAGATTTTCTTTCCGCCTAAATTCAATTCGATAACGGACTTTTCGATTTGGTCAATTTCTCCGCTGTGAAAAACGGTCAATTTTCGGTTCGGAATATCAAATTCCAAATTTGCAATGCTCGAAATTCCGTCCAATTTCATTCGGATTAGATTTTCCTCTGAAGGACAGTCCATTTTGGTAATTTCAAATATCGTTTTATTCACTCGGTTTCTGGGTTTTTCGGCATTACTTACAACGGGTTTGGCTATGGTTTCGTTGCGTGAAAATCCGCGAGGATTTTCCGCCGTAAACCGAAGATAGTAAATTTGCGAGGACTTTCCGAGAGGAAAGTCAGAAGCAATGAACTATAGCCGGTGTTGCCAACAGTATTTTTAATTCAGATGTCTATATATTAAATCCAAAAACAATTTTCTATAAATCAACATTTCAAATTTTTCTTCTGGAATTTTATTTAGAGCATTATTTATATGTCCGTTGTCAGTCATTAAAAAGCCTTCAGCCTCTGATTTCCAGTAATCGTCTCTAAATTTATATTGCCAACTATTTTCATCCAATATTTTTAATTGAATGATTAAATAGTCATAACAACCTGATTGATAATTAAGCGGGAATAAAAGTAAAGGGTCAAACTCTAAATCAGCTTTAAATTTTGCAAAGAATTTAGGTTCAATTTCTTTTCGTACAGCTTTGTTCAGTAATTCCGAGTATCCATTTTTACTTATTTCTGTCAGATAGTTTTCTTGAATGAGATAATTTTCAAGTAAACTATGAATATTCTGTTTAAGAATTAGCTTTTCTTTAGTTGGACTATACTCGGTTATCAGCCGTTCGTATTTGATTTCTGAACATAATTCAAATTTTTCATCCGCAATTCGGTCAGACGCACTTTTTGTTGAACCACAACTCGTGATTAATAGTAGAATTAGTATTTGAAGCAGTTTTTTCAATATTGTTGGCAACGGTTAAGTGTATGAGCAGTAGCGGATTTAATGCACGGACTTTTCAGTTTAGTATAGACCTAAAATTTATACTTTTAGTTTAGGTTTAGCACTAACTCCGCTATTGCTTATACACATTGTTATGTGCTTTTATTTTTTTCTTTGGGTAATCCAGCTAGAATTAAGTTCACAAATGGAATTAAAAATAGCCATTTTGAAATACCAACTTCGTTTAGTCTTCTAAACCCTAAAGTAATAAATGGAATTATTATAATTATATTGTATATAGTTCCAATATAGTCTAATCCAAACGCAGCTCTCATAAAACCAATGAGAATTGAGATTATTATATTAATTAACATAAAATACCAAAACTCTTTAATTGAAGCTTTACTTTGAATGTCTGTAACCCTTTTAAAGGCATTGATGTAATATTTCATAAAACTTTAAATTTATATTTGTGGACCCCCACAATTTGTATAACTACAGTTTGCGAACTCTTGAGCCACGCAAGCAAATCCAGCTGCGATACAGAATAATTTGTTTATTGTACCCATATTGTCAATAGAATCTCTGGTACATTGTCTGATACTTTCGTAATCGCAGCCTCCATCTAATTTTTGTGCATAATTATCATTAGTATTTGGAAGAACATTTTCTATCCCATTAGTAACAATAGATTCATACAAAATTTCGTTATTAATAGAGTAGATAAATGAGCCGTTGAGTTGGTCTATATTATTTTGAAAATAATTAGTTAATTCTTCTTCATTATTAAAGTTAGGAAGTGGCTCTTCAGAGATAAAAGAGAACTCAATATTAAGTTCTTGAGATTTATTCGTTTGGTTAATGCTTTTTGTGGTCGTAAAATTATTAGAATTTTGTTCAAAAAACATAGTGCCAGCTGTTTTAAGTTGATTTGTAGTTTTTTCATCACTAATATTTTCATTTGAACAAGAAGTCGTGATTATACTTGTAAGTAATAATGTAGTTGTAACGAGAATACATAATCTAATTTTTGTCATTTTTTTTAATTTTTTAGTGCCTTTTCTTTTTTTAAGGCTATTTGGTTATTATCTGTTTTAAATAGTTGTAATTTTAAATCATATTTGACTTCAGTTTACTTTCTGGTTGCAAGATGGTCAGTCTCTAGTTTATTGTTTTTCTTAACCGTTTCGTTGGGTTTAATTGCACATAACGGTTTGCGGCTATGAAAAGTAGCGGGCAAGTACACGCAAACCTTTCCGAGTAGCCTTAATGGTCTTAAAAATACAAAAAACTTCGGGTTAAGCCTTTTGTAGCTATTTTTTATAGGCGCTGTTACCTATATGGTGCGCCACGCTTCACTTCTCACGCTTTGTTTTTCATTTTATTATTTCACCAATTACTCTAATTACAACTTTTTGTTCGGGAAAATTTCCTGATATTGATATTTCATTGCTAAATGCACCTAATTGTTTCCCTGTTTTATATTTAAAGGAGATAGATATAGTATCTTTATTATATAAACGGGAAATAGGCAGGAATTCAAAGGTTGAATCACTATACTTGATTTCCCTTATTAATAATGGGCTTAAAGTGTCTTTGATTATAAGAATTGTTCCAATAGTATCACACCCCTTTTTTAATTTACCAAAATCAATGACTTTATTAATGTAGTTAATCTTGGCTGTTTTACTGTAGCCTGTTTTTTTTTCGTGGGTCAAAAAGGCTAATAGCAGGACAAACGCAAAAATTATAAGAAAAATCTTGTATTTTCTTATAGCTTTCATTTATTTAACAAATTCAACTTTTAAATTCACCATTAAACTTATATAGAATTTGTTTTTAACAAATGATTTTCTTGAATTTTTATTCCAAGGGCGACCATAAACTCTAGACCACGAAAATGCTTCTTTGGTCTGTGTCATAACTAATCTAGGCGATATTGTGTACATTGATGTTTTGGGTTCTGTTATTTTTGGATTAATAACTTCAAGACCAACAATTACTCCTTCTTTTGGCATTGGAATATTATATTTAGAAACATCAACTTCTATTTTTTGTGATTTGTTTTCTGGCTTGACGAGAATATCGTCATAACACAGTAAATTCTCAGGTGAATTTGACATTTTATTATATGTATAGAACTTAATTCTGAAATAAGCGGCATATGCCTCATAAACTTGCCCTTCTTCTTCTTTTACATAAAAAACAACATTTTTTATTCTTCCTGGTTTATTGTCTTTATTTTCAATGAGTACGGCCTTTTCATACCCAAAAGGAACAGAAGTTTCAATAGTTCTTTTTTTATTAAACCCCAATGTCTTGGGGATTGAATATTTAATTTCTTTACTTGTTAGTACAACTTCATCCAAAGCATTAATATCCTCTGCTAAACGTATTACTTTTTTTAAATTGATTAACGACGAAACAGAAATTTTTTTGGCTTTGTATCCTACATATGAAATTAAAAGGCTGTCATTCAAGTCATATTCATTTAAGTTTAAAACAAAGACTCCAGCATCATTTGTTATAGCCCCTTTGTTTTTAGTTACTAATGCTATATTGGCATACACAAGAGGTTTCTCAGTTTCATCATCAATCACTACTCCCTCAATGGTTTGAGAGTAACTACAAAAAGCCACAAAAAAAAGTATATAAAATAGTTTCATTTTAAATTGTTATAAAAAGAAAGCTACTCCACCTAAATTTAAATGAAGTAGCTCTATTGAAGTAATTAAAGTTCTTAGGGTTCTAAAACAACATCACAAAAAACATCTGTTTGCTCATTGTATTTTATTAAACCGAAAAACGTAGTTTCGTAAGACCACACAACTAGGCAACCATCGTCATTTATATAATTTCCAGAGTGGAGCTTGGCTTCTGCCTTGGTTGGCGATAATATTGCTACTAAAAAGACTAAGACTAAAATAGAATTTGTAATTTTTTTATTGTAAAATCATTTTTTGGTTTATATCTGACGCAATTTACACAAAAATGCGAATAAAACTCTCCGTTTTTTTGTTTTTTATGTACGTCATTTTGAATTTCGTGTTGATTCCGTTCCATTTTTTATTCGGCTTTGGTTAAAAAATGAAGTTTCCTTGTTTGTCCTTAAATTTTGTTGGGCGGATGGAATATTTTTCGGCGCACTTATAGGTAACGGTCTCGTATAACCGTCAGTTACGGGTTAAATTAGCGATTATTTTCGGATTAAGCACTAGCCTTAGCAATTTCGCGTGGATTCGGACGAAGTCGAATCCGCCGTAATTGCGGTTATACATTGTTGGCATTAGTTTTTTATATTCATTTCCATTTGATAAAGGTCAAAACCTTTTGCCCAAAAATCCTTTTCAACTTTTTCAAGTTCAAACCCCATTTTCTCGTAAAACTTACAGACAAGTTGAGTTGTCCGAACAACTATTAACTCAATATTTTCTTTTTCTTTTAAATGATTAATTCTGTATTGAGTTAATTTTTTTCCGATTCCATTTCCTTGAGAATTAGGGGCAATCATATCCCACGAAATTCGTGCGAGTTTTTGTTCCGTAAAATAGTTAATTCCTCCAGCGCCAATAATTTCAGAGTTTACTTCGTAAACAAAATAATCTTCTATTTCATTGTCAAGGTAATTTTCAAAATCCTTTTCTTCTGAAGAGTCAAAATATTGAGGCGTATTTTTTCGCAATAATTCAATTATTTTGTGTTTATCAGAGTTTAAATATTTTCTTATCATTCTTTGACAGTTCGGATTTTTTTCAAATTAATGCCAACGTTTATGTATAAGGAAAGTTGCGTGTTTGTGTGCGAGGATTTTCCGCAGGAAAATCAGAAGCTAGCAAACGAGCAACAAACTTTGGTTTAGCTAAAACTAGCATTTTTTTTTATACGGTGTTAGCCACTGGCTTTTATTTTATTAATACTCTAATTCAATTCCATATTCACTGGCTTTCGAAGATAAAGATATTACTTTCTCGTTATATTTATCTTCCATTCCAAGTTCCGAAATTCCATTCATAGCGTTGTCAAACATTTTTCCTAATGCCATATAATAATTCTCATCCCAATACCCAAAATCTTCAATAATTTCTAGACAACAGCTTACATAATGTAATTCCAACTCAATATTAAGTTCTGTGATTTTCATTTTGCGAACAGTGCGAATAATTTTCCGAGCCTCTGTCTCACGTAAATCCATATTTTTTCCATTTGGATAAATATATCTTTCGATTTCTTTTTTGTATTTTTCTGTCAGTTGTTCAATATCGCCTGTAGCAAATATTTTCAAGAAGTTTTTTGCGTCAGGAATTTTTTTATACATCTCTAAAATCAGATTAATGATTTCAGTTTTGTCCATTTGGTTTAATTCCTTTTTCAATTCTCTAAGTGCCATATTTTTCGCTAATGTCGGTTTTTTTTTCAGCTTGTGGCTAACGTTTATGTGTAAGAATAGTTGCGGTGGCAAGTACCTAAAATAGTAAACATTTACCGAGCCTGTGGAAATTCCGCAGGAATTTCCAAGTAGGCGAGAACCGAGCAATTATTTTTACACGGTGTTGCCACACGTTTTTATTTCCATATACTTTCCCAGTTATCCTCAAACTCCTTCAAATCAACTACGTGAACGGAAATTGGATAATCTTTTAAAGGCGCTTTTCTTGGTCTATTATAATATTCATCATCTTTTAATTCAACCAAGTCAGTTAGTTCTTTTTTTGTCAAAATGAAGTAGCGAATATTGTTCAATTTGTCAATATGTACAAACACAAATGGACAAGTTATTTTTTCATGGATTAGATTTCGTTGACTTCTTTTCAACCCGATTTGGTAGTCCTTTTTATCTTTAGTTGACTTTACTTGAATGTTTACAGTTTTATCCGTTTCAGGATTTAGTCCGAAAATATCAACTGAAGGATAATTTTTCAAAGTCAAACTCGCAACCCAACCTTTTAAACTCATCATTCCAGCAACAAAATATTCACCTGTAAGCCCGATTAAGTGCTTATTTAGATTTTTTTTGCTCATAAAGATAATTTTCGAGTTTTTGTTTTAAATTTTCGCAGCTATCTGATGCTTGGTCAAAATCGTAGAATTCAACTTCGATTGTTTTTCCATTTTTGGTATCGAGTGTTACGTAAACAATATTACTTGGCTTTAGAGTATTTTCTGTATTCGCATTATGTTGGAATGCTATTATCTTGTCAAGTCTTAAAAGCGTATCTCCAAACCAAAGGGTTGTTTCTGTTTCCATATTTTTTTTTTTAAATGTGTGGCAACGTTTATGTATATGAGCTGTGGCGTGTTCCGGCACAAACCTCTCCAAATAAAAACTGGCTTTGGAAAATCCGCAGGATTTTCCAAGTAAGCACAGACCAAGCCATAGCTTATATACGGTGTTAGGCAACGTTATTATATATCCAATTGTTCTTTAAATTCTTTTGTTAGATAAGGTTTTAATTCATCAAGAGTGTAAAATAAGTCAAAGGTAGGTTCTAATGATTTAAAAGATTGAGGATAACCTAAAGAATAAATAAAAAGTAAACCATCAATGTTATCTTTTGTTGTTAAAATAAAAGAGTTTAAGTCATTTAAAGTGAATCCTTTGTAGAACATTTTAATATTATTTACAGCATCTAAATAGTTTTCGGATTGTTTTTCTTTATAATAAAGTAAATCCTCTGTTACTGTTTTTTGTGTTATAGAATCTATCTTTTTTGCTAATAATTTTTTTTTATCAATCCTTATAATGTCATCAATAGTTAATAATTTATTCTTTTTCAAATCTAAATTAATTGGATGGATAGATTGATGATAGCTGGAAATATATGATTCTTTAAAAACTTCTATACTAATAAAATTTAGTTTAATAAATTGAGTAACATAATATAAGTTTATTTCTCCAAAACCATAATAAGAAGGAGAACAGTTTGCTTTAATTTTATTTGTAATTAATTTCATACCGATTTCAGTTGTGACTTTTAAAGTATCATTTTCTACAAATTCAAAAAGTTCAGCATTATTTTGAAGTTCCTGATATATTAAAGTGTTTAGTGTTTTTTGAGAATTTTTATTATCTAAATTTAATTTTGGTAAGGAATAAGTAATTTTAAAACTCTCATTTCCTTCTTTACAAATAACAGAATCTTTTATTGCAGAGATATAAATTTTTGGATTTAAATTTTTTACTTGACTTTTACAGGAAGTTGTTGTGAAAATTAAAAGCAAACAAAAAATATAATTAATTGATTTTTTCATTTTATTTCTTTTTTTATTTTGAGTCAGTATCAGTTTTAAGAGGTTTTAATTTTAAATCTGAAGTAATTTCAAAAGGGATTATGCCTTTTGGCGTTATTTTAATAGCTTCTTGTTTGCGTAGTTCCTTTAATATATCTTCAGCTTTTGGGTCTTTTAAGTTAACCTGCTTATTAGTTGAACTATCTTTTTTAAAATTGTCTTTAGATATTTCTATTAAAATGTCTTCTACTTCCTTTTTCTTTTCTGTTGTTCCGTTTTTATGAGTTTCTTTATAGTGCTTGTAAACTTTAAATGCCTCATCTTCTTTTGATTTAAGAGTATTATCTCTTCTAGCTTCTAAACCATTATAACCACCGTTTATTGTATATGATGTATATTGTATACTATCTAAATCGGCATAATCAACTGTATATTTAGATTTATAAGGGTTTCCTTCTTGATAATACCATAAAGCAGATTGTACACCATAAATAACATCTTTAGTATCTGCTAGTAAATCAAAATTACCTTTATGATTTACTTTGTCTGTGACTTTCGTGAAATCAATTTTTTCATCTTTTCTTGGATCGTCAGGAAAAGGGTTACTATTACGATAAGTTGTAAATTTTTCGTAATTACTTTTCCAAGTAATTTGTTTTATACCTTTTCCAGAATACATATACCCATCTCTAGTAAGTTCGTTTTCATTTTTATTTTTACTTGCATAAGCTCTAGATAAAGTTTCAATACCAAACGATTTTAAATGTTTTAAAAGAACAATATTATATTTAACTATTTCAATATCCTCGCCTTTTTGGTTTTTCGATTTTTCTTTAATGGTTTTAATTATTTTTTCTTTATCAGATGATTTATCTCTACGACCATAAAGTTCTCTGACATTAACTACTACTTTGTCATCTTTTAATATTTTCTTTAACTGTTCATTTGTTTTAGTAATAGTTTTGCCATCTTTATCTGTGATTTTAAATATTAATGTTAAATGCTCTTTTAGTGAATTTAAAATGGTGTCGTCAATTTCTTGCTTACTACTAAACTTTCCGCCGAAAATAGATAATGCTGAATGATGGTAACTGGTGCCTTCTCGCATATTTTTTTTCAAAAACTTCATTTCTGCACCTACTTGAGCAATAAAATGAGCTTTGCGTAGGCAAGTATCAAGTTTATAATCTTTTCTATATTTATTTAGATAAACTAATATTTTATCGGTAATTCCTTTTTCTGCTACAGGTACAACGTGTTTTATTTGTTCGAAAGTTATTTCTTCTTTGCAGTATTTACAAAGTTCAACTTCTTTTATTGTAAGAGGTGTTTCTTTATATGGAAGTAACACACCATTATAATATACCCTTGGAATGTAAGTTCTTGTTTTAAGTTTTTTATTTTCAGCCATTATTTTATTGTTTTAGAATTACTTCTCCATTTTCGTTAACGATTCCTTTAAGTTCTATATTGTTTGTAGGGTCGTCATCTGCATCTTCCAATATTATTTTTAGTTCTTCACCTTCTTCTATATCTTTTACTTTTAAAAATAATTGAGAATTAGAACTAATTTCAGCTTCTTTTATAGAGTTACCTTCTTCATCTTTCCATTCTTTTTTTAGAATTTTAGGAGTTTTTTCAATTTCTTCCTCTTTCTCTAAAACTGTTGCTTCAGTATTATTTTCTTTAAAAGTTTCTCTCCAATAAGCTGAATACACACCTTCTGAAGTAGAATCTTCAACTCCAGCACAAGTAATTTCTAAAGTTTCAGACATTGGGTCTGAACCTGTTGAAAAAAAGGCATTTTTCCAATTTACAAGATGACAATCAAAAAAGTATAATTTACGAGTTTTACCTCCTAAAATTACAGGATAGATATGTAATTCTAATTGTTTTGTTTGATTTGGAGCGAATGACCACTCTGCAAGATTTAGGTCTTTTCGAGTTTCAATAGTTAATTGAAGTCCAAGAAATCTTGGTTGTTGTGATGGTCTTCCAGAAATATCTGAACCTTGATTAAAACCAAAAGTAAACCAAAGAACATTTATCTCTTTGTCATCTATTATTAATTTTGCTTTTACGCTCATATTTTTTTTATTTCGGTATTATTCCGTTTGAGTGGTTAATGTTGCCTAACGGTTAGTATATGAAAAGTAGGCGATTTCGAAGCAACAAACTTTCAATTAAACACAAACTTTGATACGAGCCAAAAGCCTTGAATTTATTACTGTTTCGCCTATTTTTTATATACATTGTTATCTGCTGGCTTTTATTTGATTCCATAAATTTCTTCTCGCTGTCTAAATGCTCTTTTACCGCCTTCCAAAATTTCACAGCAAATTGCTCTTGTTTCAGTTCTGTCAATTGAGCCTGCATCAATTACGTGAGTAACTACACTTGTGCTTTTAAGTGGTATTATTAATTCTGCATCACCCAAAACTGCAATATTAGGATTATGTGTTACAATAATTACTTGGCGTTGTTCTTTTATCTTTCTTAAGTTCTTGACAATTGTTTTAAAAATAAACTCGCTATCTAGATTATCTTCAGGTTGGTCTATTATTAATGGTTTATTACTGTCTGAAAGCATTAAAATGCCTAATAAAACCGATTGCTGTTGACCTAATGAAAGCTTTGATAATGGTTTTGATAAATACTTAATTTCTCCATCATCTCCTTTATAGCTTCTTGTAATAGTAACCTCAGGCAAATCATCAAAACGAATAGCTTCAAAATCCTCAAAATTAAAATCTTCGTTTATTTTCTTAATAATATTTTGACATTCATAATTCGTAAATACTATGTTTCCTTCGTTATCTGTTAAATCGACCAATTTTTGAATTTCGTTTTTTTGACAAATGTTTAAAAAATCAATTACTGATAAATTAGATGATATGACTTTTGATTTTTTATTTTGTCTCCAATCCATTTTAGATTTTAACAATTCTTCAAATTCTGGGGAATAAATTCCAAGCTTATATTTAATTGTTATGAAAAAACCGTCAATTGTGTTTTTTAGATTTAAGTTCGCCTTTTTTGAAAACACTTTTCTAAGTTCATAGATTTCATTTTTTTTAGCTAGTCTTTGTTCGATAAGTAGTTTTCTTTCTTCAGTTAATTTAGTTAAAGCTACCTTGTCTTTTTTTAACTTCTCTATCTTTTTTTGATAATCAAGTATGTCTTTAGAAATTTGGTTTATTTTACCTAAATCAAAAGGAATCCCTTGTGCTTCTAATTGAGCTTTTTTAGTATCAATTTTAGTCTGTATTTCAGTTTCTTTTTGAGCCCAGTTTTTTAACTCAACATTTAAAGCGGTTATTTTATTTGTTAATTCAGTATTTAATTCTGTTGATTTCGTTTTTACAACAGTTGAAAATTCCGAGACTATATTTCGTACGTTTTGAAAGAAATCTTTACCAACTATTATTTCAGCGTCATTTATAGCTAGAAAATTAGTGAATAAGCTATCATCTGAAAATATCTCTTGGTATTTGCCTACTAATTCTTTAAGCTTGTTTATAAGTTCAGACCTAATTTGTCTTTCCTTAATTAAGGAATTATGGAAAGTAACTAATTCTCCTGCTTTTTCTTTCTTTAAGTTTTCGAGTTTTTTTTCTTCGTTTTTTAATGCTTTTTCAGTTTCATCAAAACTTAATAAGTCGAGCCTTATTTTTTTCGAAGAGCTTTGATTTTCAAGTAATTCTTTTATTAAATCTTCGTCTTCAATCACTTTCGATTCGAGATTTAAAAAACTATCAAGAAAGTTAATTAGTACTTTTGGATTTTCGTCACTGTGTTGAAGTGTCTCAGCGGTTTCACCTTGTCCATAGGTTTCAATATCTATTTTGGTTATTCCGTTTATTGGGTCGGTAATATTTCTTAATGAACTGTTTTTTTCTCTTATGAAGTCTATTTGTTGATTAGCTTCATCAAAATAAGTTAAATTAATTTGTTGAGGCCACACTTCAGAGTCCACAACACCATATTTTGATTTGTTACCAGTTGCTTCTCTAATAGCCTCTAATAATGTCGATTTCCCAGCTCCTCGACTACCAATTATACAAGTTAAATTGTTACTTAAGTTTATAGTTACATTTTTAAATAATCCTCCTTCAAGCTTAATGGTTTTTATGTGAGGTCTTTGTTCTGGAATTTCATTTTCAAGCCTTATTCTAGATTCATAATATTGAAGAGCAATTTTTAAAGAATGAAAATTTAATTCATCAACTTTAAATCTTGTAAGTTTATTTTCACCATCAGCATTTGTTCCTAAACCATTTAAAGTATGTGAATCAGAAGACATAATTTTTGGTAAATTATAATCTAAGTCATATTCTAGATGATTTCTACGAATATTCAACAAATTATTTCTTTCGTTCTTTTCTTCCGAATCGTCAAATTCTGAATATAATTTTACTGAATTCTTGGATTTTATTTCTAAAGCTAATAAATTCTTAACTTTAAATATCTCTTCCATTTGTGGGCCAAATTTTCCAATTGTTTTTTCAAAACCTGAGCCGACTTCTATGTGGGCTAAAACACCGAACCCACCGTATTGGTTGGCGAAATTCAAACATTCGACAATTCCTTGAGTGCAAATATTGCTTTCTTTTATAACCTTTATGTGTCCAAAAAACGAACGAAGATTTTCAAACGTATCAAAATAGACGAGTAAATGACCCTGTGTAGTACTTACTTCAATACCAGGTAAAACTAAAATATCTTTGTCTTTTGCATATTCAATCGCTAGATAAGAATTGTTTATTTCGTTGTGGTCTGTAATACTAATTATTCTTAATCCTTTTTCAATTGCAGTATCGACAATTGCTTGAGGTGTCATAGAAGTGTCAGTTACATCAAATGAACCAAATTGACCATAAGAATGAATATGTAAATCTCCTCTATAAAATTTCGCTTGGTTGTTTATCATATTCAGTTCAGTTTTTTTTAGCTTGCAGATAACGGTTTTGTATATCTTAAGTTAGCGATTATAAATATAAGTTATAAATTAAGAATCAAATCAGAAAGAAAAAAAGAGAGGATTAAGGTTATTTTGTGTATTGAGACAGCGATCTCGTTTTTCATGACAATCCCCTCT
>JBLWWJ010000016.1:0-12343 GCA_048268005.1 Ancylomarina sp.
TGCTATTGCAAGAGCTATTTTAGCAAACCCAAGGGTGATCATTTTGGATGAAGCGACGTCGAACCTAGATACCGAAAGTGAAGGACTTATTCAAAAGAGTTTGGCCGAACTTACCAAAAACAGAACCACGATCGTTATTGCCCACCGCTTAAGTACCATTAGAAAAGCCGATCAGATTCTAGTTATCGAAAACGGACGCATCGCCGAACGTGGAAACCACGATGAACTAATCGCTACCCAAGGCCGTTATTACGATTTATATACCTACCAAGCTAAGATTTAGAGTGGGGAGGTAGTGGGTTTAGATTTTGTAGTAAAAAGTTTACTTTTTTTTAGTACTTACGATTTTTTACAGTAATAGCTAATTTGTAATTCATATATTTATAATCTAGAACTAAACAACCATATTATATTAGTTTAATTCATGCTTTCTTTGAAAGCATTTTTTTATGAATGAATGTTATAAAAAAAAACTTAACAATAATTGCTATTATTCAATTCTTATTTATGCAGTTTTTCAATAGAACACTTAAGTTGTCTGCGTTCAATTTGTTCGGAATAGAAAAAATATTACTGAAAAATTCAGGATCTTTCTATGATATCTGTAACAAAGATTTGCAGGAGCTTGATCATTTGTTTTATTTTCAGTTACTCATTGTAAATAAGTATTTGATATGAGCCTAAAATTAATTTAAATTCATGTCCGAAATTCAATTTGAAGAGGTAGTTCCTAATCCGGAAACGTTTATTAAATCAATTGCCGAACAAGGATACACACTTGAAACAGCGCTAGCTGACCTTATGGATAATTCTATTTCTGCTAGAGCGGATAAAATAGAAGTTTTATCTAAAAAGAGGGATCATAAAATCACTGTATATATTGCTGATAACGGAATCGGCATGACTGAATCTCAATTAGCGGAGAATATGCGGTTTCCAAGTCAAAGTGTGGATGCTGAAAGAGATAGAGGGGATTTAGGACGATTTGGTCTAGGCATGAAAACGGCATCATTTTCACAAACTAGAAAGTTTACTGTAATTTCTCGCGAAATTGGTTCCACTAAGTTTTATGGAAGGACGTGGGATGTTGAATATTTAAGAATCACTGGCAAGTGGAGAGTGAAGATTAATACGCAGGAACAGATTAAGGCTATATTAGACGAATATTCATCTTGTTCTAAAAATCATCAAAAAGAATTCGATGACTTTTTACCGAACACAATAATAACATGGGAAGGGTTATATAAATTTGAAAATTACTTAAACCCTGAAAACCAATTCAAACATTTTAAAGAGCAATTAAATAAAGTAACTTTTGAATATTTAGGAATCGTTTTTCATAATTTCATGGAAAGGAATGATAAGCCACTGCAGATTAGAATTAATAATAAAAGAATAGAACCTTTTAATCCTTTTAGATCTAAATCAAAAAAGCAAACAGCGCGTAGTTTAGGAGTTAGAGAAATGCAATTTGAAAATGATGTATTAAAAATGGAAGCTTTTATTCTTCCTGTAAGCGCTTGCGACCATGAACAACAATGGTCAACTGAAAATAATAATTTATCAGATCTTGAAGGGCTTTATATTTATAGAGGAGAAAGGGTCATTTATTTTGGTGGTTGGAATAATTTAATAAGAAAAGAATCAAAACTTAAGCTCGCTAGATTAAAAATACAGGTTGGTAATCTTAATGATGTAAAACTTCAACTTAACGTCTCTAAATCTAAGATATCAATTCCTTTTGAACTTAAGCAAGGTGTTTTAAGCTATATTGAAGAGCTTAAAGAAAACGCTAAAAAGGAATATAACAACAGGGGGATTCGTGAAAAATCTAAACGCAAAAACAATCCAGATGTGACATTGCTTTCACGAACAGTAACGACTAAGGGAGTTATTTATGAAATAAATAAGAATTTCCCTCTCGTGAAAATTATTAGTGATGATATCAATGATACTCAGAAAAACAATTTCGAATTATTGCTAAGATCTATTAATTTACTCTTAAATAAGCAAAGACATTCTGATGAAGATTATTTAAAATTTATTGAGGAGGAAGACAATAATGACACGAATGCTATTGTCACAGCTGCAACACAATTAATTTCTAATGGAATGAATACAGATGAAGTTTTTGAGTTACTATTAAATGACCTAGGATATAATAAAAATAACCTGACTAAAAATCTAAAAAACATATTAAATTTAAAGTAAGTATAATGGTAGATAACATTCTAAAGCTGCTTGAAAGAGCTTCAAAAAAATTTATTGAAGAAAAAGGTTCATTTACGGAAGGATTTTATAGCGAAGAAATGCGAAATGATATACGACGTAATATTGAAATTCTTAATGGAGTTTTTAATTGGGGGGAATTAGATCTTATTTATGAAAAGAATTATTTAAATGCAGAAAGGCAACATAGAGCTAAAACTCCCGTCACTATTGCTGAGAGCAACTCATTAAAAAAAAATGTTCCTGAATGGTTAACAGAAACTCGCCAAAATGAAATAGGATGGGAATCTGAAGAAATTAAGACTTTTAGAGATAGATATTTTAAATATCTTGAAAAAATTGGAAGAAAAGATAGTATTATTAAAGAAACCAAAAGATCAACGCTCAATATCGTAAAAAATCTTGGCGATCCAAATTCAAATCTTGCCTTCTATAAAAAAGGGATGGTTGTAGGTAGTGTACAGTCAGGAAAAACGGCAAATTTCAATGGTGTAATCAATACAGCATTAGACACGGGTTACAAGGTGATAATTGTTCTTTCAGGAATAATGGAAGACTTAAGAGTGCAAACACAAAGAAGGATCGAGTATGATGTAATAGGAACTTTAGGTGCGGGAGGGCAAGGAATAGGTGTTGGAGAAGATTATCCTTTTCATGATGTTAATGTAATTTCTATTACCTCTGATGTTAGCGACTTTAAGAAGGGGTTACTTGATGCTAATTTCAACCTTCATAATCAGAGAAATATTCTGATTTGTAAAAAGAATGTTTCTATTTTGAGAAATATTCTTTTATGGCTGAATGATTTTGTTAGTGATAAACATCCAAAAATTAATCTACCTCTACTAATCATAGATGATGAAGCAGATAATGCATCGTTAAATAACCTAGGCCATAAAGGAAGGGAGTACGCAACAAGAACGAATAAAGAGATTAGGTCAATTTTGTCATTGTTTAGTAAAAGGAGTTATCTAGGTTATACTGCGACGCCATTTGCTAATGTATTACAGGATAGAAATGAGGCGTCTGAACATTTGTATTCTTTCACTTACAGGAATAAACCATATAGTTTCGAAATGGTAGATAATCTTTTTCCAGATGATTTTATTGAATTATTATTTCCGCCATCAAACTATATTGGTATTAAACATTTTTTTGACACAAAGGGAGACGATATTTTGAAGATCGATGATCTAGTTGCGCCACCTATCGATATAGATGACCCTAACTATTTTCATAAAATACCACCACGATTTTTAAAAGATGGAGGCTTCCCAAGCACTGAGATAGGGAAGCATACTCGAGCTGCAAATAAGAATGATGTTTACCCAAATGAGAATGAAGGTATGCCTAATTCTTTGAAAGAAGCTGTAAAGTGTTTTATAATTTCGATTGCTATTCGCTTAAGTAGAAGCAGTGATATGATTGATTCACCATTTTATCAAAAGCATCATACAATGCTTGTACATATTTCATTATTCACAGATTGGCAAAATAGATTGTTGAAAATAATGCAAGATTATGTTGACGATTTGAAGAGAGACCTCCTCAGTGACGCCTTAGATCAACCGATATGGGCAGAGTTTGAAAGAATTTGGAATAAACATTACTATTATATAATTAATAACATATCAAACCATCTATCTAAAGACTTTTCAGATCCTTATTTAATACCTAAAAAATTCTCAAAAGACATAAAACCACTATTAAGCAAAGCCGTTGAAGGTGTTGAAGTTGTGGCTATTAACAGTTCTACAGATGATAATCTTGTTTACCCAAAAGATTCTGCAAAAAAATATATAGCTATAGGGGGTAATCGCTTATCTAGAGGGTTTACGCTTGAGGGATTAACCATTAATTATTTTTTAAGAAAAGCAGGAACAGCTGATACACTTATGCAAATGGGTAGATGGTTTGGTTACAGACCAGGTTATTTAGATTGTTGTAAACTATTTACGACTAGTGATAATATAGAAAAATTTAATGAAGCTTCAATTATAATGGAGGATTTGGAAGAAAAATTTAAATTTCTCTCGAATTTACACAATAAGACACCAAGTGAGTATACATTATGGATTAAAAACAATCCTGATGTTATTAAATTAACACGTGGTAATTTTCTGAAGGGAGCAAATGTAATGAGTCTTGATTTTAGCGACACTGTGGAGCAGGCAACACAATATGATATTAATAAGGAAAAAATTATAAACTCATTAGAAGCATTTCAAGCGCTTGCAAGCAAATTAAATTGGGATGAAAATATAAGAAAGGGGTTTTTAATTCATGATACAAACGTAGAAGGTTTGATGGAATTTGTAAATCTTCCAGGAACAATGCTTAATTTAAACACTCTTGGTTTAGAAGGATATCTTCAAGAATGTATCAGGCAAAATAAACTACAACATTGGAGAATTGCAGTTAAATCTATAAGTGGAGGTGATGGCCACAGTATTTCAAAAGAAGAAACGGGTCTACCTGTTGATTTAAAGGTGGTTAAGCGTTCTGGTCCAAATATTGGAAATGAAAAAAACCCATCATATTCTTATAGAGCACTAACTGAAAAGAATGTTTTTAAGGTTAGAAATAGTGCTATTATAACACCAAAGGATATGTCTATTACTCTTTCTATGGAAGAAATTAGAGAAGCAGAAGAGGAGTTTGAGAGATTAAGAGGGAAAGGTACCATTCAAACTGTACCTGATAGAGCCTATAGATCAAAAATGGATGACTCAACAGGAATTTTAGTTATTTATTTTATGGATTTAGAGAAGATTTTTAAAGTTGATGATGTAAAGTCAAGAAAAGGCTTAGAGAATTATGCTAAAAAGCATGGCATTGATTCACTATATAATAAACCTTTAATTGGGTATGCAATTGGATTCCCAACCGTTAAAGGGGTTGATGGAGGTAGTTTTATAACACAACATGTTTTTAAGGAACTTAAGGATATGACTATCGAAGAATTAAAAGTATATGTTGAAGAACAAAATTACGATATAGATATTGAAGCGAAATGGACTAGAAAAAAGTTGCTAGAAACAATAGTTTATTTAGAAGACGAGAATATTGTAGATGAATTACCGGATGATTTTAAAAAATAAAGACGAAATATGAATACTATACAATTAGAACAGCAATGGGGAACTATTGAAAATAAAGACGAACCTGGTTTAAAATATGTAAGAATAGATGGTGTATGTATTCCTGAATTGTGTTTAGCAGTCAACACGAATAATAGAAGGTGTCTAATGTTGAGACTACCTGCTGATTATATTACCACATTTAAAGGAGAAAAAAAGGAAAATATTAAAACGCAGTATTCAAAAAAAGGAAACTATATTATATTAGAACTTTTGGATAGTTATTATAATTTACTATTTAATGATTTAATCATTTCGCTATATTTTAAAATTCGGGATATTTCAAATTCTAATGAATCAACAAACACTTTCATAAGTACTATAAATAAATGGGCGTCATTTCTTGAGAAAAGTAAAAACCCAAAACTTTCTAAAGATATTATAAAAGGATTATTTGGAGAGCTAGTAGTCTTGAAAGATTATTTAAAAGATTCAGATTCGAATTCGGTAAATGAAATCCTTAAATCTTGGAGAGGACCGTATGATGACAATACCGATTTCGTGTTTGAAGACTGCAATGTTGAGGTTAAAACTAAAAGTAACAGCTCCTCTGTTGTTAAAATTTCTAGTGAATTTCAATTAGACAATGAAGCAGGTAAGCAATTAAAACTAGTGGTGGTTTCCCTCGAAACTGATTGCTTGTCAAACACTACAATATCAATTGTACATAATGAAATTAGAGATCTTATCTTAGAGCTAAATGGGGATTTAAGTATTTTTTCTGATGCGTTAGCTCAAAAAAATCTATTTCCTTCAAATTTAGAAGAATATAATGAGCATGTATTTGAATTAAAAGTGATGGAAATTTATGACTGTGATATAGTGAAAAATGGCACAAGATTTCCGAAAATTATAAAGTCAGAACTTTCATCTGAAATTCGAAAAGTTAGATACGAGCTTAATCTAACTAACCTAAGTGAATACATTGTTGCTAAAAAAGAATTTTAACATGGAAGCAAAAGAGTATTTTGGTGTAAGACAGGAGCTAATTGAGAGCTCCAAAGATGAGGATGGTGTGTTTTCGGAAGAGTCATTCTTATATAGAGTTTTACCAGATTTAATGGAGGTTAAAATGATTGACTCTGAAGATATCAACTACACATATCTAAAAACTACGATAGATGGAAATGATATAAAAATAAATGGCTATACAATTAATGACTCAGGAGAAAGACTTCAAGTTTTTATCGTAAATGATAAGGCAACAGGCCTTGACTTATCAGAAGAAGATTTAATGGTTAGACATAAGGGTGAATATCAGTCAGTTTTATCGGAAGGTACAAGGTTTATAAAGAGTTCAATAAAAAGGCATTTAAATCTTCACGATTCTGACACAGCAAGCTTCTTAGTAAGCCAACTCGGATCAAGTGAGTTTATTAATTCTATAGAAATAATCGAAATATTTTTAATTTCACCAACATTAACAATTGAAGGAAGAGGGAATAATCCATCCCTAAAAAAAATGAGTTTTGATAACGAAGATTATCCTGTTAAATATGTAGCTAATGGAAATAAAAAATCGAAGGATATTTTAATTTCTAAAAAACTAATAGATTTAAATTTTCTTTATGATATTTCAATTTCTAAGGGTGCTAAATATGCCCTAGAAATTAATTTTGAAGAAATTTTTGATAAAAAAATTGAAGTCTTAAAGGCAGCGGATGAAGATAATTTTGAATCTTATTTATGCGTTTTGCCTGCCGAAGGTATAGCCGCTTTATATAGACATTATGGTACGAGGTTACTAGAAAAAAATGTAAGATCGTTTTTAAATTTTCGGGTCGAGGCTAATTCGGCTATGAGGAATACTATTAGAAACACTCCTGAACGTTTTATAGCATATAATAATGGTTTAACCATAACAGCGAATGATAAAGTAGTTATTAGTCAAAATGGAAAGTTGTATTTACAATCATTAACAGATTTTCAAATTGTTAATGGAGGGCAAACTACAGCTAGTATTTTCTTTTCGAAAAAGGATGGTTTTGATATTAGTAAAATTAACTTAATGGCTAAAATAAACATAGCTAAAGAGCTTTCTGATGAGGACCTAAATGAGTTGATTAGTAACATTAGTTTATATTCCAACACACAGTCTAAAGTTTCTAAAGTTGATTTAAAGTCAAGAAATCCTCAAATTGATAAAATTAAAGCGCTTTCTAACAGTATAGTTACAAAAGATGGACACAAATGGTTCTTTGAAAAAGCTAGGGGCGAATTTAGTACTTTAGTAAGATTAGCTGGAGGAAATAAAAAAAGAGTAGAAAAAGAATTTCCGAGAAACAGAAGACTAACAAAAGTTGAACTTGGTAAGTATTACACTTCATGGGGTGATAATCCTTGGCTTGTAAAAAAGGGAGGTGAAAAAGTTTTTAGATATTTCATTGAAAATATATCGGGAGAAGGTAAAGGTAAAAAAGAAGCTGATATAAATAGAAGTTTTTATGAATCTTTAATTGCAAAAGCTATTTTATTTAGAGGTTTGGAATTACTCCATGGTACGAGAAAAAAAGCTATAGGCCAATTAAGGTCTGCAGTCGTGCCGTATAGTATATCCATATTGTTTTATATGTTTGGTGGTTCCGAAAAGCGCCAATCTAAATTCGATTTAAGTAGTATTTGGAGTTATCAAGATATTCAAGATGATTTGAAAATATTTATGCGTGAACTAATGGTTTTACTTTATGAATTAATTAGAAAATATGCGTCTAGCGATGACTTGGGAGAAAACACAAAGAAACAAGAGCTATGGAATAAAATTAAAAAAAGTCCAGAAATAAAAGAACTTATTTTTTCAAGTGATGCAAAAAAAATTATAGAAAAATATTCCAAAGAAGTTAACATTAAAAACAATTATACGGAGGTAGATTTTAATCATATTCTTATGTCTGTAGATTTATTAGCTAAGGGGAAAGACTTTTATATAGAATTACAAAATCGAATATTAAATAATAACAATGTTAAGGAATATAAGCCTAAAATCTATGAGCTTTACTTAGAAAGTATGTTTCCTAGTAGTGGATTTCCAAATGAAATGAGTGAAATTCAAATTAATTTTTTTAATAAACTCTTTAAAGCTATTAAAGAAAATACACCTCATTTATTAGATGGATTACCAATCGAACAAGAAGAAAACGCCCTTAAGATCACATTAGACAATATAATTAAAAATTATAATAATATTGTATCAAATCATGGAGATCTTAAATCTGAATTTCAAAAGCATTCAGATATTGCCGCTCATAAAAACATTAAATACTCTAGTGCGATTTCAAAGATTGGTAACTTTTTATCAGAAGGTAAAGCACCTACATTAAGTCTTTTAAAATATTCTTCTAATTATTTTTCAAAAAAAACAGCGAACCTAAAACATGTAGAAAATAACAATAAAAGTACAAGTGATACTGAACAGTCAGATATGAAGTACTATAAATTGGTATGTAGGCAGGATGTAGAACGAACACCTTCCATTAGTAGTATTGTTGTAGAAAAGTTTTTTAATTTGAATTTAGAGAATGGGAAATCTGTAAAATTACCTTTCAAATATGGAAATCATATTTTTAATATTGAAATTACCAAAAGAAAAACTAGAAATGAATATAGATTTTTTATAAACAGGATAAGAGATTTAATTCGTTATAATGTCGATGACATTTTAATAATAAAATATGAAGAGGATATATTTGTTCTAGAGCTAGTAAAAAAACCGAAAGAAATTTATAATGATTGTATCTATAGTGAAGAGTTAAAAAAAATGGAAGGAAAGCTTCACGTTTTAAATTAATCTACTCACCTATAAGTAATTACTTTTATCGGATATCATGGAAATTAATTATAATTAATTTTACTGAAATATGTTTTAAAGTTAACTGAATGCATGTATTTTTGGTCTTGTTATGAAAAACAATAAAAACTATACTTATATAGATTTATTTGCAGGCGCAGGCGGCCTAACAATTGGGTTTGGCAACAAGGGGTTTCATCTTGAATTAGCTAATGATATTGCTGAGCCAGCACTTAATACTTTAAAATACAACCTTAAACATACACACCCAAAAACTAATTCAGAAAGAGTTGTATTAGGCGACATTAAGGAGCTTTATGAGCATCTCGGTACAGGCCAAGTTGATTATGAAATGCAAGGGCATATGGTGGTTGAAACAAATAGAGAAGTTGAGTTAAGAAAAAAGGCGCCATCTGTAAAAGATAATGAAAACGTTAAAACTCTACTTTCAGGAATAAATCATGTTGATGTTTTAGTTGGAGGCCCTCCATGTCAGGGGTTTTCTATGATTGGTAGATCAAAGAAGGCTAATCTTGAAGAGCGAACAAAAGGATTTATTGACGACCCAAGGAATCAATTATTTAAGTACTATCTTAAATTTGCTGAGAAGCTATCTCCTAAACTCGTATTGATTGAGAACGTTAAGGGACTAGCTTCGGCTTCAGGTTATAGGGATTTAATAGAAAACTCTTTAAAAAAAACAGGAGAATTCGGCTATGACACTTCATCAAAGATATTAAATGCTAAAGATTTTGGTTTGGCCCAAAATAGAGAACGTATATTTTTTATTGGTTTAAGAAAAGATATAGCGGACTTGTACAAGATTTCAGCTGACGAGATTTTTGAAAATATACTCGGAGAAAAAAAAGAGGCTGTAAAATTAAAAAATGTAATATTTGACCTTCCTCAAATTAATGCCAATCCTAAGCCAAATAACTATAAGGAGGAGTCTGAATATTCGTTTTCAAGTCCTGATTGTTTTGGAAAAAACATCTCAGATTTAACCTATAAAACCTTGTTGTCAAAGAGTAATAAATTTAAGGGTTACAGAAAATTAATCAATACTTATAATGGTAAGCTTATAGAACCTAAATACCTTTTTAATCACAAGTCAAGGTATCATAACAAAAGAGATAGGTTTATATATTATCATTTAGTTGCAGGTAAATATCTAAATGATCCCGTGAATGAAAAAGCTTTATCAAAAGTAACGTATGGGGTTATAATTGATGAAAATGGTAATAAAAAAGTAAAAGGGTTTGGAGATAAGTATTTTAAACTAGATCCCGAAAGTGTTTCGAAGACAATAATCGCACACTTAGAAACAGACGGTAATTCTTATGTGCATCCAGGTGAATCTCCTAGAAGCATAACTCCAAGAGAAGCAGCTAGGATACAATCTTTTCCAGATTGGTACTTCTTTACTGGAAGTACAAGAAATCAACTTAAACAAATTGGTAATGCTGTACCTCCTGTTTTAGGTAGTGTGTTTGCTAAAGCATTCAAAGAAACATTAAATAAGATTTATGAGAATGAAAGATAAGAAACTTACATTTATTGATTTGTTTGCAGGCTGCGGTGGATTATCTGAAGGTTTTCTTCAATCCGGTAAATATGAGGGAATTGCACATGTAGAATGGGAGTTGCCAATGGTAAATACTTTAAGAAATAGATTGGTTAAAAAATGGGATCACTCCGAAGAGGAGGCGTTAAAAAATGTAGTACATTTTGATATTCAGAAAACAGAGGAATTAATTAATGGTTATTGGACTAAGGAAACTAATGCAATATATGGAGAAACCAACCATAAAGATGTTTCTGAAATGGGGCTAAAGGGTCTTACTGATAACCGGAAAGTTAACCTAATAATAGGAGGGCCACCTTGTCAGTCTTATTCTGTTGCTGGTAGAGCTCAAGATAAAAACTCTATGAAAGAAGATTATCGAAACTATCTGTTCGAGAGTTTTATAAAGGTTGTAGATGCTTTTCAACCTGAGATTTTTGTTTTTGAAAATGTTCCGGGCATGCTAAGTGCTTGTCCAGGAGATAAATTGGTTACAGAGAGGATCTTTGAGTCCTTTAGTAAGCATGGTTATAGAATTAAAGACCCTAAGAGCTTAAAAACAGCTGTTCAAACGGCAAGTGATTTCGGAGTGCCCCAAAAGAGAAATAGGGTGATTATTATAGGGATTAGAAATGATGTTTCATCGGAAAGTTTTAATTTAAAAACGGTGTATGCGGAAATCGATAAACAAAAGACTTCAAAAACAACGACAGTAAAAGATGCTATTGGAAACTTGCCTGTTTTTAAGCCATCTTCAATCACGGAGAAAATTAATGGAAGAAAACATTCTCATCAAGCTATTGATAAATCACTTCAGTATGATGATAATATTTGGCCAAGGTTTCATAACGAAAGGGATATAAAGGTTTTTCAGGAGTGGGTTGCTAATGATTTGAATAAAAAGCCTATGGATGAAAGAATTGGTTTTTATAATAGATTACTTGGTAAAAACTCTAAACATGCTAAATACAGAAATTTAGAATGGGATAAACCTTCACAAACTATAGTGGCTCATCTTTATAAGGATGGTTTGATGTTTATTCATCCTGATGCAGATCAAGCTAGAAGTATTTCGGTAAAAGAGGCTGCTTTACTGCAGTCTTTTCCAAGTGATTTTGAGTTTAAAGAAAAAATGGGGCACAATTATAAAATGATTGGAAATGCGGTTCCTCCATTGATGGCGGAGAAAATTGCATTAGGTGTTTATGAGGCGTTCCAAAAACGATAAAAACTACTTACAATCCCAGCAACTCCTCCACAACTGGCACATCCGCCGCTGCCCAATCCAAATCCAGTAGGTGTTGTTTTTCGACTAGAACAGCATCGGCATGTTCTTTAAGTTTTAAATCCCCAGAAATATAGTCTGCCGTAAAGGGAATTAATTTTATTTTAAAATCGGGGTAGGTGTGGGTTACTGGCGTGAGTCGGTTGTTGACTTTAATAAGAATATTTAATTCTTCAAACACTTCGCGTTTAACACAGTCTATTTCAGATTCGCCTTCTTCAATCTTCCCACCAGCGAATTCCCATTTTAACGGTAACTTCATGGATTTACTACGTTGTACGGCAAGTACTTTTTCATCAAAATGTATGATGGCACAGGTTACAAGTATGGTTTTCATGGGG
>JBLWWJ010000017.1:0-12225 GCA_048268005.1 Ancylomarina sp.
AGCCAAAGCCTCCAACGCTAAATAACGGTACCCGATATCCCTAAGTTGTTCTAAAACATCAGAAACGAGTAATCTATGATTAGGAAAGAAATGGTTTTCATTAATCATTACTACCCTATGGGTTTTCGCTTTGCTTACAATACTATCAATAGCGTTATCCGTCGCGTTTACATGTTTTTTAATACGATTAACAATGGCTTCATTAGGTTTAAATCTAGATTCGAGCGCTTTTAAATACGCCGTATACTCGGTGTTATTCCCAAGAAACGACGCATAGGTTAATTCCATTTGAAATTTTGTCCATTCTTCTTGTTTGTCATAGGTAGGAAACAGCTGAATTTCATTTAGGACGGCATAAAATTTATTTGAGTTTTCATGTTTTTTAACCACGTCCATAACTGTACTTATGTCCTTGCGGTAGCCCGGACCTAATTCTACGCTTTTAAACATCTGTTCTAAGTCAATGGCTAATGATTTTCTAGCATTTGTAGCTCGTGGTCGCCCTATAAACTGCAATCTGTTCTTATGGATTAGAGTATCAAAAACAATCAGATCTTGGGGGGTATTGATGCGCTTTATTTTGTGATACCGTTACAAACAGCTCGTAAGGCGGATCGTCTGTTTTGCCATAGACTAAAACGGGATCTTTTAGTGTAAACGGCTGCTGACGTATAATCTACTGTAACTCCTTTTTATCGGTAGTATAGGTTATATCTGCTGGGGATTTAAAATACAACTGCAAATCAGCATTCACGATATGCAAGCTGTAATTTCTTACATATCTATTCTGTTCAAAATGCTCGCTTATTTTAGGAGCACAGCCACAGAGAAAAAGTAGTAAAAGGGTGGATAGTATTTGTGTTTTCATAGTGAGGCTTGTTAGATGATTCTTGAATTGGTAAAGTCGTATTTATTTAGAGTAACTATTCAAGTTCCTCTATATGAACTTACCCTTAAACTAATAAAAATACAAATTAACAAGCCCCTTTAGATAAAACTACTCCGTTATATGTTTTGAAATATACTCTGGCCAAATTACGAATTTACCATATTGACCACTTTTCTCAACACCACCAACTTCTTTACCTTTTTTAGTGGTAATCCAGTCATCATCTTTTTTATACATCAGTTTATTATCGGTAAACCATTTGTTAATTTTACGACTACTTAAACCTGTCAAATTAGATAATTCCTTGGTGCTTAACAGGTTTGTTTTAGATAGATCACTATTATTCTGAACTTTCTCTACTGTTTTTTCCAACTTTTTCTCAACGTTCTTGTCTATCTTCTTAACCGAAACCCGGATCTCCTCACTAATTGTTAATAGCCTTTGTACTTCATTAAGAATGTCGTCATATAAATCGCCATCATTTTCTTTCGTCACATGAATTCCCATTTCATCATTATTTTGTTGAGAAAAAGAATACAAATTCATGGACGTAACAATAGCCTCATTTTCGTTAATATAACATTTTGCATGCAGCGAGTTACAAACGCTTGTTCTTATCCCAATCTGGCTTTCTAACCAGTTACTTTCCTCAAGTTGAAGTTTATTTTCTCGGTAAATAATTCGGATATCCCTTTTTTGAATGTTTAGGTTTTCTAAGTGATCTTTTACCCTTTTATGAAATTGTAGGTAGGGACTTATTAAAATTAAGCGATCTTTTGTGTTTTTTATAAGTTCTTCTAAATGATATGAAACACCAGTAGTGTTTAAAAACTTTGCCATTAGTATTATCTAGTTTATAGGTTTATTATGCTCATATTTTTCTAATAATATCAGCGCACACAATATAGAAATATCTTATTTTTTATTACTGTAAAAAATCGTAAATACTAGAAACTATATCAACCCAAATCAGTACCAATATTTTTTTCAAACTTCAAAACCTAGCTCACATTATGCCCCCAACACTCAAACAAAACCCTATTTTACAATGCTTGGCTAATTCTTTAGTGTAATCTTCATGGTGTCCGGAGTAATCATCAGATAAATAGAGTTTAAATTACTTTTAAAAATCTGTTTTTGAATCTAAAACAAGCGTTACGCCATCAAACCAATTGACTACTAATTAATAAACTGATTTTTTTTAAATACTTATTCTATGCCACTATTTACTATCTATAACTTTTAATTATATTGATAGCATTCTTTTTAGATATACAACTAAAACACTTACCGCATTCTTTTTCCTCTATAGGTTGATAGCAACTTATTGTGTCATCTAAATTAACACCTAGTTTTTGAGCTAAATTAACCACCTCTTTTTTTGTTAAATTTATTAATGGTGCATGAATTTTAATATCATTTTGTTCTGAAATAACATTTAATTTGCTTAAAAAAGTATTTGTACAGTCCCAATAATTAAGACAATCATCATTATTAAAAGCAACATAAACATTGGGGATATTTTGATTTTCAGCAAAACTAAGAGCCATGCTTATAAACATTAAATTTCTAAATGGTACATAAGCATTTTGCTGCCCATCAGGTTTTTCTCCTTTATCGTAAGTTGTTAAATACTTATTACTATTAACAAGAGCTGAATTTGAAAAAAGCTGACTGTCTAGTTGAATTATTTTATGTAAAACAACATTATACCTTTTAGCTTGCTTCTTCGCATATTCAAGTTCTATAGCATGTTTTTGATCATAGAAAAAGCTAATTGCTATTACTTCTTTGTTTTCATCACTTAGTTTTGCTAATAGCGTCGTTGAATCAATGCCACCACTTAACAATAATAACGCTCTACTTTTTTCCATTATATAATCTGTATTGTTCTCTCCAAGTTGAAGATACTTTAGGTTTAATTACCGCTGCCTTTTCATGCCTAGGAATAAAGTTACCTTGATTAACTCCGTAGTCAGTAAAATTCCCACAATATTTACAAAATTCATTTAATAATTTAGAAATGGACTCATCTACATCTGCCAATTTCTTAACTCCTAGATTTTTTTCAAAAACCCTATCGATTCCCCCTGCAACACCACAAGGATAATAACCTAATTGATTTAACCCTATACCACAGTATGAAGTCACCCAACAACCTTTATAATATTCCTGATTGGTTAGGTTTTTATTATCAATAGGAGCGTCATTAAAGGGTGAAAAATAAGGCACAACTCTATCATCCTTAAACGAAGCATAGTCAATAATAAGATTTTTGTGTTTAGGTAATTGATTTAACTTAGCTTGAACAATTTTTCCAAATCCATTACTAGTTATTTGTAGAATGGTTTGAGGTGAATATGGAATGATATAATCAAACAATATTAGATTAACCATTTCAATAAAATCAGTATGAATAGTTGGCTCTCCACCTAATATATTTATTAGCTCCCATTTTTTGTTTAAATGAATTGAGTCTTGAACAAATTCTTGAATCTGATTAATCGTCATCCCTTCTTTAATAGGTGCTTGAGTGGAAGATCTATTACAGTTTAAGCATTTCAAATTACACTCATAGGTAATATCTATTTCTATTTTTTTTAGATTTGGTAAAAAAGTTTTTCTTCCAATAAAAACATCATTTGGGGATTTTTTTTTCTTTAAAAGAATTTCATCAATAATGGCATTCTTTCTTTTTTTAATTTCAGCGGTATTTATTGTTGTTCTATCATGTAAAACATTAAAATGATTTACCCACAATGGATTAGAAGACATTTCTATTATTGGAACCATATAAGAATAATCAGAACAATATTCTGGGAAAACCATTTTCTGACTAAACCTTTTTGAAAGCAAAATATCATCTGTTTGCTGATGATGGTTTTTAATTTTTAAGTCTTCAAAGCCTAAAGAATCGTATAAATACTTCTTAAAACTTCTTATATGTTGCCAAACATTACCACCATATAATCTTGGGTTAGCGAAATTAGGAGTATATTTATAATGTGCATGCAGTTTATCTGTTCTATACATTTTACCGATAACAACATCTGCATTAAAATAAGTGTATTTTTCAAAAATATCTTTTAAAACATTTTTACCTATTAAAGCATCATCAGCATCAAGAATACAAATAACACTTTCTTGATTTTCCATGAAATAGTGGATGGCTTTATACGTATTTTGAGCAGTACCAATTCGGAAACTATTTTTAATAAACGTAACTCTATTTTGATATGGTTTTACAAGCTCTTTAATATAGTGACTAATACCATTATTAGAAGCATCATCAATCAAAACAAGCCCCCAGTCTTGGTTTGTCTGACTTAATAACGAGCACCAGTATCGTAAAAATCGTGAAAACGTAATATTCCGGAAGCACGAAACAATAACCACCTTTTCATTTCTTTTTGAAATTGCCCAATCATTATACGAACCTGCTAAATCAAATTCATTAATTTGTTTTTCTGGAATTTTAAGCTGTTCAACCCTATCATATATAGTAAACCAAGTGTCCTTATCTGATTTTTTAAAATTTTGTGGATGAATGAAAAAAGAACGACTATCCCCTCCTCTAATCGAACAAGTTCCCGTCTCTTTTTGTCTTTTTTCTAGAGCCCTATACCAACTAAATTCAAATTTATTTTCAATTACATCATTTTTAATAGGTAACACCTCATTTAAACGGCTTTTCTTAAACAAACAGAAGCGTACTTCAGGGACAAAACCGCCTTCATCAAAGCCAAAATAAGAAGTAAATGAGATATTATTCCCTTTATAAATATTAAACCCTACAGATAAAACACTTTCATTTTTATCTAACTCTAAAATCATGTCATTAAGAAACGAATGATCTTTTGATATCCTACCAATAATAGCATCACAGTCTATTTGTAGCACGTATTCATTTATTGCTGTTTCAAACGCATAAAGTTGTGCCGACACAGGGACTTTTTTAACTGTATGCGTGGCATTTGATGCAACAGCAAACCATTTTTTGTTTATGTTTATTACATCATTTTCACTAGGAAAAACAAATTTATCAATGATTAAATCGTCTACTAGTCTTTGTGAAGTTTCGATTAATTGTTCCCAAGTATTATTATCATTATACTCTCTCAGAAAATTAATTTCACGAATATCTAAAGCTAAAATTTTTTCTTCAAAATTATTTGGAAAACTAAGCTGACGTACAATATGTTTTACCGATTCGTATAAAACTTCAGAGTCCTGAACACAAGCTTTTATCACTAACGAAACCTTTTTTTGAGGTGTATTAATTTGTTCGCTTTTAAGAATGATGTTTTTGGGTGATAAATAGTTATTCTTATCTAAGCTAGGAGTATCAAAAGTAACGCTATGGATGTAAATGTTTTGTTTTAACAAAAGCCAAAATAGTTGCTCTATATTTACATCATCACTATATCGTAGCTTATATATACCAGTTTTAAGAATTTGAGAAACGTTTTCAATCGGTACACTATTTATAAATTGTTTCTCCTGTATTACGGTTTGACTTTCGTTGAAAATTATTTTTGCAAACACCTCATTAGTGAAATTTTGCAAACCTTTTAATTCCTCTAAATCAAAATTATTAATAACACTTCTTTTTAATTTGTTTAAAAAGGTTTCATCTTCACTTGCATAATTCACATATACAAAAGCTCTAGCTACCATATTTAAAAACAAATTATCAGTAAATTGTTCAGGCTCGTAATCTACCCATTTAAGGTTTTTATTTACCCGAATAAAATTATCCGGTTTTATATCTTTAAAAATGATGCGTTTTTGCCAACACTCTGCTAAAAACTCTTGTATTTCATTTTTTTCAAACGATCTACAAGGCTCGCTAATTTCAAATGGATAATTAATAATAAAACAACTATTATTTATTTCAATTATTTCATTTATAGAATAAAAAAACTTTGAATCACCAAACTTATTTTTGTTTAAAAGAATAGTATCAAAAATGTATCGCTTATGCTTTAAAGATTCATAATCTTCTAATAAAAAAACCTTATAAACTAGGTCTTCATCATTAAATACAACAGAAGATTTGCCTTGTCCCAAAAAATGAAAATTCTTTTTTGGAAACTTATCTTTTAATATTTTTAAACCAAGTACGAGTCTTGTGTCTGCCATCATTTTTTCTTAATAATATTGATTATTTTACTTCCTTCATAAAAAGACTCTATTTGTACAGAGTTTAGTAAAGTATTTAGGTTTTGGGTTATTTCTTTTTCTTTAATGGATATTTAGCACGAAAATAATTATACAAAGCTTTTCTACTCTCATAATAGTTTTTTTTGTTTTTATTCTCCGTCGTAAGCACTCCATCTAATGAATAAAAACAATATAGTAGTTGTTCGTCAATATGAATATTTAATCTTTCTTTTTCTAAAAGGAGCAAGACTGTAAACCAATGATCCTCAGCACTCGATTTTTTAGGGTATTCAATTTTTACGGATGGTCTAATAAAGATATTACATGATGCCAATTCTGCTTTTGAATTTCCTTCAGACATTTCGAAAAGTTGCTCTAATAAATAATCATTATTTAACAACTTCTTACTAGGTCTGTTTTCCCATTCTAATACTTCTCCATTAATGATCTGCTTATTACCACACATAAACACATCAAAGTTATGCCTATCAAACAGTGATTCTATTGCACTAATAGTATTCTCACTATAAATAACATCATCTGCATCTAGTCTACCAATTAAAACACAATTTGGATAGTTTTTTCGAGCATATTCATTTAAAAAATTCCTATTTAAATAAGCTTTATTAAAATCTGTATTTAATAAAATTACATTCTTATTTATTGATGCAATTTTATTTAAAATCATTTCAGAATTATCTGTTGATTTATCAATTCCAATCAACAGAACAACTTCTCTTTTCGTGTTAATTTGCTGCAATACGGAATTGACTGACTTTTCTAAAGTTTTTTCAGCATTCTTTAATGGCATGCATATTATAATTTGCTCTTTCATTTTTCTCCGTTTGGCGTGAAATTAAAATACTTTTTTGCTCTGGAAAGTGATTTTTGATAAGCTTCTGAAGAAAAGTTTGACTTATGCTTTTGATAAAACAAATTTAACCCTACCTGTTTAAGGCTTATATTGTTGTTAACTTTGGTGTGGTTATGGTTATAATGAATCACACCAACACTTTTTATCACCTCAATTTGATTCGTTTTATTTTTTCTTAAAAAACGTATCATTAAATCTCGATCTGTCGTATTTGGTAATGTTTCATCGAAACCGTTAATAGCAATCAAAGCTTCTGTTTTAAAAAACATATTACTTCCTTGAACACCAGGATTACCAATAAAGAATTGTTCTGCTTGTAATTTCTCTATAGACAATGGAAATTTTATAATTGAATTATCTTGATTCCTCCATTCTAAGCTTTGAAAAACAGCTAATGTATTAGGCTTTATTTGTAAAAAACATGCTGATAAATGATTTGGTAAATACGCATCATCATCGTCTAATATGGCTATATAACTCTTTTTATTGAAACAATAAATGTGCTTTATTCCAGTGTTCCATGCACCCGTACCAGAATTGAATTTAGTTGCAGTATTTCTTAAAATATTTGTAGAAAAATGATTTTTAGAAAGACTTAATGATTCTCTTAAATTTTGAACTGCTTTTTTTATCTTAATAAATTCTTTATCGTCCCTATTGTCATCAACTATAACGACAGTTATCAACTCAGGATCTAAACCTTTCTGGTTATAAACCGATAATAAACTTCTGCTTATAAGCCATGAAGTCCGCTTCATTGAGGTTGCTATTAATACGGTAATCTGGGGCATTATATAATGATCTTAGAAAAGATGTTTCTGAATAATCTCAGCGCACACAATATAGAAATATCTTATTTTTTATTACTGTAAAAAATCGTAAATACTAGAAATTATATCAACCCAAATCAGTACCAATATTTGTTGAGTAGCCTTTACTAATTAATAACAGGAAAATGTATTATCCCCCAATCCTCTTCTCCATTGCTTATCATGATATCTATGATAATGGGCAATAGAAATTCTAAAATCTGACTAGCATCTTTAACTTGAGAGCGATTTATTGAGCTCTGGTAGGTAGCACCACCATGAATTAACTGGTTTCTCACAGTGTATAACCGATCTAATACTAATCCTAATAACTCAGATACTTGCTGATGTGCTAAATAATTTCTCGAATCTATTTTTGACTGTTTAAACCGAGTTTCCCAAGCTATACACTCCCCACGTTGCGCATCCCAAAACTGTTTATAGGCGTACTTATTGTCAATTAACAAGCGAACTGGTCCTGAAAACTTATGCCATAATAATGTAAAGAATTTATCTTCTACGTCATACTCAACAAGTTTTGAGATAAAATCCTTAAAACGCTTCTTTTCAGAAAGCTCGAATTGATGCGCCTCATTATCGGCATAACAGGCATTAAAGGCGATCCATAGTGTTATAAATTTTAAATCTACGTTATCATCAAGTTCTTCTGCACATGATACCCAACTAATAGCTCTATGTAATCTAATGACATTGTTTTCTTCTAAATCGGCACTAGATTTTTTAAGCTTTTCCTTTAAAATTGAAGATTTAATGACTTCTAAATCAATATTTATGTTATTCATTTTTATAAATTATCAAACGTTTGAATTCTTTTAACTATCATATTACAAGGCGAACAATAGTAAATTTTATACTGAATTTAGTGCTATAAAAACTGATTTTAAGCAACATTACCCATTATAAAAGAACCTATTACAACATACGCTAAGCCACGAAAACTACACCAATATGCGGTGTTTGTTTTTAATCGCAGTCGGCAAATAGTGTGATTACTTGTAGGAAGCAACACGGTTTTTGAGATTCCTAATATAGAAATAACTTCCTCTTTATTACTGTAAAAAATCGTAATCCCGGGAAAAGTTTTAATCAGAAATTATATGTCAATTTTTAATCTATTGTGATGGTGTATTTAATAACATCCATTTTAAGTTTTAACCCTCTAATGTATAGTAAATACACTAATAAGCAGTGTAATGACTGCCTTTTAGCTTAAAGACATGTATAGCTGCGTAAGCATTACATAATTAGAAATTAGCGCTCCCAGAGAACACCCTTAGTAAGTAACTAAAAAGAAATGGTTAATATAAAATTTGGTTTGAATGTTATTGTGATATACTATTCTCTTGCCTTAACACCTCTTCTAATTTAAGAAAGGTATCTATAAAACCATCATTATTTAATTTACTATAAATCACATCACGCAAATTTCTAACTTAATGAAATATATAGTTTATATTAAAATTTACTCTTATAATATTGACTACAGTTATTCTATGACATCAAAATTATCGATGAACGTTTCAATATCAGTTATAGGCATAGGGAGCTGTGTGAGTTCATGGTTTTAAACTAATTTTTTGTCACATTAGTTTGTCGTGAACAGTTATAATTTTTAATTAGTCTTCCCTATATTATTACAATATGCTTTAAACTCACACTCATATGGGATATTACAATGTGTGCCCATTGGCACTATAGGCTCCGTGTCATTTAGTGTTTTTAAGAATATGTTAATTTTTTTATTAATTTCTTGGGTTCGTTCTTCTAAATCATTTTTCACGTTCTGAATCGTCCATTTTTCTCCATTTTCATCTGAACGCATTATAACATTAAAGGTGTTTAATTTATCACCAAAACGCTGTTTAGCTACGACATACTGAATTGCTAAGTCATTTAAAATGGCTTCATTCAATTCTGAATTTAGCTTTATTTCATAAATATCAATAAACCCTTCTTTACTTTGAATTAAAACATCACACATTACAAGCACTTGATTTTCTAATAAGGTTGCTTCGTACATTATCCTTTTTTGTTCTGATTCTAGTAGGTGTTTCGTATATGAATTGAAGTAGGCGAAGTTTCCAACTTTTTCTTTAACATTTATCCCTCCAGGGAATTCGGTATTTCTAACTCTCTCTTCAAAATCATGTCCGCGTTTAAACAGTTGAAGCTTTTCTTGACTGAATGGGGTTCTTTCTTTTTTCTTATGCTTGTCTAAATACAAGTATTTTAAACATTGATTTCCTTTTACAAAAGATGTTTTAGATAATTGCCAGCCTTCGAACCTTAGGATAGAATTTCCAAAGCCTATATTTCTATTCGCAATATTAATCTTATTTGTAAGTTCACTGGCCATCATAGCGGGCTGCATTCTATCACCTTGGTATTTTTGAAGTTTCTTAAGTGCTCTTGAATAACTATCCCTAGCACATTTATAATCTCCAATTTCATTTGCTAGATCACCTAATTTAATGGAGTTAAAATCTATATAATTTACGTAACTACTCATGTTATTTTAAATTTAATTTTTTTATACTATCCAAACAGGAAGCCTTATGAAGGTGTTTATCAATTCTGAATTTTAATCGTGTTTTGCTGTTATTACAAACATTTAATCAACTCCTCAAGACCACGACACGACAAATGATTCTAGATTTATAGCACTTATAAGTCGTGAATACACTAATAAGCAGTGTAGTGATTGTCTTTTAGCTTAAAGACATATATAGCCTTCCATATACGGATTCCTTCCTTCCTTTTCCGCTTGGTTTATTCTTACCCACACCATAATAAATAATAGTACAACTCCTATTAAATGCATATTAGGGAAATCGCTAAAATGATACACTCTAACAGGTCTAAAAACTAATAACACAAAATCTATCAAGCAGAAAGCTAGTAAACTATTTACAGATTTCTGAATTTGTTTTTCTTTCTTAGTCAACCAATTGCTTTCCGTTATTTCGTCGTATCTCGCCATGGGTAATTTTATATTTTTAAATCTAAAAAAAAGCACCTAACATGTTTTACTTCTATAATAATATAATTCACAAAACTATTGTTCCATTTTCTCAATAGCACTTATAAACGCTTTAGCCTCAGTTTGATTTAAGGTTAAACTTTGCTTAATCGGTTCTGCCTTAACAAACACGTCGTAGGTTTTAATAAAGGACTCTATTCCTGGTAAATGTTCTTTTATAATCATTACTTTATCAAAGCTTTTACGTCCTGTTTTAATGTTATATGAATAGGTAACAAACCCCATACAGCAGGTCATACAATTAGGAAACCTCTCTTTATTTCGGGGCGTATTGAATAAATTTACAAACCCGTCTGGAGTTATTAATGTTTGATAGGACAACACCTCATTTTCTACCTTAATTTTATCCAATAAAACGGCATTATGACACCTATCACCACCTCCAATAATTTCTTTGAGTACAAGGCTATTTTTAGTTGTTACTACTTTAAGTATATAGGTTAAAACTGCAGTGCCTTCAAAATCTGAAATAACGCTTACTACAAAACTATCACCAGATTGGTATAGCACCTTATAACCAAACACTTGGATGTACTCGATCTCATCTGTAAAATAATACCCATCTTCACCTTCCTGCCAATTGAGTACTTGCCCGGTATTTTCAATGTGTATAGTATTTTTAAAACCGGGATTTTCTGCATAGGTAACTAGTTCAGAAAGTCCAACGGCATAGTTGTGAAAGTTTAAATCTTGAGCAGTTCCTAGGTTAAGTACAAGTGTAAAGACCAAAGCTAATATAGCTGTGTTTATATTTATATTCATATTTAATGTGTTTTGAATGTAGGGCGTAATTACTTTATTGTTTTATTCCATCTTTGTACACTCTGATACCGAGAGGTCTAAAAAACTACTATCAAACCGGGTCTTTTTATCATTATCAAACATTAAAAAATGTGAATCTGACTGCCATCCGCCAAACATTAAAGACTCCATTTTTAAATTCTAGCTCCCTATCCCCTCTTGAGCGGTTATAATAACACTAAACAGCATGAGTAAAAAAGTGATTATTGTATTGTTTTCATTCTTAAGTGTGTTGTTAAATTGCATTTTACTTGTTAATTATAGTCCCACATTGACTTCATTAAAGCTTAGAATTAAACACGAAGAGCACTAATAATTAATTAGTAATTTATTTAAATCTTCAGGACTGCCATTAAAATCGTTAGCATCAACAGTTGTTCGGATGCCTTTAACCACAGCTTTTTCTGTAAACTGATGAAAATTCCAATCCACATTATCAACACGGTGTTTACCAGAGTAAGCCGCTATCCATAGCGGGTAGTCGTTTATATGCCCTTTTAAATTATCTTCATAAAACGTCAACCCTGTATACACCATAGGTTTTACCCCGTATTCCTCTTCAGCTAATTTTAACCAATTAAGCACTCCTGTTCTTAAGTTTTTCATTCCAAACCGACTTTCCTTTTCA
>JBLWWJ010000018.1:0-12175 GCA_048268005.1 Ancylomarina sp.
GTCTACCGTATTCCTATCTAAATAATTTATAAAATGATGCTCTACAGTCCTGCCGTCATTGGGTATTATACAAAGATCTTTATACCCACCAAAATCAGCTCTATTCGGAAAAAACCAATCTACAGTTATTCCCTCATTCTTACAAGCGGCATTAAAGGCCCAATAAAAATAGTCCATGCCTCCCACCCTACTCGGTAACAATTTATAGTTACATATCACAGCAATATGTTTTTTTTCTAAACCCATTGCTTTAATGTATTTACTACAGTGTCACTGGTGTTTTTTAAATCCACGCCAACCTGCTGACTAATTAAATTTGCTCTGTGACTAGTGTCATTATCATTTTCCAGGTAATTTACTATGGCTAATAATAAATCATTCGCAGTGGTTACCACTTGAGTAGCTTTACTATTTAAAACATGAATAATATGCTCATACCCCAAAAAACGTTGATCATTATACAGTCCATTCGATGCATTACCAAACACAGTATTTATAACCGGTTTATTAAATAACATAAAATCTAAACTCATTGTCGATAGCATATTTATGTTAATATCTGAATATTCCAAAAGTCCTCGTAATTCTTTTAAATCCCGAGTGGTAGGTATCCGTTGTGACCACGATTCTTGATGTACAGAACGTGTTTGTTCCCACTTTGGAAAGTGCCAACGAATAAAAGGATACCTGTTAACTAATTCACTAAATCGTTCTGAATCTTCTGCAGGAGAGGTGCGTACAACAAAGTTTACTTGTGGTATTTTATTATGTTTAATAGCATCGGCAATCGTCTCTATATACAATTCATCATTCTTACTCGTAGAACTGTCACCACAGCTAAAACAGATTGTTTTTAAGTCCGTATTTATATCAAACAACTGATAAAACTCTTCGGCCTGCATTTTATATTCAGGCATAATATAAGGTTCAAATTGTGGTGTACCAACAATTGCTACCGATTCAGCCAAAACAGAACTATAATACTTTAATAAATCTTGTTTCATTAGGTCACTCCAAACTAAATAATAATCAAAGTTAGAGGCCATACGTCCCTTAGAAGCTAAGTTATCCCAGCTAAACACAAAAGCAGCTGTTTTAACTTTAAGCTGTTGTGCGGCATATACTATTGGTGCTATGTAAGGTGGACGTTGATGAGTAAAAAACAATAAATCAACACCTTCAGATTTAAGTATTTCCATATAAGAACGTGTCACTTTATGACTTCTAAACGTTTTATTTTGGAGAGATTGCAATTTAAGAATGGTCTTTTCAGAATGAAAAAAGTGAGTAAACCTATATATTAAACGTGTACCGTAACCTCGCGTAGTTTTTAATTTTGAGGTATTCGTTTTTAAGTTATCTTGGATTCCTAAATTTCCCTTAGCGTGTAATTTTAAATGTGCAACTTCTTTAGCTTTTCTGAAAAACCAAGTAAAATAATTCTCATTAAACACATCCAGTTCAATAACCCGACATGTGGTGTGCTGTTTATAAATAGTTGCTGGAAGACATGATAAAATTATAACCTCATCAAATTCTTTTGATGCCACCTCTAAAAAGCGACTAAGCACAAAATTTCTAAAGCCTACACCATCGGTAATAACTAATCCTAAGACATTACTCATAATGTTTTAAATTGTTTTTGATGATTTGTCGTCCAAAATGATTCCATCCTTAAGGAATCAATAAAAGCTTTTGCGCTATCCCCTTTACCAAAGACTTGTGTGGACACAATTTTCAAGGTTTTAATTTGCTGAATCCCTTCGATAATTTTAGCACTTGTATAATCCGTATTAATAATGGAATCCAATACCACACGATTGGATTGCCTGCTACCAATATTAATAGTTGGAATGCCGTAGTAAGGTGCTTCTCGGACACCTGCACTACTATTTCCTATAATAAAATCTGCAGATTTTAATAAGCTTAAAAAATACTCAAAACGAATTGAAGGAAATATTTTAAAGCGCTTGTTACCGCGCAACTCTCTATATGCTTCTAAAATTGAACGACTCCCTAAATCATTATTAGGAAAGACCACCACAAAGTTTTTTTCACTTTTCAGCAAAGCTGAAACAAAATGTTTAGCATATTCTGCCATGTTTTTATATTCAGTAGTAACTGGATGAAACATCGCAATGGCATAGGTGTCAAAAAAAATATCATAATAAGATTTCACCATTTCCAAGCTCGGTAATGCTTCTGAGAACATGATATCAACATCGGGAGATCCAATAGTATAAATAGTTTCAGGAAGCTCTCCCATCTGCTCTAAACGTAATTTAGCTTCTTGATTAGCAACAAAATGAATATGACTCATTTTACTTGTTGCATGCCTCAAAAGTTCATCTATCGTCCCCGATAATTCACCGCCTTCAACATGAGCCACTAAAACAGAATTTAAACTTCCAACAATGGCTCCCGCCAAAGCTTCTACACGATCTCCATGAATAACAATTAAATCTGGAGATAGTGATTTTATATATTCTGAAAAACCAGCAATAGTTTTAGCAAGAGTTAAATCCATCGTCGCTTCATCCGTGTGATTATTAAATATTGAAATATTTTTAAAACCACAGCGCTCAACTTCAATAAGTGTATACCCATATTCTTCTAACATATGCATACCTGTAACAAATACATGTGCGTTAAAATCGGCATGTTTTTCAACGACTGTAATTAGAGGTTTCATTTTACCAAAATCGGCTCGTGTCCCCGTTAAAAACACTATGTTTTTCGACTTATTCAATGTCTTCCCAGTTTAATTGTACATCATTACCGAGTATTCGTGTTGCTCTTTGTCCTAAAACAGATTCATATTTATCAGCTAAAATAGCTCCAGTTCCAGGGCGTTTAACCCAAATATTTTCTTTTGTAAATACTTCGCCTTTTCCAATTGGTTTTATAGTACAAACCGTTGCAAATGCAAAATCTATTGTTACTTGCTCCTCTTTAGCTGGTTCTTTTGTGCCACCTCGCATTAATGCCATTTCTGCACTATTTATAATAAGTTCGCGACATGCTTGTTCGTCCATACTACACACAATATCTGGACCTGTACGTTGCATGTGGTCTGTAAAATGACGTTCTAATATAGAACCTCCAAGAGCTACTGCGCCTAAACAGGCATTGTTGTTTAAAGTATGATCGCTTAAACCAAATACTTTATCTGGAAAGGCTTCGTGCAATTCCGTCATAGCTCCAAAACGTACTAAATGTATTGGCGTTGGATATAAATTCGTGGTATGCAATAAAGCAACTGGCACGTTGTGTTTATCGAAAATAGCAACTGCCTTTTTTACGCTTTCAATAGTATTCATGCCTGTACTTAAAATTACAGGTTTTCCAAACTGAGCAATGTGTTCTAGAAGTGGATAGTTATTACACTCACCAGATCCAATTTTATAAGCTGGAATATCAAATCGTTTTAATCGCTCTGCCGCTGCTCTAGAAAAAGGTGTAGAAATAAAAATCATACCTTTAGATTCTACATAATTTTTAAGAGCAAGCTCATCTTCTTCGTTAAGAGAGCAACGTTCCATAATATCGTAAATAGAGACCTCTGCATTACCTGGAATTACCTGTTTTGCAGAACCGCTCATTTCGTCTGCTACAATATGTGTTTGGTGCTTTACAACCTCTACACCTGCTCTTTGTGCGGCATCGACCATTTCTTTAGCGACTTGTAACGATCCTTCATGATTAATACCTATTTCAGCAATTACCAATGGCGGATAGTCTGGACCTATTTTTCGACCTGCAATCTCTATGTATGGGTTAATCATTTATATGTTTATTATAAAGGTATTCGGCATAATCGAAATCCTCCTGCGTGTCAATATCTATAGTTGCAAATGGATGGTTTACTTCCATTGGAAATGCATCTTCGGTTATTATTTTATTGTTTAATATATGTTTAGCTTTTGTAATGTATAGTAATCCGTTTTCAAAATATAATGGTTCCAAATCCTGACTCCGCTGTCCTAGTGTGTAATTAAACGGTTTAAAAACGTATTGCTCTATTTTTCCTAATTTATGATAATTTCTCGAAACCGTAAATAGACTATTATAATTATTGTTTATAAATTTTTTATAAGCTTGTTCGAGTAATAATTTTGGTCTTAATGGATTTGTTGCCTGTAATAAAACAATATTTTCTACGGTGTTATCTATGTTTTGTAATACATGCTTTAAAGCCGTAACTGTTGGCTCTAAATCTCCAGATAAATGCTCTGGTCTGTCTATAACTTTTGCGCCTGCTTTAAGAGCGATAGATTTAATAGTACTATTATCTGTAGAAACATAAATAGCGTCTATACTTTTAAATTGCTTAGCGTAATTAATACTGTGCACCAATAACGGCACGCCATCAAATAATTTGGTGTTTTTATTAGGTAAACGTTTAGAGTTACCTCTTGCTGGTATGATTGCGATGGTTTTGATGGTTACGATAGTTTTAATTTACGTTTAACTTTTTTTAGAAACTTTTTTGAGGTTTGTTGGATTGCAAAAAAAGTAGCTTTAAATAAAACATAATCTTGATTATTTATGCCTTTATTTATTATTGTTTTATTTTCATTTAAGATAGCATCTATTCTTTTGGTGTGTTTTTCATTCTTACCATAACTTCTAGCATGCCAAGTGTGGTATAGAAATGTATTGTCATTAAACTGAATTGAATTAGTAATAGAATCTTCATGCATCTTAGCATCTAAATACAAAAATTTCTTGGATTTTCTTTTTAACCATAGGTAGAAACAATAATAAGGTTCATACAAGCTATTTTCATTATATTTATATTCTAATGCTGATGCATCTACTGTAAATTCTTTGTCAATTATATATTGATTTTTTTTTACTTCTTCTTTATCCCAAATTTTCAAAACCTCTTTAAAATTAATAATTGAAAAAAAAGTATTTATCAAATTTGGATTAAAGGACCTATGGCTTACCACGCCTCCATCTCTAACACCTGCAACAGTAAAATTTTCGCCTTTCATTTTATCAATAATATTAAAAACAACTTCACTATCTTTAAAAATAACATCCTCATCAGCCATAATTAACCAGTCAATATTTTTATGTTTAAGCTTTTCAAACATGTAATAAATACTACTTATACCATGTATTCCATTTCTTCCATCAATAACATATTTCTGGCAATTTTTAGGAAATAACTTTGATGTTATATTATATAGTTCAAAATTAGCTACAGTAGTTAATATGGCTATATTAGGTTTAGGCATTTGGCTTTTTATTATTTATTATATAATTCGATTTTTCATCATTATCTCCTTTGTAAATAAATATCATATTATGATAAAAATGCATTGATATAATATGCTTATCATAATATGTCTTCTCATAATTTTCTATTATAAATTCTTCGTTATTCAAGCTATCAATTAAACTTTTAAAATAACCATAGATAGTATGTTTACTATCTAAATTAGTTGAGTTTCCTCCATATTCCTCCCAATACGAGGTTTGAGTATCTTCTACGACATAAATACCTCCTTTTTTAAGTTTAGGAAATAGAAGTTTAAAACTCGTAATAACGTGCTCATTTATATGACTTCCATCATCAATTATTAAATCGAAATCGCCAGTCTCGTTAGTTAATTTATCTAAAAACGAAATATCTACTTGACTACCTTTAAAAATCTTTATTCTCCGTTCCTCTAAAAACGATTTATCATAAATATCTAAAGAATAAATTTTAGAAAACGGAAAATAACTTTTCCACATTCTTAGAGAATTACCACCCCTTAAAGACTCATTATAACCACCGACTCCTATTTCTAAAATAGTATTATTCTTAAACTTATATTTTCTAAAATGGGTTTGATAATGTGGTGTATAATTATGATTTCCACATTTATCGGTTTTATGAATTGCGGCTATTTTAGATAAATTAAAAGGAAAAAACATTGCTTTATAATGCCTTAATTTATATTTTAATTTTAGACGTTGTCTTTCTGAAAGTTTATTTTTTAAAATACTAATCATCTAATTATTTTAATGTCTATTTATTTGGATTCCAATATATTTTAGTATCCTTTAAGGCTTCAAAATCTTTAAATTCTTTTAAAGTCAATCTTTTTTTAGTATTAATATATTTGGGAACGTTTATTATCAAATCAAATATCGCTAATAATATTGCTTTTAAGGCTTTAAAATCACCTTCAAATACTTTTAATTTTATTTGCATCCATAAAGTATATAAAAACTTTTTAGGTATTAATTGTATAGGGTAATAGATAAAATACAAATACCAGCCAGCTCTTAATGACCGTCTTAACCTTATTCCATAATCTTTATCTTTTTTTCTAGATTTAACATCTACGCGATGTTGTACGAGAATATTTGGAACATACCATATTTCCCATTTAATTTTAAATAATTGATAACCTGCAAATTCTTCTTCACCATAAAAAATAAACCAATCGGGATAATTTGGTATACTTCGCCAAGCATCCATACGCCATACATGACCGCAACCTACAAAGCCTTTTACTCTTACATTTTCTAATGTATGGCTTAAATTATTTGGCAATTGTTTTCCCCAAAAAACTCTACTAGCTATTACTGCGCATTTAGGATTATTCAAGAAAAAATCATCAATAATCTCTAATGGATTATTTGATATTATATGAGCATCATCGTCTAAAGTAATGGCATAGTCTGCTTTGGTTACATCTAACAAACGGTTTCTACTAAAAATTAAGCCTTTGCTTGTTTCGTTTTTTAAAAGTGTTATGCTTTTATAATGTTGCTGAATATACCTATGAGTGCCATCGGTAGAACCGTCATCACAAATTATACATTCTACATCTTTATACTCTAATAGATAGGCTATTTTATTTAAAGTAATTTTTAAATCGTCTAACCGATTTTTAGTGGTGATTAGTATGGAGAATTTTATAGTAAACATCTACTAATATTTTTTAATCATAGATTTTGGCAATCCTTTATGTTTTAAAAAACGTTTATTTAAAAATGAATTTGAAAACAATTTTCTTCCAACTTTATTTTTAAAAAAATATTCAATTTTATTAATTGGTGTTAATCGATTTAAAACTTCATAATTTAATTCTTCAAGCTTATTTTTATTTTCATCAAGTCTTAAAAGTGCTTCCTCCATCCATAATTCAAAAACATTTCCCATGTGATAAGCAAAATTATCTGATGTAGTCAAACGCCAACCATCAAATTCTAATACCGGTTTATCTAATAATTCCCTGTCTAATCTGGGGCTTAAATTCTGATATACTTTTATATCGTTTTCTAACTTTAAAACCTCAGGCTTGTATGTCGCAACAAAATGTCCAGATCCAACAACTGCTTCCACGTTATCTTTACTAGATAATGTTAGGTGTTTTAACAAGTAGTCTTTGTTATAATTATCATCCCAACCAATACTTTTATAAAAATGTTGTATTGCTTCTGGATTTTTTACTGATCTAAATTTTAATTTTTTATTAAATAAGTTTGATAAAATAAGATTTGAGCAAAAATTATTATAAAGTTTAAATTGTGGTACTAAACCGACAACGCCTGCTTTTGGAAATGCTTTATATACTTTTAATGTTTCTTCTTGCCAATTATTTAAAAAGAACACATCTGCATCTGCAATAGTCACTAATTTAAAATCGTGTCCTTTTACTGCTTTTATAATGGCATTATTTTTACCTATGTTGGACGTGTGTATTACCTCGTGTATTTGTTGTTTGGTAAAAAGGTTATTTAAGTAACTACTAACTTCATAATCACTACCATTATTGACTACCGTTATAAATGTTTTAGAGTGCACAGTTTTTAATAAACTTTCTATACTTATTTTTAAAATAGAAAACCCATCTTTAAAATAACCTTCTCTATTAGGCACATAAACCGGTATTACAACTTGATGTGTGTAGTTGTTATGAAAGTTTATGTTACTTTGTGGATTTTCACCTATTCGCATTAAGTTTTTATTTAATTTTAAAAAGGTTTAAAAGAATATATGGTTTTTTAAAACTGTTTTTTAGGGAACTAAAAAATAGTTTATAGTCTACACACTCAAAAATTGCTATTATTATATTTAAATTAGTTTGAAACATTCTGTTTTTAAAAGATAATCTAAAATATTCTATATATTTATTTAAAAAATGCTTTCTAAGAAACTGCTTATCTAAACTAATTGTTTTATTATTTTTTATAGCTTTAAAAACCAATCTATTTGATTGTACTTTAGATTTTAACGAACCTATTAAATTTTGACCATTTATGCTATTATCATGTATTCTGAAATAATATAATATATCATCCAAAGCTTCATAATTTTGAGTTTGAAATAACAATCTAGTGTAATATTCCCATTCTTGCTTTCTCATTAATGATTCATCAAACAAATCACTTTGTTCTATAATTGCTCTTCTAAAAAGAGGACCATTTGTATGTAAAGAAATAGTTCCTATTATATGGTCAAAGACGGGTTGTTTGCTTATTGTTTTATTCCATTTATGAAGATTATTTTCTATATGCCCCTTAAATTCAATACCTGAACAAACTACAAAGTCATAATTACTTTTGAGAAGTAACCTAACCTTCTTTTCCAATTTATGAGGATGCATAATATCATCACTATCAAACCATTGTACATATTCTCCTTTTGAATTTTGAAAACCATAATTACGACAGGCATTAGCACCCTTCGCTCTGTTTTCTGGTCTTTTCAAACATTTAAATCTTTTATCTTTTTTTGTATAAGACTGTAAAATCTCAAAAGTATTATCTGTACTTCCATCATCAACGATAATACATTCCCAATTTTTATAACTTTGTTCTATTATTGAATTAAGTGTCTCACTAATAACTAGTGCTCTATTAAAGGTAGGAATAACAATACTTACTAATACATTCATTACTCAAAAATTAACTTCTAGCAAAATTCATTAATTTGTAGCCTTTTTTAAAAAAATTAGCAAAAATCAATGATAGCTTAAATATAATAGTTTTCAGTATTCCTTGAGACTGTAACAATTCTTTAAAAAGTAATTTACTTTTAGGCGTTTTTGAATTTAGCAACTCTAAATTAAAACTATGTGACATTATAGACTTTATTAATTGTTTTTTAACTTCTTGATTAGAATTTTCAAATACCCCTTTTTGTTTTAATGCAATGTATGTTTTCAAATACACTAAATATTTATTTGTATTAAATTTTACTTTAGATTTATTCTGTTCAGAATGAATAGACTGGTCATGTACTCTTGCATTTGCTAAAAACTGATCAATAAATCTACCCTCCTTTTTAAAACCTAAATATTTACAGATAAAGTTAAACTCTTGACCTGAATTTAAAGATTCATCCCATTTAACATCTCCAAGCGAAGATTTTGTGAACAAACCATCTAAAGTCAACCAAAATTGCTTCTTACAAACAAAATTATATAAAGATATTGATGTTTTTAACAAAGTGTAATCGGGTTTAACATGTTTTCCATTTGGATAAAAAAACTTAGTTTTACTAACCACGAAATCTAAATTGTTATTCTTTAAAAAATCAATTTTAGATTGCAAAAAATTAGAAACCATTAAATCATCACTATCAAACCAATTTATATAATTTCCCTTTGATAATTCTAAACCGTAGTTTCTACATGAATTTGCTCCTTTGGGTCTATTATTAGGTCTTTTGTAAAATTTAATTTTTTGATTTTTTAATATAATAGATTTTATTAGTTCTTCTGTATTGTCATTACTACAGTCATCTATCACTAAACATTCCCAATTTTTATAAGATTGATTAATAATTGAGTTTAATGTATCAATTATTAAATGTGCTCGATTATATGTTGGTATTATTATAGAAATTAAATCACTTTCCATTTTTATTATAGAGTTGTAGCATATTTATACTTTTTAGTAGCCAAAATCGCAACAGATTTACTACCAGTATAAACACCTAATGTTACATCTATATTTCTATCTTTAAATTTTGACATCAAATCATTCACGGTATCCTGTTCTCCTTTACGATGGTAATCATCCATAATTATTATAAACTCATCTTTTTTATCAAAATTTTGAGCTAAAGTCACTATATCATATCTAGAAAACCTAGGGCTTCCAAAAGGACCATCAATAACATACAATTCAAATTTAGAAGCGACCTTTTCTTCTATATCTTTATAAGTATTTACTTCATAAGTGTTAATTAATTGTTTTTCTAAAAAAGCAATTTCAATAGAAGTATTCTCATTAATTTTATTTTTTTCTAAAAATTGCTTTTTCCAATTTTCATCATGTTCTATTACTAAGTGATTTGTATCTACTAAGTAATTATCTATGTATGATGTTATAAATTTGGTAGATTCTCCTAAGCCAAATTCTAAAATGTTTTTAGGTTCAAAATCATTTAAAATCCTATTTAAAAGGTAAAAGAACGTATAATTACCTGCCCATCTTCCTACATTAAGTGGTAAATTTTCTAACCACAATTTACCTCTTATACTATCGTGATAAATATGTGCCCACTCATTTTCAAGAGAAGATTTTAATATCTTCTCTTGATTACTCTTAACTTTATAAAACCATTTTTTTAATTTGGTATACATATTTTTTATTTTCTATTTTTATCTAAATAACCTTTAACCAATCACTTTATAGTTTTGTAAACGAAGAAATAAATTTTTCTTAAAAAAAAAGTTATGACATTCTGAAATTTTATAATCCCTTCATTAAAAACAAATCTCTTCTGTAAATTGTAATAAAGCTCTTCTTCACCTCTAGCGACATTAGAAATATTATTTTCGTGTATAATTTGAACCCATTGTCTTTTTGTCGAAATTATTTTAGTTTTAATATTTTTCCATTGATTATGTTGCCTATAATAAACGCTTTCAATATCAGTATAATTTGTTTTTTTTTCAACCAAACTAATAAATGGGTTTAAATATGCTTCAACTTTTCTAACAATTGCTTTATTTCTTAACTCTAAAGTATAACCATATGGAATTTCTAATATGCATTTTTCAGAAAAAACAGTTTTTTTTTGAATTAAGTCAATTGTGTCTATCGCAAACATATCATCATTATCTATCCTAGTCGTAATTAGCCACTCTTTATTTTCTAAAACCATTTTTTTACTAATGTCTTTTGGCATATTAATTTCAAAATCTTCATAGGAAAGCTCGTACTTAGGAATAAAATTAGCAAACTCTCTACTCAACTCATTATTTTTACTTTTATAATAATTAGGCATATTTTCATCAAAATAAACCCACCATTCAAAGTTTTGATTATTTTGATATTTGATTGAAGTAAAACAAAAATTCTCAAATAAATAATAGCGTTTTTTCAACCATTTATCATCTAATATATCATTACCTTTCTTATCAGTATTCCACTTTTTAGGAAGATTAAATCTAGTAATTATTATATGTTTAAACATTATTAATAATTTGAAATAACATTATAATCTATCAATAAAGGTGCATGCTTAGAAGTTATAACAACCGAAGAATTATAAAACACACCAGCTTGAACTGAAAAATTATAATATTGTTGACAATTTTCTTGTGTATCATTATCCGCTTGAAGAACATAAGAAAGAATATAGTTTCCTTCCAATAGAGGAAACTTATCAAATTCAAAAATAATCGAACCAAAGTTATTCTCATAATGGCTTTTAAATTTTGAATCTACTGCTGAACTTCCCCAAAAAATTCTCTGATTACTCATGTTATCAAATTTAAAATCCAATCTAATATTTTTAAATTGATTAGAAGATTTATTTACAAGGTTAAACTCAATAGTCAAAGGTTTACCTGTTACTATTACATTCTCTTTACTTAAACTACTAAATTTAATATTTTTGACAATCAAATTTTTAATTCCTTTTTTTTTGGCGTTTGGATTGACTCCTACCCATGAATTATTATTTAAATAATAATCTACAGCTTCATTTTGATCTCCTTCAAAAACAACCTCACCATGCTCCAATACAATACCTCTCGTACATAAACTCTTCACCGCCGCCATATTATGACTCACAAAAATCACTGTTCGTCCGTCGCCGCGGCTTATGTCTTGCATTTTACCTATGGCTTTCTTTTGGAATTCGGCATCACCAACGGCTAACACCTCATCAATGACTAATATTTCAGGTTCTAAGAAGGCTGCTACTGCG
>JBLWWJ010000019.1:0-11131 GCA_048268005.1 Ancylomarina sp.
GGTACGGCCACCAGTGGTTCGGACTATACTGCCATCGCAGCTGCTGCAACAATCATAGTTGCAGATGGATCTTCCACCGGAACCTTTGCGGTGGTCGTTATCGACGATGGCCTATTGGAATCTACTGAAACGGTCATTGCAACAATCAGTAATCCAAGCAATGGTGATGTGAGTATTAGCACAGCCAGTGCCACGGCAAACATTATCGATGACGATGATGCGACAGTTACAATTAGTGATGCTACGATAGTTGAGGGAGGCGATTTAAGTTTTGATGTGATCTTGGATAAAAATGTTCAGGGCGATGTTGTTGTTGATATTTCTTTTACCAATATAAGTACATCAGATAATGATTACGATGAACTGACTCAGCAAATCACTTTTACGGGAGGGATTGCTGGTACTGAGACGATCATATTAGGCACAACTGGGGATTTAATTCTTGAAGCGGATGAAACCTTTACTGCAAGCTTATCATTGAATAGTGGAAATCCGGCAATCAATACCAGTGATACAGGATTAGGAACAATAACAGATAATGACTCAGCTGTAGTTACAATTGATGATATCACGTCAGAAGAGGGCGATGTTATTGTCTTTAATTTAAGCCTTAATAATAATGTCCAGGGGAATGTCGTGGTAGATGTTAGCTTTACACACGTGAGTACCGAGCCTACGGACTTTACGAATATTGTTCAAACGATTACTTTTATAAATGGAAATTCGGGAAGTCAGACTGTGACAGTTCCAACAACAGAAGATACGCAATTGGAATCTACCGAGACTTTTACTGCAAATCTTGCGCTGGGTACAGGAAATGCCAATTCAGAAGTTATTGTCAGTGATACTGGAATTGGAACCATTACAGATGATGACACAGCTGCCCTTACTATCGCTGATGCTTCGGGTAATGAAGATACTGGAGCCGTTACATTTACAGCGACATTAGATAATGCTGTTGAAGGAGGTTTTGAGGTTGATGTAAATACGGTAGATGGAACAGCAACTGTTGCTAGTGGTGATTATACATCAGTAATAAGTCAGACACTTGTTTTTGCTGGTACTGCTGGTGAGACCCAGAATTTTAGTGTTAGCCCAACATCTGATGCAATTCTTGAAGAAGATGAGACTGTAAATATCAGTATGAACAATTTGTCAGCTACGGTGCTTGATGTTCAAATTACTGATAATGCAAGTTTAACAATTCTAAATGATGATGCCGCTGCCATAGTCACTATCAACGATGCTCAGACGATTGAAGGAGGAGTATTGAGTTTTGATGTGAGTTTGGATAAGAATGTTCAGGGCGATGTTGTTGTTGATGTCAGCTTTGCTCATATAAGTACAGAGGTTAACGATTTTACAGGCAGTGCTCAAACAGTCACTTTTGTTGGTGGACTTGCCGGTACAGAAACGATCACCCTTGCTACCGCAGACGATCTAACACTCGAAACGGATGAGACTTTTACCGCAAATTTAACATTGAACAGTGGAAATCCGGCAATTATTACCAGTGATACTGGGTTAGGAACGATAACAAATAATGATACGGCTTCAGTCACGATTGACGATATCACTTCAGATGAGGGAGATGACCTTATTTTTAGTTTAAGTCTGAATAATACTGTAGAAGGGGATGTTGTGGTTGATGTATCCTTTACCAATATCAGCACATCAGATAATGATTACGAAGAACAGACTCAGCAAGTCACTTTTTCAGGAGGATCTACTGGGCCAGAGATAGTCACAATAGGTACAACCAATGATCTAACACTTGAAATTGACGAGAGCTTTACAGCAAGTTTATCATTGGTTAGTGGAAATCCGGCAGTTAATACTAGTGATACAGGACTTGGTACTATCGTTGATGATGACGATGCAACCGTCTCAATAAGCGATGCTTCAATTATTGAAGGAAATATCTTGAGTTTTGATGTGAGTTTGGATAATAATGTTCAGGGTGATGTTGTTGTTGATTTGACTTTTACTAATATCAGTACTTCGAATAATGATTTTCAGCATTCCACTCAACAAGTAACTTTCGCTGGAGGATCTGCAGGAACTAATACAGTTAATTTAAGTACTACTGACGATTCGACACTTGAATTAAATGAGACTTTTGCTGCAAGCCAATCACTAAATAGTGGGAATTTGGAAGTTGTCACAACGGATACAGGATTAGGGACTATTATTGATGATGACAATGCAGAGGTCACGATTAATAATATAACATCAGAAGAAGGCGATGCCATTGTTTTTGATCTAATTTTAAATAATAGTGTAGAAGGGGATGTCGTGATTGATGTGTCTTTTACCAACATAAGTACATCAGATAATGATTATGCGAGTGGTAGTCAGACTGTTACTTTTGCAAATGGATTTCAAGGAATCGAAACACTAACGGTACCGACAACTGAAGATAGTCAATTGGAATCTAATGAAACTTTTACTGCGATTCTCACACTAGGTTCAGGTAATGTTAATCCAAAAGTTGTCACAAATAATACCGGACTTGGAACCATCACTAATGACGACACAGCTGCTGTTACCATCGCTGACGCCTCTGGTAATGAGGATGAGGGGGCCGTAATATTTACAGCAACATTGGATAATGCTGTTGAGGGAGGTTTTGAAATTGATGTGAGTACGGCAGATGGAACCGCGACAGTTGCCGGAAATGATTATACAGCCTTAAATAGTCAGACCCTTATTTTCTTGGGGACAGAAGGTGAAACTCAAAATTTCAGTGTCATTCCTACTTCTGATGCTATTCTGGAAGAAGATGAGACGGTTAATATCAGCATGAGTAATTTGTCGGCAACGGCTCTCGGTGTACAAATTACCGATAATGCAAGTTTAACGATTAATAATGATGATGGTTCTGCAAATGTTACTATCAGTGATGCTCAGGCAACAGAAGGTGGGGTTTTGAGTTTTGATGTAACGTTGGACACAGATGTAGAAGGTGATGTCGTCATTGATGTGTTTTTTGCCAATATCACAACTTCTAATAATGATTATGTAGAAGCGAATCAGCAAGTCACTTTTACAGGGGGAACCTCAGGAACACAAACCATCACATTAGGTACTTCCGACGATCTAATTCTTGAAATTGACGAGACTTTTACTGCAAGCTTATCATTGAATAGTGGGAATCCAGAGGTTATAACAAGTGATACGGGAATTGGAACCATTATCGATAACGATGATGCAACTTTAACAATCACAGATTCCACTGCTTCAGAGGGAGATCCGATATCATTTATTTTAGACCTGGATAAAAGTGTACAGGGGGAACTTGTCGTTGATGTGATTTTTTCTCATGGAACAAGTGAGAATGGCGACTTTAACCAAACGAGCCAGCGTTTCACTTTTCTAGGTGGATTATTGGGGTCAAAGACCGTTATTGTCCCTACTTCAGAGGATCTGGTATTGGAGGAAGATGAAACTTTTACTGTCAGTTTAAGCTTGTTTTCTGGCAATAGTGAAGTTGTTTCAACCGATACTGGAATTGGTACGATAACTGATGATGATTCGGCGCAAGTCACAATTGATGATATTATTTCTGAAGAAGGAGATGATCTCATCTTTAATTTAAATCTAAATAATGATGTCGAAGGGGATGTTGTGATCGATGTAAACTTTACTCATGTGAGTACTGAGGCTAATGATTTTACAACCAGTGTTCAAACTTTCACTTTTGCTAATGGAGATTCAGGAATTCAGACTGTAACGGTACCAACAACAGAAGATACCCAACTGGAATCAGACGAGATTTTTACAGCGGTTCTTTCATTGGGTTCAGGAAATGTTAATTCAGAAGTAATTGCAAGTGATACAGGAACAGGAACCATTACGAATGACGATGTAGCTGCAGTTACTATTGCGGATGCTTCAGGTAATGAAGATGAAGGAGCAGTTGTCTTCACAGCGACTTTAGATTTTGCTGTAGAAGGAGGCTTTGAGCTTGATGTGAATACGACAGATGGAACAGCAACTGTTGCTAATGGTGATTATACAGCAGTCACTAGTCAGACACTTGTTTTTTCAGGAAATGCGGGTGAGACACAGAATTTTAATGTCACACCTACTTCTGATGATGTTCTGGAAGTTGATGAAACAGTTGATATTAGTATGGACAATTTGTCGGCTACGACTCTTGGTGTTGATATTTCAGATACGGCTAGCTTAACCATTTTAAATGATGATGGTGCGGCTAATGTAACCATTAGTGATGCTCTGGCAACTGAAGGTGGCATATTGAGTTTTGATATAACGCTCGATAAAGATGTGGAAGGTGATGTTGCAATCGATATATCATTTACCAATATCAGCACATCAGATGATGATTACGAAGAACAAATTCAGCAAGTTATTTTTACAGGAGGTTTAGCTGGTACTGAGACGATAACTTTAGAAACCACTGAGGATTTAATACTTGAAACAGATGAGACTTTTACTGCAAGTTTATCATTATTCAGTGGGAACTTATCTATTATTACCAGTGATACGGGGATTGGAACGATTATCGATGATGATGATGCGGCGGTTTCAATAAGTGATGTGACAATTGTTGAGGGGGGGACTTTGAGTTTCGATTTGACCTTGGATAATAGTGTACAAGGTGATGTGGTTGTTGATATTTCTTTTACTAATATCAGTACATCAGATAATGATTATAATGGACTTCCTCAACAAGTCACATTTACAGGAGGTGTAGCTGGTACTGAGGTGATTACATTAGAAACGATTGGCGATTCAACACTTGAAATAGATGAGACTTTTACAGCAAGCTTATTCTTAAGCAGTGGGAATCCGGAAGTTATTACGAGCGATACAGGACTTGGAACGATTACAGATGATGATACAGCAGAAGTCACGATTGATGATATCACTTCTGAAGAGGGTGATCTTATTGCCTTCACTTTAAGTTTGAATAATGATGTAGAAGGGGATGTTGTCGTTGATGTTAATTTTTTACATGTGAATACCGAAGCTGATGATTTTACAAACAGTGTTCAAAGCTTCACTTTTACTGATGGAAATTCAGGAACTCAAACGGTAATGGTACCAACGATTGAAGATACTCAAGTAGAACCAAACGAAACTTTTACTGCGATTCTCCTATTGGGTGCAGGTAATATTAATTCAGAAGTTGTCACAAGTGATACAGGTCTTGGTACTATTAGTAATGACGACCAAGCAGCCCTCACCATTTCTGATGAATCCGGTAACGAAGATGATGGGTTCGTAACATTTACAGCAACATTGGATTTTGCCGTAGAAGGAGGTTTTGAAGTTGATGTGAGTACCTCAGATGGAACAGCGACACTCGCTGGAAATGATTATACGGCAATAATTGGTCAGACACTTATTTTTTTAGGAGCAGAAGGTGAAACACAAAATTTCAGTGTTATACCTATATCCGATAATGTTTTGGAAGAAGATGAAACCGTGAATATTAGTATGAACAATTTATCAGCCACGGTTCTGGATGTTGATATTACCGATTTGGCAAGTTTAACGATTCTAAATGATGATGGAGTTGCTAAAGTTACTATTAACGATGCTCAAGTAATAGAAGGTGGAGTGTTGAGTTTTGACGTGAGTCTGGATAATACAATTCAGGGTGATGTTGTTGTTGATGTTTCTTTTGAAAACATCAGTACTTCTAATAATGATTACGATGAATTGACCCAACAAGTCACTTTTATAGGTGGAATTGCGGGTACTGAGACAATTACTTTGAGTACGACAGAAGATTTTACTCTTGAAATTGATGAGACCTTTACTGCAAGCTTATCATTAATCAGTGGGAATCCTGAAGTTATTACAAGTGATACAGGACTTGGAACGATCATTGATGACGATGATGCAAGCGTCTTAATTAGTGATGCTCAGGTAATAGAGGGGGGTGAATTGAGTTTCGATCTAACACTTGATAAAGATGTAGAAGGTGATGTTGTTATCGATGTGTCTTTTACTAACATCAGTGCTTCTAATAACGATTACGCTGAATTGACTCAGCAAGCTACTTTTATAGGTGGATTGGCAGGTACTGAGACGATCACATTAAGCACGACTGACGATTTAACCCTTGAGATAGATGAGACTTTTTCTGTAAGTCTATCATTGAATAGTGGGAATCCGGAAGTTGTTACCAGTGATACAGGACTTGGAACGATCATCGATGATGATTCAGCAGAAATAATAATTGATGATAGCACTTCTGAAGAGGGAGATGCGATCGTCTTTAATTTAAGCCTGAATAATGATGTTGAAGGGGATGTAGTAGTTGATATTAGTTTTACTCATATGAGTACAGAGGCTAATGATTTTACAAGCGATGTTCAGACGATTACTTTTACCAATGGAATCTCAGGAACCCAAATTGTAACGGTGCCCACAACAGAGGATATCCTATTGGAATCTGATGAATCATTTACAGCGATTCTTTCACTAGGGGTTGGAAATGTTATTTCAGAAGTCATTACAAGTGATACTGGATTGGGAACCATTACTAATGATGATACTTCAGAAGTTGGCATTCTTGCAACAATACAGGCAACAGAACCAGATACAGATGGGTTGTTTACATTAAGCTTGACAAATCCTGTTGATATTGATACTGAAGTGACTTATACTGTTGGAGGAACAGCAAGTTCAGACATCGATTATTCGGGAATTGGTTCAAGTGTTACGATTCCTGCAAACAGTACAGAATTTACGATTGATATTAATGTCATTGATGATGATATAGTAGAGCCTGGTGGTGAAACAGTTGTTGTATTGCTAAGTTCAACCAATAATGATGTAACAGTTGGTTCAGAAAATGAAGCAACGCTCATAATAGATGATAATGATTCGTCGGTTGTTACAATTCTAGCAACGGATGATAGTGGGCAAGAAGGGACGCCAGCCCTTGATAATGCTGAGTTTACAGTCTCAATTAGTAAAGTTTCGGCTGTCGCAACCATTGTTAGCTATTCGGTGACAGGAACAGCAATTGAAGGTGTAGATTATGAAGTATTACCAGAAACCTTTAGTATTCCGGCAGGTAGTTTAAGTTCTACAATTGATGTAAATATTATAGATGATGTTTTATCTGAAAGGGAAGAGACAGTTGTTGTCACGCTTACGGGAATCATTTCGAGCGACGTAAATACAAATTTGGGAACGCCAGATGTCGCCACCATTTCAATTTTTGATAATGATAATGATTCTCCTATTGCAGTTGATGATCAGTTTAATACCAGAGATAATGAGGAAACAATCATAAGCATTCTGGCTAATGATTCGGATCCGGATGGAGATGAATTATTGGTGAGTATTCTGACAGAGCCTGAATTTGGAGAAGTTAGTGTGAATGAGGATGGAAGTCTTACTTATATGGCTGATTTGGGTAATTATTGCAAAACAGATCAGTTTACCTATCAAATTTGCGACCCCGAAGGTTTGTGTGATGCAGCAACAGTTACTATTGAAATTAGTGTGATGGACAGTGATGATGATAGTATACCGGATGCGCTAGAATCCCTAATTGTTGATACTGATTCAGATTCTATTCCTGATTATCTTGATTTAGATAGTGATAATGATGGCATATCTGATCAGGATGAAGCGCAAATCATAGATTCATGTATAGATCTTCCAGTTGATACCGATAGTGATGGAGTTCCTGATTATCTTGATATAGATAGTGATAGTGACGGTTACTCTGATGAAGAGGAAGGTGTGGATGATTGTGATAATGACAGTGTTCCCGATTATATTGATTCTTATGATGATTGTAGTGAGTATGTATCTACGCCTGAAGGGTTCTCACCTAATGGCGACGGCGTAAATGAGTTCCTTGTATTCAGAGGAATTAAAAATTTTCCGGATTCAAAACTGATAATTTTTAACCGATGGGGATCGATTATATATGAAACAAAAGGCTACCAAAACAATTGGGATGCTCGAGCAGACAGCAAAATGGCTGTTGGAACAGATATTGTTCCGGAAGGGACTTATTATTATATTCTTGATCTGGGTAATGGAACAAAACCAGTGAAAGGATTCGTTTATATCAACTATTAATCAAAAGCTATGGGCAGGTTATTAAAATCTCTAATATGCATAACCTTACTCTTGTTACTTTTCATTTGTCCTGAACAAGTGAAAGCACAACAGGATCCGATGTATACGCAATATATGCACAATCCCTTGACGGTGAACCCGGCTTATGCAGGGAGTACCGCTATGTTGAGTGCTATGTTTTTAGCTCGTGAACAATGGGTTGGATTTGATGGCGCTCCCAAGTCGAGAACCTTGACAATGAATGTTCCCGTAAGTAGATACAATTTAGGAACTGGTTTCGCATTCATAAATGACGAGTTGGGGCCTGTAAAGCAGAATAGTGTTTTTGTCGATATGGCATATCACTTGCGACTTAACGAACGAGCCACACTAGCTATGGGTATCAAGGCTGGCTTTGATATGATTCAGATCGATTTAATGAACCTTTCTCTGGATCAGGGAAATGATGAAACTTTCTCTCAAAATTTCTCAGAGGAATTTATTATCAATTTTGGAGTGGGCTTATATTATTACACAGATCGATTTTATTTTGGAGCTTCCATTCCCAGAATGTTGAGAAATAGTTACGATAATGATGGTATTAATACGACCAGTTTAGGTTATAAGGAACGTCACTATTTTGTAACGACAGGTGCACTTTTCGATTTGAATGATCACATCAAGCTTAAGCCATCAATTCTTGCTAAAATTGTTTGGAATGCGCCTTTATCTATCGATTTATCTGCCAATTTTATTTTCAATGATCTACTTTGGTTAGGTGCAGGATATCGTGTCGAAGATTCAATGAATTTTTTGATTCACTATCAGCTAACAGATCAACTTCGGGTAGGCTATGCTTTTGATTTGACGGAGTCAGAATTGCGACGCTACAGTAATGGAACCCATGAAATAATGGTGGCATTCGATTTCCAATTTAATAAAAAGAGAATAATGACCCCAAGGTATTTTTAGGCCTATTGGCAACTTAAAAAAGAAAGAGCATGAAAAGGATTGAATATATTATACTATTTATAGTTATCCTCTTGAGTAGTACTTCAGTGGAAGCACAGATGTCTGATCGGGCCAATAAGTATTTTGAGTCCTTCGCTTATCAGGAGGCTATAAAATTGTATGAGATTCTCTGGCAAAAAGATAGTTTGAACGATTCTTTTGCAAAACGCCTGGCTATTTCCTACAGAATGATTAATAATCCTGAACAATCTGAGCAATGGTATGCTCGGGTGGTTTACTCGTCAAGTGTAGAAATTGAAGATTTTTTGCACTATGCAAAAGTCTTGCAAAGTAATAAGAAATACCGTGAAGCTCAGATATGGATGGATAGGTATTTGGAAAGCAATTCAATAAACATTCGAAATTCTATCGATCCGGTTTATATTCAAGATTTAATGAAAGATTCGATTCGGTATAGGATTCAAGCCATAAAGGCCAATTCAGAGGCATCTGATTTTGGGGTAAGTTTTTATAAGAATCAGCTTGTTTTTTCATCTGCCAGAGAGAGAAGAACAGTGATCAAGAGAAATTTCAAATGGAATAACCAAAATTACCTTAGACTTTACGAAGCTAAAGTTGAAGCAGATGGGGAATTGAGTGAAATACAAGAGTTTACAGATAAGTTAGCAACGAATTATCATGATGGTCCTGTATGTTTTAATGAAGAAGGTGATGAAATGTTTTTAACTCGAAATCATGTTTCTAATTCAAAAAGAATTAAAAGAAATCAGGAGGGCATTGTAAGTATTAAGTTATACTACTCTAAAATGCAAGGAAATAAATGGTCAGAACCTGAATTACTCCCTTTTAATATAGAAGGCTACTCAACTGGACATCCCTCATTATCCTCTGATGCTAAAAGTTTGTATTTTATTTCGGATCGACCTGGTGGTTTTGGTGGTACCGACTTGTATGTGAGTCGTAGAGATGAAAACGGATGGGGGAAAATCGAAAATTTGGGGCCTCAGATTAACACGTTTGAAAATGAGATGTTTCCTTTTATTACGGAAACTCAAAATTTGTATTTTGCCTCAAAAGGTCATCCCGGGCTAGGTGGATTGGATCTGTTTTCTATAGATTTAAAGCAAAAAGATGCAAAGTTAGTCAACTTGGGATATCCTGTTAATACGTCGAAAGATGACTTTGGTTTGATCCTTAAGAATGGAAAGGGCTACTTTGCTTCTAATCGGCTAAAAGGTGAAAGTTTCGATGATATTTATAAATTTTCAATAGAATCTAAACTAATTAAAGGACAGGTTTTTCATGATGTGAATAATGAGATTTTAGGGAATACCCTTGTTACACTTAATGATGAGAATGGGCATCCTATTAAAACAGTAAGAACCGATGAAAATGGGACGTTTAAATTTTTTGTTCGGGGTGGACAGACGTATCAAGTCAGATCGGTAAAAGAAAACTATATTGATGGTGAAGCTATTATTGCAGCCTCTTTATTAAAAGATAAAACAGAATGCCATACACAGATTTATCAAACTACTGATAATACATTGGTTCTGGAAGGATTGGTAGTGGTTAAAGAAGGACAAAGTCCTATTGAAGGCTTGATAATTTCAGTGTTTGATGAGCAAACAAAAAAAAGATTTGAATTGATGAGTAATTGGGAAGGAAAGTTTTCCTGTAAACTAAAACGTGAAACCCTATATCGACTGGAATACCTTAAAGCTGGTTTTATGTCTAAATATGACCTGATCAATACATATAAACTATTAGGGAATAAAATTGAGGTCCGTAAGGAATTTGATCGCTTATAGTTTTGTCAAAAAAAAACAATGGTTTAGAATAGATAGTTTACAATTTAATGTATTTAACCTCTGATAAGTGAAGTGACTTTCTCATGTGATAAATAGTGGAGCCATACATTGAACATGTGCTTATTTTTCAATCATTATTCTCGATAATGATCAAGGTTTATTCATGAAAGTTTAGGGCATAAAAAAAGGGAGTTTCAAATTAATGAAACTCCCTTTGTCTGCGGAGAGAGAGGGATTCGAACCCCCGGTACGTTGCCGCACAATAGTTTTCAAGACTACCGCATTCGACC
>JBLWWJ010000020.1:0-7994 GCA_048268005.1 Ancylomarina sp.
GCGCATCGCCGGAGCGGTCCACGCCGGGGCCCTTGCCGTACCACATGGAAAACACGCCCTCGACCGCGCAGTCGGGATCAAGAATGGCCTGTTGCGCGCCCAGAACGGCCGTTGCGCCAAGGTCCTCGTTGACGGCGGGCATGAAAGTGATGCCCGCCTCGCTCATCCGGTCGCTATACAGTACTATATGTTAATAATTCATATCTGCTATTTTGGCCTTTAATGGGGTTTTTTAATTAGTAATTAATTATATACAAGGGAAAAACAAATTTATAAAATAGTGCAAATTTATAAAACACAAAAAACAGGAATGATTCTTGCATTGTGTTTGTATAAAAAGAATTTAAATTAATTTTTAAACTTATAACCCAATCTACCCCTCAACTAATTAATGGTAGTATTGTTTCATTTATTACCATTCTCTAGTCATTATTCGAATAAGGATTGAATTAGAATTAAAAAGTTTAAACAAGACTCAAATATTTATTGATACGGAGTCATTCGGCTATTTAAATATTTATTTTTTCGATAATATAAATATAAGATCCAAAACTATGAAAATTACTATTTGTAAATTGTTTACCATTGGCATAAGTATTATGCTACTTAATGGTTGCAACCTTTTCTCACCAGAAGATAAGGTAGACACTAATAAGGATTCCATCTCATTGGCAATCCCTTCCGGATTTGATTTCAGTACCTACCACGATGTCACTATTATTATTAAGGATAATGGAGGGTATGCAAAATATGATGTATTTGCCTATACTGACGAGCTATATGATGCGGGAACTGAAACTTTTGAGGATGAATCTGGTGAAATTGTTACAGAAACAATTTACAAATCAGATGTTCTGGATAGATTAATTTTTAGCGGAGTTCCAAAGGATGGGATTTTAAAACAAACAATTAATTTACCAAACTTTTATGATAAAGTTTATATTCGAAGAAATGAACATTTAGGTTATAGTTCTTCAATTGAAGATATTGTAAACCAGGAAGTAAACTATACCTTTTCTAAAACGAATAGCAATGAAAGAACACTTTCAGGAACTGTAACGGATTATTTGTATTGTGTTAATGGAAGCGGACAATTGTACCAGGTGAACCCTTTGACTGGAGACCTTACCGATATATCCACCATGCCAATGGGAAGTATTACCTGTGCAATAGACCAAGAAAATAAGGCCTTATATTCTATAGGAAAGAAGAGTCCCTATCCATTAATGAAATACTCTATCGTAGAAGACAGTTGGGAAACGGTGGCAAATCTTGGAATTGGAGGCCCTAGGTTGGGTTTCAATGATGCCGATGGTTTATTGTATTTCTCAAATAATGCGGGTGAAATTTATACTTTCGATCCCTCTACTGGTGCTATGTTGAGCAAAAAAAGTATTTTAGGACTACACAATACAAAAGGAGGTGATTTAGACTTTGCTGAGGATGGGACTCTTTTTCTATGTACTTACTCAGGTCTGTATGAATTGGAGTTAAACGATGATGGGGATTATCAAAGTACCAGAATAAGTGCAGATAATTTACCTTTCACCCCAACATCTATGACTTTTGATTCCAATCAGGAATTATGGTTGGCAGAATCATCTACAAGTGCTGATTTAATTATAATGGATACCGAGACAGGTGGATGGGAATATAAATATGGTGCAAGTGCCAATAATAATACGGCCATTGGAAGAAAGTTAAATGATTTAACAACATTCAGGGTTTATTCTGATACTGTAGATGAAACAGATTCTGATGGAGACGGTATTTTAGATCAGGATGATGCATTTCCAAATGATGCAGATGCTGCTTTTGAGTCATTTACGCCTAGTAAATATGGAACAGGAACAATTGCTTTTGAGGATTTATGGCCATCTTCCGGTGACTATGATTTCAATGATGCAGCTTTAAATTATCAAGCCATAGCGGTCTTGAATGCTGATAATTTAGCTGTTCGATTGGACTTCATATGTAATATTAAAGCCAATGGAGCAGGTTATACCAATGGAATTGGATTTGAAATAGTAGGTCTGGATCCATCTAAAATAGAAAGTGTTACAGGCCCTTTATTAAATCAGAATTACATCACCTTGAACAATAATGGTACAGAAGCTGGGCAGGAAAATGCTGTAATTATATTGGCAGATGATGTTGATAATATTTTAAGTGAGACCACGGTTTCGATCAAATTTGTTGAGCCTATAAGCACAGCTGACTTGGGTGTAGCGCCTTTTAATCCCTTTATCATTATTAATAAAGAGAGAGAAAAGGAAGTTCATCTACCGTATATGAACATTACAAGTCTCGGTAATCAAAGCAATGTCTTTACAGGAGACAATAAAGATCCAGATGGTAACTTTATATCAGACAATGGTTTTCCTTGGGTAATCAGTATTATACATGATTTTAAAGTACCTAAAGAAAAAGTTAACATTACTTCTGCGTATAATTTTTTCAGTACTTGGGCAGAGTCAGGTGGAACAGCCAATGAAGATTGGTACAAAGATAACCCTGGAAATAGAAATGAAGATTTATTAGATTAAGTGGTGGAATCCATTTGAAATCAATCCCCCGAAGTCCTACTTCGGGGGATTTTTATTTTAAACACCGAAATATGCAATAGACCTTCTACTACGTGCTGAAATCGCTTTAAAATACCCAATCGTTGCTGTTTTCAATTTCACCATAGCGGGCTATGCTAAAATCTCCAAACAGCCTGATTTTCTTGCGATTGCAACACTTCCCGTAAACACGGGACAGGCTTCACCCCTGACATAATCCTGGTTGAACAGTCAGGTAATGCTACTATTGAGACGACTATTAACCTTTAAATTAAGAATAGGCTTTTGCCATTTCAATTGCATTCATTATTCGTTAATTCAAGAGCCAATTTTAACATCTTGGCTGGCTGAGCGGGACTGAAGCTAGCCTTCCGGAACTTTTATATAATTATTTACTCAATTATCCCTGTTTGGTTCATTTTTTCCTAATGGCTTATAAGCCAATTGATACAATATTGTTTATCTTGGTCTATCAACCAAATAAACCATCTATACGCGCATAAGATCAGGTGTCAGCAATTTGTCTTTAGGAAGGTTTATTTCAAGAACTTGAATACCTGTTTATAATCTTCCATTGAATAAACGTACTTATGGCAAAAGCTAGAGTAAATAATATTGAATTACATTATGATGAATTCGGCAAAGGAAAGGAGGTAATTCTTTTTTCACATGGTTATTTAATGAACAATACCATGTTTAAAGGTCAAATCGATAAACTCAAAGCTAATTTTCGATGTATAGCCTTTGATCATCGTGGACATGGCCAAAGTGAAATTGCTACAAATGGTTATACATTAGATAATCTTGTAACAGATGTAATCTGCCTAATTGAAGAATTGAAATTAGATTCAGTTCATTTTGTAGGTATGTCTACAGGCGGATTCGTAGGGATGCGACTGGCTATTCGAAAGCCCGAATTATTGAAATCCTTAATTTTAATGGACACATCTGCTGAAGAAGAGGATAAAAATTCAAAGAAGAAAAATTATTTACTCTTATGGATAGTAAAAAATATTGGCTGGTATCCAGTAATTGGTAAAGCAATGTCAATGTTATTCCATAAATCATTTCTCCTTGACAAATCGCGTCAAATGGAGGTCAAAAAGTGGCGGAAAATTTTGATGAGTCAAGACAAGAGGGGACTTATTCCATTTGGAAAGATGATTTTTGAGCGTGATAGTGTGCTTGGTAAATTAGTTGATATAAATATTCCTACTGCCGTAATTGTAGGTGAAAAGGATGTGCCCACTCCTCCAGAATCAAATAAAAAAATAGCTGATAGGATTCTTAATGCTGATTATTACACCATTCCTGACGCTGGTCATTCTGCAGCAGTTGAGAAACCCGAGGAGGTGTATAAAGCAATGAGGGAATTTTATACTAAAAATGGAATGGTATAAATGCCAATATAATTCTATCAGGCAATTATTAACGTAGGTTCGTCGTACTGATTTTTAGCTACTTGATCTGTCAAATTTTTGACCTATATTCACAATTTAAGCCTTACACCATCGCTTATAATCGTAATCCTGCCAATATAACTATAGCGATAGCGGTTATATTAATAGAAAAATAGAACCATATGAAATATTTAAGTCCTATACTTTTTATACTAATTCTCAGTCTTTCTGGATGTCAGAATTCTGAGGTGAAATTTGAAGATGCACTATGTATAGAAAACATCTCTACAATAGATGCTGACAACGGATTAAAATCAAATCAAACTGTAATAATCAAGGACGGTAAAATCTTTCAAATTTCGCCCACAGAAAAACTTCGATTATCAAAAGAGAATACCATCATTGATGGACAGGGAAAGTTCTTAATTCCGGGGTTATGGGATGCTCATGTTCATTTTGCCTATATGGAAGATTTAGCGCCCAGAATGTTTGATTTATTTCTGACATATGGAATTACTAGTGTTAGGGATACGGGAGGTGAGATTAATTTTGTGAATACATGGAAGAAAAAATCCTTAGCTAACCCTACTAATGCCCCTAGAGTGATGGTTGCCGGACCACTTCTAGATGGTTTTCCTAATGTTTATGATGGTAGTGATCCTGGCCACCCGCCACTTTCGGTCGGCTTGAGTACTTTGGAAGATGTAGAGGAACAAATTAATAACCTAGAAGTTCAAGGGGTAGATTTTTTAAAAGCCTACGAAATGTTAAGTCCTGAGCAATTTGCCTTAATCACACAACTGGGAAAAGAAAAAGGATTTAAGGTCACTGGACATGTTCCTTTAAGTATGGATGTGATTAGTGCCTCCAATGCAGGACTAAATAGTATGGAACATTTACGTAATCTAGAATTATCTTGTGCTTCAAATGCGGAAGAATTATTAAAACTACGTCAAGAAAGTCTCAAATCAGGAATTGAAATAAAAGGAGCTGCATTGCGATCAAGAATTCATCAGGATCAAAGGGAAATTGCTATTGAAAATTTTGATGAAATCAAAGCCCAAGAAGTGCTCAGTGTTTTGGCAGCGAATGATACCTGGCAGATTCCAACATTAACCTTAAATACTGCTTCAACTAAGCTACCTTTTTTGGATCCGGATTTTAAAGAAAGTTTTAAATTCCTGCCACCGAACATTGAAGAAGAATGGAATCAAGGAATTAATAACCTACTAATAAATGATATTTCTGAAGCCAATGTTAAGCGAACTGAATGGACTTTAAATATTACCGAACTAATCCATCAAGCGGGAATTAATATAATGGCCGGCACTGACTGCCCGATTTTCTATTTAACTCCAGGAAGAAGTTTACATCAGGAATTAGTTGTATTGGTTGAAGCTGGATTATCTCCACTAGAGGCAATAAAAACTGCTACACTTAACCCTGCAAAATACTTTGACATGGAAAATGAATTGGGAACCATTAAGGAAGGTAAGTGGGCTGATTTGGTTATTTTGGATGCTAATCCATTAGAGGATATTAAAAATACCATGCGGATTAATGGAGTAATCAAGCAAGGGAATTATTTCGATAGAGCAAAATTAGATCAAAAATTGAAACATTTGGATGAAGAGTAAAAAGTCCTTCAGAAGGCATTTCGAGGACAAATACAAAATTGGATTTAAAATTAATCCGATTTTGTATTAAATTGTTTAACTTGCAGTACGGAAAGTGAATGTATTTTTAGCCCAAACAGCCTGTTTAAATAATTTATTTTTAGTTTGTAGGTAAACTTTATCACCTAAACCTATTAGATTCAATTGATTTGAATTATACCTGCAGCTAAGAAATAATTGTCTTAAGGGTAAGTTTTTCTATTTGAATGTACATTGCCTGACTTTTCACTATATCCTATAGTGCCTATTTCTATAGGTAAAACACCTTTATCGATAACAGAATATTTTTTTTATGAAAAAACTACTGTCATTAAAAAAGCATGAATATGTTTTATTGATCATCTCATTTTTGATAGCCATTGTTTTAATTGTATTTAGTTTAAAAGAATTGAAGAGTTTCAATATCAAAACAGTTGAAACATCTCTTATTACAGTCAATAAATCTTCTCATGAGGCCCTAAAGCAATGGTTGCATTTTCGGAAAACCAATATTAAAGAATTATCCAATAATGATTTTTTATTGAATAGTACGAAGGAAATTCTCCTATTGGAACAAGATTCCGCAAGCTTGGTTTCATCCTCTATTACCAGTGAATTACGTGCTTTTTTTCAGCCTATACTCAATACCAATGAAGATTTGGGAGTGTTTATTATTGCGCCCAATTATGTGAGTGTCTTTTCGATGCGAGATTCAAACACGGGTAGTTTAAATTTAATTGCCAAAGAAAGTAAGGCTTTACTTGATAAAGTAATGCTTGATGGTGAAACAGTCCTGATCCCACCCATCAAATCTGATGTTGCTTTGAATAGCAAGTACAGTAATGAAAAATGGCACACGATGTTCTTAGTGACGCCTATAATTTATGAGGGGAAGATAATTGCTGCCTTTTCTATTCGATTAGATACGCAAAAAGATTTTTCCAGAATATTGGAATTGGGAAGGATAGGGGAAACGGGTGAATCCTTTGGTTTTAATAGCTTAGGGAAAAGGGTGACAAATAGCCGGTTTGATGAATCCTCAGAAGAGGTAGAAAGTTTAAAGAATTTGGACTTATGCCAGGGCTATACCCTAAATGAAATTGAAGATTCCAGAGGAAAAAATGTATATGAAGTATGTGTTTGGGATGATGAGTTAAATATTGGGGTTACAACGAAAATTGATACAGCTGAGGCATTGAAAGGGTATCTTTTTATGCGTAAGATATTAATAATCATCATTTTATCAATGTCTACAATGGGCTTTATTATGATCAACATCATTGTAAATGCCAGACAAAACGAAGAAAATGCTTTAAAAAGAGCTAAAAAAGACCTTGAACGTACGGTTTTGGACAGGACCAAAGAGTTACAACAAACCATCAAAACCAAGGATAAATTTTTCTCAATTTTAGCCCATGATTTGAGAAGTCCGTTCTCTGGCTTATTGGTCTTGTTAGACCTGTTATTGAAAAATCCTAAGTCCTTTACTGAAGAAGAAAGAACAGACACTTTACAAGAAATTTACAATTCGAGTTCCCAGCTTTATAAATTGTTGGAGAATCTATTAAGCTGGTCAAGATGCCAAACCGAAGACATAGAACTACATCCTGAAAAGATTTCTATCAGAGAACTCATCGATGTGAATTTTAATCTTCAACAGCAAAATGCAAATAACAAGAAAATAGCCCTTTTTAATGAAATAGGAGAGGATTTATATGTTTTTGCGGATAGAAATACCATAGACACCGTTTTTAGAAATTTAATCTCAAATGCGATTAAATTCATTAATAATGGAGGAACAGTAAAAATTAAATCATCCCCAGATAATAAGAGGCTTAAAGTTTTTGTTCAAGATGATGGCATTGGGATACCTAAGGAGAATCTCAAAAAATTATTTAAAGTAGAGGAGAAAATTTCCACTGTAGGTACCAATAATGAAAATGGTACAGGAATAGGCTTGGCTTTGTGTAAGGAATTTATTGAACTGAATGGAGGGGAAATTTATGTTGAAAGTGATACTCCTGTTGGTACAGTTTTTATCGTAGTTTTACCAAGTGTATAATAGAAATTGCTAAAGCTTTCGGTATAATTCCAGATGAGAACGGTTCAAAGTGAGCATTTACTGTTGGCTCATTGCGCTAGGTTTTCCATTTGGCAAATCATCTAAGATAGTTTTTTAACCCGGATTATGTAATAGAATTCGTGATAGCCTGTCCCGTGTTTACGGGAAGTGTTGCAATCGCAAGAAAATCAGGCTGTTTGGAGATTTTAACATAGCACCGCTATGGTGAAATTGAAAACTGCAACGAAGTGGCTGATTTTAAAGCGATTTCAGCACGTAATAGATTGTCTATTGCATATTTCGGGTTTAACTA
>JBLWWJ010000021.1:0-7873 GCA_048268005.1 Ancylomarina sp.
TAGCTAACTATGAGTAACAATTATTTAAGTAGGGCGTGTTGGTTTCCTTTTACATAATTGTTGACGATATGAGCCTAAAGGCAATCATATCTACAATTATATAAAATAGCACAGCTATACGGAAACTGCACACATTAAATTTGTCCTATAATGTTCTGCGTTATGTAACTTGAGCTTTGGTTAAAAGCGAAAGTTGTTACTACAGTTTCTTGAAAAAATTTATTCTAAAAGTTTCTTCTAAGTTGCAAATGGAACACTCTTTTTACGCAGCGACGTTAGGAGTGAAGTGGAATGTGTGTGAAATGGAAATAAATTTATAAAGCCTCATAATTAAGGAATAAGTGTTTGATTACGTTTATAAATAGCCAAATCCTCACGACCATTGACTTCTGTTTGTAATTCCCCAATATATCTTAACAAATCTGGTCTTTCCTTTTTAATAATTTCCAAAATTTTGGCAGAGTTATCAGTTCCAATAAAATCTTTTTCAAGATTAATTGATTCATAAAAGATATTCATGAATATTGTTTCAAAATGAATATCTACTCCTTTTTTATGCCATGCATCTTTTAGATAAGTACAAAATGTCATAAGTGAATATAATAGACGTATTGCAGGATGTGGATGTAAGTTCTCTTTATAATAAAGGTCATTTATGTCATTTACAAACGTTAATAAATATTGACATATTACTGTTCCAGATAGAATTGTTAATGCTTCAATTACTTCTTTATCTAAATCACCTTGAAATAAACGTTCATAATAATCTACAGTATGGTTAGCAAGACAAAGGACACTATAGCAATCTGCATCGTATTCAAGAATATGATTTTCGATATTAAAAACTCCTTGATTTTGAATAGACCTTTCTTGAATACCTGGGTTAAGTAAAGGAGAACGTTGTATTAAATGACCAAGTTCATGATAAAAAGTAAAATGAGATGCTAATTGATAGTACAATTCATTAATTTCAATATCAAGCTTGTTATCAAGCTTTTCCAGAGCTTTTAAATCAGCATTTACATTAATAGTAGTTCCTAATTGAAATTTCGAAATCAACCAATGTATCAAACCTACGTTTAATTTAATCACATATTTTGTGCCTATACTTCCTGCAAAAGCATTTTTGCTAGTATCAGAGGAGATAAAAATATAAGGTTCGGTAATTCCATAATGTCCACATTCGCTAACCAAAGTTTTATAATAAAAATCAAATGATTTTAAAATTTCTACAAGCAAAGGACTTCCTTCTGGATCAAATATATCAGCTTCTGTAAATGGCAAATCAGCGATTGTAATTGCTTTAATTGCATTGTATTCTTCTAAAGTCATAATTGTCATAATAAGTAACTAGAAAGATATTAAAAAGATTTTTAGTAAAGAAATGTTAGGATTACGGTTTACCGTAATATTATTTACTAATCCTAGTATACATTTAATTCAATGACATGTTAATAAGTAGTTGAAAACTATTTGATTACAAAATTATAGTTACTGTATACAAGGTGTATATTTGTGTATGTTTTCAAATTTATCAGATAAAGAAGTAGAAGCAGTAAAGCTTATCAGGAATTTCCTTTTGCACCAAGGTAGGACACCTAGTGTTCGTGAACTTATGAATGGTTTAAATTACAAATCACCTCGCTCTGCATCAGTTCTTTTTAATATGCTTGAAGAAAAAGAAATATTGAAAAAGAAAACTGACGGTAGCTTTCAAATAATTGATTTTGTAATACCTGAAGGTTTCGGTTCGAGAGCACAAACTGTAAAAATACCCTTATTAGGAAGCGTAGCCTGTGGAATACCAATTTTTGCAGATGAGAATATTGAAGCAGAAGTATCCATTTCAATAGAAATGATAAAAAGTGGATATAAATATTTCCTATTAAGAGCTGAAGGCGATTCAATGGATGAAGCTGGAATTAATAATGGAGATTTACTATTAATAAGACAACAACAAGATGCCGAAAACGGAGATAGAATATTAGCTTTAATTGATGATGAAGCTACTGTTAAAGAATATAATAAGAGTAACGGAATGGTTATTCTAAAACCAAAATCAAATAACAAAATACATCAACCAATAATACTTACGGATAATTTTAGAATTCAAGGTGTTATTGAGAATGTAATAAAAATATAATTATAGATATGTCAACAAACAAAAACGAACATTTAATAAAAGTACTTGATACTCACGATATAAATAAAGTTGAACATTTAAGTAAATTCATTGAAAAGAAAAATAAAGTTAAAGATGCTTTAAACAAAAAGTTTTCAGACCAGAAAGCTTCAAATTCTATTGATTCAGGTTCATATGCAAAGAACACAGCTATTAACACAAAATTTGATATAGATTGCTGTATTCCGTTTAAAAAGAAAACTCCCGGAAACAACGATGAAAAAGGTTTTGAAAGTTTGAGTGAAATGTTTGATGAAGTGTATAAATATTTAAAATATGAGTATACTGAAGAAGATGATGATATTAGTAAAGACAATGTTAGGAAGCAAAAGGTCTCAATAGGGATGAAATTTTATATTGATGCAGAAGAGTTTGATATGGATGTTGTTCCAGGAAGAGAAAGGCCAAACAATAATGATTATAATGATAGCAATACTGATTTAAGTTTACATATAAATCCATCTAATAAATCAAAAAAAGAGGAGGATGAAGGAAAAACTAGAATAAAAACAAATATTAAAACTCACGTAGGACTATTAAATGGAGCTGATAGAACTCACGAACGAAAAGTAACAAAACTTCTAAAAGTATGGAAGACTGAACGAAAGAACAAAAATGGAGGTAAGCTTATAAAATCATTTATGATGGAACTGTATACTAAAGAAGCTTTTGATAATACAGATGAAATTCCAAACGGACTTTGGGAAAAAACTAAGTTGGTTATGAATCATATCATTGATAATATTGAAACTTCTAACTTAGTTGATCCTGCAAATTCAAGTAACATAGTTTCTGATTCAATGAGTGATACGGCTAAGACGCAAACTAAGCGTGATATGAAAAGTACGATTAAGGATGTAGAAGACGATTCTGATAAAATAAAAGAATACTTTCCTATAAATGATGAGTACGATAATGAAGATAACTCAAATTCAAATAGTTCTTCTAAAGCTTCTGTTTTAAGTACAAGTAAATTTGGATAATTTGAAAGAAGAGGATAAAACATTAAACAAAATAAATAGTCTATTAAAAAAAGATAAAGATTTAGTAATAGTTGAAAATATAAGAAAAGAAGATAACTATTACATAGGTAAAATTGAGGTAAATTATTTAAATGAAATATTAAGCTTTGATTTAGCTATACCGCATAACTATCCTTTAACACATCCTAATTCAGATAATATTTCTATTATTTTTAAAAACAAGAATTATATTGGTGTAAATCATATAAATCTTGATGGGTCAGTATGTTTTCATCCTGATAAAGATGATAACTTTGATAGTAAATTTATCTATGAAATTAAACGCCTAAAACAATGGATTAGAGACTATTACATATATAAAATAGAAGACGACAATTACGCTTATTTAATTCATAAGACAGAAAGCGGTTGTATTAATAAATTATATTTCACTAATACAAAAAACAATTTTAAGAAAAACTCATTCGGAACATTCAGCTTTTCCATTTTTTCAGACGAAAAAATTGGAAAGAAAAAATTTCCTGTTAAGAAATTATTTAGGTTAGGTTTTGAAGGAGGGCAAAATGACACTTGGTCAAAAACATTTATAGAACATTTAAAAGAAAAAACTTTTAAAAAAGGACTATACTATTTCATTGAAGAAGAACCTTTGATGAAAAAAAATATTGGAAGAAAAGGTATAGAGAATTGGAACGAACTAAAAGATTATCTTTCAGATGAGTTTATTGAGTATTTATATAAAGGCTTAAAAAGAGAGTTTAATAACAATTACTATCACGAAAACAGCTTATTCCTAATAATTGGTTATAAAATCCCTAATAATGAGACTTATGAAGAGCATTGGGATTTAATTAGAATATCAAAAAAAAATATTCCAATTGATTATAAAAGACTACCTCAAAATGGACAACAAAACTCAAACAAAAGATTTGAGCATTGTCTGAAAACTAATAAAATTAATTGGTCAACAACTGAAAACATTGATTATAGTCGATTTTTTGGAAGAGGAAAGTTAGATGAAAAAATTACAAATTCTAATATTTTAATTATTGGCTGTGGTGCTTTAGGAAGTTCTTTATCTGAAATATTAGTTAGAGGAGGAGCAAAAAATATAGTTCTTGAAGATTTTGATACTATAAAAGGAGGTAATTTATGTAGAGCAAATTATGACTTGAACGATTTGGTTTATTATAAAATAGATAGATTAACTAAACGATTACAAGCGATTTCTCCTTTTGTTAACATAAATTCTATATCAGTTAAGCTCAATAATTATGATTTAGATACAGTAAAGGATATTTTTAATAAAAAAATTGATATCATTTTTGATTGTTCAACGGATACAGAAGTTACATATATAATTGATAAACTTAATTTTACGGGAAAAACATTTAGTCTTGCTATAACTAATAATGCGAAATCATTTGTTTCAATAACAGGTAAAAATCTAACAAAACAAGCTAAAACTATTTTTGATTTTGTTGAAAATGAAGCACCTTCATATTTTGAAGGAACAGGATGTGGATATCCAACTTTTGAAGCTAATTATAATGATATAAATGCCTTGCTAAATATTGGTGTAAAAGTCATAAATAATAATTATTCAAAAAGTAAGAAACATGAGTCCTTCATTATTCGACCAGATTTTGGAGATGAATTAATAATAGATATTCAAGAGTATGAATATTATATTCTTAATGATATTAATAGTGCTATACACATATCTAAAAGTGTTTTAAAGAGAATAGAAGAAGAAACCAAGTTTCACTATCCAAAAGAGTTTGGAGGAGTTTTTATAGGTTATAAGTCAGATTTACACTTTATAATTACTGATATATTAATACCTGATCAATATAAAAATGGACAAACTATTTTTATTAGAGAACCAGGAACTTTAAACGAAAGGTTGAGTGAAATTCATAAGATGACTAATGGTGAAATTGAATATTTAGGAGAATGGCATTCTCATCCTAATGGGCCAACAACTCCAAGTAGTATAGATATTAATGCTATGGAGATAATTGCAAAAGATAAAAACATAAATATTGATAAACCTTTATTAATGATTGCAGAAGTTGATAAAGCTTCTTTCGGTAAAGATTTATATATATATGATAATAAAAAATTAAAAAAATATGAGTGATAAGATAGATTTAAAAAGATTGTTTAATGGTTTACAATCTCAAATGGTTGCTCAGATGAAAACTAATAGAGAAGTAATTGAACATGCTCCTACCAAAGGAGATTCCTTTGAAGATATATGGATTAAATGGCTTAGAATATATTTACCTGAGCGTTATAAAGTTGATAAGGCAATTATAATTGACAGTAAAGGAAATAAAAGTCATCAAATTGATTTAGTAATTTATGATCAAACATACACTCCATTTGTTTTCCATCAAGATGGAGCCATTTTTATTCCAGCAGAAGGTGTTTACGCTATCTTTGAAGTAAAACCTGAACTAAACAAAAAGTATATACTTTATGCAGGAGATAAAATTGAAAGTGTAAGAAAATTACACAGAACTTCGGCTAGTATTATAGATCGAGGACAGAAAAGAGATCCTAGAGGATTAACTAAAATACTGGGAGGAATTTTGTGTTATGATGAAAAAATTGGAGACTCATATATTGAGAAAAACGTCAAATCACTAAAAGGATTAAAATCAATTGATATTGGTTGTGCTGTAAATTATAAAAGTTTTTATGTTGATTTCTCTAAAAAAGATGAAATTCTAAATAAAAAAGCTAATTCTCCTGAAGAGTATAATAACCATTTTTTAGAGTTTTATAAAGACCGAAAATTTGATTCAATTGAATTTAGTCACAAGTATAACTCGTTAGTTACTTTTTTCCTTCAATTAACACGTTATCTACAACAAAGTATTGGTACAGTAGCTGCTATTGATTTATCTGAATATGCAAAAGCTATAAATTTTGAAATTGATGAAGAAATTTAAAAATAATGAATAAAAAGCTTATTAAATATAGCAAGAATGGAGTAGTTATTTTTGGATTAACTAATGCTTTTATAAATGCAATTCAGCAAAGAAATTCAATCAAAGAAAATCCTGAGCAAAACTTTGATTGGTCAGAATTTTTAAAAGCAGGAGGCAAAGGTGCGCTATTAGGTGGAGTAGGAGGTGCATTTGTTGGTGGAATAGTAGATTCTAACAACGCTAAAAAAGAACGTCTAAATACAAGTGCAATATTATCAACTGTTGTTTCAAATATTAGATTAGATAAAAACAATCCGATTTATAAAAAATTGTCAATAAAAGCTAACCGTATTATAAATGATATAGAAATAAACTTTAATAATAGTTTAGGTGGTTCACCACTAAAAATTGGTTCTACTGAAGATGGAACATCTCTTTCAGATTCTTTTGATATCGATATAAGTGTTCCTTACGGTTCTAAAAGTTTTAACTCAACTTCTGAAATGTATAACACATTATATAAATATTTTGACGAAAATTATTCAGATAAAGATTTTATTAAACTTAGAGAGCAAAAAAAATCAATAGGTATAATTTATCGAATTAATGGCGATGATTATAAGATTGATGTTGTTCCTTATAAATTAAGTAAAACTATTAACAATAAAACAGCTGGTTATTTGTACGTGAATAATAATTCACTATTTAAAAAAGATAGTTACACGAAGACTGATATTATTAGTTTGAAGAGTATAAAATTAACTACAATTCAACAAAAACTATTAATAACATTAAAAAACTGGAAAAAAGAATATTCTATACCAATTAGCTCGCATCTATTAAAAATGTTGATTATTGATGCGTTTGAATTCAATAAAGGAAATATCCCGAGAGATTTTACAAAGAAGATCCTGATGACTATTACATATATTGAAGAAAATATAATGTATAGACGAATTACCAGTATTGAGAATACAAATAATGTACTTACTGATTTTGATGAATCGGATAAATTACTTATCAAAAAAGAATGTAATAATATCCTTAGTGATTATAAATATCAACCTAATTCAATTATAAAATACTTTGATTGTATTTAAGTTAAAGTTCTAAGTTATTATGTAAAATAGAATCTCGATGTTAAACTTGGCCTCATATAATTTTGGTCAAAACAATAGGCTATTTTAAAGCGATTATCCAGTGGATGATTGCTTTGAAATACAATAGGGAAGTGGTTTGCTTAATTGATTTGGATACAACACTTTACTAAATGTTAGTTTCAAATGGTATTTAACTAAAAATGTCTACCAGACATTTTCTTAACGTCAAATAGTCTAAAAGATAGTGTAACGAGCTCAACGCGCCAGCTGCAACTACATTAAAGAGGTCTACAAGACCTTTTCTTAACATTCGTTCCTGTTTCCAAAATTATATACTATTTTAAGAATCGATTGAGTATCGATTTTTAAAATACAAAATAAAGAATTTTTGTTTTAGGTATTTAGCTTACGAGAATGCGTAGAAAAAAATATTGTGCACAATTATTCAAATACGCGATTTTCAATAAGAGAAAAAAGGTTAGCTTTTATTTTGGCGTTGGCAAGCGTTGGCTATCCCGATGTAAAATCGGGACGAGCGCTTGGTAGCGGCAACTGCGAAGTGCATCACGAGGACATATTTTTAAAATAAGTATAGTCCGAGTAATTTTACATAACGGCTAATTATAGATACAGAATGTTTTAAAAACTTTGCAAAGCAAACCACTTATT
>JBLWWJ010000022.1:154-7663 GCA_048268005.1 Ancylomarina sp.
CAGGCGTAAAATCAATATTGGAGTTGCTCAAAATATTTTAATTATGAGCAGCCGCCAATTCCATTGAATTTCGGACCAACGGGCCAGGCGTAAAATCAATATTGGAGTTGCTCAAAATATTTTAATTATGAGCAGCCGCCAATTCCATTGAATTTCGGACCGACAGGCCAGGCGTAAAATCAATATTGGAGGTGCTCAAAATATTTTAATTATGAGCAGCCGCCAATTCCATTGAATTTCGGACCGAGAGGCCAAGGCTAGAAAAATAAAAAAAACGTCCTTTTGAATGTTCAAAAGGACGTTTTCAATTGTAATAAAATTTAACTATTTAAAGTTAATTTTTAAATTGGTTTTATCTATATCGTTCAAAAATCGACCGATTTTAAATCAGGTTTAAATGCGATTTAAACGTTTTGAATGCTATACTATAAATTAGCGTTTAAAACGGTCTAAAAAGACTTGAAACACGGTTTTATTCTAATTAAACTCACTTACAAAGTGAAATTTTAAGCTTGGATATTTTTGTTGCGTCATTTGTAATGAAAAAGCAGAATCTGCTAAAAATACTAATTGACCTCTTTTATCTTTTGCAAGAAAACGTTGTTTTACTCTTAAAAAATCCTTGTATTCTTCGCTTTTTTCGTCTTCCGCTTCAATCCAACATGCTTTAAAAACATTTAAGTTTTCATAAGTACATTTAGCACCATATTCATGCTCTAATCTATACTGAATTACTTCATATTGTAAAGCTCCAACGGTTCCTATTACCTTTCTTCCGTTAAGTTCTAGTGTGAACAACTGGGCAACTCCTTCATCCATGAGCTGGTCAATACCTTTGTATAACTGCTTTGATTTTAATGGGTCTGCATTATTAATATATCTAAAGTGTTCTGGAGAGAAACTAGGAACTCCCTTATAATTTAGTATTTCGCCCTCTGTTAAAGTATCACCAATTTTAAAGGTTCCAGTGTCTTGTAAGCCTACAATATCTCCAGGATAAGAGATGTCAACTATCTCTTTTTTTTCTGCAAAGAAGGCATTCGGGCTCGAAAATTTTACCTTTTTATTGTGTCTAACATGTAGGTAGGTGGTGTTACGCTTAAATTCTCCAGAAACTATTTTTATAAATGCCAATCGATTTCTATGATTAGGGTCCATATTGGCATGAATTTTAAAAACAAAACCAGTAAAATCTTTTTCATCAGGCTGAACTAAACGCTCTTCACTTTGCTTAGGTCTAGGTTTTGGGGCTATCTCTATAAAACAATCTAATAATTCTCTTACACCAAAACTATTTAATGCAGAACCAAAAAATACAGGTTGCAAACTGCCATCTAAATACTCCTTATTATCAAAACTTGGGTAAATCCCTTCTACTAGTTCTATTTCCTCACGAAGTGTTTCAGCTGCTTTGTCACCTATTAATTTATTTAGTTCCGTAGAGTTTAAATCCGAAATCTCAATAGTTTCTTCAATATTTTTACGGCTATCTCCGCTAAATAAATTTATGTTTTTCTCCCAAATATTATAAATTCCTTTAAAGTCATACCCCATACCTATAGGGAAACTTAATGGTGCTACACGCAAACCTAATTTTTGCTCAATTTCATCTAACAATTCAAAGGCATCTTTACCTTCTCGATCCATTTTGTTTATAAATACAATCATTGGTATGTCTCGCATACGGCAAACTTCTACTAGTTTTTCCGTTTGTTCTTCGACTCCTTTAGCAACGTCAATAACAACAATAACACTATCTACAGCGGTTAGCGTTCTAAACGTATCTTCAGCAAAATCCTTATGTCCTGGCGTATCTAAAATGTTGATTTTTATACCGTCATATTCAAAAGCTAAAACAGAAGTCGCTACACTAATCCCACGCTGGCGTTCAATTTCCATGAAATCACTAGTTGCACCTTTCTTAATCTTATTGCTTTTTACAGCTCCAGCTTCTTGTATTGCGCCACCAAATAATAGTAGTTTTTCGGTTAAAGTAGTCTTACCTGCATCAGGATGCGATATAATACCAAAGGTGCGTCTTCTATTTATTTCGTCTAAAAATTTCATCAAATTTTTTTTTGTAAATATAATGTATTCTAATAATATTCGTATTTCTATAAAATATAATGTTCGTGGTTTATATGGTTTTTTTAGCAAATTATATTGATCCAAAATTTTATAATTTAAAGATGTAATTTCCATTTTTTTAGATTCTATTTTTAATGCAAAACACATTAATTTATTATCTATTTAAAGGTTAAAATCTTGTAATTTCATTGCAGTTACTTTAGTTTCTACAAACTTTTAAGAGTTTGTTGTCATTTCGACAGAGCGAGGAACGAGTGACAAGAAATCTTATAATAATGAGATTCCTCTTCGTTCCACATTCGGAATGACAAACTGTTTTCAGAAAAGAATTTCATTTTTTTGTTTAAAACTATGGACTTCCAGTCCATAGTCGTTTATTTCTATATAAGGGATTTAATTTTATCTAGTTACAAATTTTATTTGTTTTCTATAATTAGTTTGTAAACTTTACTTTTTTTAAGAAAATTGTAAGAGTAATAGTTCAATTGTTACTATTTTATTATAAATAAGGAAGTTTTTTTTTACTTTTGTTAAAAATATTATTTTATAAAATAGTTTTATTTTAAGTTTATAAGTACATTCACTTATATTTTAGAGCATTTAACAAGAAAATACAACAAATTGAATTTTAACGATTATATGTGCTTTTAGTCGGTTTTTAAACATAATTGTTTTATTTTTATATAAGTCAATACAAAGTAATTGTAGATTTGTTGTATAAATTTAGGACATGTTCACAAAAAATTACCATTTCTTTAACTAGTAATTATGGTTATTGTGTAACAATAGTAGGGTTTTGTAGAAGTTTTCTATTATAGGTCCTGCCATTTTATTGTATAAATTTGTTTTAAAATATTTTTTACCAATTAAGATTTTAATGATAATCTCATATATTATGAAAAGAATTACTAATTTATTTATTCAGCCTGTCTTTTCAAAAACATCGTTTTTAATGTTTTTGTTTTTTGCTTTTTTATTCAGTTTTGTCAATGTAAATGCACAAGAGGCACAAACATATAACGCTGCAGGAACCCATACATATACTGTGCCAGCAGGTGTAGGGAGTATCACTATCCAAGTTTGGGGTGGTGGTGGTCGCGGAGGGCAACAAAGTGACGGTTTTAAAAGTGCTGCTGGTGGTGGTGGTGGTGCATATTCATTGCAAACCATTTCGGTTACTCCGGGTCAAACCTTATATCTTAATGTAGGTAACGGAAGTTCTAATACTTCTGCCGGAGGCGATTCTTGGCTTTCTACAACTACAAATAATTCCAGCGCTGCTGTAGTTCTAGCCAAAGGAGGTAATTCTGCTCAAAACAATAGTGATTTTGGAGCTAGTGGTGGAGCAGCATCTGCAGGAATTGGTACTACAAAATATAGTGGTGGTAATGGAGCAAATAGAGTTACTGGTCCTGGATATGCTGGTGGTGGTGGTGGTTCTTCAGCAGGAACTGCCGCAAATGGTAATAATGGGTCAAATGATAACGGAGCATCAGCACCTGCTGGTGGAGGTAATGGTGGTGATGGATTTCAAGGCTTTGGTTACGGTGATGGAGATAATGGATCTTCTCCAGGTGGTGCTGGTGGAGGTGGTAAAAGAGGTGCTTTATCTGGAGGTGGTGCTGGTAACGGTGCTACAGGTAGAGTTGTTATAAATTATACAGTTTGTGATCCAGGTACAGTTACTTTTGCGTTAGGTACAACATCTAGTAGATGTTTTAGCACAGCAGGTACGCAAACGTATGTGGCAACATCTACCAATGCAACTGCAGATATAAGTTATCAATTAGATGCTGCCAGTGTAGCAGCAGGAAACACAATAAATACAGCAACTGGTGAGGTTACTTACGTAGCTACTTGGGCGGGTCCTAGTGAAGTTACAGCAACAGCAAATTGCTTTGGTGCAACATCTACAGCAACACATACAATAAATCAAAGCCCTGTGGTTTCATCTCCTGTTTTTACTTTAGGTGCTACATCACAACGTTGTTTGGGTGCGGGAAGTGTTACTTATAGTGCCACGGCTCCAAACGCAACTAGTATTGTGTATAGTTTAGATGCTGCAAGTAGTCTATTAAATTCTATAAATGCTAGTACTGGTGAAGTTACTTACTCGCCACTTTGGACAGGAACAGCAACAATAACAGCAACTGCTACAGCTTGTAATACAGCAATTGCAACCCATCAAGCAGTTTCAGGTGGCCCTTTTGTAAATGATGATGCTGCATCTGGTAGACAAGGAACACCATTGTTAATAAATATATTAGATAATGATACATGTAATATAGATGCCACAAGCGTAACAATTATAAGCCAACCTTCAAACGGTTCATTGCAAATTAACCCAGGAGGTTCCGTAACTTATCTTCCTGCTGGTTTTGGAACAGATACATTTGAATATCAAGTTTGTACTAATGGGGTAATTCCAGTATGCGAAACAGCTACAGTTACAGTTTTAATAGAAGAAGCTCTTGGAGACCCTTGTTTAGAAGCTACACAAGATAAAATATTCTATATGCCTTTCCCTGAAGATTCAGATATGTTAAGGGAATCACTAATTAGCGCAGCAAGTTCTAATTTACTATCTAATAACGTTCGAAGTATAACCACTATTAAATTTCCATATCCAGGTACCATACTTAGGTATGACCATTGGGAAGATGGCTACGAAGCAGATCTAAATATCCCTACACAAGCTACAACTTTGGTTTGGGGAGATGGTGATTTAACCAATGGTGTAGCACCAGGCTACGCAAATGATATTATTCCAGCTGGTGGATATTTGTTTTTGGACAATACATTTGGTTATAATTCAAGAAATTCTGCCGATTTTTATTACGATGGAAAAGATAAAATGTTGAGTTCATCAGATATTGCAGTTTCAAAAATTGCTGGTGATGCAGGTACAGGTGGAGGAAATACCATATTCGATGTTCAGAATGTAAAAACTAATGTATTCGATACTACTCGTTTTGGTCAACTTTTCGTTATTCCTTTTGGAGAAGATGTTACTTTAGGTGGAACAGGAGCCTTTAGATATACCGCTGCTTTTATAAGAGCCTCAGAAGATAATACAACCGTTAGTTTAGATTATGATGGAGATGGAAACATCGATTTAACAAATACTTTAAACGAAGGTGAAGTATGGTTTTACGATGGTACAGCCTCTACACCAGGAAATGGTGCTGATGTAAATAATGCAAACGACATTAAAGCAGGAGCAACAGTTACATCCGATAAACCTGTAGGTTTAGATCTAATATTTGGAGGAATTGATACATACGGAACTAGAAACTTAGCACTCTTACCAGGAGAATTTTATGGAAACACCTATTATACTCCTGTATATACATCACTTGCTACTGCTCCTGTGTATGTGTTTTTAACAAATAGTTTAAGTACACCAATTGATGTTGTTTGGAAAGATAAAGATGGCATAACAGGCACAATTACAGTACCTGCAAATGGTAGTAATTATTTAAATTTACCAGTAAAATCTACAGGGTATGAATTTAAAAGTACAGGTGGCGAGGTCTTTACAGCCGTTTCGGTTACAGATGCCGATGCTGCTGGTTCAACTTACGACTGGTCCTACAGTCTTATTACAGCTAAACGTTTAACAACTTTTGCTAGTATTGCTTGGGCACCAGGTTCTAATAATGGTTCGGCCAATTATAGTCCAGTATGGGTTACGCCATCAGAAGCAACAACTATATATATTAAATATGATGGAGACTTAACAGCTACACCAAATACACCGTTAAACCCTTGTGGTTTACCGTATGATGTTGCAGTGCCATTAGGTGCGCTAGAAGCATATCAAGTATTTGATCCAGATAATGATCAAACAGGGTTAGCTGTTTATACTTGTGATGATGTTACTTTTGCATCAGTTTGGGGGTTAGATCCTAATGCTGGTGGTCCAACTCCTGGTGGTTCTCCTTCTCAAGATGTTGGGTATGTGATGGAGCCACGTTGTATACAACAACTTTTATTTGCTAACGACGATATTAAACCAACATTAATAGCAACTCCGGTAACTATTGATTTAGCAGCAAACGATACAGGGTTTTTAGCAAATGTAGATCCTACTTCAATAACTACATCTGGTCTTTTACAACCAGCTAATGGTACCGTAGTATTAAATGGTGATGGTACAATAACATATACTCCAAACCCAGGGTTTCAAGGAGTAGAAATATTTGAATATAGAATTTGTTCTGATGATCCTTCCGATCTATGTGATGTAGCAACGGTTAGAGTTCCAGTTACTTGTGCTATTTCAGCTCCAGGAACAAATGATATTAAAGGTTCTGTTTTTAAAGACGACAGTCTGGATGGTACTTATGGAACAGGAGAAACAGGCCAAAGCGGTGTTACAGTTATTTTATACGAAGATGTTAACGAAAATGGCACGGTAGATGCAGGAGATACACAAGTTGGTACACAAACTACCGATGCTAGTGGAAACTATTCGTTTACAGTAACATTACCTTCCTCTGCAAATACAGCTACAGAAAATTTCTCTAGTAATTCAACATCTGGAGGTACAGGTTGGAATGGTAATTGGACTGGTTCTTCTACAAGCCTAAACGGACAACTAAGCATAAATGATAATGACTCTAGAACTAGAGCAGTTAATATGGATGGCGCTGTTTCAGGTGATATCTCTTTCCGTTATTGGGGAGATACTTCAAATGATAGTAACGATTTATTAATTGTTGAAATATGTAACGGAGCCGATTGTCAACAAATTATTAATACAGACTTACAAAATGCTACTGTACGTAATGCAACTAATATTCCTATTGATGTAGATAAATTAACAGCATCCTCTACACTTAGAATTCGTGCAAGTAATGTTGCAGGATTTAGTGAGAATATGTATGTAGATGATATTGTTATTAATTACAATGTTCAAAACGAAACATCTTATGTTTTAGCAGTAGATGAGTCTACATTACCTGCAGGTAATACACTTACAACAGATAATGTAGAAACAGCAGTTTTTACAGAACCAGATCTTAGTGATTGTGTTAACAATTTTGGTATTGCTAATTATTGTACAAATCCAAATTTAACAGATAGTGATGAAGATGGTGTAAACGATATTTGTGATTTAGATGATGATAACGATGGTATTTTGGATACTGAAGAATCTAATGGAGTAGACCCTTCTGCAGATGTAGATGATGACGGTGTACCTAACTATCAAGATGTAGATTTTTGCACACTAAATACCTTAGGAGTGTGTAATAATTTAGATGTAGATAATGATGGTATTCCAAACCATTTAGATTTAGATAGTGATGGTGATGGTTGTCCGGATGCTATAGAAGGCGCAGGGAACTTCTCCCATAATGATTTAATAGAAAGTAATATGAATGGTGGAAATACTGGAGGTGCTTTTAATGGTACTTC
>JBLWWJ010000023.1:0-7647 GCA_048268005.1 Ancylomarina sp.
AACAATGAATTCACCTTCATGGAGAACAACATCATCGTTCGAGGTATTCATGATTTGAGTTGTATCAAGTTGATATGGAAAGTCAATTAATTGCATAATGATATTTGAGGTCTTTTTAATATTGCATGTAACGGATAGCTGTATGTCGTCTTCGTTGGCGATTTTTATTTCCATCCTGTACATATCGCCAATGCCGACATACAGCATGTTATGTACTTTTATTTTTAAAGCCTCTTTGTTTACAAGTCTCCCCAATCAGGCTCTTAAAAACCAGTCTATTTTAGTAATTTAATTCTCAATCTAAAATAGATAAAAGACACAGCGAAACTCTTTATTCCTTTCTAAACCCCTTTGTTTAGTTTGATCTTATGTGCTTTCAGACGAGTCTAACGCAGCATTTCGCCTTGCGTGATATCAAACTAGTAAGGCTGAGTCCTCTTTTCAAAACAGCTCTGTCACACCAAGTTCCTCTCCAAAAAGAACAAGTGTAAGTGACTGCTTATCAATGTCTATTTTCATTCTACTCTTGACATTGATTCTCAAAAACAGTAACTTATCCAAGTCTTAGTTAACGATACTAGTCGTTTGAAAGAGCCATCTTTCACGGTAGCACCGCATAAGACTTGAACAATGCCTTCCATTGCCTCTCTTGTTCTTTTCCCTGTCAAGGAACTTTCCCCTCCGTTTTGTCTCAGCCTAAAAAAAGAGGGTTTTATCTCTCCTTAAAGATTTTAGTTGTACATAACGGTCTTGCTAAGTTTTCGTGGGCGATTAAAACAGTTATCCTATCAAACCGCTAAATAAGCAAGCCGCATAAATTTGTTTATATTTTTTTGCAAACCAAATCTATGTGGCTTGCTGGTGTTTATTAATTGAACTAAACTTCGAATCTCCCATCAGCGCCCATGAAATTTAGCTTTTGTTACCAACAGTTTTTTATTCTTCGTTTATACTTTTTATGCATAAATCGATTAATGACAACATCCGAAAGAATAAATAATCAATATGCTTTGATTTTGATATTTCAATTTTATCCGTTTCGTGATGTCTTATTTTATATTCGTTACCAATTTTCGTTAATAGCTTAAACTCATTTTCAATAATTTCAGAACTAAATTCTTTTGATACAATAGAGACTAATTCTGAAGACGACTTTTTTTTGTTTGAATCGAAATATGTTTTAATTCTCTCGAAGGCATCCCACAGTTTCTCTAATGCAATTTGCTTGTCTTTAGGAATAAAAAATCTGTCTTTTGCTTCATTTATTAATGAATCCAATTCGTTGTCATTAGTTTTAGTTTTTCTGTCGAAAAGTAATTCTACGTTCACATTTAAATCAAACAAATAGGATAGATCCATACCTTCATCAGATTGCAAACTATCATTGAGGATTTCTTTAAACTCTTTTATTGCTTTTTGATATTCAGTTTCGAAATCTAGTTTATTTTCTTTTGTGAACTTTCGAAAATCACGCTTATTGAAAAGTCCTTTTCTAAATACTAATGATAAATCATGAACATCCAGTAACAATAGAGTATCTCGAACCCAATACCTCCTTGTTGTTCCATCATGTTCAAATTGAAGTCCTAGATCTTTGAAAAATTTAGTGAGAAAAAAAGAGCTTCTATAAGGAAAACTGTTATTATCACCACAAATCAGTTCTGCTATTTCCATTTCAAATTCTGGGTTGTTATGCCTAGCTTGAAGAAGTTTTAATTTCTGTAAGTCATATTCACTTTTTTTATCTGATTTCAGTTTGAAATTAATATCAGAAAGGAATGCTTTAGCTCGGTCAAACCCGATAGTATTTATTTCAATTGCCATAGGTTTGAGTTAAAAAGGTAAATCATCGTCATCGCTCATTATATCGTCATAGTCGTCCTGTTCTGAATAAAATTCAATTTGAGAAAATCTAAAACGCTCATTTTCTGTTAACATGTCTAATATTTTGGATTTCAATTTCTCAAAACATGAAACATTGTCATTAGTTAAGTCTTTTTTATATTCATCAAGACTTAAAATGGCTTTTTCAAGTGTTTCTATTTTCTTACTATCTGTCATTTATAAATTGTTGGTAACGGTTTTGCTAAGTGGCGTAGGCTCCTTACTAGCTTTATGTTTCAAATTTTATAATAGGCAAGGTAGCTATTTTTGTAATTACATTTAACTATAACAATTCTAAAATAGATAGCTTGCCGCGCTCATTAAAAGCACAAATGTTCAATAAGCTCCAACTCGCCTATGCCATTTAGCTTTTGTTACAGGTTGTTGAAAACATTCGTGTGAGAGAAAAACATCACCATTATTTTTGGCTGATATAGGCAGCTTTGACATGGATATTTACTACTAAAAGAACTAAGACTGAATGACAATTTGCGCACCTCCCCCGCGCGTAATCCTTCATAAAACACATGAGTCTTTAGAAGTCACAAAAGTCAAACCCTGCGCCTGGTGGTAATTACTTTCGAGCAAGCTTGGCAAAAGAAAAGCAAATTGGATAGGCTGAGTTTTCCTTTATAAATTCCGTGACAAAGCGAACGAGGTTAAGCAGAGAGTGGAATCGCGTGACCACTAGCAAAATCAAGCCAAACATAACGCAAGTTTTAAAGTATAGTCAAAACTAGTAAAACAACTGGTGTACAATTTATGAGGGATTTCTCATTAAAGCAGAAATGGCAACAAGCTTGCCAGCGAGTGCCATTACGAATCAATTACCTGTAACGGTCTTGCTAAGTTTCGTGGGCGATTTCAAAGAGTAATCTTATCAATGCACCAAGTAAGCAAGCCGAATAAATTTATATTTTAATCAAGCCCATTTATTTGGCTTGCTGGTGTTTATTAATTGCACTAAACTTTCAAACGACTCATCACCGACCATGAAATTTAGCTTTTGTTAGCTGCTTTTTTTTTTAATTAAATTCTTTAACATCATCAATCTTAAAACCTTGGTCGGTTTTAACTACCGTTATTTCTCTTTTATGGTCAAGCTTGAATTGAGTATCACTAATAATAACATTAAAAATAAATTCTATATCCCTATTTGAGGCTTTAAGTCTACATTCAGAAACTTTGATAGTCCCTTCATCCTGTTGTCCAGTTAAAAATGATCCACCTACTCCAGCATAAGTAACATTGTACACAGTGTCCCATTTCTGTTTAAACTGTTCCAAAGTCAAACCATCATATTCAACACAAATAGCATCTTGCTTGTATTCAGCGTATCTTTCGGTTGTAATATCAGCCATTTTTTTTGGTAATGGTTGCTTATAGAACTCCTCAATACTTTTTACTAACCATTCAGCTGCCCTTTGGGAATCCTTATTTTTGGTTAATTCTTTCGAATTTAGCGGTTCATTCTCAGATTTCGTTGTTTGGTTGATATTACCACTTGTTAAAATCATAAGTAGAAGGATTGTGAGTATATTTTCCATTTATTTTCGTAGTTGTTTGATTTAAATGTTCGTTAAGGCACATCCTTTACACAAGTTAAAGATTAGACTTTACACTAAATTAGTCTCTACCCTTGTTGATGATTCTTTTGATCTTAATTTATCTTCGTTTAAGTAGCCTAAAAATACATTTCTATAATAAACCTTCCAAATTCCATTTCCGATATCTTCCATACCAACGTACTTTCCTTTCAAGGATGCGGTTAAATAGACCCAGTAATATGACTTCCACCTTATGGCACCATTTTGAGTCACCTTGACAACCTTTAAGATCGATGGATAATCAAATTCTCTTATACGTTCGGGAAATACTCTGGTTGAAAAATCATGACTAAAAGCCGGTGTCTCCATACCCAAAGCTTCATGTGGTCTTACATGGTTATATTCATTCACAAACTGGTTTAAAAGCCTTTGTTGAGATCTTAAATCATATGCTGCAGGTTTGACACATGCGGCCTTTAAATCGCGATGCATTCTTTCATGACGCCCATTTTGTTCGGGATGAGCTGGATCCGAAAAGACAGGTGTTATACCGACCTCTATAAGCCAATAAGAGAGACGTGTAAAGCGTTGTATAGAGCGTACTGAACCAAAAGGACTCCCATTGTCTGTATGTAGCTGATTGGGGATGCCATACTTCCTGAAAACTCGTGTAAACTCTGCCTTTGCTGATTTAAAGTTCTCATGATAATGTCCCTTGGCTGTGAATAAAAAGCGACTTTTAGAGTCCGCAATTGTAAGGGGATGACAATAGATTTTATTGCCCATTAGAAACTTGCCTTTATAGTCGGCACTCCATACCTGATTACACTCTTGGGGATCAAAAATAGGGAAAACAGGCTTCACTCTTCTTAAACGTTTTTGAGGGCAAACCAAGCCGTTTTTCTTTAGAATATTATGCACTGTTACAACGGAAGGTATATCTTTTTCTGCAAAATCGTTAAACAATAGTTTCCTGATTTTTTTAGCGCCCCACCTGGAATATTTTTCCTTTAATTGTAAAATTCCATCAACAATATCTTCTGCTGTTGCATTGGGATGTTTCCGAGGTGCTCGTGAGCTTTCACGTAAGCCCTCATAGCCTTTTTCCTCAAACTTATGCACTAATTTATATGCAGTTGGCCTTGATATTTCAAAGCGATTACAGAGCTCTGTAATGGTATACTTTCCTGTACGCCATTCACAAATAAATTCAATTTTCTGTTCCATAGTTGTCGTTTCTTTCCAAGACATAATAATCTGTTTTTTAAACAAATTACAACTTAAAAAGTGTAAACCATGTCCCTTTAACTTTGTAAACGATGTCCCTTTACCATACCAAATTGCAGCTAACGGTCTTGCTAAGTTTTCGTGGGCGATTCAAACAGTTGTCCTATCAAACCGCGCGAAAGCAAGCCGCATATATTTGTTTATATTTTTTGCAAACCAAATCTAGGTGGCTTGCTGGTGTTTCTTAATTGAACTAACTCTCAAATTACACATCACCGCCCATGAAATTTAGCTTTTGTTAGCATTTCGGCTTTATTCATCATCATTATCAGTCAATTTTATATCAAATTGTTTCGCAAGTTCCTTTACATATTCTTTGTGTCCTTTATGCCCCTTTATACTGTCAAAGTATTCTTGCATCAGTTCCTCTCCTTTTTTCTTGTCAGAGTGAAAAATAATAAGTGCTACATCTAATTTAGCTGATTTAGAAGAACCGTCAACATTTCCCCAATTTCCACAAATTTTCTCTCTCGTTTCAAACATACTAAACCAAGGTATACCTTTGTCGTTCAGCCCTTCAACTATTTGATCAGAAATATGTTTACTGTCATTTGTAATATTCCACCAATAATCATTACTATAAATTAGATTTGAAAGTCGCGTTCTGATTTGGCAATCATATTCTTGATAAAAGTCCTTATCCTTTGCGTAAATTTTACTTTCATAAAGCTCCTTCACAATTACTCCCATATTGATAGTGAATTTCCCATATAGACTTTCTCGAATCCCTGGAATTTCATAGTTTTCTCCTACTGGAAATTTTCCACTTTGGAAGTTTATTACTTGCCAAACTCCATTATCTGTTTGTCTATTAAAAGTCCGACCTTTCTTTTTAAATCCTAAAGGTTTAAGATATTTATGAACTTCCTTCTGAATTTCATTTAAGTATTGAACATTTTTATTTTCCGCATTTTTTTTGGTCTCTCCAGATGTGTTTTTAAAAAAGTCAAATAATCCCATTTTATTATTGTCTCAAATGTTTTTTCAGCTGAATGCTAACGGGCTTGCTAAGTTTCGTGGGCGATTAAAACAGTTATCCTATCAAACTGCACGGAAGCAAGCCGATTAAATTTGCTTATATTTTTGAACAAACCAATTTAGTTCGCTTGCTGGTGTTTCTTGATTGAACTAACTCTCAAACTGCGAATCACCGCCCATGAAATTTAGCTTTTGTTGTAGGTAGTTATTTTTAATTTTCTTTTTTTTCAACCCTGCTTTTTATTATTGAGTAAGCTTTTTTAAAGTCTTCCAATTTCCCTGTCTGCATTATTGTTTTAGATTCTTTGTCACCTAAAATAAATACAATTCTATTCTCATTATATAGAGTCTGAGCATCTGCATCTGCAATAGGACTACGACCACCTAAAATCAAAAACTGGCGTTTAAAGAAATAGACTTCTCTTATATTATCAAAGGGTATAATAATTGATTCCTCAAAATCTTTAATGATACATTTTGATTCAAATTTTACCTGGTCATTATTTATCGTTAGACACTGTTTCAAAGTAAATACAGTAAAAAATAATCCAATTATTATTAGAATTAAACCAAAAAAACTGAAGACTTCATAATTGTCGATTACTAAAGGTATAATCATAAAAATCAGTCCCATCAGAAAGAGGAAATATTTAAGAGTAGTTTTAAATCTGTATTCTGGGATTATTTCAAATACTTCGTTTCTCATCATTTCAATATCTTTAACAACTACTTAAACTAACTCAGTCTAATCGAAAATTGTTTCGTTTATCTAATTACCTACAACGGTCTTGCTAAGTTTTCGTGGGCGATTTAAAGAACCAACCCGTTCAAACCGCGCGAAAGCAAGCCGCATAAATTTGTTTATATTTTCAAGCAAACCAATTAAAGTGGCTTGCTGGTGTTTCTTAATTGTACTAAACTTTCAATCGGCTCTTGAACGCCCATGAAATTTAGCTTTTGTTGTAAGGCGTTATTCCTTACTTTTCAATAATTTATCCAAATACACAAATTCCCAATAACTTTCTGAAATAGAACCATCTGTTGTAAACTTGTCAGTTAGGTTGTATAAAATTTCTTCACATTTCTTATTCCCTTGAATTGAAGCAAGAAATATTTTCACAAAATACCTTTCGTCAACACAAGAAACTGTTTTTCTAGCAGCTTGATCGAGATAAGGTCGTTTATCATATTCTAAAATTAATGAATCCAATTCTTTTTGGGATATCAATGGCGGAGTATAGACTAACTCATTTTCAATTTCAATAGTGCCGTGCTTCAATACTAACTTTTGTTGAATATATTTACGCCACTCGTAATTGTAATTTGAATCAGGTAAAAGGGCACTTAGGATAAATTTAGGAGTTGGTTTAATTTCAGTCAATTCAGCCCTTATAGTCTTAACATCGGGGCTGAATAGTTCTTTGTTATTTGTTCCATTGTACAATGTATATTCGAATAGCTGAAATTTCGGTGTTAATTCTGAATATGAATTAAAAATAAATATTTCATTTTCTTCAAAATCAAACTTAACAGTAAATTTGGATTTTGCATACAAGCCTCTACCAATAATAGTATCAACTATAATCAACCCCTCACTTTTTAACTTGTCTAATTTAGACTGTGTGTATTTGGGAGTTGAATTTAATTCTGGGATATGTTTCTTCTTGACTTCATTCTTGCATGAAAGCAGAAGCATAGTGAGAAAAATAAAATAAATACCAGATCGTTTCATGTGTGTTTTTTTTAATGCCTTACAACGGTCTTGCTAAGTGGCGTGGGCGATTTAAAGAACCATCCTTTCAAACCGCGCGGAAGCAAGCCGCATATATTTGTTTATATTTTTAAGCAAACCAAATCTATGTGGCTTGCTGGTGTTTCTTAATTGAACTAACTCTCAAGCGACTCGTCACCGCCCATGAAATTTAGCTTTTGTTAGGCACTGTTTGTTATA
>JBLWWJ010000024.1:0-7635 GCA_048268005.1 Ancylomarina sp.
AATACATTACACTAAAGCATTTATTAATCAATAATAGGAAGTGTATAGGCTTGCAGTTTTATCCTGACAAGGTGATACAAGCACTCATAAAAACGCTTCCAAATCCACGATGGAGCGATAAATTCAATATGGTTTATATTCCCAATACAAAAGAGAACCTCTCTGTTATTTTCGATACATTTAAGGGGGTAGCCTGGATCAATTGTGAACATTTTTTAGAAAAAAAGAGGAATATAAATCCTGAAAATTCACCACTTGATATAGAATCTTATCGCAGGAGAAAAACCCCAAAAACTTACAGGCGATGCCCCGAAGATTTTTTGTTAAAATTGGAATTGAGAAAATATGCACTTAACACGGCTAGGGTATATATCAGTTGTTTCGAAGCATTTATAAACACTTTTAAAGAGATTGATTTGCCTGATATTGACGAAGAAGACATTCAAACATATTTACAAATGTTGATTCATCAGAAAAAATCAGATTCCTATATTAATCAGAGTATCAATGCGATAAAGTTTTATTACGAAATTGTGCTTGGTATGCCAAATCGTTTTTTCAGTATAGAAAGGCCTCGGCAAAGTCAGGCCCTACCAAAAGTATTATCGAAAGAAGAAATTGGCTTAATGATTAAATGCACGAAGAATATAAAACACAGATGTATTATTAGCTTGTTGTATTCAGCTGGGCTAAGACGAGGCGAGGTGTTAAATTTAAAAATGGCTGATATAGACAGTAAACGCATGGTGATTAATGTGTTAAAAGGTAAAGGCCTTAAAGATCGCAACAGCTTATTAAGCCAAAGTGTTTTGGTCGATTTGCGGAAATATTTCGAAGAATATAAGCCTAAAAAATATCTTTTTGAAGGGCCAATGGGGCAGCAATACTCACCGACCAGTGTTGGCAAAATTGTGACTGAAGCCGCACATAAAGCTGGCATTAAAAAAAGAGTTACACCACATATGTTGCGACACAGTTTTGCCACCCATTTGCTTGAAAATGGCACCGATTTGCGATATATACAAGTGTTGTTAGGACACTCGAGTACAAACACAACTGAGATTTATACCGAGGTTGCAATTAATAACATAAAAAGTATAGTTAGTCCAATAGATTCATTAGATTTGCCATAAGACTCGCAGTAAAGACATAGTCCGTATAAAACGCATTCTCTTTAGCGAATTGTTAGCGGCAAGGCAAAATAAACATTAGCATGAAGAAATATTCAGATAAGAGATTTAATCAAGTTGATAAACAAACTCAAGACGGATTATATGGTAATGATGTAATAAAAGATTCTTTTGAGTATAAAAATCTGTCAGGCAACTCAATAGAAATGTTTTTGAAAAATATAAATGATTTTTATTCTAAGGATATTAATCCAATTTTCAGACCTTATCCTATTGCTTTAATAAAGATCATATTATCATTATTCTTTAAGAATAATGATAAAAATCCCGAGTTAACAGATTACTTTACTTTGATATTCCAAAAGGATATAGAAGGAACAAAGAATACATGTATTAAAGACAAATATTTAAACATGCTTGATGCTGGGCATGCTTTCAAACAATCAATTAGTACAGACAATCCACTGATAATATGGGAGCTGGCTAAAAGTAATTTTCTTGCTTACAATGAATTTTTAAATATTCTTATTGGCGTAATCCTTATTAACTATCGATTCTCTATTGGAAAGTCTTATAAACTTGGTACAATAAAAAGCAATTATGGTAATAAAGTTAACGAGTTGATTGAATTATCTCCACGAGATGTTTCCTATCGAAATTTGTTTGAATTATTAAAACCAGAAATTAGGAATGCAATAGGTCATCAGACTATTTGGTTTGATAAAGAGGATGGAATGGTTACTTATCTTAATGACAAAACAGGTGAAAATGAAATGGTTTCAATAAAAGAATTCATCATGTTGAATTCTAAGGCATCTTATTTAGGAGAAGCATATTTAGTAGCTATGAGTACAATTGGTGTTTTTACAATTGGTAAACCTCAAGATAAAGCAAGACTACCAAAAGAATTGTTTTTGTTCTTAATGGATATTATTTCTCCAAGATGAATGCCCAGCCGCTAACAAAAGCTAAATTTCATGGGCGGTGACGAGCGACTTGAAAGCTTAGATCAATTAATAAACACCAGCAAGCCACATAGATTTGGTTTGCAAAAAATATAAACAAATTTAAGCGGCTTGCTTCCGCGCGGTTCGACAAGATTACTCTTTTAATCGCCCACGAAAACTTAGCAAGACCGTTGTGCATCATAAAATAAACCTATGAGATTTACAGTACTAACTATTATTCTGATTTCATTCTTTCGACTAGCTCATGGGCAAGATTTTAGATACTTGAATCCGAACTTAGGTGATTCATGCTCGGTTATCATCAAGAAAATTGATTCGATTAATTTTTATGAGCAGCTAGTTTACATAGATTACAAGACAAATTCGAGCTTGAAGGAAAGAGTTGCTGATTTTAGATTAACAGAAGATAGGCTAAATGAAATTTCACAGACTTACAAAGCGGTTTTAAAGAATGTAAAAGTGAAAGAATCAAAATTTAACCACCAATTACCAGAGAAGTGGATTAGGCTAAATAAATACAAAGGTGAGTGGATTCTATACGATGACATTGAATTTAACCCCCGATATATATTAACTGATTCGTCATTGGTTAATTTTAACATGGATGGACTTTATTCCAACATAATTAAGAACCATAAATTAAATGGGAAAGATCATCAATTTTCCTTTCACAATTTAACTTACGGCTCACAATCATCAAATAAAGAATACACCTTGAATATTAAGATTATTGAAGATGAAAACTTGATTTCTGTTTGGGAATTTATCAGGGATGGGCAAAAATATTATTCTTTGATGATACCTGAATCAAAGAAAATCAACTTTCCCATTATTGGCATTATGACTACGGATTTAATGGGTGATGAAATTGAGATGCTTGATAAGATTGACTTTAATACATTAATGGAAACTGAATAGTTTACAATGCACAACAAAAGCTAAATGGCATAGGCGGGCCGGATGTCATCTAATGTTCATACTTTTAATGAGCGCGGTAAGCTATCTATTTTAGAATTGTTATGGTTAATTGTAATCCTAAAATAGTTACCTTCCCTTCTTATAAAATTTGAAACATAAAGCCACTAAGTTGCCTACGCCACTTAGCAAGACCGTTGGGCACAATAATTTTAAATACACATATATATCAGAGACAATTATGAGGAAAATATTATTTGGGAGTATATTTTTGCTATTAATATCATTAAATCTAAGTGGTCAGAATGACTTGTTTGTGAAGTCAAGTTTTAAGGGAGAGCTTGAAAAATATTTTAGTCAGGAACTAGTTTATCCAGATGAAATGATGATTGCTGGAAAGTCTGGTTTTGCAGAGTTAGAGTTTCAAATTAATGTCAATGGAAAATTAGACTTAATTGAACTTATAAAATCCCCTAGTAGAAAATGTAGTGAGAATATTATAAAAATACTGTCTTCAACCAAACATATGTGGACTCCAACTAAACAGAATGGAAAAGATATTAGTTATAAATATAGACTTGTTGTTGATTATAGAATTCTAAAAGGAAGTGAAAACACCTTAAGCGATAGCAGATTAAGAAAAAAAGCTTCTAAGTTATTCCAAAAGAAGAAGTTTTTAAAGGCTCTCGAATTAATAGATGAAGCCATAGTTGTGAATCCATATGAATCTGAATATTATGAATTGAAAGCTCAGATTTTGGCTGAAGTAAATGAAGTTAAAAAAAGTAAGGATAATGCTGAAGTAGCAAAGTACATGGAAAAACAAATTATGGGGCATTTGTATATATTGGCTTATGGCTTGCATTAAATTACTGTGCCCAACAAAAGCTAAATTTCATGCGCGGTGGGATTTGCTCGAGAGTTAGTTCAATTAAGAAACACCAGCAAGCTACTTAAATTGGTTTGCAAAAAAAGTATAAACAAATTTACGCGGCTTGCTTCCGCGCGGTTTGAAAGGGTTTATTCTTTTAATCGCCCACGAAAACTTAGCAAGACCGTTAGGGCACATTAAAAAATACTTAGAATGAATGAAAGTCTTTTTTGTCGAATAAGAATAAGCCTACTATTTCTAATGTCATACATTGGTTTTCACCTTTATGTTCTCCGACTACAAATACCCAGTCCATTCGGTGAATTTACTCCAGGTATTTTAACCTCTACTTCAATCTTGACATTATTTTTTTTGATTCCTGTTGCAATCCCCATATTGACAGACAATAAGCTGTTTAGGTGGATTGTCTTATTCTTGGGGATATTAATTACAATTATTAATGTCGGTGTAGTTGGATTTACTTCTTTATTAGATAATGTCAGCACTGAACCAATAATTTGGGTAATTATAATGATTGTCATTTGTGGTTTTACAGGTTCCTTTGGAGTTTACTTTACATACAAATGGACCAAGCAACTAAATTAACGTGCCCTAACAAAAGCTAAATTTCATGGGCGGTGATGCGCAGTTTGAAAGTTTAGTTCAATTAGAAACACCAGCAAGCCACCCAAATTTGGTTTGCTTAAAAATATAAACAAATTTATGCGGCTTGCTTCCGCGCGGTTTGATAAGACAACTGTTTTAATCGCCCACGAAAACTTAGCAAGACCGTTATAGGGCATTTAAAAAAACAAAAAATCATGAACATACCAATTAGCAGAAATCCGTCAAGAACTATTTCAATTAATCCATTTAGGACAATTTCAATCAATCCCATGAGGACAATATCGATTAATCCTCAAAGAACAATCTCAATAAATCCTTTACGAACTATATCAATTAACCCATTACGGACAATTTCTATTAATCCTGCAAGAACAATTTCTTTAAATCCATTCAGAACTATATCAATTAATCCTACAAGGACAATTTCAATTGATCCGAGCAGAACAATATCAATTGACCCAAACAGAACTTTAAATATTTCTGGCTTTTTTATTTTTGATTTAAATCTTAATTCAATAGGATTTACTGTGACTGCAAACGATAAGATTATATTGATTTTTGACCCTAATTTGAATTGGACATCTTTTGCAGTTGCTAATGGTAGAAATGGATATAATGTATTCGATTTAAATTTAAATTGGATTGGTTATTGGGTTTCAAATAATCGCAATTCATTTAATCAGTTTGATGTAAATGGAAATTGGAGTGCTTTTCTAACGTAAATTCATAATGTAGAACTAAATCATAAAACCATGAGTGAAAAAAATGTGTCTTTGACAATAGGAGGAAAAGGTTTCCAGTGTTCAAAATTATCTGATGCCGATTTCAAAAATATTGCAGCAATATACGTAATAATTTGTGTTGACAAGGATGGAAAATGGGAAGTATTAGATGTAGGACAGACAGGAGAACTTGGAGAAAGAATTGACCATCATGATAGAAAGAGTTGTTGGTTGAAAAACTGTCCAAATAAGAATGTTTGGGTTTGCATTTATCCAATGCCAACTTCTACATACACAAAACAAGAACGTTTAGATTTTGAGACAAAACTTAGGAATCAATATGATCCGCCTTGTGGTAAAAGATAAAAACGCCCTATAACAAAATGTAAATGTAATGCGGGTTTCAGTAGGTAATTCAACCGCAGTTCGCCGTTGTAACACCGCCAATTTGTCTGCGACGATTGACGGAAAAAATGAAATATTGAATAAACGAATTGGCTCCGTGCGGTTTTGAAAGTTTCCAACTTTTAATCCCGCACTCCACTTACATAAACCGTTATGCCTAATTTAAAGGAGATGAAACGAATATTATTAATCACACTTTTTACTATGATGACACAACTGACATTTGGTCAAGTTGCGTTAATAAAAGATTCAGATGGCTGGACCAATGTGCGTAAAGAACCGAATGGAAATGCTGAAGTGATTCATAAAATATATGGAGGAGAAGTATTTTGGTATAACTCTGAATCAACAGATAAAGAGCAAGACTGGATTCCAATTTATATTCCGAAGAACAAGTTTAGTTTAGGTAATAGTGATCCAACTGAAATTGAAGGTTTTATTCATAAGTCAAGACTTCTTCCTCTAGATAGTTTAAAAAGCTATACTGGAACAAATTTTAAATTCAATTATGAAATAAAAGCTTTTGATCAGACTAATCGCATTGTAGGGAAACAGGATGATCGTTGGATAACATCAATTGACGGGAGACCAGTTTGGGGAACAGATGGAGATTTCCCGAAGACTGAAGTTAATAATATCTCTGTTGAAATTAATGGACTGAATCTAGAGGTTCATAAAGTGTTTTTCAGCGATATTTATGAATGTGATAACTTTTTCTCAGTGTATGAATCAAATGGGACATTTTTTGTATATCAATGGAATAGTGACGGAGCAGGAGCTTATCAGGTTGTATGGGTGTTTGATAAGAGTGGGCTAAAACAGAGATTAGTTGGATCAATGATTTGAGAGTTAAACTAGGCATAACAAAAGCTAAATTTCATGGGCGGTGCCGAGTCGCTTGAGAGTTAGTTCAATTAATAAACACCAGCAAGCCAATTAAAATTGGTTTGTTCAAAAATATAAACAATTTCACTCGGCTTGCTTATTTGGCGCATTGATAAGATTACTCTTTGAAATCGCCCACGAAACTTAGCAAGACCGTTAGCAAACATATTATGAGCGACACAGAAGCTATATCATGGATATTCTTGGCAATTGCTTTTGCTTCAGAAAAAGAACCTAGTGACTTTAATGGAATTACTAAGATAGCAGACGGAATTAATCACGCAGTTCCAACTCAAAAAGAAATGCAATCGTCGATAAAATGGTTGCTTAATAATGATTTGATAGTAAAAATTGGGAAAAAGTATTCGCTTACTGACAATGGAATTGAATTAGTGAATAATTCTCGGTTGAATGAAACAGGAATACTAAATATGTGGAAAAATTTAGAACAATTAATACAAAATATTTAAAATGAAACTAATTACAATTCTCTTATTATTTGTTTCTCTATTTTCTTGTAGCTTAGAAAGAAAGGACAAAGGAGCTACAAACTCGTTGAGAACTCTTTTGCCAAAACAGGATACAACAATCCAATTTGACCATTTTATCGTTATTGATAGCACAGAAACTTATTACTTTGACGAAGCTCAAATTTCTTTCAAAGACATAGCTGTAAAAATAAAGGAATTGAAAGCAGCGAAAAGCAATATGAAAATTCAGTTGGAAGTTGACAAAAATGTAAAAATGGATAGGTTACTTGTTATAATGGATGCTTGTAAGAAAGAGAATGTTGAATTAAAGTTGAAAAGTAGGTAATACGTTTGCTAACAAAAGCTAAATTTCATGGGCGGTGACGAGCAGTTCGAAAGTTTAGTACAATTAAGAAACACCAGCAAGCCAATTAAAATTGGTTTGTTCAAAATATAAACAATTTCACTCGGCTTGCTTACTTGGCGCATTGTTAAGTTTGCTCTTTTAATCGCCAACGAAACTTAGCAAGACCGTTATGCCTTATTTAGATAGAGACCTGCAAAATGATATTAAAGGTAGATAATAAAGAATATGAGTTGATAATTGCCAGTGATGTGATTCGAGATGGGATAGGAATAGAG
>JBLWWJ010000025.1:0-7539 GCA_048268005.1 Ancylomarina sp.
GGAAAACTAAACTTATTAATGGACGATGTAACCATGATGCGCTTTAAAAAAGTAACTACTGAAGAATAATTCACGATAGTTGTTACTTTAAACGAATTAATAACTTAGGGGAAACCTCATACTATACAGCCTTTTTTTGGTTTGTTGGTATGAGGTTTATTTTTTACTACCAAAGGCAACGTTCGCTAATAAGTATACAGAGAATGTTGGGTTGAATCTATACAGATGTAAAAGCTGAGAGCACGCCGTGATATCAGCGCCCCATGCCGTGGTGTCTGCGGAGCATGCCGTGATATCAGCGACCCATGCCGCGGTGTCTGCGGAGCACGCCGTAGTATCAGCGACCCATGCCGCGATGTCTGCGGAGCATGCCGTGATATCAGCGACCCGTGTAACCTTTAATGATAGCTATAACAACTTTTATTACCTAAACAGCTAAGCTTATGGATTTCCGTAAGAAAATTAAATTATTATTGTTAAGTTCGTAAAAGTATAAACAAACATAAATACAATCATAAACCTACCAAAATGGTTGTATAACGATGTATTATACATCTATATAAACAAGTTAGGCATAATTAAAAAAATAACCCAAATATAAATTAAATGAATCCCGATGAAATTGTAAAAAACGTTGTTCAACAAACAACAATTGAACTAAAGAAATTTAATGATTTTGAATTAAGCGGATTTTATTTTATGCTTAATTCGGAATTCACAGGTATGATAAAGCTTAAAGATGATGAGCTAATACTAATTCAAGCGGATAATAAAGTAAATCATTATGAATCACAAGGTGATTTTAATAGTGCTTACCCATTACCAAAAATTGAATTTTTCTTACCTGAACCTTATAAAAAACTCTTCAGCAATTTATAACATAAATTTTAAAGATAATCAAATGGAACCTGCAACTTGGGGATTTATCGGAACATTAGTAGGTACAATTGTCGGAGCTTCTGCAAGTATTTTTGCGACATATTTGAACGGCAAAAACAGTGTTGCTATTCAGAAAAGTACGGAGGAATTCAAACGAAATGAATTGATAAGAGAATTTCAAAGGAATAACTTACTCAAATTGCAAGATGAATTTACCTCTGGAATGAGACTAATCGGAAGAGCGCATAATGAAAGCTTCCATTACTATCATAAAAATAAAGAATGGAAAGGTTTTAAATTAAGTGAAGAAGTCGATGTTGGTTTAAATAATATGTTTCAAACTTTAACAAAACTTACCGAACGTGTAAATAATGATAAATTACGCAACCAAATTGTTAATATTAGAAAAGATATGGCAAGATTTTCCGTTTCAGAAAAAGAAAGTGAAAACCATATTTGGATAAAAGAATTGGGAGATAAATTTGAATTGTTGATGAGCGAAATGGGGAAAGAATTGAGAAAGAGTCAATAATAACTATGCCTAACAATGTATAAAAAAAATAGGGCGAATAGTGCTTAATCAAAAGGTTTGTACGTGTTTACCAAGTCGCCAAATTTTTAAACTTGGCTTAATTAAAAAGAGTAAAGTAATTAACAAAATTTAAAAATTCGGCTTTAGCTTACTCCGAAAAGTATCGCGTACAGCTGCCCTACTTTTCTTATACTGAACCGTTGGCAACAAGCTAAAAAACTGAATGGATTATACAAAATTTGCAAAAGAACAGAATATAAAATTCAGAAAAGGAGCTGAACGAATTGACGAAAACCGAAGACGTTGGAAAAATCTCAAATTGAGAGTTGGAATCTATTATAAACCTTTATTAGCTGAATTAAAAGAACATTTTGAATTTGAATTCTTTTATCTTTCATTTAGTGAAGACTATTTTGACAGAAGTGAAAGTTTAAATCAAAATTTCATTCAAATTTCAATGGGAAATCATCCTGTGGGAATAATTAGTAAAATAAGTGAGTCTGAATCCAATAAAAAGTCTACACTAATTGCAGAAAAAGGTGGAACACTATCATTTTCTCAAGGTCCACAAGGAGAGGTAATGGTTTTAATGTATTCTTGTAAATCGGATGTTTTTAATTATGAGGACGATTATATTGTTTATGGCATCTATAAATCACCAGAAAAAATAACTGAAAAAAGAATGAAACGAATAATAAAGTTTTATTTCAAATTCATGTACATAACATCAATAGTGGGTAATGCAGGCACTTACGACAGACTACTTATTATTTTCGTTAAGTTAAGAGGAAAGTTTGATTTATTAAAATTCGGCAGTTCTGTTCTAAAAATTTTTAAAGGTCTTTTGCAAACAACATCGCAGGCATACGGATTAAGCAAATAGATAACTGAAAATAAGACGTAGAAAAATCCAGTTGCCAACACCGTGTATAATTCATTGCTAGTGCAAGCTTACTTACGAAAATCCTCGCGGATTTTCTATTCGGTTTGTATTTGCTAAATTAGTTGCTGAAACACGCAACGAAATCATACACGTATTTGCCCACAATTATGAAAAAAATCCGTAAACACATCATATTTCTGATTTTTTTGACTATCTCTTTCAATGGGTTTTCTCAAAATATTTTTGAATACGAAAGAGAAATAAGCAAAAAAGAAAATTATAACTTTCAAGAAATTGATTTTCAAAATACAGATGAAAATATCAAACTCTCTGGAACTTTAATAACACCCAAATCGGATTTCGATAAAATTGTTGTAATTGTTCCAGGAAGTGGACGAGATACAAGATATGCTCATTTTGTTTTAGCAGAAGAATTTTTAAAAAATGGAATTGCAGTTTACCGATTTGACGAACGTGGAATTGGAAAATCCGAAGGTGTATTTAACACTTCCGCAACTTCATTAACGAACGACTTGACATTTGCAATCTGGGAATTAAGAAAATTAAATTTAACAAAATCTCATAAAATTGGTGTTTTAGGTCATAGCTTGGGAGGAATTGCTTCAATTGGGGCATACGAAAAAAATCAAAATATTGATTTTCTTATTCAGATGGATACACCTGTTGAGAAATATGGTGCGTTTTTCAAATATCAAACAATAAATAACATTAGTGACTTTTATCAAATTAAAGGAAAAACCCAAAAACAAGTTGTGGAATTATTAGAACTAATTTATCCTGTAATAGTTAATAACGATGACTTTAAAACAATAAGAGTAAAAGCTAAAAAAATTGCAAAGGAAAACGGATTTAAAAAAGACTTTTATAAATTTATCAGTCCGGCACATATCGACCACGTAAAACAAAACCACGAGGAAACTTATAAAAATATAAATATTCCTGTCTTGTATATTATTGGTGAGAATGACAAGTTTGTAAATCCAATATCTGAAACTGAAAAACTAAAATCCTTCAATAATACTAACATCCAAATAAAAATAATGAATGGACTTAATCATTGGCTAACAGAAAAAAATGCTAATGCAGGTACATCGCTTTACCAAATGGATAGAAGTGCATTAACGGAAATAATAAACTGGACATTGGAGAAATAACTGTGGGCAACAACGTATATAGCTCATAGCTGGGTAGTTGCTTAATTCAAAGTTAAGGTATATTTGGAAAGTCGCCAAATTTTTAAATTTGACGATTTCCAATAAAAAAGATTAATAGTAAAATTTAAAAATCTGGCTTGTGCTTAATCCGAAAATAATCGCTAATTTACACGCTACGAGCCATATACAAGACCGTTGGCAATAATATAAAAAAACATACTGTATTCATTTCTTATTTGTATATTTGTACATATATTGTAAATATCAATTTAAGAAAATGAAACTGCAAGAATTTAGCTTTGGGAATTTTAGGTCATTCAAAGACATTAATACACTAAACTTATCAGCTGCCAAGATCAAATCAAAATACGAAAGTATTGACAAGAATAACGTTATTAAGGGAGAAAATATTGAAAATATATCTTTTTTAAAATCGAAAGCCATTTATGGAGCTAACGCAAGTGGAAAAAGTAACATAATCAAAGCTTTTGTAACTTTTTTTAGAATTATAAAAAACTCTGTTAAAGATGATAGAGTTTTAAATATGATTGATTCATTTAGACTTTCTACAGAAACCGAAAATGAACCTAGCTTTTTCCAAATAATTTTTTGGGATAAGAATGTGAAATACAGATATGGCTTCGAATTGAATGATGAAAACATTAATTCTGAATGGTTATATGGTAAACCAAGAGAAAGAGAACTTTGTTATTTTATTAGAGACGGAAAAGAAATAATCGAACTTGATAAAACTAATTTTAGCGAAGGCGATAAATTAAAAACTTTATTATTTGATGAAGATGCAGAAGAAAATGAAATTTTTAGAGATAATTCATTATTTCTGTCTACTCTTGCTACATTTGGTTTTGCAAAACTTTCAAAACAATTAATTGAAAGTGTTACTTCAACATATATTATTAGTGGTTTAGGACATCAAGGAATGTATCGATATGCAGGAGAATCTTTAAATGACGATAATAAGAAAAAGTATATTTTAGATTTCTTAAAACACGGAGACATTGGTATTCAAGATTTAAATGCAATTGAAATATCTTCTGATGATTTGCCAGACGATTTAGACGATGATGTCAAAAAAGATTTTGATAAAACTAAGAAGAAAAAATTGTTGATTTCATCAAGAAAAAAATACGATGAAAACAATAAGTTTATCGAAGACGAAAGCTTTTCTTTTAGTCTACATGAATCTGAAGGAACTCAAAAACTGTTTGAATTAAGTCCGTTTATTTATCAAGCATTAAAAGAGAAAAAGACGATTATTATCGATGAATTTGATGCACGATTCCACCCACTTTTAACAAAAAAAATTCTTGAATTATTTAATTCAAAAGAAAATAAAGGAGCTCAGTTAATTTTCACTACTCACGACACAAATCTATTATCTTCTGACCTTTTGAGAAGAGATCAAATTGAATTTGTTGAAAAAGACAAATATGGAGCAAGTCATTTATATTCTTTGGTACAATTTAAAGGAATTAGAAATAACGCTACGTTTGAAAAAGATTATATTCAAGGAAAATATGGTGCTATTCCATTCTTAGGTAACTTTAATAAAATCTTAAATTTTGATGACTAATGCCTAAGAAGACTAAAGCAATAAAAAAAACAGATAGAACAAAGGCTTGGTTAAAAAAGGTTAAGCCTTCTTTATATGATGTAGAAACAAAAGAAGTTAATCTAACAATACTAATTGTTGGAGAAGGACAAACTGAAAAGCTATATTTTGAATCTTTCCCTGTTCTTACTTTAACAGTCAAAGCAATAAACTTAAAAGGACAAAGTAAGCTTAAACTAATTGAAGCAACAGAAAGTATAGTTGACGATAGTGACATCAAATTTGATGAAGTTTGGTGTGTTTTTGATATGGATATAAAACAAGGAGAAAAAGAACTTGCAGACTATGACAACGCAATTGAAAGTGGATATTCTAAAGGATATAAAGTAGCTTATTCTAATGACTGTTTTGAAGTTTGGTTTTATTTACATTACCATTATAATGACCAAAAAAATCATAGAAAGTTCTATTATAAACAATTAGGTGAAAAATGGGGCTGTAATTATGAAAAAGATGGCAAAAGATACGACTTCTGTTTAAAAACATATTCACTACTAGAATCTGATAAAAATGCTTCTCAAGAGGAAGCAATAAAAAGAGCTAAAAAGTTATACAAAGATCAAAAAACATTAAATTATCACAAGCAAAACCCTGTAACTTTAGTTTACGAATTAGTAGAGTTTTTAAATGAAAATTGTCGAAAATAAAATACTATTGCCAACAACGTATATAAAAAATAGCGGTTTATGAGCTTAATCTGAAGTCATTTTTATAAATTTAAAGTCAGTTAAAATCCGAACAGTTAGTGTGTGAAATCCGCTACTTTTCATATACAAAACCGTTGTGCAACATTTTGACGCAACCATTCTGAAAATACTGCATCTTAAATTAAAAAGCTAAATATGAAAGTAAACAAAATTCTATTTCTTATATCTCTAATATTAATTAGCTGTTCAAAAGATGATGATATTAATAATGATTCAGTAATAGACCAACCAAATAACATTGAAATCCCTGAACTTCAAGCACCTGAAATTGTTCTGAATGAATTAGCAAAAGGAACTTTAGGAGATAATATTAGAGCACTATATCATCAGACGTATAACGGAATCGGTTTAAATTATTTCTTTGAGTTTATTGAAAACACAAATAGAATTGATAGAATTATAATTACTGACCCAAACTACTTATGTGAAGAAACTGTAATTCAATATTACTATCGTGAGGATAAACTCATTGACAAAATCCATTCATTAAGAACAAATGTATGTTTAGAATTTGTTGCTGATAAACTTTACAATTATAATTACAAAAATGGTTATTTAGAAAGTATAATTATGGATAATGAGAGCCTTATCGAGGAAAACTACTTCTCTTATAATTCTGATGGAACCATTGCATCCATTTACTCTGACCATCGCTCATTGAGTGATTATGCTGATGGTTATATAAAAACAAGTTTTATTTATGATGAAAACCAAAATGTTATAGAACACCTACAGGAAAGACCACATTCGAATACTTACGACAGAAAATATACTTATACTTACGATAGCAACACAAACATTTTCAAAGGTTTTTTTGTTATTTATTCTTTTTACCAACCCAGTCTTGGTACTGAAAGTGGTGGTGGACCTTTCTTTTTATCTAATAATAATATAACCTCAATAAAAAAAGAATATTTAAATAATGATAATGCACCTCAATATGAATATTTCACGACTAATTATGTGAATGACAAACTTATAGATTACGGATATGAAAATGGATATGAGTATTGGGAACGCTATTATATAAACTATTAGAAAAAACGATTTGCCAACACCGTGTATAATTAATGGCTTGGTTCTCGCCTACTTACGAAAATCCTCGCGGATTTTCTATTCGGTTTTTATTTGCTAAATTAGGTGCTTAAACACGCCACTAATCATACACAAAAACGTTAGCAAACAGCTGAAAAATGAACTACGGAAAAATTATAATCGGAATTGGAATCTTAATCGGAATTCTTCTCTTTAAGAAAACTAAACCGAAATTATTAATCGGAATTTTAGTTGGACTAATTATTAGTTTTGTTCTGTCATTTATCGACAATCAACTTCTGACTAACATTTCGTTTATCAGTTTCGGAATTTTGAGCTTGATATTCTTTGCTTATAGTGGGATTAAAAGAAAATGGCTGAATTTGATTATTGGAATTTTTGCTTTCGTTTCGTTTATCTCGAAATATATGCACTATCCATATGCGAATGAACTGAAATTATTAATGATAATTCCGATTGTTAGTTACGTTTTGACTTTTAGAAAAAAAGAAAACTATGAAAACGAATTATCGATTTTGACAATATTTGTTGCGTATGAATTAAGTGAATTTATTAAACTGACCGAACATTGGATAAACTGAAAAAAGCCGATTTGCTAACACCGTATATAATTTATTGCTAGTTCTAGCCTACTTACGAAAATCCTCGCGGATTTTCTATTCGGTTTTTATTTG
>JBLWWJ010000026.1:0-6491 GCA_048268005.1 Ancylomarina sp.
CTAGTTCTTTTTTATCGTTTTCTAGCAGTTGTTTATCAGTTTTATCATCGTCTGAACAACTAATAGTTAGGGTTAATAGTAATACTAAAATTATTTTTTTCATATTTCGTTAGGTTCGGACTAATGTTGGGTAACGGTCTTGTATATGGCTCGTAGCGTGTAAATTATCGATTATTTTCGGATTAAGCACAAGCCAGGTATTTAAATTTTACTAATTATTTTGTTTTTGCCGACTTTCCAAGTATGCCTTAACTTCGTTTAAGAAACTAACAAGCTATGAGCTAAATACGTCTTAAGTTAGTATTTTAATTCAGAAAATTTTAATAAGTTCTTTTATAGCTATTGGTGACTCTAAACTAGTTTGATTGACTATTTCATATTCGTTATTTTTTTTAATTAATATAACTTTTGAATAATCGGTTATTAATGGATTTAAGTCAATTTCCAAAACCTCAATATGTATATCTTCTGTTTTTTGACTAACTGCAAGAATAATAGGAATAAGCTTGTGGTAAATTATTTTATCATTTTTTTTATCAAAAGTTTTTATATTCTTTTCAAAAGATAGTATTATCATTAATTCTGGACATACCATATAATTCTTTTCACTTCCTGAACCTATTCCGGTGTGCACGTAGTTTAAAACATAATTTTTTGTTATGGGATCAATCTCAAAATTTTGACTATTTTTTGCATTACCGAAAACTTTGTCAATAAAAATTCCATTTTGATATATTTCAAAGTTTACAAGGGAATCATTTTGTTTGATTTCTTTAAAATTAAGATGTATTGATTTAGATAGAAAATATCCATTTTGAGCTATTAAGGTATTCGTTATTAGTAAGAAGGTTACTAACATAGTCAGATTAGTTATTTTCATAAATTGTAAATATTTCGTTACTTAAATAAATTTTATTATAATAAACAGATTGAGTATGTGGTTTTTCGTTTTTCTATAATTACCGCCAATGTATTTGTATATTGAATGTTACGTGTTTCAAGCACCTAACTCAGCAACTGTTAATTAGCATTTATTCTAGTTTTCCATTTTTTTCAATTCTCCAATTTTCAGATAGATAGATGTCTTCAACTTTTAAATTACTATTCTCACTAATGATTAAACCAGTTACTTTTTTCAATTCTATTAGTTTTGGAATAGACAGAATACTGGTGTATTTTATAGAAATAGAATTATTGATTTTACAATTAAAAATAGAATTGAAATTTTCTACTCCTTTTAACCCAAGCAATTGTATATTTTCAAATTCTGTTATACAATTCTTACAATCTAGATTTTTAATTCTATCCAAATTTCTTAGTTCTAAAGAGTTTATTTTATTAAATGAGAAAATAAAATTAAGGGATCTAGTATCTCCGCTATTTTCGATATGTAGCCGGTTTAACTTTTTGGAATGAAAAGTTGAAACAGAATCCGCATTACTGAAAGAACTTAATGTAACGTCTGTTAATTTTTGGTATATATTTATATTAGAAATATCATAAAATGTACTTCGGTTTTTCATTCTTAATGATTCAATATTTGGAGGTAGAAAATCAGGGAATTCCGATATTCCAAATTCAAGGTTTAAGTGTTTTAATCTATTGAGGTACTTTAAATTTTGCAAATTACTACCTACTTTTCTCAATGACAAATACACCAATCGATTTCTTCTGTTCATTTTTGGAAATTCTTTCAACTTGGGTGTTTTTTCAATAAACAAAGTATGTAAAGACTTTAGATTGCTTAGTGTGTTTAACTTTTCAATCTTCGGTAGATCATTTATATAAAGTTTCAATAAGGATTTTAGATTAATTAGAGCATTTAAATTTTCAATTTGTGGCAAATTATATAAGCTAAGCTCAACCAAAGATTTTATTTTCAATTTATTCTTTGACAATTGTGTTCCAGAAAAATTACCAATTCCAAGGTTTTTAACTTGCTTAAAAGAATTTATGGATGATATGTCTAGAAGAGTATGGTTACCGTCTATTGACAAATACTTTGCTTTAAATTTTGTCAGCATAAATTCTCTAGGCAATGTATCTAGTTTAATTGATAAATCTAATTTTTCAAAACTCGAAAGAAGATGTAAGCGATCAAGATTTGTGGTTGAATCAATTATTATTTTTCCTAAACCTATTACATCAACATCATAATCGGCTGAGTTGTCACTCAGAAGGTTTAAAATGTCTTTATCACTGATACTATTTAAATTCCCTTCAATTATTTTGTGACTTGGTTGAGAATATCCAGTTTGAATAAAGATAATTAGTGTTATAGTTGCTATTATTAGTTTCATTTTTAATTTCACTCAAGATGTTTTTTTTAATAGAATATATCAAAAATTGAACTAAAATGTTCGATTGTTAGTATGTTACACTATTTTAGAGGATTACCGCGAACGGACAAGTATAAGCGTAGTGCGGGTTTTTGAAGATGAAATTTTCATTTTATCCAAAATTTTATTATGTGACGAAATATACAATTTAGCAATAAATCCCACATTATGTTTATGCAATGTTAGCGGTTCGGTGTTTTTTCATTCGTCAATATTTTATAAAAACTCTCTGGTAGAAATATATTCTCAATGTTTTCGTCAAGTGCATTTTTAAACAAAGGTGCAATTTGTTCAACTGTAAAACCTGCAATACCACAACCAATCTCAGTTACTAAAAATTTTAAGTTAGGTCTTGACTTAGCAAAAGTCAAAAATTCATCAACGTAAGGTTCAATTGTTTCAACGCCACCTTGCATTGTTGGAATGGCATAAGTTTGTCCCTGCAGGCCTACGCCTTGTCCCCAAATTGCACCCCATTTTCTTGCAACTGCTGCCGCACCGCCACCGTGTAATCCGTCAAGATTGCTACCGAAAACAAATATTTCGTTATCTTCTAACTTGTCAATCCATTTTGGTGAAATTCTTTTTGTTAAAGAAAGTTTGGTTGATTTATTAGAATTCATTTGATTAACCACATTATCAAATACACCTTGAACTGACGAGAAAATCTGAAATTCTAAGTCGTCTGCTTGATAAATAAAATAGTTGTCTTGAATTGAGAGATTTATTTTCTTGTTGATAAAAACATTATTGCCCATTCCACCATAATAAAAGTCGAAGTATAATTGCTCTTTGTTACTATTCTCATCTTCTTTGTCTATATGCTTAAACAATTTTTCTTCAACTAAAAGATATGTTTGTTCGTCATCATAAATGCTTGTTTCATAACAGAGCATTTCATTGCTATTATTTTGTTTAATGTATATTATAATACCACCTGAGTTACCCATTGCTCCGGGTGGTGTTACTTCTGCATATATGATTTTATCTGTCTCAATACTTTCAAGAATTGATTTCGATATCTTTTTTGTAATTGGAGTCATCATATTTTTTGTCGTTTTTTGTTTTATACTGACGGCCAACGGTTTTGTGTAAGAAATGTTACAAATGCACAACTACCTTTGATTAAGCACTAAACCGCAATTATTTTTATATGGTGTTAGACAATGTTTTTTATTCTTTCAATTTCTTTATTTATATCCTTTATATGGTTTTCTATAACATTGTGATAACTATGATTTTCACAATAATCAATAAATTCATAAATATTCATTTTTATTGCAGAAGTTAGTTCCTCATTTAAAGTATTCAAATCATCCGCTTTTTTTACGTGTTTGAGTATCGTAACACTATTTCCAAAAGTTAACTCAATTCTTGATGTTCTATCTGTATTCAACCAATGATATCCTGAGAATACAAAATCTTTGACAGCTTCTATATACTTTTTATTCTTATAGGTTTGTTGTCCTTGCAGGAAAAACAAACTCCCTTCAATCTGTGAATTGAGGGTTTTATTTTTTTGTTTTAAGTCATTTACACTTTCTTTAAAATCAATTAAGGCCTTTTCAATTTCTAACTTATTAAAAGATTTAAGTTCTCTTAGTTTTATTTCAAAACTATCATTCATTTGTTCTTAAATAAAACTTGTCAGTTCTTTTAGATTTTTTCTTTGAAAATACTGTGCAATCAATGGAACTAAAATCCCCAATATTGATATTATAATTATCAATTTTAACCAAGCAGAATCATAGAAATCATTTATTTAAGTAATGACGTCTTGTTTATCATTTAACTCATATTGTAGTTGTTTTAATGTTATGTTTTGGCCAATTGAATCTATTTTGGATTGTAAAAAATCTATTTTTTGATTTAATCGACTTAATTGTATTGTATCATTCATTTTTTTAATGTTGTCTAACGTTGTTGTATAAGATTAGTTGCGTGATTTAGCAACTAACTTTTGCAAGTACATAACGAATAAAAAATCAGCGAAAATTTTCGTAAGTAGGCTTGAAACAAGCAATTAATTTTATACGTTGTTCTAAACCGTTTTCCCTTTTGTAAACTGTTTTTATGAGCCTTCCTCGAACTCATTTTTAGCATCCTGTATTATTTTCCCTGTTTTTCCATCTATAATAACATCATAAATGTAAATTCCTTCAACGTAAGAAAAACGCCAATTTCCTTCCTCTTTTCTTATAGTTGTGTATCTTCCTTTTATATCTACCTTACGTTCTTCTAAATATTTTACTAAATCTTCCCAAGTGTAATCAAAACCTTTGTCGTAGTCTGTCTCTTTAATTAGTTTCCCTTGCTCATCAAATTCTTTCCAAATTCCTTGTTTGAAACTTGAATCGAAAAATAATCCAGTAATTTTTAAAAAACCATTTTTATAATATTGGCTTTTTTTAATAAAATATGAATCTTTAAAAATAATATCCTCTGAATAAATATCTTTTAATTCCATTTGCTCAATGACAGTGCTGTCTTTTTTAATAAATTTAAATTCATTTAAGTGATTTTTATTTTCATTGAATCTTTCAATATCAAATTTTTCCATTGTTGTGTTTTTTTGAGCGCTACAACCTATTAATGATAGGATTGCAACAATGATTATAGTTTTTTTTAACATAATTATTCACTTTTAATTAATGTGTTAGTCCATAGTTTTTTCCATTGCCAGAGCCAAGTCATAATTCGTTTTTTACTTCCATATCTACTTTGGTGAGAATAGTCCATAATATTGTATGTTTCTCCTTTTTTATAGCTATAAGGGTGATTTTTATCTCGTGAAAAGGTATGATATAAACCTAAAGCGTGAAGGCTTTCGTGAGTGGTTGTTGAAGTATTATGCCCATCAAATAGCACCACAGCATCTGAAGAAATAGCTTTAGCCTGACCATTTACACGACCAACTTTTGTTCCAGCTTTATTAAAAGACGGACATTCGTCAGGTATAAAATAAACCTTTAAATAATCTTTGTATTTTGTATCCATTTTTTTGTTCAAGTAATCGTGAAGTCCAGTTCTGTTGTCAATATATCCCTTACTCTTTGTGTCAAATGTTTTATTAAAAGTTGTATCAGCTGTTAAGTCTAAAACTTCCTCTATTATGTTAGGTTGAATATAGGCTTGGGTTAAATATTTTTTTAAAAAAGCATCTTCTCCTGTTGTTTTTCCTTTTTTTACAGTTCCCGAAAATAATTGAGTATTGACCTTTACAAAAACGACTTCCACTTTTTTGCGATTGGCTTTATCGTTTTTAAGTACATTAAGTTGTCCTAATTGTCGTTTTCCATATAACACTTTTATTATTTGGTCTGTATTAAACTCTTTTATGCACTCGATAGTTAAATGGTCTTTTAATCTTTTTTTGCCTTTACTTTGAGCTGGTATTTTTTCTGTGTTTAGTTTAAAAAGTGTTTTATTGTACTCAAAAGTTAAGTCTAGTTTTTTAGGGTTTTCAATAGTTTCTACTTGTAAACTTAAAGTTTGCGTTTCTTTTGGGTAAATACTTAGCCAACTTTGTATGTATTCGTAATGGCTACCATCTGGATTTTTATGCCAATCTATATCTATAGAGTCGTAAAAATCACATTTTAGTTCTTTATATTTAGCATCTGTAGTGTATTTAGTAAACTTATTTTCTTTCTTTTTTGTAGTTGTATTTATAACTGTCTTGTTTGTGCCTAAAATATCTTTATATGTGAGTTTATCTTTTTTGTTTTTATCTCGCATATAGTCAAAACCATATTCGCCATCATAACTTTTACTTGGTCTAAAATCGACAATTACTTTTGGAGGAGGAATAACTTGCAAAACACTACTTTTTTTCTGATAGCCATTATGGTCTATTTTAGCAACCAATTTATCTATATCAGCGGTTTTAAATTCTTCCCATTGTTGTTTTATTTCTAAAGCGCTTAATTCAATAGTTCCGTCTTCGTTTATTTCTTCTTCAAAAGCGAGTTCTGTTTGTCCGTTTTCAAATTCTGTTCCGTCTTCTTTGGTAATTGTTATTTTAGCCGAACTGCTTTCTTGATTTTCTATTTGTGCAGTTAATGCTACATTTTCTGTGTATGTTGTTTCTTGTAAAGTCTCTTTGGTTTCGGGATGTATCCAGTTTATATTTGAAATTGAAGGAGTTGGTTC
>JBLWWJ010000027.1:0-6465 GCA_048268005.1 Ancylomarina sp.
ATTTGTACTGAGAGACTTTGGTTGTTGCTGAAGAACAGTCTGGTATGCCGAATACCTTAACCACACGCTCTCGAATAATAAAATTCGCCGTTGAAGCGAGGGCATCTAAAACATCATCTTTGTATCCATTATTTTTATCTCCATCGAAGTTTTCTAATTCTAAATACAGGTAGTCTAAATCTTTCCTATGGAATGTATCTACAACAAAATAAACGTACCCGTTATGGCTCATGGAACAAAATGGTTCGAAGCGTTTATACTTACTCTTGTTAGAAGGCATTGGGTCAGGTTTTACTATAAAACCTTCAGCCTGAAGTTTCTTTGCCGACTCTTGATATTCAACAGCACCACTCTGAGCAGGATCTTTTGCGAGTACGATGGTAACACTATCGGTATCATACTGCGCTTGACGTAATATTAATTCGTCCCTAGGTCCGGGTTTTTTACGATAACGCATTAGGTCATTACCATACTCATCAGCAATATAATCTCCACAAACATATATATTACCGTCCTTACATTTACCAACCTTGACAGATGCAGTGTAATCTGGGTCATAAGAAGATCTTTCTTTGCTAGGTTCAGTACTAGCTTTATCATAACCTCTAGCCCACTTAATACCTTGTGGTAATTCAGAACTTCTTATTTCTTGTATTGTACTTCTATCCCAGAACCCATTTGCAGCAGGTTGGTACATCCAGTTACCATCTAACAACATTGCAGCATTAGCAGGATCGTTAGCCTCAAGATCATCAGCATACTCAGCATTGTTCTTTAACATTTCCATATTATCTGTTAAACTAGAACCTATTACAGTATAAGATCTTGGCTTCTTGTGAGGATATTCTTTCAGAAGTTCTTCCTTACTCCAAGAAGATACAACCTCACCTCTATCAAAGAAGTAATATCTAAGTTTACCGTTTAACTCTTTATCAATAACTCCGTACTTTGGATTATTTTCATCTTTAATAAGGAAAGGTTCAATATAGTCATATTTTACGAAGTGATTTGGATGAGGGTTCATCGAACAACGTATGAATGATGGGTATTTAGATTTACTTCTCATACGAGTACGGATATAATTGAAAGTTGCAGAATCGAAGTGAGTAAACTCATCGAATACCGCACCAGTTAATTCTGCACCCTGAAAGTTATCTATTGCATCTTTCTCACAGGTAAGGTAACTAAACTCGATGGTAGCTCCAGAAGGAAATACTACTTTATAGTTACCTTGAGAATCATTTATTTTTGCTTGACCTATATACTTTCCATTTTCATCTGTTATAATAGGTCTGTACATAGCTTTAGCTTCCCTGAACAAAGCCCTTTGCATCTGTTTTAGTGATTTACGGAAACAAACAATATAAGTTTCAGGGTCATCTATGAATTGCAACAGATAGGCTAATAAGCTCCACGATTTACCACCACCCGCAGCTCCCCCATAAAAAACTAAAGGAACTTCTGGAGGTATTTTCATAAACTGGGTTTGTGGTCCAGCTTGAGGAGATAACACATTTTTCTTTTTCTTACTCATGTAACCTCTCTGTAAATAAATCAACTAAAGAAGTAAATTTAGGATCGGAAGTATTTTCAACAGAAAGTATGTTATCTCCATCTAAATCTTTTATTATTGAGATAACATCGTCTACATTATCAATGGAGAACATTTCAGTGTATCCTCCAAACTTTATAGACTTTTCAGCAAACCTACGATCTCTAAAAACCTTCTTTAAAATTTCTTCCCCTACGAAACAACTCAAATAGTTCATCTCTCTGTGAAATATGTATGTAAAGTTATTATCGTGATAAGGTTTCAAATCATCTTGATAACAAGAAATCCTAGAATTTAAATCTTCACATACACCTATCTTAAAACCTTCAATTCCAGAAATCTTACCAATATAAAGATAACCTGCTTTACTTTCTATTTTAGGTATTTTTCTAACTGCCTCTATAGTCCACCTATTGTTAGATAATTTTCCACAAGTTTTACAAGAACAGTTTCTATTCTTATCTAACATTTTTAAAGGTGTTTGTTCAAACCACTCATTATGTTCTAAGCATTTTAACTTAACAGGTGATGTGTTATTTATATAAGAAACCTTGGACATATCAAAAGTACTAGGTCTAAGTTCTTCTAGTTTTTTCTTAAAGTTTTCTGTTTTATTATAGTCTTGTAAATCTTTGTCACATAACCTGCAACCTGTTTCGCTCTTTATATGATTCTCAGGAGTTATTTGAACAAGGCCGTGTACAGGGCACTTCAATTCCATTAAAGATTTAGTTGTAGTATAACTTTCCTTATTATACTTATAAATATCTCCGAAAAGATTTATAGATTTAGCTATGAGAGTTTCAACACCATTACGTCTTTTTGTGCTTGCGGTATCTTCCTCTCCACACAGATCGCAACCTTGACCTTGAAGATGTGCAGAAGGTCTTTGATTAAAGTACTCGTTATGTTTGTTGCAAAACATCCTCATTTCTGTTCTACTACATACGTAATCTTTTACATCGTAGGAGTATTTATCTCCATGAAGGTTCTTTGCTTTTTTGATAAAATCAACACCGTTCTTATAACTTTTACAGCCATTACATCCATTATAAGAGTTAAAGATTGAATCAGGCTTTGCTGAGTATTTTCCATGAAACTTGCATATAAACTCCATATCTTTTCTAAGACCTTTATACTTGGAACCTTCTGCTACACTAATATGACTAAGTTCTGCTACCTTTTTAATAAATTTCTCGCTCAAAACCTTCCTCCTTTTCTACTGTATAGTACCATCTTCCTGAAAATTAAATTGAACTAAAGGCTCATCATTACTCTGAGAAACACCACCACCCTTAGCAACATCCTCTAAAGCTTCTTTCATCTCACGAGCCTCTTTTTGTGCAGCACGTAATTTCTTCTTAGCTTCTTTCAATTCTTTCACAATATCCTTATTCTCTCCACGAGCCATATTAATCAGCGTTATGAAGGTGTTCTCTTTAAAACGGAATGGGGAAAATTTGCTCACATAATCTCTAATGAAGAAAGGATTAACCCCTTCACAAGGGTTTTCATCACTATCAGATCTTGGTTTCTTCCTGTCAAAATCAGGATTTTCAACAAGAACTTCTTTAGTCTTACCCATATTCTTAGGGTCAATACTTTCTAGAATCTCATCTAACCTAAGCTTAATAGCCTTTCTAACCTGCTCTTGTGCCTTAGCAAACATCTTCAGAGTACGAGCTTCTTGGTCAAGTGCCTCTTGGTAAGCTTGCTCTATTAAAGAAGGACAACCACCACCAGTATCTAATAGGTGTACCGTAGTATCTTCTAGGATCTCTTTTGAGTCCTCAGCATTCTCTCTATATTTAGCTCTTCTTGTTGTAACTGCCATATCATCATTTCCTCTTAAAACGACAAAAACCTCAAAAAAGAGGCTCTTATCAAAATTATTATTATTTTAGAATATATTCTTATTATAACATGTAATTGTTATGAAAGGGAAGCTTACTCCTCAGAATCACCACCCTTCGCAACAATAACTTTCTCTTTAATAGCTTCAATCCTCTCAAAAACATCTTCTGAAATAGGAGTTATTACTTCAGAGGGATTACCTTCTAAAAAGGAAGCTATATCTTTATCAAGAAGGTTTAGAAATTCTTCTAGAGTGTTCCATTCTTGTTCAGAAGATTCTGAGCTTTTAATAGTGATACCTCTTTCATATTCTTCATCAACCATACAAACTCTCCCAATGATCTGCAAAATCCCACCATTCAAAATGGTCATCCCAGCTATTCTCAAATCCTGCTTCTTCACGCTTCTCTAATGTTATCTCATAAGCACAATCAATGCATTCAGAATAATCACATCTATGTTCAGGAAGCTTGCAGAAAGGACACTCTTCTCTCTTTTCATAAGTATCACCCTCATCGAGAAATTCATCAATCCCCATCACAATCTCGGACTCTGCTACACGTTTTGATAAAGCCTTATTAGGACAAATAATATCTTCCCACCAAGTTTCCGTTTTACCATTAAACCTATGTTTGTGTTTACTACCTGTCTTATCTTTAAAATATTTTCTGCCCTCAGGTCTCATAACCCCTCCAAAATAATGTTACCAAAATATGACCTTGTCCAGAATAATCTTCCTTAAGGTTAACTATCCTTTACATTAAGACTTGCTTCCAAATGTCCCAAGTAATCCAATCCACCTTCAACAAATTCCTCGTCCTCGACAGAACCGTATACTCCAGAATATAATAACTCCCATTTTAATTGTTCAGCTTCAGCTACTATAGTTTTAACACTTCTGTTTTTAATCCTATTCTCCGCCCAAAGCAACCCTTCCATCCAATCAGATCTCTCTTTCACAATAACCCTCCTCTTCCAACAATTTCACTATTTTAACTAAATCCTCTGGGGTAAATTCTCCATCTAAAGAAATAGTGATACCTTGCCCACGATTATGGTATACAGAAGCATCTATGTAATGACTACAGACACTCTCTATTTCATCTGATAAATCTTTTGTGTTCATTATTTATTTCCTTTAATAGCTACCAAAACAGCACATATAGGCCATGAAACAACGATCCTCCAATCCACGTTATCGTTATCTACAGCCCTACTGAAACCAATACCAAAGACAATGTATAAGAATGCTAAATATAACACTAACAATATAGATACTAACGACATATTACATCCTCTCTTCCAAACGCTCCAAATAATCATACCAAGAAATCCATTTCACCCTAAGAAGATACCTTTCCACAAGATTACCCTTCTTATCAACATAATCACAGAAAGTGGTGATTGCTGGGAAACGATACTTATCTCCATAAACTGTTAGCTCATCATATTCCCTTTGTTGAGAACATCCTTTCTTGTAAGGGGTTGGTTGATGAGGTTTTAGTAGTGGAATAAATGCTTCATCACTCATAACAAATCACTCCTCATTGATTATCATCCAAAATATACATCTCTCCAGAAACCTTATCTCTTATCAAGATTCCTCCACTACCTAACAATTCACAATCATACTCACGTAATAAATCTTCTATTTTCTTTTTACAATCCCGTAAATTAGAATCATCTGAAAATAATTTATAATCTTGTTCTTCATTGTTCGGCATAATTCCTCTCCTTAATAAATACTTAATACCATTGATACACTATCAATACTTTCTCAAAAACTTCTCCCACAAAGAATACACCTTTCCCAGAAAATAGCAACCCTTTCTACAAAAATAATTTATCCCAGATTGTTTCATTGTGTTGCAGAAGATTATATCAATATCTCTCCTTGTGTAAAAGTCTTTCCCATGCCTATCATTATATATCTGAATGAGAACATCCCTTACGAGAGAGGCATTTCTCCCTCCAATAGACCTATCCCACGCATATCCTTTAAAAACCTCTAGATGACCTTCTGAGGAGATTCTAGCTAGGGTGAGGTGACTCTTCTTACAAAAGATTTCCTTTGCAACACCATTATATTCTGGGAGAAAGAATTGATGATAAGAATCTGTTATATTCTTGTAATGTTTCTTTTTAGGATGTGTATTCATTGTGAGAAGCCTTATATTGTTTAAGAATACAGATAGGGTAGGAGAGGAATTCCTCTTTGTCAAATATTTTAGATAATAAAAAAGCCTCACAACAAATTAATGCTGGAGGCTTCTGTTAGGAGAATAAAATGATGCACTTTCGTAGCACCCAACGCAATACACTTCTGGAGAGGAGGAGAGATGTGGAAGGAGAGAGTCCACAAAAGGAAGTGTATTGAAAACATTGTTATTATTATGAGGGAGGAACTTTTATAAGCTCTCTTGTTATTGAATCGTTATAATTCTTCGTAGTGTTTATAATTTTGGGGGATATCAATTCCTAGAGAAGAGAAATCTAAATCTTCATCATCTAAGAAACTATTTTCAGAATACCCTATACAAACAGAACACATATCTTCATCTTCATGTTTGATTTCGTAATGACCTTTCTTTCCAGAAGGGTGTGGTACTTTGATTTGTTTTCTACCACGAGCTACAGGGCGTATTCCACATGCTTTACACATACACATATACACCTCCTTAATTTGTTATTATTGTTATTGTTTTGGAGGAGAATATCCGATTTGAACGGATGACCTGAAAGTTAACAGCTTCCTGCTCTACCACTGAGCTAATTCTCCGAAAATATTTCATTTAATAAAAGGTTCTCCGAGAAGAATACCTTTGCTATAAGGAGCTATTATGAAAAGCTTTTATTAAATAAAATTGTTACTCTATAATTCTTATTATACATGAATATTCTGGTATGTCAAATTTGTTGGAGCTTGTGAAGGGAATCCAACCCTCTTCATCTGCTTGGAAGGTAGAGGTAATAGCAATATACGACACAAGCGTTATTCGGGATTGAAGGAGTTGAACCTTCCCGTATCAGACCTATAAAAATAGGATTAGGCAACCACC
>JBLWWJ010000028.1:0-6392 GCA_048268005.1 Ancylomarina sp.
AGTATACCGTTGCGTATACCAGTGCCCCTATGCGCAACCCGCTAAAAGAAAAGCTTATCATTGGATAATATCAATCACTGCTAATTCTGTTTGTGGCATATATGGGCTGCTTACGGCCAAGAGCTGTCATTCAGACGAAGCTGATATAACGCTTCGCTCACCGGTAAATTAGGAGCGCAGCGAGTAATTTATCCGCGTGCAGCAACTTGTTATACGGCATTAGGATCGACATCTCAAGCAAGGTTTCCTAACATCCACTGTTTAGCAGCTTTAGAATTAAAAGCTTTCCTCCCGTATCCTTCGGTTAACAAATCTTCAGGCAGATACTCATCATACTTTTCAATCATTTTTTGCTGAATAGAAAGTGTTCTAGCCAGTTCGGTTTCATCCGGTAGCACATCATTTGCTATATTTAATAAGCAAGTCTTTATGTCATCCGCACTAGAGTTTTGCACTTCAATAACACCAGCAAAATTACTGCATATAAATCCGCTTCTAATGAGTAAAACTGTAAGGGTGTTAACCACTTTATCGCCCATCCATGAAAAAATATAACAGTGCTTACCGCTTTGATAGACGGGCTGGTCTTCAAGGTTGGCTTCTTTAAAAAGGCTCGCTCCCTCTTGAAACAGCTGCCTTCCAAGATTATCCACAAAATCTATTTTCTGATTGCCAACCTCAATTCGATAGTCACCGGTGCAATAGATACTTAACATCTCTTGTCGAACCCTGTCATGAATCGACATGCCGCTACCGTTAAATTTCGGAGGTTTACCGCCTTTTGTAGCAGTCACATAAATGACTTTCTTTTCATCATCAATATCCGTGACCTTCCACCTACGGCCACCAAATATTAAGTGCTGATCTTTAAGAATTAGCGAATCAACGGGTAGCGTTCCGAGATTTTTACTTCCGGCAACAACACGGAACTCCTCTGGTGTTTTAAATACAGCATAGAAGATATAGGAATTGGTTATACGTTCGCCTTCACTTCCTAAGACTAGTTCACCGCTATTTAGCTGCTGTATCAGCTGAACTGTCCCCATATGGGACAATAGTTGTTTGAAGTGCTGAATAGATATTTCTTTGAATGATCCTTGCTCACATAACAGAGAGTACAACTGGTCTACTCTAACACTTCCCCACTGTGCTATTACGGCAAGAATTTGGTGTAAAAATGTTGAGAGGTGCATTTGCTCTGTATCTGCTGGCTCAAACCAATTCTCTACGATAAGCAACCGTATCATTGCTAATGACTGAACCAGCTCTAATCTAAGACCATCTACAATATTTGATTTATCACTCAGTTCATTTTCAGCGATGAGCGCTCGTAAAATAGAGGGTGAATTTCTTCTACCGGATCGACCTAACCGCTGACGTAAACTTGATACTGAGTATGGAGCTGTAACCTGAATAACAGAACTTACTTTGCCGATGTCGATACCCAACTCTAAGGTCATGGTACAAATGGCAGTAGTAGGTAGGGTTTCTTTTTGTAATCTGGATTCTAAATCTTCTCGCAGCTCTTTGGCTAAAGAACCGTGATGTGGGAAAAATTCATTCGGTACGACTTGCTGTTCGCATAAATCGCTTAACTGCGCAGCAATACTTTCTGTCCGGCTACGACTATTCGCAAAAACCAGATGAGAGTCACCTCTACAGAGTTTGAAAATTTCCTGACAAATCTGTTGTTCGGCAGAGGTGCGTGTTTCATCAGCCATAATATCTACCGGTTCTAAATATCCCTTCACTTGAACCTTAATAGTGCTTTGGTATTGACTGCTGGTAATGATTTCACAAGGCAGACTATTATTCGGCCTGAGAGAAAGAGGAACTTTATCAAGCTCTCCAAGAGTCGCACTTAGCGCAACCCGTGGAATGGGGTTGGTAATTCGGCCTGTAATATGTTCAAGACGAGCAAGTAAAGAGAGTAATTGCTGACCTCGTTCTGTTCCGATAAACGCATGAAATTCATCAATGGCGATATATTTGAGTGAAGTGAAGGATTGTCTTATCCACCCCGGTTCTCTGACTAAGAGGGACTCTAATGATTCAGGGGTAATCAGGAGAATGCCGGAAGGATTATTTCTGGCTTTCTTCTTTTTTGATTGAAGGCTATCACCGTGCCACGGCGTAACCTGCATATCGAGCATATCACTTAAGCTTTCGAGTCTGCGGTACTGATCGTTAATCAGTGCTTTTAAAGGACTGATATACAGAATGTCAAAGCCGTTTTCCTCTTCGGTTATTGCACTACATGCTGGTAGAAAAAAAGCTTCTGTTTTACCTGCCGCTGTTGATGCGCTAATCAGTACATCTCTGTCACCAGCTAGAATCGGTGCGATTGCCCGTTTTTGTATTTCTCTTAAATCAAGCCAGCCCTGATTAAACAACCATTTTTGTACACGCTTATCAAGGCGCTGATATTCCTCTATCATAATTTGAAGTCAGCTAATCCATAAGAATTCATAATTTTGTCAGCCTCTTTGTCCACAATAATTTCATCTGTATCACTTGGTCGATCTTCTTCAATCGCAATAGATTGAACTAACTGTGACCATTGCATAGATGGGTTTTGATCTAGTACCGCCAGCATATCTAAAAATGCCTTGATGGTATTTCTCGGTGTACGGAAATAGGCATCTCCGATAGTCTGGCTGCAATGATGTAGAAATGATTTCAATGCATCATCTGGAACGAGATATTTAGAAGTATCACCCTCGGCAAATACATGGCGTAAATTCTTCAGGAGAATATAGAGTTCTTCTGGTGTTAAGTTCGCTAGATGAAGTGCTGGAGAGGAGTAATCAATCACACCTGCTCGCTGTGCAAAGCTGTTTTCAGCTAAACGGGATTGCAGCGCTTCATAGCTATATAACCCTCTGCGGGGATCTAGTAAAAACTCAGGTGTTCCACTCAGTAGAAATCCAAGATATTCTGCCGAACCCTGAAGGCAGTCATTTAAAATTCGTAGAATCTGCTCATAGTTAGATGTACGTGCTTGTGTGCTGCTTAATTTATAAAGATTGACCATCTCATCCAGATTAACTAGTAAGCCTTCATAGCCGGCCTGGCGTACAAATAGACTCATAAGTTTTAGCGCATCATAAAACGAGTTGTCTGAAATAATCGTTCTGACATCAAGATCCCTTCGGGCATCAGTCTTCGTAGTGTATTCAGCACGTAACCAACGAATAGCATTTGATTTTAGCTCTTCATTATCCTGCTCATGACCGTTCCAGTAAGCATCAATGACTTTTGCAAAATCATACCCACCAACCAGTTCAGATAAAGATGCTAATTTTTGATGTATTACTGTTGAAACATCGGTGTTCTTTTCATCTGCTTCTTTACGAGCTTGAGTTACAAACCGTTCTACAACACTGGCTAACGCATTTCCATCCGGCTTATTTCGAGTTGCCAGATTTCTCATAAGCTCGGAATAAAGATTTCGCGCCTGACCTGATGAAGCATGTATACGTCGATCAGGTGAAAGGTCCGCATTGACCGTAACCAGTTTCTTTTCAAGGGCAATAGAACGTACTACGCTCAGGAAGAATGTTTTCCCTGAGCCATAATCACCAATGATTAGTCTGAATGCTGCACCACCTTCAGAGATTCTTTCAATGTCCTTAAATAAAGCTTTGACTTCATTACTTCTACCTACCTGAATATGCTGAATCCCAATCTTAGGAGTCACGCCTGATTTCAGTGATTGAATGATTGCGTCACGCTCTTTTAACCGGATACGTTTTTCCATAAGTTTAACCTTCTATTTCTTCTACGATTTCCTGATCGATATAAATTGCGTCACCATCCTCTTCAAGTACCGCCGCATCCACTTTATCAAACGACCAGTCATTAATAGTTTCCAATGCTCCGCTAACCATCAGCCCTAAATCACGGCACAGCACTTCCACTTCTTCACGACTCCATCTATCTTTTCGTAGCAGGCTTTCAAACAAACTATAATGCTGTTTATCAATTCCGATTTTTTCCTCTGTATTTGCACTGTCCGTAGTTGAGTCACCGGATTCATTTATAGGTTCGTCCTCCACAAATATTGCGCCCAACATGCTTTGTACATCTTTAGTTTCTGATTCATGAATCGCTAGGAGACTTTCATTCAACTGGAACGAAGTAGGAGCTGAAGAAGCGGTTTCTGTTTGTGAGCTTGAAGGTCGTAAACCAGCTTTATTTGATGACATTCCATGAATGTCTCCAGTAACAAGGGTTTTATCAAGACCTAGTAAGGTATAGAGTTTTTCAAGTTGTTTGATTTCTTCTGGTTCAATTTTTCCATCGGCCATCGCCACACCGACAAGTATGCGGCTAACCGCTGCTTTTTCTGTTTTACCTAATGTTTCCAGTCTAGCTTTCAAGCCTGTGATATTTGAAGGTGTATTAAGTCTCCAAACCAAGTAGGCGTGTAGTGATTGTTTTTCGGTAGGTGATAGGTTGGTATCGTGGTCAATGAGCTGAGTTAATAAATTTAATTCTGCCTGATCGACATGAGAATCAATTGTGGCAACCATTGCCCCTAGACGGAGTGCCATGCCCATTTCACTATAAGCCCTGGATGGCTCAAAGTATTTGCCGTGTCCTTCAGGAAATAGAACTAACTTTCCATCTGCGCTCGTCTTAGTGTGATGGTAACGAGTATCAGGAGCTATGCCATAACCCGCTTTTTGAGCAAGGTTCTGAATTAAATAAGCTTCTTTTTTATTGATCTTGGAAGGCAAAGGTGATTTGGTATATGCCCAGAATTCCTCAACATTAACCAGCCCTTTTTTTGTTGAAATAGCATCATCTGCCCATTTCTTAAATTCACCTAATCCTGGCGTAGCTCCTAAATCACTGAGTTCGTCAGGCAATAACAATATGGCTTCAATGTCTGTCCGTGAAGCATCCGGTTTGGCGAGATACCTGCTATAAGCATCTAGTTCTGCTGTACATTTATCTGCAATTTCAATCAGCTTATTTACAGGACCTTTTAAATTACTTGGATCGGGAAGATCCTGTTGAGGCAAGGATATACCACGTAGAGAGGAGCTAGCGGGATGATACTCAATCCTTAGCCGTGTTTTATTGGGTTTAACAACAATGCCGTCACCATGTTTTTTACTATAGAGGAGTGTAAACATCTGGCTGAACTCATAACCACAACGCCGTGCCGGTTTCTTTAGATTATAATCTGGATAAAACCGAATCCAAGCCAATGCCAGTTCGGCGGGAATGGGCTTTTCATCATTTACCGTAGTGGCAAGTCGATGTTTAAATAATAGCGAATCTCTTTGAGGTGTTTTTTCCAATTTTGGATGTGATACTGCGTGAGGGCGTAGTAGACACATGATTTCCAATAGACGCGTTGAATAATTTGAAAAAGAGCGACTGCCTCCGTAAATGTCTTTTAATCGAAGTACTTCGTCAAATAATGACTTGAACTCAGCATCATCCACTGACTGTTTAATTGAATCAACGGTAACACGCCTTTCAAGGCCATAGAAATAAATAAAAACATAACCCAAGGGTGTGTCTGGATCATTTCTATTACCGGATAGCCAACTAAGGAAAGCTCCACGCCCTTTAGGTGAGAGCGATATAAATTTAGGCCAATAGCCTAAATTTTCATCTTCAAATGAGGAAGGTTTGTTTTCAATTTTTAGCGAATCATCAACTAATGAGGCTTCAGTTCCATACCCGTCTAATGAACTGAGCTTGCCACCATAATAAAAATTCCCCCCAGTAAAAGTTTGTTGTCCCTTTATGGTGATCGATTCGCCGGATTTTATCCATTTTCCCGGAGTCTTATTTTTACTTTTTTCTTCATCATAGCCATATGAAATACTGAAAGTAGCTAGATCATCGTCATCATCACCTTTACTGTTCGCCACAACCCGATTGTTTGTAGTCATGGTTACACCGAATTCATTTTTGGAACTTGGTCTATTATTCTTCTGAGCTTGTTGTTTTGAGGACGTTGCCATCATTGCTTTGATGACGAAGTACAAAATTACTGCGCCTCCTACTAATAACCAAAATTCCATATTCGCCTCAGTTGTGATTTTTCGGGGAATGCACAGTCGTTTTTGCTGCCGTATAACAGATATTAGGCTGCCTATCTTATGATTGAATGAACACGCTGGCACTTTTTTCCGGCAAATGCAGCCTGCCAGATTCTCCCAAGTCTATGATCCTTTAAGCTATTAATGATCATCAGACTGTATAGCCAAAATTCGCGCGACTGCTGCATTTCCAAGAATGACCGCTTTGGGTCGAAAACGGACTTCTAGCAAGGTGTCTCATCGCAATAACCGACTCCGCTTACGTTTATTCAACAACCTGCAACTATCAAAATCTATTTAGCCTAAAAGCTAGCAGATAATGATTGC
>JBLWWJ010000029.1:0-5772 GCA_048268005.1 Ancylomarina sp.
CTTTTAATGAGCGCGGCAAGCTATCTATTTTAGAATTGTTATAGTTAAATGTAATTACAAAAATAGCTACCTTGCCTTTTATAAAATTTGAAACATAAAGCTAGTAAGGAGCCTACGCCACTTAGCGCAGCCCGTTAGCCAAAATTTAAAGATTAAAACCACATGAGATTAGTATTATCCATTATAGTTTTGATGTCATTTTATTCCTGTATTCCAGGACATAAATCAAGAAGCAATCAAGACTTAAATATTTTGAAGAATATTAAGCGCGTTTCAGTTGATTTCGAAAAGTCAAGTGAAATGCTTGATGAGAATAAATATTGGACTATTATTGAAAAATCATTCTTGAGTTCAAGTGATTATAACGCACAACGAACAAAATTATTAAAGGAACTAACTCAACTTAATCCAAAAGAAATAATTGGCTTTGACTTAAGAACCACAAAATTATTAAAAGACTCTTATACTTCTGAAATGTGGTGTGCTGCATACATTATGAAAGGAGGGTGTTCTGATGACGCTTTTGAGTATTTTCGATGTTGGTTAATTTCAAAAGGCAAAGACATTTATTACAAAGCATCTAAAAATCCTGATGCACTATCTGATATTGAAAAGAAGTTATTCTTTGATTACGAATTAGAACCTTTTTTATATATGCCCAATGAAGCTTTTATGCTAAAAACCGGAAAAGAAATCTACGACTATAGAGATATGGAAACTTTTCTAAAAATGGAAGGTTATTATCCTCAAATTGAGTTCGATTGGCAAGAAGACAATCCAAATTCAATGAAAAAGATTTGTCCCAAGCTGTTCCAAAAACATTGGTAATAAAAACTTTGGCTAACAAGCCATCATAAAGTAGTCCTGGCTTTGGTGGTTTTTGGGGAGTTTAGCTCCCGCGCCAGCAGCAGTAAAAACAAGAAAGCGAATATACCACACGCACCCGGCCCACTTCATATGGCCAAACCGTTGTGTTTCATGCTGTGTCATCCTGATAAATGTTTACACTAATTGAAGTAGATTAAAAGTTTGGCAGTACTGAATTTGAAAATGAGTACAATTAATTAAATACAATACTGTTGAATAAGCATAAGTGGCACTCCCAATTTTAATGATAATATGGCAGCACCAAGGCGACATATTTTGTACGTCACTTTGGTGCCGTGTTAATTAAAATCTTCTGAGTAGATATTTATATCGCATTTGGAATAGGCTTGAGCTGACTAAAAGTCCAACAGGAAAGCCGAACCAGATACCCACTGCGCCAAATCCCCATTCAAAAGCGGACATATAGCTAAATGGAATAGATAGGATAAAATAAGAAATAAAGGTGATGATAGCCGGAATTTTGGCGTCTGCAAAACCTCTTAATGTTCCGGCAAGTATAATTTGTACACCATCAATAAGTTGAAAAATACTACAAACAATTAGCATTTGTGCTGCCAGATTAATAACCTTAATATCTGTTGTAAACAGCAGAGGAAGTAGATGACGGCCACCAATAAATACAATAACAATAAAAGCTGTGTAGGCGAACATTAAATTCATGGCGGTTTTAGTTGCTCTCACAATCCCATCCTTATTGTTCTCTCCTCGGTAATGGCTCACTCGTATGCTTGTACCTGCCCCAAGTCCCTGATAAATCATAAATCCGAGGGTAGATAGGGTAATCGCTATTTGGTGTGCAGCCAGGTCGACTTCAGTCAGCCAGCCCATCATAATGGCACATAATCCGAAGGCACAGGCTTCCATTACAATTTGTCCTCCCAGAGGGATTCCCAGTTTTAAAATTTGTACAAACCTGTCCCAACAGAAAACGCTTTGATTGTACAATTTCACAAATAGTTTGTACTTCTGATTCTTATAGAAAAGAATGATAAAAGCGAGAGCCATAAATATGCGAGCCAATAAGGTTCCAATACCTGCGCCAGTCAATCCCATTTCGGGCGCGCCCAATTTGCCATACATAAACACATAGTTACCTACCGTGTTGATCACATTGGCCCAAAGCATAATTTTCATGGCTGTTTTGGTATCGCCCACACCTTCGGCAAATTGTTTGTAGCCATAAAATGCCATCATCGGGATAACTGAACTAATGAGTATGGCTAAATAATCTTGTGACGATTCTAGAATGGACTCGGGCTGGCCCATATGGGGAATAAGTACGTACAGAATAAGCAATACTAAGGCTAATACCACGCCCATAAAGACATTGGCGAGTATCCCATTTTTTATCCACGAACCAATTGAATCGTGATCTTTTTCGCCCCAACTTTTACCAATCAGTGGTGTTAAAGCATATGAATAGCCCATCCCAAAAATCAAAACCAGACTAAATAAAGTGTTTGTAAAGGATGCTGCAGCAAATTGGGTTGTTCCTAATTGACCAATCATGACATTATCGATTAATCCTACTGTAATTTGTCCTGCCTGTGCGATAATCACAGGAATGCTAAGTGAAAGTGTTTTTTTGTATTCACCTGAGTGTTGCTTCCAAAGTCTCATCATGTTTTGAAAATTTACATCCATATCACAATAAAGAACCTCAATGTCATGCTGCGTTTATGCGTACGACATTGAGATATTTCATCATTGAAATACGGATTTTGTTAATAGATAAAATGGTTGTAAAACGAGACCTTTTCCTCTGGCTTACATCTTTTGTTTTGTACTCTTTTCGAAACTGGCGTTTCGGATTTCAAGGTGAGAAATGTGGCAAAACAAAAACCTGATGCAAGTGAGTCGCTATATTTAAAAATTAAGTTTCATTTTTAGTGCATTAAAACTTGACTTAAGTGTTGCACTTCATGTGAATCATGATATAAATTAGAATAGTCATTGTTATACCTATAGCTTGCTTATGCTTACTAGCTTAATTCAGACAATTTTTTGATAATTTGATCTATAGGCTCTGAGTCAATCGTATAATCGGCACTATTGCTAACCTCCTTTGATCTTGGAAATACAGCAACAGATAAAGAAGATAGTTTGAACATTGAAATATCTGCAGGCCCATCACCAAAAGAGATAATATTGCCTAAGTCAATCTTATATTTTTTCAATAGTTGTTTTAATACCTGATCTTTTGAATCTTCTTGAACATGAATATTAACCTCGCCTGTGCAAATGCCATTATTGAATAAAATTTCATTTGATATCACCTCATCCAGCCCCAGTTCTTTAGCCGTCATATCGTTTAAGAATGATAGCCCCGTACTAATACCAAGGCATGGAATTTTTTTTGCTTTAAACCAATTAATTAAACCCTTACTGCCTTTTCGGATAGGGTTAAAATCAAGAACCTTTAGCATCTCATTTTTAGGTATGCCTTTCCAAAGAGCAGCATCCAATTCAGTCATTCTCGTATAAGATATTTCATTGTTTACCCAAGCTTTATAATACTTTTCACCCTCAACTGCTGTTCCCAGGTGATTGTGGAGCAACATCCAAGGGTCTATCGTGTTTCTTAAAGTACCATCAATATCAAAAATTGCAATTGTATTTTTCGCTTTATTTATACCTGTTGATTTCATGACTGCAAATATATTTCAGTCTAATAACATTTTGCTTTACATTTGTTAAGTCCGAATCAAAAAGTTGTATTTTATGAGAAATGTAATGTCTGCAATTGATGGGTACTATAAGTTATCAAGTCTAAGCAAAAATCTTATAATTGATAAGCTTGAACCAATCCGTTTGAAAAAAGGTGAAGTTTTGATACATGAATTAGAGAAATCACCCTACCTGTTTTTTGTCGAGGAGGGAGCTATTAAAACTCATTACATTGATGAAGAGGGGAATAAAAAGGTTGTGTGGTTTGGATTTGAAGGAGATATTTGCTTTTCCTTAAGTTCTTATATCAATATGGATTACATCAATGAGACTATTGAGTTGATTGAGGACAGTCTATTTTATAGGGTGAAAGTCAAGGATGTGAAGGCAATGTTTAATGAGTATTGTGATTGGGCAAATTGGGGGCGCTGTTTTATTGAATACAATTTCGCAAAGACAATAAAGGAAATGGATGAGTATAAATCAAGGACAGCTAAGGAAAGATATTTTGATTTAATAAGGACTAATCCGAACGTAAGAGAAAGAGTACCCTTAAAAGATATTGCATCTTATTTGGGAGTTTCGCCGGTTACAATAAGCAGATTAAGAAAGGAGATGGGAAGTGATGACCCCATTGGCTATTAAGTTTTACCACACACTTTGTTAAGTCGTATAAAAACGGACACTCAAACCGAAACTTTTCCTAGTATTAAGTTCCTCTAAATACGGACAGTCTACTAATTACAACGCACGAAAACACAACACGCGCTCATATAACATAGGCGGGTAGAGGGTTTTCGAACGTTTTGTGCTTTTAATGAGCAACGGCAAGGTAGCCATTTTAGAATTGTTATAGTTAAATGTAACTCTAAAATAGCTACCTTTCCTTTTTATGAAATTTGAAACATAAATCAACTATGGCGCCTACGTTACATAGCGCCATCCGTTGTAGGTAATGCTTAGCAGCAAACAGAACATGAAGTATTTAATTGAAAGTCAAATAAAATCATATTTAAGATCAAATAAATCAATCGAACAATTCATTTGTAAAACGAAAATTAACGAATTTGATGTTTTTAAATGGATTGCAATAGAACGAAATGAAAATTCATACAGTTTGGTTCTACATGAAGTGTTTGATGATAGACAAGAAGGAATCGAAAGTATTTATGATTTCTCATATGTGCAACCTGATGATATTTATGGAAAAATAATTACCGAATCTGAAGATATATACGATATCTTGAATTCAGCAAAAAAGATTTTAAATGCGGACAAGAATAAATATCTGACTTTTGGATTTATGGATCAAGAAATAAAATGAATTAACAAAACACTGGAATTTAATAATTTGAAACAATGAAATATTTAGACCTTATAATAACAATTTACGCATCCATTATTTTAATTATCACATTCGGTTTTCGAGAGCACTTGCCTGAACAATTAAATAATTATTGGTGGATTTTCATTGTATCTATTCTAATTTTGATTCTAGCAAAGAGAATATATTTCAAACAAATTTTTAAGAAAAAATAACGCACTACCTACAACAAAAGCTAAATTTCATGGGCGGTTATGAGCGATTCGAAAGTTTAGTTCAATTAATAAACACCAGCAAGCCACCTAGATTTGGTTTGCAAAAAAATATAAACAAAATTAAGCGGCTTGCTTCCGCGCGGTTTGAAAGGGTTGGTTCTTTTAATCGCCCACGAAAACTTAGCAAGACCGTTACAGGTAATTGATTCGTAATGGCACTCGCTGGCAAGCTTGTTGCCATTTCTGCTTTAGTGGGATTTCCCTCATGAGTTGAACTCTGATTGTTTTACTAGTTTTGACTATACTTTAAAACTTGTGTTTTATTTAGCTTGATTTTGCTTGTGATCACGTGATTCCGCTCTCTGCTTAATCTCATTCGCTTTGTCACGGAATTTATAAAGGGAAACTCAGCCTATCCAATTTGCTTTTCTTTTGCCAACCTTGCTCGAAAGTAATTGATACCAGGCGCAGGGTTTGACTTTTGTGACTTCTAAAGACTCATGTGTTTTATGAAGAATTACGCGCGGGGGAGGTGCGCAAATTGTCATTCAGTCTTAGTTCTTTTAGTAGCAAATATCCATGTCAAAGCTGTCTATATCAACCAAAAATAATGGTGATGTTTTTCTCTCACACGAATGTTTTCAACAACCTGTAACAAAAGCTAAATGGCATAGGCGA